>NZ_JBHXWK010000002.1:0-1011406 GCF_042671685.1 Streptomyces sp. NPDC127595 | reverse complement strand
GTCCGCGCCACCTGCGCCTCGAACAACTCCGGCAACGTCCCCCCCGACACCACACGACCGGTGTCATTCCACCCGTGCACGACCAGCCGACGCTCATCGGCTGAGAGGATGCCGAGCCGCGCGAGCGGGCGGGCCGGGTCGGCGGTGATCCCGTCCAGGATCCGCAGCAACCGGCCGGTGATGGCCTCGGCCGTCTGCCCGTCGATCAGGTCGGGGCGGTACTCCACACGCAGTTCCAGCTGGGCGCCGCCGGGGCGCACCGCCAGGCTGAGGGGGTAGTGCGCCACGCTGGTCTCGGCCGGGTCCGCGGCGGCGGGCAGCCCGCCCGGTTCGAGCGCGGCCGCAGGGTAGTCCTCCGACACCACGATGGTGTCGAAGGCGGCGCCCGGACCTGCCGCCCGCTGGATCTCGGCGAGCCCCAGGTGCTGGTGGTCGATGAGCGCGGCGCGCTGCGTGTGGATGTCGGCCAGCAGGCCGGCGACCGGACGCGCCGGGTCGAGTCGGGCGCGTACCGGGACGGTGTTCATGAACAGACCGACCATGTCCTCCACGGCGGGCAGTTCCGGCGGGCGGCCCGCGACCGCGGTGCCGAAAACGACGTCCGTACGACCGGTCAGCGACCCGAGCAGCACCGCCCAGGCCGCCAGCACGACGGAGTTGAGGGTGAGTCCCTGGCGGCGCGCCACCGCGCGAACCGCCGCCGTCAGCGCCTCGTCCGCCGTGGCGGTCGCATGCCGTGGCCGGATCGGGGCCGCGCCCAGGGCGGTGGGGGCGACCAGGGTCGGTTCTGTGATGCCGTCCAGCGCACGCTGCCACGCGTCCCGGGCGGCCTCGGTGTCCTGCCTGTCGAGCCAGGCGAGATAGTCGCGGAACGGCCGCGCGGGGGGCAGGGCGGTGGCGTTGCCTCCTGCCGCGTAGATCTGGGACAGCTCCCGGAGCAGCACCGGCACGGACCAGCCGTCCACGAGGATGTGGTGCGCGGTGAGGACCATCCGGTACCGGTCGTCGCCGAAGTCGATCAGCAGCAGCCGCGCCAGTGGGGGCGACGCTGGAGAGAACCGGTGGCCGAGGTCGTCGGCGGTCAGCCGGTCCGCGGCCGCGGCGGCGTCGAGCGGCGCAAGCCCGGCGAGGTTCTGCTCGCGGAACGGCGCCGTCACCTGGCCGACGATCGCCTGAACCGGACGGTCCTCGCCGGGCAGCTGCCGGAACGCGGCACGCAGACCCGGGTGCCGGTCGAGGAGTGCCTGCCACGACGCCCGCAGCAGCTCCCGGTCCAGTGGGCCCGCGAGGTCGAGGGCGGTCTGCACCATATAGACGTCGCGGGCCCGCTCGTCGTAGCGGGCGTGGAAGAGCAGCCCTTCCTGCAGCGGCGACAGCGGCCACGCCTCGACCACATCGGGGCCGAGCTCGGCCAGGCGCTCCACGGGGAGGGGCGACAGTGACAGGGCGGCTGTCTCTGCGGAGACGGGGGCGGAGGCGGGGGCGGAGGCGGGGGCGGTCTCGGCCAGCTGGGCGAGCATCGCGGGGGTGCCGTGTTCGAGGACCTGGCCGACGGTGAGCCGCAGGCCCGCCTGCCGGGCGCGGGTCACCACCAGCATCGCCATGATCGAGTCGCCGCCCAGCTCGGTCAGAGAGTCGTCCGCACCGACCGCGTCGAGGCCGAGCACGTCGGCGAACAGCCCGCACAGCAGCTCCTCCGCCGCGGTCGTGGGGCGGCGGAGGGCTGCCGGGGCGGCGTGCTCGGGCGCGGGCAGCGCGGCCCGGTCGAGCTTGCCGTTCACCGTCACCGGCAGGGTGTCCAGCGGCACCACGGTCGGCACCATGTAGTCGGGGAGGCGTGCGGCGGCATAGGTGCGCAGGGCCGTCTCGTCCACGCCCCCGTCGCCGGGCACCACGTAGGCGACGAGCCGCGGACCCCCGGTCCGGTCCGTGCGCGTGACGACCGCGACGTCCCGCACCGCGGGATGGAGCGCCAGTACGGCCTGGATCTCGCCGGGTTCGATCCGGAAGCCGCGGATCTTCACCTGGTCGTCGTTGCGGCCCTCGTGCAGAAGCAGGCCCTCGTGGGACCAGCGGGCGCGGTCACCCGTGCGGTACATCCGTTCGCCCGGTGCGCCGAACGGACAGGCCACGAACCGCTCCGCGGTCAGCTCGCCCCGTCCGGCATAGCCGCGCGCCAGCTGCGCACCGGCCAGGTACAGCTCTCCCGACACTCCCGGGGGGACGGGGCGCAGGTACTCGTCGAGCACATGGCCGCGGGTGTTCCAGACCGGTCGGCCGATGGGCACCGTGTCGGAGGGCGACTCCGGCAGGCAGGACCAGTGCGTGACCTCCACGGCCGCCTCGGTGGGCCCGTACAGGTTCACCAGCGGCAGCGACAGGCTCCGGTGGAAGTCGGCCACCAGGTCCGGGGGCAGCGCCTCGCCGCTGGCCACCACCCGCCGCAGGCTGCCGCACCGGCCGCCCTCCCGCACCTCCAGCACGAACGCCCGCAGCATCGACGGTACGAAATGCGCCGTCGTGACGCCCTCCCGCTCGATCAACCCGGCGAGATAGCCGGGGTCCCGGTGACCACCCGGGCGCGCCACCACCAGACACGCACCCGCGATCAACGTGCCGAAGAACTCCGGGACCGATACGTCGAACCCCACGGAGGTCTTCTGCATCACCCGGTCCGCACCGGTCAGCGGGTAGGCGTCCTGCATCCACAGCAGCCGGTTCGCGATCGACGCGTGCGCGATCATCACGCCCTTGGGCCGCCCCGTCGATCCCGAGGTGTAGATCACGTACGCGGGGTTGGCCGGGCACAGCGGCGCCACCAGGTCGGCGTCGGTCGGCGGCACCAGCGGACGCGCCGCCAGCGAGGACCGGACGGCGGGGTCGTCCAGCACCAGGCACTCCGCCCCGGAAGCGACCGACTCGGTGTCGGCCGTGCACACGACCATCTCCGGGGCGGCGTCCTCAAGTACCAGTGCGACGCGCTCGGGCGGCGATCCGGGGTCGATCGGCACATAGGCGGCACCGGACTTGACGATGCCGAGCAGCGCCACCACCAACTCCGCCGACCGTTCCAGCGCCACCCCGATCCGGCTCTCCGGGCCTGCCCCCCGCGCGATCAGCTCGTGCGCGAGCCGGTTCGCGCGCGCGTCCAGCTGCGCGTACGTCAGGGTCTCGCCCTCGGACACCACCGCCTGCGCGTCCGGTGTACGGGCGACCTGCGCCTCGAACAGCTCCGGCAGCGTGCTGTCCGGCAGCGGGTGCGCGGTGTCGTTCCACTCCGCGGGAACCAGCGGGCTCTCCCCGTCCCGCGGCAGGTCGACGTCACCGACCCGGGCGCCCGCGGCCAGGTCGGAGAGGACATGCAGGAACGCCGTCCGGTGCCCGGCCGTGCGCCCGTCGGCGTCCGTCGTGCACCACACGTCGAGGTGGGCACCCGCCGCGCTTCCGCGGACCACGAAGGACAGCCCGCTGGCGGGACCGGCCGCCAGGTCGCGCGTGCGGGCGGGTATCCCCGCGAAGTCCAGTTCCCGGTCGGCGAGGACCACGTCCACGACGGGGCCGAAGTGCGGCCGGTCGCCTGCGGGCCAGCCCAGGTCACGGCGCAGGTCCTCGCCGCGGTAGCGCTGGTGGCCGGCGGCCTCCCGCAGCTGCGCCGCCAGCCGCGCCGCGAGTTCCGGGAGCGTCGCGCCGGGGTCCACGGACACGCGGACCGGCAGGATGTTGGCCGCCGTACCCGGGGACCGTTCGGCCAGCGGCCCGGGGCGGCCGGGCAGACAGACGCCGAACACCACGTCGCGGACCCCGGCCCGCCGGGCGAGATACGCCGCGGCGGCGGCCACGATCACGTGGAACGGGCTCGCCCCGGCGCTCTCGGCCAGCTCCCGCAGCCGCCGCTCCACCGCCTCCCCCACGGGGGCCGGACCCGGATCGTCGTCCGCGTCCGCGGCGGACGGGGCGATCGACACGGGCTCGGGGTAGTCGGCGAAGCGGGTGGTCCAGTACTCCCGGTTCCGCACGAAGTCGGCCGACACCCGGTAGGTCTCCTCCTCGGCCAGCAGCTCCTCGGGGGTGGCGAAGGGCGACGGGCCGCACGTCGATCCGGCGGAGAGGGCCGTGTAGTGCTCGGCGGCCCGTCGTTCGAGCAGCGGGCGGGCCTGGCGGTCCATCAGCAGGCGGTGGTGGCGCAGGTACCAGAGCCAGCGGTCGTCCGCCGTCCTGAGCAGGGCCTGGGCGAGCAGCCCTGCGGGCTGAGCGCGTTCGGCGTCCATCCAGCGTCGGGCGGCGGTCTCCGGATCCGGTTCGGCGCGCAGATCGACGACGGGGATCTCCGGGTCGCGCGGCAGGCCCACGAGGTGCGGGCCGTCCGCGGTGTCCTTGACCTCCACGTCGAGCCTCGCGTCCACGACCGCCGCGCGCACCGCCCGCACCAGACGCAGCGCGTCGACCGCCCCGTTCAGCTCGGCATAGCCCGCGAGGTGGTACGCGGCGTCCGGCGCACCGCCCTGCTGGGCCAGGCGGATGTCGTACTGCGCGGCCGACAGCCGACGGTGGCTGCTGCCTTCACTCATGCGTGTGCCCTCATCTGGATCGACCGGAAACTGTCTCTACTGGACCGGCGGTGGGCCCAGCCGATGCGGGGGTCCGCCGGGTCCTCGGGGCGGCGGAGGCATGCCGGGACCGGGGGGCGGACCCATGCCAGGTCCGGGAGGCGGACCCATGCCGGGACCGGAGGGCGGCGGACCCATGCCAGGTCCGGGAGGCGGGCCGAGGTGCGGCCCCATGGGGAATGCGCCGGCGGCGGCGGGCTCCGGCACCCGTTCCGGCTCCGGTACCCGTTCCGGTTCCGGCGCCGGGCGGGCTGCCGCGAACTGCGTGCGGCACAGCTCGGCGTACAGGCCGTCGGCGTCCAGCAGTTCCTCGTGGGTCCCCTGCTCGACGATCCGGCCGCTGTCCACCACCAGGATCTGGTCGGCCTCCCTGATCGTGGACAGCCGGTGCGCGATCACCAGCGAGGTGCGGCCCGCCAGCGCGGTGCGCAACGCCGCCTGCACCTGTGCCTCCGACTCGGAGTCCAGGTGCGCGGTGGCCTCGTCAAGGACCACGATCGGCGGGGCCTTGAGCAGCAGCCGGGCGATCGCCACACGCTGCTTCTCCCCGCCCGACAGCCGGTAGCCCCGGTCGCCCACCACGGTGTCCAGGCCCTCCGGCAGCGAGGAGACCAGGTCCCAGATCCGTGCCGCTTCGCAGGCCTCCCGCATCTCGTTCTCGGTTGCCTCCGGCCGTGCGTACAGCAGGTTGGCGCGCAGCGTGTCGTGGAACATGTGGGCGTCCTGGGTGACCATGCCCACCGTCTCGCGCAGCGAGTCCAGCGTCACGTCGCGCACATCGACGCCGCCGATACGCACCGCGCCGGAGTTCGCGTCGTACAGCCGGGGCACCAGGTGGGTGAGGGTGGTCTTGCCCGCACCCGACGGCCCGACCAGCGCGGTCAGCTTGCCCCCCGGGGCGGTGAAGGAGACCTCGCGCAGGACCGGCGGGTTCTCCACCCGGCCCGGCGCGGGCAGCGCGATCGACTCCAGGGACGCCAGCGATACGTCCGCGGGGGTGGGATAGCGGAACCCCACCGCGTCGAAGGTGACGTCCGGTGCCGTGTCACCGCCCGCGGCCAGCGGCCGCGCCCCCGGCCGCTGCGAGATCAGCGGCTTGAGGTCCAGTACCTCGAAGACGCGGTCGAAACTCACCAGCGCGGTCATGGCTTCGGCCTGCACGCCGGACAGCTGGTTGATGGGGGCGAACATCCGGCCCAGCAGGGCCGCCATCGCCACCAGCGTGCCGATCGGGAAGGCCCCATCGATGGTCAGCACACCGCCCAGCCCGTACACCACCGCGGTGGCGACGGAGGCGACCAGCATCACCGTGATCAGCAGCATCTCGGCGTACACCGAGGTCACCACGCCGATGTCGCGCACCCGGGCCGCGCGCCGCGCGAACAGGCGGTTCTCCTGGTCGGGACGGCCGAAGAGCTTGGTCAGCAGCGCACCGGCGACATTGAACCGCTCCATCATGAGCGAACTCATCTCGGCGTCCTGCTGCATCGATTCGCGGGTGAGCCGCTGCAGCCGCCGCCCGACCAGCCTGCCGGGCAGCATGAACAGCGGCAGCATCACCAGCGCCGCCACGGTGATCGCCCAGGACAGATAGAACATGATGCCGAGCACCAGCACCAGCGTCAGCGTGCTGGAGACGGCGGTGGACAGCAGCGAGGTGACGGCTCGCTGCGCCTGGATGACGTCGGTGTTGAGCCGGCTCACCAGCGCGCCGGTCTGCGCCCGTGTGAAGAACGCCAGTGGCTGACGCTGGACATGCTCGAACACCTGGGTACGCAGGTCGTAGATGAGGGATTCACCGACCCGCCCGGACAGCCAGGCCGCGGCCAGTTTGCCCAGCGCCTCGGCCAGTGCCAGCACGCCGGCCAGCACCGCCATGGTGACCACCACGCCGGTGTCGCGCGGGACCACACCGTCGTCGATGATGACCTTGAGCAGCAGGGGGATCGCCACGGTGATGCCCGAGCCCAGGACGGTCACCGTCAGCAGGAGGGCGGCGAGTCCGCGGTACGGCCGGACATAGGGCAGGATCCTGCGGACGGTACCGGGCCGGACCCGCTGCTGGGTCACCTCCTCGCCGCCCATCCCGCGGATCATGATGGGACCTGGGCCGCTCACGAGGTGGTCTTCTCGTACGCGGCCTGCTCCTCGTACTGCCGCATCTCCTCGATGAGGCTCTTGGGCCGCATGTCGGTCCAGTTCTTCTCGATGTACTCCAGAGTCGCCTGGCGGGTGTCCTCGGCGTGGGCGATCTCCCAGCCCGCCGGGACGTCCGCGAACGCCGGCCACAGCGAGTACTGCCCTTCGTCATTGATGAGCGCCAGAAATCGTCCGTTCTCGTCGTCGAACGGGTTGGCCATGATCTCCCCCTGAGAATTATGAATACCAGTCCTGGAAATTCGTGAACACGATAACAAGGCCGATATGACACCACAAGGAATGGGATAATGGACGTCGTCCAACTGATTATTCTGACCGGTTGGACGCCCCAGACCTCCGGAAATTCAATCGGCGCCATGTGCCGAAGCGACGGTCACTTCGTGTGGCCCGCGAACCGGCCGACCTTCGAGATGACGTCCGCGCCGTACAGGCGCAGCGCCTGCTGCAGCGCGAATTCCGCGATGTACCGGCGGAATTCCTCCGGCGGTTCCTCGGCGGCGTTCAGCATTCTGCGGTTGGCGATGACGGCCGGGCTCTTCAGCCGCTCCGCGCTCCGTGCCACGGCCGCGTCCAGCTCGTCCGGCTCCACCACCTCGTCGATCAGCAGCCGTGCGTCCGGCTCGGTCGCCCTGATCCGCCGGCCCGTCAGGATGATCTGCCGGGAGATCCGCGGCCCGGTGTGCCGGCCGAGCCGGAAGTTGCCGGCCCCCGGCACGATGCCCTCGCGGGCGGCCGGCAGTGACAGATAGGCGTCCGACGCGGCCAGCACCTGGTCGCACGCGAGCAGCAGCTGGGTGCCGCCACCGATGGCGAAGGTGTCGACCGCCGCGATCCAGGGCTTTTGGACCGTGGGCGAGTGCCAGGCCCCGTCGTGGTCGACGAGCAGGCCCGCGACCATCTTGCGGATGTAGCCCGTCTCGCGGCGGAGCAGAAAGCCGGTGAGCGAGATGCCGCCGGAATGCAGGCTCTTGAGGTTGATGCCCGCGCTGAACACCCGCTTCCCGCGGTACCGCGGATGGCTCATCTCACCGCCGCGCAGCACGCCGACCCGTACCCCGGGATCGAGAAGCGCCAGGTCGACGGCGGTCTCCATGTCGTCGACCTGCTCGTTGTCCTCGGCGTTCAAGCAGTCGTCGCGGCACATGGTCAGGTGCGCGACGCCGTCCCGCCGCTCCAGCAGCACGGAGCGTGTGCGTACGACGCCGGTGCGGGTGAACTCCGGCAGCAGCCCGAGGGCGCGGGACGTCGGCCGGAGCATCGCGTCGAGGAGACGCGGTCCTGCCGTCGGCGACCGCAGCACCGCCCGCAGGAAGACGCCCTGGTCGATCTCCCAACCCTCTTTGTCCGCCTGGCGGCGGCCGAGGTCGCAGGCGAGCTGCTCCGGCGACGGTACGAGGACGGGGAACTCGGCCGCGGCCGCCATGAGCAGCTCCTCGATCCGCAGCCCTGCGGTGCGGGCGGTGAGCCGCTCGTACACGGCGTCGGCGTGCCCGTCCAAGTACCGCACGCGCAGCGCGCGGGCGGCGTCCTTCGCGGCGGCGATCTCGGCTCGCTGCCCGGGGGTGCGCGAGCCGGGCTCCGGCAGCTCCACGACGAGTTTCCTCACGAGGGTGTCCGCCGCCTGCACGCTCGGCCACACGTCCGGCCCGGGCACCGTCACGACGTCGCTACCCGCGCGGCGACCCGCAGTGCCCGGTCGCAGGCGGCCAGGTGCGGGCCGAGCGCGTCCTCGAAGGGCGTGGTCGCGGCGTCGAAGAGCAGCTGCCGCCGGATGGCGAGTTCCTTGCCGGACAGGCCGCTGGTCAGCCCGGCGGCGGCGGCGACGGCCACGGCCGGGTCGTGGACAAGCTCGTCGACCAGCCCGAGCCGCAGCGCCTCGGGGCCCTCGATGGGCAGCCCGAACAGCACGGCCTTCCGGATCCGTGCGGTGCCGGCGAACTGCACGAGCCGGTAGCCGGCCATTCCCGGCCAGGTGCCCGCCGCGTCCAGGCCCACGAGCAGCCGGGTACCGTGCGTCGCCGCACGGACGTCGGCGGCCAGGAACGCGTCGAGTGCGGTCCCGCCGCAGTCGCCGGTGGCCACCGCGACGATGGCCATGGGGAGCCGTTCCAGGCGGCGCAGCGCGCGCTCCCACTTGCTGACCAGCATCACGTCGAGACCGCCGGTCCAGTCCCCCTCCGGGGCCCCGGTGGCGGACACGGTGAGGATGCCGGTGTCACCACGGCTCTCCGCGCGGTCGCAGATCTCCTGGACGTCCTGGATGGTCGCCGCCGACAGCGGCTCTCTCCCGTCGACCGTCAGCGTCAGCACCTCGCTCACGGCGCTCCCCGGCCTCACCACTGGACCAGCGCCGTCTCTAGTGTGGAACCGGGTCCCATGGTCATCAGCACGCCGTACTCCCCTGGTTCGGTGACGTCTTCGTCCAGCAGCCGTTCGTAGGAGAAGAGGAACGAGCCACTGGACACGTTTCCGTAGTCGCGCAGCACCCCGGTGGTGTGCCGCACGTCGTACCGGGTCAGGCCGAGGTTGACGCCGACGGCGTCGATCACCTTCTTGCCGCCCGAGTGCACCAGCCAGTGGGCGATGTCGCTGCGGTGCAGGCCGGTGCCGCTGAGCAGGCGGTCCACGACGATCTCGGCGTGGGCACCCACCACGTACGGGATCTGGGGGTCGAGGAAGAAGCTGAACCTCTCCTGGTCCCGGTCCCAGTCGTAGCGCATGGCATCGACCGCCTCGGGGATGATGCAGCTGGCGAACTTGAGCACGCGCGGTCCCTCGGCGGTGACCGTCCCGCCGCGGTGTTCGCCCGCGAGTACCGCGACGGCGCCGGCGCCGTCGCCGAACAGGCTGTTCACGACGGCGGTGCGCATCGTCGAGTCCATCGCGTAGGCGGCGGAGCATGCCTCCGTGCAGAGGACGACGGCGAGTTCGCCGGGGTGTGCCACAGCCCAGCCGGCGACGAGGTTGAGGGCGTTCAGCCCGGCGTTGCAGCCCATACCGACGATGTCGGAGCGGCTGCTGTGCCGGTCGATGCCGAGTTCCTTGATGAGCAGCGCGCTGAGCCCGGGGGTGAGAAAGCCGGTGGAGGTCACGCAGCACAGGTGGCGCAGGTCGGACAGGTCGGCACCGGCCCGCTTCAGGCAGGCGCGCAGCGCCTCCGCTCCCATCTCGATGGCCAGCGTCTTGTGCTTGTCGAGCAGGTCACCCTGCGGTTCCGGGTTCCTGGCGCCAGCCCCGTCCGGCGCGGGCAGGGTGAGGTGGCGCCGCTCGATCGCGCTGTTGAGGAAGACCGAGCGAACCCTGGGATCGGTGATCCCGAAGGCGTCGAGCACCTCTTGCTGGGAGTACGAGGTCGGCGTCACCGCCGTGCCCACTCCCACGATCTGCGGACGTGCGAGTCCGGTCGGCGGCAGGCTGCCCGGATCCGTGACGCCGGGCCGTTCGACGGTCGTGGTCATCGGTAGGTCCACCCCCACCTGCGCGGGTCGCTGCGCACGGTCCTCAATTCGCTGTTCACTTGTTCACCTTTCACTTTCGGAACTTTCCGCCTCGATGAAGCGGGCGAACCGCGCAATTCCTTCCTGGATTTCCGCGGACGTCAGATAGCTGATGGACAGCCGGATTCCGTTCCGGCCGCCCCCCAGGGGATGAAAGTTCTCCATCGGCGTCCAGATGACGCCGAACTCCTGCGCGGCACGGTTCAGCGCGGCGGCGTCCGCGCGGAATGGCACCCGTACGCTCAGGAAGAATCCGCCGGTGGGCTTGTTCCACCGCACCCCGAGCGCCTCGCGTCGAGCGGCGGGCAGGCAGGTGTCCAGCCGCCGGAGCACGGCCCGCATCGCCTCGCCGTAGTAGGCGGCGGCCTCGGAGTTCATCTCCGAGAGGCGCCCATTGGCGGCCAGCAGCGCGCCCGCCACCACGGCCTGGCTCAGCGACGGAGTGTTCACCGTGACCATGCTTTTGATCTTGACGAGTTCGGCGGCGAGCAGACCGCGGCCGCCGGCGCCGGTCTCCACCGGCTGGTCGGCGACGACGAAGCCCACGCGGGCGCCGGGGAAGACCGTCTTGGAGAACGAGCCCAGGTGGACGACCGAGCGGCTGCGGTCGAGGGACTTCAGCGTCGGCAGCCGCAGGCCCGGGCTCACCATCCGGTACGGGCTGTCCTCCAGGATCAGGACACCGTGGCGTGCGGCGATCCGGAGCAGGTCCGCGCGAGCCCGCAGATCCAGGGTGTTCCCGGACGGGTTGGCGTGGTCGGGCAGCACGTAGAGGGCGCGGGGGCGCTTGCCGCGCGCCCGCTGTTCCTGGATCGCCGCCTCCACGTCGGCACACGACAGCCCGTCGTCCCGCTCCTGCACCGGGTGTACGGCGATGTCCAGCAGCCGCGCCGCTCCGACGATCCCCACGTAGCAGGGGCTGGAGACCAGCAGTACGTCGTCGGGGCCGGTGATGAGCGCACGCAGGACCAGCAGCATCGCCTCCTGGGCGCCGACGGTCACCACCAGCGACTCCGCGGGGACGTCGATGCCCTCGTCCACCCTCAGCGAGTCGGCGATGATCTCGCGGATCGTGCCCGCGGTCGGCCCGTACTGGTAGAGCGCGGTTCTGATCTGCTGCGGCGAACTCCCCTGCGCGGACAGGTGGTCGAGGTAGCGGCGGGTATGGGTGAAGACCTGCTCGGTGTCGAAGAACCCGTCATACGGCCGGCCCGGCGCGAAGGAGATCGCGTCGGGGTAGCGGTACGTGATCTCGTTGAGGAAGTTCATCGTGTCCAGCACAGGTTCGGAGAGGGCGCCGTGCAGGTCCGCCCGCCGCAGCACAGGTGCGGCGGCCTCGGAGGCTGGCTCCGTGAGGGCAGGCTCCGCGGGCACTGACTCCGTGAGGGCTGGCTCCGTGAGGGCGCGGCCGATGCGGATCGCCTCGTGCCCGAGGTCCGCCACCGAGGCGGCGCCGGTGCATTGCATCGCCTGTCCGAACTCCCGGACGAGTCCGTCCAGGACCTCCGTCACACCCGCCTGCCCGCCGGCCTCCAGGCCGTCCAGCACCGGCTGCCCGAGGACCACCGCGTCGGCGCCTGAGGCGAGCGCCGCCACGATGTCGGCGCCCGCGCGGACACCGCCTCCGAACAGGACCAGGCAGCTGCCGGCCCCCGCCTGCGCGATCTCGGGCAGCATCTCCAGGTCGCGCGTCACCATGCCGGCGGCCCCCGCCTCGACCGCCCGCCTCACGCCTGCAGCTGTGTCCACGCCCGCGACCAGCAGCGGAAGCGGTGTCTGCGAGGCCAGCCAGTCGACGGTCGACCAGTCGGCGGAGAGGGCGAGGGAGAAGGTGAGGCCATCGAAGCCTGCTTCCTCCGCACGCCGGAGCAGCTCCCGCGCCGCGCCGCGGTCCCGGACCGCCGCGACGTTCAGCCATACCGGCACATCGGCGGCGGCCGGCTCCGTGAACTCCCGCCCGGTGGCGCCGCTCACCACCACCGGAAGTCCGGCGGCGGCGGCCGCCCGGAGCACGGCCGGCTCACCGTCGGGCCGTGCCCGGGCGGCGAGCGGGCCGACGAGCAGTGGGGCACTCCACATGCGCCCGAGCACCTTCACCGCGATCTCGGGAGCACGATGGAATGCGTCGAGGAATTCCTGTGGACGAGCATTGTTTTCGACGTGCTGCCCCGTCATGGATTCCCCCGTAAAGCCGCCAGAAATGCAGGTTGCTTTCCGGCCTCAGCATCACACGCCCCCGCCGGTTCGACAACGCCGTCCAACTGAGCGCATTCAGCGCTTGGACGTGAACCAGAATCCCGCAATCCGGTTTGCGTCAGTTGAATACGCCGTTCCGGCCCGGGCCCGTGTCAGATGATCGGCAAGCGTGCGGGCTGACCAGTCGCCCTAGTCCTTCTGTACTGCCTGCTGTACTTCGTGATGATCTATTCGCGCGGCGATATCCCTCCAGATTCCCGAGCATTCACGGGCGAGACCGGCAACGGCCGTCCTGCAGTGCGGCGGGACGTTGTCGATGATCTCCTGCCACTCCGCGCCGGTAAGGACGTGGACGTTGAGCATCCGCAGCAGGGTGCGGCCGGATTCGCTGAACCGCAGCGCGGGATCCGCCTTGAGCCGGTTCACCGCCGAGACCCGCGCCGCAGCAGTGCGTGCCTCACCGGTCGCCGCACCGCCGCCCAGGGCGAGGCCGGCGTCGTCAGGCTGCCGCGCACGCCGCGGACGGGGCTTTCGACACGGCTGCGGCAGCGGCTCCTCGCCTCGGCGGATTCGATTCCGCACATCCCTGGCGGTCTCGGGGGAGATCCCTGCGACACGGGCGATCTGCCGCAGCGACAGGCCCGGATTCTCCCTGATGATTTTCCCGGCGAGTTCGCGCCCGACCGCGTTGTTGACGGGGCGCACTCGCCCGTCCTGACCGATCCGGCTGCCGTGAGCCACCGCACTCCCGGCCGCCCGCCGGCGGATCTCACCGACCGTGCCGGGCGAGAGGCCGGAGACCGAGGCGATCATCCGGTCCGACCACTGCGGGTGCGACACGATGATGCGAGCGGCCGCGCTCTTTCTGTCCGCCATCGACAAAGGCAGGCCGTGGGTGATGTTCGACTCCACCGCCAGCACGAAGGCATCGGAATCGGAGCCGTCAAAATAGACGATGGCGATCTTTTCATCGCCGCGGAGTTCGGCCGCGCGTAATCTGTGCACGCCGTCGATCACTCGCATTGTTAACCGATGAACCACGATGGGAGGAAGTGGCGCTCTCACTTCCGCAAGGGCCCTTATATGATCCAGGTCCGCACCCGAACTACGCGGCGAAGCCGCCACGGACAGCGAACCGATCTCGACTTCGACAACCATCCCTTGATCGAATTGCGCCTGGCCAGGCTGCATTGCAAGCCCTCCTTTGATGTACACACAAACACGCAATCCGCGATGAATGAACAATTCGCGGGCGCAGTCACAGAACAGAAAGGCTGGACACTGACAATCCGCCCACGGCGGAGTCAGGCCGCCCTGTAAGAGAAATTGACCACGCGCGACATGAGGCGCATGCATACACCGTGGCCGCAGGCATCGCCCGATGGAGAACGCGGCTGGCGCAAATCGTTGATCATGCGAACCTTACGCACGGCTGAGTGCATCAAAATCCCCCGTAATGCCACGTGCGGACTGCGATCCGAAAGGCAGCCCGTTCGCCGACAGAAACTGTAACACCGTCCATCCCGTTCGAAACCTGGACAGCAGCCGCCATGCGCCCGGTGTCCAGGTCCGCCGAGGAGCGGGGAATTCACCCACTTGTCGGGTATCGGATCCGCGTCGGCGCACGCCAGAGGCGTGCGGGGATGGTGAGCGCGCCCTCCGGTTCACGCCGTCCTGACAGCCGCGGCCGACAATTCGCCGCAGTCTGTATACCCCGCAGCACACGCCCGCGCAGCAGCGCGTTATATAGAAACCGAACTGTCCCGCCGGCGGGACGCCAGCGGGACGCACACGGGCCTCACTACGGGAAAGCCCCATTAATGGAAGCGGAGATTCACGCTCCGGAAGACGGGGTGCGGGAAGCGGCCGGAGAACCGGATTCCACCGGTTCGTCGGCGGCCTCGTCCAGTCGCTGAACCATCCAGTCCAGCAGATCAAGGCCCGCCGAATCGGCCGCCCTTTGCCACCGGACGCCGCGTTCAGGCGGGACGCTGAACCGGATGGGAGAGTCAGGCGCCGCGCGACCGGAGTCACGATGAGCCCGTAACCGGTGCCGCAGCTCGTTCCGCGACCAACCGCCGCGTTCGGCACGGGAAAGCCATTCGTCCCGCTCCCCCACAGGAATACCGGCAACCTCGGCATGATGCTGGAAACTCAGCCGCGCGCGCCGCTCGGTAGGGTCAAATTTTCCGGCGACCCACGCATAATTGCGCAGCGTCTGATAGTCAAGGCCGGTTTCTGCCAGGGCACGGCGATAGCGGTCCGGATATTCATTCCGCCCATAGATCAGCCAGTCACCCATCCACCATGCCGACGAATCCGCAACAACGAACATCTGCCGCCCCAGGTGACGCCATTGAGCCAGCGGCAGGCCAGGGGGGAGCGACATCGCGGTGCGCCGGGTGACCAACTGTCCGTCCAGTGAGACCAGGCCGGTGTGCCGCACCGGCAGTTCCGCCGGCCCTCCGGTTCGACGTGCTTGTTCGCCTGACATCCCGCGCATCTCAATCCGCCCCTCGTCAGCGCCCTCATCCTCCACTGCGGCCGGTCTCGGCGGGGTAACAGGACCGCCGCCGGAAGCGGATTCCGGGAGCGTGATGGTGTTACGGAGCGGTTACCCGCCTCCGGTTCTACTGGTCCGGCGGAGCAGCCGGCGCCGCCGAGCACACCGAGGAGGATGCATGGTCACCGCGATCCGACGCTGTGCCGAGTGCGACACGGAGTTCGTCTGGACGAGCCGGACCCCGAACCGCAGATTCTGCGACTCCGGCTGCCGGGCCCGGTGGTGGCGGACACATCGCATGCGTACGCGCGAGCCGGACGACACGGCGGACGACTCCACCAGCGCATCCGCGTCCCGACTGAACGCCACCCACGAATGCCCCAACTGCGGCCAGCGCATCACAGTCATCAGCCTGCTCGTCTCCGACGCCCTCTAGCCTCCACGAGCGGTGCGCATCCTGAACGAGCTGATCACGAGCCTGACACGACTTCCTCGACGACCCGGCCCCCGAGCTGTAGGAGGAGGGTCGGGTGCCCGCGCTGCACCGGTTCACCGAAGCGATCGCCACACACGCGGGAGTACGGCCCGATGCGATGCGGCTGGACGACTGGCGGGATGTGCTCACCGCCGCGCTGGAGGTGGTGAACCGTGCCTCTGGGCGCCGCCGATCGTCATCGACGCGCTGCCGTATCTGATACGGCATTCCCCGGAGATCCCCGGGTTCTTGCAACTGCTGTACGACCAGCCGCATTCCGGCAAAACACCCGGTTGGCCGGATCATCCTGTGCGGCTCGGCGATGAGGGTGATGTCCGAGCTGATGTCGGGCACCAAGCCGCTGCGCGGCCGAGCCGTTCTGGACCTACGCCTGCCGGCCTTCGATCACCGCACCGCCCGCACCCACTGGGGGATCGGGGATACGCCGGTGGCGCTGCAGGTCGACGCCGCGCTGGGCGGCGTCCCCGGCTACCGGCCGCTGGGCCGGTACCGCAGAGGGAGGCGGAGTTAGGCCCCTGGGTGGAGCGCACCCTGCTGGACCCGGGGCGGGCCCGGTACTCGCGGGTGACGAGGCACTGACCCGGTCCACCCCGCCCTGCAACGCGAACTCCTACTGATGAACGTACGAGGCGTACGCCGCCACCCCCGCGACCACGAGAGCGCACGCCGTACGGACCCAGACGTCCAGATCCTCCATCCGGCGCTGGAGACGCGGACGGCCGTTCACAGGGTCAGCCATCGTGACCACCACCCCGTTCGCCGCCCGGCCCAGAGGGCTCCAACCAGGACATAAGCCCAGTTCAGAGCCCTGAAAGCAGACGAGTCGGGCTGTACGCCGGGTTCTGTCCCACTCAGGGAGCGATCACGCTCTGACCTGCATGTTTATGGACATCCGGCGGCTGGTCTCGCCCTCTGGGACTTCTCAGGGACTTTCAGCCGAGATCCGTGAGCCACGCCTCGATGGCGGAGAGTCCCCGTGCGCCGGCCTGCGGCATGAAGTGCGTGTACGTCCGGAGCGTGAATGCCGGGTCGGAGTGGCCCAGCCACTTCGCGAGCGAGACGATCGACTCACCGGCTTCGAGCATCACCGAGGCGTACGTATGGCGCAAGACGTGGAAGCCATGCTCGCGGCTCGGCTCCCAAACACGCGACGGCTTCTCGCCCGGCTGCCGTTTGGGCAGCGGCGGGATGACTCCCGCAGTCGCGAGCGCGGGCTTCCACGCCTTGGTGTTCCAGGTGGTGCGGTTGATCGCGCCGCGCCGCCCTGTGTAGACGAGCAGCCGGACGGTCACCTTGCGCCGGTCCTCGCGTGCGAGGTCGGGCTCCTCGGGGTCCAGCCACGGCAGGGTCACTTCGATCGGTTCGAAATGCTCCTGATGCGTGAGGATCCGCTTCGCGAGCACCTGGGGCAGAGGCGCGTCGCGTTCCTTGCCGCCTTTGGGCGGACCGAAGTACAGCTGCGACTTGTACATGAGGATCTGCCGTTCCACGTGCACGAAGCCGTCGCGGACATCGTCTGGGCTAAAGCCGAACACCTCACCCTGCCGGAGTCCGCACCCGACCCCGAGGTCGACCGTGATCCGGTACCGGTCGGCCAGCGCCTCCCGTACGGCGTCGACGCGATCCTGCTGCCAGGCGCGAGCCTTGCGTTCCGGCTTCTTCGGCGGCTTGATCGAGCTGCTGCCCTTGCACGGGTTGCGGTACAGCCGTTTGTCACCGCCGTCAGCGTGCCGCATCACCTTCTGTCCACGCCATTGACCCTGACGTCTCCCTCGGCCCACAAACGCGCGAATTACTCATTACCAGCGATGAGTTCGGCCAACGCCTGATCCTCGGCATACGCGGCCCACGCAGCGCGCAGGTGGGCGATCCCCTCCCGCACGACACGTTCACGGTCGACATAGAATCCGCTTATCCCCGGATGTAGTAGGCACACAGCCACATCGCATTGCGCTGCGACGGCGGCAGGATCTCGAAATCCAGTAGCAGCCACGCCATTTCGCTGTTCCAGGCCAGGTTCTCCGGGCTGTGGCTATCTGGACAAGGTAGAAGTCTCTCCGGGCCGCGTCGCGTTGCCGGGACCGAGCCAACCGGGCGGTCAGAATCGTGAGGACGCCACACCGACCGGCAGGCCCCTATTGGGACATGCCCCGCCAGCCCGGCCCGGACAACGCATTATCCCCGACCATCCGCCGTCAGGAACGGATGGCGTATGCCTTCTGAGTGACTCGTTGTCAGTGGTGGCTGGCACGATCTCGGTCATGAGCGACGAGTCTTTCAACTGGCAGGAGTTCCTCGGCCGTTGGCAGGAGGAGTGGGTTCCCCGCGCCGAGCACGAAGGGGACGGGGACGGCGGTCCGGGCGCCGTCAGGCTGGGCAGGCCGGGGGCGGACGAGGCCGTGATCACCGCCGCCGAGAAGCGGCTGGGGAAGCGGCTGCCGCCCTCCTACCGCCAGTTCCTGGCCGCGAGCGACGGATGGCGTGTAGAGCAGACTGCCGGGGTCTATCAGCTAGGTGGGATCGCGGACATCGACTGGTCCCGGGATCCGTACCGATTGACCGAGGTGTACGAAGAGAATCTGGGCGACGACCCGAGCGAGCAGGAAGTCCTGCTCGCCGGCATGTGGAAGCGATCGCTGCGCCTGGAGATCGACTCCGATATGACGCTGGCTCTGCTCGACCCGGGCGACCGCGACGAGCACGGCGAGTGGCCGCTCTACATCTACAAGGGCTGGAGCGGTGAATACCCGGACCGCTACCCGTCGTTTCGTGCCTACATGGAGGCCATGTACCGGAGCTTCCACGGCGACCGGGTGGGGCGGCCGGACTTCGAAAACGCCACCACGCGTGCCCAGGACGCCCGGGTGAAGGAGGCCCGCCTCCTCGCCCTGCGCGGACGGTATGAAGAGGCCCTGCCCTTGCTCGATGAGGCGCGGTCCTTCGGACGACCGAACAGCGCCATTCTGCTGAACCAGTTGCAGCATCTGACGGCTCCCCGCACGCAGCGGGACTACGGCTCCCTTGCGGCTGACCCACGCTATCTGCCCGAGCTCCTTACAGTGTCAGCCATCGAACCGGCTTCCGGCGGATGGCGACTGGGCGGAGACGACCACTGGCTGGGGATGATGGCCGCCCGTGGGGTCGACCGAGAGATCGCCGAGGACCTGTTGAGCGCCCTACGCGACGGCACCCATCGCTATGCACCGCCGGGTGCTTGGGGCCGGGCCGTCAACGAGGCCCGGGAGTCCGCCCGGTGGGGAGCGACCGATGCCGCCTGGCGAACGCTGCGTGGCGCGCTAGCGCAGTGGATACCACCTGGACCTTTGCTGCTCGCGCCCCTTGGCCTGCTCGCCGATCCGGTTCTGGGGTCGCTGATCACCCCGCAGCGCGGGCGAGAGATCCTCGCGACTCCCCGCGCAGGCGAGTCCGGGCCCGCTCCCGAGCCGGCGCCCGATCTCGACCCGCCGGGTCTCACCTGGCTGACGACGACCGGGATACATGGGCGGCCGTTCGACGCGTACCGCTGCGTCTGGGTCGAAGGCGCCGACCCCGCCGGCCTACCCGCTCTGATAGGCGACGAGGGTGCCGAACTGAGTGCGCCCGTGCACGCAGCCAAGGCGTACCGGCCGTTGACACAGAACCACGAACGGGAGGGCGTCGAGCTCTGGGAGGACCGGGCCGCGGTCATGGCCGGACGCTGCAGCGAGGGGTGGGCTTTCGCCTTCGATGGCCAGTCCCGCCAGGGCATCAACCACCTGTTCCAGTCCCCCGCCGCGGCCGCCTCCGCGTCGGGTCGCGCCGTGGTGGTGTGGCGTGAGCCGCAGCGGCATTTGGCTGATCACCCGGCCGCATTCCATGTCTCGGTGGCCGAACGCGGCGAGGAACTCTATGCGTTCACGGTGCGGGGCAACGACATCCGGCGCTCAGGTGCGATACCCAGCACCCTGGATCCCGCGCGATTTGTCGGCTCTCCGAACGCTCATCTTGACCTAGAGGTGCTCCTGTTGGAGACCCTGCACGCCGAACTGGGCATCTCGCTTCCCTGTTTCGCCCTGTCCCAAGGCAGCCTCCCCATGTTCACCACCCGGTCCTGGACCCGGGCGCCGCGCGAAGGCGAAGGCTTCGCCTACCTGGGCTTCGTACGGCGTCGGCCCTGAGGCGACGCCACCGCAGAGCCGAGACCACGGCCTCGGCCAGCCCGGGCGATGAGGCGGTCGTCGTATCCGGCATTCTCACCCTGCCCAGCCGTACACCGTGGCTACACCGCCTCTACTCCCCTGGGCAGCGCGTCCAGGAGCACAACAGCACGCACCACCTGCCCTGGGAAACCATCAGCGCATACCAGCGCGGTCAGGGAAAGCGACTGCGGCAAGGGCGTCGGGGCGCAGGCGGTCGGTGATGTCCAACACCCCGACAGGGACGCAGTCGCGTAGGACCAGGACGACGATGGGGCCATTCTCCTCCAGGCCCGCCGCGGCCTCAGTGGCGCGGGCCGAGAGGGTGTCGTCGATTTCATCGAAGAGGCGGGCAAGGGCTCGTACCGCGACCGCGTGCCCTTCGATAGTGGCGGTGACGCCGATACCGGGGGCGGTCGTGAGGTCCCGCATGTCCTCGATGACCAGGCCGCGGGTGCGGGCGGCGTCGACGACCGCGCGGGCCAAAGGGTGCTCGTTGGGGTGCTCCGCGGCGGCCGCCAGCGCCAGCAGCACATCACGGCGTGACAGTGTGCCGGGTGCCCTTGCGAGAGGCGGCCGGATAGCCGACGAAGGCGAGGATGGCCACCGTCCAGGACAGCATGACCGGCCCCAGGCCCAGGTCGAGCCCGCCCCACTCATCACCGACGGCCATCCAGTCTGCGGCGGAGGCGCAGAGCGGGCGGGTGATGAGCTGCCCCACGATCGTGGGATGAGCGGCGGGCCTCCGAGGACTGCGGCCTGGTTGCTGCGGCGATCACTCGTGCCGTGGCGGCCGGGGACAGCACGGGGTTCCCGTCTTCGACTGTCCGGGGCGGCCAGCCGTGACTGCGCTATGAGCAGCCTGTGTGCCGGCCCCGTCCGCCGCCGGGTATCGGGTGCCCTCCGCCGCTCGGCTCGCTCTCGGTCGCGCGGCGCCGCTGGAGAGTGTGCACTGGAAGGGAGCGGGCGTGAGTGTGAGTCGCCCCGTACTGAGCACCCGAGGAGTGGGGGCAGGCATTCCCCGTGGTGAGTGCGAGGTGAGGAGAGCAGCGATGCCGGCAGGTTCCAGCCCCAGGCGGAAGCGGCAGGACGCGCACACCAAGAACAGCGCGAAAGAGCCAGGGGCCTCCGCCGTGCGCGCGAAGGTGATCGCGTCGCAATCAGTCAACACGGAGCGGGCCCGCGCGGGCGCGGCGAAACAGGGGAGCCCACCCTCGGCCAAGGGCAAAAGGTCCGCCTCGCGGTGCGGGGAGAGCCCTCGCACCGTGGCGCCGCTAATCCCACCAGGGACCAGCTGTACGACGGGGCCAGGAGGTACACCATCCATGGCCGCTTCTCCATGAACAAGCAGCAGCCGCGCAGGGCCCTCTGCAACTGACCCATCAGACACACCGCGACCCGCGACCTCGCGAGATCGTCACGAAGAAGGGTGCATCACCATGACGGACAAGCCGCTCAATGGCCACCGAGTGCTGGCGCTCGTCACCAACTACGGAGTCGAACAGGACGAACTGCTGGTGCCGCTGAG
This sequence comes from Streptomyces sp. NPDC127595, assembly GCF_042671685.1. Lineage (NCBI taxonomy): Bacteria > Bacillati > Actinomycetota > Actinomycetes > Kitasatosporales > Streptomycetaceae > Streptomyces > Streptomyces sp. NPDC127595. Next base: position 990,244 of record NZ_JBHXWK010000002.1, on the reverse strand, counting down.
GCGACTGCGAGAGGACGGCGCGGACGTCACCGTTGCCGCCGCGACGGCGGACCCGGTCCAGACCCTGGTTGGAGACAAGGACCCTGGCGAAACGGTGGCGCCCGACGCCACCTTCGACGTGGTGGACCCCGGCGACCACCAGCTCCTGCTGCTCCCGGGCGGCACCCTCAACGCCGACCAGCTCCGCCTCGACGACAAGGCCCTCGCCATCGTCAAGGCCTTCGTCACCTCCGGCCGTCCGATCGCCGCCATCTGCCACGGCCCTTGGGCCCTCGTGGAAGCGGACGCCGTCCGGGGCAAGACCCTGACGTCCTACGCCTCGCTGCGCACCGACATCCGCAACGCCGGAGCCGCGTCCTGGGTCGACGAGCCCGTAGTGAGCGACACCGCGGGCGGCTACACCCTGGTCACATCCCGCACTCCCAAGGACCTCGACGCCTTTGTCGACGGGATCAACAAAGCCCTCGTCGGGTCCTGAACCCAGGAACCCGACCCGCGGAGGAGACACCGCGCTCCGTGCCATACCGCCTTGTGTAAGACCGCGCTCCCGGCCTGGAGATGCCCTCCCCAACGGGTTGACCCTCTCCATGCTCGATGCCATCGCTGGCCTGGCGCGCTCTCACCACCGTCGTCACTCTGCCTTTTCGCGCCATCGCCCGACACTTCGGCGGCGCGTCCGACGGTGCACACGGCCATGGGGTCGTTATCAGTCCCGGCGCCTCTTCGGCGCCGGCCACCCGGTCGCTCAACCTGGCCACACGCCGCGCCCTTCCTCGCGCGCGGCGAGTTCCTGCTCCAGATCGGAGCTGCGCCGACGGCCGCCTGGACGTGCCCGGTCGGTATCCAGGCGGCACGACCTCACTGACCGCCACGTACAACACCCCCACGCAGCTTCCGACGCACCACCACCGGTGCCGCAACTATCGCTCGCATCCCCCGGCCGTGATCACCTTGTCGAATTGGGGGCTAGGGCCGGTTCAGAAGTACCGGCAGGCGGGGCTGACAGCGGGGGGCTGCAAGGATGCGGCCATGGAGCAGATATTGAGTCGGCAGGAAGCATCAGGGGCGGTCCAGGACTACGGGTGGCGCTTCTTGCTGGGCACTTTGCGAACGTCGGTCCGGGTCAGATCGCTGGCTCAGGCGATGGGCTTGGCGGCGGACACTGTCGCGGTGTGCGGCGACGACGCCGACCGGCACCTTCGGGTCGATGTCCGCCCCGATCGGGTCGTCTTCACTTTGCAGTCGTTGGACCGCGCAGCGGTTACTACCCGGGATGTCGAACTCGCACGTCAGATCTCCGCCACTGCTGACAGGTCCGGGCTGCTGGCAGAGCCCGAAATCGGAACGGGGGCACCGCGGTCTGTCCAGCTTCTGGAGATCGCGATTGATGCACTGAACATTGCGGGGATTCGGCCGTTCTGGAAGGCGGTGCTGGGCTATACGGATGAGGCGGGTGCCGAGGGACCGGAGGATCCGCTCGTCGACCCGATCGGGCAGGGCCCGGCCATCTGGTTCCAGCAGATGGACCGGGCGCGCCCACAGCGCAATCGCATCCACTTCGACATCTGTGTTCCGCATGACGAGGCACCCCGGCGGATCGAGACCGCACTGGCGGCTGGAGGCCGACTTGTGTCCGCGACCCGTGCCCCCGCTTTCTGGGTACTTGCCGACCTGGAGGGGAACGAAGCCTGCTTGACCACATGGCAGGGTCGAGACGGCTGAAACTTCCTTCAACCGTGCTGCTCAAAGCCACTCGTTGATGGCTGCCACCAGCACGGTCGCCTCGTAGCGGACGGCGAGCTTGTCGTATCTCGTGGCGACCGCGCGGTGGCGCTTAAGGCGATTGATCCCGCATTCCACCGGGTGGCGCTCTTTGTAGTCGGCCGTCGGACTTCGATGGCCGGCCACCGTGGGAGCCGCGCTTCTTGCGGTTGGCGATCTGGTCGCGCTTCTCCGGATCGTGCAGTGGATACCACGCTTGCGCAGGTAGGTGCGGTTCGCGAGGGAGCCGTACGCCTTGTCGACACGAACCTTGTCCGGCCAGGTGTGCGGGCGGCCCGGTCCGAGCCTGGACACCCGAATTCGGCCCAGGACCACCTGGAACTGCGGGGAGTCACCGCGTTGCCCGGCCGTGATCACCAGGGACATCGGCTTCTGGGCCTGCTCGATGGCCAGGTGGAGCTTGGTGGTCAGCCCGCCCCGGGAGCGTCCGAGCCGGTGGTCGCCGGGCTCGGTGAAGACACCACCGGGCGGCTCGACCTGCAGATCCCCCTTTTGCTGGCACCCGCCGCATGCTGGTGGGCGCGACCACCTTGGCGCCGAGTCCCTGACCGAAGGCCAGGATCACGCCGCGCAACCCTCCTTGGCGGATCTTCCATCCGCGGTACTGGCGAGACAGCTTCCCCACCGCCTCTTTCAAGGGACGTCGCATGTCGATCCTCAGCGACCGTTGTGGCACGCGTCCGCCGGGTGCGACGATGCAGGTCGGCGAGCGAAGGGACACCGAGGTGAGGCATGAGGACCAACGGCCGCCCGCCGCCGTACTGTTCGATGCGCTGGGCCCCAACTACGAGAAGGCGTTCGCCCATGCCCCCGCCCATCTGTCCGCGCTGGAGTGGATGATCGAACGGCTGCCGCCCGCCGCGCGGACGCTGGACGTGGGCAGCGGCACCGGGCGGCCCACCGCGTCCGCGCTCATCGAGGCAGGGCACTCGGTGCTGGGCATCGACGTCTCCCCCGTCATGGTCGAACTCGCCGCCCGACAGGTGCCCGAGGCAGATTTCCGCTGTGGCGACATCCGAAATCTCCCGCTCGAGGCAGACTCGTTCGACGGCATATGCGTGTTCTTCTCGCTGCTGCAGATGACGCGGGTCGAGCAGTCTGCGCTCACGCAACGCCTGGCCCTCGCTCTGAGGCCCGGAGGGCATCTTGTACTGGCTACCGTGCCCGCGGACGTGGAGGACGTCGAGGTGGTCTTCATGGGCCAGCCTGTCCGCGCGACTAGCTTCGACGAGGAGAACGTCACCGGCATGGTGGAGGCGGCAGGTCTGACGGTGCTGTCCTCCCACAGCGCCATCTACACCCCGGACCACCCCGGCGCCGGCCCCGAGCCCCACCTCTTCCTGCACTGCCGCCGTGAGGAGACCGGGCGCTGACGTTCGGGCGCTCTCTGCATCCGCAAGTCACTGAATCTCCTCGACCGGAGCAGCAGGAGTCCGACGCAACTCCTGGGAGACTGCCTCGGGGTCAATAGAATCGCGCCCGATGGGCCTGCCGATGAGAGCGACCGGGACGAACAAGCAGAAGTGGCCGATCGCCATGGTGAGCGTCCAGAACGCCTCGTCGCCATAGCGTGCGGATGACTTGGCGAGCAGCTCGCCGCAGACACGTTCCCCGAACGGGTTCCGGGGGAGGACGGTCTCCACAAGCTCCAGTGCGACCCGTTCGGCGTCGGTGAAGTACGGGGCGTCCTGCCATGTCGCGACGGCGTGATGCGCTTCACGGCTTCCCGGCTTTGCGGATGGTGTCGGTCAAGGAGATGACGGGGTACGTGCTGCCGACGATCTGCGCGGCGCGGAGCAGCATCAGGCTGATGGAGGTCTGTGCAGTGGGTCTGTGCAGTGCCCCCTTGCAGAAGGCCCACCACACGAGGGACCGCGTGCCTGGCGGGCAGTTACTGTCTGGGAGCTACGGCTTCGAGGTCGTCGATGCTGCCGGACATGATCGTTCGGATGTGCTCGGTGATGTGCTGCGTGGGCCAGGCCCACCAGGCCACAGCCAGAAGGCGGGTCATGTCCGTATCGCTGTATCGACGCCGGATAAGTTTTGCCGGATTGCCGCCGACAATGCCGTAGTCCGGAACATCATCGACCACCACGGAACCGGAGGCGATGATCGCTCCATGACCGATGCGGACGCCGGGCATGACGGTGGTCCGGTATCCGAACCAGACGTCGTTGCCGACAACGGTGTCGCCCCGGCTGGGCAAGCCGGTGATCAGATCGAAGTGCTCGGCCCACGAGGCTCCCATGATCGGGAAGGGATACGTGGAGGGGCCGTCCAGGCGGTGATTGGCGCCGTTCATGATGAACCGAACCCCCTCGCCCAGCGCGCAGTACTTCCCGATGATCAACTTCTCCGGTCCGTAGTGATACAGGACGTTGCGGCTTTCGAACGCGGTCGGATCATCCGGATCGTCATAGTAGGAGAACTCCCCGACTTCGATCAGCGGCGATGTGATCAGCGGCTTCAACAGCACCACACGAGGCTGATCGGGCATCGGGTGCATCACCGTCGGGTCAGGAGGAATGGCTGGCATCACGAATCGACTTCCCTGCAGCTGCCGACTGAAGCCATCATGATCGCGGCCTTTCCCTGCCCCAGTCGAGCAGTTTTCACCGACGCTGCTGTTCGGCAGCTCTCTCCAGCAATGACCTTGCGGATTCCGCGTAGCGCATCGCGGTCTTCTCGTCGGTGGCGAAGACCTCGGCGAGGTGGAACGGATCGGGCACACGGATCCGACTCGTAGGCGACGGTCAAGGGCCCTGCACTCCACGGACTCATTCCTCAGTGCGCTGGGGCAGGCGCGGCGGTGGCCACGCCGGCCTCCAACGCCAGGCCGCCCAGTAGTCGATGTCCGCGAAGGGGCCGGCCCGCTCTTCGAGCATGGCGAGGATCTGAGCGCGGGCGAGTTCCACCGCCCGGTGCTCGGTGTCGGTGACGATGCCCAGCCGGCGCACATGGGCATACTCGTCTTCGTCCTTCCAGTGCCAGCTGTTGAGGTCGGGGGCGACGACCAGGTCCACGGCCAAGTCGAAGGTGTCGAACCCGTCCCGAGTACGGCGCGTGGGGTGTTCGAAGTTCACGTACCAATTGCGCAGCCCTGCGGATGTGTAGAAGGCGTTGACACTGAACCACGCCGTTGGTGGCTTCCACAGCAGCAACTCGGTCTCCTGCCACGCCCCGGGAGCGAGCTGCCACTCCCCCGTCGCCATGGTGTCGAACGCCTCGATACGCACCGACCGGTCGCCGTCGGCACGGGCTTTCGCGTGCAGGGCCGGCCACATCACCTCCGCGCCCGGCGCGCAGGCGGTGACCAGCGCCTCGCACGTATCGGCGACAACGCGCAGGGCTTGCTCGCTCCACACGCGCCCGCTGCGGTGCACGTCACGCCGCACGACCGTCTCGCCGGTGTCGAATGATCGCATCGGCACCTCTGCCCGTCGGGGACCAGGCCGGGCAAGCTGCCGGCTGAGGATTCCTTGCCCAGATGACCGGTCAGCATTCCCAGGGCTCCCGGCCGGCTTGTCCAGGGTCAGCGGCCGAGGTGTTGGCGCAGCGGCCCATGCGGCTGTACCGGTCGCCCGCGGTGCGGTCGTCGGGATGTGGCTGGTCTACGCCGACGGGATACGCGAACACATGGAGAAGCCGACCGACCAGCAGGCCAGCCGGACCGCCCGTATACGGCAATCCGGCTGTACCGCGAGCCCAGCAGTTCTGCGCACTGGTCGGGAACTCGTCCGTGCCGAGGTACGCGCCCCCGTTCCTCCCCCCAACCGGGGGCGATCAGGCCTTGCGTCCCACGCCACCGAACATGGCTACCTCGGCAGGCAGGTCAACCTCGCCGCCGTCCGGACGCCAGCGATTGCAGGAGACGACCCCTGGCTCGAGGAGCTCGAGCCCGTCGAAGAACCCGGAGACAGCGGCCGGGGTGCGCTGGGTGAGCTTCGGCGTGCCGTGCTCGTTCCAGAAGGCCACCGCGGCGTCGACGTCTGGCATGTCCGGTCGGGTGATGGTGTGCGAGAGGACGAGGTGGCTGCCTGCGGGCAGCGCGTCCAGCAGACGCCGCACTATCGCGTACGCCTCCTCGTCATCCTCGATGAAGATGACGACGCCGAGCAGGATCAACGCCACGGGCTCACTGAAGTCCAGCGTCCGCGCCGCCTGCTCCAGGATCGCGTCGACGTTGCGCAAGTCATCGTCGAGGTAGTCGGTGCGCCCTTCGGGCGTGCTGGTCAGCAGTGCCTCGGCGTGGGCCAGCACGATGGGGTCGTTGTCGACATAGACGATGCGGGACTCCGGCGCGACACGCTGAGCGACCTCGTGCGTGTTGTCGGCCGTCGGCAGACCGGTGCCGATGTCGAGGAACTGCCGTATCCCGCACTCGTCGGCGAGGTACCGTACGGCGCGCCCGAGGAACAGCCGGTCGGCGAGGGCGTAGTCGCCGATACCTGGGTGCAGCTGGCGTATCTGGTCCCCGGCTGCCTGATCGACCTCGTAGTTGTCCTTGCCGCCCAGCCAGTAGTTCCAGATCCGGGCCGTGTGCGGCTGGTCGGTCTTGATTCGCTTGCGCGCCTCGATCGACGCGGCGGGGATCTCAGTCACGGGATGTCCTCCAGATCAAGCCGATAAACGGTCAAGGAGCAACCTAGCGGCATGACTTGAGGACAGCGACTCCGTCCGGCGACAGGGCTGGATGGAGGACGAACACCGCTCAACTCCCCTAGCATCAGATCCCGAGGCAGGCCCCACGGCGACAACCGCCCAGGCCACGTGACATGCGATTCGCCGCTGAACAGCTGAGACAGACACGGGCTCCCCGAACTCCGAGCAGGGGTGGCTTCAGGGAGCGCACACCCCGCTGCAGGGCCCCAGCCACAGCGGACCGCAGCCGTAATCGGTCCAGTTGCACCACCACGGATGCGAGTAGCACACCATGTTGCAGCTTCCGCTCCCCGCGCACTGGGAATTGCAGTCCATGACCTGGATGCTCTGATCGCTCCGAGGCGCCACGCCTTGCGTGTCGGCAGGGCCCAGCGTCATGAGAATCGCCCGCGACTCACTCTCGCCGAACGCCGCCACAGCCGCCGTCTCCAACCCTTCGACGACTGCTCCCTGCTGTCGCCCCGCGATGATCTGCGGTGCCAGCCGCGTGGCGTCGTCCAAGACGGCGGACTGCTCGGCCGACAGACCGGGATGTGTCTTCCGGTAGTTCGCGAAGTGCGCCACCCACAGATCGCTCCGCGCCGAAGCGGACAGCGCGCCGAAAACAGCGCGCCGATAGTCCGCGGGGTAGGCGACGAACTCGGAGTAGCCGGAGGGCAGCCGGTCGAGGTTGGCCTTCACCCATCGCGACGCCTTACTCCCCCTGGCGCGGGTCACCGCCTGCGCGGGTGAGGCTGCCAGGCCGCCAGTGACCAGAAACGTTCCCAGGGCCAGCCCCGGAACGGCCTTGAGGATCCCTCGACGGCTCGGGGGCCGCAGCGCATCGAGGTCGCGGAGCGCACGCGCCACCCGCAGTGAGTCCGCCGGGCCCAGCAGCCGCGCCAGGCGGAGGGACAGCGCGGTTCCGGTCCAAGCCCGCACCTGGCCGCCGTTGACCGCCAAAAGAGTCGGGGCCCACGCGGCCCCTTCCCCCAGGGCACGCGCGCGCAGGCCGCGAATACGGGGTTCCGTGAGGCCCGCGGTGGTCAACGTGCCATCGACGGAAACGCGTACCCGATCCACCACTTCGCCGCAGAAGCGACAGTCGGCGTCGAATGCCAATATCCACTCGGTCACAAGCTTCTCCCCACGTTCATGTGACAACCCGCCCCATGGTGCCGGCCCGGTGTGAGTCTTCACACCGATCCGTAGCGCGCAATTCAGCGCTCTTTCCCGCTTCGGATCTACCTGGAGAGAAATCCTTTGCCGAGGCGTCTGGAAGCGTCAATCATTTCGACGCGGATCGAAACGTTCTGCATTCACAGGCCATGCTTACGGTGGTGTCGCAGTTGGCTTTCGGACCACGACGAGCCTGGTGACTCAAAGCGAGCAGCCTCGCCGACGGCCGGTACTTCGCAATCGCCGTCTGCTCGTGGTCCGTCTCAGCTTCCGCTGACTACTCGGTCGAGGGCGATCCCGGCGATCGACCGAGGGGACGAACCGGCTCACGCCTACTGCCGGGCGGTCTGGGCGGCTGACGACACCGTCCCGGCGTCCGAACGGACACGGCTCCGTTCGGACCCCGGGAAAATTCGGCAAGGATGTCGAGAACCGCGTGGCGACTCCGTCCCAGGTACAGAAGCGACCACCGTGGTTGCGACCTCAGGAGGCCCACCATGACGAACGACCAGATCACCGAGATCCTCAATCGCCCGCTGAGCCAGGAGATGTTGGCTCGTGACCTCTGCCGCCTGGCCTACGTAGCCAAAGACGGAACACCGCGGAACATCCCGATCGCCTTCGCCTGGAACGGCAAGGAGATCGTGATGTGCACGTCGAAGAACGCCCCGAAGCTGGCGTCGCTCCGTCATAACCCGGCCGCCGCCATCACGATCGACACCGAGGTACACCCGCCCAAGATCCTGCTCGTCCGCGGCACTGTCGAGCTCGACGAGGTCGACGGCATTCCCGAGGAGTACCTCGAGATGAACGGCTCCTACGAGATGACGGCCGAGCAGCGGATCGAGTGGGAAGCCGAGGTCCGCTCGCTCTACGACGGCATGGTCCGCATCGTGATGACGCCGACGTGGGCGAAGCTGATCGACTTCGAGACGACCTTGCCCAGCGCCGTCGAGGAACTCGTCCAGCAGCGTGCGGAGCGGCGGCAGCAGACTGGCAACAGCGTGGGGACCAACGAACCAGGAACGTCGAAGGCATGACCATCCGAATCATGGAGCGAGCCGGCCAGCCTCGGCCAGAGAAGCCCCCATCCGGCCGGAAACACTATGACCGCTGTAAAAGGCGAGAGGTGACCCTGACCGCCCTTGCAACGGCAGAAGTTGTCTCGTATTCGAGCTCTAGATCGTGACCGAGAGAGACGCGTCGGCGAGGGGAGGCCGCTATTCCAGCCACATCCCGTCGCGCATGATGACTCTCCCGCTCCCGCGTAGTTCCGGCTCGCCGCGCCAAGCGCGCACAGTCCTCGGGACCATTCGTACATACACAAAGGACCCCTCTTCCACACGTGGGTCCCAACCGAACTTGCCGGCGAACGCCTCCGCTGCGTCTTCGGGCACCACTTGGTCCGGGAAGCACTCCGCCTCACCCTGGAGGAGCACCACGTCGAAGGTGTCCGGTAGCGCCAGCCGCACACGCGGCTCCTTGCGGATGTTCCGTGCAGTCACGGAAGTGACGCTGGTGCACATCCACACTGCTCGCCCGTCCCACAAGAACCACAAAGGCACCTGATGCGGCCCGTGATCAGGATGAGCCGTCGACACCCACACATCCCGCTCGGCAACCAGCCGCTCCAGAACGTCACGCACACGCTCCGCCGTCCGACGGCCAATGAATCCCGTGCTCTCCATGAGGACCGACCCTAACCAAGCAGGCGCGAGGCGCGCGTGAGGCGCAGGACCTACTCCCAGCGACCGATGAACCCCTCAGCTTTTGGTTCGGGGCGACCAACTTCGATGCTCAAAGTTGCCAGCAGAAATACTCAGTCAGGCCAGTCTCCTGATGCTCATCCAGTCCGGCCAGCCCTTCTCGCTTTGCGAGGTTTCCTCCTGACCTGCGGCGACCAGATCGTTTGATACGTCCTGTGAGTCGGCTTCCCGTCTGACGTGATTCGGCGGGGTGGATGCCCAACTTCGTCTCAGTTGATCGGGTCCGGTGCTGGCGTGCTGAACTGCCACCAGCACTGGGCGGCCAGCCAGTCTCGGTAGTTGCGGAGGATCACGTCGCTAGTCTGTTCGTGTGACACCGACCGAGGAACGCCAGTTCCCTGCCCCACTTGCCGCTGCCATGGCGGTCCGGCTCGACCGCATCGGCGAGGACGGCGTCGACTTCGAGCCCTTCAAGGCTTTCCTGACTGCCGATGAGACAACCGACTGGTTCCGCGCGTGGACCGGCAACGGCGAGCTGAACGGCGACGCCTTCCGCGTGTTCGGCCAAGATGGCACCGGCGGATTCGCCGCATTCTGGCTGATCCGCCCGGGTCGAGTACTGGCCGAGCAGCCCGTCGTCTTCCTCGGCTCCGAAGGAGAGACAGGTGTCGTCGCCCGCAACCTGGGCGCTTTCCTTTGGTTGCTGGCCGACGGCTTCGGCCCATGGGAGGCGGCCAACTCGTACGAGCCCGACTGGGGACCCACATCCCAACCGCGAACTGGCTGCCATCGCGGAACAATTCGCTCCACTTCATCGCGCGGCAGCAGTTGTCGTGATTGAGCAGGCCACGAGAGAGTTCCCCGACTTCGACGACATCATCATGGAGCTCTGCCGCTGAACTCGATCGTCTGAGACCAGAGGCGAATCGGACCAAATCACCTGGGACAAGGGCCACATCGCCGGAGACGGGACACGAGGCGTTTGACAGCGAACCCGGTCGTTCAGGCTTCCTTGTCAGCGAACCTGGTCGCTCTTCGGCCCGATGCCTTCGATCCTGGTCGGAGTTCCCTCCGGGGCGAACGGGTGGTGGAAGGTGAAGGCGTGCGGCGCGGAGCCGTGGTCGTAGAGGTGTTCCAGTCTGGAAACCCCCTCCTGCCAGGGGGGTATCACGCCGTCGGAGACCCACCAGCACACGCAATTCGGGTGTCCAGTCCTCTCGAACCAGTCGTAACGCCTGTTCAGCGCCTCACGGTGCAGACCGGTGTAGATGGCGTCGAAGGCGGGGCGCAGGTCGGTCCAGAGCGAGAGGGTCGCGGCCAGGGCGGTGGTTTCCACCGTATGGCCTTTGGCGTACCAGGTCGGTACGGCGAACTCTCCCCATACACCCCAGTCCGCCTGGAAGAGCGCGCCCCGGTCACCGTCTGAGGCTTCAGCATGCGCGAGGTACACGGGCTGCTGGCTGATCTTCAGGTAGACGGTCTCACCAATGTCGTAGAACTCGCGCGTGAGAGGTGCGGGATCGGCGAGAGGCAACGCTGGGTCGTGGAGCGCGCGTTCGCCCATCTGCACTGGTTCCGCCGCCTGCGGATCCGCTGGGAGATACGCGACGACATCCACGAAGCGTTCCTCATCCTCGGATGTGCACTCATCTGCTGGCGGCGACTGCGCGCTCTGCCAAGCGAGGGCGACAGCTAGTCGGCCACCGCGAGTCGTCTGAGGACTTGGACGGGAGTGAAACTCCATCCGACGAGACGGGGACCGCTCCAGTTGATGCCGATCAGGAGTCCTTCGCTGGAGGCAGCAGGCAGGTCGCTGTCGCGCCAGGCATCGAGAGGCATGGATTCAACCCGTAGCCCATTTGCCCAGATCTTCGCCGCCCGCGCGGCGCGGGCCGACGTCGACCAGTAGGGAAGACTCCGGGTGCCGTCAGCCGCTAGGGGAGCCGGGCTGCCCTCGTCATCCCGCACAAGCCAGACGACTCCGCTCCGACGGACGTCCCGGAAGAATGCTGCCGCTTGCGAACCACTCTGACTCATGACCACCTGAGCCTAGCGTTCCGCGCTACTCATTTCGTTAGGAGCTCTTAGCCAGGTATGAGGGCTGCTTCAGGATCCGCGATGCGCAAGAGGGCCGACAGGAGTCTTCTGGCGTCGGCCAGGAGTCCTCCGGTCGTCGGCGCGACTGTCCGGTTGCGGCCCGCGCACAGGGCGGTCAGGCGGCGGTGCGCCGCAGAAGCCTCGGCCAGCGAGAGGCGGAAGTTACGGGCCGGTGCGGCGTCGTCGCACGGGCGGCCTTCGGCTTGCTGCCCGTATTCGTCGAATCGGCACACGTCGCCGGCTGCCCGCAGCAACGCGGTAAGGGCGTCTATGGCATCCGAGGAGAGGACAGGGCGCCGAGCGGGCTCGGCCAATGTCCGTATGGTCGTCGCGATGTTTTCGGTGACCTGGTCCCACACAAAGTCCCATGGGGCCTTCGGACGCGCGGGCGCGGCCCGGCGCCGCATCCTGAGGCCTGGGTTGGCGCGGTAGCTCTCGTCCGACCAGCGTCGCTGCTCCCGCAGGTCGGTCACTACGTCGGTGAGCCGCTGAGCCCGGTCGTACCAACCGCGTGCCTGCTCCTCGGTGTATCCCTCGGCAAGACCGTCGGCGACGTCGTGCAGCAACTCAGCTGACAGGAATGGGAGTTGCGCACGCAGATGGCGCACCCGCCGTGAGTGGACCGGCGGGAACACCAGGGCGTTGACACCGATGCCGATGACCGCCCCGAGCAGAGTCTCCAGGAACCGGTGGGCGATCTCGGGACCCGTGTAGGAGCCGTAGGCGAGAGCGAACAGCGCGGCGGTCGGCGCGTAGAGCCCCTGGGCGCCGAAGCGGGCGTAGTTGCCGAGGAGGACGGTCAGTGGGAGTGCCAGCGCCATCGCCGCCATGGTGTTGTCGGTCAGCACGCCGGCCGCGGCGGCCAGGAGCGTGCCCACGACGACCATGGCGAACTGCTGAAATGCGGACAGCAGCGAGCGGTAGACGGTGTTCTGCACCAGGGACAACGCGGTCCATGGCGCCATCAGCGCCATTGGGGCGTCCCACCACCAGCCGGCCAGGGCCCAGGCGAGCAGTGCCGCGCCGGCAGCCTTGAGGGACTGCACCGCCGTGTCGCGCTCGGCTCCCGACTCGGTGACGGCACGACGGATCGACCGCCAGACCGCCCTGGTCTCCCAGGTCAGGGCATTCGCGACGATGGGGAACCTCCTTCGCTGTCTCGTCTGTCGGTTCGGACTCATCGCTCTGTTCGGTCGGGGCAGAGGTGTGCCGCCGGTGGCGTTCGTGATCTCCGCCGTGATGAAGCGCGCCTGCGGGAGGCGAGGAAGACGTATGCAGGAGCCATTTCGGCCGGTTGCACGGGCCGCCGCCCCATCGGCAACTGCTTACCGAACTCGGTGGTGTCCACCGAGGCAGCCGTAAGCAGCAGCGCCCAAACCGGGCCGGGGCCGCGTTGACGCGGATCCGTCGGAGGCAACCGCAACCATCGGCGCCAGCCTCTGAGTGAAGGTCACGACCGCACCCTTCGTCATCGCGTGGTCGAGAAGGTGCGGACTCGGCTTGAAGGCCTGCACGGAGGGGTCGGTGGTATTGATGACCGAACTGCCCGCCGGAATGGGGGGCGGGGCCAGGACATGACGTAGACGTTCGTACGCCGCCCACGGTCGAGCTGCTCGGTGGACATGGCGCCGATTCCGTCGGGCTGCGACAACTTCGTCCGCGGTCCCCTCGGCTTCTGCGGATCCTGCGGATCCTGCGGATCCTGACATCTCATCGTCTACCGTCGATCGCCCGGGGCCAGGCTGGTTCGCCGGCAACCGGACAGCGCACACGGGGGCCGCTCCGCGCCTGCTCAGCTGGGCGGATAGGGGTGACCGGCGAGTTGGCGCGCCAGATGCACGGCGTTGACGGCGAGCGTGTGGGTCGTCGCCTTCACGGCGTCCGGGGTCTCTTTGAGATCCTGGTAATCGGTGCCCTGCTGGGCTTCGCCGACCCAGTAGGTGACCGCCCCCGGCGCGAGGGAGAAGCCGATGTCGTTGAGGCCCTGGAAGACATCGGCGCTCACCTTGTGGGCACCGTCCTCGTTGCCCACGACAGCGACGGCCGCGACCTTGTTGTAGGTGAGAAGGCGGCCCTCGTCGTCCGTCTCGGAGAGCTCCGCGTCCAGGCGCTCCAGGACCCGCTGGCAGATGCTCGAGGGATGCCCCAGCCAGATCGGCGTGGCGATGAGGACGATGTCCGCCTGCATCACCTTCTCGCGCAACCGGGGCCACTGATCGCCCTCGCCCATGTCCAACTCCACACCGGGCCGGACATCGAAGTCCGCCACCCGCACGACCTCTCCATCCACATCAAGATCACGAAATTCCGCCATCACCTGCTCCGCGAGCAGCTGACTGCTGGAGGACGAGGACGAGGCGCTCAGCGAACAGACTAGGGACAGTGCGCGCATGGCAGACAAGCTCCTGAGGTCGATGGGCCACAGGCCCAAAGGTCCGTGGCGTGGATGCCGGTGTCAGAGTTCCCAGGTCGGGCCGGTTAATCCCAAAACCGCGTCCGCGTATCTCTGAGGCTGGAGCGCCCCGCTGGTCACGGAGGGCCCGCGGGTTACCCCTGTCACCGCGATCGGAGCGGGCCCAGGCCATCGGTGCCGCCGCGCGAGAGGCGTCCACGCGCGTCCGGCGCCTCCCGCACGCCCCTGAGTGCCAATGCCTTGGGCGAGCAGAAGCGAGCCGGACAGCTGCCGGTAGGCGGACCGCTGCCGAGTGGGCCTGGCCGAGCCGACGGCGGACCGCGCCTCGATGCGCGAGCCGCCGGGGGACGCGAGGAGTGCTTCACATGGCGACACGTCCTGCCAGTCCGTTCATCCGCATCGACGTCGGGCATCCACACGAACGTCGGGTACGCGTCTCACCTGCCTCGTCGGCGACCCACCCAATGGGCGGCCCCGCCGGGCAGCGCAGCCGCCGTCCTCACCGGCCCCCCTCCTCCAACACCAACGGCTCACCCGCGCGTCGCGCCGCCCCGGCAGCAACCGGGGACACCGGAATGGCTTCCGTCTCCGTGCAGGAGTGCCTACCCGGGCCTAGCGTGGGAACGCGCACCGAGGGATACGACACTTCGAACTGTGGAGGATCCATGGCCGTGCGGCATCAGTTGATCAAGAAGAACCCCGAGTACGTCTGGGAGGTCCTGTCCGACGCCGAACGGTACGGGGACTGGGTCGTCGGTACCTCGCGGTCCGAGCCGGACGAGGGGCGGTGGCCCGAGCTCGGGGCGGCCCTCCGTTACGAGATCAAAATCGGGCCGCTCACCCTGCGCAACCGGACCGTCGTGCGCCGCAGCGAACCCACCACCGTCCTTGAACTTGAGGCGGACAGCGGCCCGCTGGGGACCGCGAGGATCGCGATGGAACTGCGCCCCTGGGGCGAGCACACACTGATCATCCTCGACGAGCACCCCTTGCGCGGCGCGGGCGGCGCCCTGCACAACGCCCTCTTGGAGGCAGCGCTGCAAGTGCGTCACCGCGCGATGCTGAGCCGACTCGCCCGGCTGTGCGAGGGGGACGAGAGCCCCGCCCGCGCCACTCCGGGCCGGCCGCGACCGCGCAGTGCCTAGGTGTGCTGTCCCGGCAAGCTCTGCCCCCTCTCGTCGACCCGCGCCGCCTCCCCTCCCCCACCCGGTGAGTCCTGAGGCGTGCCGCCTTCGGAGGAGGGTCCAGCCCCTTGGAAACGACTCTGCCCGGCCGGGAGACGGCCACGTCGCCCCTGGTGGTGCGCGGTTGGTGCGCATGAGACGGGTCATGCGGGTAACTCGTGGCTCGTGCTGAGAACAGGAATGATCGCGGTGGTCGTGGGCGCCGCCCTCGCAGTGGCTGGTGTGGCTGTGGTGGTGTCGCCCTGGTGGTGGATGGCGGCGGTGCCGTTGGCCGCGCTCGGTGTGATCGGTGTGTGGGACCTGACCCAGCGTCGGCACTCGGTGCTGCGCAACTATCCGGTGATCGGGCACGCCCGCTTCCTGCTGGAGCGCATCCGTCCCGAGCTGCAGCAGTACTTCGTCGAGCGGAACTTCGACGGGCGGCCCTTCGACCGGGACATCCGCAGCATCGTCTACGAGCGGGCCAAGGGCACCGCCGCGGAGGAGCCGTTCGGCACCGAACGTGACGTGTACCAGGCAGGTTACGAGTACCTGGTTCCCTCGATGGCACCCCGCCCGGTGCCCGAGCATCCGCCCCGCGTACGGATCGGGGGACCGGACTGTACCCGGCCGTACGACATGGCACTGCTGAACGTCTCCGCCATGAGCTTCGGCTCGCTGTCGGCCAATGCCGTCCTGGCGCTCAACCAGGGGGCCGCCACAGGCGGCTTCGCACACGACACCGGTGAGGGCGGGTTGTCGGAGTACCACCTGCGCGCCGGCGGTGACCTGGTCTGGGAGATCGGTACCGGCTACTTCGGCTGCCGGACCCGGGACGGGGACTTCGACGCCGAGGAGTTCGCCGAGAAGGCGTCGGGCGAGAGTGTCAGGTGTGTGTCGCTCAAGCTGTCGCAGGGCGCCAAACCCGGTATCGGGGGTGTGCTGCCCGGGGCCAAGGTGAACGCGGAGATCGCCAGGGTGCGGGATGTCCCCGAGGGACGGACGGTCGTGTCACCGCCGTACCACCGGGCGTTCTCCACGCCCCGTGAACTCGTCCGCTTCATCGCACGGATGCGGGAGCTGTCGGGCGGCAAGCCGACCGGTTTCAAGCTGTGCCCCGGTTCACGGCGTCAGTTCCTCGCCGTGTGCAAGGCGATGATCGAGGAGGGCACCGCACCCGACTTCATCATCGTCGACGGCGCGGAGGGCGGCACGGGTGCCGCACCGCTCGAATTCGCCGACCACGTCGGCACACCGCTCACCGAGGGTCTGATGACCGTGCACAACGCCCTGGTCGGTGCGGGCCTGCGGGATCGGATTCGGATCGGCGCCAGCGGAAAGATCGCCACCGGGGCTGACCTCGTCAAGCGCCTGATCCAGGGTGCCGACTACGGCAACGCGGCCCGCGCCATGATGTTCGCGGTCGGCTGCATCCAGGCTCAGCGCTGCCACACCAACACCTGCCCCGTCGGCGTCACCACCCAGGACCCGCGTCGCGCCCGCGCGCTGGACGTCGGCGACAAAGCCGTGCGGGTGCGGCGCCTCCAGGAAGCCACCGTCGGCAGCGCACTGCAGATCATGGCTTCCATGGGGGTCACCGACCCCGCACAGCTGCGGCCGCACATGCTGCGGCGGCGCATCGACGCGCAGACCGTGCGCTCGTACGACGGCCTGTACGAGTGGCTGTCCCCCGGACAACTGCTGGTCGAACCGCCCGCCGACTGGGCGGCCGACTGGAAGGCCGCCGACCCCGACCAGTTCACCGTCTGACCTGCGCCTACTTCACCATCTGACCTGCGCCCACTTCACCGTCTGACCTGGAGGAATCTGTGGCACGAACCGTCGCCCGCGTCATCGTGGACGCCCTGAGCGAACTCGGCGTCCGCCAAGTTTTCGGCGTGGTGGGAGACGCGCTCAACCCCCTCACCGACGCCATCCGCACCACCGATGACGTGGAGTGGGTGGGCTGCCGTCACGAGGAGGCAGCCGCCTTCGCCGCGAGCGCCCAGTCCCAGCTCACAGACCATCTGGGGGTGTGCATGGGCACGGTCGGACCCGGTTCGGTTCACCTGCTCAACGGCCTCTACGACGCGGCCAAGAGCCGTACGCCCGTACTGGCCATCGCCGGTCAGGTCCCCCTGTCCGAGCTGGGCAGCGACTACTTCCAGGAAGTCGACAACGACCTGCTCTTCCGTGACGTGGCGGTCTTCCGCGCGACCATCACCGACCCCGACCAACTGCCGCAGCTCCTTGAGACCGCGGTGCGCAACGCCCTGGGACACAAGGGCGTCGCGGTCCTCTCCGTACCGGGCGACATCGGTGATCGGGAACTGAGCGCCGACCGTCCGGCCCGCTTCTCCCTCACCACGCCCACCACCCGCCCCGAAGCGTCCGCCGTGCGCCGGGCCGCCGATCTCCTCGGCGACGCGGACCGGACCACCCTGCTGGTCGGGCAGGGCGCTCGCGCCTCCCGCGCCGACGTCCTCGCGCTGGCGGACCGCCTCGCGGCCCCGATGGTGCTGACGCTGAAGGCCAAGGAGGGCTTCGAGGGCGAAAATCCCTTCCAGGTCGGCCAGACCGGTCTGATCGGGAACCCGGCGGCGGCCGGGGCCATGCAGTCCGCGGACACCCTGGTCCTGCTGGGCACCGACTTCCCCTACCGCGACTGGTATCCCGAGGGCCGCACGGTCATCCAGGTCGACACCGAACCGGCGCACATCGGACGTCGCGTCCCGGTGGACATCGGTCTTGTCGGCGATGTGGGTGCCACTGTCCGCGACCTGCTCGACCATCTGCCCGCCAAGCCGGGCGAGTTGGGCGCTGCGCGCGACCGCCGACACCTGGAGCAGGCACGGGAACGATTCCTGAGCTGGCGGAAGGATCAGGCACGCCTCGCCGATCCCGCGCACGACAAAGGTCTGGTCGGCAGGGTGCGCTCCGCGCTGGACAACCGCGAGCACAGCATCCGCCCGGAGGCGCTGGCCGCCGCCGTGGACCGCAGCGCGGACGACGACGCGATCTTCACCTCGGACACCGGAATGGCCACCGTCTGGCTCTCACGGTTCGTCGAGATGCGTGGGACTCGTCGGCTGCTCGGCTCCTACAACCTGGGCTCCATGGCCAACGCCATGCCGCAGGCGCTCGGTGCGCAGTACCTGGACCGGGACCGCCAGGTCGTCGCCTTCTGCGGCGACGGCGGCCTGAGCATGCTCCTCGGCGATCTCATCACCCTCAAGTCCTGCCGGCTGCCGGTCAAACTCGTCGTCTTCGACAACCGGCGCCTCGGCATGGTCAAGCTGGAACAGGAACAAGCCGGTCTCCCCGAGTTCGGGACCGTCCTGGACAACCCCGACTTCGCCGCGGTCGCCACCGCCATCGGCATCACCGGCATCCGCGTCACCGACCCCGCCGACCTCGACGACGCCGTACAGCGTGCCTTCGCCACCCCCGGCCCCGTGCTCCTCGACGTACTCACCAACCCGGACGAGATCGCCGTCCCCGCCAAGCCCACCGTCGAACAGGGCTGGGGCTTCGCCGTCGCCAAGATGAAGGAGCTGCTGCGCAGCCACGGCGACGAAACCCACCACTGACCACGTGTCCCCTTCCAGTTCCAGCGAATCCGCATGTCGTCCACTGAGCGGGTCGAGCTCCGGGCGGCACAACCTGGGAACCGGTTGGCGCGCCGGTGCTCGTGGCTCGCCTTTGGGCAAGATCCGATGTGGCATATGAAGCCGTGCTGCCACACGCTGGAGGCATGGCAGGCGCGCCGATAGTCGTGCACCGCCCGCTCCTAACGGGCGGTCGTCCGGTCGTCGTACGCAGTGAGATCGTCGGCCTGGCCCACTCCGACCACGACGTCGTGGAGTTCCTGCGCCGCGCCGGCCTGGCGTTCGGTGAGGACGTCCTCGACGATCCGGTGTGGGTGGAGTGGAAAGGGGGCCGGGCGCACGAGTACGAGGCTGCCTGACCTGGGCTGGCACACGTCCCGGGATGTGGTCATGGCTGATCGCGCGGCAAAAGGGGTAGGGGGCAGCCGCGGCGCAGCGCCATGACGACAGCGGCGATGGTGACGACCACCCGCGACGCTACGGCTCCCGCGCTGTGCTTGGACCCGCGTTGCCCGCATCGACCACGGTCACGTCGACGCTGATGCCGGATCCTGGGCCCGGATAGGGGCCTCCTGGGAGTGCCCCTATCGATCCAGTACCTGGCGGCCCGGCCGGGGCGACACCACAACCCGGCTCTTTGTCACCTGTCGGCTTCCGGGCTGCGCGGGTGAGGGGCCGACGACTGCAGATCCCTCTGGCTCTCGCCGTGTTCCGCGTCGTGCGCGGCAAGGAGAGACAGGAGCTCCGCCACCGCCAGCCCCCGGTCGGCGGGGTGCCGCAGCAGGGTTCCGTCCTCGATGCGATACGCATTGGAGCGTCCCTGACGGGTGTGGGTGAGATAGCCGTCCGCTTCCAGATCGGAAACGATCTTCTGGACAGCACGCTCGGTCAGCCTGCAGCGCGCGGCGATGTCGCGGATGCGAGTGGTCGGATCCTCGGCGATCGCGGCCAGTACGCGCGCGTGGTTCGTGAGAAACGTCCAGCCACTGTGTGATTCGGGTACTCCACGCATGACGTCAGGATAGGACACTTGATTCACGCATTCAAAAGGGCGAACTTTTTTTCCGGTATCTATTGACGTGTGAAGGGGGCGGGACTGAGGCTGGGGGAGGCACAAAAGCACGGGATGCCAATGGAGTGGCCGCCATGCAAGAACGCGCACTTCCCACGCAGCTCACGGTGGCTGACGGAGTCCCCTCGGCTCCGCCGGACCTACCGTCGAGCGATCACCAGGGGCCACTGCTGGGGATCGAAACACACCCCGCGGGCGACTGGACGCTCGTGGTGGTGTCCGGTGCGATCGACAACGTCACGGGGCAGGCACTGCACGACGGTCTGCGCCGAGCCCTTGCCCGCTCGGCACGCGGCATCGACCTCGATCTGAGCGACGTCGAATTCTGCGACTGCTCCGGACTCAACGTCCTGCTCCGCCTCCGCCGACGTGCCCTGGACGAAGGCAAGACCATCGCCATCCAGGCGACCAGCACCGCGGTGCGCCGACTCTTCTCGGTCACCGGCACGCTGTCCCTGTTCGCAGTGTCGGATGAAGCCGACGAAGCCGGTCGGGCGCCGGATGCACATTCCGGAGCCGCACCCCACCCAGGGGACGACAACGCGTCGCTGGGCGAAGCGAACCAGGATCTGCGGATCGAGCTGGTTCAGCTCCGGCGGGCTCTGCAGACGCGGCCCGTCATCGACCTCGCTCGTGGAGTTCTCATGGCCTCCTTCGGCCTGAGCGCTGAGGACGCCTGGAAGGTCCTGGTATCGGTCTCACAGAACACCAACACCAAACTTCACCACGTGGCCGACAACCTCGTCGGCGCCGTCACGGGTGACTCACTCCCGCAACCATTCCAGTCGCAGGTCGCCGAGTCGGTCGCCAAGCTCCGGACAGCGCCCTCGGCGCCGGCGACTCCCCGCGGCAGGGAAAATTGAGTCGCCTCAGTCCTCGCCCCGGATGATGTTGCTCTCCTGGTCGGAGCTCTCCAGTTCACCGCCGTCGGCACGCTGTGGGTTCCGGATGCCGGCCAGCTCGACCGGACCGTCGCCGGACCCAGGGCACTCATACGTCGGCTGAATGTCTGTGCTGGTGCCGGATTCCATGAGGGAGGCACCTCCTATGTCTACTGTCGGCCTTTCGAGTACCCGGCACGCAGTGCTCAAACAGACGGTGTCCGGCGCCCCGTCGCTCACCCGGGTCGGCCCCGGGGTGTCCTGCGTACCCGGGGACATGGCCGCCGAAGGCCGTCGAGGCGGGGCGCGCGGTCGGCATGCCCTGACACACCTTCAACGAGGCGCTGTGTGAACGCCGAGCGCAGCACGCACGCGCACTCACCGGTCATTGATGTCCGGCAAGGTGGTATCCGCGGAGGCATAGAGGAACTCCAGGAGCTTGCCGTACGCCTCGCTGTGCGCTCTACCTGCGTCCGCCCCGTGCTGCGGCGTTTCAGTCTCATGGTCAACCGCGTGCAACCAGTCGATGACCGCGCCGAAATACGGCACCAGAGCGCCTGTTGCGGCTTGCGCGGCAGTGCCCATCTCGCTCGGGCCTTCCACAAAAACGACGTGCTGAAGACGGTCGAGCTGGCGGTTCAGAGTTCGTGCTTCGTTCCAAAGGCGGCGGGCAGCTTGGCGGCGCTCTTCGCGTTCCTCGGGAGGGTCACTTGCTTCAATGCCTCCAAGTTTGATGCTCGCTTCGCTCAGCGTTCCCTGTACCAGGTGACAGCTTTCGGCGAACGCCAGGTAGGCACTCTTGCGTGATTCGCGAAGAGCACGAGTCCGTTCAGCACCTATCTGAAGGTGGGCATGCCTCAACTGCGTCTCGGACTGGATCTCGGCCTGCTGCTCCGCCTTCCTTCCGGTGATCCAGGCGGATGCCGTAGCGCCGACTGCGCCGACCGCGGCGCCGATGACGCCGCCGAGGAGTCCTGCAAGTCCTGCGTCCATGCCGTGATTCTGGTGGTCAAGCGATGCGCGTTGCCAGTGGGGCGCGATCATTGTGCCGCAGTACTCAGCCAGGTCACTGGGGGCCTCTGCTGCCGCCACCGGCAGCAGAGGCAGCCCTTCCCCGCTGCCACTTGACATGGCTGCGGCGGACTTCGACGACCGGCGCGCCCAAGGCCGGGTTCTGGCCACCCGCGGCCGGGTCCTGCCTGGATGAGGGTCCAACCCGGGGGTAGTCGCCTGTCATGACTGTCTACGGATTACACGCCTCGCACGAACAGGTCCCGCCCGCGGATCTGCTCGACGCCGTGGTGCACGCGGAACGCGCGGGCTTCACCGCCGCCATGTGCTCGGACCACTTCTCACCATGGAGCGTCCGCCAGGGCGAGTCCGGGTTCGCCTGGTCGTGGCTCGGCGCCGCCCTCCAGGCCACCGACCAGGTGCCGTTCGGCGTGGTGAACGCGCCCGGCCAGCGCTACCACCCCGCGATCGTCGCCCAGGCGGTCGCCAGTCTCGCCGCCATGTATCCGGCCAGGTTCTGGGTGGCGCTCGGCAGCGGCGAGGCCTCGAACGAGCACATCACAGGGGCCGGCTGGCCCCGCAAGGACATCCGCTCCGCGCGGCTGCGTGAGTGCGTCGACGTCATCCGCGCACTGCTTCGCGGGGAGGAGGTCAGCCACGACGGACTGGTGACCGTGGACCGGGCTCGGCTGTGGACGCTGCCGTCCGACGTACCGCCGCTGATCGGAGCCGCGTGCAGCACGGCGACCGCGGCCTGGTGCGCGGAGTGGGCGGACGGCCTGATCACGGTCAACGCTCCGGCTGAACGGCTGCGCGAGATCGTGGACGCGTACCGCGACGCCGGCGGCCGCGGGCCACTGCACCTCCAGGTGCACCTGAGCTGGGCGCCCGGCGAGGACGAGGCCCGCGCGCTGGCGTACGACCAATGGCGCACCAACGTCCACTCGCCCCCGGCCAGTTGGGACCTGGACTCCGCGGAACTGTTCGACATCGTCAGTGAGCACGTCACCCTCGATCAGGTGGCGCAGTCGGTCAACATCTCGTCCGACCTGGGCCGGCACGCCGCCTGGCTGCAGGAGTACGCCGACCTCGGCTTCGACGCGGTGATGCTGCATCACGTGGGCCGCGAACAGGGCCCGTTCATCGATGCCTTCGGGGCCGAGGTACTCCCGCAACTCGACGTCACCCGCCCGCTTCCCGCCACGGTGAAGGAGTACCGATGCGTCTGACCCGTACATCCGACCTCTGGTGGAAGAACGCGGTGGTGTACTGCCTGGACGTCGAGACGTACCAGGACGGAAACGGCGACGGGATCGGCGACTTCGCGGGGCTCACGCAGCGCATCGACCATCTGGAGCGTCTCGGCGTGACCTGCGTGTGGCTGATGCCCTTCTATCCGACACGCGAGCGCGACGACGGATACGACATCACGGACTTCTACGGTGTCGACCCCCGCCTGGGCACCCTGGGTGAGTTCACCGAGTTCGTGCGCACCGCCCGGGACCGCGGCATCCGCGTGATCGCCGACCTCGTCGTCAATCACACCTCCGAGGACCACCCTTGGTTCAAGGACGCCCGCTCCGGCCGGGACTCCGCCCACCGCGACTGGTACGTCTGGGAGGACGAGCCCCCCAAGGACGGTCCCAAGGGTGTCGTCTTCCCCGACGCGGAGAACAGCCTGTGGGAGTACGACAAGGGCAGCGGCCAGTACTACCTGCACCGCTTCTACAAGCAGCAGCCCGACCTCAACGTCGCCAACCCCGAGGTCCGCGACGAGATAGCCCGTGTCATGGGGTTCTGGACACAGCTCGGGCTGTCCGGTTTCCGGGTCGACGCCGTGCCCTTCCTGCTGGAGACGGACGGGCAGGCCGACGCCGGGGCGCTGCCGGACCCGCACGAGTACCTCGCCGACCTGCGCGCCTTCCTCGGCCGTCGCAACGGCGAGGCAGTGCTGCTCGGCGAGGTCAATCTGCCCTACGCCGACACCGCCCGCTTCTTCGGCGACCCCGCCTCGGGCCGCGGCGACGAGCTCACCATGTGCTTCGACTTCATCGCGATGCAGCAGATGTACCTCTCGATGGCACGCGAGGACGCCGGGCCGCTGGCCACCGCACTACGGGACCGCCCCGCCGCCCCGCGCGACGCCCACTGGGCCACGTTCGTCCGCAACCACGACGAGCTCACCCTCGACAAGCTGAGCGAAGCCGAACGCGCCGAGGTGTTCGCGTCCTTCGGCCCGGACAAGAACATGCAGCTTTACGACCGGGGGCTGCGTCGCAGGCTGCCGCCCATGGTCGAGGGCGACCGGCGCCGCGTCGAACTGGCCTACAGCCTGCTGTTCACCCTGCCGGGTACTCCCGTGCTCTTCTACGGCGAGGAGATCGGCATGGGGGAGAACCTCGCCGCCGAGGGACGCCAGGCTGTACGGACGCCCATGCAATGGACCCCGGAGGCGGGCGCCGGCTTCTCCAACGCCGGTCCGGACGCCTTTCCCAACCCGCTGGCGGACGGCGCGTTCGGACCTCAGAAGGTCAACGTGTACGAGCAGAGTCGTGACCCTGGTTCGCTGTTGAGCCGCATGCGGCTGTTCATCGAGCGATACCGGGAGGCCCCCGAACTGGCCTGGGGCGACTACCGCCTCGTGGACACCGGGGAGCGAGCGGTCCTCGCACACATCGCCTGCACCACCGACGGGACCGTCCTGGCGGTGCACAACTTCGCGGCCGAGCCGGTCACCGTACGGCTGCGGCTGCCCGAGGCCGGGCCCGGCGGGCGCCTCATGGATCTGCTCGACGAAGGCCACGCAGGTCTCACCGTGCCCGACGACGGCCTGCTCCGCGTCGAACTGCCTGCCTACGGGTACCGGTGGCTCCGTGTAGGCACTCCGGCGGACGATCCCGTAAGGGTTGCCTCCGACTGACACCACGTCCGCCGGAAACCCTCCGAATGTGTTCTACGTGGGCGCCGCTCCAGCGTCGGGGCCCGCGTGCACATGGCGACAGAACAGCCACGACGTCGGCCCGGGCGATCGTACGGGTACGAGTGGCAACGCAGCACCCGACCCCGGAGCCTCCGGAAAAACCCGTTGGCGGACCACGGCGACCACTGCTAATTTTCCGGAGGCCGTGCGAGAGAACGAGGAGGTGGTACCCGTGAACACACTATCGACATGGGTGCTTCCCTCCGGGGTCACGGTCGGGCGATAGGTCGTCCGGGAGCGCCATTCACGAGCACTCCCGAAAGGCACGAACATGCAGTTCACTTCCGAACAACGCGTCGACGACGGCGTCCTCGAACGCGAATTCACCCTCGGCGAGATCCCCGGCGCCCTGTGGACGCCTGAATCCCCCACACCGGCCCCGCTGATCCTGATGGCCCACAACAACGGCCTGCCCAAGGGGGCATCCCGGCTGGTGGCCCGTGCCCGGCACACCGCGGCGTACGGCTACGCGGTGGCCTCCATCGACGCCCCCGGGTGCGGCGACCGGCCCCGTTCCGCCGCCGACGAGCAGGCCCGCGCCGACATCCGCCGGGCGATGCAGGCCGGCGAGCCGGTCGATGAGATCTTCGAGTCCTTCATCGGCCCGCTCGTCGAAAAGGCGGTCCCGGAGTGGCAAACCACCCTGGACGCCCTGCTGACGCTGCCCGAGATCGGCGGCCCGGTCGGGTACTCGGGGTGGACCGCCGTCGGCATTCGGCTGGCAGTGGTCGAGCCACGCATCGCGGCCGCCGGTTTCTTCGCCGGGGGTTACGTGCCTCACGCCCAGCGCGAGGAGGCCCGGCAGGTCGGCATTCCGCTGCTGTTCCTCCTGCAGTGGGACGACGAGGGGAACCCCCGGCAGCGGGCCCTGGACCTGTTCGACGCGTTCGGCACCAAGGAGAAGACGCTGCACGCCAATCTGGGCGGGCACACCGGCACTCCGTGGTTCGAGGTGGAGGACGGGGGCCGGTTCTTCGGCCGGCACCTGAAGTGAGGCCGGGCCGTCAGGCCGGCAGCAGACGCTAGGCGGCGGCCAGGCTGCCGCTCATCGAGGCAAGGCCCCGGCCCTCCTCGATGAGCGGCAGCCGGCAGATGCGCTTGGGCTGACCGGCGCCATCGTGGCCATCACTGGGATTCTCGGCATCTGCTCGGACCCCGCGCCCTTCGTCGTCTGCGGCGGCGAAGTCCGCCAGGAATACGAGCTCATGGTCACCGGCCGCCCTGTCCCGGCAAGCCACCGTCAACGTCGATGGCTTGCCACGTCGCCTGGATCCACACCCCGGCAGGGCGGCCCGGGTCACTGTCAGTGGTCGGTGGCAGCATCAGTCGCATGACGGACACCACGGCATTCAACTGGCGGTCCTTCCTGCTCAGATGGAGCGGGGAGTGGGCAGATTCACTGCCGGAAGGGGAGACGGGGGGTCAGGAGGGCGAGGCCGCGCGGCAGGCGCGCTGGCTGGGGTTCCCGCCCGCGTCGGAGGAGCGGATCGCGGCCATGGAGGAGCGCCTCGGCCGACGGACGCCCCCGTCGTACCGGGAGTTCCTCAAGGTCAGCGACGGGTGGCGGCACGCGGGCGGGTTCGTGTCGCTGCTGGCGGGCACCAAAGAGGCGCACTGGCACAACAACGAGTCAGGTCTCGCGGACATGTTCGAGGAGTACCTGGACGAGGACGCCGGGCCCCAGGAGCGGAGGGAGGCGGACATCTGGCGCCGCGGGCTGCAACTCGACGTCGAGTCCGACATGACGCACGTCCTCCTGGATCCCGAAGACGTGGACGAGGACGGCGAGTGGGCCGTGTACACGTGGTCGAGCTGGCGGGCCGCGCCGCCCGAACGGCACGCGAACTTCCTTGAGTTCATGCGCGACATGTACCGGGAGTTCCACAGCCTGCGGGCGCACCGGAGCGACAGGGAGCCGGTCTTCGCCAACGACACGACGCGAAAGCTGGACGCCCTGGTGGAGGAGTCCGGGCGTCAGGCGCTGCGCGGCGACTGGGAACAGGCCGCCAAGGCGCTGGACGAGGCCAAGGGGTACGGCAGACCGCGGGCCGCAGGACTTGGTGACCAGATACGCCGTCTGCTCGGACAGACCTACATGGTGTACTTCGACGGACTGGTGACAGACCCGCAGTACGCGCGCGAACTGCTGCCACCGCTGGTCGCCGAGCACGCGGCGCACTCCTACCGGGACGATTCGACGCTGAAGTTCCAGCTCCGGGGCGCCGCCGAAGACGTCGTGTCACTGGCTTACACGACACTGGATCAGGTGCGGAACGGCACGTACGGGTACGCGCCGGCGGGGCCGTTCGGGGAAGCGGTCGCGCGGGCGCGGGAGTTGGCGCGCTGGGGAGACACCGACGAAGCATGGCGGACTCTGATAGGCAATCTTCCCTTGTGGGAGCCGCTGGGACCGGACCACCTGGCGCCGCTGGGGTGGGTGGCCGACCCTCTGCTCGGACCGCTGCTGACCCCGGAGCGGGGACGCGAGTTGCTGTCCACACCAAGGGGCGGGCAGACCGGCGAGGCACCGGCGCCGACGGCTGACCTCGACTCGAGCAGCCTGGCATGGCTCGCGGAGCCGGACCCGGGCAACAACCGCAGGTCCTACCGGTTCGTCCTGGTGGAAGGTGCGGAGCCGGAGGAGCTGCCCGGACGTCTCGGGGATGGCGACGGGGACGGGGACGGGGCCGTGCTGAACGAACCCATGACTTTCTGGGAGGCGCGCCGCAAGTCGCTGCACAGCCAAAGGGAGTTCTCGTCCTACGACGACCGGGCTGTCATGGCGGTCGGCAGGGCCGGTAACGGTTGGAGCTTCGCCTTCGACGGCGATCCTGCCCCGTTCGACCAGCGGCGCTTGGTCTCCCCAGCCGTGTCCGCCAGCGCGGGTACCCGCGCGGTGGTGGTGTGGAGCGGCCTGAGGACAGAGCACGGGGAACCGTTCTTCCACCTTTCGGTGGCCCGAGACGGTTCCGAGCAGTACGCGTTCACGTATGCGGGCGGAGAGATCCGGTCAAGCGGGGAGATACCGCAGGCGCTGGATCCGGGCCTCTTCTTCGGTGACCTGGGGGACGGGGCCGATGTGGAACGCCCGCTACTGGAAGCGGTGGCCGGGGAGTTCGGCGCGTCTCTGCCGCGTCATGCCATCGTGCACGGTCGGCTGCACACGTTCGCCGCCCGTTCCTGGACGCGGCCACCGAGGGACGGCGAGACGTACACGGTGATCCGCGCCCATTAGGCAGTCGCCCGCTCTGCTGACAGCGGGAGATCAGCGGAGAGAAGCTGCCTGCTGGATCGGCAGTCTTCCAGGGCCTGTCTATTCAATTGGAAGGGGCGCCGGACGATGTCGTGGCGGTCGAGGAGGACAACTCCTCGCACAGCCATCGGTGTCACCGCTCAATGGGCGGCGAACAACCTCTTGACGGCATTGGTTCAGGCCTTTAGCGTCTCGGCACGCAGGTTCACAAGTGAACTAGTTGTTCACCCACCTGAACTCGCCTTGTCCTCCCCCACATCACGAAGGACGGCACCATGATCCGTACAAGAGTTCTCGCGACGGCCACCGTCGCGGCCACTGTCGCCGTGGTCACCGTGTTGGGCACCTCAAACGCCGGCGCCGCAGACCCGAAGGTCGCTCCCGGCGGCAACTTCGACCTGTCGGTCTGGCAGTTGCAGGAGCCCGTGGGGTCGCCCGGCAGTCCCACCACCATATCCTCGTCCCGGCTGCAGGGCGCGAACGGCTTCCAGGACTCGTACTTCTACACGGACACCCGTGACGGAGCAATGACGTTCTGGGCGCCCGAGAAGGGCGTCACCACCCCCAACTCCAACTACGCCCGCTCCGAGTTGCGCGAGATGAACCGCAGCGGCAGCGCGGCGGACTGGTCGTTGAGCGGCAGCCACAAGTTGAGCGCGACGCTGCGCGTGGTGTCGGTGACGTCCAACGTGTGTGTCGGGCAGATTCACCTCGGCTCCGGCGGCACCTCCACCAAGCCGCTGGTGGAGCTGTACTACCGGTCGAACGGCGACATCATCGTCGGTACCGAGAACTCCCCCTCGGGCGGCCAGACACTGCACACCGTGGGCAACGTGTCGGTCGGCAAGACGTGGAGCTACACCATCGCCGTGTCCGGCGGCAACACCATCAACCTGACGGTCAACGGCAGCACCACGCACTACACGATCCCGTCGTCGTTCTTCCCGTACAAGCAGTACTTCAAGGCCGGTTCCTACAACCAGTCATCCTCCGACAGCACCACGAAGGGCGCGCGGGTCGCGTTCTACGGGCTGACCGTCTCGCACGGCTGACGGAGGCCGGGGACTGCCGGCGGCCCGGACCTGGGGCCAACAGACCGACGACGGCCCGGTGTTGCCGAAACACCGGGCCGTCCGGTCTTGTGTCAGGTGCGGTGGAGATCAGCCGGGGCGGCGACTATCCGCGTACGCCTTCCCGTCCAGTGCCGGGTTCGGGTAGCGGTCCGCGGCGGGTGTGCGGACCCGCCACAGACCTCCTGCTCAACAGGTGAGGTTCGCGCCCGGCGAGGTGTGCAGGATGTCGGTGAACCCGAGGTAGAGGTCCACCCTGTGCTGCATCTGGTCGGGGCGGCCGCCGTTGCACTCGGTGGAGCCGTTGAGGCTCCAGATCGTCTGCCCGAAGCCGTGACCACCGGTGATCGCGTCGTGCCCGGTCATCGTCCCCGGGCCGGTCTGGGTGTTCCAGTACCACAACGCGGTCATCCAGGCCACGGCCGGATCGGTCTCCACCAGCCAGGGGTTGTTGAGCAGGTCCAGGCCCAGCGCGTCGCCTGCGGCCTTGTAGTTGAAGTTCCAGCTCAGCATGATCGCACCGCGCCCGTAGTACGCGGAGGTCCCGGCCGGACAGCCGTAGGGCTGAGTGGCGTCGCAGAAGATCGGGTAGGACGCCTCGTTCTGCGCCCGGACGTAGAACAGACCGCCGGTCTCGTGGCTTATGTTGGCGAGGAAGGCTGCGGCCTCCTGTTTGCGGACGGTCCGGCTGCCGGTGCGGGCGAAGGCGGGGTACGCCTCGGTGGCTTCGAGCAGCCCGTCGTAGGTGTAGAAGGAGTTCCGGTCCGGGAACATCCGCTCGAACTGCGCTTCGCTCACCACAAATCGGGAGCCGTGCCTGGCCGGGGTGGTGGCCTGAGCGGGGGCTGTGGCCGCGAAGAGCAGTCCGCACAGCGCGGCCAGGGCGGCCATCATGGTCCTGCTCCTTGATCTGAGCACGAGTCATCTCTCCTTGGATTCACGGGAGTTAGCCGCGATGGGGGGTGATCGACTGACACGGCTACCCCTTCCCAGCGCCGCGCCGTCCTAGGCGCGCTTTCCAGCCGTGCGTCCCGCTCGGCGGCGTCCAGCCGGCTTCCAGCGCAGCTTGTCCGCCGCGCAGGCCGCCGCGTACTGGCATTCGCCTGCCGGCACGGGCGTTGCGTGCGTCTGGCCAGCCATCTTTCGGGGACAGGCCTGACCGGACCAGGTGATATGCGGGGGGGTTGTTCAGGCGCGCACCAGGTCAAGTGCCTTGTTCAGGTTGTACTCGGCGATGCCCGCCATGAACGCCCGGTCGGGAAAGTCCCCGTCGAGCAGCCGCAGCGGACCCGCCGTCAGCGAGAGACGCTGGGCGAGCATGTAGAGCGCGAGCCGGTCCTCGTCGAGTCCGTCGACCCTCAGCGGCCGGTAGGCGTCGTGCAGGCGGATCTGCAGAAAGACGTGTTCCCACTCGACGTCGAGTACATCAGGCCCTCGATATCGATCACCACAGGGTTCCCACCCCTGTCCACCAGCACATGGTCGGGCCCCAGTTCACCATGCACGACCGCGTAATGCGCCCGTGGCCGCACCGCCGCCGCGAGACCTTGCAGCCGCTCCTCCAGTCGGCCGCGGGCTCCCGCGATCCGTGGATCACGCGACGCCGCCTCGGCGAGGTCACACAGCGCACGGTCCAGGACGACCCCCTGGCAGGACGTCCCGCGCGACGTTCCATCTGCGTCCACCACGGCCACTTTGCCGTAGGCGGAGGCCCGATGCCGACCCATCGCCTCCAGCGTCTCCCCCAGCCGGGCCATGACCGGGGCAGCCGCGCCCGGGTCGCGCGCGAGCAGTTCCTCCAGGTTCTCGCCCGGGAGATCCTCGACGATCACAAGGTCCGACCGGCAGTGAACACCTTCGCGGTCGACCAAACGGATCGCCGGAACGCGGACATCCAGCGCGTCCAGCCGCGCGTGCGCGGCCTCGAACAGGCCGATCCCGAGGCCGGGCGAGAACGGGTCGGTGAGGTCGTCATCACCCTCGGCCGCCGGCCAGTAGTTCTCGGCGTCATCCCACAGGTAGGCGATCGCCGTCGTCGCATCGTCCATCACCAGGCGGTACACGCCCTTCTTGCTGCCGCCCGCGACCCGCTCAACCGCCTCCAGCCGCCGCCCACCACCCAGCGCGGCCCGCGCCGCACCCGCCAACTGCTCACGCGTCCCTGTCCTGGGTGCCACGTTCCGAACCGCCTCTCCGCCACGACAACCCGGGCACCCGGCCGGCTCGGATGAGACTCAGTCGAGACAGAACTCGTTGCCCTCGATGTCCTGCATCACGATGCAGGAATCGTTGCCGTCATACAGGAGTCGCTCGCGTACCGCGCCGAGGGGGATCAGCCGCGCGCATTCAGCCTCGAGCGTCGCCAGGCGCTCCTCCCCCACGAGCCCGGTCCCGACTCTCACGCAAAGATGCAGCCGATTCTTGGCGACCTTGCCTTCAGGGACGCGCTGAAAGTACAGCCGCGGCCCGACACCTGACGGATCGGTGCAGGCGAACCATGAACCCTGATCCTCGGGAGCCTGGGAGCCGTTGAAATCGTCCCAAGTGGCAAACCCCGTCGGCGGCGACGGAACGACGTACCCCAACACCTCACACCAGAAGCGAGCGAGACGCTCAGGTTCCGCGCAGTCGAAGGTGACTTGGAATTGCTTGATCGCTGGCATCGGCGCACCATACCAAGGGGTCTCTGTCGGTTCATTTCCCCAGGTGGATCCGCATGCTGTCGGGGGCGGTGCTGCTAGCCGCTGCGATCTCGGCGTGGATTCCGCGGCAGCACCTTGAGGTTCGCCGACGGTGTCCGAGTAAATCCGTTTGAACTGCCCGTCATGCTCTAGGCATGATCAATTCTGTGGACACCTACCTGGAGACCGAGCGCCTGACCTTGCGGCGTTTCACCTCCGCCGACGCGGACTTGCTGATCGAGTTGGACAGCGACGCCGCGGTGATGCGGTATCTGACCGGGGGCAATCCGACCGCGCCGGAGATTGTCCGCGAGCGCCACCTGCCAAGCATCATCGCCGGCTACGAGAGGTGGCACGGCGATCTTGGACTGTTCGCCGCGCACGAGAAGGACGGCGGCGCGTTCATCGGCTGGTTCTGCCTGCGTCCCGAGCCGCAGGGCCCGCCGGACGAGGCCGAACTTGGCTACCGGCTGCGGCAGGCGGCCTGGGGCAAGGGCTATGCCACCGAAGTTTCGCGGGCATTGCTGGGCAAGGCGTTCACGGGGCTCGGTGTGCGCATGGTCTGGGCTGAGACGATGGCCGTGAACCATGGTTCGCGCAACGTCATGGAGAAGCTCGAAATGACGCTCTCGGACACCATTCCCACTCCTCCCGACATGGAGATGGTCGAGGGCTCCGAGCACGGGGGCGTGCGGTACGAGATCACCAAGGAACAGTGGGAGCAGCAGTAGCCACCATACGAACGGCCGTTTCCAATTCCGTGTCTGGGGCATCGCGGTCATCGGTTCGAGTGTTGGGCCGTTCACGTGACCCCCAGGCACGAAGGTCGCACAGGGTATTGGCGTTCACCCACCCATGAACAGACGGGAATCGGCCGATCGCGCTTGGGAGCATCTCCCCCGAGGCCGACGGCCTCCAGGGCGGATCGCTCGGGGACGATGCCTACGGCGGGCCTGGAAGCCGGACCGTGACGAGGAGACCGCCGGCGGGGCGGGGGACGAGGTCGAGGCTCCCGTCGTGGGCGCGGACGATGCTGTGCACGATGGCCAGGCCGAGGCCGGCGCCGACGTGCTCGTCGGTGCGTACGCGTTCCGTTGCTCGCTGGAAGGGTTCGGTGAGGGTCGGTACCAGATCCGGCGGGAGCCGACGGCCCGTGTTCTCGAGCCGAAGCACGCTCGTGTCGCCGTGTGCCTCGGTGTGGACCGTCACGGTGCCGCCCACGGGAAGGTTGTGGACGATGCCGTTCTGGACGAGGTTCATCACCATCCGCAGCAGGAGCTCCGCGGAACCAATGGTGCGGGCCGCCCCGCCGGTGACGTCCAGCGTGATCCCGCGCTGTTCGGCGAGAGGAAGCAGCGTTTCGGCGGCCTCTTCGGCGACGAGGGAGAGGTCGACGCTCTCGCGGGTGAAGTTTCCACGGTCGCCGCGGCTGAGCAGCAGGAGGGCCTCGGTGAGGTCGATCGCTCGCGTATTGACAGTGTGCAGGCGTTCGATGAGTTCGCCCCGGTCCCGCGTGGGGTCCTTGCGGGCGACGTCGAGGAGTGTCCGCGAGATCGCCAGTGGGGTGCGCAGTTCGTGTGAGGCGTTGGCGGCGAACCTCTGCTGCTCGGCGACGTGGGACTCGAGTTGTTCGAGCATCGAGTCGAACTCGTCGGCGAGTTCACGGAATTCGTCCTGGCGGCCTTCCATCCGGATCCGGTGGGACAGCGATCCGCTCCCGGCCATCCGTGCCGCGGCTGTCATCTGTGTGAGTGGTGCGAGCATCCGGCCGGCGAGGATCCATCCCCCGACGAGACCGAACACGAGCAGGAAGAACATCGCCACGGCCGCGGCGGGGGCGAAGGTGCGCACAAGGAGGTAGCGGTTGGGCGAGATCCCGAGAAGGCCCTGGGAGTTGTCGGGCACGTAGCGCAGCAGGAACACCCAGACCACGGCCAGCAGGAGAGCGCCGGCGACGGCGAGGAATGCGGCGTAGCTGAGGGTGAGTTTCATTCGGGCGCTGAGCCCTGGGCGTCTACGCATCCGCGGTGCCCGGATCGGTGGTGTCCCTGCCGGGGACGACGGTCTCCGTAGCTGTGTCGATCCGGTAGCCGACGCCTGGCAGCGTGGCGATGATCCATGGTTCGCCGAGCCGTTTTCGCAGTGCGGAGACCGTGATGCGCACGGCGTTGGTGAGGGGGTCGGCGTTCTCGTCCCAGGCCCGTTCCAGCAGCTCTTCGGCGCTGACGACCCCGCCTTCGGCAGCGACGAGGACTTCAAGGACGGCGAACTGCTTACGGGTCAGTGCGACGTAGCGTCCCTCGCGGAAGACCTCCCGGCGGAAGGGGTCCAGCCGCAGGCCCGCGATCTCGCGGACCGGAGGCCGGGCGTACGCGCGTCTGCGGTCGAGCGCCCTCAGCCGGAGCACGAGCTCCCGCAGCTCGAACGGTTTGGTGAGGTAGTCGTCGGCACCGAGTTCGAATCCGGAAGCCTTGTCGTCGATCCGGTCGGCAGCGGTGAGCATGAGGATCGGGATGCCGCTGCCGGAGGCGACGATGTGCCGGGCGACCTCGTCGCCGGAGGGGCCGGGGATGTCACGGTCGAGGACTGCGAGGTCGTAGGAGTTGATGCTCAGCAGTTCCAGGGCGGAGTCGCCGTCGTCGGCGATGTCGGCGGCGATCGCCTCCAGCCGCAGACCGTCACGGACGGCCTCGGCCAGGTAGGGCTCGTCCTCCACGATCAGTACGCGCATGTCTGAAGCCTAGGCAGCACAACTTATCGCCGCCGTATGCAAAGACGTGAGCACACCGGATGCGCGCCTCAGCCTGCCGGTACTGGCGCGGGGCGGGGCTGGTCCGACGGTGCTTCCGCTCTGGCACGCCACCAGCGGCGCGACGCCAGCCCGGCCAGCACGGCGCCGGCGGCGTTGACCAGTACGTCATCCACGGAGGACACCCGGTCGAGCCGCAGGGCGTACTGCGCGGTCTCGACCAGGACCGAGCAACCCGCCCCGACCGCCAGGACCCGCGGCACGGACGCCAGCGCCGCGAACCGCATAGGCGCGAAAAACCCCAGCGCCGCGAAGACCAGCAGGTTGCCGACGATCCCGAGCGGCCCCATCGTGACCAGGTCCCGCAGGGGTACCAGGCTCACCCGGGCAGGAACGACGCCGGCCCCGGCGCCCGGCATCATGGTCAGCCACAGGAACGGCACCGTCGCGTGGACCATGCCCACCTCGGCCAGCGACATCCGCCACGCCGACGCGACACCGGCGGCACGCCGTCGGCGCGCCAGAGCCCACGCCACCAACGCGGCCAACGGCAGCGAGACCAACGTCATGAGCACCACACCGTTGAAGGTGTCGAAGCAGCCGTGCCAGCGCCCGGCCATGCACCTCGGAGCGGACATCACGAGCGGCCCGCGCACGACGAACGCGGCGCCCGCCAGGCCGAGGATCAGCAAGCCGAGGAGCACGATCCTGCGCGTGTGGCGGGACGGTGCTGACGGGGACGCTTTGTGGGTCATGCCCTCCATTGCAGGCGTACGGCCGTTGCGGCGGCGTATGCGATTTTCGATACGCCCGCGACACACGGAACCCCGGCAGCAAGGAACTGGCGCAAACCGGCAGTGAGTTGGTCCGGCCACTGGTGATCGCGCCGGCCCGGCCAGTGCCGCGGCGAGGGCGCCGTCGCCCCCCTCAAGGCCTGGAAGTCCTGACCGCGCTGCGGTGCAGCCCCTCCCCGGTGATGGCAATGGTGCAGGCCATCCCTGTTCTCCAGCACGTCGAGTACGCGACCTACCGAGGACGAGGAACGCTCTGCCATGCCGACCGGCCCTGGTGATGAGTTTTCGCGCCCGCACCCGTCACATCTACGACGGGACACGACGAGGCGGAAGGATGACGTGATGAGTGCGGACACGCGGCTGGAGGAGCTGGGCGTGAGCGGGCTGGGCGTGAGCGGGCTGGGCGAGATCGACGAGCCGGCGTTCTCGGGGCTGGCGGAACGGCACCGGCGGGAGCTGCACGTGCACTGCTACCGGATGCTCGGGTCATTCGAGGACGCCGAGGACACCGTGCAGGAGACGTTCCTCCGTGCCTGGCGGCGGCGGGAGACCTTCGAGGGGCGGTCGACGTTCCGGGCCTGGCTGTACCGGATCGCCACCAACGCCTGCCTGGACCTGCTCGCCAAGTGCCGCCCGGAGCCTGCGACCGGCGGCGAGGTGCTGTGGCTGCAGCCTTACCCGGACCGGCTGCTCGACGAACTGCCCGCGGGCGACACGGACGAGCCGGAGACCGTCGCCGTCGCGCGGGAGACGATCGAGCTGGCGTACCTGGTCGCCGTCCAGCACCTCGCGCCGCGCCCACGGGCCGTGCTGATCCTGCGGGACGTCCTCGGCTGGCCGGCGAGGGACGTCGCGGAGCTTCTCGGGGACTCCGTCAACTCCGTGAACAGCGCGCTGCAGCGGGCCCGCGCCGGCATGCGGGAGCACCTGCCCGCCGAGCGGCAGGACTGGACCGGCGGCGAACTGGACGCCGGAACGCGCGAGCTGGTGCGCCGCTTCACCGACGCCAGCGTGGCCACGGACATCCCCAGGATCGCCGCACTGCTGCGGGACGACGTCCGCTGCTCGATGCCGCCCACGCCGGGCCTGCACGTCGGCCGCGACGCGGTGGTGAACGACTGGATCGAGGACGGCTTCGAGGGCATGAAGGGCCTGCGCGCCATGCCCACCTCCGTGAACCGACAGCCCGCCGTCGCCTTCTACCTCTGGCAGAAGCGGGAGGGCGCGTACCTGCCGCTGACGATCGACGTCCTGCGCGTCGCCGGCGGGGCGATCACCGACATCGTCATCTTCCACGACGACCAGTTCCCGCGGCTCGGGCTGCCGGAGCGCCTGCCGGCGGACGGCACGGAGTAGTCCCGGTGCGGACACTCGCGCTGCGCGGTGGCGCGGTGGCGCGGTGGCGCGCGGGTCGCGGTGGTCGCGGCGGAGTGGTGCGACGCGCTCGGCGTCGTCACTCGCGGGCGGGTGCAGCTGGAGCTGCGCGACGGCGAGCCCGGGCCGGTTCTCGGACGCGACGCCGGGTTCTGTGTCTGCGGCACCGGCGTCCGCGCCCTGCTCAACCCCGGCCGTCGCACGGCGAGGATACGCATCGCCACGCCCAGGGCCAGGACCGTCACATGCCAGTCAACACCCGTAAGCCAGTTGCCGAATGATGGAGGAACGACATGAACAGCATGAATGAAGCCGGGGTCGTCGCAGGCCCGGCGTCGGGCCGGCCAGGCCACACCCACCGACTCCGCGGGCCCGTCGGCACCGGCTTCATCGCCACGCTCGCAGCGGTGGTGGCCACCACCCTTGCCGCGACGCTTGCCCAGGCCATTGGCGTCGACTTCGAGGTCCCCGATGGTGGCGAGACGATCCCGTTGTCCGGGTTCGCCGTGGTGACCGGCTTCTTCTCGGCCGTGGGCACCGTCATTGCCGTCGCTTTTCGTCGTTGGAGCGCTCGCCCCGCCAAACGATTCGTGTGGACGGCAGTATCACTGACCGCGATCTCGCTGGTCCCGCCCCTCCTCTCCGGGGCAAACACCGCCACCACCACCGCCCTCCTCGGGCTGCACCTCATCCCTGCGACGGTGTTGATCCCCACCTTGGCGCGGAGCCTCCGCCTCCGGACCGATTGACGGTCCCGCAGAGGCCACCTTGCGAAGAAGACCAACGCCACCCGCTTCTGACGGGGCGCACGCGGTACCCCGGTCAGATCACGCAGTTGGGCTTCCGGGGGCGCGGGAGGGTTCGGCGGATGGCGTCGCGGAGCCAGTGGTGGGCAACGTCGGCTGTGTGCCGGGGGTGCCAGGCCATGCCGATGGTCAGTGGTGGCAGTGCCAAGGGGATGTCGAGGAGGCACAGTCCGAGGGCGGTGGCGTCGTCGGTGAGGGATGAGGGGGCAGCGCCGGCGGGAGCGGCAGGTACGAGGCAAGCGGCCTTCCCGGCTGAACGCCATAATTCCCTCGGCTCCCCACCCGTCCGGAGGTGGCTTCGCTCCTTACTGGTGGTCGTATCCCATATCCACCTCGTCCCCACACCATCGCCAACGCTGAGGAATCGACCGTCCGGGCTGAATGCCAGTCCTCCCATGGCGCGGAAACCTGGGTCGGTCAAAGTGCGCTGGACCTTTCCGGTGGCGATATGCCACGCGAACCACTGTGCTTTCTGCCTCAGGGACATTCCCCGTTTCACCTATGGCAGCCACGCTGCCATCCTCGGCGTTGAACTCCAGCTTCCAGACTGCGCTGGGGCCATCCGCGAGGGTCAGGACATGCCGGAGACGGCCGGCAACGAGGCTCCGCAGCTCTACCGCACCCGTTTCGTCAACGGCGGCCAGCAGGCCGTCCCTGGGGCTGAGTTCCAGATTCAGCGGGCCAGGCTGCCCAGGCATCTCCTTGAGGCGGCGGGCAGTCGTGTCCCAAACGCATACTCCCTCACCCCCGTGGCCAGAATCCCGCCATTCCGGCTATAGGTTGCTGAAGTCGCCGGACAGTGTTCCGTGCTTTGCCGGCGTCGACGTCCCATTCACGGATCGTCGCATCGTCGCCTCCGATGGCCAGGAGCGGCCGTCCGGGCTGCCTACTCGCGGCACCTATTGAGGGTTGGAGCCGGGGGAACTACGGTCCCGCGTCATCGTCCGTGCTCCGCACCGATGTTGGCACAACCATTCGGCGGGACCGACGGTCTCATGGGTGAACAAGCGCCAACGGGGGGCGACGTCGCGGGATCCACGCGGCACCCCCGTACACAACGGGGAGCAGTCATGAAGACAGGCACGTATCTCAAGATCGCGATCGTCGCGGCGTTGACGGCGGCCACCGTCGCCGTCGCCCCGGCCGCGGGTGTAGCGGCGGAAAGTGCGGCTTCTGCCGCGTCGGCGCCGGGCAGGGCCTCGGCTCCGGCCTGGCACACCTCTCTGGCGGGGACGCTCTCGGACAATTCCGCACTCTTCGACATCGCGTCGGTCGGTCCGAACGCCGCCTGGGCGGTGGGAGTTCAGTACGTCGACAGCGTCGGCCAGGGCGTCATTTTGAACTGGAACGGCAGAACCTGGCAGGAGCAGTCCGCCCCCGGGCTGCCGACGACCGGTGTGTGGCACGCCGTCGATGCGGTGTCGGCGCACGACGTCTGGGCCTACGGCTGGGACCAGCAGGGCGAGACCCTGGCCCACTACGACGGCAAGCGGTGGACCCAGGCGCCGCTGCCTGCGGAGAAGGGCTACGGCTTCGCAAAGCTCGCCGCCGTCCCCGGCAAGGTCTGGCTGGTGAGCGACACCGCGATCAACACTTACACCCACGGTGCCTGGCAGAGCACGCCCCTCCAGGCCGGCGTCACCATCGGCGCGATTGACGCGCGGACCTCCCGTGATGCCTGGGCGGTCGGGCAGTTCGCGCACGTCGGCCAGCCGAGCCGGTCCGTGCTCCTGCACTGGGACGGCAGGTCATGGACCGATGTCGCGCCGGCCGCCGGCAACCTCCGGGCGACGGCCGTGTACCAGGAGTCCGCCCGCAGCGTCTGGGTCACCGCTCTCACCCCGTACGTCGAGGACGAACCGCAGCAGACCAAGGTGCTGCACTGGGACGGCGTCAGCTGGCACGACGTCACCGGACCGGTCGACGGGCTGTGGGCCAATGCCATCACCGGGGACGGCAAGGGCACCGTCTGGGTCTCGGGCGACCCCTACGGCTACGCAGGCACCGCCCTCTACTGGCGCCTGCGCAACGGCGTCTGGACCTCCGTCGCGGGCGACGCCGTCCCCGGCGGCAAGACCCAGTCGTACGACATCGAGGCCCTCGCTCCCACCGGCCGCACCGGGCAGTTCTGGTCCGTCGGCTATTACGGACTGATCACCGGGGAATCCACCTCCGCCCAGTACGAGCTGATCCAGCGTTCGACTCGCTGAACCCGTCCCTGGGCCTGGCCTGGCGCCGACGCTCGGCTGGGGTTTCCCAGCCGAGCGTTCCGCGTGAGCGTCTCTTGACTTCGGCGGATCGTGCCGTCCGCACTCCCCCGTGCGCGGACGGCAGCCGGAACACGCCAACTTGGCTCGGCGGCAGACGAGTTGCCGCCCGAGGAAAGGGGAGCTGGAGCGTGCCGACGACGTCGTGATGTGCGGCGTACGTTGTCCGAACCACCACATGTCCGGACGCTGATCGTGAGACCGGTTGGGGAGTTCGACGTAGGTGCGGGAACCGTGGGCATCTGTGACATCGACGCTGACACCGGTCCAGCGTGCGACGCTGCAAGATCACGCGACTCCGCAACGGCCCTGCGCCGGGACCTGCCATGCTGAGCGGGTTCGATTCGATCCTCACACCTTGGAGGTTCTGATGCGTACAGGCGTCGATGTCGCTGCGCAGCCCGGTGTGGAGGATCTCGCTGTGCGGGCCGAGGAGTTGGGCTTGCACAGCTTCTGGATCAACGACACCCCGATGGTCCACGGTGACCCCTTCGTCGCCCTGAGCCTGTGTGCGAAGGCCACCAGCCGCATCAGGCTCGGCATCGGCGTGACCTCACCGGCGCTGCGCTCGGCCCCCGCCGCCGCGAGCGGGCTCGCCAGCCTCAACGCCCTGGCACCGGGCCGGATCATCTGCGGAGTCGGCACCGGAAACACCGCTCGGCGCACCCTGGGCATGCGGCCGACCACGGCGGCCAGGCTGGAGAGCTTCACCGTCGCACTGCAGGACCTGTGCGCCGGCCGTTCGACCGAGTACCGCGAAGGTGACCGGGTCCGCGACATCCGGTTCCTGCACGCCGGGGCGCACGTGAACACCGCCGACCCGATCGAGTTCGTCGTGGCCGCGCTGCTCGGACCGAAGGCCGCCGCCGTCGCCGGCCGCCGCGGCACCGGCCTCATCTCCTTCGGCCTGCTGGACCCCACCGCCTGGCACACACTGCACGACACCCGCCGCGACGCCGCCCAAGGCACACCCCACGGCCCCGACTCCCACACGGACTCCCGGGCGGACTCCTACGTGGTCACCGCGCTCCACCTACTCGACGAGGACGAGGACCCCCACGGCGACGCGGCCCGCGACGCGACGGGCCACCTCGTCCTGTCGCTGCTGGCCTTCGCCGCCGACACAGCAGCCGACACACCCGCCCTCGCCGAGCAACTCGGCCCCGAGGAACGCGAGGCGGTTCGGCAGCTCCTGGACCGGCGCGGCACCACCCCCACCGCACCGGACCGGCACACCAAGCTCTACCCCAACTACCTCGGACGCATCGCACCGCAGGACCGGGACCTCGTTCTGCCCTCACTGATGAACACCCTGGCCCTGGTCGGCACCCGCGACGACCTCCTCGCCCGCATCACCACCCTGGAACAGGCCGGCGTCGACGAACTCCTCATCCAGCCGGTGATCGACCCGCCCACCGAGATGGCCCAGCTCGCGAAACTCCTCACCTGAACCGACCCACACGTCCTCCTGCGAAGATGGAAAACAGGCAGGCGTGACGTCGTGCGGACCCACTCCACGGCGGGGTGTCGCCACAAATCCCGTACGTGCTCAT
Organism: Streptomyces sp. NPDC127595; assembly: GCF_042671685.1. Classification (NCBI taxonomy): domain Bacteria; kingdom Bacillati; phylum Actinomycetota; class Actinomycetes; order Kitasatosporales; family Streptomycetaceae; genus Streptomyces; species Streptomyces sp. NPDC127595. The sequence goes on along the minus strand of NZ_JBHXWK010000002.1, from coordinate 949,164 downwards.
GCACTTGAAGCACTTCGAGCCCGGGCACACGGCCGCAGCGCTGCCCGTGCCCCTCGGCACACCCCGCCGTCACCCGTTGCCGGCGCGGTGAGTCGGATCCGATGCCGTCTCCTGTCGGCGATGCGCGGTGGCCCCTCCTGCCGCCGGCCCGGCGCGGCGGATCCGCTCCGGATCACGCCGTACTGGGTTCACCCTCGTCAGCCCAGCGGGTACGCGATGGCACGACCGGTTCGAGGAGACGTCGTGGTGTGTTGATCGCGTTGGAGAGGGGATCGTCGTCGGAGGCGGCCGGATCGAATCCTGGGCCGGGTTCGATCCGGATCTGCGGCACCGGGATCACCGAGCCGCAGTCCTGGCAGCGCCCCTCGCGGTCGAGGAGGCCCCCGTCCTGATCGTGACGCAGGGCACGCTTGACTCCGGCCGGCGAGTAGAACGCATCTCCCCAGGTCATCAGAGCGCGCATGATCGGCCACAGCGCGAGGCCCTTGTCGGTCAGGCGGTACTCGACGCCCGTGGTCGCGTCCTCATCACGGATGAGCACGCCTTCTTGCACGAGGGACTTCAACCGGTTGGCCAGGACCGCACGGGGGATCTTGAGCTGAGCGGCGAAGTCGCCGAACCGGCGCACCCCGTAGAACGCGTCACGGATGATCATGAGCGTCCAGCGCTCGCCGACGATCTCCAGGGTGCGCGCCAGCGAGCAGTTGTCATCCGCATACGTGCTGGGGAGTGTCATGCCTCCGATCCTACTCTCCCGGTTCACTCATTGAACTAGCCCGTGCTACGGTTCTCACCTGGGCGGTTCAGTCAGTGAACTGCCCGGATGAGGTCTGAGGAGGCCACATCGTGTACCAGTTCCTTGTTTCCTTCACCGTCCAGCCGGAGCACCGCGACGACTTCGTGCGGGCAGCCCAGAAGACCGCGCGGGACTCCCTCGCGAACGAGCCCGGATCCCAGCGGTTCGAGGTCCTCGCGGACGAGGAGAACCCGGATGTCTTCTACCTGAACGAGGTCTACACAGACGTCGACGCATTCACCGCCCACGCCGGCGGACCGCACTTCGCCGCGTTCTTCGCCGAAGCCAGCGAATACGCCCAAGGCCCCACGTGGCTCATGAAGGGAAACCTCGTCGGCGACAAGGCAGCGGCCTGAGCTGGACGAGGACGAGAGAGGCGGGGCGGGGCGAGACACACCGAGCCAGGCCGAGCGAGCGCACCACCCGCGCCGCCACCGCGCTGTCAAAGGGATGACGGGCGGGGTCGACGTCGTCCCGGACCAGTTCGCGACGCCAGAGCCCGGAAATCACCCGCGCGAGACTGCCATGCCCACACTGCGGCTGGGCACGTGCATTTCTGCGGAGTTCGAAGGAGGTAGAACTCCCCGGTGCGGCGGCGCGCGGCGGTGTCCTCAGCCCGTCGCGTCAGCCCGATAGGGGCGGAAGAAGTCACGCAGTTCCTCCGCGTAGAGCTCGGGCTCCTCGAACGGTGCGAAATGACCGCCGCGCGGGGGCTCCGTCACACGTACGACGTTCGTCGTGCGCTCCAACCAGGCCCGCGGCGGACGGACGACGTCGCCGCGGAAGAGCGAGAAGCCGGACGGCACCTCGACCCGCCGGGCGAGCTGGGCGGGCGGGATCGCGGCGTTCGCGTGGTACATGCGCATGGAGGAGCCGATCGTCCCCGTGAGCCAGTAGAGCGTGACGTTCGTGAGGATCTCGTCCTTGGTGAAGCTCCGTTCGATGTCACCGTCGCAGTCGCTCCACGCCTGGAGCTTCTCGACGATCCACGCGGCGAGACCGGCCGGCGAGTCGGTGAGCCCGACGGCGGCGGTCTGGGGCTTCGTGCGGTGCATGGCACCGTACGCGCCCTCGCTCGCGCCCCAGACCGCGACCTCGTCGAACCAGGCGCGCTCCTCGGGCGTGAGATCGGCCGGGTCGCCGGTGAAGACGGGCAAGCCCCCGTCCGTACGGTGGACGGCCACGACGCGGTCGGCATGGTCGAGCGCGAGGTAGCGGCTCACGTGGCTGCCGATGTCCCCGCCCGCCGCGCCGAACCGCGCGTACCCGAGGGCGCCCATGAGTTCGGCCCACAGGCCGGCTACGGCGATGGAGTCGAGCGGCGGGCCGGTGGGGCTGTCGGAGTACCCGTAGCCCGGCGCGTCGGGCACGACCACGTCGAACGCGTCGGAGGGGTCGGCGCCGTGCGCGCCGGGATCGGTCAGGAGCGGGATGACCTTCGAGTAGCGCCAGAACGAGTCCGGCCACCCGTGACTGAGGACCAGCGGCAGGACGGGGCCGGTCGGCGCGACAGCCCGGGCGTGCACGAAGTGGATCCCCAGGCCGCCGAGCCGGGCGCGGAAGTGAGGAAGCTCCGCGAGCGCCGCCTCCTGCGCAGGCCAGTCGAAACCGTCCGCCCAGTAGGCGACGAGCTCACGAAGGTAGGCGGTGTCGGTTCCGAGCGACCACCCGGCGTCCTCCGGCATATCCGGCCAGCGTGTCGCGCGCAGCCGCGCGCGGAGGTCCTCGAGCGCCGCGGGCGTGGTCTGCAAGGTGAACGGCTCCAGGCGAGGCGATACGTCCGACATGGCACGCATGCTAACGCGGCGGAGCCGGCCACCGTAGCGGGGCCCCTACGCCCGACTCACGCGGCGCGGTGGACGCGTATGCGTATGCCTGTGCGCAGACGCACGCGATGAGCACAGGCGGCTGCGGCAGGTCATCCGCCCGCGTGGGTGGGTGGTGCGGATGCGCGGCTAGCCGGTCAGGCCGAAAGTGACCCGGTAGTAGCAGGCGCCCTTGCACGGCATCGTCGCCTCGTCGTCGAAGGCGTACGAGTAGGCGTACGGTGCGGCCTTCTTGAACACCTGGGTGTAGTCGACCGGCCACTTCGAGGGGACACAATTCTCGCGGCCCGCCCACTCGTTGAGGCAGCAGTACGTGTCGCCGCCGAACGCCGCGCAGGGTGGTTTGCAGCCCACGATCTGGCCGCCCGAGAGCGCCTGCATCTGGCGGGGACAGTCGACCTCCGTGGTGCAGACCCCCTTGTAGCAGCCATCGGGGCTGACCGGGTCGGTGGTGGAGGTGTGGGAGATGTTGATGTACATGGGCAGGTTCGAGCCGTCGACCATGCTCACGTCGTAGAAGTCCATGCCGGCGTACGCGTCGAAGGTGAACTCACCCAGTGTGGTGGGCGGGTTGGGTCCGTCGCAGACGCTGGTGCAGTCTCCGGTCGCGCAGAAACCCGCTGCCGTGGACGCGCATCCCGTCCGGCCCCAGATGCGTCCACCCCAGTCGTTCGCCACGGTCACCGACATGCTCTGGCCCGGCCTCAGTTGGCGGCCTTCCGGATAGACCGGAGTGTTGGTGGCTACCGCCCAGACCGTCTTGTCGGTGCGGTTGACGACCGTGATCAGGCGTTTGCCCGCCGGCGCGGTCGACGGCTGCTGCGTGGACGTACCGGCTCCTCCCGTCGCTTTGTTCCCGTCGGCCGCCGACGCGCTCGCCGTGGCGGAGGGAGAGGGACTGCGGCGAGGCGACACCGACGGGGAGGGCGAGATGCTTGGTGTACGAGACGGGGACGCGCTGGCCTTTGGCGGTACGGCGGCGATCTGCGGGTCCGCCGCGGAAGTGCCGTTGGTGTCCGACGGTGGCCACGCGCTGTACGTGATCAGGATCGCGGCGGCCGTCGCGAGGGCCGCTGCCCCGGCGTACCACCAGCGCTGTCGCCGAGATCTCGCGCCGTGTCGACTGCGTCCTCGTGCCATTCTTGTGCCTTCCTCGTGCTCTTCGGGTTGCGTACGCACGTACCGGTGACCGTGTCGGCGGCAGCCTGACAACACAAATCTCAAATCCCCGTGCCGAACTTTCTGTTGTCCGTGTCCGCGCCGGCGGTCTCCGTTCATAGGGAGCGTCCTCACGGTCCGGACCGCGGGCCGGGGAACTGCCACAGCTGCACCCACACGCAGAGGAATGGACCCATATGCCGAAGATCCGCCGAAGTGGACCGGACACCGGGACGGTGATGGCGGCGCGCGCCGGTGACCGGGAGTCCTTGGATCAACTGGTGGCCCAGTGCCTGCCGTTGGTCTACAACATCGTCGGCCGGGCCCTGAACGGTCACGCCGATGTCGACGACGTCGTACAGGAGACGCTGTTGCGCATGGTGCGAGGACTGCCGGAACTGCGGGAGCCCTCCGCGTTCCGGTCGTGGCTGGTGGCCATCACGATCAGACAGGTACGGACCCGTGAACACGGCAGAGCCGCGGCCCGCGACCGCAGTGCCCGCCTGGAAGACGCGGAGGCGATACCGGACCCCGCCCTGGACTTCGCAGGCCTGACCATCCTGCGCCTCGGACTGACCGAGCAGCGCCGTGAGATCGCCGAGGCCACCCGCTGGCTCGACCCGGACGACCAGGAACTCCTGTCCCTGTGGTGGCTGAAGGAGACCGGCGAACTGGAGACCGGCGAACTCGCCTCCGCCCTCGGACTGTCGGCCCGTCACGCTGCCGTGCGGGTCGGCCGCATGAAGAAGCAGATGGAGGCCTCGCGTCTCGTGGTGCGCGGCCTCGGAGCCGCCCCGCGCTGCGTCGGGCTGGAGGAGACCGCCTCGACCTGGGACAACATCCCGGGCCCCTTGTGGCGAAAGCGGTTCGCCCGTCATATCCGCGGCTGCCGGGTCTGCACGGGCGCGGAACAGGGGCTCCTCCCCATGGACCGGCTGCTGCACGGCTTGCCCCTGCTGATCGTTCCGCCCAGCCTCGACACGGCCCGCGTGGTCGCAGCAGTCACCGGAAGCGGCACGCCGTCCCCCGGAGCCGACGGCTCCTCCGCGCACGCGGAAGGCGTCGGCCGCAGCAGTCATCGGGGCGGTCACAGGCGTCCTGCGCGCCGGACGCCCGGCCGTAGCGGGACGCGTACCTTCCCCAAGCCGGTCCTCGGCGGCGCGGCGGTGGCACTGGTGGCGGTGGCCGTGCTGGTGGGGGTCCGTCTGACGCCGGATTCCTCTGCCCCTGCCTCCAAGACGGCGCTGCCCGCCTCGGCCACCCCGGCGGTCACCCCGTCGCCGAGCCCTTCCCTCTCGGCTGTCCGGTCCGCCTCCTCCACCCCGGCCCCGACACGGACGGCGGAACCGACTTCCAGTGCGACGCGTACCGCCGCGGACCCGGCCCCGGCTCCGGCTCCGGTGGAGATCGCCTCTTCCGCCAAGAAGGGCGTGGGCGTGTGGTCCTTCAACGGAGTGAGCCAGGCACTCGCCGCGTCCGGGGCAAGCTGGTACTACACCTGGGCCACCCAGCATTCGGGCGTCACGACACCGTCGTCGGCGACCTTCGTACCGATGATCTGGGGAGCGGCCTCCGTCACAGACGCCTCCCTTGCCGAGGCCCGTGCGAACGGGCCCTACCTGCTCGGGTTCAACGAACCCGACATGGCCGCCCAGTCGAACATGACGGTCGAGCAGTCGCTGGGGCTGTGGCCGCGGCTCATGGAGGCAGGCAAGATCCTGGGCAGCCCGGCGGTGGCGACGGGCGCGGACGTCCCCGGCGGCTGGCTGGACCGCTTCATGTCCGGCGCCGCGGACAAGGGTTACCGCGTGGACTTCATCACGCTCCATTGGTACGGAGGGGACTTCCGCACCCCGCAGGCCGTCGACCAATTGACGTCGTACCTGGACGCCGTCTACCAGCGCTACCACAAGCCGATCTGGCTCACCGAGTACGCGCTGATCGACTTCTCCCAGGGGACCCGCTTCCCCTCGCCGACGGAGCAGGCCGCCTTCGTCACCGCGTCCACGAAAGCCCTCGACTCCCTCCCCTACCTCCAGCGCTACGCATGGTTCGGGCTCGGCGCCGACCCGTCGAAGCCGAACAGCGGCCTCTTCACGAACGGCACGACGACGACTGCGGCAGGCCGGGCCTTCCAGGCGGCGCGCTGAACCTGGAAACGACGGAAACCCTCCCGGCCGGGGCGGAGATTCTCCGGCCGGGAGCAGGCCGGCGCCAACGGGCATCGGGACCGGCCGTTCAGCGTCTGCGCTCGCCCTGCTGATGCGCCTTGCCTTCTCCAATACTGGCCCTGCCCGGCACTCCCCTCGGGGCACGGGGCGGCGTAGTCGCAGCACGCGGACGGCACCGCACGGAGAATCAGCGGAGAAGGACCGTGTGGGCCCGGATCCTCACCGCCATCGCGGCCCGAACCTCACCACCGTCGCAGCCCGATTCTCACCGCCGTCGCGCCCCGACTCTCACCACCGTCGCAGCCCGATCCTCAACCAGCGCGCGGCTGTTCAGCCCCGACGCGCAGGTCGCGCGGTAACCCCCGCATTTTCTTTCGAACCGTAGAGCCGTAACTCCCGTTGTGGGGGTGCCGCATGGGACTCCTACCCCGTCCCTGTGCGGCGACCGATCTTCGATGTCCCCGCGCCGTTCCGGCCGCCCACAGGTGGCCTGAAGGACGGGGCCGAGTCAGCACCGGCCGGGTCTCACCTCCGCCCTCCAGGCCCTCAGCCACGCCCCTTCTCCTCCCACGGCACAGGAACTGCGTACTCAATGACCAATGCTGGACAGACCGTTGACGGCTTAACTCCCGCGTCCGACACCTGCGGTCTCACCTCGCTCGGGCCCACACTCCAGAGCGATGCCGTACATCCGCCGGAGGGCGGTGCAATAGCCGGCGGCGCACCGGCGAAAGGACCCGCACTCCTTTCCCATCCGATGACGGTCGGCGGTGTGCACCGATGAAGTCCAGAATCGACCCGCTGTCCGTGGTGGCGATGGCGGTCACCGTCGTCGCCATCTCCGCCACCGCCCCCCTCACCGCCGCCGCCACCGCCTCGCCGCTCGCCATGGCTTTCTGGCGCAACTGCCTGGGCTTCGCCGTACTCGGCCCCCTTCTGCTGCTGTTGCGCCGCCGCGAAGTCGTACGTGTCGTGCGCGGCGAGCGGGGCATCCTGCGCCGGGAACAGTGGCGTCCGCTGATCTTCGGCTTCCTGGCGGCCACCGCGCTGGCCCTCCACTTCGCGGCCTTCATGACCAGCACCCGGCTCACGTCGGTGGCCATGTCCACGGCGCTCGTCGCCACCCAGCCCGTGTGGCAGGCCCTCATCGCGGCGGGCCAGGGAGTACGGACCTCACGCAGGACCTGGGCCGGTCTCGCCCTGTCGGTCGTGGGAGCGGCCACGGCAGCCGGTCTGGACATCAAGTCCGGTGGCACGGCGCTACTGGGCGACCTGCTCGCCCTCGCCGGAGCCATCGCCCAGGCCGGGTACACCGCGCTGAGTGAAAAGTCGCGCGCGGACGTGAGCACACCCCTCTACTCGACGTTCACCTCCATGGTCTGTGGCCTGGAACTCCTCGCCGTCTGCTGGTTCGCCGACATCTCGCTGACCGGTTTCGACAGATCCACCCAACTGTCGCTGCTCGGCCTGCTCCTCCTCCCCCAGATCCTTGGACTCGGCTCACTCAACTTCGTCCTCGGCAGGGTGTCGGCGACAACCATCAGCGTTCTCCTTCTACTTGAGACCCCGGTAGCCGCACTCGGGGCATGGTGGTTGATGGACCAGGGGATCGAGCCCGCAACCATCCCCGGGCTCCTGCTGATCATCGTCGGCGTCACCGTCGTGGTGACCAGCAGCGCCCAGGAACAACCCGCGGCGCAACCGGGCAGGCCTGGCCAGGTTTCGCCGCCGTACCCGGCGTACGCCCCGTACGTCCCTCAACCGCCGCTGCCGCCCAGCTACTTGACATACCGTCAAGGGAATCCGCCCGATCCCCGATTGGACTGGGCGAAGCACCCAGAACTCGAAAGCCCGACCATCAGGTTCAGCTACCACGGCGCAGGAGCTTTCGACACCGTGCATCTCCGCAGACCCCGCCTGGAGGACGACGAATACCAACCGTCCTTCCACGAACCGACCGACGCGCTGGCCGATCACAGCCCAGGACGATGACCGGCCTCGACGCGTAGGCCTCGGATCGAGTGCGGCCGCGTCTGCGGTCTCCGACTGCGATCATGGCAGGCGTCGCAGACCGTCATGGTCTGCGACGCCTGCCGAGCATGCTGCGCGTCCGCGTCCAGTGAGGATCGGGGAGACCCATGAAGAGTTCGGCGGACGACATCATCCGTGCGGTGGTCGACGCCCTGGAGCAACGGGCCTCGGCTCGGGGGGAAACCGTGCGGGCCCTCGGTTCGGTCCGCGACCTAGTCGCGAACGACGAGGCGGAAATCGCGGTCGACTACCTCATCAACACGGTCAACGCGTTCCGGCTCGCGTTGCGGCAGGACGAGTACGACCGGCTCGTGTCGGCGGCCGTCCGGCTGGACTACGCGGACTGCTTGACCGACATCGATCGCCAGTTGCTCGTCCCGCATTCAGACGACTTCTGACAGGCCGGGTCACTCCGCTGGTCAGGCGGGGGTCTCGGCGGTGGCGGTCAGGACCGCGCGGCCGAGGATGTGGCCGGCGATGTTGAAGCCGAGGAAGGCCGGGGTGGCGTCGGCCGGGACGCCGATGGACTCGACGTCAAGGGCGTGCACCACGATGAAGTAGCGGTGCGGGCCGTGTCCGGCCGGCGGTGCGGCGCCGATGAAGCGGGCCGCGCGGGCGTCGTTGGGCAGTTGGTAGGCGCCCTCGGGCAGGCCCGAGCCGATGTCGTCGCCGGCGCCTTCGGGCAGTTGGGTGACGGAGGCGGGGATGTCTGCGACCGCCCAGTGCCAGAACCCGGACCCGGTGGGGGCGTCCGGGTCGTAGACGGTGACGGCGTAGCTCTTGGTGCCGTCCGGGGCTCCGCTCCAGGACAGCTGCGGGGAGACGTCCTTCCCACCGGGGACGCCTGAGATGCCGGAGTACTGCTCGGGCGACCAGGCGGCACCGTCTGTGACGGTGGTGCTGGTAACGGTGAAGGAGGCCGCCTCGGGGAGGCGGGCGAAGGGGTTGTTGGCGCTCATCGCGTTGTTCCTTTCGGGCCATGCCGTGCCGTGAGGTGTGGTGACGCGACCGACGGAGGCCCCTCTGTATGTACGGGAGGCATCGCCGTCGACTCTCGCCGACCACTGAATCGACGGTAACACAGATAATCGATTATCTATTGGATCGTCTATGATGAACGGATGACGCAGACAGCCCTCACCTCGACTTCGCCGGGCAAGCAGATGCTCTCCGAGCAGGTCTACACACGCCTGCGGGACGCGATCATGCGCGGCGACTACGCCCCGGGCGACGCCCTCAAGCCGCAGGACCTCGCCAAGGAGCAGGGCGTGAGCCTGGCTGTCGTACGCGAGGCGCTCGTCCGGGTGGTCGGCGAGGGCCTCGCCGACCGGCTGCCCAACCGCGGCTTCGCCGTCCCGACCTTCTCCGACCGCCGCTGGCAGGAGATCGCGGAGGCCCGCCGGACCATCGAACCGGTCGTCCTGCGCATGTCCGTCGAGCGCGGCGACGTCGACTGGGAGGCCCGCGTACGAGCCGCCCACCACCGTCTGGTCCGCACGCCTGGGTTCGTTGCGGAAGAGGGCGAGTACTACAGCGGCGCATGGTCGGAGGCCCACCGGGTCTTCCACCGCACGCTGCTGGAGGGCTGCGGCAACCCGGTCCTGCTGGAGACCTTCGACCGGATGTGGACCGCGAGCGAGCTGGCTCGCCGCTGGTCGGCGCACCGCCACCCCGACCGGGACCACGTCGGCGAGCATCGTCGGCTCGAGGAGGCGGCTCTGTCCCGCGACGCCGACGCCGCGGCCGAGGTACTGACCGCGCACCTCACCCAGACCGCAGCGGGACTGACCGGCTGCACCCGACACGAACCCACGACGGAAGCGTGATACGCCTCGCTGGACAGCGAACTCCCCTACGCCCGTGGCCCGTTCCGCGTGACGACGCCTCACTGTGGACGGTGGCCGACGGACATCCCTGCGCTGCCTTCCTCCTGGCGAGACTCGCCTCGGTTCCACCAGCGAGGTCGACTACGCCTGGGCGATAGGCACCTGCTGACACCCAGTGCGAGCACCTTCGGCTACGGGGTTACGAAGGTGTGGCCGGGCCGAGAGATCCAGTCCTCGGCCCGGCCGCGATACCGGGCACGGTGTGTCAGCACGTCGGCCGAAGCCCCGGGGGCGCACGGTCCCCGCGGAGGGAGGCGCCCCTTCGAAGGGCCGTACAGAGCATCCGCATCCTCCGGGCATGGGACTCTTTCGGCCGCTCGGCCGAATCAGTGAGGGGCAGTTGACGAGATCGTCCGTGGCCCAGGCCGTTGCCCCGTAAGTGGCCGGGCGCTATGCCGAGGAAAGGGGGTCACCTGAGGTCGTCGTGGCGCAGAGCGGCAAGGATGGAGCACGGCCCTGTTCAGCGTCGTCGCCGCGGGTGGCCGGGGCATGGCGCTCCTCCTGGAACGCACGTCGTAGGGCTACCACCTCGCGAGGGCCCCGGCCCTGGTGCTCAACAGCGAATCCGCGGTTGGCTGCCCGCTGAAGGCGTCGGAGGTGCGGTGGGTGCGGCGTCATCCGACCCCGGCGCACAGCGCGCGGTCCACCAGCCCGCGGACGGCCCGCTCGGCCGCGAGCAGCTGCTCGTAGCCGCCGCCGGTGCCACTGGCGACGACGACAACCGAGCGTCGCCCGTCTCCGGTGGAGCCGGCGCGCACCGTGAACCCCTCCAGGTCCCCTCCGTGGCCCCAGGTGTCGCCGCCACAGGTCAACGGTTGGCGCATCAGTCCCAGGCCGTACCGCAGTCCTGGGAACCCCACTTCGAAGTCCTCGCCGACGGACACGGTCCTGCGCATCTCGGCGAGTTGAGCGGGAGGCAGCAGGCGCCCGCCGAGCAGGGCGGTGAAGAAGCGGTCCACGTCGCGTTCCGTGCCGACGAGGGCAGCGCCCGCGTCCACCGACGAGACGTTCCTGGCCGTGGTGTCCGTCCAGGTGCCCGAGCCGGCGAACTGGTGGTAGGTGTGCGTGTACGGAGGCTTCAGGTGGGGGTCGTCACCAGGGGCATAGGTGCCGGTCAGGCCGAGTGGGCGGATGATGCGGTCGTGCACCTCGTCGGCCCAGGGCCGCCCGGTGGCCTTTTCGACGATCATTCCGGCGAGTACGTAGCCGGGGTTGGAGTAGTTCCAGTCGGGCTCGGGGTCATCGGCCGGTGCGGGCGGGAAGTCCGGCTGGCGGCTCACCGCGCCGGCTACCAGTTGCTCGGGCGCCCAGTGGTCGAATCGCGTCCGCTCGAAATCGGCTGCGGTGTTCCCGGTGTCCTCCTCGGTACCGTAGTTGTAGATACCGCTGGTGTGCTGCAGCAGATTCCTGACGGTGATCCGGCTGCCGTCGTTACCGTTACCGCTCACCACACCCGGCAACCAGCGCTCGACGGTGTCGTCCAGGGACAGGCGGCCCTCGGCGACCAGTTGGAGCACCACGGTGGCCACGAACGTCTTGGTGACGCTGCCCATCCGGAACTCCGCCCCGCTCGGCACAGGCCGGCCGGTGTCCAACTCGGCCTCGCCCGCTCGGGCGTGCAGTGTGCGAGCGCCATCGCGCACCTGCACCGTGATGCCGACGAACCCGCCCTCCGCAAGGACGCGGTTCGTCTCGCGTTGGAGCTGCCAGGAGGTGAGCCGCGCGTCCGCGGGGGCAGCGGTGTCTGCGAACGCCGGGTGGGGGGCCGCCGTAGCACCGGGCGCAAGTGCCGTGGACGCGACGGCGGCAGCGAGCACAACGGCTGTGGCGAGCCGGGCCCGCGAGGTCATCCCTGTTGCCTTCATGCCCTCACACTTTGCCGAGGCGCTCCGGCCGCGCCCATGGCGGCAGCCTCCGGAACAGAGGTGGGGATACCTCCAGGGCCCCGAAGGGAAGCTGCCGGTAAGAGAAGTCTGGGACGGACCGGGCAGGTGGGGCAGGGCGCATACCATCCGCACCCCCTTACGGTGTCCTCATGCCGCATACACCCGCGCTCCTCGTTCTTGACATGCAGAACGCCGCCGTAGCCATCGCTCACCTGCCGAAGGAGACCGTCGCCACGATCGCCTTGCTTCAGGAACGTGCCCGTTCTGCCAACGTGCCCGTCATCACGGTCCAGCACGACGGTCACGGGCTGGAACCCGGCACGGAAGGGTGGCAGATCGTGCCCGAACTGGCTCCCGGTGAGGGCGAGAAGACCGTACGCAAGGGCAGCGTCGACGCCTTTCTCGACAGCGATCTGGGCCCGTTCCTAACGGAACTCGGCGTCACCGAGGTGGTCGTCACCGGGTTCGCCACCGAGTTCTGCGTGGACTCGACCGCGCGGCAGGCACTCAGCCTCGGATACGACCTCCTGCTCGTCGCCGACGGACACACCACGTCAGCCCGTCCGGACGTCGACGGGTTCGTCGCGTCCGACCGGGCCGTCCTGCACCACAACGCCATCTACCGGCACATCAACTACCCGGCGCGCAGCATCCGTGTCCTGTCTGCTGCCGATGTGGACTTCACTGCTCCCCCGGCTCCCGACCAGGCCTGAATCCCCGGGCACCTACCCTCATCAAAGATGTGATCGTCCACGCCCAGGGAGACCGCAGTGTCCAGAACGCCGCAGCAGATCTTCGAGAGCTACATCTACGCCGGCACCATCACCCGGAATGCCGACGCCCTTGCCGAGAGCTTCACCGAAGATGGCGTGTTCGAAGCACCGCTCATGCCCGCCGAAGCCGCTTTCCCCAGGCGGTTGGCGGGTCGCGAGGAGATCCGTCGTGCGATGGCCGCGTACTACGAACAACCGGTGAAGGACGGCCGCACGCCGAATCTCGAGAAGTCCGGGTACGTATTGCACACCACCTCCAACCCCGACGTGTTCATCGCCGAGATCGACACGGTCTTCGACGGGGACGGCGAGGAGACGGCCGTCTCGCTGGTGCAGATCTTCCGCATCCGCGAGGGAAAGATCGCCCGCCTGCGCGACTACTTCGCGCCGGAGCTGATGAGTTGAGGACATGACCGCTTCCAAGGCTCCAAGGGCCCACTGTCACTGAGCAGTTGGCCCTTGGATGCCGCCGAGGAGAGAGCGGCGTGATCCGCTCGGCGACCGGAGAACCTCCAGAGGGGCTCGGCGATGGCCCCTCAAGTCACGTGCCTACGACCCAAGTTGTGTGATCTGCCGGGTCCGCAGAACGCGGGGACCGGCACCGTCGAGTCGGGCGACAGCGATCATCGCGCGTCCCATTTCCTCGGTGCTGGTCACATATCGGGGTGCCAGTCGACGCAGGAGCGGATAGAGCCAGGAGGTAAGCCGGTACAGCAGTCGATACCAACCCGTGCCGGAGGTTTCCCCGTGTACGGGCTGGATCCATCCGGGGCGGAAAGCGTAGGCGCGCATGTCCATGGCCAGCAGAGCGTTTTCCGTGCGGCCCTTCACCCGGGCCCAGGTCATGCGACCTTGTTCTGTGCTGTCGGTGCCTTCTCCCGATACGTATACGAATGTCAGGTGCGGATTGTCGGCAGCGACTACCCGTGCGGCGGCAAGGGTGTAGGTGTACGTGATCTTCTCGTAGTCCGATGCGCTGCGCCCTGCTGCGGATACTCCGAGGCAGTAGAAGCACGCGTCGGCCCCTGCCAGATCCGCTGCCACTGGGGCGAAATCGGTGAAGTCCGCATGGAGCACTTCACGAAGTTTCTGAGATGCGCGGCCGAGCGGCCGTCGTACGACAGCGACGACCTCAGTCACGCCCGGGTCTTCCAGGCAGGACCGGAGCACCCCTTGGCCGACCATTCCTGACGCCCCGAAGAGAATCACCTTCACGCGGACACTCCGTCCCGGTTCGAGCCCCCAAGCGACCTGACAGCCAGATCAAGGGCAACCCCATGTCCATGGCGCTCAGTTCACGGCAGCACCCTGCGCCACCTATTGGACATGTGCAAAATATCTTATCGAGCCGGTGAGCGCGGGGATCCTCCCGCGTACAGGGTCCGGTCAGGACGTCATACCGCGCCGGGGATGCGCACAACGGTGCCGAGCGGCACGCGCCGGTCAGCCGGCGGTGGGCGTTCCTCCGGTCGCCAGGCGGCGCAGGAGGGACCGGGGTCGGTACGGGATGACCTCGCCCAGCGAGATGGCCGTGCTGGTCCGGTCGACTCCGTCGATGGCGAGGATCGCCTTGGTAATGCGGTGCAGGTCCGTGGTGTCTTTGGCGACGACGTGCGCGAGGAGGTCGGCGTCGCCGGTGGTGTAGTGAACCTCGATGACTTCGGGGAGTTCCAGCAACCCTTCGTGGACGCTCTCGGGCTTGGCCTGACTCACCGCGAGCGACATGAACGCCACCAGGCCGTATCCGAGGGCGGCCGGGTCGACGCGCCGACTGAAGGGCTTGAGTACGCCGTCGCCGGCCATCCTCCGGAGCCGGGCGTGAACGGTGTTCCGGGCCACGCCAAGGGTCTGGGCCAGGGAGAGGATCGTGGCGTCCGGGTCGTCGTCCAGGGCCAGGACGATCCGGGCATCCAAGGAGTCCATCAGCGTCATGGTGTGCATTCTGCCACCTTAGAGCCATTCTGCTGCGCATTTATCGCAGTTAACAGCGACTGTATTGCGCTGATGCCCCGGTGCGTGTTCAAGGTGGGGACGTTCCGCACTTCCTTGATGAAGGACCGCCGCCATGGCCGTGAAGACGCACCCTGTCCGGACCGGCAGCTCCTGGATCGTTATCGTGTCCGCCGGGGTTGCCGCCGGGCTGCAGGTGTGGAAGCTGCCGCCCGCACTTCCGGCCCTGCGGCACGACCTGTCCCTGACCCTGGTCCAGGCCGGGACCCTGCTGGGGACCATCCAACTGGCCGGGATGCTCGGCGGACTTGCCATCTCGCTCCTGGCCGAACTGATCGGCGAGCGACGCTGCCTGAGCGGGGGGCTGGTCCTGCTGTTCGTCGGATCGGCCGGCGGCGGCTTCGCCTGGTCGGCAGCGCCCCTCCTGGCCTCCCGGGCGATCGAGGGCGCCGGATTCATGCTCGTCGCGGTGACCGGCCCGGGGCTGATCCGCCGTACCACGCAACCCGGCAGCTTCACCACGGCCATGGGATTCTGGGGCGCCTACCAGGGCATCTCCACCTTCGCCGGACTCATCACCGGCGCGCTGGTCCTACAGGTGGTGCCGTGGCGAGTGTGGTGGTGGGTGATGGCGGTAGTCGCGCTGACGCCGCTTCCCTACGTCCTTGCCCGCGTCCCCCGCGACGCCGCACGAGGTGTCCGCGGTGCGGCGGCCGCCCTCACCCGCATCGGGCGGACCGTCCGAGGGCCTGGCCCCTGGACTGCCGGCCTCGTCTTCGCCTGCTACACCCTCCCGTGGATGGCCGTGGTCGGATTCCTGCCCACCATCTACCGCGACAGCGGGGTGGCGGGCATCTGGCCAGGCGTTCTCAGTGCCGTGGTGGGCGCGGCAAACGCCATCGGCTCGATCACCACCGCGGCACTCATGAAACGCGGACTGCCCGTACGCGCTCTCCTCATCCCCGGCTTCATCCTCATGGCCATCACCTCCCTGCTGGCGTTCGCCCCCGACTGGCAAGAGGTCTCCGCGGGCACGACCTGGCAGCTCTTGTGCGTCGTGGCCTTCTCAATGACCGGCGGCGCGATACCGGCCATCCTGCTGCGCATGATCGGTGAACTGACGCCGGCGGGCGGCTCGGCTCCGGCCACCATGGGCCTGCTCCAACAGCTCTTCAACACCGGGAGTTTCGTCGGCCCCGCCCTCGCCGCGTGGCTGGCGACCCGCACCGGCGGCTGGCAGTCCACTTGGTGGCTGACCTGTGCCTGCGCGGCCATGGGCATCGTCCTCAGCCTCTGCCTCAGAAGCTGTGCCAGGCCGACGTAGCAGGGGGAAGCGCCTCGGCGCAGGTCAGCCGAGCAACACATCAGTCCTGCTCCAACTCTTCGTCCCGTCGGGCCGGAAGAGTCCGTCCCAGGTGGGCGAGTGGGGAGAGTGCCATCACTGCTGGGGACAGCATCATGCCTGCGGTTGTCACCAGGAGGCTGGTGCGCAACCCCCACTCCTGGGCGAGGAATCCGCCGAGCAGAGAGCCGATTGGGGTCAGTCCCACGCCGACGAACGTGATCGTGGCGGCCGCGCGGGCCTGCATTCCGTCCGGCGTGACGGCCTGGCGGACTGCCATGACCGTGACAGTCACCAACTGGCCGCAGGTCCCGAACACAAAGTTGGCTGCGAGGAGCGCTGGAATGGTCACCGCGGAGGAGCCGTGCAGCGTGGGCACACAGAGCAGGACGCCGTCGCCGAGTGCCGCGGCCGACACAAGTACCGTGCCGTGACCGAATCTGCTCGGCAGCCGGGCGGCCAGCAGCGAGCCCAGGAGCGCGCCCGGACCCGTCGCCGCGAGTGCCAACCCGACGGCGGTGCCTGACAGATGCAGTTCCCGTGGCAGGAAGACCAGATAGACCGTCATCATGGCGGCGAAGGACAACTGGAAGGCGGCCGAGGCGAGGCACACCGTCCGCAACGAGGGGTCGCCGGCGACGAAGCGCAGGCCGTCGTGGATCCGGCGCCATATCCGAGGAGGACTCTCCGAGCGTTCCGGGATCGGTTCGCTGCGACGGATCCGTCGTATCGACAGGAACGACAGCGCGAAGAACAGCCCGCCGGAGGCGGCAGCGATCGGCGCCGACAGCAGCGACACCAATGCGCCGCCGAGGGCGGGACCGCCGATCTGCGCCGCCGAGCGGCTGCTTTCGAGCGCACTGTTGCCCCGCACCAACTGGTCTCGTTTCACGAGCCGTACGAGAGACGCCTGGTAGGCCACGTCGAAGAACACGGACAGGCTCCCGACGGCGAAGGCGACCGCGAGCAGCGCCGGCAGGCCGAGCCAGCTGAGGAGGCCGGCCACGGCCGCGGCGCCCATGGTCAGAGCCCGGCCTAGGTCTGTCAGCACCATCACCGTGCGGGTCCGCCACCTGTCCACCCACGCGCCGACGAAGAGCGAGAGCAACAGGATCGGCGCCTGCCCCACCGCGCGGAGCACGCCCAACTGGCCGGCGTTGGCATTCAGCGTCAGGACTGCGAAGAGCGGCAGAACCACCAGGCTTGCGTGCTCAGCTAGTTGGGAGACCGTCTGGCCCAACCAGAGTCTGCGGAAGTCGCGGTCCCGCCACAGGCTCGACGGAACACGGCGACCCGAATCGGGGGCAGGGGAGAAAGCGGACGGCACGGGGATCCCTTGGATTGCCGACGACGAGGTCCGCCCACCTGCGCACGAAGGCGCACTTACGGTTCAGGCGGGGAAGGCTCGCTGTGCCGCAACATCAAGGCAGCACGCGATGACAGGCCGACCACGGCCTAAGACGTCAACGCGCGCTCGGACGACCGACCATGTCTTGGCTCCTCATCAATCGCTCGCCGCCGAGCGTAGCCCTCGGTGGGCAGACACGAAAGACGACCGGCCCGGACCAGAACCGCCCGGCCCCGGGCCGAACTACCAATGCGGGCCGGCTCGTTCCTCCCGGCGAATATTGACGTCGCGCCACTCGGAGTGCACCACGATGGGCACCAGTTACGGTGTGGGCGGCGATCAACTCGCCGCTCAGAGACGAACGTTGGGGGAGTTGTTGCATGGGTCGGATACGGGGGATCGGCGCGGTGGTTGCCGCCGGAGTGGCGGTGCTGCTGCTCGCGGGGTGTGGCACCCCGACGGACTACAGCGAGATCGTCACGTTCACCGACGAGCACGGCCGCGCCTGCACGGCTGCGGTGGTCGTCGACCAGGAGCAGAACGAGGGCGACGACTACGAGATCAGCAGCATCGACTGTGACTATCCCCCGGAGGGCCGGACACCGGGGCCCACTGGCTATCAGTCCCTGCCGGATCGGTGATCCGACTGACGAAGCCGGAGAACCCGGCCGGTGGCTACCGTCGCTGGTCGCTCGCCGGCCAGGGTTCTCATCTGGCGAGGTGATGAACTCCACTGCTCAGCGCAAGGTGCGGACGAACACATCCCCGATCAGGTTGGTGTCATCGGGAACCAACCCGGGGTAGTAGGAGTCGAAGACCACGGTCGACTCGTCGGCGCTCAGCGCCGCCCGCCCCACGGTGACGGGATTGCCGTCCTGTCCCGGTGCCAGCAACTCCTCCTGGCCGGTGCGCAGATCGCGCAGGATCAGCCCCAGCGTCCTGCGGTTCGCGTCCGCCGTGTTCAGGAGCAGCTTCGAGCCGTGCGCCGACAGATCCGACACCAGGGTCAGGTCCGAGGGGGAGCGGCCGTCGTACCGCCGGAGCGTACCCGTGCGCAGATCTCGGACGAAGGCGTTCCAGCCGTCGTTCGGATCGGCTTCCGGGACCAGGTTGGCGGCAAGCGAGTTGAAGCCGATCTTGGATCCGTCAGCGCTCAGCACCGGAGCGACAGCCGACGTGTCGGCCGGCGCACCGTCATGGGTGGCGTCGGCCTGCACGGTCTGCCCGGTCACCCGGTCGTACACCAAGATGTCGCCCTGGTCGTCGCCGCTGGGCCCGGAGTAGCCCTCCAGATAGGCGACCTTGCGGCCGTTGGCGCTTATCGAGATCTGCTGGCACTGGTGGAAGTTCTTCGAGCCGTCCGCGGGCCGGCTGACCCGCTGCACCTGCTGCGTCCAGCGGTCCAGGAGCATGACCCGGCAGGCGAACGCGCCGTGCTCGTCGACGGTGGGCCGGGCGACGAAGGCGACGTAGCGTCCACTCGCACTGATCGGGGCGATGCCGTACGAGACGTGGTAGCCCTCGTCCATCGCGGGGGCCAGGCGTTCGATGAGCCCGGTGTGCAGGTCCATGACGTGTACGGAGGATGTCGTGGTCGTGGCGGAGTACGAGGTGAAAGTCAGGTAGCGCCCCGACTCGGACAGCTGGGGTGTCGACGTCGTCTCGCCCGGCACCACCACTCGCTGCAGCGGTGCACCGGGAGCCATCCGGTAGAAGACGCTGTTCCGCACGTCGGTACCGGGCACCAGGTTGGTCGCCGACGACGCGAAGGCCACGGCGCGTCCGTCCGCGCTGACCACCGGTTCCACCGAGTGGCTGTTGCCGCCGGTGCCGTCGGGGGCGACACTGATCCGTTCGGTGCGCGGGACCTGGTCGCCGCTCGCCGCCCCCGCCGGCCGGGCGAGACAGGTGACGATGACCGCGAGAACGGCGGCCATGGCGATGCGTAAGGAAGGTCTCATCAGGTGGCTCCCCCTTCGCCGGGGACGGCCACAACCGCCCCCTGCACCCCGTGTCCCCGGCCCTGCGCAGAGGACTCACGAGGATTCACGCGATGAAAGCGCGCCGCCTGCCGAGGGTCAATGCTCCGCACTCGATCGTCCAATTCCCGGCCAGAGACGGCTGGTTGACACAGGCTTCGCCAAGGAGCCGAGTGCCGGTGGTACGGCCACATGTGTTGCGCGGGTCGCGCCTGACTCGCAGTTCGTGATCAACCCGAGCGCCACTCGCAACGGTCTTCGGCCCAGCAGCCGTGCAGCAGCCGACGCTGAGGACCCCACCGAAGGGCCCGCCCCGGAAAGCGAGCGGGCCCACTCGGCCTCGGAACAGAACAGGCTTCTCCGTTCGGCCTGTGAGCGGCTCTACGCCGCGCGGACCGCGTGGTCAGCTGTTCTGGGCGCCGTTCCAGACGTTGTACGCGGAGGTGCCGTACGCCGACGTGGCGGCGGCCGCTCCGTAGCTGCCGGAGTAGGCACCGGTCTGGATCGCGGAGCCGTCAGGCTGGTAGTTCTCGATCCAGGCGCCGCCGCTGGCGCCACCGGAGAGGCCGTTGCAGTTGTTCATCAGGCGCTGCCCGTCGGGTCCTGCGTAGCCCTGCCCCTCGCACCACACGGCATAGTCCTTGTCGGCCGGCAGACCGATGATGTGCGCGTAGTTGCTCGACCAGTTGAAGCCGAGCCCGGTGGAGCCCACGACGTCCTGTACGCGTCGGCCGCCCGGGGTGTCCAGGACGAGGAACGCGCTGTCGTTCTCCTGGCCGCCTCCCGTGACCCAGCCCGCGCTGCGCCAGCCCCACCAGCCGTAGGGCGCGTTGCCCGTGTTGTAGTTGGGAGCAAAGCGGTAGTTGGTGCCGCCTTCGCCGAAGCCGCAGTGCCGGGCGGTGGCCAGCACGGAGCCGTTGTTGCTCGTGACAACGTTGCCAGAACAGATGTAGTCACCCCTGCCCGGGATCGTGAAGTACAGACGTCCCACGGTCCCCCACACGCTGGCCTGGGCCTCAACTCCCGAGCTCACCGTGGGTCTTGTCGCGGGGATGTGCACCGGCTCGCCGGTGCCCTCGGCGGCTGCGCCCAAGGAGGGCTGCACCTCGGGGACGGTTTCGGGCGCGGGCATCGGCTTGGCCTGGCGGAGCCGCTCCGGGGTCCAGTAGGCGTCGAGTTGAGCGCGTGACTTGGTGTTGACGGCCGCGCCGGTCCCGGTGGGGGTACCGGTCGGCCGGTCCTGCGCGACGGCCGAGACCGGCGTCAACGCGACACACAGACTCGCCGCCGCGGCAAGGGTGGTGAGGGCAAATCGACGTAAGCGCATGGGAACCTTCCGGGTTCGGGAAGTGATCAAACGCGCTCACTGTCGCACGGGGCTCCGCGGGAGATCAACGGTGCGTACCGAGGTGCTTTTACCGGCCGGCACACCGGGAGTGTGAAGGCGAGGACGACGGCACTCGCCGCATGGACGGAGGGCTCGTCGGACGACGAACTCGCCGCAGGGATACCACTGTTGGACACGTGCGAGGTCCGGTGGCCAACGATCTCGTGGGCGTGACGCGGACGTTGGAAATGCTCCGGGGTTGGTTCCTCACAGCATGACGGGCGTGCACAGACGGCCGCTGTTCTCACGCCGCGACCAGACAGGTCCTAGACGGTTTCGGCACCCCGCTCCGGCTGGTAGGTGCGCCCGGCCATCCGCGGTCGCAGCCTGGGCGCGGCGGCGAGTCCGCTCGGCTCGGCCGGTCCGGCGTGGTGGCGGGTGCCGGCGTAGTAGTGGTTGGCCGCCGTGGAGGCGACGCGGATGCGCAGTTCGTTGCGTCCTGGACTCAGCGTGGACGAGGCGACGTCGCAGCGGAAGGGACCCCATCCCCACCGTCCTACAGCCTGCCCGTTGATCTCGGCCTCGGCGCTCGTGTGCACGACGGGCAGGACGAGTTCCCAGTCGGGCCAGGCGAGGTCGGCGGCGCTGATGTCGAAGGTGTTCCGGTACTCGCCGACGCCCGAGTACTCGGCCCATCCCTGTCCTTCTCCCTGTTCTTCCCAGCCTCGGTCGACGTCGACCGGCTGCTCGGCGGCGCCGAGGGTGAGCGTCCAGCCTCGGTCCAGGATGAGGGGGGCCGGTACCGTGCGCGGGCCGTTGGTCAGGTGCCAGCAGGCCAGTTCGCCGGGGGCCAGGTTCAGGCGCAGTGAGCCGTCGATCTCGAACGGTGCCTCGACCACACCTGACTCCGGCCGCCATCGGATGACCTGGGCCGGGAGTTGAACAGGCCGGACGTGGACGGCTCGCTCGCAGTCGTCGTCGTTGAAGAGGGCGATCCGGGTCCCGTCGGGGTCGATCGCCCGGCGTGACCACACCGAGCCGTCGAAGTCGATCGCCAGATGGCCTGCGAGCGAGCGGTCCAGATGGGGGGCGACGGCTGCGGCTGACGGGATGCCCGGCCAGTGCCGGGCCCGAGGTCCGCCGAGCAGTTCGCCGATGCGTCGGCTCACCCGGTCGTCGGTGCCCCGCGTCTGGGTCGCGTGCGGGACCGGGCCCGAGGCCAGCAGTGCTCCCCCGCCGTGCGTGAACTCCGCGAGCGCGTCGAGGGTCTTGTCGTCCTGGACGACCGACACCCCCGGCAGGACCAGGGTCCGATAGCGGCCTGCCAGCCGTCCCGCGCGCAGGTCCCGTTCGTCGACCAGATGGAAGTCGTGTCCCGCGCGGGCGAGATACTCGGTCCAGAACGCCGTGTGTTCACCGTAGGGATGGGTGGGGCCTTCCGCCCAGCTCGTCCTCAGTGGATACAGCACGGCGATCTCGTCCAGCGGCTGGGTTCCGTCGAGGAACTCCGACAGCCTGCCCGACTCCTCCGCGAACGCTCGGTGATGGGCGAACCACGGCTCGAAGTTCACGCCGGGTGCGAAGTCGAAGCGGGGATTGGTGAAGAGCTCGTCGCCCTCGTGGCCGTCGGTGAGCCAGAAGGCGTGCATCAGCAACTGCCGTGCGCCGAGCAGATGGTGACGAACCGTCTGGTCGCGCAACTCCCCCAGGGTGAGTTCCCAGCGGCCGGCCGCGAAGTGCGATCCGGTCTCGGTGCGGGCGAAGTACTGCTCGACCAAGCAGCCACTGCGACCGTTCGACCGGGCCACCGAGTCGCCGAACTTGGCGCTGATCTGCGGGTGTTCGTTGCGTGCGTCGACGGCGGTGAGGTCGCGCCAGCGGTCCAGGCCGAAGTAGTCGGTGCCGAAATTCGTCCGTGGGTCCTCGGTGATGATCGTGGCGGCGGGGTTCCACGAGGAGACGTAACCCAGCACCTCATGGCCGGACAAGGCCACGCCGTGCTCGATGCACCACTTGGACAGCGTCCCGAAGAACGCGTCGATCCCGACGGCCGAGTAGCGCTCGAAGAAGTCGCACCGCCAGGCCGCCGTCAGCGGGCCGACCTCGCGCGCCAGGGACAGCAGGACGCGGCGGTCGTCCGGGACGACGGTGGGGGCGTACATCAGCGAGGAGTCGACGTGGGCGCGGCGCTGTCGCCAGTCGAAGAAGCACCCGTGCGGCTGGTCGAAGAAGACGTAGCTCACGGTCGTTCCCAGGTGCTCGCCGAAGGCCTCCGCGTAGGGCTGGTAGCCGACTTCGAGAAAGCGTTCCGCCGCCTCGGGAAGCAGGTAGTTGATCATGCGGCTCGACGCACACCGTGCGGCGACGAAGACGGTCACGGCCGGCTTGCCGGCAAGTGCCGCGGCCGGTACGCGCACCCGGCACCCTGACTCACCGGATTCGATGAGCTGAGCGTGCTCCGTGACGTCCGTGATGGAGTCCGCGGAATCGATGTCGCCTGCCGGGTGGGCGAGCGCCGCGACGATCTCCCATTCGTCCCAGCGCAGGACTCCTCCCGAGAACACCCAGTTCTTTCCGGGCTCCAGGAGATAGTCCACGTCCTTCGCGCGGATCTCGTCGACGGCGCACTCGGCGTAGTCGCCGACGGGTTCTCCAGTGGTGCAGAACATGTGCCGTTCGCGCAGCTCGTCGCGTCCGTCGACGGTACGTCCGCCCGCGTGCCCGGAAAGCCAGTTGTACTCGTCGTAGATGCCCACCATCAGTCCCCGGCTCGCCGCTTCGTCGGCGGCGAGCCGGCATGCGGCGAGGTACTCCGGCCCGAGGTAGTCCTCGATCGGGAACGACAATCGGGTCTGGATCTGGAAGGACTTGAATCCGGCCGCGGCAAGGGTGTCCAACTGCTCCCGGATCTCGTCGGCTGTCGGAATCCTGTGCCAGAACCAGTAAGTGGCGGGCGCGTGCCACTGATCGGGGCTCTCGAAGGTCATGAGGAGACCTTCGCGAGCTCAGGTTCGCGCCGCGGTGCGTAGGTGCCCTTCGGGTCGATCTTCAGCACGAAGGTGAGGAACGCGTACATCCCGGCGCCGACCACCATCGCGATCAGGACACCCATGTTGGTGCTGCCGACGACGCCCTTCTTCGCCGAGTCGGACAGCAGGAACCCGACCACTTTGGCGAGGTTGGGGTCGGACGAGGTGACCAGTCCCAGGCCGATCACGGTGGCGACGCCGAGTGACACCAGTGCCGTCCAGCGCCCGCTTCGGCCGCCCTCCCCCGCGCGCTTGGCGAGGTCGACGTTCCAGCCCAGGCGCCGCTGGCGGATGAAGTCGAGGAGCTGGATCCCGCCCATGGTGCCCATGACCACCGCTATCAGGGCCAGGAAGGCCTGGAAGGTGGCCAGGAAGGAGTCGGAAAGGAAGAGCAGGTAGAAGGCGCCGGCGGAGATGATGACCATGTTGATGACCGTGGTTCCGGCCCGGGAGACAGGCACTCCGAGCGCGAGGAGCGCGAGTCCCGAGGAGTAGAGGCCGGTGATCGCCGCGGCGACCAGCGAGATCACGATGACGATCGTGAACGGGATGAAGAACCACAGGGGCAGCAGGTCCGTGAGTGCGCCGATGGGGTCGTTCGCGGCCGCGGTGCCGAGACCGGAGTCGCCCGCGGCCAGCAGCACACCGAGGACGAGCAGCACGGCGACGGGGAGCACGATGCCGAAGGTGGTCCAGCCGATCACGCCGCCCGCCTTGGTGCTGCGCGGGAGGTAGCGGGCGAAGTCGCCGCCGTAGTGCAGGAATCCGATCCCGACCATCGTCATGGCCAGGATGACTCCGCCGACGAAAGTGGCGAACGAACCGTTCGCCGCGCCGCCGATCCGGTCCCACTGGATATGGGGGACGACCATGCCGATGAACACCACCGTCATCACCCCGGTGAGCCAGGCGATCCACTTCTCCACCTTGAGGATCATCTGGTGGCCGTAGACCGCGACCGTCACCGACACGGCGAGCACCGCGATGTACCACAGCACGATCGCCGGAACCGTCGCCTCACCGTGTCCGTCGGCGAAGGGACCCGGCCACAGTCGGGCGAAGAGATTGGCCCCCGAGGTCGATGCCAGCGTGATGAGGGTGACCTTCCAGCCGACGTTGGAGAGGTAGGCGAAGAAGGTGGGGAACTTGTTGCCGTGGAAACCGAAAGCGGACCGCGTCTGGGTGAGGGTCGGCAGACCCGTACGAGGACCGCCGACCGCGAGGATGCCCACCAGCGTCGAGGACAGTACGTATCCCAGGATCCCCGCCAGGATTGCCTGCCAGGCGCTCAGGCCGACTCCGAACACGTAAACGCCCAGGCTGACCCCGAGGATCGACACGTTCCAGGAGAACCAGACCGGGAACAAGCCGCCCGGCGTGCCATGCCGTTCCGCGTCCGGGACGGGGTTCACCCCGTTCTGCTCGACCGCCGACACAACGGGTGGCGACACTACGGGTGGCGAGATGTCGGTCATGATCTGTTCCCTTCGGTGGTGGCGCCGCTGATGAGGTGGGCAGACGACAGCACGTCGTCGGCCGGCGTGCCGCAGTACGTCCTGCGGGAGCGTTTGTGGGAAGTCGCGCGGCCCGCTCGCCTGGCTCCTGCCGGACGGCGCGGGCGTCGGATGCGTCAGCCGGCAGGAGGCATGGCCGCCTTCACCAGAGCCGTCGGCTGGGCGCCGGGCCCTTCATAACGAGTCCTCGACGGTCTGCACGAACTCTGCGAGGAACGTCTCCACACGGCCGCCTGCCGAGGGAGCAGCCGAGCGTGGCCCTACGGTGATCGCGCAGCTCAACGCGGCGCCGGATGTCCCTGCCGGCCGGGCGATGCCAGCCCGTGTCGGGGCCTTTCCGCCATGCTGCATATCGGAGACATCCGTTCTACTCGAGACGATTCTCGTCATGTCCTGCTGAGTCGACGGTGCAGCGGGAGGCCTCATGAGGGGGTGTCCCGAGGCTGGTGTGGAATGGGTACGTCGGCCGGTGGGATGGGGGCCGGTGCCCGCGATGGCAGTCGTCCGTCGACCGGGCGCAGGGTGTCGGTACGAACCGGGCCGGTCACGACGTTGTGCGGTTTCCGAGCGGTTCGCTTAACACACTGCCGGATGCGGCTGGTCGCGATCCGCCCGCTTCCGCCACGCCGGGGAATTAGTCCGGATGCTGACTATCTCCCGCTGGGGCCTCTCCGTCAAGGGTTGTCCGACCGCATCTCCTCACGGTCACGGACGCTCTCTCCCCGTCACCGCGCACAGCGCCAGGACGCCTCACAGCCGCTGAGCAATCAAGGAAGCTGAGGCCCGGAGCGCGTGAATCGGAGCGAGGGTCTCGGTCAGGCTCCGCCCTGTGCCGCCCTCGCGCAGCGCGATGATCTCCGCCGCGATGGACACAGCGGTTTCCTCCGGGGTGCGCCCGCCCAGGTCGAGCCCTATCGGTGAGCGCAGCCGCGCGAGCGCCCTCTCGTCGACTCCCGCCTCACGGAGGCGACACAGCCGGTCCTCGTGGGTGCGCCTGCTCCCCATGGCTCCGATGTAGGCGGCGTCCGTGCGCAGCGCGACCTCCAGCAGGGGGATGTCGAACTTCGGATCGTGGGTGAGGACGCAGATGACGGTGCGCTCATCGACCCTCGTCCCGCTCAGCCACCGGTGCGGCCAGTCGGCCACCACCTCGTGTGCATCCGGAAAGCGGGCAGCCGTGGCAAAGACCGGCCGCGCATCGCACACCGTGACCCGATACCCCAGAAAGGTGCCGAGACGTGCCAGGGCCCCGGCGTAGTCGATCGCACCGAAGATCAGCAGACGCGGGGGCGCCGTAAAGGATTCGAGGAGGAGACGGGTTCCGTCCGGCAGCGTCTCTCCCGTAACTCCGTTGCCCAGAAAGCCCGTTGCTGAAGACTCCCGGATGTCGGCACCGTCCGCGGTCATCGCTCGGCTGTACGCAGCAGGCCGGCGCGCGCTCGAATCATCGGCCGACGCGGCCCATCCACCGCCCGGGCACGACTCCCCCATCAGGCCTGACGGGCTGAGCCGACCCATCCGCGCGAGGGCCTGTTCATCCAGGCCTCCCTCTCCCAGCGAGCCGGTGACCTTGCCGTCGTCCTGCACGAGCAGCCATGCTCCCGCCGAGGCACCGGACAGCACCGTCGCGGTCGCCGCCTCACGGCCCTCCCGAACCGCCGCGGCCAGGGCCGACCACTGGGCGAACTGGCCCTCCGCGACGGGACGTACGAAGATCTCCAGCGTGCCCCCGCACGTCAGGCCCACCGCGAACGCGTCGTCGTCGGCGACGCCGAACGTCTGCGTGAGGGCCTCCCCGGTCTCCAGGGCGTGGCGCGCCAGTTCGTAGACCGCGGCCTCCACGCAGCCGCCCGACACACTCCCCGCCACCTCCCCGCTCTCGGACACGGCCATCGCCGCGCCCGGCTGCCTCGGGGAGGAGGACCAGGTGGCGACGACGCTTGCGACAGCAAACCGGATGCCTGTCGCGCACCAGCCGTCGAGGGTCTCCAGGATGTCCCTCATGGGGTCAGGCCGTGGCGGAGCTGGGGACGCGGCCGCTGAGCAGACCGCCGGCGCCGGGCACAAAAGTGGGCAGGCCCAGTTCGGCGAGGATGCGGTACGCCGTGGCGGTGGCCGCGGAGAGCACCGGCAGGCCCGCCGCGTCCTCCACCGGCTGGATCGAGGCAAGCGACGGCATCTGCACACATGCGGACAGGACGAGCGCGTCGGCCCGGGAGAGGTCCAGGCGCCGCCAGTGCTCGCGCAGGTCGGCGGGGTCGAGGCGAGCCACAGCCAGGTTGTCCGGGACCTCCAGGCTCAGCGCGTCCACCACCTCGGTGCCCGCGTCCTCGATGTAGTCCGCGACGACGCGGGTCAACGGCTTCATGTACGGAGTGATGATCGCGACCCGCCGCGCCCCGAGGGTCTTGATGCCGTCGAGCAGGGCCCCGGCGCTGGACACCACGGGCGCCTGGGCGCCCTGGTCGCGGAGTACGGCGGTGATCTCGTCCTCCGCGGTGCAGTGGAACCCCGGGCCCTGCGCCATGATCGCCACCAGGCAGGCCGTGGCCACCACGTCGGGGCGGGCATCGGCGAGTTCCAGGGCCGCGCGCCCGGTCTGCGCGTTCATGGCGCGCAGTTGCTCGGGGGTGACGTGCTGCATGCGCATCCGGCTGCTGTGGAAGACGAACCGGTCCTCGGGGAGTACGGATTCCCGGTCCCGCAGCATGCGCGGGAGTTCCGTCTCCATGGTCAGGTTCGAGCTGGGCACGATCAGGCCGATGTGGTGGTCGGTCATGGCATCCTCCGGATGTCTGGTGTCCGTACGGTGGCGACCCAGAACCCGCGGCGTGCCCGCAGCGAGCGGGTTACGAGTTCTCGGTCAGTCCCTCCCAGTGGTCGGCGAGGGAGGTGAGCAGGTGCATGATTTCTTCGCGCCGCTCGGCTCCGAACGGCTCCAGGAGCCGCTGGTCGAGCTGGCGCGCCCGGGTGTTCGCGCCGCGGAGGGTCTGCTCACCCTCCTCGGTCAGATAGAGCAGCTTGCGACGGCCGTCGGCGGCGGCCGTCTTGCGGACGATCAGGCCCCGGTTCTCCAGCCGCCGGGCGACGTCCGCCATCGTCGACGTGTCCAGGGCAACCGCCGATGCCAGCGACCGCTGATCGTGGCCCGGCGCCGACTCCACGGTCTGCAGCACCGCGAACTGCGGGCCCGTGAGCGTCGGGTCCACCGCGCGGATCCAGATCGCCAGGTACGCCTGGTAGAGGCGCCGGACCTGGTAGCCGGGCGCGGCCGTCAGCGCGACGGGAGGCCGGGGCGGGGTGGAGGTCGAGGTAGCGGTTTCGTCAGCCATGGAGCCACTTAAGCACGGCCTTTGATCGGTTCGGCACCCGGATCGGGACGGTCCGGAAACGGTGGCCGCGGGCGACTGTCAGGTCAGCATCGGACGCAGTACCTCCCGAAGCGCGGCGAGTGCGGCAGGAGGGTTGTCCCAGAACAGCATGTGGCCGGCGTCCGGGATCTCGCGGAACACGGCCGAGGGGTGCAGCCGGGCCGCCTCCTGCGCACCTTCGGCGGTGACGACGGGACTGTCCGCGCCATACAGCAGCGCCGTGGGTCCGGGCACCGAGGGCCACCACTGGAAGAAGTCCTCGGTCTCGAACCCGCGGTGGGTGGCCACGATGGCGGCCTGCGCACAGCTCGCCAGCCAGCGCGCCCGAAGTGCCTGTTCCGGGCGCGGCCAGCGCGGCCACGCCTTTGCGACCTCGTCGGCGTCCGTGCCACGCACCGCCTGCGCGAGCTGACCCAGGAAGGCGTCCAGCGTGGTGGGGTAGGGTCCGCGCCCCGGTCCGCTCATCGGTGGGTCACCCAGCACCGTGCCGCGCACGGCGACCTTGCCCCGGACGGCGGTGACGGCCGCGATGCGCGCGCCCATCGAGTGTCCGAAGAGCAAGGGCTCATCGAGTCCGAGCCCGGTGACGACGGCTTCGGTGTCCTCGGCGTACTCCTCGAGACTGTACGAACCTCCCGCGTCGGACAGCCCTCGTCCCCGTACGTCCATGACCAACGGCCTTACCAGTTCGGTCAGTTCACGCGCCACGAAGTCCATCGTGATCGCCGGGCTGGTGATGCCGGGCAGCATGACGAGCGGGACGCCCGGGCCGCCGTAGTCCAGGACGTGCAGGCGTGTGCCGCCCGACCGCACCCAGCGACTCGTGGCGGGCACATCGGCCAGATCGGCTAGCGCGGACTGCGACAGGCAACGGGCGGGTGGGGCGGGAGTCATGGGGCTCTCCGGCGGTTTGGTCACGGGGTCCTTGGGCAGCGGGGTCACGGGGTCCTCCGGCGGAGAGGGCACGGGGTGCTCCGGCGGAGAGGGCACGGAGTGCTCGGGCAGCGGGGTCACGGAGTGCTCCGGCGGTGGGGTCACGAGGTATTCCTCGGGAGGCCGTCGAGATAGGCGACGGCGTCCTTGAGGGCGATCACATCGCCGTACTTGGCCTGGATGTCGAAGAGGTTCGCCTCGTGGGGGCCAGGCGCCCGGTCGCCGACGCACTCACGCGGGACCAGCACCGAGAACCCGGACTGCACTGCGTCCACGGCAGTCGCCCGCACGCAGCCACTCGTCGTCGCCCCGCAGACCAGCACCGTGTCGCGGCCGAGGCCGGTCAGCAGGGCAGCCAACGAGGTGCCGAAGAAGGCGGAGGCTCCCTTCTTCACGATCAGGTGGTCCTCGGGCTCGCGGGGAAGCCGGGGATCGACCGTGACCTCCTCGCTGCCTTCGACCAGGGCGCGCATGCCCTGCGCCTTGTGCAGCCAGACGACGGCGTCACCCGCCGCCTCGGCCGGCGTGTAGGCGATCGCGGTGAACACGACCGGTACCCCCGCCGGACGTGCCGCCTCGATCAACTCGCCTGTGGCGCCGACCACTTCGGTCAGGTCCGCACCCGACGGGAAGCCTTCCTCGGTAAAACCGCGCGTGAGGTCGACCACGACGATCGCCGGCCGGCTGCCACGACGCACGGGAGCGCCGAATCCGGCACGCGCGTAGGTGTGTTCCGTCTCCTGCCCATAGCGCGCGGTGCTCATGACGACCTCCGCAGGGACCGCAGTTCCCGCGCCTGGGCGCTGAGCCGGCCCAGCAGCCAGCCCTCGAAGAGGCCGAATGCGAACGCCCCTGCGACCAGGCCGTACTTGGCCGCCGCGGGACCGACCAACAGCGCGAGACCGTCGAGTTCGGAGTCCTGCGCGAGGGCGGGCTGCGAGGCGGGGGCAGAGGTGGCGCCCACCCGCGGGGAGTTGGCACCCGCCTGCGGGCCGGCAGCCGCTCCCCCGGCTCGGTCCGCGTCCAGCAGGCTTCCCAGATTCTGGGCGAACTGCTGCAGGATCCGGTCCGATACGGCGGCTATCGCGCCCTTGCCGAACTGGGCGATCTTGCCGCGGATCACCAGGTCCGTGGAGAGCTGGAGCAGCGCACCCTCGGGCGCCGCCACCACATCCAGCGCGACCTCGGCCTCCGCGTCTCCGCTGCCGTGGGTGTCGGCGCCGCGGGCGTGGACCCGTAGTCGCCGGCGCTCGGCGTCGACCTCCAGGAACCGGACCGTGCCCGCGTACGCGGCGCTGATCGGCCCGACCTTGATCTTCACCCTGCCCTGCCAGACGTCGCCGTCCTGCCCGTCGAGCGCGGCGCCGGGCATGCAGGAGGCGACCCGTTCGACGTCGTTCATCAGGGCGAAGACCTCGTCCGGCGAGGCCTTGACCGCAACCGCGTTGGTCAGCCGCATACGTCATTTCTCCTTGCTGTCACAGAGGTTCGCGCAGGCCCCGCGTCGGGCCGTCGCGCACCCGTCGATCGCCTCGACGATGGTCTGGTAGCCGGTGCACCGGCACAGGTTGGCGGCGACGACCTCCCGGATCTCGTCCTTGGTCGCCTCCGGCCGCTCGGCGAGGAACCCCTCGGCGAGCATCAGGAAGCCGGGCGTGCAGAACCCGCACTGCAGTCCGTGGTGTTCGCTGAACGCCCTTTGCAGATCGCTGAGTTCGTCTCCGTCCGAAAGCGACTCGACCGTACGGATCCGAGCGCCCTCGGCCTGCGCCGCGAACATCAGACAGGCGCGTACGGGCCGGTCGTCGACCAGCACGGTGCAGGCACCGCAGATGCCGTGCTCGCAGCCGACATGTGTACCGGTGAGCCGCAGCTCGTGCCGGAGCACGTCGACGAGGGTGCGACGTGGTTCGGTGATCACCTCGTGCTGCTCGCCGTTGACGTCGAGAACGAGGAGCTGCAACTCCCGCTCGCTCAGGGCTGTTTCCTCGGTCATGAGGTGGCCTCCAGGTGCAGGGCGCGATGCACGGTCTCCGGGGTGATGGGTGTGTTGTCGAGTTCGACGCCGGTGGCGCGCAGGGCGTCGTTGACGGCGTTGAGGACGGCGGCGGGGGCCCCGATGGTGCCGCCCTCCCCCGCGCCCTTCGCACCGGTCTCGGTGAACGCGGAGGGCGTCTCGAGGTGGTGGATCAGTACGTCGGGGATCTCGTGGGCGGTGGGCACCTTGTAGTCCATGAAGCTGGTCGCCGACGGTTCACCCAGGTCGTCATAGGTCACCTGCTCGAACAGCGCGCCCGCGATGCCCTGCGCGATGCCGCCCCGGCACTGGCCCTCGACGACCTGGGGGTTGATGGCGACGCCGCAGTCCTCCACGCACACGTACCGCAGGATCTCCACCTGCCCGGTGCCTTCATGCAGTTCGACGACGACGCCGTGGGTGGCGTTGGAGAATGTCCCGTCGTTGAAGACGTCGAAGGTGGCGGCGGCCGTCAGACCCGGTTCGATGTCCTTGGGCAGGAGGTGCGCCCGGAGGTAGGCGATGTCGGCGAGCTCCTCGTAGGTGAGGACGTCGGGGGCGTCGTCCCGGCGGCGGGCTTCACCGTCTTTCAGCTCCACGTCCTCGGGGTCGATGTCCCAGCGGGCCGCCGCGATGGCGCGCAGCTTCTCGCCGAGCTTCTTGGCTGCGAGGCGTACGGCGCTGCCGCCGATGGTGATGGAGCGGCTGGCGAAGGTGCCGAAGCCGTAGGTGATGCGGTCGGTGTCGCCCTGATGGAGTCTCACCTTGGCGATGTCGAGGCCGAGTTCGTCGGCGACGATCTGCGCCATCGTCGTCTCGTGGCTCTGTCCGTGGCTCATCGTGCCGGTGGTGACGGTCACCGCGCCGCTGGTGTCCATCCGTACCTCGGAGATGTCGAATCCGGGCACCACCTGCATCTTGCGCTGCGCGAAGGCCGCGGAGCCGTACCCGGTGCGCTCGCTGAAGCACGAGTAGCCGATGCCGATGTGCCGTCCCTCGGCCGTTGCCGCGTCCTGTTTCCCGTACCAGCCCTCGTCCTTGACGAGTTGCTCGCAGAGGTTGAGCGACTCCAGGTAGGAACCGGGGTCGTAGGTGATGTTGTTGACGCCCGTGTACGGGAAGTCGGTGATGACGTTGCGGCGGCGGATCTCGACCGCGTCCAGGCCGAGTTCACGCGCGGCGCGTTCGAAGAGCCGCTCGACCACCATCACGTACTGCGGGCGGCTCACACCCCGGTAGGGCCCGGTGGGCGCCTTGTTGGTGGTGATGGCCCGGCCGCGCACCCGGTAGGCGGGCACTTTGTAGACGCCTGGCATCTCGGCGGATGCCATCAGCGGCTCGATGCCGGCCGTGAACGGGTAGCAGGAGTAGGCGCCCATGTCACAGATCACGTCCGCGTCGAGGCCGAGGATCCTGCCGTCCGTGTCGAAAGCGGCGCGCACCTGGTAGTGCTGCTCGCGGGCGAGGAACGACGCGGACAGGGCGTCCTTGCGGTCCTCGATCCACTTCACCGGGCGGCGCAGGCGAAGTGCGGCCGCTGCGGCCGCGATCTCCTCGCGCCCGACGACGCACTTCTGGCCGAAGCCGCCGCCCATGTCGGGTACGACGACCCGCACCGCACGCTCGTCGAGACGCAGGCTGCGAGCGGCCACCGTCCTCACCTGGTGCGGGATCTGGGTGCAGGTGTGCAGGACGAGCTGTTCCTCGCGGTCGTCCCAGTGCGCCACGGCGCCACGGGTCTCCAGCGGCAGCGCGTTCTGCCGGCCGGTCCTGGTCTCGACGTGGACGACGCAGGCCGCGGACGCGAAGATCTCGTCGATGCCGTCCGTCGCGAAGAGAGAGACGTCGACGAGCGTGTTGCGGGCGGCTTCGGCGTGGACGAGCGGGGCGCCGGGCGCGAGCGCCGTCTCTTCGGAGGTGACCGGCGGCAGCGTGGTGTAGGTGACGCGGGCCGCCTCCAGTCCGTCCTCAGCGGCGTAGGCGTCCCGGGCCACGACGATGGCCAGGGGCTCCCCGACGTAGCGGACCTTGTCGCGGGCGAGGACGGGCATGGCGGTGGGGACGAACTCCGAGAGGGGGCGCCCGAGTTGGGCGGTGATGTCGCCCAGCTCCAGGTCGTCCGCCGTGAACGCGGCGACGACGCCCGGGATTTGGCGTACCGCCGACAGGTCGACGGAGGTGATCTCACCGTGGGCGACCGTGCTGCGTACGAACTGGGCGTGCAGCATGCCGGGCAGTGCGATGTCGTCGACGAACCGGCCGCGTCCGGACAGCAGCCGTGGATCCTCACGGCGCGCGACCGACGTACCCACCAGCTTCTTCCGGCTCATCGGGCCATCGCCTCCTCACAGGCGCGCCGGACCAGTGTCCGGACGAGTTCTTTGCGGTAGTGCGTACTGGCGGTCGCGTCGGCTGGGGGCTCGACAGCCGCCGCGGCCGCCGACGCGCAGTCGTCGAAGGAGCCGCCGCCGGCCAGCACGGCCTCCGCCTCGGGCACCCGTACCACCGCGGCCGCCACTCCGCCGAGCGCCACCCGGCCGCCGCGCACGGTTCCTTCGTCGACGTCGAGGTCCACGGCGGCCGCCACGATCGCGAAGTCACCGCGCCGCTCGGCGAATTCAGTGAGGGCCGCGTGCGGGGCGGGTCGCGGGAAGACGATCTCGACGAGGAGTTCGTCCGGGTCGAGAGCGGTCGTGTAGTAGCCGAGGAAGAAGTCCCCGGCCGGGATCCGGCGCTCGCCGCGCGGGCCGCGCGCCACCAGCTCGGCGTCGAGGACCACCGCGAGCAGGCACCATTCGGCGGTGGCGTCGGCGTGCGCGATGCTGCCGCCGACCGTGCCGCGCGTGCGGATCGGCAGATGCCCGATCCAGCTCATGGCGTCCCGCAGGACCTCGAAGCCCGCCCCCAGCATCCCCGCCGGGTCGGTCTCCACCGTGTGGTGGGTGGTGAGCGCCCCGATACGCAGACCGCCGTCGGCATCCCGGTGCAACCGGTCGAGTTCCCGCATCCCGCCGATGTCGACGAGATGCCGCGGTCGGGCCAGCCGGAAGTTCATCATCGCGACGAGGCTCTGTCCGCCGGCGATGATCTTTGCGTCGTCGCCGAGCTCGGTCAGCAGCCGAACGGCTCCGTCGATGTCGGGCGCCCGGTGATACCGGAAGGGGGCGGGCTTCATGGTCCTCCTGTCGTACGTCGTGTGCGGTGGGCCGGGCCGTCGTCAGATAGCCGCCTGTTCGGCCACCAACCGTGGCGCGGGCGCCGGGAGTTGCTCGTCGTCGCCGTCCAGCGCCCGGCCCTTCGTCTCGGGGGCGGCGACCGCCATCCACGTGACGGCCACCAGTACGGCGAGCGCCAGCACCGCGAACGTCACCGGGAGCCCGAGGACGGGCCACATCACCGAGCCGAACAGCAGCGGTGCGAAGCCGGTGAGGGCCCGGCTGACCGAGGAGGCCCAGCCGAAGCCGCTGGCCCGCAGCGGCGTGGGGTACAGCTCGGAGACGTACGCGTACAGGGCGGGGATGGTGAGCTGCATCAGGAAGCCGAACACGGCGATCGCGACGACCGACCCCGTGGGCATCTTCATCACCAGCGCGAACACCACCAGAGCCAGCGCCCCGACCGGCGCCGAGACTCCGATGAGCCACTTGCGGCCGACGACGTCGACGAGCGCGGTGGAGACCACGACGCCGACGATGCCGACACCGCTCATCACGGTGGTGCTCATGAAGGCGGCCGTGTCCCCGAGGCCCTCCTCCTTGAGGATGGACGGCATCCAGCTCAGCGCCGCGTAGTAGACGAGCATGATCGTGGCGAACAGCAGCCAGGCCGCCGAGGTGATGCGCGGGCTGAACTTCCAGATCCGGCGCAGCTGTTCGGCCGCGGCGGCCACTCCGCGCGGACCGCTCTCGGCGACGGGTTCGGGGATGATGTACGGCTCGGCCGACGCGCCGGTGCGGGCGACGAGGTCGTCGATGACCTGCCGGGCCTCGGCCTCCCGGCCCTTGTTCGTCAGATAGATCGGTGACTCGGGGATTCCGCGGCGCACCCAGAACAGCAGGAGCGCGGGCAGCACCATCGTCGCGAGCATCCACCGCCAGTTGTCGTCGAGGGAGAGCATCGCCGTCGACACGAGCCCGCACAGGGTCACCCCGATCGGCCACCACAGGTCGAGCGCGGTCAGCACCCGGCCCCGATACTTGCGCGGGGAGAACTCGCCGACCAGCGCGTAGTCGACGGGGATGCAGCCGCCGAGGCCCACACCGGCGAGGAAGCGCAGTGCGAGGAAGACGGGGTACGTCGGTGCGAGCGCGCCGAGCACCGAGAACAGGGCGAAGATCAGCAGAGTGACGCTGAAGGCCTTCTTCCGTCCGATCCGGTCCGCGACCGAACCCCAGGCGACGGCGCCCACGGCCATGCCGACGAGGTTGGCGGTGGCGACGAGACCGCGCCCGCCGAGCGAGAGGTCGAAGTGCGCGCCGAGCAGCGGCATGAGGAAGCCGTTCAGCGCGATGTCGTATGCGTCGAAGAGGTAGCCGAGGCCACCGATGACGAAGATCTTTCCCTGGACCGGCCATTTCCAGGGGAGGTCCTGAACTATCTGATCGCCTGTCTTCACGTGCGCTCCACGGTGTCGCGACGGGGACGGAGTACGGCGGTTGCGGGTGCCGGGAACCGGGGGTGAGGCGGGTGGATTCAGCGCGCGAAGGGGTAGGAGAACGCGCCGAGATCGGGGTCGTTGAGCGGAGTGCCGCTCCACAGCCAGTCGTAGGAGAGGTCGGATTCGCCGTCGAATCCGCGCCGGAGGCTCTCGTCCCTGGCCTGTTGTTCGGGGCCGTCGGGGAAGTGGTAGAAGGTCTTGTTCTCCAGCGAGGCGTCCTGGACCATCCCGGCATGCTTGGCGCGCCGGTCGACGTAGCGGCGCAGTGCCCCTTCGATTCCGCCTGCCGTGACCGCGCCGAGTTCCTCGGCGAGGACGGCGGCGTCCTCCATGGCCTGCGAGGCGCCCTGTGCCTGGTAGGGCAGCATCGCGTGGCAGGCGTCGCCGAGGAGGGCGACGCGGCCGTCCATCCACACCGGGTCGCGCCGCCGGTGGTAGAGGGCGAAGACGGAGACGTCCTCCTTCGCCTTGGACAGCATCGCCGGCACGCGGTCGTCCCAGCCGGGGAAGGCGTCGACGAGGTCCTGTGCCGTCGCGGGGACGGCCCATTTGTCGCGCACCTCGTCCGTGCACGGCACGCACGCCACGACGTTGAGGTACTCGCCGCCGCGGATCATGTAATGCACGAGGTGCCGGTCGGGGCCGTACCAGATGGTGCTCTGGTAGCGGTCCACGAGCCAGCGCGTCGCCGGGTCGGCGGCGATCAGGTCGCCGGGGATCAGCGCCCGGTACGCCATCTCGCCGGAGAAAAGGAGGGTGTCGGGCGCGCCCATCAGATCGCGTACCTGGGAGCGGACCCCGTCGGCGCCGATGAGGGCGTCACAGGCATAGCGGCGTCCGTCCTCGGTGACCGCGACGGGGCGGTCCGGGTCCGTGCGGTCCAGCTCGACGACCTTGCTCGCGGTGTGCACCTCCACGACGGGCCCAGGACCCGCGGGGTCGAGGCACGCGTCCAGCAGGATGCGGTGCAGGTCGGCCCGGTGGTAGTGCCAGTAGGGGGCGTTGAACTCGTCCTTGCAGCGCTGCCCCAGTGAGGTCAGAGCGACGATGCTGCCGTCCTTCCAGCGGCGCCGCACCTGGTCGAGCGGCTCCGTGTGGATGGCCTCCATCTGCCGGCGCAGCCCGAGGCCCATCAGGATCCGGCTGGCGTTCGGTGCGGTCTGGATGCCCGCGCCGACCTCGCCGAGCTGCGAGGCCTGCTCCAGGACGGTGACGCGCAGGCCGCGCTGCCGCAGCGCCAGGGCGGCGGTCAGCCCGCCGAGACCTCCCCCGACGACGGTGACTTCGTACGACTGGCTGGACGCCACTCTTCCTCCAACGCATGGGCGTGTACGGGTGGTTCGTGCGGGACGCGGTGAGCTCGGCGGCCGGTGAGCCGCGCGCTAGGCGACCTCAGCGGTCGGTGAGCTTCCCGCCGGTGACGACCTCGGTGCCGTCGACCGAGACGGTGCATCCGCGCATGGCGATGTCGAGGTGGGCGTACGACTCGCGGCCCAGCACCGGATGGGGTCCGGTCGACCACAGGAAGTTGCCCGCGAAGGCGCGTGCGTCCATGCCCATCAGGTCGTCCTTGCCATACATCGCCGTGGCGAACCAGTCAGCGGTGCGCATCAGACCCCAGCCCATGTGGGAGAGGCTGCGCGCCCACTGGTCCTGCGCGTCCTCGAAGAACGTCGACAGCAGCGCGGCCTCGGCGCCGCCCGACACCTTCTCGATGTGCCCGCCGACGATCTCCAGCGTGACGCGGTCACGGACGTACTCCTTGAAGGGCAACAGGATGTCGCCTTCCGCCAGCACGATCTGTCCGTCGGAGATCTCCGGCCAGCACAGCACCATCGTGCTCGGCCAGTGGTCCCAGCGGCCCGGATCGTCGGCGAAACCGCACTGGAACTCCGGCTTGGCGCCCGCGAGTTGAACCGTGAGGTCGGTACCGGCGTCGGAGGTGACCCGCATGACGGAGGACCGCTTCAGCAGGTCGACACCCTCTTGGACCTCGGCTTTGTCGCCTTCCTTGGGGAGATTACGGATGAGCACGTCGGGGGCGTCACAGACGAAGATGATGCGGGTGCCCGCGCGCAGGATCTCCTGCTGGACCGGCGCGTGGATGAAACCCTCGCGGGTCAGGTCGACGACCAGGTCCGCGGACTTCAGCAGATCCTGCGCGGCGGTGTCGTTCAGGACGGACACCAGGCCCGGACCAGCACCGGTATGGGTGCTCGGCATCGGAGCGGGGCTGCCGCCGGGCACGGTCGCGGCGATGACATGCGCTCCGCATGCCTTGGCCGCGCCGAACGCGGCCTCCACGTAGTCACCGCGGCTGCCGGGCTCGGAGAGCACGACGACATGCTCGCCGCTGCGCACCTTGCACAGCCGCAACTCACGGATGAACGCATCGAGCAGATCGACAGACGAAAGATCGAACACGGGTTCCTCCAAGGACTCGCTCGTGGGTACCGGACACGGCCTCCGCATCAACGCGGGCACACCGCGGCCACGCTCGGGACGCGTCGATACCGGGAGGGATGAGGGAGTGGAGGCAGGGCGGACCCACCCCGCCGTACAGGCGTCGAGCAACGGATTCAGGACGGTGGGGGACCGCCCGACAGAGATAATCCGAACACGTACGATCCTGCTTGGCAAGGGGCTGCGATCCGAGTTAACACGGACGTGCGGTGCCACGGAGGGGCGCGTGAGCCGGGCGCACACGGGGCTGACCTGGGCTTCGGCGCGTTCATCGCCCTTCGGGGGCATGTTCCGTCGTGGGGGAAATGTGCCGTGGGGCACGCATCAGTGGCGAACGGGCCGTTCAAGGCCCGGGGCGGCGGACTCGGGGAGAGTGCCACCAAGGAGGACGCGGGCCGGGCCGGGGCTCACCGCGCTCAAGACGCTCGCGAACTCTTGATTCGCGGCCCGGCAGAACGCGATCGAGCGGCTGCGGGCGGAGACCGCCGCAGCCGCTCATCTCCGCCGGCCGCCTCCGGCAGCAAAGGCGCCGTGCAAGCGAGGCTCCTGGTTTCACTCACCCGCAGCGGCAGGGCGTCGGCCGGTCTAAGACCGTCGGACGCCCTGCCGCCGAGTTCGTATCCACCGAGCGGGCCCGCCACAAATTGTCGAACGGTGTCAGTGCGGCAGGTCGGCGTGACGTTCGAGGAACGCGGCGACCTCCGCCTGGCTCTCCAGCGGAAGTGGGTAGACCACGAGCCGGTCGACGCCGAGGTCGGCGTAGCGCCGGGCGGTGTCGGCGTTCACCGGGGAGAGCTGCATGAAGTTGATCTCCAGTCGGCCCAGCCACTCCGGGCGCTCGACCTCGGAGGCGGCTTTCCGCAGTCCGGCGAGATGTCCGGCGAGATCGTCCGGGCTGTCGCCATTGCCGAACCACCCATGGCCGCGGGCGACCGCCCGCCGGAAAGCGGCCGGGCTGTGACCGCCGATCACGATCCGCGGTCCACTGTCCCTGACAGGCCGCGGGTGGGCGTCGATGCCGTCGAAGGCCACGTAGCGGCCCTGATAGGACGGTGCCGGCTGGGTCCACAACGCCCTCATCGCGTCCAAGTACTCGTCGGTGCGCCGGCCGCGCTCCGAGAACGGCACCCCGACGGCGCTCATCTCCGGTTCGAGGTATCCGGCCCCCACCCCCAAAAGCAGCCGGCCACCGCTCAGCACGTCGAGGCTCGCGACCTGTTTGGCGAGCACCAGCGGATTGCGCTGCGGCAGGATGACGATCCCGGTGCCGAGCTCCAGCCGTTCGGTCACGGCTGCGACGTAGGTAAGATGCACCAGCGGGTCGAGAATCGGATCCGTCGGCTCCATGGGCGCGTCCGGTACCCGCGGGCTGGGCAGCACGACGTGCTCACCCGCCCACCACGACCGGTAGCCCAACTCCTCCGCCAGCCGAGCCAGCCGGGCCGTCTCCACCGGCCCCAACGTCGCCTTGGCGTTCAGCCCATTGACGCCCAGTTCCACCAGCGCCCACCTCCATCCGCTCAGGGCGGCGCCCACGTGCGACGCCCGCTTTCGACCGCGTGCTCAATCGTGGGATCACACGAACCGCCTGTCCAAGAGCTGCTGTTATAGCCTTTGGCTATGGATGTCCACGTCCGGGACCTGCGCTACTTCGTCGCAGTCGCAGAGGAACTCAACTTCACCCGAGCCGCAAGTGATCGGCTCTTCGTCTCACAGCCGACGCTGAGCAAACAGATCCGCCAACTGGAGCTCTCCTTACGAACCCCGCTCTTCGAGCGTGACCGGCGAACGGTCACCCTCACCGCCGCCGGCAGAGCCCTCCTGCCCCACGCCCGGCAGATGATCGAGCAGTGGCAGGGAGCACAGCGGGCGGTGGTTGACGCCGTGGCCACCCAGGACACGACACTTACGGTCGGTTTCCAGACGAGCATCGGTCGCGGACTGATCCCGGCCGTCACCGCGACCATGGAGAAGCTGCTTCCCGGCTGGAGACTCCAGTTCCGTCAGGTCACTTGGGCCGACCCGACAGTGGGACTTGCCGGCAGCGATGTCGATGTCGCCATCGCCTGGCTGCCGATCCCCGCGGGCGGCGATTTCTCCCACAAAGTGATCACCACGGAAGACCGCTGGGTCGCTCTCCCAAGCGATCACCCTCTGGCCGACCGCCCGATCGTCTCCTTCGAGGATCTCGCCGACGAGCCTTTCGTCGCCCTTCCGACAACGGCCGGAGCGCTCCGCGAATTCTGGCTCGGCAACGACCACCGCCGGACACCGGCGCGGATCGCCGCGACGGCCGCAACCGCCGACGAGTCTTTCGAAGCGGTCGCCTCAGGACTCGGGATAGTCCTCCTCTCCGCGGGCAACGCCGAGATCTACCGGAGAGAGAACGTCAGCTGCCGGCCGGTCACCGGTCTCTCCCCCAGCGAACTCGCCGTCATCTGGCGCACAGGAGACCCCCGCGAGGCCGTACGAGTCTTCATCGACGCGTGTTGCCTCTGCACGGCAGCCGGCTCGTAGCGACTTGCCCGTACAGCGAGTTCAGGCTCTCCACACGTCAGGCCCCCGCGCACCGCGCAATCGGCGCGCAGCAGCCGGCCAAGGCGCCCTGCCATGCGGACCCGCTATCGTCGTCCGGCCGGCGACGCCGACTGCGTGCGCCTGTTCGACTTCTTCTCGTGCCACTCCTTCCCGCCGGAGGTTCGCCATGGTCTGGCCTCTTGTACGCCGCAGACGAGCGGCAGCCAGGATGCCCGTCCCCGGTTCGTGCACGCCCGACGGCCGACACAGGGTGTCCACGGAGCGGCTGTTGCTCTTCTCGCCGCGGACTCAGCTGGAGGCGGCAGCGGCGATTGCAGCCGCCTCGGATGCCGAGGCCCAGCGGTGGCTCGGCAACCATGCCGAGCGGCTCGTAACCTCGGTCGACACCAGGCAGGCCCTCCTGCTCATGGGTCCCGCCACCGATGCGGGCCGCAAGATCCCCCGAGAGCTGACCGAGCCGTTCGAGCCCCCACCCGGAGAGCCCGTCTTCTTTGTCTGCGTACGTCTGGACAACGGCAGATATGCCGGAGCCCTTGGACTGGACCGTACCGAGGGCCACCTCGGCGGCTGGCTCGCGCCCGGTTCCCGGGGACAGGGACTCGGCTCGGAGCTGTTCCGGGCCGGTGCGCTGCTCGCCCACTCCCACTTCGGGATGGACACCGTACGAGCAGGCGCGGAGCCGCGGAACACCGCCTGCCTGCGGGCGCTCCGACACGCGGGCTTCGTTTCGGGCGAGGGACCGCCCCGCCACACCCTGCCCGACGGCAGGGAGGTGGACGCCGTCTGGCTCCAGCACAAGGACGGCCCGGCCTCCCGCTGCTGCTGACACCGCGCTCGCCTGCCGGCCCGCCGCGGGCGCTCGGTCAAAGGAGCGCGCGAGGCCGGCCGGCAGACGAGTCGGGTGTCGCCTTCGTGGGCTTACTGTCCGCCGGTAAAGCGGTTCGGCGGTTCGCAGTCAGACCGTCGACAGATCGATCGCCCGGTCGACGTCCTGTGGCTGCAGCACGCGCAGGATGCCTTCCAGCAGGTAGTAGTCGGCGTAGGGAAGGGAGATCTCGATCCCGTCCTCGGCCGGCCGGTTACGGGTGCAGCGGGCCACGACCGCCTCGGCGCGCGAGGACTTGTCCGTCAGGCAGGTCTTCGCCAGGGCGGTGAGGATCCGCAGCGCGACCGTGCGGTACTCCTGCCTGCCCGTCACCGCGGCCAGGTCGAGCAGACCGCACGCCATGATCGCGCCCGCCGAGGCGTCCTTGATGTCGTGGGGGTGCTGCGGCGCGCGGTAGTCCCACACGGGGACGTTGTCCGGGGTGAGCGCTCCTATGGCGAAGTCGGCGAGTTTGCGTGCGGTGGTGAGGAACTGGCGGTTACCGGTGCGGCGGTAGATGGTGGTGAAGCCGTACAGTCCCCACGCCTGCCCGCGCGACCAGCACGAGGTGGGGCTGTAGCCCTGCACGGTGCCCGGGCCGAGCGGCGCGCCGGTGGCCGGGTCGAAGTCGAAGACGTGCGGGGTCGATCCGTCCGATCGAGGGAACACCTGCTGGGCGGTCTTCGCGTGCTCCACGGCGATGTCGAGGTACTTGCCGTCGCCGGTCTGCTCGGTGGCGAACGCCAGGAGGTCGAGGTTCATCATCGTGTCCATGATGACCCGGCCCGCGTTGTTCGGATCGTTCAGTGAGCCCCAGGCCCGGATGAAGCGCCCGCGTGGGTTGTACCGCTGGATCAGCGAATCGGCCGCTTGCATGGCACCGGTCCGCCAGGTGTCGTCGCCCGTCAGACGCCATGCGGTCACCCACGACGGATAGAACAGGAAACCGAGATCGTGGGTGGTGGTGTCGTACCGACGGGGAGCGAGCTTTCGCGCCGAGTCGATCGCCAGGGTGCGGAATTGCTCGTCATCGCTGTAGAGCCACGCCATCCACAGGGTTCCCGGCCAGAATCCGCCTACCCAGTCACCGTTCTGGGAGTAGGCCCACTTCTCGAACTTCGTCCCGACGGGAAAGGCGCTCACTCCTGGTGCCACGGCGCGGATCTTGTCCACGGCGTAGTCGGCCGCCTCGCGCAAGGTGTGCACGGTTGACGCCGGTGTCTGACCGGCTGTCGCCTGTGCAACCTGCGGTGCGGAAGCGTACGCCGCCGTAGCACCGGCTGCCGTAGCCAGCACCGTTCGCCGGGAAATACTCACAGTCGCCTGCCTCTCCAACTGGACAACGTTGTAGGGAAGTTGAAGGAGTTTTGCACGGCAACCAACCGGCGTACACCCATCTGACACAAGTTCATCCATGTGAATGGACTCCGGGTCCGAGTGCGGATTCGACGTCGCACCGGGCCCCTGCCGCACATAACAGAAACTCGGCAGATTGAGCTGCTTCCCACAACCGCCCAACCCGCCTTGACCAGCGATCACTCGCAGAAGTTGAATCCTTTCGACGGCCGCGATCGCCTGTTCCAAGGGACTGGCGCACGGTGCGGGGCCACGGGCTCGACGCACCCCTGCGGCCCGACCCCCGATGAATCCGCTGCTGACGCAACGGACGGCAGCCGCCGGAGCCTGGCGCCCGACTTTCCCCACGGAGTACCGCCCCATGTCTGAGTCCCACCGCAAGCAGTTCTGGTCCCGCCGCAAGGTCCTCACCACGGCGCTCGGCGGTACCGCGGCTGCCGCGGTCGGCGCTTTCGCGATCACCCGGGTGGCCACGGCCGGTACCACGGCCAGCGCCGACGGCGATGTCGTCGGCAAGGTCAGCGTCGGTTACCAGGGCTGGTTCG
This sequence comes from Streptomyces sp. NPDC127595, assembly GCF_042671685.1. NCBI lineage: Bacteria > Bacillati > Actinomycetota > Actinomycetes > Kitasatosporales > Streptomycetaceae > Streptomyces > Streptomyces sp. NPDC127595. The sequence continues at coordinate 905,403 of NZ_JBHXWK010000002.1, read as the reverse complement.
CCAGTACCAGCGACGATGCGCCGATCAACTGCTGGTGGCACTGGAGCCCCAACGCCCAGCAGTCGCCGTCCCCGTCGAACGTCGGCATCAAGTCCTGGCCGGACACGCGGGAGTACACCACGACGTACAAGACGGCCTTCGCCAATCTGGGCAACGGCGAGTCTCCCGTGTTGTTCTCCTCTTACGACCAGCAGACGGTGGACACGCACTTCCTGTGGATGCAGCAGAACAACATCGACACGGCAGCGCTCCAGCGCTTCAACCCCACCGGCAGCGAGGGCCCCACCCGCGACGAGATGACGACCAAGGTGCGCAGCGCCGCCGAGTCGTACGGCCGGAAGTTCTACATCATGTACGACGTCTCCGGCTGGACGGACATGCAGTCCCAGATCAAGACGGACTGGACCGACAAGATGAAGGCGCACACCGCCTCCTCGGCCTACGCGACGCAGAACGGCAAGCCGGTCGTCTGCATCTGGGGCTTTGGCTTCAACGACTCCAAGCACAACTTCTCGGCCGAAGCATGCCTGGACGTCGTCAACTGGTTCAAGGATCAGGGCTGTTACGTCATCGGGGGCGTTCCGACCTGGTGGCGCACCGGTACCAGCGACTCCCGCGCCGGGTTCAGCGACGTCTACCACGCCTTCAACATGCTCTCCCCGTGGCTGGTCGGCCGGATCGGCAACATCTCCGACGCCGACAACTTCTACACCAACGCCACCGTGCCCGATGTCGCGGACTGCTCCGCACACGGCATCGACTACCAGCCCTGCGTACTGCCCGGAGACCTGCAGGAACGGCAGCGGGTGCATGGCGACTTCATGTGGCGGCAGTTCTACAACATGGTCCGCGCCGGGGTGCAGGGCATCTACATCTCGATGTACGACGAGTACAACGAGGGCAACCAGATCGCCAAGACCGCCGAGACACAGTCCTCGGTCCCCACCGACGCCGACATGCTCGCTCTCGACGAGGACGGCACCGCCTGCTCCTCCGACTACTACCTGCGGCTCACCGGTGACGGCGGGAAGATGCTCAAGGGCACGATCGCGCTGACCGAGACCCGCCCCACGAAGCCGGTGGTCTCCTCCACGGACTCGGCCCCCACCGTCAACCCGTACGTGGGCAAGACGATCACCCTGCGCGCCAAGGCCAACGACGCCTACGTGACCGCCGAGGACGCGGGATCCGATTCGCTGGTCGCCAACCGCACCTCCGTCGGCCCCTGGGAGAAGTTCGACGTCCTCGACGCCGGTGACGGCAACATCGCGCTGCGCTCCCAGGCCAACAACAACTTCGTCACCGCCGAGAACGCAGGCGCCAAGCCTCTGATCGCCAACCGCACGGCGATCGGCTCGTACGAGACCTTCCAGCTGATCACCAACTCCAGCGGCACGGTCAGCCTGCGCGCGCGTATCAACGCCAAGTACGTCACCGCGGAGGACGCCGGGGCGGACCCGCTGATCGCCAACCGCACGAGCATCGGCAACTGGGAGCAGTTCGTCATCGACACCGTGTGAGGCCGCCGCCGGCCGGTCCGGGTTTCCCCGGACCGGCCGGCCCGCGGAGGGTACCCGCATTTGCCCCGAATCATCACCCGCAGCGGTAGGGGGCGGCGGCGGCCGCCCGGCACGGCGAGCACCCGGCTGACACGCGCCAAGTCCCTTTACAGTCGGTCGAAATGCTGTGCCAGACTACGGTGATCACATCGTTGTTGATCCCTGCTGACGCCGGAGCCCGCCATGACGACCGACACCCCCCGCCCGCCGCAGATAGACACCAGCAAGGCGCATCCTGCGAGGGTCTACGACTGGCTCCTGGGCGGCAAGGACAACTACCCCGTCGATGAGGCCCTGGGTGAGAAGCTGCCGGCCGAAGCGCGTGACGCGGCCCGGCAGAACCGTCAGTTCATGCACCGGGCCGCCGCCTGGCTCGCCGGCCAGGGCATCGACCAGTTCCTCGACATCGGCACGGGCATCCCCACGCAGCCGAATCTGCACCAGATCGTCCAGAAGATCGCGCCGGCCGCGAAGGTCGTCTACACGGACAACGACCCGATCGTGCTGCGGCATGCGGAAGCGCTGCTGATCAGCAGCGCCGAGGGTGCCACCGACTACATCCAGGCCGATGTGCGGCAGCCGGACGCGATTCTCGAACGCGCCCGTGCCGTACTGGACTTCGACCGGCCGATCGCACTGTCCCTGATCGCCCTCATGCACTTCATCACCGACGAGCAGGACGCGCACGGCATCGTCCGCAATCTGATCGCGACCCTGCCCTCGGGCAGCTATCTCGTGCTGTCCCACGCCGCATCGGACCTCTACCCGGAGTTGGCGGCCCAGGTCACCGCCCAGTACGCCAAGGGCGGCATCGCGCTCGCCTTCCGTACCCGTCCGGAGGTCAACCGCTTCTTCGACGGTCTGGAGCTGGTCGAACCGGGCCTGACGACGGCCCCGGAATGGTTCAAGACAACGCCGGCGCCCGAGCCCGAGGGCAGCGGTATCTACGCCGCGGTCGCCCGCATCCCCTGACAGCCCGCCACCGGCCCTGAAGCGGTCGCCGGCTAGCCCCTGCGCCGTAGCCGTGCCGAGAGATGGTGCTGCAACGGCTCACCGACCGCGGCGAGATCGTGGACGAAGGTGAGCGTGTCGTCGTCGGTCAGCGCGTAGCGGCGGCGGGTCGCGTTGACCTCCTTCGCGGTGGGAGTGAGCGCCACCTCGTGGGTGGCGAGGTCGACCGTGCTGTCGGTCGCCCGGCCCACCGCGATCTCCGCGATACCGGTGGGCTGGGTGATCAGTGCCTCCACCCGGCCGTCGGGCTGGAGCCGCCACCAGCCGCTCTCCCGGGCCGACGGGCGCAGCGGTGCGTCGTCGGCGTCCAGCAGCCAGGCGCGCGCCTCGTAACGGAGGAAGGGGCGGCCGTCGTGGCTGAAGGTCACCTCCTGCGCGTAACGGAAGTCCTCGACGATCGTGGGGTACTCGCCGTGCCCCCGTCCGTACCAAGTGCCAAGGAGCCCGACCACGGGCGAGAGCAGCGCGTGCGGGGCGGGCGCCTCGTCCGGTCGGTGGCTGTCGGGGTACGGGTACGCCGGTGCGGGGTCGAACACGGTGCGCGCTCCTGGGATCGGGTCCGGGGCTGGTGTCGGGTGGCAGCCTAGGGTGTCGGTCCACGCAGTGCTGCGCGGCCACCCTTGCGGACGGGCTCCGGGGACGAACCGCGAGCGGCGTACGGATATCGCGTGACCCGCTATCGCTGCGGCGCCGGACGATGACCCACTTGGCGCCGCAACGCTCCCAGTGCGATGTCAATCTGCGCTCACGGTGGCGCACGTGCCGGGCGGCCGGCGCGTACATGAAGGACCCGGGCGGCGGCAGCATCAACATCGGATCGATCAGTTCGATCATCGTGAACCGGCCGCAGTGGCAGCCCTCGTACAACACGTCGAAGGCGGCCGTCCATCAGCTGACCAAGTCCCTGGCAGCCGAGTGGGCCGAGTACGGCATCCGCGTCAACGCGCTGGCCCCTGGATACGTGAAGACGGAGATGGCCGCGGTCGATGAACCACAGTTCCGGCAGCACTGGATCGAGGACGCGCCGATGAAGAGGGACGCGCTTCCGGAGGAGATCGCACCGAGTGTCGTCTACCTGGCCTCGGACGCCTCGTCGTTCATGACCGGGTCGGTCGTCGTCATCGACAGCGGCTACAACCTGGACCCCGTCACGGGCCGGTTCGACCCGACCGCTCCTGACGTCGCCCGGGATCTCCGTCGTGAGCCGGGCGAAGCGCCGCGCACGGTGTTCGGCTACGTCATCGAGGCGCTGCGCCGCCGCTGGGATGCGGGACGCGCGCCGTTCACGATCATGTCGTGCGACAACATCCAGTCCAACGGAGACATCGCCCGCACGGCGTTCTCGGCGTTCGCCTCACTCGTCGACGCCGAACTGGGAGAGCGGGTCCGCACCGAGGTCTCCTTCCCCAGCTCGATGGTCGACCGCATCACCCCGATCACCACCCCCGGTGACATCGCGGAACTCGCCGAGGACTACGGCATCGACGACGCCTGGCCGGTGGTCTGCGAGCCCTACACACAATGGGTGCTGGAGGATGCGTTCCCGGCCGGCCGGCCACCATGGGAGACCGTCGGCGTTCAGCTCACCGACGACGTCGAACCGTACGAGCTGATGAAGTTGCGACTCCTGAACGCGGGCCACCAGGCCATCGCCTACGCCGGGCACCTGGCCGGTCACACCTACGTGCACGAAGCGGCCCGCGACGCTCAGCTCGCCGAGTTCCTCCTCGGCTATATGACCCAGGAAGCCGTCCCCACCCTCAAGCCAGTCCCCGGCATCGATCTCGACGTCTACATCCACAGTCTCGTCGAGCGCTTCGCCAACCCCTTCATCCGTGACACCATCGCCCGCCTGTGCGCCTTCACCTCCGACCGCATCCCGAAATTCCTGCTGCCGGTCATCGACAACAACCTCGCCGACGGAGGCGAGTTCGCGAGGTCCGCGGCGGTTGTTGCCTGCTGGGCGCGCTATGCCGAAGGGGTCGACGAAAGCGGCGCTCCCATCGACGTACAGGACGCCCTGCGCGACGAACTGGTCGCCCGCGCCCGTCAGCAGTACGAGAACCCGCTCGCGTTCATCGAGAACGAGTCGCTGTTCGGCGCACTGGCTCGCAATCCGGACTTCGCCGACAGGTACAGGTCGACGCTGGCGTCACTGCACCTGGTGGGAGCGCGACGAACGATCCGGAACCTCAACTCCTCGCTGACCGCGGACCAGGTACGACGCCTGGGAACACGTTTCGGCAGCTAGCAGAGACGGCTGTGGCGAGGCCGGTGTCGCAGGTCGGTTCCCGATACGAGGGGTCAGCGTGTCTGCAACGACTCGGGGGCCGGCTCCCGGTCGGTTCGGTGAAGCTCCGCGACCACAACACGGGTGCACAGCACCACGGCGACGGCCGCGATGACCACGAACACCAGCATCACCGTGCGCGCGGCCACGTACTGGGAGGCGATGCCCAGGCCGACCACGGGAACCGACAGTCCGATGTACGCACCGAGGAAGAATCCGGCGAGCACCTCGGCGCGCGACTCGGGCGGGGAGGTGGATCCTGCGGCGGTGAGCGCGCCGCGGAAGGCCAGGCCACCGCCGGCGCCGCTGAGCACTCCGCCGATCACGAACATCGTCAGGCTGGGCAGCCACATCCCGCCGGCCAGGAGCGCGAGACCCGGGATGAGGACCAGCGGGCCGACGCGGAGCGTGCGCTGCAGCCCGGCCCGGCTCATCGCGATCTGGGCGAGGGCGCCCGCGGCGAACGCGGCGAACGCCACCGCGCCGGCCACCGCGTGCGAGTCCTGGTGCATGGTGCCGGCCAGGAACGACGGAGCCAGCGAGTTGAACACGCCGAAGACCGCGAACGCGGCCATGCCCGCGGCGATGGCGGCGAAGAACGTCCGGCGGGCGTGCACCGGCACCGCGACACGCTGCGGCCGGTAACGGGGCGCGGGGACCGGGCGGTCTGCGGTCTCGGGTGAGACCGCGACGAGTACGGCCAGCACGGTCAGCAGGGCGGCGAACAGGATGTACGGCAGCCGCAGCGGCTGCGGCGCGTACTGGGCCAGCAGTCCGGAGAGCAGCGGCCCGACGCCGATGCCGCCCAGATTCGCCGCGGTGGCCACGACCTGCGCACGGCGCGGAGAGCCCTTGTCGCCGCCGGACGCCCCGAGGTGCAGCTCGGCGAGGTAGGCGGTGGCCGTCGCGGTGGTCAGACCGACGGACACCCCGCTGATGACCCGGGCCACAAGGAGGCCGGGCAGGCTGGGCTCGAAGAGGAAGATCAGCGCACTGGCCACGTTGACCAATAGCGCGGGCACGAACACGTTCTTGCGGCCCACCCAGTCGCTCACATGGCCGCCGAAGAACAGGCTGGCGATCACCCCGACCGCGTACACCGCGTAGACGACGGTGAGCATGATCGTGGAGAAGTGATCACGCTGCTGGTAGAGCACGTAGAGGGGCGTCGGTACGGCCGAAAATCCCATGTTGAGCAGGAAGGCCACCGTGGCGGCCCAGAACCCGAACGAATGGTGCCGGCGGCGCCGCGCGTGCGCGGGGTGACCCTCTCGCTGCTCGTGTCCGACGGTGATGACAGAAGTCATGACGTGGTTCCTTATCGCGTTGCCGAGGGGTGCGGGCGGCTTGGCCGCGCGTCTCCCCTTGAGCCTCCGCCCACCACGGTTATGCTGTCCAACGAAAACTGGGCATGACGGTTATGAACCTGGAGCATGACATGGAGCTGCGGCATCTGGAGCACTTCGTGGCCGTCGCCGAGGAGCGCAGCTTCACCCGCGCCGCGGCGGGCCTGCACCTCGTCCAGTCGGCGCTGTCCGTGTCGATCCGGTCGCTGGAGCGCGAACTCGGCGGCCGGCTGTTCGACCGCACCACTCACTACGTCGAGCTCACCGACGCCGGCCGGGCGCTGCTCGTCGAGGCGCGGATCGCACTGGCCGCCGTCGATGCCGCCCGGGACGCCGTCGCCGCCGTGCACGGCGGGCTCCGCGGCACCGTGCGGATCGGCATCATGCACTCGATGACGCTGATCGACCTGGCCGCCGTACTGACCCGCTATCACCGGGAACGGCCGCAGGTGCAGATCGTCCCGAGCGCCGCCCAGGGCGGGTCCACCGAGTTGGCACGGCAGGTGATCGACGGCCGGCTCGATCTGGCCTTCGCCGCCCTTCCCAGCGACTATCCGCCCGGTCTGACGGTGTACCCGCTGGCCTCCGAGCCGATGCTGCTGGCCTGCCCGGAGGACCATCCGTTCGCCCGTCGCCGCGTCGTTCCGCTCGCCGAACTCGACGGCGAGCGGTTCGTGGACTTCCCACCGGGATGGGGCACCCGGCTCGGCGTCGACCGACTGTTCCTGGAAGCGGGAGTGCGGCGGGAGGTCACCGTGGAGGTGGCCGACATCCCCACGGTCGTGGAACTGGTCAGGGCGGGCTTCGGCTTCGCGTTCCTGAGCGAGTCGCTGGCCTCCGGCTCCCGTGCGGTCGCCCTCCGGCCGGTGCGACCGGAACCGGCGTTCGAGATCTCCCTCGTCACGGCCGCCGACCGTCGTCCGTCCGCCGCCGCCCAGGCGCTCATCGACCTCATACTGACCACGTTCGCGGGCCCGCAGTCGAGCGCCTGACCGGGCGAAGGTGCTCCGTGGTCCCGCTTCACTCCGCCCTCGGGGCCGCCGTACTCGCGCGGATCACCAGTTCGGGGTCGAAGAGGAGTTCGCCGACGGGGACGTCGCGGTTGCCGACCAGGGCGATGACGCTCCTGGCCACCTCCGAGGCCAGGCGGTCGGCCGGCTGGCGGACCGTGGTGAGCGGGGGGTCGACGAAGTCCATGATCATGGCGCCGTCGTAGCCCACGACGGACACGTCGCGCGGGACGTCGTACCCCTGACGGCGTGCCCCGCGGATCGCGCCCAGGGCCATGTAGTCGCTGGCGGCGACGATGGCCGTGGCGCCGCGGCCAAGGAGCGAGATGGCGGCGGACTGGCCGCCCTCCACGGTGTAGGACTGCCGGACCACCCACTGCTCCGGGTCCTCGACACCGCGCTTGGCGAGCGAGGAGAGGAAGCCGCTGACCCGGCGGTCGGCCGGGCGGTTGCCGACCGGGCCCGATGCCATGCCGATGCGCCGGTGGCCGAGCCGGTGGAGGTGGTCGACGGCGAGTTCGGCGGCCAGCAGGTCGTCGGTGGAGAAGACCGGCGCCTCCCCCACGCCCTCGAACTGGCCGTTGACGCCCACGAACGGGATCCGCCGGGAGCGCAGGAGTTCGTACGCCTCCGGGTCCGCGCCCTCGATCGTGTTGCTGGCCGAGAGGAAGACGACGGCGGCGACACCCCGGTCGGCGAGCGAGGTCACGAAGTCCAACTCCTGTACTCCGCCCGGGAAGCACGGGCACAGGATGGTCTTGAGGCCGTGCGGGGCGAGGGTGGACTCGATCCGTTCGCAGACGTCGGCGAAGAACGGGTTGGAGACGAACTCGGTGATGACCGCGATGAGTTGACCCCGCGTCTGCCGCTCGTACCCGAGGTCGGCCATGGCCTGCTCGACGGCCTCGCGGGTCTTGCGGGACACGCCCTGGCGCCGGTTGATGACGCGGCTGACCGTGGCCTCACTCACCCGCGCCCGGTCCGCGACCTCGGTGATGCCGACCTTCATGCGTTTCCCTCCGCCACCCGTAGTGCCAGCAGCCCCGAGCGAGGTACGGGCACGATGTGCAGCCCCGGTGCCGGCGACCGTTCGCAGTCGTCGATGATACGGCCACACTCGTCACGGACGGTCATGCGCAACGGGCGTTGCCCGCCGGTCACCTCGATCACCAGGCGGTCCGAGGCGGTGCCGTTGACCAGGGTGATGTCGTCGTACGCGGTGGTGTCGACGGGCACGACGCGGTCGCTGTGCACGGTGGTGACGCAGGTGGTTCCGCGCACCGCGGTGACCAGGGTGTAGAGATCGTCGGGCCGGCCGGGCTCGACGTCTCCGTGCAGCAGCACCGGCCGCAGCCGCCGCCACTCGGCAAGCCAGAACGCCAGGGTCTCGCGGTGATCACGGGACAGTTCGGTCAGCCGTACGGAGATCTGCGGCACGCTGTGCAGGGAGCCGATGAGCTGCCGGGCCACCGCGTGGGCGGGCGCGTCCCGGTCCCACAGGAGCATGTCGCCGTGGACCGCGCCGCCGACGGCGAGCATCGCGGTGTCGAGCATGCGCACCCGGTTGCCGGTGGCGTCGCCCGGGCAGTCGAAGGAGCGCAGCATGTTGCCGAACGGGGCCATGCCGGGGCCGACGTACGGCTGGCGCAGTTCCAGCAGCAACTCGCCGTCGGGGCGCAGTTCTTCGAGTGCGGCGCGCAGGTCGGTGAGCAGGACGGTCATGGCCTGGCCGACGTCGCTGATGTCGGTGCCTTCGGCGTGGGCGTGCGGGCCGTCGCCGCGGTACGCCATGGCCTCGTCCAGAAAGTCGATCTTGAGCCCGTCGAGGCCGTGGTCGGCGACCAGCCGGGTGCACAGGCGGATGACGTGGTCGCGGACCTCGGGGCGCCGCGGGTCGAGGACGTGGGCGCCCGGGACGCCGGCGGGTGCGGGGGCACAGGGGGCAAGCCGTTCGGCGCAGTCCGCCGCGGGGCCGAGCAGCAGCGGCGCGACCCATGCGAGGTAGCGCAGGCCTTCACCGCGCACCGCGGACACGTGCGCGGTGAAGTCGGGGAACTTCGCCCGGTCGGGGCGCCAGTCGCCGCACCCGGCGTAGCCGCGGCCGCTGCCGTACTCCTGCCAGCCGTCGTCGAGGATCAGCACCTCGCAGCCGAGGGAGGCGGCGGCGCGGGCCTCGGCCTCGACCGATGCGGCGTCCACGCGCTGGTTGAAGGCGTACCAGGTGGAGTAGACGGGTGCCCTGGCGCTGTCGGGGACCGGCATGGGGGCGCACTGCGGCTGCGCGGCGAACCAGTTCCGCAGCCCGCGCATGGCCGTGGCGACCGTGGGAGCCGAGCGGGCCAGCAGGACGCGGCGCGGGCCGCCGTCGGGGGCGGGGGCCAGGTGCAGGTGCACCACGTGGGTGTCGTTCTCCTCCGACACCCCGAAGACGACATCGGTCTCGGGGACCGGGTCGGCGACGGCGAAGGTGAGGCGCGTACGGCCGTCGTGGTCGTAGAGGCAGCCCGCGGCGGTGCCGTCGACGAGGCTGACGCGCGAGCGGCCCGCCCAGTCGGCGACGAGGGTGCGCTCCCAGCCGGCGCCCGGGTGCCAGTAGCCCGCCGCGTCGCCGAGCGGCACACTCATCCGCACCTCCGTCGGAGCCGGACCGCCGTCCGTACGGATCTCCAAAAGCGCCTGCCCGTCGCCGAGTTCGGTCACCGTCCAGTGCGCGCGGGTGTCCGGCGCGTGGGCGAGGGCCGCGATACGGACGCCGTCAAGGAGTGGCTCGTACCGCGCCGGAGGGAGTTCGGCCGTGGTGACGGGCTGGGTGGTCACGCCGGAGGTGACACGCTGGGTGGTGCTGAGGGTCATTACGGGGATCATTCCTTCACGGCACCGGCGAGGAGCCCGGAGACGAAGTGGCGCTGGAGTGCGAGGAAGACGAGGGCCATCGGGATCGCGGCGAGGGCCGTGCCGGTGAGCAGGGCGCCGTAGTCGGTCTGGTCCAGGCCCTGGAGGGACGCCAGCGCGACGGGGATCGTGAACTCACCGGCGTCGCGCAGCACGACCAGCGGCCAGATGAAGTCGTTCCACTGGAAGAGGAACAGGAAGATGGCGAGGGCGGCGAGCGCCGGTTTCATCGGCGGCAGCACGACCTTGAGGAAGAGCCTGAACTCCCCGCAGCCGTCCATCCGTGCGGAGTCGATGAGTTCGTCGGGCAGCGCGGCCATCGACTGCCGCATCAGGAAGATCCCGAACGGCAGGGCGAGGTTGGGCATGATGACGGCCTGGTAGGTGCCGAGCCACTCCAGGTCGACCATCATCTTGAACAGCGGGATCAGCGTGACCTGCGTGGGAATGACCAGGCCGAGCATCAGTAGCCCGAACAGCGCGCCGCTGCCGCGGAAGCGGAACTTGGCGAAGCCATATCCGGCCAGCGTGCAGATCGCTCCGGCGGCGAGCGTGTAAATGACCGTGATGAGCAGGGAGTTGACGACGACCTGACTGAACTGCGCGGACGACTCCAGGGTGGAGAGGTTGTCCATCAGGTGTCCGCCGGGCAGCAGCGGCGGCGGGCTGTCGAAGATCTCCTTGGAGCTGTGGGTGGCGGCGATGATCAGCCAGTAGAACGGCAGCAGGACGGCCGCCACGGCGATGCCCAGCGAGGAGGTCAGCAGCAGTGAGCGCGAACGGGGTGTGCGGCCGGACCGCGGCCGGGTTGCGGTGAGGGTCACGACTTCTCTCCCAGCAGGCGGAACTGCACGATGCCCAGGATGCCGATCAGGATGGTGAGGATGTACGCGACGGCCGAGGCGTAGCCGAAGTCGAAGTACTTGAAGGCGTTCTGGTAGAGGTACACGCCGATGGTGAGGGTCGCGTTGTCGGGACCGCCGCCGGTCAGGACGTACGGCTCGTCGAAGAGCTGGAGGGTGCCGATGGTGGAGAGCACCGTCGTCAGCAGGAGCGCGGGCCGCAGCCCCGGCAGGGTGACGTGGCGGAACGACTGCCAGGCGGAGGCGCCGTCGACGGCCGCCGCGTCGTACAGCTCAGTGGGCAGCGACTGGAGCCGGGCGAGGAAGATCACCGCGTTGTAGCCGGTGTAGTGCCAGGTCAGTGCGAGCCCGAGGGAGATCTTCGCCCACAACGGGTCGGTCAGCCAGGGGACTTCACCGATGCCCACCAGGCCGAGCAGCCAGTTGACCAGTCCGTACTGGGTGTTGAGCAGGACGGCGAAGATGATGCCGTACGCGACGAGCCCTGTCACCGTCGGCAGGAAGAAGCCGAGCCGGAAGAAGGCGCGGCCGCGCAGGACCGTGGAGTTGAGGGCGACGGCGATACCGACGGCCAGGGCCAGCATGACGGGCACCTGGACGACCAGGATGATCGCGGTGTTCTTCAGCGCGGTCCACAGCAGCGGATCGTCCAGTGCCCGTGTGTAGTTGCCCGCGCCCACGAACTCCTGGGTGCCGTTCACGTTCTCGTACAGGCTCATCAGGAACGACGAGCCGATCGGGTACAGCTTGAAGACGGCGAAGAGGACGAGCGCGGGGAGGATGAAGAGGTACGGGACAGCGCGTCGGCGCAGGATTCGCGCGGTGGGGCGGGGCGCAATGGCCGGACGGGCGGCGCCGACGGTCTTCAGGGCGCCGTCGGTGGTGGTCGTGGTCATGAGGCGAGCTCCCGTCCGGTCTGGCGGGCGAGCTGGTCGGCTGCGTTGTGCAGGGCCCGGGCGGGGTCGGCGCCCTTGAGCAGCACCTGGGTCTGCGCGTCGGCGACGGTCTTGAGGGCGCGGGCGTAGTCGGCGGAGTAATTGACGGCGGGAGAGCGGGCCTTGAGGGCGCTGAGGAAGATCTCGCCCTTGTGCTGGCCGCTGAAGAACTTCGACGGCTCGTGGAAGACGGGGGCCTTGTAGGCCTCGAGCAGGGCGGGCGCGATGCCGTTGCTGCGGTAGATGGCCTCCTGTGAGGCCGGCCTGGTCAGGACGTACTCGACGAACGTCCAGGCGGCGGCCTGGTGCATGCTGGAGCCGGCGACGGCGAGATGGGTGGAGTTGACGGTCGCGGCCGTGGTGCCGCCTGGCTTCACCGCCGGTGGGAGGCGGACCTTCCACTTGCCGGATTCCTTGGGGACCAGACCCTCGATGATGCTGCCGAACCAGGTGGGCCAGGGCAGTACGGCCGCGGTGCCGGCCTTGATGGAGTTCTCAAGGGCTGTCCAGCCGCCCGCCAGATCGCTGACCAGGCCGGCGTCGTTCATCTCCTTGATGAGGGTCATCGCGGTGACGGCCTCGGGGGAACCGAGGGTGATCCGGCCCTCGGCGTCGAAGTAGAAGGTGCCCTGGAGTTGGAGCAGCATCTGGAAGAAGTTGGCGGCGTCCGGCTGGGAGGCGGGCTTGTCGATGCCCAGCAGGTGCACCCCGGTCCTCTTCTTGATCTTCTTCCCGGCGTCGATGGCCTCGTCCCACGTCGCCAGCGCCTCGCCGTCGACACCGGCGGCCTCGAAGATGTCGGCCCGGTAGTAGAAGCCCGCCGAATTGGCCTCCCAGGGAAGGGCGTTGACCTTGCCCTTGCGGGTGACGGTCTGCCACATGCCGTCGGCGAAGACGTCGCGGTAGCGGTCGGCGCCGAGCGGGCCGAGGTCGGCGAGCCCGTCGGGGAACTTCTCGGTGTAGGCCGGGAGATAGTCGACGCCGATGTGCAGGACGTCCGCAAGACCCTGGCCGCCCGCCGCCATGGCCGTCGTGATCTTGTCCCAGATCGCCGGGTTGCCGATGTCCTGCACAGTGACGTCGATGCCCGGATGCTGTGCCTTGAAGGCGGGAACCAGCGCTTTCATGGCGGCGGCGGGACCCTGCCAGCTCCAGACGGTGATCGCCGCCTTGTCCGGGTCGCCGGGACTCCCCGCCTTGGTGGCGCCGGTCACCGAGCAGGCGCCGAGCAGCGAGGTCCCGGCCCCGGCAGCGAGCAGTGAACCGCCCAGCGCGAGCAGGCGCCGTCGGTCCAGACCGAGTCGCGGAGGGTCGTCCGGCGGTGGCTGGCTGAGGGGCGAGGCTTCCATGGCTGCTCCGGGGGTCCGGCGGGTGCGCGGCTCTTGTGGCGCGGCTGGAAACTAACAAGCGGCCACTTGACTTGCAAGAGATCAGTGAAAACTTTCTGTCGATCGATCTGCTCATCGTGGCACTGTGTCTGCATTTCTTGCGGGTTTCCTGCGCATGACCATTGAATCTCCGCTTCCGCTCCTGCTAGCTTGCCGCCACTTGGCCGCCCCGCCCCGCCGTCACCGAAGACCGGGAGATCCGATGAAGCCCTCAAGGCTTGTGCTGCTCACCGCTGTTGCCCTGCTCACGCCGATGGCCCCCGCGCTGTCGGCGACGGCGGCGACGGGAGCCGACGGCGCCCCCGCCTCGACCTCTCCGGCTCAACTCGCCCTCAGTGACCCGGGCTTCGAGAACGGCGGCACGGGCTGGACCTTCGGCGCCGGCACCGGGGTCGGCACCGGCAACTCGCACGGCGGCGCCCGTTTCCTCTACCTCGACGCCGGAGCCGGCAAGAGCGCCGCCCTGACCCTCGTCGCGCCCCGGAACGGCAGTTACGACTTCTCCGCCTGGATCGGAAGCGCCGGCACCGGCGGCACGTACACGGTCCGCGTCAACGGCCAGACCGCCGAGACGATCACCCTGCCGGAGCGCCGTTCGTACGCCCGCTACACCATCAGCCGCGTCAAGCTGAAGACGGGCGACCAGCTGGAGATCTCCTTCGGCTCCGGCACCGCCTGGGTCAACGCAGACGACCTGATGATCTCGCCCGCCGCGCCCGCCGACCCCAAGGTCACCTCGTCCGATCCCGAGGTCGTCGAGATGTTCGACTGGGCCAAGAAGAAGGCCAACAGCTGGGTCCAGCTACCCGGCTCGGTGGGACCGATCAACGTCGACGAGTACCAGACCGGCGGCACCGGCACCGCGCCTTACGCGGCCTCCTACTGGGCCGGATACGCCAACCGCAGCGCCTACTACTCCCGTGACATGACCCATCAGCTCGCCGGCGCCCACATTCTCGGCCTGGACGCCGAGAACAAGACGATGCTCCGCTCCTACGCGTCGTCGTCCACCGCCGAGCACAAGTACTTCCCGGTGTGGGCCCTGAACTTCGATGCCAAGACCTACCTGAGCATCGACTACAAGAGCCCGGACAACTTCGTGCGCGAGGTGCCGGCCGTCTTCGAACTCGTCGAGAAGGCAGGCCAGGCGTACCTCTGGACCGGAGACAGGAGTTACGTCGACGACCCGGCGCTGTGGGACTTCTACCGGCACTCCACCGAGGAGTTCATCGACCTGCACAACAGCGCCGTACCCAACGGCGAGGTCAAGGTCGCCGAGGGCACGGGCAACGGCATCTTCGCCGGCGCCGCCAGCTACAACGAGCAGGACGGCGACGGCCTCGCCGAGGCAGGTGACGGCATCGCCGCGCAATACCAGGCGTACCTGGCGATGGCCACGCTCGCGCGCGGCAAGGGCGACACCGCGCTGGCCAGGACATACGACCGGCGCGCGGCCGACCTGAAGGAGTACTACAACGACGAATGGAGCGGCGGCGGAAGCGGAGCCGACCTGGTCCGCGCGTACACCACGTCCGGCACCCCGGTCACCGGCTGGGGCAAGGAGAACAGCGTGTTCGTGCCCATGAAGCAACTCCTCGATCCCGGCCCGCGCAACGACGCCTATCTCGACTACATCCAGGCACAGGAGTTGGGACCGGAGGGTTCGCCCAACATCGAGTCGACGACGTACCTGCCCGACATGTTCTTCAAGAACAACCGCAACGACACCGCCTGGACGTGGATGAAGAAGATCTACGGCCAGCGGGAAATCCAGCACATCAACTCCAGCCAGGGGCCCAACGGCGACTATCCCGAGGTGTCGTTCTCCCTGGTCAGCCAGACCGTCGAAGGCCTGATGGGCATCCAGCCGGACGCGGCGAACCACAAGGTGACCACGCAGTCGCGGCTGCCGTCCGGCATGAAGTGGCTCCGGACGGCGGACGTGCCCATCGGCACGAGCACGATCACCGTGCGGCACGACGGCGCGACGAAGTCCACGCTGACCAACAACGCGCGCAACGGCGCCTATCAGTGGGAAGCCCGCTTCCAGGGCGTCCACAAGAAGATCACGGTGAACGGTGTCCCGCAGCGTGTGCGGACCAAGACGGTCGACGGGGTGACGTACACCTACGCGACGCCGACTGTGCGGGCGGGGGCGACGGCCGTGGTGCGGGTGACCGACTGACCCGACGCTGCTTTCTGGTCCGCGTGCGGACGCCCGCGCCGCCGGCCGAAGCCGGCAGCGCGGGCGCAAGGAATCACTTGGTGCGGTAGGCGTCAACAATCGTCTGGGCGAAGGTGTTGCCCTTACGGTCCGTCAGCCGGGCCCGGAAGGAGACAGAACCCCCCGCGGCCGGGTTGTCCACCGTCACCGTGCCCTGCCGCACGACGAGCGGGCGCCAGGTCTCGCCGCTGTCGTAGGAGACGGACACCTGCAGTGCCGCCAGACCACGTCCGGCGGCCGAGCCCTGCACGGCGACCGGCACCGACTGCCTGGCACCGGCGGCGGCAGTGGAGTCGAGGTCGAGCTCCGGGGTGTAGCGGACCACGCTCGTCGGCAGCGCGACGGCCGAAGCAGTATGCCCCGAGGTGAACTCGGCCTGCCAGGTGACCGACGAACTGACCGATGCCACACCGGACTTGGCCCGATCGACGGTGGTCACCACGCGGTACCGCGCCTTGTCCGCGGGCAGTTGGAAGCCGGCGGCGTCGAGCACGCCGTCCGCCGTCGCGTATTCCTTGCCGTTGCGATAGACCGTGGTCGACGCCGTGTCGTACGCGCTTCCTCCGTTGTGGCCCTCGCCGTCGGCGAAGGGCACGATGCTGCCGGTGAGAGTGTCGCCGTTCCGGACCAGTCCCTTTCCGAGGCCCTCGCCGAGAACGGGGCCGAAGACGCCGGTGTTGACGGTGGCGGTGTGACTGGTGCCGCTGGCGTACGTCTTGTCAGGAAGCTGGTACGCCGCCTGGACGGTGCCGTTGGTGGGTGAGACCTGCTGGAAGTACTCGCTCCAGCGGTAGTCGCCCTGCACGTACACCGTCCTGGTGCTCGGCAGTTCCGAGTAGAACCCCACAGCGCCGAGCGGAAGATCGGGCGCGACAGTCCAGTTCACCCCCAGCGCTCCGGCCGCCGACGCACCCAGCCGCAGCGTCAACTTGGCCAGATCGTCCCAGGTCACATGCTGCGTGTGGCCGGTGTAGAAGGCATCCTCAAGAGTGTCCGCGATGTGGTACTCGGTGGCGCCGTTGTACCAGTGGGCGCCGAAGTGCGAGGTCACCTCGCCCGGCGTCAGCGGGTCGCCGATCTGGGCGGTGCGGGTACCGGTCGCGTTCCCCGCCAGCCCGACCGTGGTGCTCGTCCCGCTTCCGCCGTCCTTGACGGTGGTGGACATGAACGAGGTGAAGTGCAGGGCCTTGGGGTCCGGCAGCGACACGTCGACCGGCAGCGTCTTCCGGGCGTCGACCTCGATGGTCATGTCGTGATCGACCGACAGCTTCGGCGCGACGAGGTAGTCCAGGCCGAAACCGCCGGTGCCGCCCCTGGTGAAGGTCTTGCCCACGATCGTGTAGTCGCCGGCGGGCACACGTACCGTTCCCGTGCCGTTGCTTCCCTGGACCAGGTCGAAGGTGTCCGTTCCGATGCCGACAAGGTAGGCGGCCCAGTCGTAGAAGCCGGGCGTCGAGCCGTCCCGGTTGGTGGCCTTGAAGGTGACATCGTGTGTCGCCGCCGCGCGGTCCAGGCCGCCGATGCTCCGTACGGTCTGGCCGCTGCCGGTGGCGGTCACCGTGACGCTGTACGCGCCGTCGGCGTCTCCTCCGATCCGGGTGTCCGCTGTCACGCTCACGTCGGCCGTGCCGCCTGCGGGCACGGTGACCTGGGGGGCGCCGAGGGTGAAGAACCCCTCAGGTGCGGCGGCGCCGGTCGGGTTCGTGCCGGTGGCGGCCAGGTCCAGGGTCACCGCCTGGTCGCCGTCGTTGCGGTAGGTGATCGTCCGGGTCAGCGGCTCGTCGTCGGTGTGCGGCCACGCCACGGCGCCGAAGTTCAACGAGGTGGGCTCCGCCACGACCGTCTGCCCGGTCGCGCGGACCAGGTCGACCCGGCCGGTGCCCTGCTCGTACACGCTGTAGTCGCCCGGGGCGGTCGAGCCGACCAGCGCCGACTTGATCTGCTGCCCGCTCCAGTCCGGGTGCTGCTGGGCAAGGAGCGCCGCCGAGCCTGTGACGTGCGGGGTGGCCATCGAGGTGCCACTGATCGTCACGTACTCCGGGGTGGGATGCGGAGCATCGGGCAGGGTACCGGCGGCCGAGGCGGCGGTGATGTTCACGCCGGGTGCGGTGACGTCGGGCTTGACGCCCCCGTCCTCGAAGCGCGGGCCCCGGGAGGAGAAGGACGCGAGGACGTTCTGCTTGTCGACGGCGCCGACGGTCAGCGCGGACTCAGCGACGCCCGGAGTCCCGATGGTGCTCGCCGAAGGACCGGAGTTGCCCGCGGCGATCACGAACAACGCCTGGTCGGACAGCGCGTCGACGGCCTCTTCGAGCGGGTCGGTCCCCAGGGTGTCGGTGGCGCCAAGCGAGAGGTTCACGACGTCGGCGCCCTGCTCGACGGCCCACTCCATGCCGGCAACGATGTCGGAGGTGAGGCCGGAGCCGCCGGTGTTGAGCACCTTTCCGTTGAGCAGCTCCGCGCCCGGCGCCACCCCCCGGTACTTGCCGTCCGAGGCCGCGCCGGTCCCGGCCGCGGTCGAGGCGACGTGCGTGCCGTGCCCGTTGTGGTCCTGGAAGTCCGCGTCGGTGCTGAAGTTCTGCTGGGCGATGACCTTGCCGGCCACGTCGGGGTGAGTGGTGTCGATACCCGTGTCGAGGATGGCGATCTTCACGCCGGTACCGTCGTAGCCCGCCTTCCACACCTCAGGCGCGCCGATCTGCGGCACGCTCACGTCCAGCGCGGACTTCACCACCTTGTCGAGGCTGATGGAGGCCACTCCCGGCGCCAGTTCGCTCACGCCTTCGGAGGTGTCGGTGAGCGACGACCACGCCTTGGCCGTCTCCTGCGGGCTCAGGACGAGTGCCTCGCCGTCCACCGCGTCGAGCTCACGGACGGCCGTAGTGGTCTGCGCGTGCAGGCTCGTCCGAGCGGCGGGGTTCTCCCTGCTGTACTCGACGATCACGGGTGACCCGCCACCCGCCAGGTCGGCGTACTCGGAGCGGCCCAACTCGGCCGCGTCGAACAGCTCCCGGTCCAGTTTCCCCGAGGCGATCAGCGGTTCGGCATCGGCGGGGATCACATAGGTGTGTCCGCCGCTCTCGATGATCTGGACGGGGACTGCCTCCCGTCCCTTGGGCGGGGTGACTCCCGCGACCTTTCCGTCCTGGCCGAGCAGTACCTGGTCGCCGGTGATCAGAGTGACAGTCCGGTCAGCGGTCGTGGCTTCGGCGACCGCCGTGCTTCCGCCGTCCGCGGAGGCCGATGGGGCAATGGTGATCCCCGTCGTCATGGCCGCCGCGAGGGTCAACGCCCCGGCTATGGCGGTCACGGAGGATCTGTTGCGTCTTGCTCGCAGCACTGTTGTCCCTGTCTTTGGTGGGGGGTCAGCAGAGAACCGATGAATGTTCAGCCTTACAAGCTTCAGCATTCTGTCAGGGGCTCGTCAATGAGACCACTGTCCCCTGGGGTGCTGGAGTGACAGGCGAATACAACTCCCTTTCACAGGAAACACATTGAGATTTATCTACCGGTACACGGCAAGGAATGCAGCCAGGGCAGGGGAGTTGTCACACGATGTGCGACAACTCCCCTGCCCTGGCTGGATACTCGGACTCCGGGACCAGCCATCCGATCTCTCTGGGCCCGGTTTCCACGACGCGCGGTCGCCCGGGGTAAGAACCGCCGAGGTACCAAGTCGAAGCGGTCAGCAGCTCATCAGTAGGAGAACTCCTGGATCTGGCCGCCGTCCGGACCATAGGTCCAAGCGGTGCGGGTGGTCGGATCGAGCTGGATCGAGGGGTCCTGCACACCGTGCAGGAGGAGCCCGCCCCGGCCTGTGACGCTCAGGCCGTTCAGGGTGCGGATGACCTTTCCTGTGGTGAGGTCGACGACCGCTACCTGGCTGGTCGCGTTGTTGTCGGAGACGACACCCTGCTGGGAGCCGAAGTACACAGTGCCCTCCGGGGCCGTGAACGACACCAGGGCGATGTGGTGGACGCCGTCCACGGCGAGCGACACGGGCGTGCCCTTGCGCAGCGCGAAGGCGTCACCGGTGGTCTGGGTGGCCTCGTCGTATGCAGTGAGGGTGGCGGTCGGCACGATCTTGGTGCTGATCGCTGTAGCGGACGCGCTGTAGAGGGTGCCCGCGCCGTCCGAGGCGATGCCGTGGCCGCAGGCCGAGACGGATCCGTCCGTGGTCACGGTTCCGGTGTCGAGGTCCACCCTGGCCGGGGCGACACCACCGAGGCAGATGATGCTCGTGGCGATCTTGCCCAGGAACACGTCCCCGGTGGACTGGTCGATGTCCAGCAGGCTGTACGTCCCGGTCGGGATCTTGCCGTTGTTGTCGGCCTGGATCAGATCACCGGTGGTGCCGGTGGCCAGGTCGATGGGGAGCACCGAGTCGGTGTTGCCCACCTTGGCGCGCAGCAGTACGGCGGCCCGGTCGCGCTGGGCGTCGACCCGTCCGGAGACCACCAGGTACTCCGCAGCCCGCATGGTCGAGCTGCCGACCAGTGTGTCGGTCGCGGTGTTCCAGGTCTCCAGCCGGACGTCGCCGCCGGCTGCGCTCACGTGCCCGAGGAGCACCCGGTTCGTTTCCGGGGCGACGCCGATCACCTGGTAGTCCGAACCGCTGCCGGAGTCCGAGGTAAGGACGGCTCCGTAGGCACCGGTCGAGGTGGAGTAGTGCCGCACCTCGGTGCCGCCGGCGGTGGTGCGCAGCGCGGCGATGGAGTCCTTGCCCGCGGCGCTGAAGCTGAGCACCGAACTGCCGTCGGGGGCGAGGCCATCGTCGACAGCCAGGTTGGAGACGGATGACGCCTGCCCGATGACGCGCTGGTGGCCGTCGAGAGCGAGCACACGCACGCTGTAGGTCGCGGAGGTGGTCAGGCCGAGCGACAGCGCGTCGAGACGGACGGTGCCGGAGGTGCCGGACAGCTCCTTGCCAGCGGTCGACGGCGTGTCCACTCCGTCGTTGTCCAGCGCCGAGCCGTTGGCGTTGCTGAAGGTGTTCAGCGAGCCGAACAGCGTCGGGGCCGGGGCGGAGAACTCGACGATCGCGGACTTGGCACCGGGGACGCCACGTACGTCGTAGCGAAGGCCGAAGTCGGGGGCGGCGCGGGTGACTTCGGCGGTGTGTCCGTACGTCGTGCCGGTCCCGGTCGCTGCGATGGTCGGGGCGTCCGGCCGGGTGGCCGCGGTGCCGCCGGCGATGCGGATCGGGGCGAACTCGCCGTACTTGGTGAGGCTGGGGTTGCCGCCGAAGCCGGAGAGGGCGATGCCGATGCCGTAGATCCCGCCGCCGCCCTTGAAGGCGTCCGCGGGGATGGTGACGGTGCCCGTGGTCGCGGTCAGGGTCTGGTGCCAGGCGGCGGAGAAGACCGGGCCGAGGACCGGGTTCCAGTGGCCGACGGTGGACACGACCAGTTCGGGGGCGGTCGCCGTGGTGACACCGGTGAGGTCGTAGGAGACGGTGACCGCCTTCCCTGCCTGGGCGGTGGCGGGGGCGAGCGGCGCGGTGGACTGGACGTAGCGACCGTCGCTCGGGCCGATGGCCAGGGTGCGGTGCACGGTGGCCTGCGTCCTGCCGCCGATCTGCACCTTGAAGGTGAGCTCGATGTCGCGGTCGGTGGTGGAGACGACCGGAAGCCCTGCCGCCGACAGCAACTGCCGGGGCGTCACCCGGATCGCCGGGGTGTCGGAGGAGAAGGTGACCGGATGGTCGCCGGCGACGGTGAGCGTGTAGCGGGGCTTGGCGCTCTGCGGCAGGCCGGTGACGTCGGCGGCGAAGGTCACCGGGCCGACCAGCCCCTCGCCGTTGCCGCCGGAGGCCATGTCACCGAGGTCGATACGGTTCTGGTCGGTGGTCTCAAGGAAGGTGCCGCCGAGCGCGCCCACGGTGACCCGGTGGGCGACGGAGAACCGTACGACCGAAGGTCCGTCGCTCTTCAGCTTGCCGCCCAGCGCCTTCTCGGTCGCGGCGGTCACGTCGATCTGCGGTCCGACGTGCAGGGTCCGGTCGATCTGCGGCGGGCTCTCGACCGCGCGGCCGGTCTTCTCCAGCAGGTCCCTCACCTGCTGGGGGCTCAGGTCGCGTCCGGCAAGCCGGCCGGCCTGGAGCACGACCGCGGCGGCCGCGGCTATCTCGGGCGCGGAGGCCGACGTACCACCGTTGAACACCGCGGTGACGGCCTGCGCGCTGCCGCCTCCCTTGTGCTGGAAGGCGATGATGTTGTCGCTGGGGGCGGACAGGTCCACCCGGCTGCCGAAGCCTGATGCGAAGGTACCGAAGCCGCTGATCCTCGTCTCCGCGAGGGTGCCGGTGGCGGCGTACGGGCTGTCGGCGTTCGCCGGTACGGCGAGTGTGTCGTCCAGCGTGGTGCCGCCCGCGGCGATGGCGCCGGTGTCGGGCACCTTGGACGGGGTGGTGGTCAGCGCGACATCGTCGATGGTGGTGGCGGAGCGGGCGTTCGGGGCCGTGTCGGTGGGGGTGCTGCCGCCGTCGGGGCCGACCGCGGCGGGGGTGTAGAGCCGGGTCCCGTCGTTCGAGGAGATCGACACCACGATGCCGTCCTTGTGGACGATCGAGGCGACCACGGACCGGACGAAGGGGTCGTCCTCCAGATATCGGCCCGGGAATCCGACCGAGTCCGTGCCGAAGCCGAGGCTCGCGGTGATGACGTCGGGGCGGGGCGACTGGTGGGCGGCGGCCAGCAGAGCGCCGGCTATCTGCTCGATCGTCGGCTCCTGGGGGACGACCAGGCGGTAGTCGGCCCCCGGGGCTATGCCGAGCAGGTCGGTGTAACCGCTGCCGAGGGCGTCCTCGCGCTGCTGGTCGTGGGGCAGCGGGGCCATGACGCCGAAGTCGAGGAGCACTTCGCCGAGCGAGGGGTCCTGGTTCTTGGTCGAGGCGGACGGGTCGAGGGTGCCGTCGCTGCCGGCCACGTAGGTGGGGATCAGCGGCATCGAGGGCAGATCGAGGTACCGCTTGCCGTCCTTCAGGACCGTGGTCGGGCCGTAGCTCTTGACGTAGTTGTCCCCGGCGTCCGCCATCGACTGGTCGGTGAGGTCGCCGATGGAGACGTTGGTGATGGTCTGGCCTGTGCCGGGCAGTTGGCCGTAGCCGTCCTGGAGGGTGGAGAAGGCGCCCATCGCGTTGACTCCCCCCGCGTTGAGGAACGCCTGGGCGGAGGAGGACACGGCGTAGTTCGACGGGAGGTCAGCGGGGTCGGCGTCGGAGGCCATCGCGGGAGCCTTCGCGGCGCCCGCGCCGGCCGAGGCGGGCAGCGGCTGCGCTCCGGCGTTCATGGTGTTCACGTAGCGGTTTGGTTCGGCGTACGCGATTCCGGACGTGCCCTGGAGGTCAGTGGCGACGGCCGTGGAGTCCTGCGCCTTGACCTTGACCACGTAGGTACGCGACAAGTCGGGCGCCTCGGCTCCCAGTTGGCCGCGCGCGGCCTCGGTCAGGGATCCGGTGTCGGCCGTGGACAGCGAGGGCAGCAGCGGCTGCAGGGAGGTGGCACCCACCGCATGCAGCTTGGTGTCCAGCGCCTTGTCGCTGGTCTGCGGCGCGCGGGCGTCCAGTTGACGCTGGGCCTTGCCGGAAAGGGCGGCCCCGGTGACGGAGGTGTCCGGGTCCAGGGTGACCAGCACCTGGCCCGGCACCACTCCCTGGCGTTGCGCGGGCGGCTCGGCGGCGCCCTTGACGGCGCCGTCCAACGGCGTCTTCCCGGTGGGCGGTTGCTCGGAACCGGAGGGTGCGGGGGAAGCGACGGGCACGGGGGACGGGGCCGCGGACGCGGTGCCGGTGACGACGGCGGTGGCCAGTGCCGCCAGGGCGAGAGCCGCGGCGGTGTGCCGTCTGTGGCGGGCATGCGCTTGGAGCACGGGCAGGCCTTTCCGGTTCAGCACGGCAGGCTGACCGGCGGGACGCACTGCCGCTTACGGGGGTAGGCGACGCGCCGCCTTCTTACTGATGGAAGATGTCAACGGAGTCGGAAGTGACGCAAGGCAATCTTGGTGGCCGAAGTACGCCGGGTGGCGGACAGTCGCCACCTGCACGGCGGAGGGTTCATGGGACTTAACGTGCTGGGACTTACGGAGGAAACAGAGCACGTCTACACGGCCCTGGTGGAGCATCCGCGCTGCACCGCCTCCGAGTTGGCGAAGAGCTGCGGACTGTCCCCGGGCGGCGCCGGCCGGCTGCTGTCGGTACTGGTCAAGGAAGGTCTCGCGACCAGGACCACCGGACGGCCGCCCCGCTTCTCCGCCACCGCCCCCGACATCGCGGTCACCGCTCTGATCGACGAGCAGCAGCACCGCCTCGACGAAGCGCGTTCACTGGTGCACCAGTTGATGGCGACCTACCGGGAGGCCGCGCGGATCGCGCATCCCGAGATGGCGGTGGAGCTGCTCACCGAGCGCGACGACATCAGTTCCGCGGTGGGCCGGCTGACGGCCGACGCCCGGCACCAACTGCGCGCGTTCGACCGGCCGCCCTATGTCGACCGGCCGGGGAGCGGCCTCGACCGGCAGATCGAGCGCCAACGGCACGGTGTGACCCACCGGGTGATCTACGACCGTGCGGCGGTGGCCTGGCCGGGCAGGATGCACAACGACATCGCGCCCAGCATCAGAGCGGGCGAAAAGGCCCGGGTACGCCCCGAGTTGCCGCTGAAGCTGGTGATCAGCGACGGCCAGGCGGCCATCATCCCTTTCAGCCTCGCGGCCGGCGGTCAGTCGGCGGCCTATCTCATCCACCAGTCCCCCATGCTCGTCGCACTGGAGTCCCTGTTCGAAGCCGAATGGGAGCGCGCGGTCGCCCTGCCGGATGCCGGAGAGCCTCCTGCCGACAACCCCACTCGGCAGCCCGGAGCCGTTCCCGTCCAGCCCGACTCGGACACCCGCTCCCTGCTGGCCCTGCTCGCCTCCGGCCTCACGGACGCGGCCATCGCCCGCTCGCAGGGCTGGAGCGAGCGGACCACCCAGCGGCGGATCCACCGGCTGATGAGCGAACTCGGCGCCTCAACACGCTTCCAGGCCAGTCTCACGGCGGCCCGCCGCGGCTGGCTGTGACCCGGCCCGGAGCGGTCCCGGCTCTCCTGAGCGCCGGCCGCCTCTAGACCTCAGTATGGATTTGCAGGAATAGGTCACTCCGATTTACCGTTGCACCTAACAACAAGTTGTATATAGCAACTACTGGGATCCGGTACGGCAGAGAGTTCCTGGCAGCTGAGAAGAGAGAAGGGCGATCCTGTATGCGCGCGGACGACGTCGTGCGGTCTCTGACCACTCCCCTGAACGCCCCTGCCTTCCCGACGGGCCCCTACCGGTTCACCAACCGCGAGTACCTCAACATCACTTACCGCACCGACCCGCAGGCACTCGCCGCCGTCGTACCGGAACCGCTGCGTGTGCCCGAGCCCCTGGTGCGCTTCGAGGTGATGCGCATGCCCGACGTGACGGGTCTCGGCGACTACACCGAGTCCGGCCAGGTCGTGGCCGTCGAGCACGAGGGCGAGCGCGGCGAGTACAGCCTGGCCATGTACGTCGACAGCTTCCCTGCCATCGCCAGCGGCCGCGAGATCAGCGCCTTCCCCAAGAAACTGGGCGCGCCACGGCTGTACGTCGACTCCGACACCCTGGTCGGCACCCTCGACTACGGAAGCCTGCGTGTCGCCACCGCCACCATGGGCTACAAGCACCGCCTTCTGGACCCCGCCGAGGCCCGCGACGAAGTCACCCTGCCTACGTTCATGCTCAAGAAGCTGCCGGGCTACGACGGAAGTCCCCGTATCTGCGAACTGGTCCGCGCCCAGATCTCCGACGTGACCATCAAGGGCGCCTGGTCAGGGCCGGCCCGCCTGCAACTGTTCGCCCACGCGCTCGCGCCGCTGTCCGACCTGCCCGTACTCGAAGTCGTCTCCGCGAGCCACATCCTCGCGGACCTCACTCTGGGCCGCGCGGCAGTCGTCCACGACTACCTCGCCTGAGCCGCGTAACCCTCCCGTTCCGGGACAGCCGCACCCGTAGGACCGCCCCTTCCTCAGAGAGGACCCGCCATGACTGAATCCACCGACGCCGCCGGAATCCGCCGCGTCACGGTAGTCGGCGGAGGCGTGATCGGCGCCTCCTGGGCCGCACTGTTTCTCGCCCACGGTCTGGAGGTCACCCTCAGCGACCCACAGCCCGGCATCGACACCCAGGTGCGGGAACTGATCGACGGCACTGTGCCCGTACTCCAGGGCCTGGGCCTGAACGCGGAGGACCTCACCAAGCGCCTCAGCTTCGAACCCGACCTGGCCGACGCCGTGCGTGAGGCCGACCTCGTACAGGAGAACGGCCCCGAACGGCTGAACGTCAAGCAGGAGATGTGGCGAACGATCGAGGAGAACGCCCCGGCCACCGCCCTGTTCGCCACCTCCACCTCCGGCATTCCGGCCACCGATATCGCCACCGTGCTGCGCCGACCGGAACGTCTGGTGGTGGGCCACCCCTTCAACCCGCCGCATCTGGTTCCGCTCGTGGAGATCGTGCCCGGTGAGCGCACCGGCGAGGAAACGGTCGAGCGGGCCCGTGCCTTCTACACGGCCCTGGGTAAAAGCCCCCAGGTGCTCCGCAAGGAGGTTCCCGGGTTCGTGGCCAACCGCCTGCAATCGGCAATCTTCCGGGAATGTGTTCAGCTGGTCGCCGACGGAGTCGTCACCGAACAGGAACTGGACGCCATCGTCACCTCCTCCATCGGTCTGCGCTGGGCGGTCGCGGGCCCGTTCCAGACCTTCCATCTCGGCGGCGGGCAGGGCGGCCTGGAGCATTTCGTCACGCACCTGGGCCCCGGGATGGAGAAGCGCTGGGACCAGATGGCCCGTGAGCACGTCGCCTTCGACGACGCCACCGTGGCAACCCTGAGCGAGCAGGCGCGGAACTTCGGCGCCGGGATCGACGAGCTGGCCGCCGAACGCGACCGCAAGCAGGTCCTGCTGATGCGGGCCCTCGCCGAGACGCCCGACGCGCGCCAGGCGTAGGACGCGATCGAGCACAGCCCAAGCGCACCAGCCGTAGGCCTGCGATCGAGAGCAGCCCGAGACGCGCCAGGCGCACCCCCGCGCAGCTTGGCCTCCCCCGATTCCCTTTGTGGAAAGCCCCCCACCATGAACTCGCTCACCGAAAAGATCTCCCAGGCCGTAGCCCATCCCCTCACGGCCGACGACGACTTCGACATCCACCACGCCCTGCACGACGTCCTGGCCGACATCGGGATGCGGCCCGGGGACAGCGGCGGCGCGATCACCTTCCTGGGAGCCGACCCGATCGTCCCCTCCACCCTCCGTCTGGGAGCGGTCCCCGCGCTGGGCATGACCGCCAAGTCCGTGGCCCTCGCGTCGATGTGGCGGCACCGCGGGGGCGAAGGGCAGGACATCACCATGGACCTGCGGAAGGCCCCGCATCGCCTGTGCCCCTTCTACGACAAGAAGTGGGAGAAGCTCAACGGATTCAGTCCCGGCCGGCCGCATGACCCCGACAACCCGTTCAGCCTGCGGTTCTACGAGACCCGCGACGAGCGCTGGGTCATGCCGCTGAACCTGTATCCGAAGATCAAGGACGCCACGCTCCGGCTGCTGGGGACCTACCCGGACGAGGCCGCCGTCGCGGAGGCCATCCGTACGTGGGACGCGGCCGAGCTGGAACAGGCCGGCGCGGATGCCGGTGTCGTGATGCCGATGCTGCGTACGACCGAGGAGTTCCTCGCCGAACCGCAGTACCGGGATCACCTCGCCCACGAGCCGCTGATCAAGATCGAGAAGATCGGCGACAGCGAGCCCGAACCCCTGCCGGCGGGAGTTTCCCAGCCCCTGGACGGTCTGCGTGCGCTGGGAATGGGGCACGTCATCGCGGGTGCGGGCATCGGCCGTGACCTCGCCCAGCACGGCGCGGACGTGCTGAACCTGTGGCGTCCCACCGAGTGGGAGAACGACGTCACCTACTACACCGCGAACGTCGGGGCACGGTCGGCCACTGTCGACCCGTACTCCCCCGAAGGCCAGAGCCGCATCCGCGATCTCCTGCGTGACGCCGACATCTTCTACGCCAACCGCCGCCCCGGCTTCCTGGAGAAGATCGGTCTGTCTCCCGAGGAAGCCGCGGCGGTGCGTCCCGGCCTCATCTACGCGACCGTCAGCCTGCACGGTGACAGCGGACCCTGGGCCGACCGCGTGGGCTTCGACCAGACCGCCGGCTGCGTCAGCGGAGTCATGCTCCGGGAGGGGACCGACGGCCGCCCGGCGCTGCCGCCCATCGGCGTTGTCAACGACTATGTGCTGTCCTGGCTGGCCACCACCGGAATCATCCGCGCCCTCATCCTCCGGACCATCCAGGGCGGCAGCTACCGGGTCAGCCTCAGTCTCAGCAGGGTGTCCGCCTGGATCCTCAGCCTCGGTATCTTCGACCGTGCCTACGCCCACGAAATCGCCGGAACCGGCGGCCCCGACTCGCCCCACGCCTACCTCACCCCCGACCAGTTCACCGCCCAGACCCCCTGCGGCCACTACACGGGGGTGACCGACCAGGTCGTCATGTCCGCCACCCCGGGCCGCTTCCGGACGGTGCTCGTCCCCCGGGGCAGCGGCGCCCCCGTCTGGCTGCCGCAGTCCTGACCAGGTCACCAACTCCGCGCATCGACAACACCGCTTGTACCGCACAACAACATGGGAAGGCCCTTTTGTGATCAGCATCCCCGCGCACAAGCTCAACGACGGTTCGAAGATCCCCGCTCTCGGGCTGGGCACCTATCCGATGGACGACGCTCAGGCGGAGCAAGCGGTCGCCGAGGCGCTGGACATCGGCTACCGCCTCATCGACACGGCCACCAACTACCGCAACGAGACCGGCACCGGGCGCGGCGTCGCCCGCAGCGACATCCCTCGCGAGGAGATCGTCGTCACGACGAAGCTGCCGGGCCGGCATCACGGTTACGAGGAGACCCTCGCGTCCTTCGAGGAGTCCCGCAGCCGTCTGGGCCTGGCGTACGTGGACCTCTATCTGATCCACTGGCCGCTCCCCCGCGTCGGCAAGTACGTGGAGTCCTGGAAGGCGATGGTCAAACTCCGTGCGGAGGGCCTCGTCCGCTCGATCGGCGTCTCGAACTTCACCCCGGAGCACATCACGCGGCTGGAGGAGGAGACCGGTGTCCTGCCCTCCGTGAACCAGGTCGAGCTGCATCCCTTCTTCCCGCAGGAGGAGTTGCGGGCCTTTCACGCAGACAAGGGCATCCTCACGGAGAGCTGGACCCCCTTGGGCCACGGCACCGACCTGCTGGAGACCCCCGTCGTCGTGCAGGTCGCCGAGGCCCATGGCGTGACACCGGGACAGGTCGTGCTGCGGTGGCACACGCAACTGGGCGCGGTCCCCATTCCCAAGTCCGCGGACCCCGGCCGCCAACGCGAGAACCTCGACATCTTCGGCTTCGAGCTGACGCCTGCCGAGATGGCGGCGGTCACCGGCCTGCCCTCGCGGCGCATCGGCGGAGACCCCGAGGTGCATGAGGAGTTCTGATCCCGGGCGCTCCGGGAGCTGAACCGCTACCCCGTGACCTGGCGGATGTGCGGCACCTCACGGGTCAGCCGCAGCACGCCCCACAGAATCGCCGCGGTCCCGATCGCCTCGGGGATCAGCCACCATCCGGTACGGACCGTCTCTCCGAACAGGGTGACGCCCAGCATCAGGCTGACCATCGCGTCACCGATGGTCAGGGCGGGCTGCGAGGCCGCCAGGGCGCCGGCCTGCAGCGCGTTCTCCAGCAGCAGGATCGCGCTCACTCCGGTCAGCGCGAACCCGTACGTCTGCCAGGTACTGAGGAAGGCGGTGAAGCCGTCGTCGGCGAGGGTGCCCGTGGCCGACTTCAGCAGCGCGGCGGTCAGGGCGTTGCCGACGGCGGACGCCGATCCCAGCACCGCGGCCCGGAACAGCGGCGGGTGTCCCGGACGGGCCACAGCGACCAGTCCGCCCATCGCCCCCAGGCACAGCACCAGCACCGGGATCCACCTCACCATGGGGGCCTGGTCGCCTGCCCCGGAGGGAGCGGCCGAGCCGAGGACCAGGGCGAGGCCGGCGACCACACCGGCGACGGCCCACCAGCCCGCTCGCGGCAGACGTCTGTGCAGCAGCGGAATGGCGATCAGCAGGGCCAGCGGCAGCTCCAGGATGAACAAGGGCTGCACCAGCGCCAGTGGCCCGTTCACCAGAGCCAGGGCCTGGAAGACCGCGGCCGCGACAACCCCGGCGATCCCGATCAGCCACGCCGGACGCCGGGCCAGGTCGAGGATCAGGCGCAGTCCACCGCCCTGCGCGACGGTGGACGCCGCCTTCCGCTGAAAGGCGGTACCGGCCGCGTTACTGGCGGCCCCCAGGACAGCGAACAGCACAGCCAGCACGATCACTCTTCCACCATGCCCGCCGAAGGGACATCGGGCCTATCGGGACGCGCCGACCGGCGCTGCCCAACCAGGGCAGGGAGATCACGAGGAAACGGTCACGACGTGTAGTGGAAGCGCACCCTGCTCCCGAGCCACACGGTCCGTGTCGTCTCCAGCAGTCGCCCGCCTTCGAGACGGGCCACCGACCACACCACGAACAGCGGCGCGTCGAGGGTCGTGTTCAGCAGGCGGGCCTCTTGGGAATTGGCCGCGCCGACCTCGAGAAAGTGGTTCGCGTCGAAGGGGACGAGGTCGAAGACCTCGCGAAGGGTCCGGGACAGTGAGCCATCGATGAGCAGCCGGTCGGACAGTCCGGGCGCCACGGGCTCGGGGACCCACGAGTCCGTCAGCCCGATGGCACGGTCGTTGACCACGTGAAGCCGCTTGAGGTGAAGCCGCTTGGCGGAGGCTTCCTCCGGGGTGATGAGCTTGATCAGCTCGTGGGGCTCGGGTTCGGCGGGCTCGTCGCGCAGTTGGAGGGACTTCGCGGTCTGGCCCGCGGCATGGAAGCGGTCCCGCCACGGTGTGGTGAGCGCGAAGTCGTGTTGCACCGGTTCCGGGATGTCGGCGACGAAGGTCCCGGCGCCCTGCCTGCGCTCGACGTAGCCGTCCGCGGCCAGGGCACCGAGCGCCTGCCGGATGGTGATACGGCTGACGCCGTAGAGTTCGGAGAGTTCGCGCTCGGTCGGCAGCCGGTAGCCCGTCTGGAGTTCCTGGTCGATCTGCCGGCGCAGATCACGCTGCACCTGAGCCCAGGCGGGCATGGGCGACCTGCGATCCACCGGGTGCACGGACATGCGCCCCCGGTCGGTCGTCGCACCATCGACGACGGACACGTACGGACTCCCCTCGGCCTTCGCGCGCCGCAGTCCACGACGCACAATTGGTCTCAATATTAGCACCTATCGGGCGGGGCTCGTGGAAACGGCGGGTCGCGCGAAGGCGTGCGGCGCGGGCGTCAGGCGTCGAGTTTGATGTGCTTCGCGTCCAGGTTCACTGCTCCCCCGCGGAAGGGCGGCCGACCCCATCGAAGAGCCGCGCCGTGGGCGAACCAGGCCCCGGCCACCGCCGTGGTGATGTCACGCAGAACGGCCTCGTCCGGCACATCGGCGTCCGTCAGCTCGCCTGCGTGGACCTGAACGACGGTCTGGCCGGTGGTACGCAGGGCCTCGGCCAGGCGGTCGAATCGCGCTCGTCCGTGGCGGCCCATCAGTTGCAGCGTGAGGTGCCGCTCGGGGCCGATGAAGTAGTCGACGTGGCCGCTCTCCTCCAGGGGCACACTGCGCACCGCGAGTCCGCAGGCCTCGATCAGCTTCAGGACCCAGAAGTCGGCTCCGCTGCAGAGCTCCGGAAGCGACAGGACCGACATGGCGGCCGGTACGGACTCGGGCAGCGCGTCCACCTGTGCCTCGACCGCCACGCGGACGCCGTCCAGGCTGTCCGCAAGGGCCCTGTTGAAGAGCGAGGTGTCGACTCCGCAGACGGCGGCCACCCCTTGGGCGAGCATGACGTGTCCGGCGCAGGGGACGACCTCCTCCACGCGCAGGGAGGGCACCAACTGGACCTCGTCGGCACTGTCCGCCAGCGGTGAGGACGCCTGCGAGGTGATGGCGACGGTCTTCAGCCCGGCGGTCCGGGCCATGCGCAGGGCCCGGACGGTGGCGCCGGAGGTTCCGGAGTGCGAGATGCCCACCAGGGTGTCGCAGGCGGCGGGCAGCGTCTCGCTCCAGGTGACATCGCCCGCCGACAGGGCGCGGTGGCCGAAACCGGTGGCGACCAGGCCGGAGGCAAGGGAGTCCCCCGAGCCGACGAAGACCGCGCGCCCCAGGTCGGGGACGCTGCCGAGGGTTACCGGGGGCACGTCCAGCAGAGCGGCGCGCAGCACGGCGCTCACGGTGACGGGTGCGGGTGTGGCGGACATGGTTCTAGTGCTCCTTGCGGGTGGTGATACCGGGGAAGGGCCGTGCGATGGGGGTCGCCGCGGCGAGGGCCTCGTGGCCCCAGCCCGCGAGGGCGGTGCGGGCGATGCTGGTGCCGAACAGGGCGGCTTCGACGGGGTCGGCACCCGCCGCGAGAGCGGCCACGACGGCGCCCGCGCAGGCGTCACCGGCGCCGGTGGTCTCCACGACGGTGACCGCGTGGTCGCGTACGGACCAGATGCCGTCGGCGGTGACGACGTAACTGCCCTCGGCGTCGAGGCGGGCGACCACCGGCAGGCCCAACTCGGCCGCCAGTGACCTGGCGGCACGGCGTGGATCGCAGTCCAGCAGGCTCAACTGGACGCGGCTGGGCAGCAGTACGGTCGTCGCCGAGACCATCCGGCGCAGGTGGTCCAGGCCCTGTTCGGCGACCAGGGCCTGGTGCGGGTCGAGGCCGACTCGGGTCTTGGGGTCCGCCTCGGGACGCTCGGTGGGGGACGAGGCGACGAGTCCGTCGAGGCCGTCCCGGAAGCCGGTTGCCGGCGCGGCAAGCGAGTCCTGCGCCTCCGGTCCGACCGGATCGGGTCCTTCGAGTTCGGTACGCGCCGCCGTGTCCTGAGTGACGATGCGCCGTCCGCGGGCGGAGTTCAGGATCCACAGCCTCGGCACGGTCGGCACCTGGTGGCAGTACAGCCGGTCGACACCCAGGTCATCGAAGAGCCGCGCGAACTCGGGCGCGTCCTCCGGCAACGGACAGCTCACGCGGACATCGGTGCCGGAGACAAGCCGGGCGCCGAGTGCGGCGAACAGGGCGGGCCCGCCGGGGCACGAGAAACGTGCCCCGGCGGGTTCGGTGACCAGATGATCGACCGACAGGCCCCCGTGGATGCCGACCAGCGTCACTGCGAGAACCGGGAGAAGGCGTACTGGACGGTGCGGTCGCGCGGCCCGTCCAGCTCCAGGAGGTAGATGCCCTGGCTGTGTCCGATCCCCAACTCGCCGTCGACGACCGGCAAAGTCAGCGACTGGGCGCCGAAGACGCACCGCACGTGCGCGGCCGCGTCCTGGGGTCCGTCGTGCAGGTGGACGAAGGGGCGGTCCACGGGGATCTGCCCCTCGATGTACAGCCGGATGTCGTGCAGCGTGGTGCCGTCGACACCGGAGTTGAGGATCAGCGTGCAGGTGGTGTGCGGGATGTAGACGGTGAGCGTCCCGTCGCCCAGCTGCGGCGGGACGGCGTCCCTGAGCCGCGGAGTGAGATCGGTGTAGCCGACGGGTGCGGCGTACCCGTCGGCGGGCTTGGTGTTCACGCTGAAGCGCTGCCACTTGCCGATCGTGGGGGGAGTGCTCATCGATGTGCCTTTCGTGTTCGTTTCATTGGTCCTTCACCGCGCTGTACCGACTAGGGCGCGGCAAGCCGTGAGATGCGTACGCCGTCGGCCGCGACGGCGCCGCGCTCCACGAGGAATCCGGCGCCGCCGCCGAGGGTGTCGGCGGCGGTACCGGTGAGCAGGGAGCTGCCGTCGACGAACAGCTCGAGGTCCCTGCCACGACAGCGCAGTTCCACCCCGTAGGGGCGGTCGCGGTCGTACGGGAACGGGGTCTCGGCCAGGACGCGGCGTTCGCCGTCGCGCTGATGCAGCAGGCGCAGCCGGTCCCCGCCGGTGAAGACCCCGGCGTGGAAACGTCGGTGGCCCCTGCTTCGGACCACCAGCCCTGCGCTCTCGTGCAGGGAGAAGGTGAGCCGGCTGGTGACGGCGTAGTCGGTCCAGTCCCGGGTGCCGGTGGTGACGACGCCGAGGGTGTCCGGGTGGGAGACGGAGTAGGTGACCGCGAAGTCGGCCTCGAAGTTCTTCGCCGAGCTCACCCAGGGCGCGAGTGCCTGGGGCTTGGTGTCCCAGATCGAGGAGAGCAGGACGCCGCTCTGCTCGAAGTACTCCGGTGCGCCGCGCCAGTCGAGTTCGTGCAGGAACGCCTCCGTCCCGGTGCCGGTGAAGGCGAACCCGACCCGGAAGGGGACCAGTCCGTCGGCGGGAGGGACCTGCCAGGTCACCGTACGAGGGCCGGGACCCAGCGGATGTGCCGCGCCGAGGACGGTCCTGACCTGGTCACCGTCGGCGTACAGGCAGTAAGGGCGGACATTCGTGCCGTCGCGCGCGGCGGACAGGCGGGCGGTCAGCGTCTGGCCGGGGTAGAGCGTGGGGCTGGCGAGCGTGGAGAAGTTGCCGCTGGTCTCGGCGGGGTCGAGGAATGTCGGGGTGGACACATGTCGTGTCACCGCCTCGGAGGAACCGTCGAGCTCGACGCGCAGACCGTTTTCTGTCCCCAGGACCTCGCCGCCCGGGTGGTAGGGGCAGGCGGTGAAGCCCTGGACCGAACCGCGGTAGGCGAAGGTGAACCGGGCCCGGGGCGGCGGGAGTTCGCCCCCGGCGAGGGAGGCGGCGGAGGCCAGGATCCGGTCGGCCTCGCGGGTGGCGTCGCTGACGCACTCCCCTCCGTCGGAGGTGACGACCAGGAGCCGGTCGGCCGCGGGAGTCCTGAGATCGGGGCCCTCGCTCAGCGCGTCGAGACCGAGGCGCACGCCGTTGAGGCAGCCGACGGTTCCGGCGTTGCTGTCGGTGTCGAAGCCGACGGACGAGGCGATCATCACCGAGGTGGGGAAACTGTCGCCGGCGCCGAGGAGCGCGCCGAGCGACATCGCCAGGTTGGACAGGGCGTGGCAGGGGCCGGGGTAGCGGGCGTATCCGTAGTGCCGGTCCACCCAGTCGCGGATGTCGCGCCAGTCGTGTGCGGCGGAGCAGTTGGCGCGGACGTCGTCCAGCAGGCGGCGTACCGCCGGGGAATGTACGTAGGCGGTTCCGGCGTCGAGGAGTCGGTCGAGGTCGGGCTCGTCGAAGGCCAGCGCGCGCATCGCGGCGAGCAGTCCGGCCGACTCCAGCGCGTCGCCGTCGTGACTGACCGAGGCGGCGGTCCTGGTCAGGGCGACGGCGCGGTCGGGGTCGCCGGGGTGCATCAGGCCGAAGGCGTCGCTGAAGATCTGGGCGCCGATCTGCTCGGCGAGGGTGCGGCCGTTGACGGCGATGGATCCGCTGCGCGGGGCCGGTATCCCGCGGCGCAGGTTGAGGTAGGCGGTGTGCTCGGTGGACCGGCCCATGCCTCCCCACCACAGGATGGTGCGGTCCTCGATGACGTAGTTGAGCCAGGTGTCGCCGACGTCGGCCGCCTCGACCGTGCGGCCCGGGTTGTCGAGGATGACGCGGGCGAAGGCGAGGGTGCCGGAGATGTCGTCGTCGGCGACGATCAGCGGGACACCCAGGTCGCCGTTGACGTACCGGCCGACCTCTCCGAACCGGTCGGTGATGTCCTGGTAGGGCCAGCCTTCGACGGGGCGGCCCAGATAGACGCCGATGATCTTGCCGAGGACTCCGGCGTAGACCTGCTCGGCGTACCGCGGGCGCTCAACAGGGGCCTGTCGTACGGAATGTGTCGTCATGTCAGCCCTTGACCGCGCCGCCGGCCATGCCGTCCACGACGTAGCGCTGGAGGGCGATGAAGACGCCGAGGACCGGGAGGATCAGGATCAGGGCGCCCGCCATCATGGCCCCGAGCTGGGTGGAGAAGGTGCCGTTCATCGAGAGGAAGCCCAGGGTGACGGTCTGGTCGGCGGGGTCGTGCAGGAAGGTCGAGGAGATGAGGAAGTCGTTCCAGGCGTTCAGGCCGACGATGATCCCCACGGTGATCAGACCGGGCCGTACGACGGGCAGCAGGACACGGTGGATCAGCTGGAAGATGTTGACGCCGTCGACCAGCGCCGCCTCTTCGAGTTCCTTGGGGACGTTGAGGAAGAAGGTGCGCATCAGGAAGGTCGCGAACGGCATGTTGATCGCGGCGAGGATGACGCCGACGGCGAAAACGTTGTCGAGCAGCCCGAGGGCGGCGACTCCGGCGTACAGCGGGAAGATGAAGAGCTGGATCGGCACCGTCATGGCCATCGTCAGGTAGACCATGACGGCGGGCCACATGCGGATCTTCTGTCCGGCCAGCACGTACCCGGCCAGCGACGAGCAGACCAGTACGACGACGACCGTGGTCCCGGTGAGCAGCAGGCTGTTGATGAATCCGGTGCCGAACTGGCCGTACTGCCAGGCGGTTTCGAAGTTGGACATGCTGAAGGTCTTCGGGAGCGCGAAGGGGCTGCCGGTGACGCCTGCGTTGGTCTTGAAGCTGTTGAGCAGGACCAGCAGGAGCGGGAAGAGGGCTGTGGCGGCGAACACCAGGAGCACGGCGTGGGCCATGACGCCCTTGAGTCGGTTGCTCATGACGACAGTTGCCTCCGGCTCATCCAGGTGTAGACGCACGAGGCGATCAGTCCGAAGAAGCTCATGATGAGTCCGACGGCGGCCGCCTTGCCGAACTCGAAGGCGGAGAACGCGAAGGCGTAGGCGTAGGTGCCCAGCACCTCGCTGCCGTGCGCGGGGCCGCCCTGGGTGAGCAGGTAGACGTAGTCGAAGGCGAGGAAGGAGAAGATGACCGTCATCACGCCCATGAGCAGCAGTGTCGGGCGGATGCTGGGGAGATAGACGTGCCGGAAGACCTGCCAGGAGCCCGCGCCGTCGACGATGGCCGCCTCCACCTGCTCGATCGGGGTCTGCCGCATGGCGCCGAAGTAGACGACGGTGAGGAAGCCCCAGTAGTGCCACATGTCGACCGCCGCGGCCGCGTAGATCGCCCCGTGCAGGCTGGAGAGCGGTGAGTCGATGTGCAGGACGCCGGTGACGCCGCCGTTGGGGTTGTAGATGATGCTCAGCCACACCATCGCGTTGACCACCGGCGCCAGGACGTACGGCATGAGGTAGACGACCTGGTAGAAGGTGCGCGTACGCCGTCTGCGGAGCAGCAGCCACGCGGTGAGCAGGCCGAAGACGGCGGGGAGGGTGAGGAAGAGCGCGAGCCATTTGATGTTGTTGCTCAGGGCGGTCGTGAAGACGGGGTCGGCGAGGATGTCGGTGAAGTTGCTCAGGCCGACGTAGTTCGCGTGGAAGCCGACGCCGGTCCAGTCCGTGAAGGCGGCCATCGCGGTCAGGACGCCGGGCACGACGACGACCAGGACCGACAGGAGCAGGGCCGGTGCGACCAGCAGGTGGTTGACCAGCGACCGGCGGCGTCGGTAGGCGCGGCGGGCCCGGTGGTCCGGAGCGGGGGCCTGGCCTTCCCTGTGGGGCGCCAGAGTTGCCGTAGCTGTCATGCTCGCATTCCTCCGAGCGTCGGATGCCGCGCCGTGAGCCGCGGCATCCGACGGTCTGGATCGGTGGGGAGGGACCGTCACCCGGCGGGTTCGGGCACCGGCGGCACCAGACCCTTGGCCTTCTCGTCGTCGAAGGTCGACTGGATCTTTTTCAGGAAGTCGGTCGTGCTCTCCGTGCCGAGCCAGACCCCGTCCACGTCGGTGAAGGCGGTGGCGGTGGCCGGCGGGAAGAAGGTGCCGGCGAAGAAGCCGTAGTCGCCCGTGCTGACCATGTCGACGGTGTCCTTGACCGACTGGACGAACGCCTTCGACAGACCGGTGTACGAGTCGGGGTCGAGGTCCCAGTTCTTCAGCGGGACGCCCCAGTACCCGGGCCAGGTCTTGTTCATCTCCTGCGCGAACTTGTCGCTCATCATGTAGTCGATCACCTCGGCCGCCCCGTCCTTGTTGGAGGAGTGGGCGTTGATGGACAGCGAGGCCGTGGTGCCGAGCGTCCCGCTGGGCGAGGGCAGACCGGCGGTGACGTTCGGGAAGGGGGCGAAGCCGAGGTCCGAGGTGTTCCCGGCGGCGTCGTTGAAGTAGTCACTGGCGAACTGGAAAGCCAGCGTGGGGCCGAAGAAGAAGGGCGACTTGCCCTGGGCCAGCAACTGCATGGACTCCGTGAAGTTCAGGTCCGCGTAGTCCTTCCCGCCGAGATAGCCCTTCTTGTAGAAGTCGGCGGAGTCGTCGACCGCCGCAGCAATCTTCGGGTCGGTCCACTTGATCTTGCCCTGCAGCGCGTCGTAGACGGCCTTGCCGCCCGCCACATGGGTCAGGAACATCGAGATGTAGTTCTGGTTGACCGGCTTCCAGCCCTTGTTGCCGGTGACCGAGGGGTACATGCCCGCCTTGGCGGCCTTGTCCATGTCCGCGGTCAGCTCCGCGAAGGTGGTCGGCACCCCGACGCCCAGCTGGTCGAGGACCTTCTTGTTGTAGAAGATGCCCAGGTTCTCCAACGAGTTGGGCAGCGAGTAGAGCTTGCCGTTCACGGTTCCCGAGTCGTACATCGGCGCCAGGATCCGGTCCTTCCACCCGTACTTCTCCGCGTACGGGGTCATGTCGGCCAGCTTGCCCTGGACCGCGTAGGCCGCGGAGAAGGACGGTCCCGATCCGTAGACGATGTCGGGTCCCTTGTTGGCGGAGAGCGCCACCTGGACGTTCTTGTCCACCGCGTTGTTGTAGGTGACTTCGAGGTTGTACTTGCTCTGTGACTTGTCGAACCCGTCGACGAGCACCGACTTCATGGTCTTCTGCTGCTGGGGCGACGCGCCCCAGAACCACAGCTGGAGGGTCTGACGACCACCGGCGGCCGAGGAACTGCCGCCGGAGCACGCGGAGAGCACGACCGCCATCGCCGCCAGGCCCGCGCCGAGCACCCGGATCCCTGATCTGCTCATGTACCAAGCTCCTTCGCTACCGCACGCCGGCCCTTCCGGAACCGTCAGGAGCACCGCTAACCTCGTTGTTATTGGTACTGATCTCAGTACCATAGGACCACTGTTGGGTGATGTCAACGAGTTTCGGACACTGCTTCGAAGGAGGCCGGCACCCAGGGGCCACCGCCCGAAGCCGCCCTGGCCGCGTCGAGACGGGCGAGCTGGACGACGCCGCGCAACGCGACGTCGACGGCTGCCACATGACCGGCTCCGGCGACGAAAGGCCTGTTGGCGATGACATTGTCGGCGACGGAGCAGACCGAGCCACCGCGCTTGCCGAACAGCCCGGCGAGCGTCACCACGGCCGCGGACTCCCGGTCCCCGTTGAGCACGCCGGCCCGGGCCCAGGTTTCGAGGATGTCGAGATGCCATGGCTGGAAATAGCCTCCCACTCCGGGGCGGCCCACCCCGCA
This sequence comes from Streptomyces sp. NPDC127595, assembly GCF_042671685.1. Taxonomy (NCBI): domain Bacteria; kingdom Bacillati; phylum Actinomycetota; class Actinomycetes; order Kitasatosporales; family Streptomycetaceae; genus Streptomyces; species Streptomyces sp. NPDC127595. The sequence continues at coordinate 866,380 of NZ_JBHXWK010000002.1, read as the reverse complement.
GAAGTCGGAGTCACTCGACCTGGTGACGCCCTGGTGGAAGGAGCAGCCGAGTTCGACGGCGGCCCGCGACATCGCCAGGACCACTTCATGGTGGGCGACCGCCGGATAGGACGCCGGAATGTAGGCGCGGGTCATCCCCTCGTCCCGTACGACCCCGGTGGTGACCACCACGTCTCCGGGCAGCGCCCGGGGGTGGATACCGCCGGAGCCGCCGACCCGTACGAAGGTGTCCGCCTCGGTGAACTCCAGCAGCTCATGCATGATCAGCTCGGCTTCGGGGGAGCCGCTCCCGCCCGAGACGACGGTCACGGGCACGCTCTCGCAGAACCCCGAGTACGTCGTGAACATCCCGGAGTTGCCGATCCGTTCGGGCTCGTCGAGCCGCCGCGCGATCTGCTCGGCCGGATCCTCGTCGTACGCGCAGAGCGGATCGCGGACGGTCACCAGGACGTAGCGGGCCACCTTGCTCGGATCGATGCCGGACAGCGCCGGCCTGCCGTCCCGGAGCAGCCCGCGGCGGGGCAGGTGGCCGGCGAGGGCGTAGTCGTCGTAGATGCGGGCGGGGTTCCAGGCCGGGGATCCCGGCGTGTCGCTCGTGCCTGCTTCAGCACCCAGACCTGCATCTGCACCAGCCGACATATCTGCTCCCTCGTCACGTGGTGGTCGCGGACACCGTCACTTCGCGGACGGCGCGCCGGGTTTCGTCGCGCTCCCGGGGGCCGACGGCCGGAGCGCCGTACTGCGCGATGGTGCGCGAGGCGGCGGCCGCGGCGGCCCGCGCCGAGGCGGGGATGTCGCCGGTCGAGGCGTACGCGGCCAGGAAGGCTCCCGAGTACGCGTTGCCGCCACCGGTCGGGTCGATCACCGGGCCGGGCGCCGTCCCCACGTGCCAGGTCCTGCGTCCGCACCGGACCAGGGACCCGGCGGCACCGCACCGCAGGATCACCACGAGGCCGTTCCCCGGCAGCCGGGCCAGCGCGTCCAGGGGGTCCGGCCGGCCGGTGAGGGCCGCGGCCTCGGCGGCGTTGAGGGACAGCACGTCGACGAGCCCGGCCAGCTCCGTGACCCGGGCGCGGCCGGCCCGAGTGCAGGCGTCGGCGGCGATCTCCCAGAGGACCGGGCCGCGCCACCGCGGCCGCAGCGCGGCGACCTCGCTCCAGTACCGCTCGTCGGTGTCGTGGAAGAGATAGGCGCCCGCCAACCGGTCCTGATCGACCGGCCACCGGCTGGGGAAGGGGGTGTGGGCGGCGAAGTGGGCATCCCCGAGCACGGATTCCTCCACGCGCTCCCCGTCGTCGAGGTAGCGCACGCGGGTGACCGGGCTGTGCTCGCCGACCTCGAAGAGTCCTACGGGGTCGATCTCGCGCCGGCGGAACCACGCGCTCAGCCGCGGCCGGTCAGCGGCGCCGACCCCCGACACGATGGCCGTGCTCCAGGGTGCGGACACCAGGCTCGCCCCGACGGCCGCGTACGCCCCGGCTCCGCCGACCTCGCGGGCCGCCGGCCTGCCGTCGGCCGTGTACACCTCATCGGTCACCGCGTGGGAGAACACCGCAACGAGCCGCTGGGACACCCTCGCTCCTCCGAGTTCCTCTGCGTTCCCCCGAGTTTCGACATCCCCCATTGAATCTGCTTGTTGTTATACCTACCATACCTTTCAGTGTCCCGGCTCTTGGCTGCGTACTCCCCCGGACGCCCGGAGCCGGGACGCCGAACGCGAGAAAGGCACGTGTGAAGAACCTTCTGATCGACACCGACCCGGGCATGGACGACGCTCTCGCGATCATCCTCGCGCTGAAGTCGCGCGCGCTGCGGACCCTCGCTGTCACCGCGGCGACGGGCAACCTGACCTCGGACAGGACCGCCGCCAACGCGCTGCGCGTCCTCGACCTGCTCGGCCGCGATGACATTCCGGTCGGCCAGGGACCTCTACTGCCGCTGGACGGCTACTATCCGGTCGACCCCTTCTCGCACGGCAGCGACGGCCTCGCCGAGTCCCACTTCCCCGCGTCGGCGCGCGCCGTCGACCCACGCCCGGCCCCGCAGTTGATCGTGGACACCGTCAACGCCCACGCCGGTGACATCAGCATCGCGGCACTCGCGCCGCTGACGAACATCGCCCTCGCCCTGGAGATCGATCCCCTGCTTCCCGAGAAGGTGACCGAACTCGTCATCATCGGCGGCTCCTACGGGCTCACCCCCTACGCCTGGTCCCAGGCCACCGGCGACAACGCGGTCAGCGAATGGAACATATTCGTCGACCCCGAAGCGGCCCACCGGGTCTTCCGGGCCGGGTTCGATCTCGTTGCCGTCGGTCTCGACATCGCCACCCACCCCCGTATCAACTTCCGCGCCGGTGACCTCGACCGGCTGCGCCGCGCGCGGACCCCTGAAGCCGACCTCGCCGCCCGGGTGGTGGACTACGTCAACGGTCGCGGCTACCAGTCGTACTGTTCCCTCATCGACAGCGTGGCCGTCGCCGCTGTCATCGACCCCACGCTCATCGAGTGTGTCGAGGTCCGCTGCGACGTGGAACGACGCGGCGAACTGACCCGTGGCATGACGGTCGTCGAACGCCGTGCGCACCACGGACGGAAGGACCTGCCCGTCATCCGGACCGTGTCCGGCCTCGACTTCGACCGCTTCCTCGACCTGGTGACCACCGTGCTCAGCGACCCGGCCGCCTGACCAGGGAGCCGGCAGGTCACCGAGGTCGGTCGGTCCCCACGATGCCCGCCTCGTAGGCGATGATGACGGCGTGGACACGGTCGCGGGCGCCGATCTTCGCGAGGACCTTGCTGACATGGGTCTTGATGGTGGAGGCCGACAGCACCAGCAGTTCCGCGATTTCGGTGTTGGTCAGCCCGCGGGCCATGGCCAGCAGGACTTCCCGCTCACGGCCGGTGAGACCGGCCAGCCGGGCATCGGCTTCCGCTCCGCCGGAGTCAGCCGTTTCCGGCGACTTCTTCACGAAGGCGTCCAGCAGTCTTCGGGTCAGTGCCGGGGCCGCGACCGCGTCTCCGGCGGCGACCGCGCGGATGCCGGCCAGTAGTTCGTCCGGCAGCGCGTCCTTGAGGAGGAAGCCGCTCGCCCCCGCGCGCAGCGCGCCGTAGGCGTACTCGTCCAGATCGAAAGTGGTGAGGACGAGCACCCGGGAACGGCTTCCGGACGCCACGATGCGGCGGGTGGCCTCGATGCCGTCGACACCGGGCATCCGGATGTCCATGAGGACGACGTCCGGGCGCAGCGACGCCGTCTGCCGTACGGCCTCGGCGCCGTGTCCGGCCTCCCCGACGACGCTGGTGTCGGGATGGGCGTCGAGCAGCATGCGAAAGCCGAGCCGTTGCAACGGCTGGTCGTCGACGATGAGCACCGTGGTCATGGCCGGTTCTCTCCAACGGCTGGGGGCGGAAGCAGGGGAAGGAAGGCGTGCACGAGCCAGCCACCGCTGTCCGTCGGCCCGGCCTCGGCGCTGCCTCCCGCGAGGGCGGCACGTTCGTGTATGCCGACGAGACCCTGGCCCGGGTGGCTTGCGGGTCCGGGCTTCGGTGAGCCCAGGGGTGGTCCGCTGTCACGGACACTCACGTCGACAGCTTCGTCGGTGACCCGCAGGACGACCTGGACGGAGGTCTCGGGTCCCGCGTGCTTGAGGCTGTTGGTCAGCGCTTCCTGGACGATGCGGTAAACCGCGAGTTGCACGCCCGGAGTCATGGCGTCGTGCCGCCCCGCGGTGCGGTAGGAGATCCGGGGCCCGGCGGCCTGCGTACGCTCCAGCAGACCGGCGAGGTCGGCGGTTCCTGGCTGTGGGCTCAGGGCGACGGTGTCTTCCTGTTCATCGGGGCGTTCACGCAGGGCGCCGAGGGTGCGGCGCATCTCGCTGAGCGCCTGGCGGCCCGTGCCCGCGATGATCCGCAGGATCTGGGCGCTGCGCTCGGCATCCGGGGCCGCCGCGGCACCGTCGGCGAGGCCGATGATGACGGCGAGGTTGTGTCCGACGATGTCGTGCATCTCCCGGGAGACCCGGGAGCGCTCGGTGAAGACGGCGAGCTGCTCACGCTGCGTGCGTTCCACTTCCAGCTGCGCGGCCCGGTCGGCCAGCGCGCTGAGCTGGGCCTCGCGCACCCGGACGACCAGGGCGACGGCGATCGCGGCGGTGATCGAGGAATACAGGAAGAAGAGGATGGTCAGGGACTGCTGATCGATCGGCTGGAACGAGAAGGCGGCCACGGTCAGTGCCACCGCCGTCCCGAGCGCCGCCCACGGCAGTCTCTTGATCCAGTCGTAGCGGGCCATCGAGTACAGAGCGATCATGATGCTGCCGACGCCGCTGCGGAGCTCCCCGCCCTGTGACCACTGGATCAGGCAGCAGAGCAGCACCGCCGCCAGGACGACGGACGGAGCCCGGCGCCGCCAGACCAGGGGAAGCGCCTGCCCGGCCATGGACACCAGGAGCAGCACGGTGGTGTCCGGACGAGCCTCCAGGCCATGCCGATCGGTGGGTACGAGCAGATCCACCAGGCTGTTCGCCAGGACGAGCAGGGCCAGCAGCGAGTCCAGCAGTGCGGGGTATTTACGGCCCAGTCTGCGCACCGCACTGGCCAGGCCGACGACCCGGCGCACCAGGCGACTGCTCCACAGCACGTCCAGTTCCGGCGGGAACAGTTCGCCCCGCGGGAGGTTGCCGGATCGCACGGCGCTTCCACCTTCCCCTTCGGGTTCGGTTACCGCCCAGGTCGCATGCCCCCGCGATCACTCTAGAGCGATCGCGGGGGCATGGACTGTTTGCTGTTTGCGCTTACGTGCCCGTCACGCGTCGGAGCGCTTGAGCCGCCAGGCGGCAGCGGCTACGGCCACGGCGACCCAGCCTGCGAGGACCGCGAGACCTGCGCCCGGACTGAGGGTATTGCTCGCCTCCTGGAGCGCGTACATCGAGCCCCCCGCGTTGCTGGGCAGGTAGGGGCTGATGTCGTCCTGCAGTGAGGTGGACAGCAGTCCGGTGAAGACCGGCAGCAGCATGAGGACCACGACCAGCAGTCCGATGGCACCGGCTACCGAGCGGAGCAGCGCGCCCAGCGCCACGCCCAGGACCCCCGCCAGTGCGAGGTAGGCCCCGGCCCCGAGGAGACTGCGCACCACGCCCGAGTCCGAGATGCCGAGCACGATGTCGGAGCCGCTCAGGACGCCCTGCGTCGCGAAGAAGGACACGAACACGGCGACCGTGGTGACGAGGAAGGCGATGCCTCCGAAGGCGGCGATCTTCGACCACAGCACGGGCAGGCGGGTCGGCACCGCCGCGAGGGTGGAGCGGATCATGCCGGTCGAGTACTCCCCGGCCATGACCAGGACACCGAGCACGCCGAGGGCGAGCTGGGCGAAGTTGATCCCGCCGAGGGCGACGGCGATCCCGTCCTGTGCCTCCGAACCCGGCCCCCGCCCGTCGCCGGACGAGTAGGTGGAGGCGAAGATCAGCCCGAAGCCGATGAGGATCACAAGGGACAGGCCCAGGGTGATCCAGGTGGAGCGCAGCGACCAGAGTTTGGCCCACTCCGAGCGCAGCACATGGACGCCGGTGACCTTGTACTCGGGGCGGGTCCCGGTGGCGGTGGGTTCGGCGGTCAGGGTGCTCATACGGTGCTCCCGACAGGGGTGCTGGAAGTGGTCCCGTGGTACTCGACGGCGTCTCCGGTCATGGCCATGAACGCGTCTTCCAGGGAGACGGTCTGCGGGGTGAGTTCGTAGAGGGGAATGGAGTGGTCGAAAGCCGTCGCGCCGATCTGACGTGCGTCCAGGCCGGTGACGTGCAGCTCCTCGGAACCCGTGGCACCGGTGATCTCCACGTCCGGACCGAGCAGCAGCTCCCGCAGCCGGGCCGGCTCCCCCGTCAGGACCTTCACGCTGTGGCCCCCGGCCTGCTGGATGAACTGTTCGACCGTGGTGTCGGCGAGGAGCTTGCCGCGCCCGACGACGATCAGGTTGGTGGCCGTCAACGCCATCTCACTCATCAGGTGCGAGGAGACGAATACGGTACGTCCCTCCTCCGCGAGTCCGGTGAGAAGGCGGCGGATCCACAGCACGCCCTCGGGGTCGAGCCCGTTGACCGGCTCGTCCAGCATCACGGTCTGCGGATCGCCGAGCAGTGCCGCGGCGATGCCCAGCCGCTGGCCCATGCCCAGGGAGAACGCTCCCGCGCGCTTGCCGGCGACCTGGCTGAGCCCGGTCATCTCGATGACTTCCTGCACCCGGCGGCGCGGGATGCCGTGGGTCAGCGCGAGGGCGTTCAGGTGGTTGAAGGCGGAGCGACCCGGGTGGATCGACTTCGCTTCGAGAAGCGTCCCCACCTCTTGCAGCGGGGCTCGATGCTCCTTGTAGCGGCGGCCGTTGACCGTGACCGAGCCGCTGGTGGGCGCGTCCAGGCCGACGATCATCCGCATCGTGGTGGACTTGCCGGCGCCGTTGGGTCCGAGGAAGCCCGTGACGACACCCGGCTTGACAGTGAAGTCCAGCCCGTCCACTGCTGTCTTCTCGCCGTACCTCTTGACCAGCCGTTGTATCTCGATCATGTTCCGTCCTTGCGTTTGCGTGGCGAGGCCGGTCCGTGCGCGGTGCCGCCGGAGGCCGTGCCTCAACGATAGGAACGGGGAGGGGCCGAAAACCCGGTACCGCGGGCTGGTTCCGAAGCGCGGACGGTACCGGGGTACCGCGCTGCTGTGATCCTCAGGGATGACTCGGCCCCGGTCTTCTGAAGCTGCTGGAGCGGCAGGACAGGACCTCAACTCGACGCCTCTGTGAGCGAGCTGTGCAAGAAACCTTGACAAGGGATCGGAGGCGACGGAGTCTTTGGCAACGTTGTCATCGCACCAAGCACAGAGGTCACTTGCTCCCCTCCGGGGCCGTCTGGAATGGACCACCGCACATGTCGCACGAGCCGCCCCGTCCCTCCCGCCGCGCGGTCCTGGCCACCGGTTCAACTCTGCTCGCAGGCTTCGGCCTTGGCGTCGCACTCCCCCAGAACGCCTTCGCGGCGGCGCCTTCGGGGTCCACCGGCGCGCGGGGTGAACTCGCCGCGTATCGCCCGGTCTCCGTGTCGTCCACCGACTACGCGCCCACGCCCGGTGAGTTCGTCGTGGACAAGGTCAACTCGGTGGGCGTGAAGGGCACCGGCTGGCGTGCCGCCGACGGTGACCCGCAGTGGATCTCGGTGGATCTGCAGGCGGACTGCGCGGTCGACTCCGTACGCCTCACCTTCGAGGCGACGGCCGACGACCCGGTCTTCGTCCCCTCCACCGGCGGCAATCCCCGCGACCGCACAACGGGCCAGGAAATCCTGTCCAGTTGCGCGGTGGAGTTCGTCGTCGAGACCTCGCGGGACCACCGCACATGGGCCACCATCCACCGGACCACGTCCGGCAGGGGTGGCGTCGTGGAGATCACGCCGGCCAAGCCGGTCACCGCCCGCTGGGTGCGGATGACCGTGACCAAGCGCTCCAACGCCAACCCGCTGGGGCTCAACGGCTTCGAGGTCTACGGCACGCCAAACGGACACCGCCCCTCGGCGACAGGCTGGACCGACTGGGGCGTCCACCACCACCGGGCACCCGCGCTCAAGGCGGCCGCCGACGGCACGGTCCCGCTGGAGTCCGGCTGGACGCTCACCATGGACGACTGGGCCGGCGCGGAGGGCGCGGAGCTTTCCCTGCCGGACGTGGACACGAGCCGCTGGCTGCCAGCGACTGTGCCGGGGACGGTCCTGGCCTCACTGGTGGAGCAGGGCCATCTTCCCGACCCGGTGGCCGGCTTCAACAACCTGCACATTCCGGAGGCCCTCTCCCGGCACTCGTGGTGGTACCGGCGAGGCTTCGAGCTGCCCCGCGCTCTGCGCACCGGTTCGGGCCGGCACATCTGGCTTGAGTTCGACGGCATCAACCACACCGCTGAGGTCTGGCTCAACGGGCAGAAGGTGGGCGGTCTGACCTATCCCTTCGCCCGGTCCACCCACGATGTGACGAAGGTGCTCGCCGAAAATGGCGAACAGGCCCTGGCCGTCAGGATCACCCCCATGCCGTTCCCCGGCAGCCCGGGCGACAAGGGCCCGGCCGGACTCGCCTTCGTGGACGCCGGCGCCACCATGATGAACCAGAACTCGCCGACCTACCTGGCCGCTTCGGGCTGGGACTGGATGCCGGCGGTCCGCGACCGGGTCTGCGGCATCTGGAACCACGTGCGGCTCCGCTCGACCGGCCACGCCGTCATCGGCGACCCCCGGGTGGACACGAAACTCCCCGACCTGCCGGACACCTCCAGCGCGGAGGTGACGATCGTGGTCCCGGTGCGCAACGTGGACACCACGAGCAGACGGGTCACCGTCACGGCCGCTTTCGACGGCGTACGGGTGTCCCAGACGGTCATGGTGGAGGGCGGCGCGAGCGCCGACGTGACGTTCGCGCCCTCCACGTACGCCTCGTTGCGGCTGCGCGACCCCAAGTTGTGGTGGCCCAACGGCTACGGCAGCCCCGACCTGCACGACCTGACGCTGACCGCCTCCGTCGACGGCCAGGAGAGCGACCGGCGCACCACCCGTTTCGGCATACGGCAGTTCGGCTACGAGTACGCCGTACCGCTGCCGTTCACCGGGAGCAGCAACCGCTACACCCAGCCGGTTCCTCTCGGCGCGCGAGAAGCACGGTACGTGCGGATCAAGTGCCAGACTCGAGCCACGAGTTGGGGCTTCTCACTGTGGGGCCTCTCGGTGTTCGACAGCACCTCGGCGGGTGCTGACCTGGCTCTCCACAAGACAGCCACCGCCTCCACCGAGGACTCCGGCAACTCCGCCGCCAACGCGACCGACGGCGACCCGGGCTCCCGCTGGTCCTCGGCCTTCGAGGACGACCAGTGGATCCAGGTGGACCTCGGGTCCGTGGTCGCCTTCGACCGGGTCGACCTGACGTGGGAGCAGGCGTACGCCAAGACGTTCGTCGTGCAGGTCTCGACCGACGGCTCGGCGTGGACGGACGCGGGGTCGGTGGACAACGGCGCGGTGCCTCTGCCGTTCAACAGCGGCGCCGCCAGCCTGCAGACGGTGGACTTCACCGCCCACACCTCCCGGTACGTACGGATCAACTGTGGCGCCCGCGCGACCAGTTGGGGCACCTCGCTATGGACCCTTTCGGTGGTCGACAGCGCTTCCCCCGGTATCGACCTGGCCCTGCACAGGACGGCCACCGCCTCCACGGTGGATTCCGGCAACAGCGCTTCCAACGCCACCGACGGCAACCCGAACTCCCGCTGGTCCTCGGAGTACCAGGACAACCAGTGGATCCAGGTGGACCTGGGCTCGCCCGTCTCCTTCGACCGGGTCGCGATCGTCTGGGAGCAGGCGTACCCGAAGACGTATGTGATCCAGGTGTCGGACGACGGTGACACGTGGACGGACGTCAAGTCCGTGGACAACACCCCGGATCCACTGAAGATCAGCGTCAATGGTGTCCGGGTCTTCTGCCGCGGCGGCAACTGGGGCTGGGACGAGCTGCTGCGCCGGATGCCGGCCGCCCGTATGGACGCGGCCGTGCGCATGCACCGGGACATGAACTTCACGATGATCCGCAACTGGGTCGCGTCGAGCAACCGTGAGGAGTTCTTCGCCAGTTGTGACGAGCACGGTCTGCTGGTGTGGAACGACTTCCCCAACGCCTGGGCGATGGACCCGCCGGACCACCCGGCCTACAACGACCTGGCGCGGGACACCGTACGGCGCTATCGCATCCACCCCAGCGTCGTCGTCTGGTGCGGCGCGAACGAGGGCAACCCGCCCGAGGCCATCGACACCGGCATGCGCGAGGCGGTCAGGGCCGAGGCGCCCGACGTCCTCTACCAGAACAACTCGGCAGGCAGCATCGTCACGGGCGGCGGCCCCTACGGCTGGGTGGAGCCTGACCGCTACTTCTCCCCCGCCACCTACGGGAGCGGCAACTTCGGCTTCCACACCGAGATCGGCATGCCCGTGGTGTCCACCGCGGAGAGCATGCGCAACCTCGTCGGCGACGAGCCCGAGTGGCCGATCGCCGGCGCGTGGCTCTACCACGACTGGAGCACCCGGGGTAACCAGGCCCCACAGAACTACCAGGCGGCGATCGAGACCCGGCTCGACACCGCCAAGGACCTCGACGACTTCGCGCGCAAGGCGCAGTTCGTCAACTACGAGAACGGCCGGGCCATGTTCGAGGCATGGAACCAGCACCTGTGGAAGGACGCCACCGGCCTCATGCTCTGGATGTCCCACCCGGCCTGGCACAGCACGGTGTGGCAGACGTACGACTACGACTTCGACGTCAACGGCATGTACTACGGCTCCCGCGCGGCGTGCGAGCCCGTCCACGTCCAGGCCGACCCGGTGAACTGGCAGGTCATCGCGGTCAATCACACCCCGCGCGCGCTCAACGACATGACGGTGACGGCCCGCGCCTACGTCCTGGGCGGGAAGCAGTTGGGCTCGACCCGGCGCGCCACGGTGGATGTCGCCTCGTCCGCCACGGCCGAGGCGTTCACCGCAGCGTTCACGAGTTCCCTGCCGGACTTCCACCTTCTGCGCCTCGGCCTTGAGGACGGCCGGGGACGCCTCCTGTCGCAGAACACCTACTGGCGCTACCGCAAGGCGTCCGACATGCAGGCGCTCAACAAGGCCAAGTCGGTGAAGGTGACTGCCGACATCGGGCAGGTGGCGCGCACGGGATCGCGGCGCGCGGCGACCGCCAGGATCCACAACCGCGGCTCGGCCGTCGCCGCGATGGTCAGGCTGTCGCTGCTGGACAGCAGGACCGGCGCTCGCGTGCTGCCGACGCTGTACGGCGACAACTACGTGTGGCTGCTGCCCGGCGAGTCACGGGAGATCACCCTCTCCTGGCCCGCCGACGCTCTCCCCTCGGGCCGGCCCACGCTACGGGTCGAGGGCTACAACGTGCCGCGGACGGAGGCCCGTTCATAGGGCAGTTGCAACCCTGGGAAAGCGGGGGCCCGAAGGCGCAGGCTCAGGGCCCCTGCACCCGTACCGCCGAGCCTCGCTCGCTCATCCGCGGCGCACAGAGAATCCGCTTCTTCCGCACCCGCTTCCCCTCGATCGCCGCGACGATCAGCCGGGCGGCCTCGTCGGCGATCCCGGCCAGTCCCCAGTCCACCGTGGTCAGCGGTGGGGTGAGGACGCGGGACACCGGGTGATCGTCGAAGCCGACCACCGAGACGTCCCGGCCGACTTCGAGTGAGGCCCCGGCAGCCGCCGCGTACACCCCGTACGCCAGGGAGTCGGAGAAGCAGAAGACGGCCGTCGCGGGCCGCGGGCCCTCCAGGAGGCGTCGCGCGACCGCCGTCGCCTCGCCCAACTCCTGTGGGCAGGGCACCAGTTCGGCCCGCAGCCCGAGCCGCTCGGCGGCCTCGCGCGCATACACGTCGGCGGGCCGGTCCGGCGTGCTCGGCCGGGTCGGGGTCAGCACGGTCACCCGCCGGTGGCCGAGGCCGTGCAGATACTCCAGTACGGCGTCGATGCCGGCCCTGTTGTCGAAGATGACCTCTCCGGCCGTACGGGTCGCACTGAGCGAGTCCCCGACGGCCACCACCGGAAGCGCCTCGGCGATCGCCGCCCATCCCTCGGCCGCAGGGTTGACCGGCGACACCAGCAGCGCGTCGACGCGCTGATCGAGCAGCTGCTTGGCGAGCACCAGCTCGCGGTCGGGATCACCGCCGGCATCGAGAATCAGCGCATAGCGGTCGCCGGCGAGCAGTTCCCGGCCGATGGCCGCCATCAGCTGTTGCTGCCACAGGTCCTGGAGGTCGCCCGCGATGACGCCGACCATGCTGGTGCGGCCGCTGGCCAGCGCGCGGGCGATGGGGTCGGCCTCGTAGCCGAGTTCGGCGGCGGCCCTGCGCACTCGCTCCTCCGTCTCCTTCGAGACGTGCTTGCCGCGCAGGGCATAGGAGACGGCTGCGGTGGAGAGGCCCGTGGCCTCGGCCACCTCCCGGAGGGTGGTGCGCTTATTGGGCCTGGCCATGTCGGGAAGACTACCGGGACCTGTCCGCTCTGCGGCGCACCCTTGACACGCCACCTTGTTAAGCGCTTAAGTTAAGCGCATAAGTGAAGCGGTTAACCTATGCTCGACCGACTCTCCACGAGGACTCTCCGAAGGACTGCCGCGTGCCCACCGATGTCCACCAGCACATCTGGCCGCCCGAGTTCATCGAGGTGCTCCGCGCCCGTACCGCGCCACCTCACCTCGACGGCTGGACCCTGCACCTGGCGGGTGAACCGCCCTACGAGGTCGAGCCGGCCGACCACGACGTCACGGCGCGCACCGCACTGGCCCGGACCGACGGCCTCGACCTGGCCCTGGTCTCGCTGTCCAGCCCGCTGGGCATCGAGTACCTGCCGCCGGCCGAGTCCACTCAGCTCCTCGACGTATTCCACGACGGCGCCCTGGCCCTGCCCGAACCGTTCGGCGTCTGGGCCTCGCCCTGCCTGTCATCACCGATCCCCGAGGCGGTCGAAACGGTCGAACGGGAACTCCGCCGCGGCTGCCGAGGCCTCCAACTCCCCGCCACCGCGCTGCTGGACGCGACCGGCTGGGACCGCTGCGCACCTCTCCTCGACGTCCTCATCCGTCGCGACAAACCGCTCTTCATCCACCCGGGCGCCGCGCCTCCCACCCCCGACGCGCCGTCCTGGTGGCCTGCCCTGGTCCCCTACCTCTCACAGATGCACGCGTCCTGGTTCGCCTTCCGCGCCTTCGGCCGCGCCCGTCACCCGCGCCTGCGTGTCTGCTTCGCCGCTCTCGCGGGCCTGGCCCCACTGCACGGCGAGCGGCTCGCGGCCCGCGGCGGAGGGCGCGGCGAGATCGACTTCGACGCCTTCTACGAGACCTCGTCCTACGGAGCACGCGCCGTGGACGCGCTTGTCCGGGCCGTCGGCATCGACGTGATCGTCAGCGGCAGCGACCGCCCCTACGCACCCCTCACCATCCCCGACCTCGGCGCGGACGCCGCCGTCCACGCCCTGCGCACCGTCAACCCCGCCCGGTTGCTGAAAGGAGCCACCTAATGACGTATCAGGCCCTGCCTGACCGCGCCCTCGACAAGCGTGAACTCCAGGCACTCGTCGACGAACTCGCCGGCCGTCCCGAACTCTGGCGCGAACAGGTCGCTTTCTCGGACGAAGAACGGCACTACGCGTCGTTGTACCGCGACGAGTACGTCGACGTCTGGCTGCTGTGCTGGACCCGGCAGAACGACACCGGCTGGCACGACCACGACATCTCCTCCGGCGCGGTCGCCGTCGTCCAAGGTGCGCTGAACGAGTCCAACCCGCGCATAGGAGGCAGCCACCTCTCCGTCACGGTCGGCGCGGGCGACTCCTTCTGCTTCGGGCCCGAACACATCCACCGCCTCACCGGCGCCACCGACGACACGGTCTCCGTCCACGCGTACTCCCCACCGCTGTGGCGCCTCGGCCAGTACGACATCACCGACGACGGCCTGATGCGCCGGATCTCCGTCTCGTACGCGGACGAACTACGGCCCCTGGACGCCCCGGCCGCCTGATCTGCCTCGTGGGCAGCGGGGCGGGCGAGGCGGTCAGGACGTACGTCGATCGGCGGGCGCTGCAGTCCGGCTGCACGGCCGACGTCCGGCAAGGCTTTCGCCCTGGTCGGCGGGTGAGTCGCGGAGGAAGAGGACTGCGAGTCGCCCCGCGTCGTACCGCACGACCTGGCGCCAGTCAGCGGCGAGAAGGCCGATCTCGGCCTCGTCGAGGGAGATGCCTCGCCGGCTCTCGGGGACGGAATCCGCGCGGGGCGTGATGACGCACAGGGTGCCGTCGGGCGTCATGCGCTCACGCAGTCGTCGCAGGACGTGGGAACGGTCGCCGATGAAGGCGATGCTGAGCCGAAAAGTGATCAGGTCGTACGGGGGATGCGGAAGCACCGCGAGGTCGTCCTGTTCGATGTCGCACCGTAGGTAGGTGACCGGCGGGGTGGTGATGGCGCGGCCCAGGGCGAGCGCGGACTCGGCGATGTCGACGGCGTCGACCTGGTATCCGGTGCGGGCGAGATGGCGGGCCAGTTCGCCCAGTCCACAGCCCACGTCCAGGGCCCGGCTCCCCGGCCTGGGAGGTGCGTGGCCGGCCAGCAACGCCCGTTCGCCGTCGCCGAGTGGACGGAAGGACTTGCCCTCCGCGTAGTGCGCGTCCCAGTCTCTGTGGTGTGCGGGGTCCATGGTGAGCACCTCCGTTTCACGGACGCGGAATCGCGACCCCTGAGTAGCGTCGAGAAGACGAACCCAAGGTGCAACGCCCAGTCAGCCCGCGCTCGGACTATGCGCCACGACGGACCCGGGCGGCCTTTCGGGCCTCGGCGGTCTGACGGGCTTCGGCGGACCTGCGGGACTCACCACTGACGCGACCCGCGCGACCCGGGCGAGTGCCCATGCCGCGGAAGGGCGCTCCGCCGCGCTTGGGCCGCTCCGTGACCGGCTCGGAGGCGCTGCCGCCGCCCCCGATGGGAACACCGGAGGGCGTCTGTGCACCGGTGATACGGCTCAGTTCGGCTTCGCCGGAGCGGACCTGGGTGATCTGCGGCCTGATACCGGCGTCGGACATCACGCGGGTCATCTCGCGGCGCTGGTTGGGCGTGACCAGCGTGACGACGCTGCCGGACTCACCGGCGCGCGCCGTACGTCCGCCGCGGTGCAGGTAGTCCTTGTGGTCGGCCGGCGGGTCGACGTTGACGACCAGGTCGAGGTCGTCGATGTGGATACCGCGAGCGGCGACATTGGTGGCCACCAGGACCGAGACGTGGCCGGTCTTGAACTGCGCCAGCGTGCGGGTGCGTTGGGGCTGCGACTTGCCGCCGTGCAGCGCCGAGGCCTTGACGCCGCTGTACAGCAGGTGCTTGGTGAACTGATCGACGGCGTGCTTGGTGTCCAGGAACATGAGCACGCGCCCGTCGCGGGCGGCGATCTCGGTAGCGGCGGCGAACTTGTCGGCGCCGTGCACATAGAGCACGTGATGTTCCATCGTGGTGACCGCACCCTCGGACCGGTCGACCGAGTGGACCACCGGGTCATGCAGGTACTTACGGACCAGAAGGTCGATGTTGCGGTCCAGCGTGGCCGAGAACAGCATGCGCTGGCCGTCGGGACGCACCTGGTCGAGCAGTGCGGTGACCTGGGGCATGAAGCCCATGTCGGCCATCTGGTCTGCCTCGTCCAGGACGGTGATGCTCACCCGGTCCAGACGGCAGTCCCTGCGCTCGATGAGGTCCATGAGGCGGCCCGGCGTCGCGACAACGACCTCCGCCCCTGTACGCAGCGCGCCGGCCTGCCTGCCGATCGACATCCCGCCGACGACGGTGGCCATCCGCAGTTTCAACAGCCGGGCGTACGGGGTGAGCGCGTCGGTGACCTGCTGGGCGAGCTCGCGGGTGGGGACCAGGATCAGGGCCAGCGGCTTCTTGGCTTCGGCACGCTGTCCGGCCGTACGCACCAGGAGCCCCAGACCGAAGGCGAGCGTCTTGCCCGATCCCGTGCGGCCACGTCCCAGGACGTCACGGCCTGCGAGGGAGTTCGGCAGGGTGGCGGCCTGGATCGGGAACGGTTCGGTCACGCCGAGGTCCGCCATGGCCTTCAACAAGGCGGCGGGGAAGTCCAGTTCACTGAAGGCCGCCACCGCGGGGAGCCCCGGGGTGAGGGTGACCGGCAGCGCGAACTCTCCCTGCGGCGCCGACGGACGGCGTCCGTTGCCGCCTGAGCGGGCACCGGGGCGATCCTGGCCCTGCGGCCGGAAGCGGGCTCCTCGGTCGGAACCGGCGGAGCCGTCCTTGCGCGTCTTGGAGTAACGGTCGTTCGTGCGAGCTGAGCGGTTCATGGAGAACCTTCCTCGATATGGCACGCATCGAGGAATTCCCGGCATTAATAAGCCGAATGAATTGCAAGCACGAGCCGAATGTAAGACCAAAAAATTAGCCGGTCGCACCGGCACGGTAAGAAACAGCAGCCGGAATCGGAGCTCTCCGAATCCGCCGGGATCGGTTTACCGGGTCGCAGGAGTCCGAGTCAGGCCATCACCGCCCGTCCGACAAACCCTGCAAAAAGCAACAAGCTGGGACCCCACCACAAGGGTGGGAGTCCCAGCTGCCTCAGACGCTTCAGCGTCAGGCGGGAGTGATGTTCTCCGCCTGGGGGCCCTTCTGGCCCTGCGTGATGTCGAAGTTCACCTTCTGGCCTTCCTGGAGCTCGCGGAAGCCCTGGGCGGCGATGTTCGAGTAGTGGGCGAAGACGTCCGGGCCGCCGCCGTCCTGCTCAATGAAACCGAAACCCTTTTCCGCGTTGAACCACTTAACCGTACCGGTAGCCATGTCAAATCTCCTTCGAGGCCAAGCCCAGGGGTTCGCACTGTGTGAACCCCCGCGTCGCCGAGATGAACCCCGTCCGGCAAAAAGCACCGGAAATACAAAAATGCCCGACGAAATTGATTCGTCTAAGGCACTTGAAGTCAACGGGAACCACAACTGCAACTGGATCAAGCCTAGCACGATGCGCGGATCGAGGCACGGCACGCACTACTTTCCTCCCGTGCCGCCATGCATGCACACTTCACAAAAATTCTGAACCCCCAGGTACGAATATCCACTTCGGTGGAGCACGGCCCCGTGCTGTGGCAGGGAGGCGAGCGGTAGGCGTGCCGCCGTGCCACAGGTCGGGGTGGCAGAGCTCAAGCCCACAGCGGTTCTGCGGTCCTGCCAGTCGCACCAGGGTTCACAGGTCTGCTTCCTGCTGGTCGGCGACGAGCACGATGCCGCCGCGAAACCCGCCCTTTGCCAGCATGGTGTGGGCTTCGGCGACACGCTCGAACGGAAACGTCCGGGCAACTCGCAGGTTCAGTCGACCGCTTTCGACCAAGCTCGCCAGCTCGGCAAGTTCGGCGCCGTCCGCACGCGCCTGCACCAGGCCGACCTTGATACCGCGCTCCGAAGGCGGTGAATTCGGCGGCGTCACCGCAACGAAGGAGCCACCGTCGCGCACGGCTCCTATCACCGAGGATCCGACCGACGCGGCGTCGAGGAGCCCGTCGACCCCGCCCGGCGCCGCCTTGCGCACCGCATCGGCAGGACGGTCACCCCGGGCGACGAAGGTCGCCCCAAGGCCGGTGAGGTACGGCTCGTCCTCCGGAGCGGCGACGGCGACCACCCGCAGGCCCCGCAGTTGAGCCAGCTGGACCGCGAACCCGCCGATGGCACCTGCCGCTCCGGTGATGGCGATCCGGTCGCCGGCCTTGAGCCCGAGTATCCGCAGCGCCTGCGTGGCGGTGTGGGCATTGAGCGGCAGCGTCGCCGCAGCGGCCGGCGCCACACCTGCCGGGGCGGGCGCGATGAAGGCCACGGGCAGCACCACGAATTCCGCCTGAGTGCCGATCTTCGTCTCCGGCCAGTTCGACATCGCCAGCACGGCCTGCCCGATGTCGAAGTCGGACACGCCAGGACCGATCGCGTCGATGGTGCCGACGGCGTCGACACCGAGGACGTACGTCGGCCCCCCAGGCACCATCGGCCCCAGGTAACCCGCCCTGGCGACCACGTCGAGCGGGTGTACGGCAGGCGCGTGAACCCTGACTCGAACGTGACCGGCGGTGACCTCGGGAATCGGACGATCGCCGACGGTGAGGACTTCCGGACCGCCGAACGCGGTGAAAGTAACGGCGCGCATAACGCCGACCGGATGAGTGTGTGGGGACTTCGTCATCAGGAGATTCCTTGCGCAGACAAAGGGGGGATGACCGTGGCGGTCCGGGCGGACCGACTCGGTGGGCCATGGCACCACTGTCCCCCCGCCCACCGCCCCCACTCAAACCGCCATGCCACGGCCAAAGCTCCATGACTATCGATGCGGTCTATCTATACTTCCGCTATGGATCAGACGGACCGGCGGATCGTTCAATGTCTGCTACGCGACGGGCGGGCATCCTTCCGGCGTATCTCCGAGGTGGCCGAGGTCTCCGAGCAGACTGTGGCCCGCCGCTACCGCGCCCTGGTCGCCGACGGAGCGGTCCGCGTGCGCGCCCTGCCCAGACACGCACTGCTCGGAGAACAAACCTGGTTCGTCCGGGTCCAGTGCCGTCCCGACGCCACCGACGCCCTGGCGGACGCGCTGGCCGCTCGCGAGGACACGGCCTACGTCAGCGTCACCTCGGGCGGCTCCGAGATCGTCTGCCAGACCCGCAGTGACCCCGCCCGGCCACACGGTTCCGTACTGCAGCGCCTGCCACGCACCGCCAAGGTGCTGGGCTTCAACGCTTGTGCGGTCATGCACATGCACCTGGGCAGCGGCTCCAAATGGCTCGCTTTCGACGACCCACTCACCGACGAACAGGCGGCTCTGTTCCACACCTCCGAGCAGCAGCAGCGCGCCACCACCGGCGGAGCGGCACAGGAAGTCCGGAACGCGGGAGTGCCGCGCGAGCAGGACGGCCCGCTGATGGCCGAACTCGCCCGCGACGGGCGCGCGGGAGTGGTCGAACTCGCCCGCGCCTGCGGCTGGTCGAAGTCCCGGGTCGCCGCGCGCCTGGAGGAACTGCTCGCAGCAGGAACCCTCCGCATTGCCGTGGACCTGGCCTACCCGCGCTTCGGCTTCCACGCCCCCGCCTATCTGTGGCTCACCGTCGCCCCCGGCCGGCTCAGCGCCACCGGCGAAGTCCTCTCCGCCCACCCCGAGACCACCTTCGCCGCCGCTGTCACCGGATCCGCCAATCTCCTGGTGACCGTCACCTGCCGCACCATGGACGACCTCTACTCCTACGTCACCACCAAGGTCGGCGCCCTCGACGCAGTCCACCAGGTCGACGTCGTCCCGGTCCTGCACCGCCTCAAACAGGCAGGCACCCGACTCCACGACGGCCGCCTCATTCCGGCCTGACCGACGTCGAGCCACGCTCAACATTTCCGCCTCCGCGGCAAGTGCTGCGCCGGACCACGGACGGCTCCGTACGACCGGTGCACTGCGACGGCCAGGGACGGCTTCTCGTACGGCCGAGGCATGGTGGCCGGTCCAGGGACGGCTCCTTGTCCAGCCGATGCACGGTGGCCGGTCCAAGGACGGCTCCTTGTGCAGTCGGCGCACGTCAGTGGTCGCCGACGTGCGCGCCACCTTTGCGGACGCCCTGTCGCGGTGAGGCATCGACACCCAGCTGATCTGCACGGCGCAGCGGCAGCCATGCAGCGAGACAACGCGCGGCGCCCGTCCTACAACAGGCAATGCACGATGCGCCGTCCTATCCCGACCATTGTGGAAGTACAGACCTCCTCGATCGACTCCAATGGAGGTTCAGCACGCCTATCCGGTGATCGACTGTTGGGTCTGTGATCGCGGCGGCAGTGTTGAGACCAAGGCCCAGCGCCTCGGCGGGGTCCCGGACCACCTCGCCCCGGTCCTTCCCCCGATTGTGTTCTCAGCAAGGAGTTCGCGATGAGCGACGTACTTCCCGGCGGCACCCTGCGCCTGTCCGAGACCCTGACGGTGACCCGCGTCGGCTACGGCGCCCTTCAGCTAGCCGGGCCGATGGCCTACGGGCCGCCGCGCGACCGCGACGAAGCCCTGGCCGTCCTGCGCGCGGCGGTTGAGGCGGGGATCACGCATCTGGACACCAGCGACTACTACGGACCGCACCTGGTGAACGAGTTGGTCCGTGAGGCCCTGCACCCCTATGTCGACGGTCTGCACATCGCCACCAAGGTCGGGGCGCGCCGCACGGCAGAGCGAGGGTGGCCCGCGGCGCTGTCGCGGCCGGAGTTGGTACAGGCCGTCCACGACAACCTGGACCACCTCGGCCTTCAGGCACTGGACCTGGTGAACCTGCGCATGACCGACACCCTGGAGGCGGCCGACATCATCGAGCCGTTCACGGTGTTGTCCGAGCTCCGCGACCAGGGCCTGATCCGCAACCTGGGGGTGAGCAACGTCAGCGCCGACCAGGTCAAGGCCGCCCAGCAGATCGCCCCGGTGGTGGCGGTGCAGAACCACTACAACGTCGCCTTCCGCCAGGACGACGCCCTGGTGGACCGGTGCGCCGAGCAGGGCATCGCGTTCGTGCCCTTCTGGCCGCTGGGCGGGTTCCGGCCGCTGCAGGCGGCGGCACTGGAACAGGTCGCGGCCGACTTCGGGGCCACACCGCGGCAGATCGCTCTGGCGTGGTTGTTGCACCGCTCTCCCACGATGTTGCTGATTCCCGGCACCTCCACCCGCGCCCACCTTGCCGAGAACATCGCCGCCGCCGAGATCGGCCTGTCCTCGCAGACGCTGCGCACCCTGGACGCCATCGCCGACCCGGCCCACTGACCCCCTGACGTCCTTCCCTCCGTCTTTCCCTCCCTTGGAGTTTGCCGTCATGCCGCACAAACCCGCCGCCCGTCACCGCACGCTGATCATGTCCGGAAGTCTGCGCACGGGGGCCGTCACCACCCAGGTCGCGCACGCGGCCCTGGCCCAGGACCTCCCCGGGCACCAGGTTGTCCTGGCCACCGGCCTGGACCGACTGCCCCTGTTCAACGAGGACCTAGACACCGACCCTGCCCCACCCGTCGTGGCCGCTCTGCGGGCCCAGGTCACCTCCGCCGACAGCCTGCTGGTCCTGAGCCCGGTCAACAACGCCAGCATCTCGGCCGCCCTGAAGAACGCCCTCGACTGGCTCTCCCGGCCCCGCGACGACTCCCCTCTCGCCGGCAAGCCCACCACCGGCCTGGTCGTCGGCTACCAGTCCCACGGCGCAGAAGACCACCTGAAGGCGATCCTTCGCGCCACCGGCGCCCGCACCACCCCTGCCCCGACCCCCGTGCTGAGCCTGCGCACCCTCAACGGGAACCAGGCCGCCCATGACCCGAAGGTCATCACCGCCGTGACACAGGCCCTTGCCGTCCTGCACCTCACCGATCCGGCCGTGGCATGACCCCTTCCCGGCTTCTACCGGACGGCCGAGGCCAGACCCCTCCGCCAGTGACCGGTCTCGCCCTTCATCGGCTCTCGCCAAAGGGCTCGTCACAGGCCCTCTGCCGCCCAACGTCAACCCCGTTAAGCACACCCCTGTTTCATCAGTAAAAGGTGCCCACGTGTCGACCCCCACCGCATCAGCCGCAATGGCAGAAGCCCTGGCCTTTCTCCGGCAGTTCACCCGGACCGCGAAAATGACCGGATCCATCACGCCCAGCGGAGCCGCCCTGTGCCGCGCCCTCACCCGCCACATCCAGCCCGGCACCCCACACCAGCCGCGAGCCGTACTCGAAGTCGGACCGGGAACCGGAGCCGTCACCCGCCACCTCGCCCCCCGCCTCGGCCCGCACGACACCCTCGAACTCGTCGAGGCCAACCGCCCCTTCGCCGACCACCTGGCCGCCGCCCTGCACCACGACACACGACTGACCCCCATCGCCCACCGCACCCGACTGCACCACGGCCTCATCCAGGACCAGCAACTCGGCCACTACGACACCATCGTCTGCGGACTGCCCTTCGCCAACTTCCCACCCGCCCAGATCGAAACCGTCGTCCGCCAACTCCTGGCATCCCTCCGCCCCGGCGGCAGACTCTCCTTCTTCAGCTACCTCGGAGGCGGCGCCATACAACACGTCCATCCCCGCCAGGCCCTCTCCCGGCACGCACTGCGCGAGGCCATAGCCCCCCACGTGGTCGGCAGCGAGATCGTCCTCTCCAACCTCCCACCCGCCTACGTCCACCACCTCCTGGCACCCACCCCCGCCACCTGCCACTGCGGAGCACTCCCGCGGACCTGAAGAGCCGCGGGGCCCCGAGCTGTTCCCAAAAGATCTATCCCGTTGTCGGCGGTGAGGAGGCGGATGGGCTGTGTCGGTGAACTCCACGATCGTGCGCGCTCACCAGCACGCGGACGGGGCCCTCAATCGAACGAGAGCCCATAGGTGCCGCTCAACCCGCCCCCCTCTCCTGGGTGTTCAGGGTGCGGGGACGCCACTCGGAGATGATCCGGAGAACCTCCGGGAGCTTGGTGATCGCGCAGTGCCCGGTACCGGGCAGCAGGTGGACCTCGGTGTCGCGGCGGCCTTCGAACACCAGGGTGTCGGCCTGCGGGACGTGGACGTCGTCGGCGCCGTTGACGACCAGCATCGGTACCTGTCCGTCCTGGTCGAGGAGTGGGCGCAGCGTGAACGCCGCCAGCCTCGCAGCCAGTTCCTCCTGCGGCGGCGAGCGGTCGTAGCCCAGGGCGTTGGCGACGATGCCCTCCATCCCGAACTGGCCGAGCCGGTCCTGGGCGAAGGCCGCCTCGACCGGCCCGCCCAGCACCACGGCGGCGTCGACTTCGCCGGCCAGTCCGGAGCGCGCGGAGTAATGGCCGCCCATCGAGATGCCCACATGCACCACGACGCCGTTGCCCAAGGTCCGGGCGTGACCGATCAGGCCGCCGACGATCTCCGCGCCGTCCGGGCTCATCGGAACCTCGGACTCACCGGTCCCCGGGATGTCGAAGGCCAGCACCCGCAGGCCGGCTTGCTGACAGAACACCACCGCCAGGGCGTGCAGATCCATCTTCCAGCTGTCGACACCGCCACTGAACAGCAGCACGGGTCCCTCTGCCACGACGCCGGGCGGCGTGAGAACGTGCACCGGCACCTTCGTCGTTCCGCCCTGGTAGGGCAGATCCAGCACCTTGCGCCGGAAGTCCACACCGAACCCCGGCGCCGCGAGCTGATACTGCTCGACCTGGCGGGCCAGCGCGGTCCGCTTGGCATCATCAGCCAGGGTCGGGAACTTCGCCCACCCGTAGGCGAGCGCCGACAGGGCATGCGAGCCCGCCGCGGCGTACCGCGCCGCAAGCGCCGACCACTCGTGCACCCACCCGCCGGGCCGGTCCGCCCACATGTCGGTGATCCCTGCACGCACCGTGTCCACATCCTCGGCCGGCAGCCCGGTGTTGACCATCTGCGGGTACCGCTCCCCGAACAGATCCTCTGCCTTCAGCGGCCACTGATACGACATCACGCCCTTCTCCACCGATCCACTAACGCAGACATGCTGCGTTAACAAACAAGGTATCGCCGGCCGGAGAATTAACGCAAGGAAGCTGCGTTAGCATGGCGGGATGAGCGAGGGACAAGTCCGCCGCAGGACCGGCGGCCGATCCGCGCGGGTCCGTCAGGCCGTCCTGGACGCGACCCTGCAAGCCATGACCGAGCGAGGTTCCGACACTGTCAGCGTCCCCGAGATCGCCCGCCGGGCAGGCGTCCACGAAACTTCGATCTACCGGCGCTGGGACACCCGCGAACACCTCGTGACCGACGCGCTCCTGACCTACAGTCGGCAACAGCTCCCCATCCCCGACACCGGAAGCCTGCGCGAGGACCTCATTGCCTTCGCGGACTCGCTGGCGGCCTACCTGGCCACGCCCTTCGGGAGGGCCCTCGCCCGCTCCATGTCCGCCACGGACGACGACCCCGCCCTCGCCGAGAACCGCGAGCAATTCTGGCGTTCCCGGTTCGACCTGGCCCGCGTCATGATCGACCGCGCGGTCACCCGCGGAGAGCTCCCCGAGGACACCGATCCCGCCCTCGCCCTCGAAGCCCTCATCGCACCCCTGCACTTCCGGGCCCTGCTCACCCGGCAGCCCGTCGACAACCACCTCACCGCCCGCCTGGTCGACACCCTCCTCATCGGCATCGCCCGCTGACCGGCCGATCATCGACCGCCGCAGCGTCAGCATTTCGCTGAGGTGGCTACTGGACAGTGCTGTGCTCGTCGGTGGTTGCCGGCTCGGTGTCCCTGCCGACGGTGTAGGTGTCCTTGATCTTCACTTCGGAGACGCCTCGGCCCTCGGGGAAGACACTGCGCCAGTCACCACTCACGTGCAGTTCGTCGGTGCCCATGGCGCGGACCACCATGAGTCCCTCGTCGTACGCCTTGTAGGCCTTCATCCAGAGGTTGGCGAAGGCCTGGGAGCGGATCAGGTGCATCCAGTCCGGGCGGTACAACTCCCGGTTGTAGTTGGACTCCCCCATCGTGGAGACGAACTTCGAGTACATCGCCTTCACGTACTCGAGAGTCACGTCGTCCTCTTTGGCGATCGCCTCGTCCCGCGCGTCCTTCAGCGCGACGCGGAACTTCTCCAGCAGCCCCTCGGTCGCCCCCGAGGTGAACGACTCGTGGATCTCCGGTGGGTCGCACAGACCGTACTTGGGCCCCGACAGGCGCAGCAGGAGGCGCAGGGTCGGTTCCGTGACCCACATGGGGCCGGGTTCGTCGCGGTTGCCCAGCGGGTTGGGCAGGACCGCCTCGTGTTCCCAGACCGGCGGGGTGATCAGGTGGACGCCGGCGCGGCGGCGGTCGTGGGGCGAGCCGGTGGAGTGTTCCAACTGGCCGATCGGGAGGTGGGTCTTCAGCGCGGAGAGGTAGGCGCCGTTGATGTCGAGGGCGGTCACTTCGTGCTGTCCGGCGGGGAGTTCGGGGCGGAACCACTTCGGGCGTGCTTCCCAGATCTGGTCGGCGCCGCGGGCGGTCTGCTTGCGCAGGATGTCCGGGATCCAGGGGTGAGCCACGACGTCGTAGCGGCCGCCCTTGCGGGTTTCGTCCAGCAGCGCCATCGCATCCGGGATCGCCCGTTTGACCAATGCGGCGGTCGCCGCGTCCAGGTCACCCGCGTGTGCGGCGAGCGCAGCCGTCACGGCGTCGCCGATCCGGTCGGGGAGCTCGGAGGCGGGCTGGACGCGCCGCCCGACCGGGACGATCTTGACGGACCTCGGCGACCTGGTGGGTGTTGCCGTAGCGGAAGGCGCTTGGGCTGGTGCCGGCTTCATGCCTGCCCCGGTCTCCGTCGCCGGTGCGGTGTGATGCGGCTGCTCGGGTGCGCCACTGCACTCCGTGGGGTCCAAGTGCTGCGGAAACCCGGCGACTTGATGGTGAGCGGGGTGCCCGCACAGAACGCAGGCCTGAGGCGCCGACAGGGACTCCACCTCGTCGGCGCCGGGACTGTCGGGCTCGGTGTCCGCGGAGCTCTCGTCCGCCTGCTCGGGCTCATGGGACGGCGCCGCCTCCCCCACGGACTCGTCCTGCTCCGCCAGCTTCGTGCGCGCCCCCTGGAGGAAGTACGCGTACTTCTCGCGGATTTCACCCGCCGGGTCGCGTCCGCTCTCCCAACCGCCGACCGTGGACGGGCTCACGCCAAGAACCCGGGCCACTTGAGTACGGGACAGATTCAGCGACTCGCGCAGCACACGCCGCTGTCCGGCCGCCGGCAGTTCGACCTCCTGACGAGCCCCGGCCAGCAGCGCGTCGATCTCCTCGAAGCCGGTCACCGCGACGCCCCCTTCACACCTGCCGGGAGTGCAGCCGTGGGATCGAAGGCCGTACGCGCCGGACGCCAGCGCAGTGTCGACAGGGCTTCGCACGCCCGGGTCGGGCCGGCCAGCAGGTCCAGGACGTCCATCCCGTAGTGCGCGGCGAGAGTTTCACAGTCGTTGAGGCTCCACGCTGCGGTGCCGGACTGGCGCCGGCTGATCTGCGTCTGGCTCACTCCCAGGGCGCTCGCGAGGTCGGCCTGCGACTCCCCCGTGATCTGCATCAGCGCGGCCACCGCCGCCCGCACCCGTTCGCCCAATGTCAACGTCACGCGCCCACTCTAGGTGAGGCGATGCGTATCTCGTATGAGCCATGCGGATCACGCGTTGCGCAGCTCATCGGGTCCGGTCGGTCGCACGCCTGTCTGCGCGTGACCGGACCCGATGAGCGGACGATTCCACACAGCCGTACGAGGCTGGAGACTCGGACGGTTTCTCAGGCCGCGAACCCCACGTTGGTCACGTACTCGTACTGGCCCCACTGGCTGCCCAGGTCCACGATCTGCTCCACCCAGGCGTCATCCAGTGCCTGGTCGTCGCCAGCCGCCCAGGCCTCCACCACACGGTCCCAGTTCCGCACGTTCAGCGTGCGGAACTCCACGACTCGTTGACGGGGACGGTCCACCTGGGACTGGTTCAGCGGATGGATCTCGACCCTGGTCCCGCGACCGGCAGCGTTGAGACGGCCGAGGAGATGACGGGCGACATTGTGACGTCGCACCGTGCGGTAGGCGGCCTCGATCTTTTCGAGGTTCTTCTTCGAGGGACTGCGCCTGCCCTCCAGCCAGGCTTTGACGGTGCGGTCGGTGACTGTCAGACCGGCCTCGCGCGCGGCCGTGCGGGCGTGATCGGTGCGGGTGAGATAGTGCAGCCGAGCCAGCAGACCACGCCGAACGGTGACCGGGGTCGCGACATAACCCGCAAGGGCATCGAGGCGACGAGCCACAGCCTTAAAGCCCTTGATTCCGCGAGCACCGTACATACCGAACTCGATATTCCTGTCCGGCACCCCGCCCTCCTCATTCTGCAGACAATTGACGGATCCTCAAAAGCCCATACCTTAGGCCCATTCAAGTCTACAGGAGGGGAGCAGCCGGATATCCGCCATCGTGAATTCCGACGGACCGGGGACGCATAAGAACACACCACCCGCCCATCTCATCCGGCAAAGGATCCATCACTCACCAAAACGGCGCAATCGGTCAACTGCGGCTCTCGGGGCTCCAGCACTCCGGCCCGACGCCGCGCCAGTCGATGAGCGGCGAGGCCGCGGCGGCCACCGGATCCACATCCAGGCCCGCACGGCGCAGGAACTCGGTG
This sequence comes from Streptomyces sp. NPDC127595, assembly GCF_042671685.1. NCBI lineage: Bacteria > Bacillati > Actinomycetota > Actinomycetes > Kitasatosporales > Streptomycetaceae > Streptomyces > Streptomyces sp. NPDC127595. The sequence continues at coordinate 839,681 of NZ_JBHXWK010000002.1, read as the reverse complement.
AGGTCTTCAAGGTTGTACGCCACCCCCAGATTCTCGCCGTTCACACGAACTCGGCGACCGCCCTTCGGCAAGGGCGGAGCCACGGTCACAGGCAATGGTTCGGACATGGACCCAGCCTCGTTCGTACGGTTTGGACACGGATCCGGATGCCCGCGTCGGGCTCTGATCCGGGTGCTCGTTGCGGCCCGCGCGTTCCCTCCGTGCGGCGCGCTGCGGTGTCGAGGGACGGTGGCCCGGCACGGTGGGAGCTTCGGGGGTGACGCCCTCCCTTCTCCCATCGGGCCCGGGTGGGCTCGGGCGGCAGCACCGAGTCCTCTTGGTGCGCCACGCTGCAATTCAATCACGTGTTCGATTTATGGCGCACGTCGGCCGCGTCCACCGCCCCCGGATGTCTGACTGACCCAGCGGCGGTAGGCGTCCGGGTCGACGTTGCTGCCGCACAGGATGGTGACCACGTGTCGGCCGGCGAAGCGGTCACGGTCTTCGAGGATCGCCGCGATACCGAGCGCGGCCGACGGTTCGACGACGAGGCCGGCGTGGTCGAGGAGCATCCGCATACCGGCGATGATCGACGCCTCCTGCACCAGGACGGCGTCGTCGGCGACCAGGAGGAGGTCCTCCAGGACGGCCGGGATGGGACACCGGCCGGCGACGCCGTCAGCGATGGTGTCGGTCGAGTCGGTGGTCACGACGCGCCCGCTGCGCCACGAGTGGGTCATCGCCGGTGCGCCCAGCGGCTGGACGCAGATCACCTCGACTCCGGGAGCCAAGGCCTTCAGCACATGCCCCACCCCGGTGGCCAGCGCCCCGCCGCCGAGAGCGATCAGGACGGCGTCGAACGACGGCACCGTGCCCACCAGTTCCAGGCCGATGGTCGCCGCCCCCTCGCAGGTCTCGAGGTCCAGGCTGTCCTCGACCAGCCGGATGCCGTCGTACCGCGCGATGGCCGCCGCCCGCTCGCGAGCCGGCTCATGGTCGCCGTCCACCAGCTCCAGCCTGGCGCCCAGCGCACGGATGCGGTCAAGCTTGACCGCCGTCGCAAAGCGGGATGCCACGACGGTGACGTCCAGCCCGCGGCCGCGACCGGACCACGCGAGAGCTTGGCCGAGGTTGCCCGCGCTGGCGCACACCACCGCCTGCGAGCCACGGTCGGCGAGCAGGCTCGCGACCACCTCGGTGCCGCGGGCCTTGAAGCTGCGGACCGGATTGGCCGTTTCGAGCTTGATGCTCACCATGCACCCGAGGTCGGGCTCCAGCGCCTCGCAGCGGTACAGCGGCGTGTCGAGAAAGATCGGGTCGATCACCCGGCGAGCCGCCCGGATCCGAGCGGTGTCGAGGCGTGTCTGCTGCACGAGACGGCAGCGTAGCGCCGCGGTCAGAGCGCTTGGGTCGCAGCGTCGGATTGCCTGGCCTGTGCGATTCCGTCGAGCAGGAGGTTCGCGCCTCTCGGCTCAGTCGAAGGCGGACTCCCGAAGGGAATGGGTCAACGTCGGCGCCGGATGCGCCGATACCAACTGTGAACCCACCGCACGACTGCAAAAGAAAGGGAGGCGGCGATGTCCCGCACCGAGGATTGCCGCATGGCGGACCGGCCGGCCGACTACGAGCGTCTGGGGATCGCCAAGGGCGAGATCGCACCCTGGGAGGACGGTTTCCGCTCGAGCCCCGGCGGCCCCGGAACCTTCGAGTGGTGGTACTTCGACTGCGTTCTCGACGACGGATCCACCCTGGTGATCAACTTCATGGCCAAGGACTTCAGGGTCGGCAAGGGCGTCAACCAGCCGCCCGCGCCGGTGGTCACCATCGAGTTCGACCGGCCGGACGGCACACACATCGAACGGACCTCACCGGAGTATCCGCACGACCACGACTTCGCCACCGACCGGTGCGACGTCCGCATCGGCGCCAACCGCATCAGCGGTGACCTGCACACCTACCGCATCCACGCGGACATCGACGGCTTCGTCGCGGACATCACCCTGACCGGACAGGTCCCCTCCTGGCGGCCGGAGACCGGGCACGTCACGTTCGGCGCGGACAAGCAGAAGTACTTCGCCTGGCTGCCCTCCGTCCCCCAGGGGCGGGTCGAGGCCACCCTCACCGTCGACGGCACGACCGAGACCCGTACGGGCACCGGGTATCACGACCACAACTGGGGCGACGCCGAGATGGCCCGCCTCATGCACCACTGGTACTGGGCGCGCGCCGAGGCAGGCGACTACACCGTGATCGCCTCGTACATCACCGCCGCGAAGAAGTACGGCTCCGCCGAGATCCCCATCTTCATGCTCGCCAAGAACGGCGAGATCCTTGCCGACCGCGCCAGTCTGGTCCGCTTCACCAAGTCCGACGAACACCCCGACCCGGTCACCGGGAAGCCGGTCGCCAACACTCTGGTGTTCGACTACGACGCCACCCCCGAGGGCGGCGACGGGTTCCGGGTCACCTTCCGCCGCGAGAAGACCATTGTCCAGGGCCGCATGATCGAATCCCTCAAGGGGGCGAAGCGGATCCTGGCGAGACTCGCCGGATTCAACGGCGGGTACCTGCGCTTCACCGGCGAAGTCACCGTCGAGCGCCTCGCACACGGCGAGGCCGTCGACAGCGTGAGCGCGCCGGCGCTGTGGGAACTCATGTACTTCGGCAAGCACTGAAGCGGCCCCCGGCACAGCGAGGGCGTCCGCGCGCGCTTCATCCATCGGTGCCCGCCTGGCTCCGCCCGGCCTACCCCTTTTCGACCGGCCGGTAGGTGCACACGTTCACGCCCGCGCCGCTGGTGACGGTCGAGACCAGTTCGAGCGTGCGCAGCGCACCGTCGCCGGGGAAGATCGACTTACCGCCGCCGAGGATCACCGGCATGATCATGAGCCGGAGTTCGTCGACCAGGCCCTCGTGCAGAAGAGTGCGCACGAGCGTGGGGCTCCCCATGACCAACAGGTCGCCGCTGTCCGTCTCGCGGAGCTTGCGGATGTGGGCGACGGCCTCGTCGCCGGGGATGCGCCCGGTGTTGTTCCACGTCAGATCGTCGTCGCTCAGCGTTCGGGAAACGACGTACTTCGAGATGGCGTTCATTCGGTCGGCGAACGGGTCGCCGCCTCGCTCGGGCCACGCCGCGGCCATCGACTGCCAGGTGCGGCGCCCGAACAGCAGCGCGTCGGCCTTGGTCAGTGCGTCGGCGAAGGCACCGCCCACCACCTCCGGATCGAAGAACGGGTGAGTCCAACCGCCGTGAGCGAAGCCGCCCTCGGTGTCCTCGTCCGGACCACCCGGTGCCTGCACGACTCCGTCCAAGCTCATGAATTCACTGACCACTATGCGCACGGGACTCGCTCCTCTTCCTCACACGGCAATCAAGCGGCAATCGCGCCAAGGGTTACGGCAATGGAGACTGCCGCGCCGCTGGAAAGTCATCGCTGCCTTCCTCGTCACTTGTCCAGCCCCTGGCAAGGGCCTCCCGTCGTCTCCGGACGAGGGCTCTGCGAACGGGGGCGGTAGTACGACGCGACGGCCGGCTGGCCGGTGTAGTTGGGGCCCGCGTACGGGTCGGCGCCGAGGTAGGTGAAGGGCAGGGTGATGCGGCGGCCGCCTCGCAGGCTGAGGCGGTGGTGACGGGCCGAGTAGTGGAAGCCGGCGGCGCGCAATGCGGCCAGGACCGGTCGGGAGGCGTCACCGCCGTCGGGTCGCCGCAGCGTCGAGGGGTCGAGGTGGGCGACGAGCAGACCCGTTTCGGTGAGCCAGGCGGCGGCCCGCTCCAGCAGGGCGAGCCGGTCGCCGATGTAGTGCAGTCCGTGGACGCAGGTGACCAGGTCGTAGCGGCGCGCTGGGGACCATCGGCCGAGGTCCGCGGTGATGAGTTCGAGGCCGTCGGGCAGCGCGGCGCGCGACAGCGGGCCTACCAAGTCCACGCCGGCCAACGCGGCTTGCGGGAGCAGCGTGGCTGCCTCACGGAGGGCAAGCCCCTCTCCGCTGCACAGGTCCAGCCAGGACGGGGCGGAGCCGTGGTCGCTCTCGTTCAGGAACTCCGTGGGAGAGAAGCCGAGTTCGCGGGTGTAGCTGTTGACGCCGGACAGAACCCGTTCGCGGTTCATGGCGTTGTTGGCCACCACGGAGTGTCCGGCCAACTCGTCGTCCTTGATCAGCCGGGGAGGCGGTTGAGTTGTCGTCCGCGAAGTACCGTCGATCATCGCACCATTGTGCGGTATGGCAGGTCGTTGCCGGCGAGCCCATGAGCCACGGGTCTCCGTGACGCCGCGGCTGTCGTTGCGGAGGGAGCAGGGGGCCCACGGGGACAAGAGGCCAAGGGTCTCGGCGAAGCCGCGATGAGCGGGTGCCGCCGTCCAAGGGCGGCGGCACCTGCTCGTCATGGGACGCGGGGCCGCTGAATGGACGAGCCGGTACGACCGTCATGTGGGCCGTACCGGCCCGAGGCCGGGATCCCGCTCGTCGGCGCTCCAACCGCTCCCCCGCGCTCTATCGCGAAGGCTTCTGACTCAGCGCGGGTTTCTGCTTCAGCGTCACGGAGGCGATCGCGATGACGACTGCGATCACGACCACTGGCACCAGCGGCGCGTAGGTGTGCGCGTGGCTGAGCATCCAGTCTCCGACGAAAGCGCCGGCCACCATGCCGACCAGGACCCCGGTCAGGCGACGTGCGGCGGCGGGCTTGAGAGTCCAGGTGGTGATACCGGAAACCCAGCTGATGAAGGTGGCCGTGGCCGCCGTGGTGGAAATGCCCGGCACATGGAGCGACCGAACGGCATTCATCTGCAGGCCCATCGCAAAGGCATTGAGGGCGACCAGAATGTTGGACACAAGGCTGGACGGAGATGTCGCCATCCACACGATGAGGAATCCGACCTGCGCCACCGTCGCGACGCAGAGCGCGATGGAGACACGGCGCGGCCAGGCTTCGAAGATCTCGGAGTCCTCCTTCTCCTCGTCGCCGTTGAACGCGGTCAGGATCCGTGTTGCCAGCGCGGCCCCCACGGCGAACGCGGCAAGGGAAATCACCACGCGAACGGGGTCCGGGCCGGCGGGCGGCCGCGTACCGGCTACACCAAGGCCGAGAAATACCAGGTTCCCGGTCTGGAACGCCGTGAAGACCTTCCCGAAGGAGAGAAAGCAGATTGCTTCGAAGACTCCTGACGAGAACGCCAGGGCGACAAGGAGCCGGTCTCGAATCGCCAGCAACTCCGGCGCCGCGTGCGCGGCTGCCAGGTCCACACGCCGGTCATCCACGGGTTCGGCTCCTCCGCCGCCCCGGACCGGCAAGGTCGGGGTGACAGGCTGAGCGTCCCGAGAACGTTCCAGTCGGGACAGCCGGCCATGGCTGTTCTGCAGGCTGCTCCATTGCATGCCTTTCCCTCCAAGCGCCAAGAGTCGGGAACTCACCCCGACTAGTTGCTAGGTACACATTTATCTCCCACGTTCAGGATGTGACCACATCAGGGATAAAGCCACATATTTGGGCGAAACCTTACTCAGGTTTCAGCAAAGATCTACGAAGGCCATCTGGAATGAAGAAACAGACAGAGCCGACGACTTCTTGAGCGGGGGCTCCTCGGACGCCGACCGGCACCTGACCAGGAGAGTTCGGCCGGGCGTTCCCGAGCCATGCGCAGCTCGGTCCGCCGTGCCGTACGTGGTCCAACTCCTCTGTCCCCATTGACGGATCATGGCGACGCTGGTTAGCGTTCCAAGCGGCATTGAGTGTCAGCGTCAAGCCCTGGCTCGTTGATCGGCAACCCTCCACCGCGGTGGGGTGCTCCAGGTGAAAGCCCGGCGGGGTCATCGACCCCGCAAGCGCGTGGCCCCTTGACCGGGCCTGAGATCGGGAGGACCAGCGTGCCGTACAGCAGTGATCTGAACGCCTCGATCGCGGCCGCTGCCGTGTTCTCCGGATTCTCCCGCCGACGCCACATCGACCTGCAGCTCTTCACCAGCTGTCTGTGTCACGGCTGAGTGCGATCCTGCCTCCCGCCCTCCTGAGTGACGCTCGCCGACGGCTTTGACGCCGTGGGCGGCTCCCTGCGGGCTCTCACAACGCTGTCGGAGTCCGCGGTGCCGTCACGCCTTCGTCGGCACTTTCCCCCTTGGCACCTTCCGAACATTCCCGCCACGCATCGCCATCGTCTCCACAGGCACGTGCGTGGTGACTTTGGAGTAGGAGAACCCGTTCCGTGAGATCGCATCCGGATTCCCGACCCACCCGGTGGGCGGCACTCGCCGCACTTGTGACAAGCAGCCTCCTGCTGAGTGCCTGCACGTCGAGCGACAGCGACAGCTCGACGAGCGACAGCGGCCCGGCCAAGTCGGGTGGCACACTGACCTTCGCGGTGGGCTCCGACGTGGGTTGCGTGGATCCGCAGCAGGTGGCCAGCAACGACACCATCTACTCCCTGCGCCAGATCGTGGACTCCCTGACCGACCAGGATCCCAAGACCGGCAAAATCGTGCCGTGGCTGGCGAAGAGCTGGGACATCAGCTCCGACGCGACCACGTTCACCTTCCACCTGCGGTCGGGTGTCACCTTCAGCGACGGAACACCGCTGACCGCGCAGGTGGTGAAGGACAACTTCGACGCGGTGCCGAAGCTCGGCGCCCTGGGGACGCTGGCCCAGGGGTACTTGAGCGGCGTGGACAGCACCACCGTGGTCGACCCGCTCACGGTGCGGGTCAAGTTCCAGCAGCCGAACGCGCAGTTCCTCCAGGCCACGTCAACGCACTCGCTGGGTATCGAGTCGTCGGCGAGTGCGAAGCAGAGCCCGCAGGAGAAGTGCAGCAAGGGTGTGGTCGGATCCGGACCGTTCGTGCTGCAGAGTTACGTCCAGAACCAGTCGATCAACTTGACCAAACGCAGCAAGTACGCCTGGGGTTCGTCGCTGTGGGCAAAGCAGGGCGAGGCGTACCTGGACAAGCTGGTGTTCAAGGTCGTGCCCGAGGCGGGGGTGCGCACCGGGAGCCTGCAGTCCGGTCAGGTGGACGCGATCAGCAGCGTCGGCAAGGCCAACGAGGCAGCGCTCGCAGGCGGCCAGGTGAACCTGCAACGGCGGGCCAATCCCGGTGCGGTGTTCAACCTGGCGCTCAACAACTCGCGTCCGCTGCTGAAGGACGTGAAGGTGCGTCAGGCGCTCCTTTTCGCCATCGACCGCCAGCAGATCGTCGACACCGTGTACCCGACCGGCACCCGACCGGCGACCAGCATCCTTGCTTACACCACACCGGACTACGCGGACCAGGGCTCGGACCTGGCCTTCGACGCTACGAAGGCGAAATCCCTGCTGGACTCGGCCGGCTGGAAAACCGGCAGTGACGGTATCCGGGCGAAGGACGGCACCAAGCTGCGCCTGAATGTCAGGTGGTTCGCCAACGCGGCCACGAACCAGCCTGCGCTGGAGCTGATCCAGCAGCAGCTCAAGGCCGTCGGTGTCGACGTGGTCCTCAACGAGACGCAGACCGCCCAGTTCGCCACCGTGCTGCAGTCCGGCGACTTCGACGCGTCGTGGGGCAACCTGACCCGCGCCGACCCGGACATCCTGCGCACTCAGTACTCCACCGAGCTGGCGAACCTCTACCACCTGCCGACGGGCCCGCTGGACTCGGCGCTGACCCAGCAGGCGTCAACCGCCGACGCGGCCAAGCGAAAGGAACTGGTCGACCAGGCGCAGCAGTTGATCGTGCGGAACGCCTACGTCATCCCCGTGGTGGAGCTGCAGACCCAACTGGGGGTGTCGAAGAAGGTGCACGACCTCAAGTTCGATGCCTCCAGCCGGATCCAGCTCCACGACACCTGGATCGGCTAGCAACCGGTGGATGCGCGACGGAGCGTCCGATCCGGGCGCCGGCAGCAGGAGGTGCGCAGGGAATGCGTCGCTATGTGATCAAGCGCCTTGCACAGGCGCTCGGGGTGCTGTGGGCGGCGTACACGGTGTCGTTCTTCGTACTGAACTATCTGCCCGGTGATCCGGTCTCGGCGATGGCCGGTGCCGGAGCGGACTCGGGCCAGATCGATCCGGCGCAGATCGCCGCGCTCCGGCACGAGTACGGCTTCGACAAACCGGTGCTGGTGCAGTACGCCGACTATCTCGGCAACGCGGTGCGCGGTGACTTCGGGGACTCGGTCTCCACCGGCCGGCCGGTCACCTCGACCCTGGCCGACGCGCTGCCGCAGACGCTGCAGTTGACCGGAGCGGCGCTGCTGCTCGCCGTGGTCATGGGCGGCGGACTGGCGATGCTGGCGACCTACACCACGCAGCGGTGGCTGCGACAGCTGTTGCTGTCGTTGCCGCCGCTGGGGGTGTCGGTGCCGACCTTCTGGGTCGGGCTGGTGCTCGTGGAGCTGTTCTCCTTCCGGGCGCGGTGGTTCCCCGCGTTCGGCAACGACGGGCTGCCGGGGCTGGTGCTGCCCGCGGTGACTCTCGCGATCCCGACCGGCGCCCTGGTCGCGCAGGTGCTGGCCAAGAGCCTGCTGACGGCGCTCGACCAGGCCTATGTGGAGACCGCGCGGGCCAAGGGTGCCGGCCGGCTGCGCATTCACCTGCGGCATGCGCTGCGCAACGCCTCACTGCCGGCGTTGACGATCGTCGGGCTGCTGGCCGGGCAACTCGTCGCCGGTTCGGTGGTCGTCGAGACGGTGTTCTCCCGCGACGGCCTGGGCCGGGTGACGGCCGCCGCTGTGACGGCCCAGGACATCCCGCTGGTCCAGGGGGTGGTGGTGTTCGGAGCCCTGATCTTCGTGGTGGCGAATCTGCTCGTCGATCTCGTCTATCCGCTGCTGGACCCGCGGATCGTGGTGGCCTCGAACAGGAAGGTGCGGCCCGCATGAGCGAGACCCTTGTCGAGGATGCCGCCGCCGGCGCCGCACTCGGCCTGGCACGACCCGTCGAGCCGGGCATCGATCCGGGTCCGGTGGGCGGGTTCGAACCCAGGCGGGTGACCCGGTTCTTCCTGCTGCGACCGGGCCTGCTGGCGTCGGTCCTCGCGGTGGTGTTCGTGGTCCTTGCCGCGTTCTGGCCGGGGCTGTTCACCTCGCAGGACCCCTTGCAGGGAGTGCCGTCGGAGAACTTCCAGGGGCCGAGCGGTACGCACTGGTTCGGCACCGACGAACTGGGGCGTGACCTGTTCTCCCGGGTGGTGCACGGTGCGCAGCTGTCGTTGAAGGCGACGCTGATCGCGGTGGGCGTCGCCTTCCTGGTCGGCGGGGTGCTCGGCCTGGTCGCCGGGTTCGTGGGCCGCTGGGTCGAGGACGTGGTGATGCGCTTCGTCGACGTACTGCTGTCGATCCCGGCGCTGTTCCTGTCGCTGGCCCTGGTCACCGCCCTGGGTTATGGAACGGTGAAGGTCGCGGTCGCCGTCGGGATCGCCAGCGTCGCCGGCTTCGCACGGGTGATGCGTGCGGAAGTACTGCGCGTGCGGCAGGCGGTCTTCGTCGAGGCGTCCCGCTCCTGCGGTGCACGCTGGTACTCGGTCCTCGGCCGGCATGTGCTGCCCAACGCGATGGGCCCTGTGATCGTGCTGGCCACCCTGGAGTTCGGCACCGCCGTCCTGGCCGTCTCGTCACTGAGCTTCCTCGGTTACGGAGCGCCGCCACCGGCGCCGGAATGGGGCACGTTGATCTCCGACGGACGCAACTACCTGGGCAACGCCTGGTGGCTCACCGCGCTGCCCGGCATGGTGATCGCCGCGACGGTGCTGGCCACCAACCGCATCGCCCGCGCGCTGGACGGCGAATGGTCCCGGCAGCGATGACCGGCCCGCTGACGAACGAACCCGAGACGGATGACGCCGTGACGAACGAGGCCGTGACCACCGCAGCCCCTGACACCCGGGAACCGCTGCTGGAGGTGCGGAACCTGTCGGTGTCGTACCGCACCCGCGGCGGCACCGTACGGGCCGTGCAGGGCGTGGACCTCGACGTGTGGCCGGGTGAGGTGACCGCGGTGGTCGGCGAGTCCGGATCCGGCAAGAGCACGACCGCGCATGCGATCATCCGGCTCCTGGCGGCGAACGGCGGCATCGACGCCGGTACCGTCCGCTTCGGCCGGCAAGACCTCGCCTCGTTGTCGGAGCGGGAGCTGCGCACGGTGCGCGGCGCGGGGATCGGCCTCGTGCCCCAGGACCCGTCGGTGTCACTCAACCCGGTCAAGCGCATCGGTGAGCAGGTCGCCGAGGTGCTGCGCATCCACCAGTTGGCGACACGACGCTCCGCGCCGTTGGACGCGATCGCCGTCCTGGACCTGGCCGGGCTGCCCGACGCGGCCACCCGCGCCCGGCAGTACCCGCACGAACTGTCCGGCGGTATGCGGCAACGGGCGCTGATCGCCATCGCCATCGCCGCCAAGCCGAAGCTGATCATCGCCGACGAGCCGACCAGCGCGCTGGACGTCACCGTGCAGCGGGTCATCCTCGACCATCTGCAGCACCTGACCGAAGCGTCCGGCACCGGGGTGCTGCTGGTGACCCACGACCTCGGCGTCGCCGCCGACCGGGCCGGGCGGATCGTGGTCATGTCGCAGGGGCGGGTCGTCGAGAGCGGTCCGACCCGCGACATCCTGGAGAACCCGCAGCACGACTACACCCGACGGCTGCTGGCCAGCGCCCCCAGCCTTACCAGCGCCCGCCCCCGGACCACGGTCGCCGTCCCGGCCGCCCCAGCCGAGAAGGGGGCGCCGCTGGTCGAGACCCCCGCACGACCACGGGCCACGGTCACCGTCCCGCCCGCCGCAGCCGCGAAGGAGGCGCCACTGGTCGAGATCCGCAACCTGGTCAAGGAGTTCCGGCTGCCGAACGCCGGAGGCTCGGCCCGCACACTGCGCGCCGTCGACGATGTCAGCTTCACCCTCCACCGCGGGCGGACACTGGCGCTGGTCGGCGAATCCGGTTCCGGAAAGTCCACCACCGCCCGCCTGGTGCTGCGCCTCGCCGACCCGACCGCCGGGCGCGTCCTCTTCGACGGCACCGATGTCACCACCGCCCGCGGAGCACAGGCCAGGCAACTGCGCCGACGGGCCCAGCTCATCTACCAGAACCCGTACGCCTCCTTGGACCCGAGGTTCTCCATCGACGAGGTGATCACCGAGCCGCTGCGCGCGTTCAAGGTCGGCGACCGCGCCTCCCGGACGACCCGCGCCAAGGAACTCCTCGACCGGGTGGCACTGCCCGCCTCGGTCCTTGGCCGCCGCCCGGCGGAACTGTCCGGCGGACAGCGGCAGCGCGTCGCGATCGCCCGCGCCCTCGCTCTCTCACCGGACCTGGTGGTCTGCGACGAACCGGTGTCCGCGCTCGACGTCTCCGTCCAGGCCCAGGTCCTCGACCTGCTCGCCGAACTGCAGGCCGACACCGGAGTGGCGTACCTGTTCATCTCGCACGACCTGGCCGTCGTACGCCAGATCGCGCATCAGGTCGCCGTCATGCGCGCCGGCCGCATAGTCGAGACAGGCACCAGCGAGGAGCTGTTCACCCGCCCCGGCCACGGCTACACCCGAGAGCTGCTCGCGGCGATCCCCGGCGGCCGGCACACCTCGGCTGCCGCTGCCGCACAGCCCTCCGACGGGAGCGAGTCCGCCGGCCTGATCGCCCCGGAGGTGAGCCGGTGACGCCTCCGGACAGCAAAGCAATGAGGACCGAACACCACACGAGGACGAACACCGTATGAGCACCCCCACGATCAGCTCGCTGGCCTTTCTCACCCCGGGCAACTTCGCCGACGACGATCCGTACACCGGCCTGGAGGAGACCCTCCAACTCTTCGAGTACGGCGAGCGATCGGGCTTCGACGGCGCCTGGATCCGGCAACGCCACCTCGAACACGGCGTGGGCTCCGCGGCGGTGTTCCTCGCCGCAGCCGGCCAGCGCACCGAGCGGGTCGAGCTGGGGACCGCCGTCATCCCGATCGGCTACGAGAGCCCGTTCCGGCTGGCCGAGGACCTGGCGTTGGCCGACGTGCTGTCCCGCGGCCGGCTCCAGATCGGCTTCAGCACGGGCATGCCGCACGCCGAACTGCTCGGCGACCTGGTGTACGACGGTGACTGGCGCAACTTCGACCTGTCCTACGGCAGGGTCGCCCGCGTCGTCGACAACCTGCGCGGCGAGTATCTCGGGGGCCCGGACACGGTGATCCAGTCGCCGGGCAACACCCAGCGGCCGCGCCTGCAACCGCACAACCCCGGCCTGGTGGACCGTATTTGGTACGGCGGAGGAAGCCTGCGCTCGGTCCGCTGGGCCGCCGAGTACGGCCTCAATCTGCTGTTCGGCAACATCGTCACCGGCGAGACCACCGACGACTTCACCACAGCCCAGCTGACCCTCCTCACCGAATACCGGCGCGCCCGGTCCACCGCCCGCGTCGCGGTGGGCCGCGTCATCGTGCCGCTCGACAGCGCCGACCGCGCCACCCGCACCCGCTACCTGGAGTACGCGGCGAGCCGCCATGCCCGCACCCTGGCCCCCCAGGGCCCGAAGCGGATCCTGTTCGCACCCGATGTGGTCGGCACTGCGGAGCAGATCCTGGAGCAGCTGGCGGCGGACCCGGTGGTCTCGGCGGTGTCGGAGCTGCGTATCGAGTTGCCGTACGAGCTCAGGCGGGAGGAGTACGAGCAGATCCTGCACGACGTACGCCACCTGGTCGCGCCCGAACTGGGCTGGCAGCCCGCGCAGTTGGAGGCCGCGCGCTGAGTTCCGTACGACCGGCCCACCCTCGGGAGAGGATGGGCCGGTGTCGCGGAGGAGGGGCTGGTCAGCCGGCCCGGCGGCCGTCGGCCGTGGAGCGGTGGGTGAGGGGCTCCCGCAGGCCCAGGTGCTGGCGCAGTGTCGTCCCCGCGTACTCGGTGGGGTAAAGACCGCGTTCCTGCAGTGCGGGGACGAGCAGGTCGACGATGTCGTCGAGGCCGCTGGGGATGAGGTACGGCGTGACGTTGAAGCCGTCGACGGCGCCGTGCCGCACCCAGTGGGCGAACTTGTCCGCGAGACCTGCCGGGGTACCGACATGGCCTCGCTGGGGACCGAGTGCGATGACCGCCTCCCGCAGCGACCAGCCGTTCGCGTCGGCCTTCTCCCGCCACTCGGCGACCACCTTGCGCGGGTCGACGACACGCCGGGCGCCGAAGGAGCCGTCGTCCTCGGCGACGACCGGGTCCTCCTTGGGCAGCGGCCCGTCGGCGTCCCGATCGGAGAGGTCCAGACCCCACAGGAGCCCGGCGATGCCCAACGCGGTTGCCGGGGTGACCTGTTGGAGACGGATCCACCGCTTCTTCTCCTCGGCCTCCTCCTCGGTGACCCCGACGATGATCTCGGTACCCGGGAGGATGCGCAGGTCGTCCTCGGGCCGGCCGACGGCCCGCAGGCGGCGCCGGACGTCGTCGGCGAAGGCGAGCGCGTCCTCGAAGTCGTCGCCGTGCCTGGAGAAGATGACGTCGGCGTTCCGGGCGGCGAAGTCCCGGCCGTCACCGGAGTCCCCGGCCTGGAAGATCACCGGGTGACCCTGGGCGCTGCGCGGCAGGGTGGGTGCGAGGTCGACATCGAACTGCGGTCCCTGATGGCGGACTTGGCGTACGGCTCCGGGTGCCGCCCAGGCGGGGGCGCCCGGGGAGCCGGAGACCGCCCCGTTCTCCCAGCCGTCCCAGAGCGCGCGGGCGACGGTGAGGAACTCGTCGGCGCGCCGGTAGCGGTCGGCGTGGTCGAGGTAGCCGCCGCGGCGGAAGTTGGCGCCGGTCCATGCGTTGTCGGTGGTCACCACGTTCCAGCCGGCGCGGCCCTCGGAGAGCAGGTCGACACCGGACAGGCGGCGGGCGAGGTCGGCGGGTTCGTTGAAGGTGACGTTGGAGGTGGAGACCAGGCCGATCCGGTCGGTGACGGCGGCCAGTGCGGCGAGCTGGGTGATGGCGTCCGGCCGCCCGGCGATGTCGAGGTCGTGGATACGGCCGTCGACCTCCCGCAGGCGCAGCCCCTCCCCCAGGAAGAACGCGTCGAACAGACCCCGCTCGGCGGTCTGGGCGACGCGCCGGTAGCTTGCCGGGTCGATCTGGCTGCCGCTGGCCAGGTCGGACCAGATGGTCCAGTGGTTGACGCCCTGGAAGAAGACGCCGAAGTGGAGCTGGGCGTCCGGGCGGGGTACGTCGAGCGGGTCGGTGCGGGTCATCGGGTCTCCTCGAGGGCCTCGGACGCCGCACCGGCGGCGTAGCGGTTGGCGGGCCGGTCGAGGCCCAGGTGGGTGCGCAGGGACGCGCCGGGCAGCGGACGGACGGCGTGCCGCCGCTCGAAGAGGTCGGGCAGGACGAGCCGGGACAGCTCCAGCAGGTCCTCGTCCAGCACCAGCGGATGCAGCCGTACGCCGTCCACGACGCCCCTCAGCCGGCCAAGGAGCGCGGCGAGTCCGGCGGCGGAGCCGATGTGGCGCAGCCGTCCGCGGTCGGTCCAGGGCGCGTGCCGCTCAAGATCGGCGACGCGCTCCTCGGCCGTGGCGTCCGCGGTGTCGAGGGCGATCTCGATCTCGGCGAAAGTGCGCGGGGTGCCGGCGGCGGACGCGGCGTCCGTGACCTCGGCGAGGTCGCGGCCCGCGACGAGCGCGACGTCGAGTTGCCCGGCGGGCACGAGGTCGGGCCGGCCGAGCACCACGAGTTGCCCCTGGGGCGGACGCGGCACGATCGCGGGGCCCTTCACGGCATAGGTGTCGCCGGTGAAGTCGACGTAGTGGAGCCGTTCTCGGTCCAGGTAGCGGCTGGTGGCCACGGAACGGATGACCGCGTCGTCCTCCCAGGAGTCCCACAGGGCGCGGACGACCTCGACGCCGTCGCGGGCCTCGCGGGCACGTGCGGCGGCGCCGTCGACGAGGGGGCGGCCCCAGGCGCGGGCCGCGTCAGGACGTACCTCCTCGCTCACCACCCACCCGGCCCGCCCGATCGAGATGTGGTCCAGGGACGCCAACTGGCTTGATACGTGGAAGGGTTCGGCATACGTGACCGGGACGACCGGCGCGATGCCGATGACGCTCGTCGACGCGGCGATGAACGCGGCCCGCTCCACCGCGCCGATGCGGCCGACCACCTCGGGCGTGGCACCGGGCGGGAGTACGCCGTCCTCCAGGGTGAGCAGGGTGAACCCGGCGTTCTCCGCGGCGGTGGCGGCGCGGGCCACCCGGCGCGGGCTCAGCAGGTGGTCGGGTGAGTGGGCGGCGCGGCGCCAGGCCGCGGGATGGGCGCCGTCGCCGTCGAGTTCGACGGCGAGCCGCAGGGCGGGGCCGGACATGGGGTTTCCTTCCGAGGGCACAACGAGACGGCCGGCCCGACGGGCCGACGGGGGTCAGAGTCGTGCGGAAGGACAGACGGCGGAGGCGGTGCGGCAGTAGTCGACGTGCCGCCGGATGATCAGCCGCGTCCCCGTGCCGGCACCGTGCGGTGCGGCGCCACGTTCACGCATCGGGGCCTCCACCCGTCCGGTACCGATCACTTCAACTTACGTCGTCGGCCCTGGAAGGTGTCAAGACCATTAGATGTACGCGCATGCGACAGTGACAGGGGCGTGCCGGCCGGCACCTACTGTCCGCGACGCCTCAGGGGTTCGCGAGCTCGCCGAGCAGCTTCCAGGTACGGTGTCGGTCCGCCTCGCTGCCCAGGTCCGTCGCGGTGAACACCACCTCTGTCGCCCCGGCTTCGCGGTACCGGCGCACCTCGGCGGCGACGGTCTCCTCGTCGCCGATGACGGCCAGGTCGGCGGCCCGGGTGCCGCCGGAGAGTCCGATGACGCGTTGGTAGGACGGAAACCGCTCATAGAAGGCGAGCCTCTCGGTCGCCGTCTGCCGCACCGCTTCGATGTCGGCGGTGACCAAGCCGGGCACCACGGCGACGATCCGGGGCGCCGGCCGGCCCGCCGCTTCGGCCGCCGCTGTGACGGCCGGGACGAGGTGTTCGGCGAGGGCGCGCGGGCCGGCCAGGAGCGGGATGATCCCGTCCGCGAGCTCACCGGAAGCACGCAGCGCCTGCGGCGCCATGGCGGCGACGAGGAGCGGCACGGGCGGTTCGGCACCCGGCACCGCTGCGGGCAGCGGTGTGGTGGCGGTCAGCAGCTCCCCGTGGAAGTCGGCGCTGCCTGTTTCCACGAGCTGGCGCAGGGCGGTGAGGAACTCGCGGAGGCGGGCGATGGGGCGCTCGTACGGGATACCGAAGGCCGTCTCCGTCAACTGCTTGGTGCCGAGCGCAAGCCCCAGGTGGTAGCGGCCGCCGGTGGCGGCCTGGGCGGTCTGGGCCTGGCTGGAGATGAGCAGCGGATGGCGGCCGAAGACGGGGATCGCGGCGGTCCCGACGTGCAGCCCGGGCACCTCACGGCCGACGATCGCGGCGAGCGTGGGCGAGTCGTACGCGAAGGTCTGCCCGAACCACGCGGAGCGCAGTCCGGCCTCGTGAGCCTCCCGCGCGAGTTGCACCGTGGTGTCGATCCGGTTCTGCAGAGGGAGCGTTACTCCAATGGTCATACCCGGGGCAACCGGCAGGCGCGGGAAGGGAATTCCTGCTCGTGTATGACAAGCTCATGGCGGCCGCGTAACAGCGTTTCCGGGGGCGCTGTTCTCCGGAACCCTTGCAGGCCTCGGCCGCCCAGGCATCGCGGTCCCGGGCCCGGCGTATGGCAGGCAGGGGCGGCGCAGGCGCGCTCTTGACAAGGCGGCCCGGCTCCCACGTACGTTCATCCCGCACCGTCAGGGACGGCCGGGAGACCTGGCGCGTCCAAGCCGCGCCCGCCGCCGGACGCCGGCACCAGGCCGATGGGAGTCACCGTGAGGACATCGTGCGCCGGGCCGGCCGGAACCGCGGACCAGGTCTCCGAGCGCCTGGCCACCCTCGCGCCCGCCGACGCGGACGTGTCCCAGGTGGCCGACGCGATCGTTCTGCTGCCGGCCTGGACGAAGCGCCGGCACGTGGACCTGTGCCGGACCCACGCCGCGCTCTGTCGCTGACCCTTCGCTCCGGCTTTCCCCGGCGGGCCCTCGCCACTGTCCGACAGGCCCGCACACACCTGCGGTGCCCGGCTTGACCTGATCCGGCGTGCCCGCGGGTGTTCCTCCGCCCCGAGATGTCACCGATGCCGGTGAGAATGGACGAGTTGTGAGCGCGAAGCTGCCCAGGACGCTGAAGACCGTGACCGGTGCCGGCGGCACATCGGAGACCTACGACCTGGCGGTCGATCCCACCCGGTCCACCCTGGACACCGCCGTGCGGGTGGCGAAGCTCGCGGAGGCCGCGCGGATCGACGCGCTGTTCACCGCCGACCTGCTCAGCTTCGGCGCCCAGGGCGCGATCGGGTCGCAGGAGCCGCTGGTCTTCGTCTCGGCGCTCAGCCAGGTGACCTCGCGGATCGGCCTGATCGCCACGGTCTCGACCACCTTCAACCACCCGTTCAACCTGGCCCGGTTGTTCGGAACGCTCGACCACGTCAGCAACGGCCGGGCTGCCTGGAACCTGGTCACCTCCTCGGTCGGCGAGGAGAACTTCGGACCCGGCGGGCTGCCCAGCCCGGAGGACCGCTACGCACGCGCCGCGGAGACACTGGAAGTGGTCAACGCGCTGTGGGACAGCTGGGAACCCGGTGCGCTTACCGTCGGTGCGGACGGCACGGCGGTGCTGCACCGGGACCGGGTGCACCCCATCCACCACTCCGGCCGGTTCTTCGACGTGGCCGGTCCACTGAACATTCCGCCGCTGCCGCAGCGCCGCCCGGTGCAGATCCAGGCAGGGCAGTCCGAGGCCGGTACCGCCCTGGGTGCCCGCTACGCCGAGATCGTCTTCACCTCGCTCCCCACCCTCGACATCGCCCTGGCCTTCACCCGGAAGATCCGCAGCCAGGCCGAGCAGCACGGACGGGCCGACGGACTCCCGCTGATCTTCAGCTCGTTCCACGCCACCTACGGCGCCACCGAGGAAGAGGCACAGCGGCTCGTCCGCGAGCGGCGCGAGTCGATCGACTTCGAACGCGGGCGTGCCCAGGTGGCCGACATGCTCGGCGGCGGAGTCGACCTGTCGGAGGTTCCCCTCGACGCGACGCTGCCGGAGAGCCTGCTGCCTGACGTCGCTTCGGTGAACCGCCGTCGCGGCCGGGTCGACATCTTCGCCGGCTACGCGCGACAGGGCTACACCCTGCGCGAGCTCGTCATCGCGGCCCAGGACACCGGCCACTGGGCCGTCGCCGGAACACCCGAGCAGCTCGCCGACGCCGTTGAAGAGCGGTTCCGGGCAGGTGTTCTGGACGTGATCTCGCTCGGTGGCCTCGCGGATCCGCGGCTGCACGACTTCGTCGTCAACGGCCTGCTGCACGAGCTGCGCAAACGAAAGATCGTAGCCGACGACTACGCCGGCACCACCCTGCGCGAGAACCTCGGACTCGAACTGCCGCCCCGGTCCGGTGCGCCGGTCCAGGTCGGTCCCGGAACGCGGACGATTTCCTAGACGGGCAGGTCGACGCCAAGCCTCCCCCCCCCCGCTGTACGCGGTCGGCCTCGTCGCGTTCATCCGGACCCCACCGCCGCCCGGGGGCACGGCGCGGGTAT
This sequence comes from Streptomyces sp. NPDC127595, assembly GCF_042671685.1. Taxonomy (NCBI): domain Bacteria; kingdom Bacillati; phylum Actinomycetota; class Actinomycetes; order Kitasatosporales; family Streptomycetaceae; genus Streptomyces; species Streptomyces sp. NPDC127595. Next base: position 821,152 of record NZ_JBHXWK010000002.1, on the reverse strand, counting down.
CCCGAATTCGGCGGCACAGTCTGACGCAAGGAGCACTGCCATGGACGTCCACGCATCCCTGGCCGACGTGGTCGGCAACACCCCGCTGGTGCGGCTCAACCGCGTCACCGGCGCGGTGTCCACACCGGTCTACGTGAAACTGGAGTACGTCAACCCCGGCGGCAGCGTGAAGGACCGTATCGCGCTGGCCATGGTCGAAGCGGCCGAGCTGGCCGGGCTGTTGTCGCCGGGCGGCACCATCGTCGAAGGCACCTCGGGCAATACGGGAGTCGGCCTGGCCATGGTCGCCGCGCAGCGCGGCTACCGTTGCGTTTTCGCGATCCCGGAGAAGAGCAGCGCGGAGAAGATCGCCGTCCTGCGTGCCTACGGCGCCGAGGTCATCGTCTGCCCCTCCGACGTGCCGCGCGAGCATCCCGACCATGTGCACTCCGTGGCCGTCCGTCTCGCCGAGGAGACGCCGGGTGGCTGGCTGGCCAACCAGTACGACAACCCGGCCAATCCGCAGGCCCATTTCCGCACGACGGGACCGGAGATCTGGCGGCAGACCGACGGGCGGATCACCCACCTGGTGTGCGGCATCGGCACGGGCGGCACCATCACGGGGACCGGCGAATACCTCAAGAAGGTGAGTGACGGCCGGGTGACGGTCGTCGGCGCCGACCCGGAGGCCTCGCTCTACTCCGGCGGCGACGGGAGCCCGTACTACGTGGAGAGCATCGGCCGCTTCCGCCATCCGGAGACCGTGGACGACACCTGGCCGGAGTCCTACCACCCTGCGGTCGTCGACCGCTTCGAGCGGATCAGCGACCGCGACTCCCTGCTGACCGCCCGGCGGCTGGCCCGCGAGGAGGGGCTGCTGGTCGGCGGCTCCGCAGGCACCGCGGTGGCCGCCGCACTGCGGGTGGCGGCCGAACTGGGCCCGGACGACCTCGTCGTCGTCCTGCTGCCCGACTCCGGCCGCAACTATCTCTCCAAGGTCTTCGACGACAACTGGTTGCGCGAACTGGGCCTGCTGGAAAGCGACGGCTCCCGGTCGAAGGACGACGACTGAGTTCTCCGAACGAACTCGTCGTCGAACGCCCAGCACCGGAGGACGCACGGACCGAGCCCCTCTCGAACCCGCCGGGAACCAGAGCCGATCTGCAACCGACCACTGCAGGAGACGCCCCGCGCTCACGAGGTCGCGGCGCTCCGGCGCCCGGCCCCGCCCGGCCCCGGTGAAAGGTTGCAGCCGTATGCACTGGTACGAGGACGACGGATTCTGGTCGGACTTCGCCGAGACCATGTTCTCCGAGCGCAGACGAGCGGAGACGGCGGACGTCGTCACCGAATCGCCACTGCTGCAATTCCCGTGCGGACGCAGGGTGTTGGACCTGTGCTGTGGGCCCGGCCTGTATCTGGTGCCGCTCGCACGTCGAGGTCACACCGTGACGGGGGTGGATCTCAGCCCGGTCATGCTGAAACGGGCCGAAGCCGCCTGCGCGACGGCCGGTGTCGATGTCCGGCTGGTCCAGGCGGACATGCTGACGCACGTCGAGCCGGAGTCGTACGACGTGATCCTCAACGTCTTCACGTCGTTCGGCTACTTCGACGAACCGGCCGACAACGCGCGGGTGTTACGCAACGCCCACGACTCCCTCACGCCCGGCGGACAGCTACTGATCGACGTCCTTGGCAAGGAGGTCCTCGCGGGCTGGATCGGCCGGCCCAAGCTCGTCGAGCTGGACAGCGGCGCGTACGTGGTGCAGCGCGACACCGTCCTGGACAACTGGACGCGGCTGCGCACCGACTGGACGCTGGTGCGCGCCGGGGTGGCGCGCGAGGCGTCGATCACCTCCTTCCTCTACAGCGGCGCCGAACTGCGCGCCCTCTTCGAGGCGGCCGGCTTCACCGACGTGCGGTGCTACGGCGACTTCGACGGCAGCGCGTACGACAACCACGCGCGGCGGCTGATTGTGCGCGGAACACGGCCGAAACTCACCGCCGATACGCGGGAACTCTGAGGCACTCCGCTCCGACTACTGATCGGTGGGCGGAGTTCGGCGCGCCCCGCCGACCAACTTCCGCGCGAATGAAGGGACTTCATGACCGGGGCCGCATCCGGGACCTCTTCGGCAGGTCCCGCCGTCTCCTCGGAGAGGGAGCCGCAGCAGGATCCGGAGGACCGTCCCGCAGGCCGCGGCAGGCTGCTGACCACACTCGTGGCGCTGTCCGTCACGCTGGTGTTCTCCGTAGTGGCGGGCATCGCGCTGGGGCCGACCGTCGTACCGCCGGGCGATGTCGTGCACTTCCTGTGGGCGGCTCTCACCGGCGGCCGCATCGGGGCGGACGAGGTGACCGGGTACTCCATCGTCTGGCATGTGCGCACCCCCAGGGTGCTGCTCGCGACGGTCGTCGGCGCCGGGCTCTCCGTCGTGGGTGTCGCCATCCAGGCTTTGGTGCGCAACGCCCTGGCGGACCCGTTCGTACTGGGCATCTCGTCGGGCGCGTCCGTGGGGGCGACAGCCGTCGTGGTCTTCGGAATCTTCGCGGGTCTTGGGGTCTTCGCCCTGTCGGCCGCCGCGTTCCTCGGTGCCCTCGGTACGACGGTGCTGGTCTACCTGGCCGCGCGCGGTCCGCTCGGCCTGACGCCGCTGCGACTGGTACTGACCGGGGTGGCGCTGGCGTACGGATTCCAGGCGTTGATGAGCGCCCTGGTCTTCCTCTCCCCGAACGGGCAGGCCGCGCGGACGGTGCTGTTCTGGCTGCTCGGCAGCCTGGGGTCGGCGACCTGGGAGTCACTGCCGCTGGTGGCGGCGGCGGTACTGGTCGCGATCGTGGTGCTGCTGCGGCAGAGCCGGTCGCTGGACGTGCTGTCGCTGGGGGACGAGACCGCGGCGAGCCTCGGCGTGGACGCGGACGGCCTGCGGCGGGGGCTGTTCGTCCTCACCGCGGCCGTCACCGGGCTGATCGTGGCGGTCAGCGGCGCGATCGGCTTCGTCGGCCTGGTGCTTCCCCATATCGTACGAATCTGGGTCGGCTCGACTCACCGACGGGTGCTGGCCGTTGCGCCGCTCGCCGGGGCCTGCTTCATGGTCTGGGTCGATCTGGTGGCCCGTACCGCCTTCGCGCCGGAGGAGTTGCCGCTCGGAGTGATCACCGCGCTGATCGGTGTGCCGGTGTTCGTCGTGCTGATGCGGCGGCGCGGCTATCTGTTCGGGGGTCAGTAGATGGCCTCATCCACCCCGTCAGTCCTCTCGCTGCGCGACCTGTCCGTCGAGGCGGCCGGGCGGGCGCTCATCGACCGGTTGAACATCGACGTGGCCGCCGGCTCGGTCGTCGGGCTCGTCGGGCCCAACGGCAGCGGCAAGTCCACCGCTCTGCGCTGCGTCTACCGGGCGCTGAAGCCGACGTCCGGGGCCGTCCTGCTCGACGGCGCCGACCTGACCTCGCTGAAGCTGCGCGAGAGCGCCCGGTCGATCGCCGCCCTGACCCAGGAGAGCCACACCGAACTCGACTTCACCGTCGAGGAGGTGGTGGCCCTCGGCCGCGCCCCGCACGCCCGCGGCAACCATCCGCTGACCGCTCGCGAGCGCGAGCTGTGCCGGCAGGCGATGGACCGACTGGACATCGCCCACCTCGCGGACCGCAGCGTGCTGACCCTGTCCGGCGGCGAGCGCCAGCGCGTACTGGTCGCCCGCGCCCTCGTCCAGGAACCCCGCGTCCTGGTCCTCGACGAGCCCACCAACCACCTGGACGTACGGCACCAGGTCGAACTGCTCTCCTTCCTGCGCTCGTCCGAACTGACCGTCCTGACCGCCCTGCACGACCTCAATCTGGCGGCCCAGGTCTGCGACCGCATCGCTGTGCTCGGCTCCGGATGTCTGGTCTCCTCGGGCACTCCCGCGGAGGTCCTGACGCCCGAGCTGGTCCGCAAGGTGTTCGGCGTCGACGCCATGGTCGTGCCCCATCCACGGACCGGAACCCCGCAACTGCTCTACGACCTCGTCCCGGCGCCCGCCGGCACCCCCACACCAGCCGACGCTTCCCCGGAAGGACCACACTCGTGATCAGACCATCGTTCCCCCGCGCGCTCGCCGCCGGACTCCTGGCAACAGGGTTCCTGGTGACCACCGGCTGCGGCGCCGAGGTCGAACCCACGGCGGAGGCCGAGCCCGCCACGGTCACGGTCTCCAACTGCGGCGAGGACGTCACGTACACCCGCCCCGAGCGCCCGGTCGCCTACGACGTCAGCGGCGCGGAGAAGATGTTCTCCCTCGGCCTGGCCGAACAGATGCGCGGCTATGTGATGAACGAACTCGGCGACCCGTCCATCGAGGGTTCGCCCTGGCGCGAGGACTACACCGAGGTCGAGCGGCTGGGCACCGAGCGCATCACCCGCGAGATCGTCGTCGACGCCAAGGCCGACTGGGTACTGGCCGGCTGGAACTCCGGCTTCAGCGAGGAACGCGGTATCACCCCGGCCCTGCTCGACAAGGTCGGCATCGCCAGCTATCTGCACACCGAGACCTGCTGGGACTACGGCGACAAGAGCGTCGACGTGACACCGCTGGAGGCGCTCTACACCGACCTCGACAACCTGGGGAAGATCTTCGGCGTCGAGAAGCGGGCCGACGAACTCGTCACCGACCTCAAGGACCGTGTCACCGCGCTGAAGAAGACCTGGCCCTCCGGGGACGACCCGGCCAAGGTGTTCGTCTACGACTCGGGCACCGACCAGCCGTTCACCGCCGGCCGGCACGCCGCTCCGAACGACATCATCACCGCGGCCGGAGGCACCAACGTCTTCGGTGATCTCGACAAGGGCTGGACGACGGTGGGCTGGGAACCGGTCATCAAGGCCAAGCCAGAGGTGATCGTGATCATCGACTACGCCGACCAGCCGGCCAAGGACAAGATCGCCTACCTCAAGTCACTGCCCAGCCTGAAGTCGATACCGGCGGTGAAGGACAACCACTTCCTCGTCATGTCCTACGGCGACGCGGTCAGCGGCCCGCGCAACGTCACGGGTGCCGAAGACCTGGGCCACTACCTGCGTTCGGTCGGGCGATGACGGTGACCTCGACACGTATCGCGCCCGGCACACCCGGCGCTCCGGTCCACGAGCACATCACCGACGCGATCAAGGCCCCCGACCTGCTGCGGCTGTCCGGCAACGTTGTCCTCGCCCGCTTCGAGACGCTTAAGGTGTACGCCGCCCTCGGCGCGGTCCGCACCCTGCTGGAGCGCGGGACCGTGAAACCGGGCCAGACCCTCGTCGACAGCTCCAGCGGCATCTACGCGCTGGCCCTGGCGATGGCCTGCCACCGCTACGGCCTGCACTGCCACATCGTCGCCTCCACCACCGTCGACGCCACGATGCGCGCGCAGTTGGAGATCCTCGGCGCCACCGTGGACCAGATGCCGCCCTCGAAGGATCTGAGACTCGACCAGGAAGGGCGGGTCCGCCGGGTCCGGCAGCTGCTCGCCGAACGGCCGGGCCTGTACTGGATGCGCCAGTACCACGACGGCGTCCACTACACCGGCTACCAGGAGTTCGCCGACCTGGTGGACCGTGCGCTGCCCGATGTGCCGCTGACCGTGGTGGGGGCCGTCGGCACGGGCTCGTCGAGCGGCGGGCTGGCCGTGGCGCTGCGCGGGCGCGGGCGAGACGTACGGCTGCTGGGACTCCAGCCCTTCGGGAGTGTCACCTTCGGCAGCGAGGGGTTCAGCGACCCCGAGGCGATCATCGCCGGGATCGGCAGCTCGATCCCCTTCGACAACGTGCGCCACGACCTCTACGACACCCTTCACTGGCTCGACTTCCGGCACGCGATGGCCGGCGCCGTCGGCCTGTTGCGGGAACACGCCGTGTTCGCCGGCCTGTCCACCGGTGCCGCCCACCTCGTCGCTGGCTGGGAGGCCGCCCGCGACCCCGAGCGCACGCACCTGGTCATCGGCGCCGACACCGGTCACCGCTACACCGAACGTGTCTTCGCCCGCCACCACGAGGCCCTCGACCCGCGCACGCTGAAGCCGCACCAGATCACCAGCCTCGCCGACCTGGCGCTGCCCTGGTCGGTCATGGAGTGGAAGCGGCGGCGGTACGACGTACGGCAATCTGCCGCGGCCGCCGTATCCGTGCCTGTACCCGCTGGTCCCGCCGTGCCCTCTGCTCCAGCCGTACCTGCTGTACCCGCTGTTCCCGCGCAGGCAACGGCCTCGCTCGCCGCATCGACCAAGGAGGACCAGGCATCGTGACCATCGCCGCCCTGGAGGCACTCACCTTCGGCCTGGGACGCCTGATCGAGGCGGCCGGCAACGCAGGACACCGCCTGTGTCTGCTCACCGGCAACCGGGACGTCTACCGCCACGAACTCGCCCACCTCGACCCCACGGCACTCGACATCGTCGACCTCGACACCACGGACGAAGCCGCCTGCGCCGCCGCTCTGGCCGCCGTGCCCGACCTGCGCGGGCTCATCAACTCGACCGACACCTGGAGCGTCCCGGGCGCCGACCTCGCCGCCAAACTCGGACTGCCCGGACCCGACCCGACCGCGGTCCGCCAACTACGGGACAAGAGCCGGGTGCGCAACCTTCTCCACGAGCGCGGTCTCAGCCGCGGTGGCGCTCTCGCTGTCCCCGCTGACCCTTCCTCGGCTCCCGAGATCCTCCGTGAGGTCGGTCTGCCCGCCGTCCTGAAGGACTCCGCGGGCACCTCCTCGCGCAACGTCTGGCCGGTACGCGACGAACACCAACTGCGCACGGCGCTCGCCGAGGCAGCCCAACGTCCCTTCAACGGGCGGCTGTTCGCCGAGCCCTTCTTCTCCGGCCCCGTCTACAGCGCGGAGACGCTCAGTTGGGAGAACGAGACGAAGCTGCTCGGTGTCCTCAGCCGGCAGATGTCCCCCGAGCCCTCCGTACGCGAGGAGGCGGCGGCCTTCCCCGTCGCGCTCCCCCGCGCCGAACTCGACCTGATCCAGGACTGGGTGGCTCGCGTACTGGCGACGGCGGGCCACGACAGCGGCTTCGCGCACGTGGAGTTCGTCCTCACCTCCGCGGGCCCGGAACTGGTCGAGATCAACCGCCGTATCGGTGGCGCGCTCGTCGGCGAGGCCCTGTGCCGCGCCCTGGGCAGCAATGTCTACGACGCCATGGTCGACACAGCTCTCGGCCGCCGCCCCGCGCTGCTGGACGCCGTCGCTGTCGCTGTGGATGACAGGCCCGGTCCCGCGACCGCCTTCGTGCTCGTCTACCCCGACCGGCCCGGCACGCTCACCGGCTGGACCGGCCTGGAGGGTCTGTCCGCCTTCCCCGGCTCGCCCGAGTGGTATCCCACCGCCGTCCCCGGGCGGCGCGTGGAGCACCTGAGCGACCAGCGCAGTTGCACAGGCATCGTCCTGGCCGAGGCTGCGACGGCCGAACTGGCCCTGCACCGGGCGCTCAGCGCCGCCGGGAGCGTACGGCCGGTCATCGCGACCGACGACAACCAGGAATGACCACGCCGTCGTCGCGGAAGCGGGGCGGACGTCCGCGCTCGCGCCTCGCTCCGCTCAAGTCGCTCACCGGCCCGCAGTACTTTCTGCTGGCCGGCTCGTTCCTGATCCCCCTGGGCAGCTTCGCCGTGCTGCCGTACATGTCGATCCTGCTGCACGAGCGGCTGGGCATGGGACTCGGCACCGTCGGCGTGGTGCTCGCCATCGCCTCGCTCGTGCAGTTCTCCGGCGGCGTCGTCGGGGCCGAGATCTCCGAGCGGATCGGGCTGCAGCGCACCATGCTGCTCGCCCTGATGATCCGTACGACGGGCTTCGCCTGCTTCCTGCCGGGCCTGAGTCACCCGGCCGCGGCCGTCACCGCGCTGTTCCTCGTGTCCTGCGGCGCAGCGCTCTATCTGCCCGCCAACAAGGGGTACTTGGTGCACCACGTGGAGGAGGAGCAGCGCCCACTGCTGTTGTCTGCGAGCAGCTCCGCCCTCAACGCCGGTGTCGCACTGGGCCCGATCGCCGCCGCACCCTTCGTACTCAGCGCCTCGGCGGGGCTGTTCACGGCGGTCTCCGTGCTGTTCGCCGCGATCACAGTGGGGCACGCACTGCTGCCCGTGGAGAGGCCCGACCGCCGACCGGACGAAGGGAGAGTCAGCGCCGAGGGAGTGCCGCGGCGCCGGGAGAAGACACTCGCCGGACTGTCCCTCCTGCCCTTCGCGATCACCGTGCTGAGCGTGTACGTCTTCATGTTCTTCCAGCACTACCTCGCGGTTTACGCCGTGCCCCGGACCTCGACGTTCTTCTACGCCTTGGTCCTCGCGCTGTATGCCCTGCTTCTGGTCGTCGCGCAGCCCCTCATGTCGGACTGGATAGCCCGTCTGTCCTACTCCCGCGCCCTGCGTCTCGGATTCGCCGCGCTGGCCACCGGCATGGCCACCCTCGCCCTCGGCCACCCGGCGGCCGTCCTGGCCGGAGCCCTGCTCATCTGCCTCGGCGAGATCATCCTCTTCCTCAAGAACGACCTCGAAGCCCTGAACCGGTCCGGCCGCACACCCGCCGTCGTCTTCGGCCACCAACGACTGGCGGCCGGAATCGGCGCGTTCGCCAGCGGCATCGTGGGAGGCGAGGGCTACGAACTCGCAGAACGGTCCGGTCACGCCGGACTCTTCTGGGCAGCGATCGCGGTGCAGGGCGCCCTGCTCCCCCCGCTGCTGATCCATGCGCTGCGCCGCCTCCGCCCCGGCGCCACTGCATCCGACGCGCACTCATCGACTCCGATGGGACAGACGTCGCTGCGTCAAACGGTTCCCGAAGAAGATATGGCAGAGGATGTCGAGAACGGCCCGGCGGCTCCGTCTCAGGGGCGGATACGGCCACCGATGCCCCACCACCAAGGAGACCCGTCATGACGATCCAGCGGATGGACAACGTCCTCATCGTGGTCGCCGACCTTGACGCCGCCATCGCCTTCTTCGTCGAACTCGGCATGGAGCTGGAGGGCAAGATGCCGGTCGAGGGACGCTGGGTGGACCGTGTCATCGGGCTCGACAACGCCCGACAGGACGTGGCGATGCTGAGGACCCCGGACGGCCACAGCCGGCTCGAGCTGACGCAGTTCCATACGCCGCAGGCGATCAGCGCCGAGCCTGCCATCGCACCGACCAACACGCTCGGCATTCGTCGCATCATGTTCGCCGTCGACGACATCCAGGACGTCCTTGCCCGCCTGCAAGCCCATGGCGCCGAACTCGTCGGCGAGGTGGCGCAGTTCGACAGCAGTTATCTGCTCTGTTACGTCCGCGGACCCGAGGGCATTCTCGTCGGACTGGCCGAGCAGCTCGGCTGAGGGCCATGCCGGCCGCCTGGGCGCGGGCGTGAAGCGGTCACATCATACATAGACACCCCAGTTCTGATGAAACAGTCATCTCACGACGACTGCTCTATTGACGATCGCCTTACCAGATCTGATAGTTTCCTCATTACGGCGACACTGCCGGGGGGACACGGCGAGTGAAACAGATCCTGGACCCCGGCGACCTGCTGCTGACAGGACCTGAAATGAGCCGCACATGAGCATCGAGCACCGCTCCGCAGACATCCCCGTCGCCATCATCGGCGCCGGGCCGGTAGGCGTGACCACCGCCCTCCTCCTCGCCCGGCACGGAATCCGCAGCATCGTCCTCGAACGCCACCAAGACGTCTATCCACTCCCTCGTGCCCTCGTCGTCGACGACGAGGTGCGCAGGATCCTCCAGGCCGCGGGCGTAGGCGAGGCGTTCGCCGCGATGGCCCGCCCGGGCAAGGGGCTGCGGCTGCTCGACGCCCGGCACCGGGTGATGGCCGAGTTCCGCCGTGTCGGGCAGGGCCCGCACGGCTACCCGCAGACCAGCATGTTCGAGCAGCCCGCACTGGAGCGACTGCTGCGCGACGCCCTGGCCCGGCGCCCGGAGTGCGAACTGCGGAGCGCAGTGGAGGTCACCGGTATCGGGCCGGACACCGGAGGCCCGGTGCGCGTCACCTACCGCGCGCCCGACGGAGAGCACCACCTGTGGGCCGACGCGGTCCTTGGCTGCGACGGCGCGAACAGCCTCACCCGCGAGGCCATCGGCGCCGTATGGGAGGACCTGCGCTTCGACGAACGCTGGACCGTCATCGACGTACGGACGACGGCCGATGTCCGCTGCTGGGAGGGCGTCGACCAGGTCTGCGACCCGGAGCGGCCGGCGACCTTCATGCGCGTCGGCGAGGACCGTTACCGCTGGGAGTTCCGCATGCGGGACGGGCGGGAGCCGGTCCGCGAGCTGGTCGCTCCGTGGCTGCCGCCCTCGTACGACGGGGACTTCGAGATCGTCCGCGAGAGTGAGTACACCTTCCGCGCGCGGGTCGCGAACCGATGGCGAAGCGGCCGGGTCTTTCTCCTGGGCGACGCGGCACACCTCACGCCGCCGTTCATCGGACAAGGGCTGTGCTCGGGTTTGCGCGACGCCTACAACCTCACCTGGAAGCTCGCCCGCGTCCTCCGACAAGGCGGCAACGAGCGGCTGTTGGACACCTACGAGAGTGAGCGCAAGCCGCACGCGCGGCATGTGATCCGGCTCGCGGTCGCCCTGGGCTGGGCCATGACCGGCGGTCAGGACAGTGCCGCCGCACTGCGCCGCAGGCTCCTGTCCGTGATCTGCCGCATACCCGGTCTGACCGAGGCGGCCAACCGCGACCTCAGTCCGGCACTGACCCCCGGACCTCTCGTGGGGCGCCGCACCCGCCGGGGCAGCCGCCTCGTGGGAACCCACTGTCCGCAGCCGTGGGTTGACGCCGACGGACAGCGGGCCCGTCTCGACGAAGTCCTCGGCGACACGTTCACCATCCTGACCGCCGCAGAGCCCTCGCCGTCGCTGGCAGCACTCGCCCATGGGCTCGGCATCCGGGCGGTGCCCGCGGCCGAACTCCGCGACGACGGCACCCTCGACGCCTGGCTGCGGCGGGGCCGCGCCGACGCCGTCCTGCTGCGCCCCGACCGCGTCGTGATGGACGTAGTCCCGGCCGGCGGGCGGGGCTTCAACGACACAGCCGTCTGGGCACCCCTGCTGTGCACCACCCGTGGGCACGTCGAACAGACCTCATTCGCCGCCCTGTCGGGCAGTGCCACGCGCTGACCGACAACCGCCTCTCAAGGCGGTTCGCCCCACCGGAGCCAGGGGGTTCTGGAGGACTCCGCCATGCCTTACGACACAGGCCTGTACGGATACACAACACCTCCGGCACGCGTCCACGCGGGAGTGGAAAGGGCGTTCGACAGGCTGTCCGGGGTGGACCGGCTCCTGGCTGAACTCTCCGAGACGCCGCCACGCGCGCCCGAAGCGGACGGCGACGAGGAGCAGCTGGGCAAGATCACCGTCACGCACCGCTTCGTCGACGCTCCCGGCCCCGTCCTGCTGCTGCAGGGAGCGGACGACCCTCTCCAGTCCCGCGAGTTCTACACCGATCCCCTGGGCATCGCGAAACTCCCGGAAGGAAGCGGTGTGCACCTCTTCGATTCCGGCCACTTCTGGCCTTTCGAAGCTCCATAGGAAATGGTCAGCGCACTTCGGATTTCCTCGGGCAGTACTCCGGCTCAGGCACCGAACCGGGCGGCGCAGCGGCCGGGTGAATGGCGAATGACTCGCCCGTCACTCTCACGGTGGTGATGAATGCATCAGCGCTGTACTGACCAGCTCATCAGAACTGTGGTGGATGGGTCACATTGGTAGAGTCGCACGTATGCCCACGTCAGCGCCCCCACGCAATCGCTTCGAACGACGTCGTGCCGAGACTCGTCAGGCGCTCGTCCGCGCGGCCCGGCAGATACTCGCCGAGACCGGCGACACCAGCGCGAGCATCCAGACGATCGCCGACCGGGCGGACGTCGGCTTCGGCACCTTCTACAACCACTTCGAGTCGAAGGCCGAGTTGTTCGACGCGGCGGTGCTGGACGCCCTCGAAGAGCTCGGCCAAGCCTTCGACGAGCATCTGCAGGACGTCGACGACCCTGCGGAACTCCTCGCGGGTGGTTTCCGCCTCAGCGCACGCCTGGCCAACTCCCGGCCCGAGCTGATGCAGGTCCTGCGGCACCGCGGCCTCAGCCACCTCCACTCGGACTCGGGCCTGGCTCCGCGCGCCATACGAGACGTGGAGGTCGGCATGGCCTCCGGGCGTTTCACCATCACCGACCCGACCGCCGCGGTGACCGCCCTGGGCGGTTCGCTGCTGGCGCTGGTGGAGCTCCGGTTCGCCCAGCCCGAGCGCGACGGCGACGAGGCGGCGTCAAGCCTGGTGGAAATGCTGCTGCGCATGCTGGGCGTCCCGCCCGAGGACGCCCGTGAAGTCGCCTGGCGCCCCCTGCCCGATCTCGACTGAAGACGGACCCTCGGAGAGCCGACGCCGGACGCCGGCGAGCCCTCGACCGACAGTGTGCGGTTGAGGGCTCGCCGGCGTCCGGCATTGGTGAGTTGTTACTGACCGCCGTCCGTAGGCGCTGTCGCCGCCTCCGCCGTGTCGTCGGCCGGTGTCTCGTCGTCGGACGACTCGTCACTCGCCTCCTCGGTGACGACGATCACCGTGCTGCCCGCCTCGACCTCGCTGCCCGCCTGCGGGGTACTCGACGTCACGACGGCGTCGGACGACTGGGAGTACCCGGAGGCGACACTGACCTGGAGCCCGATGCCGCTCAGTTCGTCCTGGACCTCGGCGAGGGTCCTGCCGACGATGTCGGTCGGGATTAGCACGGTCTCCACTGATTTGGCGACCTGGATGTCGATAGTGGAGCCCGGATCGACCTCCTCGCCGGAGGGGACGCTCTGTCCGACGACGGTGCCGGCCTCGGCTCCGTTGTCGACCTCGGTCGTGTCACCCAGCTTCAGGCCGTTTTCGGCCAGCAGTTCCCGGGCCTCGCTCGCCGATTTGCCGGTGAGGTCCGGGACGGTGGATTTCTCGGCCTCCTTGGCCACCGTGAGGGTGATCTCGGTGCCCTTCTCGACCTTGTCGCCACCCTCGGGGTCCTGCTCGAGGACGGTGCCTGGGTCCTCCGTGGACACGACATGCCGGAGCTTCACCTTGAAGTCCTCGCCCTCCAGGGTGCGGGAGGCGTCGTCCTCGTCCTTGTCGACGACATCCGGCACCTCCACCTTCGGCGCACCGGTGGAGACGGTCACCGACAGGGCCTCCCCCTTGTCGAGTTCGCCGTCCGTCGGACTCTGCGTACAGACGTGGTCGGTGGGCTGGTCCGCGCAGGGCTCCCGCTTTGTCACGGTGAGCGTGAGGCCGACGTTGTCCGCCGCGCTCCGAGCCTCGTCGAGAGTCATGCCGACCAGCGCCGGCACAGCCGCCTTGCCGTCGTCGGCCCCGCCGCGCCCGAACATGAGCCAGCCGACCAGGAGCGCCGCGGCCAGGACGGCGACACCGGCCACGACCAGCGCCACGCTCCCCCGGCGGCGCCCAGGGCCCTCCTCGTCACCGTGCCAGCCGTCCCGGTCGTACGAGCCACCGTCGTCGTACGAGTCGTCGGTCCCCGCCGTCGGGGACGCGGGACCGGCCACCGGTCCCGTACTGAACCCCGTACTGAATCCCGCACTCGATCCCGTACTCGATCCCGTGCTCAACAGCGCCTCGATGTCGGCGAGCATCTCCCCGGCGGACTGGTAGCGGTACCAGGGCTCCTTCTGCAGGGCGCGGAGGACGATCGCGTCCAGGTCGGGGCCGATCTCGGGGTTGTAGAGGCTCGGCGGGCTCGGCGCCTCCTGGATGTGCTGGTACATCACCGCCATCGGCGATTCACCGGTGAACGGCGTGCGGAAGGTGAGCAGTTCGTACAGCATGCAGCCCACCGAGTACAGGTCGGACCGGGCGTCGATGTCCTGCCCGAGCGCCTGTTCCGGCGACAGGTACTGCGCGGTGCCGATGACGACGGACGTCTGTGTCATGCCGACGTCCCGCGCGTCGCGGGCGATCCCGAAGTCCATGACCTTGACCTGACCGGCCTGCGTCACCATCACGTTGGCCGGTTTGATGTCCCGGTGCACGATGCCCTGCTGGTGGGAGTGGTCGAGGGCTCGCAGGACGCCGGCCGTCAGCTCCAGAGCACGTTCGACGGTCAACTGCGGCCCGGAGTAAAGGGCTTCACGCAGGGTCGTACCGTCGACGTACTCCATCACGAGGTACGGCAGCGGGAATCCGGCGCCCGCCCAACCTCCGCCGTACGACATGGAGGCGTCCTCGCCCGTGTCGTACACCGCGGCGATGGCAGGGTGGTTGAGCGAGGCCGTCGACATGGCCTCCCGGCGGAACCGTTCCTGGAACTCCGCGTCGTGGGCGAGATCGGCGCGCGGCGTCTTCACCGCGACGAGCCGGTCGAGCCGGGCGTCGTGCGCGAGGTGCACTTCGGCCATGCCCCCGGAACCGAGCAGCAGGCGCAGCTCGTACCGGCCGCCGACGACAGCCACCGGCACCGGATGGGAGAAGGTCAGATCATCTGGTCCGCCGAAGTTCACTGGCTTCTCCACTACGGGATCGGGAAGTCGGGGCCTGAGCAGGGGTCGACAGCGCGCCGACCCGTCAAGCCACAGGAGCACGAGCAGATAATTGCACAGCTGAGGGTAATTAAAGAAGTTGGTACATGTGACAAAACCCCAGCGCCTTCGCGCCGGGGTCCGTTCGAACCAATTTGTCTGCAGCACCGCGGCTCAGCCGTCGGCTACAGGCTCCTCGTGGTCGTGGCGGCCACGTCATTGACCACGAGGCGTGCCTGCTTCTCCGGCACGCCGGCCGCGATGAGCGTGGCGACGGCCGTACGGGTCCCGTCGTCCTCCAGCGCCCCGGTGTTGACCTCGGTCAGCAGGGCGACCGTCATCGCCTCCAGCCCGGCGCTCAGCACCGCGGGTGGCAGATGGGAGGGGAAGACGCCATCCCGCTGCCCGCGCTCCACAATGGCCGCGACCTTGAGTCGGGCGGGTTCGAGGATCTTGGCGACACGTTCCATTCCCAGATCGCGCTGGGCAAGCGCCAGGAGCATCCGGTACTGGTCGCCGACCGGCCACACCGACAGGGAGAAGTGCGCGAGCGCCCGCTCGGCCGGCTCCGTCTCCTTGTCTCCGACGGCCACGGCGGCCTGCACAGCCTCCGCGGCCTCCTCGGCCAGCGCCTCCAGGAGCGCGGCCCGTCCCGGGAAGTGCCCGAAGAGAGTGCGCCTGACCACTCCGGAGGCGCGGGCCAGCTCCTCCAGGGTGATGTCGGGGTTCCGCCCGAGTTCCTGGCGCGCGGTGGCCAGGATGCGCGCCCGGTTGGACCGTGCATTGCGTCGCTGCGGCACGCGGCCAACGGGCTGGGACACGGAAGAACCTCGATGAAGGCAGAGCGAAGAACGGACCCTTCATTCTGTCACGCACGCCCCGGCCCGAGCCTTGCCCGACCCGAGCAGACCGATCCCTGGCCCGTCCGCGCGGACCGCCCCTTAGCCGATCCGAGGATCGGGCCACCAGTCGGGCCATCTGAGACCCTCCCTCGTACGACGGCGACGGCGACGGCGATCCGCGCGGTTGTCACACGGCCTGGGCCCGCCGTTCGGCGCCCAGGCGGGCGTAGTGGTCGATGAGGCCGGGCTCGTCCACAACGTCCGGGTTGACGACCTGCTCCGCCGGGGCGCCCTGGAGCAGGCGCTTGATCGGGACCTCCAGCTTCTTGCCGGTGCGGGTGTGCGGGATGCCCGGCACATCGAGGATCTCGTCGGGGACATGGCGCGGGGACACCTCGCTGCGAATGGCGCCGCGGATCTTCTCCCGGAGGGCGTCGTCCAGGGTCACCCCAGCGGCTGGGACCACGAACAGCGGCATCCAGTAGCCGCCGTCCGGCTCCTCCGCGCCGATCACCAGCGCCTCCGTGATCTCCGGAAGGCGTTCGACGACGTCGTGGATGTCGGCGCTGCCGAGCCGTACGCCGTTGCGGTTCAGGGTGGAGTCCGAACGGCCGTGCACGATCACCGAGCCGTGTCCCGTGATCGTGATCCAGTCGCCGTGCCGCCACAGGCCGGCATACGTCGAGAAGTAGGCGTCGTGGTAGCGGCTGCCGTCGGCGTCGTTCCAGAAGTACAACGGCATCGAGGGCATCGGTCGGGTCACCACCAGCTCGCCGACCTGGTCCACGACCGGGAAGCCCTCGTCGTCGAACGCCGCCAGCGCCACGCCCAGGTGCGGCGCCGACAACTCCCCCGCCCAGATGGGGGTGTTGGGCGCGCTGCCAGCGAAGCCGGCCACCACGTCCGTGCCACCGCAGATCGAGGCCAGCAGCACACGCTCGCCCACGTGGTCGCGGACCCACGGATAGGCGGAGGCGGGCAGCGCTGAGCCGGTACAGCCCACCACGCGGACGGACGACAGGTCGTGCCCCGAGGGATCGATACCGAACTTGTCCATGCCCAGCAGGTATTGGGGACTGGTGCCGAACGCGGTGACCCGGTGGCGCGCCGCCAGCTCCCACAGGACGTCGAGCTTGGCGAACGGCGCCGGGCTGCCGTCGTACGTGCATGTCGTGGCACCGGTCAGCAGAGTCGAGGCGACCATGTTCCACAGCATCCAGTTGGTGGTGGTGTACCACAGGAGACGGTCTCCGGGGCCCAGGTCGGAGTGCAGGCCCAGGGTCTTCAGGTGCTCCAGAAGCACGCCGCCATGGCCGTGCACGATGCCCTTGGGCAGACCTGTCGTACCGGAGGAGAAGACGACCCACAGAGGGTGGTCGAACGGCACCGGCGTGCAGGCGAGTTCCTCGGTGCGGGTGGAGGCGTCCTCCCACGGGACGACCAGCGACGGGTACGCCTTCGACGGCCACGGCAGGCCCACATGGTCCACCAGCAGCGTCGCCTTCAACGCCGGGAGCGCGGCGGCGAGTTCGAGGGAGGCTTCGCGGCGGTCGTGGGTGGCGCCGTTGAAGAGGTAGCCGTCGGCAGCGATCAGCACGGTGGGTTCGAGCTGGCCGAACCGGTCGGCGGCCGCCTGGGGTGCGTAGTCCTGCCCGCACACCGACCACACGGCACCCAGGCTCGCGGCAGCCAGGAACGCGACGATCGCGTGCGGGGTGTTGGGCAGGTAACCCACCACCCGGTCGCCCACCCCCACGCCCAGGTCGCGCAGGGTCGCCGCAACGGAGGCGACCTGGGCACGCAGCAGGTCTCCCGTCACCTCGTAGCCGCTGCCGGTCTCGTCCAGGGCGATGATCGCCGGACCGTCTGAGGGCAGCTTGCGCAGGGCGTGGTGGGCGTAGTTGAGGGTGGCACCCGGGAACCAGCGGGCACCGGGCATGGTCTCCTCGGCCAGCACCCGTTCGTACGGGGTGTCCGCGTCGACGTCGAAGTACTCCCACACCGCGCCCCAGAAGCCCGTCAGGTCGGTGACCGACCAGCGGTGCAGGGCGGCGTAGTCGGTGCCGTCCACGCCGACATGGCGGGCGAAGTCCGCGATGCGGCTGTCTGCGACGGCCTGCGGATCGGGTGTGGTGAAGGGGTCCGGATACGGCTCGGTCATCGTGCGGCGCTCCTCAACAGGCTCTTCTCGACGCTCATGTGCGGCTCTTATCGGGCGCTTCTTCCCGTGCGTGACGGGCGTGCGCGGCTCTTTTCGGGTACTACTTCGCGTGCGTGACGGGCGTGCGCGCGGCTCTTTTCGGGTGCTAATTCGCGTGCGTGACGGGCGTACGCAGCTCTTTCGGGTGCTACTTCGCGTGCGTGACGGGCGTGTGCTGCTCGCCGAGGTCGATCCGGCCGTCCGGGGTCGCGATGCCAGCCGTGATCACGTCGCCCGTCTGCAGGTAGTGCGGGTTCTTGGCCTGGGTCTTGAAGAACGCCTTCCACTTCACGGCGGCCGGCAGCAGCGCGCCGATCTTCTCGACCGGCTTGGGCGGGGCCTTGAGGGCGGTGCCGCCGGGGGTACCGGTCAGCAGCAGGTCGCCGGGGTCCAGGGTCTGGAAGCGGGCGAGCAGGGTGAGGGCCTGCGCCGGGCGGACGATCATGTCGGCGAGAGTGCGGTCCTGACGCAGTTCACCGTTGACCGACAACTTGAGCCGCAGATCGAGGAGATGGGCGAAGTCGTCCGGATCGAGGAGCGCCAGATAGGGGCCGGTCGGTGTGAAGGTCGGGTACGACTTGCTCTCGTAGAACTGCGTCTTGGTCAGCTGTACGTCACGGGCGCTCACGTCGTTGGTGATCACGAGTCCGGCGACGTACGACGGCAGATCCCCCTCCTCGACCACGGTACCCACCGGCAGCGGTGCGCCCATGACGAGGCCGAGTTCGATCTCGTAGTCGAGAAACTTCACGTGGGTGGGCCGGACGATGCTCTCGCGTGGGCCGCTGACCGAGCCGGACGCCTTGCGGAAGAAGGCGGGCGGGATGTCACCGGTGAAGCCGGAATCGCGGGCGTGGCTGCGGTAGTTGACCATCTGGGCGACCACCCGGCAGGGGGTGGTCACCGGGGTGAGCGCCACCAGGCCGGTGACCGGCGTGCCCGCCTCACCTGAAGCGGCTGCCTCCCCCACGGCGGCGCGGTCGGCGATCAGCTCGGCTGTGGTAACGGCCTTGGTGTCGACGAGGACGGCACGGCCGTCGCGGACGACCCACCAGCCGTTGGCGGTGCGCAGGACGTTGGTACTCATGTCATTGCCTTCGTCAGAGGGGTGGAGGTCAGGATTTGGCGGCTTTGAGCAGGCCCAGCAGACGCGCCGGGTCCATCTCGCTGTCGCCGCGCAGGGCCTCGATGACATCGCGGACCCGCTGGGGCGAGGGGCTCGCGCCGAGGAAGTCTCTGGTGGCGGGTGGGCCCCACTGAGCAAGGCCGCTCGTCGACATGGGGGCCCAGCCGGGTTCGAGGTCGCAGGAGAACAGGTCGCCGTCGGCGAAGTGCTCCAGCATGAAGCGGTCCGGGTCACGCCAGTAGTCGAAGATCTGGCTGCCCAGGACGTGCCGCCCGATGCCCCAACTGCGCTCATAGCCGCGCTCGTTCAGGTACTCGCCGCCGGCCGCGATCGAGTCGAGGTCGGTCACCTGGTAGGCGGAGTGCACATAGCCGTTGCCCGGCCCCAGGTGCATGGCCAGGGTGTGGTGGTCGACGGCCAGACCGCCCAGATCGCAGCGGATGAACGCCATCGACGGGCCGCGTCCGCGCTGCCCGTCCAGGAAGAGGAAGTCGGACACGATCATCCCGAGGGTGTCCAGATACCAGTCCAGAGCCCGGGCGAACACCCGCGTCTCCAGCACCACATGACCCAGCCGCTGGATACGGGACGGCTCCCGTGCCGGGCGCTGAGTGACGTTCGTACGACGGTGTTCCGTACCGAAGTTGAGCAGTAGCGGCCGCTGTCCTGGTAGCTCGGGAAGCGGTTCGGCGCAGTGCACGACCCGTACCGGGAAGCCGGAGGGGTCGAGCAGGCCGACCACCTTGCCGCCGCCGGGGACGTCCGCATCCCGTACGTCCGTCCCCGTCGCCCGGGCGAGCCGGTCCAGGTCGGCCCGCTCGGCAGCCCGGAACGCCGGGCCGATGAAACGGGACGTGCGCCCGCGTCTGATCACCATGCAGGGTGGGCCGGAGAAGGTGCCGCGCAGCCACAGCTCGTTCTCGGTGCGCGCGGCGGTCTGGAAGCCGAAGTCACGGGCGAAGACCTCGGCCCGGTCCAGGTCGGGCTTCTCGAACTCCAGCCAGGCCAGGTCCGCCACCTTGATCACGGGATTCCGGGATCTGCCCGGATGCTCGCCGCGCTGGGCACCCTGTTCGCTGTGGAGGTCCTGGTGGGCCGTCTTTACATCAGCCCCGTTGACGTGGGTTTCAGACATGGTGCCCTCCGAGCAACTTCATCGTTGTGATGAAATCATCAAGTCTGAGAGACTCCCCGTCAAGGTGTCTGCGGCGGCAAATGATGAATCCGTCAGGACTGCGATTTCCCTCGACCGGGCAATTCGCCACCTCTGAGACCTAACCGCCGATCCACTCGGACCGGCCGAGGAGTCGGACGCATACGACGGCGAGTCCGTCGTCCACTCCCATCGCGATCAGGGCGGCGGTCGCGGTGCGCGTACCGTCGTCCGCCCAGATCCCGGCGTTCACACACTCCAGGAGCTCCACCAGGACCCCCTCCAGCGCCCGGCTCAGCGGGCCGGGCGGAACTGTGGCCTGAAAGACCCCCTGCTGCTGACCCCGGGCGATGATCGCCGCCGCCATGTCGCGGGCGGGGGCGAGGAGTTCGTCCACACGCTCGGCCACGAGGTCCTGGGGGGCGAGGCGGAGCAGGATGCGGTAGCGGTCGCCGACACGCCACACGGCGAGGACGAAGCGCGCCAGCATCGCGACGGCGTCCGGCGCGCGCCCCTCCGGGACCGCGAGCGCCTGCCGCAGGGCCAGCGCGGCGTCCTCCACCAGCCCCTCCACGAGCGCAGCCCGGCCGTTGAAGTGGCCGTAGACCGTACGACGCACCACACCTGCCGCCTCGGCGATGTCACCGACGCTGCTGTCGGGGTCGCGGCCGAGTTCCTGCCTGGCCGCCTCGATGATGCGGGCCCGGGTGAGGCGGGTGCGGCTGCGTTCCGAGGTGTCTGCGATGTATGCGCCGGCCATGCCGATACCTCCGGTCGTCGCTGGGAGGACATCAGATAGTTGCACACGTACGAGCAACTAACTAGCCTGCTCATCCATGGGAAATTACCTGCTCGTGCGTGGGCAATTAATCGCCTCGCGGTGCCGCAGTGCCCTCTCGGGCCGAAAGCCGTGCCGGCGCCGCTCACACCGATCCGCGAACCGCCGAAGCCTCCGCTTCGCCTCCTGCCGAGGAGCTTTCGATGCCGCTCGCTGTCAACACACCTGTCGAGAAGATGACCGAGCCCTGTCCACGGCGCTGGTGGGGACTGCTGGTGCTCTGCCTGAGCCTGCTGATCGTCGTCATGGCGAACACGTCTCTGATCGTGGCCGCGCCGGACATGACCAAGGACCTCGATCTGTCCAGTAGTGACCTGCAGTGGGTCGTCGACGGCTACACCGTCCCCTACGCCGCGCTGATGCTGGTGCTGGGCTCGGTCGGCGACAAGTACAGCCGTCGCGGCGCACTGATCCTGGGCCTGCTGGTCTTCGCGGCCGGTTCGGTGATGGGCGGCCTGGTCGACAAGGCCCACCTGGTCATCGTCGCCCGTGCCGTCATGGGCGTCGGCGCCGCCGTTGTCATGCCGGCCACGCTGTCCCTGCTGGTCGCGATCTTCCCCATAGCCGAGCGGGCCAAGGCCATCACGGTCTGGAGCGCCACCTCGGGCCTCGCCATCGCCGCCGGGCCACTGGCCGCCGGCTGGCTCCTGGAGAACCACGCCTGGGGGTCCGCCTTCCTGATGAACGTCCCCCTCGCGATCGTCGGTGTGGCCGGCGCCCTGCTCCTGGTGCCTCCGTCGAAGGCTGCGAAGATGGGCGCCATCGACTACTTCGGCGGCCTGCTCTCCATCGTCACCGTCGGCTCCCTGGTCTACGCGACCATCGAGGGCCCGCACTTCGGCTGGAGCACGGGCCCGATCGTCGCAGCCGGGGTCGCCGCTGTCGGTCTCCCCGCCTTCGTCGCCTGGGAGCTCGTCCACCCGCATCCGATGCTGGACGTGCGCAAGTTCAGGCAGCGCCCTTTCAGCGGCTCCATACTCGCGGTGCTGTTCTTCTTCTTCGGTACCTTCGGCGCGATCTACTACTCCACCCAGTACCTTCAGTTCGTCCTCGGCTACAACGCCCTGGAGACGGGTCTACGACTGCTGCCGCTGGCCGGAGCGGTCTTCCTCGGCGCGATGGTGACCGGGCGGGTGGCCCCGAAGCTCGGCGTGAAGCCGGTGGTGGGCACCGGCATGGTGATCGGCACGGCAGGCGTCGCCCTGCTCACGCGGGTCGAGTCGGCCTCCACGTACACCGACTTCCTGGCACCTCTGCTGCTGCTCGGCTTCGCCATCGGCCTGAGCGTGTCCCCGGCCACCGACACCATCATGGGCTCCTTCCCCGAGTCGAAGCTGGGCGTCGGCGGTGGCGCCAACGACACCGCGCTGGAACTCGGCGGCTCCCTGGGCATCGCCATTCTCGGCTCGCTCCTGTCCACGACCTACAAGGACAAGCTGACCGACATGGTCGGCGGCCACCTCCCGCCCGCCGCGATGGACGCGGCCAAGGACTCGGTCGGCGGCGGCCTCGCCGTCGCCGAACAGGTCGCGAAGGACCCCGGCGGCGGACCCCGACAGGCTCAGACCCTCGTCGACGCCATTCACGAGTCCTTCGCCCGCTCCGTCGCCCACACCAGTCTCTTCGGCGCCGTCATCATGACCGCCGGAACCCTGATCGTCCTCGCCGTCCTCCCCAGCTACAGACACACCGACAAGCACCGCCCGGCCGACGAGATCGCGGCGGAGGCCGACCGGGACGAGCAGCGCCCCGTGCGGTAGCCGGCCATTGGCCGGACGATCCGTCCGTCAGGCAGGATGGGCGCCATGACCGAGATCCACACCCCCCGCCTCCTTCTCCGCCGCTGGTACGACGACGACCTCACGCCGATGGCGGACATCAACGCGGACTCCCAGGTCATGCACTGGATCGACGACGGCTCGGTGCGCGACCTGGAGTACACCGCCGAGGAGATCGAGCGGTGGGAGGAGGAGTGGGACGAGGAGGGGTTCGGGATCTTCGCGGTCGAGCTGCTGGCCTCGGGCGAGGTGGCCGGCTTCGTCGGTCTGTCCGTGCCCGAGTTCCTGCCGGAGGTGCTGCCCGCCGTGGCGATCAGCTGGCGGCTCGGCTCACAGTTCTGGGGCCAGGGGTACGCGTCCGAAGCCGCCCATGCCACGCTGGAGTTCGCGCTCCAGGACCGCGGCCTCGACCGTGTCATCGCCATCAACCGGATGGGCAACGACGCCTCCGAGAACATCATCACCAAGCTAGGCATGGTGCAGGAACGCGAGACGACCCACCCGGTGTACGGCTATCCGCTGCACGTTCATGCCATCGATCTCACCGAGTTCGAGGCCTGATCACGAGAGGCCGGCCGCGATGTCGAGGGCCGCGCTGTACCCGAAGGTCATCGCGGGTCCGATCGTGGAGCCTGCGCCTGAGCCACTTGTAGTCGGCGCTGAAGACGACCATGCCGCTGGGGACCGTCATGTACGAGGGGTTCAGGCGGGCGAGTTCGGCGCCCAGGATGTTCCCGTCGAGCTGATCGGGTCCGATGGAGCGGCCGCCGGGCGGTCCGCCGGGCAACTCCGGGTAGTAGTCGCTGTATCCCTCCATCCACCGGAACCGCAGCGGGCTGTTGGCCATGACGAATGAGATCATGGCGGGCCCCGTACGTGCCCAGCAGAGACAGGTCCGCGGCGTCGGCCACTCCCGGAAGGCCGGCCGCGAGCGCCAGGGAGGCTCCCGTCGCGCCGAGCACCCGGCGCCGCGACGCTCCGGGCACGGCAGCAGTTTCGGAACGTCTCGCAGGGTCGCGCTGTCGGACACGGCAGGGCGCTCCAACCGGGCGGAGGGACGGGAGAGCATGCCGTACCCCGGGAGGCAACGGCCGCCGGGCGTCCTGGTTCTGATGTGGCGTCAGGAAATGTTGCACGGGGGCCTTGTGGAGTCAAGGGGCGGTACACCCGGCGCCACGCCGAGGGGCGGTTCACCCACGACGACCCTCCGCCCCCCCGGCCGGGAGCCACCTGCCGTCCCAAAATCGGACGCAAGTTACCTAGAGGTATGTAGTGACTTAACAAGCTGGCAACAGTAGAACGTGTTCTCACTCGTCAAGAGTGAGGAGTGTCACATGAACGACACTACCATGCACAACAAGGCCACCAGAGGTGTCTCGCGTCGTAGATTCATCACTGGAACAGGTTCTATTCTTGGAGCGGTCACCCTCTCGGCTCACGTCGCCTCGGCACAGGAACAGGCGGTCGCGGCGGCCGGTCCCATCACCCCCGGCGCCCATGTCGCCGCCCTGGTCATCGGCACCGGGTACGGCGGCGCCGTCGCCGCCCTGCGCCTCGCCCAGGCAGGCGTCGACGTCCACATGATCGAGATGGGCATGGCCTGGGACACCCCCGGCACGGACGGCAAGATCTTCGCCAACACCACCACCCCGGACTACCGGTCCTACTGGCTCCGCACCAGGACCAAACAGCCCCTCAGCAACTTCCTCGGCTTCCCGATCGACAAGGACGTCCCCCGCTACACCGGGATCCTGGACGCCGAGGAAATGGGCGGCATCATCGTCTACCAGGGCCGCGGTGTCGGCGGCGGTTCCCTGGTCAACGGCGGCATGGCCGTCACACCCAAGCGCGAGAACTTCGCCGCCGTCCTCCCCTCGGTCAACGCCGATGAGATGTACGGCACTTACTACCCGCGGGCCAACTCCGCGCTCGGGGTCGGCACCATCGACCCGGCCTGGTTCGACACCACGCCCGGATACCAGTACGCGCGGGTCGGCCGCAAGCACGCCCAGCGGTCCGGTTTCCCGTTCGTCTTCGTCCCCGACGTATACGACTGGGACTACATGAAGCAGGAGGCGGCCGGAACAGTCCCCAAGTCGGCGATGGCGGGCGAGATCCTCTACGGCAACAACTACGGCAAGAAGTCCCTGCAGAAGACCTACCTCGCGCAGGCCTCGGCCACCGGCAGGGTCACCATCTCGCCACTGCACAAGGTCACTTCGGTCGCACCGGCGGCCGGCGGCGGCTACACGGTCCTCATCGACCAGATCAACACCAACGGCGACACCACGACCACCAAGACCGTGACGGCGGACCGCGTCTTCTTCGCGGCCGGCAGCGTCGGCACCAGCAAGCTGCTGGTCAAGCTGAAGGCCACCGGCGCGCTGCCCGCCCTCAACTCCGAGATCGGCAAGGGCTGGGGCGACAACGGCAACGTCATGTGCGGTCGCGCCAACCACCTGTGGGATGCGACCGGTTCCCTCCAGGCGAGCATCCCGTGCGGCGGCATCGACAACTGGACCGCCGGTGGCGCGTTCGCCGAGGTCGCACCGCTGCCCACCGGTATCGAGACGTGGGCCTCGTTCTATCTGTCGATCACCAAGAACCCGAACCGCGCCCAGTTCACCTGGAACGCCGCGACGGGCAAGGCCGAACTCAACTGGCAGACCGCCTGGAAGCAGCCGTCCATCGACATGGCCAAATCAATCTTCGACAAGATCAACGCGACGGAAGGGACGATCTACCGCACCGACCTCTTCGGCGTCTACAAGATCTGGGGCGATCACCTGACCTACCACCCGCTCGGCGGCGCGGTCCTCAACAAGGCCACCGACAACTACGGGCGTCTGCATGGCTATTCGGGTCTCTACGTCATCGACGGTTCGCTCATTCCCGGCAACACCAGCGTGAACCCGTTCGTCACCATCACCGCACTCGCCGAACGGAACATCGAGAAGATCATCGCCACCGACCTGTAACGGCGGCGCCCACGGGAAACTCGGTTCAGTGCGTGGGCAGCACGCACACGGCGTCCAGGCCGAGTACATGGTTGAGCCGGCCGAACGCCAGCCAGGAACCGATGCTCATGCTCAGCTCCACGATCTCGTGCTGAGTGTAGTGCGCGGTCATCCGCGTCCAGAACTCGTCATCGAGACCGTGGTGGTCCAGGGCGTACCGCTCGGCGTACTCCGCGGCCAGCCTGGTGCGGTCGTCGAAAGCGTC
This sequence comes from Streptomyces sp. NPDC127595, assembly GCF_042671685.1. Classification (NCBI taxonomy): domain Bacteria; kingdom Bacillati; phylum Actinomycetota; class Actinomycetes; order Kitasatosporales; family Streptomycetaceae; genus Streptomyces; species Streptomyces sp. NPDC127595. The sequence goes on along the minus strand of NZ_JBHXWK010000002.1, from coordinate 795,487 downwards.
GGTGGTACGCCACTGGGTCACCGCCTCGGGGAACTCGTCCTCGACCTTCCGGCCCTCCCGTTCGGTCCGCCAGTCGAGGCAGAACAGACACCCGTTGATCTGCGCGATGCGCAGGCGCGCGGCCTCGAACTCGCGCAGTCCCAGGGTGGTGTGCTCGTAGACGGACAGCGAGAAGTTCGCGGCGGCCATCCCGATACCGGGGACCATCTCGCCCCACACGTACCCGATCGGCTCCTGGCCCTCGGGGATGTCGATCTGCATGGTCATGGGGTCACTTCCTTCCGAGTCGGCCGACTGCCGGGCGCAGCGGGACGTCGAGCGCGTCGTAGAGTCCGGGTTCCGCGTCCACCAGCCAGTCGATGGCGCCCACCAGCCGGCCCACCGCGGTGGCGTTCCCGCCCGCGGACCGGTTCTCGCCCTCGTCGCCGGCCTCGACGGTGACCTCGATGCGGGGGCTGCCCTCGATGATGACGCGGTGGGCTCCGTCGCCGCCGTCGGGCGGGGTCGGCCAGTCCGGTGCGCAGGACGCGTGGATGCGCGTGATGTGCTCGATGACGATGCGGGGTTCGCCACCGACGATCCCCTGCACCTCGAACCGCACGGCGCCCTGGGTACCCGCCTCGAACTCCCCCATGGTCCGGGTGCTCACCGTGGTGTCGAGCGCCCTGCGTTCCAACGTCTCCCGGATGTCGTCGAGTTCGACGCCGAGGGCCCTGGCCATGAGCCGTATCTGCCCGCCCCAGACCATGGTCGGGATCGACGGCGCGAGCATCAGCGGCTCGTAGTCCATGCCATGCCCCATACCGATCAGATGGCGGACGGAGTCCTCCTGCTCGTACGTGGAGTAGTCGAAGATCTCCTGGCAGCGAATGGCGTCGATCGTGGTGCCGAGTCCGCTGATCAGCAGCGGCAGGACGTCGTTGCCCCAGCCCGGGTCGACGCCGGAGACGAAGAGCGAGCCGCCGCCGTCCGCGATGGCTCCCAGCACCGGATCGCGGAACTCGGGCGGGGCGTTGCGCTGGTCGTAGAGCGGGTACAGCGCGGGGGTGACGACCACGGCGCCGGCGCGGATCGCCCTGCCGATGTCGTCGAGCGCCTCGTCGGGCCGGATGTCGCCGGTCGCCGCGTACACGACGGCCCCGGGAGCGGCGGCCAGTACGGCGTCGATGTCGTCGGTCGCCGTGACCCCCAGTCCATGGTCGAGGCCGCCGAGCTCGCCCGCGTCGCGGCCGACCTTGTCGGAGTTGTGGACGAGTACTGCCGCGAGTTTCAGCGCCGGGTGGGCGTCGACGGCGCGGATCGCCGCACGGCCCACGTTGCCGGTGCCCCAGACCACCGTGGAAATCATGCGGCGGAGAGTAGCCAGAGGACCGCGAGGTTCATAGGGCCATGACCGGTGAAAGTGTCTGACCGGGCGCGAGCCGCAGAGGTACGTTTTCGGACGGCACGGGCGGTCACCCGTACGGCCGTGGGCGAGATATCGGGGAATCCTGGCCTCACGCCCGCGACCTGCGGTTTCAGGGCTGCCCCGTGGTTCAGCTGTTGCCCTCCGGGGCACGGTGTGACGTAATCGGAGAACCGGAAGGGCGGAACTTGGCGATGCCGATGGTGCCGCGCCGGAAGGAGCGGCTGGAATGCACGGGTACGCAACCGGGAACGACGACGGGGTCACCGCCGCGCCGGGAGGGCTGCTCGACCTGTTGAGGGTCGCGGCCGTCGTGGTCGACAGCTACGGGCACATCGTGCTCTGGAGCCCCGAGGCCGAACAGTTGCTCGGATACCGGGCGGAAGAGGCCCTCGGCCACCGCACCGACGAACTCCTCGTATCGGCCGACAACCTGCAAAGGGCGCGCCAGGTGTTCGCGCAGGTGCGGTCGGGAGCGCGCTGGGCGGGCGTCTTCCCCATGCGGCACAAGGACGGCACGGAACGCCCCGTCGAGTTCCGCACCATGCGACTGCACGACAGGGACGGGCGCATCCACCTGCTGAGCCTGGTGACGGACGCCACCACCGTACGGCGCGTGGAGCGGGACCTCGCCCTGTCCCACAGCTTTGTGCAGCAGACCCCGGTGGGCATCGCCGTCTTCGACAACGATCTGCGCTGGGTGGGTCTCAATCCGGCGCTGGAGCGGATCAACGGCCTCCCTGAGGAGGCGGTCCTCGGGCATCGGGTCGCTGAGATGCTGCCGGGTCTCGACGTGGAGGCCATCGAGTCGCGCATGCGTCTTGTGCTGGCCAGTGGCAGGCCGCTGCTGGACCAGCAGTCCGTCGGCAGGACGCCGGCGGACTCCGAGGAGCGCGCGTACTCGGAGTCGTACCACCGCATCCAGGACGCGGAGGGCCGCGTACTCGGCCTCGCGATGTCCATCATCGACGTCTCGGAGCGGCAGCAGGCAGCGGCCGAGATCTCCCAGGCACGCGAGCACCTGTCCGTGATCGCGGACGCCGGTGCCCGCATCGGCACCACACTGGATCTTCAGCAGACCGCCCGGGAACTGGCCGACGTGGCCGTACCGCAGCTCGCGGACCTGGCCGCCGTCGACGTACTGGAAGCCGTGGTCGCCCACGGCACCACCACGGCGGTCGTCGGAGACGCCCAGGCCGAGTTCCGGGCGCTGGCCGTGGCGGCCGGATACCTCACGGACGCCATTCACGCCGCCGACCCGGTAGGCGAGCTGGCCACCTACAGTTCGACGCGGATCATCACCCAGTGCGTCAGGGAAGCCAGGCCGATCCTGGTCGAACACGTGGATTCGGCCATGATGCGAAGCATCGCCAGGGACTCGCACGCCGCTCAGACCCTGCGGATGGCAGGCGTCCACTCCTATCTGGCCGTCCCACTGGTCGCTCGGGGCGAGGTGCTGGGCACGCTCAGCCTCTATCGCACGATCAACACCCGGCCGTTCGACGAACAGGACCGCATCCTCGCCTCGGAGCTCGCCGCGCGCGCGGCGATCTGTGTCGACAACGCCCGGCTCTACGGACGCGAACGCAGCGCCGCGCTCACCCTCCAGCGCAGCCTGCTCCCCCGCACTCCGGTGGACCACGACGGACTCGACATCGCCGTCCGCTATCTGCCCGCCCTGAGCGAGGTCGGCGGGGACTGGTACGACGTGCTGCCGCTGAGCCGGGGCCGGACCGGTCTGATCGTCGGTGACGTGATGGGCAAAGGTGTCCAAGCGGCCGCGGTCATGGGCCAGTTGAGCACCGCCACCCGCGCCCTGGCGCGGCTCGATCCGTCTCCCGCCGAGCTGTTGGGCCACCTCGACGACATCGCGGGCTCTCTCGGCGACACGATCGCCACCTGTGTCTACGCCGTGTGCGACCCGCGGCGGGGCACCTGCGAGCTGTCCAGCGCCGGTCACCTCCCGCCGGTGCTGATCCGTCCCGACAGCGATGCGGAACTGCTCGACATCCCCGGCGGCGTGCCCCTGGGCGTCGGGGGCGTGCCCTTCGGCACCATGGAGGTGGAGCTGCCCCCGGGTTCACTGCTCGCCCTCTACACCGACGGTCTGATCGAGAACCGTACGGAGCCCATCGACGCGGGCCTGGACACGATGACACGGCTCCTGCAGAGCAGCCGGCTGTCCTTGGAGCGCACCAGCGACATGCTGCTGGACGCACTGCGCCCCGAGCCCGACGACGATGTAGCCCTGCTGCTGGCCCGCACACGCGACTGACGGCCGCTCACGCCTCCACCGCGCTGCCCGTCGTACGGAAGCGCGCCCGGTACGCCGTCGGTGAGACGCCCAGCGCCTGCTGGAAGACCCGGCGCATGGACTCCGCCGACCCGAAGCCCGCCTCCTCGGCGACCATGTCGACGGTGTCGGTGCCGGATTCCAGCAGGGCCCGTGCGGCTTCGAGGCGTACCGACTCGACGTACTGGCCGACGGTCATTCCCGTCTGGGCGCGGAAGAGTCTGCTGAGGTGGCGGGTGCTGACTCCGGCGCCGCGGGCGAGCGCGTCCAGGTCGCGGGCCGCGGCGGGGTCGGCTCCCACCAGGTTCATGACGCGGCGGACGACCAGGTGGGTGGCGTCCCGTGGCGTCAGGCGGGCGCTGAACTGGGACTGGCCGCCGGGGCGCGCCATGAAGACGACGAGTTCGCGGGCGACCTCGCGGGCCATGTCGGGGCCGTGGTCCTCCTCGACGAGGGCCAGGGCGAGGTCGATGCCCGAGGTGACGCCCGCGGAGGTGATGACGTTGCCGTCCCGTACGAACAGCGGATCCGTCTCGACCGTCACCCTGGGGTAGGCGACTGCCAACTCGTGGGCGAGCTGCCAATGGGTCGCGGCCCGGCGGTCGTCGAGCGCTCCCGCCTCCGCCAGCACGAAGGCGCCCGCGCACACGGAGGCGACCCGCTTGGCACGTCCCGCGAGGTCCACGGCGGCGCCGACCAGGCCTCCGTCGGCGACCGCCTGCCGCCATTCACGTCTGCCGGGGACGATCAACGTGCCGAGCCGGGCGGGGACTTCGTCCCAGCTTCCGTCGACGCCGATCCGCACGTTCGCCGAGGTGCGGATGTCGGCTCCGGTGACGGACACCAGGCGCACGTCGTAGCGGGCTCCGTAGGCGTTGGCCGTCGTGAGGACCTCCACGGGGCCGGTGACGTCCAGCAGTTGTACGCCGTCGAAGGCCAGCACCGCGACGACATGGGCCGCGGTGCCGAAGACGCCGGGGGTCACTCGGGCCACGGAGAGTCCAGGATGGTGCGGACGAAGTCGCCCCGCTCGAAGCCGGGTACGAAGTGCTCCAGTACGTCGGCCTTGACGTTGCCGAAGGTGGTCTCCGGCTTGGGGCTGATGCCGTCGGTGAAGGCACCGAGGATCTGGTTCTTGAAGTCGGGCCGGGGGTGCAGGGCGACGATGCGGGCGCGGTCGGCGGCGGAGATGTCCTCGTAGCCGATGCCCAGGACGTCGTACTCGACGCCCGCCGTCACCAGGGCCACCTCCGGTTCCATGAACTGCGGGATGCCGGGCGTGGTGTGCAGGGCGATCGCCGTCCACACGCGGCGGATGCTGTCCTCGGGCACGTCGTGCGTGCGCAGGAAGCGGCGGGCCTCGTCCGCTCCGTCCACCTCGAAGCGACGTCCGCTGGAGTGGAAGCGCTCGGACAGTCCGAGGTCGTGGAACATCGCGCCGAAGTAGAGGAGTTCGGGGTCGAAGCTCAGGTCGCGGTTGCCGCCCTGGAGCGCGCCGAACAGATACACGCGGCGCGAGTGGTGGTACACGAGGTCGCTCGTGGTGTCCCTGACCAGTTCGGTCGCTTCCCTGGCCAGCTTGGTGTCCGGCACGCTCACCCCGGCGACCGGGTTGGAGTCTGTGGTCATTTCCTTCACCCGCACTTCTTGCTCGTTGCCGCTGCCGGTCCGTCCGGCGACACAATCCAGCCTCGTCGGATCGGCGGCGCGGCGCCACGGCAGCAGAGACAGACAACCCACAGATACGGACACACACATGCCGTACGCAGCTACATCTCCTGTCGGAGCTGCAGGTCAACAATCCCTGCTCTTGGCATGGACCTGCCCACAATCACCGGCTACCGTCATCGACGCACGTTCCAGAGAGCGCTCTCACCCTGCCCTTCCGCTCCCCTACCCCACGACCGGAACGACGAAAGGCAACTCCCTTGAGACGCAAGACAGTTCTGCGATCCTGTCTGTCCGCAGCCCTGCTCCTGAGCACCGTGGCCGCCGGTGTCGGCACCCAGGCATCCGCCGCCGAGACCCCCACCACCGCGAAAAAAGCCCCGGCGTCAGCGGGCCTGATCACCGCCATGCAACGGGACCTGGGCCTGACCGAGACTCAGGCCACCGCCCGGCTCAAGGCCGAGGAGACGGCCCGTACCGTCGAGCGCGCGGCCGAGCGTGCCGCAGGCGGCTCGTACGGCGGGTCGTGGTTCGAGGCGGAGAGCGGGAAGCTCACCGTCGCGATCACCGACAACGCACGTCGGGAAGCCGTCGAGGCCACCGGCGCCCGCGTCACTCTCGTCGAGCACAGCGAGCGGCAGCTCGACGCCGCCATGGCGCGGATCGACAAGCTCGACGCCCCCGCCGGCGTCAGCGGCTGGCATGTCGACCCCAGGACCAGCTCGGTCGTCGTCGACGTGGTCGCCGCTCAGAAGAACGACAACGATGTCCGGGCCTTCGTGGCCCAGGCGCGCCAGGCCGGTCCGGTGACGGTCGACGAGACGGGACGGACGCCGCGCACCCTCGCTGCCGGGACCGTCGGCGGAGACCCGTACTACACGGGCAACGTCCGCTGCTCCATCGGCTTCTCCGTGTACGGGGGCTTCGTCACCGCCGGACACTGCGGACAGCCCAGCGCCGGTGTGAGCGGCTGGGACGGCAGCTACATCGGCAACTTCCAGGGTTCCTCCTTCCCCGAGAACGACTACGCCTGGGTCAACGTCGGCAGCGGCTGGTGGACCGCGCCCGTGGTCCTGGGCTGGGGAACCGTCTCCGACCAGCTCGTCCGCGGCTCGGGTGAGGCCCCGATCGGCGCCTCCATCTGCCGTTCGGGCTCGACGACCCACTGGCACTGCGGCACCGTGCTCGCCAAGAACGAGACGGTCAACTACAGCCAGGGTGCCGTGCGCCAGATGACGAAGACGAACGTCTGCGCCGAAGGCGGCGACTCCGGCGGCTCCTTCATCAGCGGCGACCAGGCCCAGGGCGTCACCTCCGGCGGCTGGGGCAACTGCAGCAGCGGCGGCGAAATCTGGTTCCAGCCCATCAACGAGATCCTCAGCCGCTACGGGCTGACCCTGCACACCGCCTGATCGGTGGTCAGGACCGTTCCGGCACGCGCCATGTGCCGGAACGGCGAGGCACCCGCCCACGAAGCCCCGCCCCCCGAGGTATGCGGTTCGAACCGTCCCCGCCCCTCACCTGTCACAAGACCGTTGTTACGGTTCACAAATGTCCGACTCATCACGCGACACCTCCGAGGGCGCCGGCTGGGGGACGCCGGAACTCGGCGACTACAAGGCACTGATGCCACACCGGGTGGAGAAACTCTCGTGGCTCAACCCGAAGACGCTGTGGCCCGCCCGCAACGGCGTGCTGGCCTCCTGGTTCGGGGACCCCACGGGCCGCACCCGCAATCAGTGGGTGGAGGCACGGAGGGCCGCCGGGGCGCCCGCCGACGCGGTGATCCGGCGCGATGATCCGGACGAGTTCTCCTTCATGGTCATCGGCGACACCGGCGAGGGCGACGACCCTCAATACGCCGTGGTCCCAGGGTTTCTGAGGGTCGGTCAGGACACGAGGTTCGCCGTACTCGCCAGTGACGTGGTCTATCCGGTCGGCGGCGCCGACGACTACGGCACGAAGTTCTACCGCCCGTTCAGGGACTACCAGGCACCCATCTACGCGATACCGGGCAACCACGACTGGTACGAAGACCTCCGGGCCTTCATGCGCGAGTTCTGCGACGCGACGCCGCCGACGCCGGAATCGGCATCGGCACCGCAAGCCGGGCCGCGCCTGCTGTCGAGAGCCTGGCTGCGGTCGCTGCTGTGGCACACACCTGCCACGCCCGACGAGCAACGTCTCGCCGAGGCGCGGAAGATGCGTTCGGCGCCCGCCCAACAGGCCGTCCAGCCAGGCCCGTACTGGGCCATCGATGCCGGACCGGTGCGCATCATAGGAATCGACACCGGGCTCCTGGGCACCGTCGATGCCGAGCAGGGCCGCTGGTTGCGTGAGGTGTCCAAGGGAGACACCCCCAAGATCCTCATCACCGGCACGCCCTTGTACGTCGATGCCGAGCATCACCCCTGCCCCATCGAGGGCGGCGGCACCGTCGACGACATCGTGCGCGATCCCGGGCATCACTACGTCGCCGCGATAGGGGGCGACATCCACAACTACCAGCGCTATCCGGTACGGGTGGACAGTCGCGTCATCCAGTACGTGGTCGCGGGCGGCGGCGGGGCGTTCATGCACGCCACCCACACCATCCCGCCCGTCTCGGCCACCGAGGTCGCCGGAGTCCCGGAGGAGGACTTCCGCTGCTACCCGCTGCGCGGTGACTCCCTCGCCTTCTACAGCAGGCTCTACGGTCGCCGCCTCCACCTGCGTCGCTTCTTCACGCTCACCGAGGCCCAGGCCAGGGCGGTCATCGCCGAGCGCCTCGGAATCCGCCCGACCCGCGAGCGGGGTGAGCCCGCCGAGGTCACCCCGCGCACCCGCCTCGTGGCGAGCCTGCTGGGCGCCGGCCGCCGCCCCGGTCCCACCTCGCGATTCCGCCTCCCGGTGCGCAAGACCTACACCCAGCTGTTCTCGCCCGGCTCGGCGACGTACAGCCCGCCCTTCTTCAAGTGCTTCCTACGTCTGGACGTCACCCCGGACTCCATCCGGCTGCGCTGCTTCTCCGCAACGGGGAACCGCCGGCAGGAATTGGATCCGCCCGTCGAGGACGAGGTGACCATTCCTCTCCGGCGCCGCACGGTGTGATCCCGAAGTCACGGGGCCGCCGGGCTCACCTGCGGCAGCAGGGCTAACGTGGCCGTGTATGAAGATGAAGCTTCCCCTGGACGCCGTGCCACGCCTGACGGGCTCGGTGGTCCTCGGTGCCGGGGGCGGTGTGGCCGTAGGACTGCAGACGGACGTCTTTCTGGGGCTGCTGGCGGGGATCGCCGCGACGGAACTGTTCTTCGTTGTGGCGGGCTGGCTGGTGCTGTGGCCCATGGACGCCGCCGCTACCCGCCGCAACGCGCGGCGCGAGGACTTCCGGCCCGTGACCGACGAGATCGTGGTCGTCGCGGTGGCCCTGTGCGGGCTGTCCGCGATCGTGCTCCTGCTGGTGCGCGGCAGCAAGGCCGAGGACGGCCAGGCGGCGGCCGTCACGGCCCTGTGCGCGGTATTCCTGGCCTGGTCCGCCCTGCACCTGAACTACGCCGCCCGCTACGCCTACGTGTACTACGAGGACAACGGCGGAATCGACTTCAACTCCGACCAGCCGCCCTCCTACCGCGACTTCTTCTATTTCAGCTACAACCTCGGAATGACCTATCAGGTCTCCGACACCGACGTCTCGAATTCCAGGATCCGCTCGATCGTGCTCAGACACACTCTGCTGTCGTACGTATTCGGCACCAGCATTCTCGCCACGGTCATCAACGTCGTGGTGGGGATCGTGAGCGTCTGACCGACAGCGGCCCGGAGCCTCCACGGTGGCCGGCACCATTACCCCGAATGGCGCCCTCAGGTGGACAGGCAGACGATGGTATGCAGGGGTTCTGATGTGAAGGGAGCCGTCATGATCGAGGTCAAGACGGTCGACAAGCCGGATGAGCGGCGGGATTTCCCTCGCGGTCACCTCGAAGCTGTGCACCTCACCGGGCTCGACTTCGCCGTGGGCACCTTCGAGCCGGGCTGGCGCTGGTCCGAGTCCGTGGCACCCATCGCGGGAACCGAGAGCTGCCAGGTCCATCACAACGGCTATGTCGTCCAGGGACGGATGCATATCCGCATGGACGACGGCGGCGAGAGCGAGGTCGGACCGGGCGACGTGTTCGTCGTCCCGCCCGGACACGACGCGTGGGTCGTGGGAGACGAACAGGCCGTGGTGTACGACTTCGCCGGAGGCATGGCCAGGGAGTACGCGAAGGCGTCGGACGGATAGCACAGGCTCACAAGACCGCCCGCCATCGCGTGGTGGGCGAAGTGAGTTGCCCCGCCCGCGGAAGACGGGACAACGGGGCACAGCTGCGGAGGCGGTCGGTGACGGCGCCTCCGCGGTCCTAAGCTCGACGTATGGCCAAGTACTTTGACGTGCACCCGGACAACCCGCAGCCGCGCACCATCAGCCAGGTGGCTGAGATCATCCGCGGCGGAGGTCTCGTCGCCTATCCGACGGACTCGTGTTTCGCGCTCGGGTGCCAGCTCGGCAACCGGGAGGGGCTCGACCGGATCCGCGCGATCCGTCGGCTCGACGACCGCCACCACTTCACGCTGATGTGCCAGGACTTCGCGCAGCTGGGCCATTTCGTGCACCTCGACAACACGGTGTTCCGGGCGATCAAATCGTCGACCCCCGGCAGCTACACCTTCATCCTCCCGGCGTCGAAGGAGGCCCCGCGCAGGCTGCTGCACCCGAAGAAGAAGACCGTCGGCGTCCGGATCCCCGACCATGTCGCGGCCCAGGCGCTCCTCGCCGAACTGGGCGAGCCGCTGCTGTCGAGCACCCTGCTCCTGCCCGGCGAGGACAAGCCCCTGACCCAGGGGTGGGAGATCAAGGAGGAACTCGATCACGTGGTGGACGCCGTCCTCGACTCCGGTGACTGCGGCACCGAGCCGACGACGGTCATCGACTTCTCCAGCGGGGAAGCCGAGATCGTACGCCGGGGAGCCGGAGACCCTTCCCGGTTCGAGTAGTCCGGCCTCGGGGCGGGCGCCGTCGCACACGCCCGGCGCTCACAGGTCGAGGACCGCGCGGAGTGCGTTGTCGACGAGCGCCTGCTGTTCGGAGCCGATGTTGCCGTGCGGGGTCCCCGTCTCGAAGCGGGATGCCGAGAGCTGAACGAGGTTGACGGCGACGACCGACGCCTCCACGGGGGCGGCCAGGCGCACGCTCATGGCGGTGTCGGGGTGCACGGCCGGGGCATGCAGGACGAGCGCGACCACAGCCCCGTACGCGTCGGCGAGCCCGTCGAGGCTGACGACCAGCACCGTGCGGGTGCCCTTGCCGGTGTCGACGTCCCACACGTCACCCTTGCGGATCATCACAGGGCGTCGCCCTCGCCGTTGAGATCGAGGGGGCCATGGGCGTCGACGGCGGCCAGCTTGCGGGCGGCGTCGAGCGTCATCTGACGGCGTACGGCCTGCACGATGTAGGCGTTCAGCGAGGGTGCGTCGGCGGCGGCGGCGCGCAACGCGTGGTCCATGGTGTCGGGGATCCGCACGGTGACTACACTCATGCAGCCAAATGTAGTGGCACATGTGCAGCCACCGCCAGTGCCGCCAAGGAGAGCGCGCCGTCTCCGCCGGTCCGTGGCCGGCGGCGAATCGACCTCTACGGCTCGACGATGTGCCGCAGATAGGCGTGCGGATCGGCGAGGTAGCGGCGCCAGTGGTCCACCACGCCGAGCTCCTGCCAGGCGACCTTGCGCATGCCGTGCTCGCCGACCTCGACGATGTCCGCGCCCGGCAGGGCGGTCAGCAGTGGGGAGTGGGTGGCACAGATGACCTGGCCGCCCTCCTTGGTCAACCGGTCGATGTGCCCGATGAGTTCGAGGCAGGAGGAGAAGGAGAGGGCGGCCTCCGGCTCGTCCAGGACATAGAGCCCGGCCTGAAGGAACTTGCCGCGGAACGCGGCCAGAAAGCCTTCGCCGTGGCTCACCGACTCGGGCGAGAAACCCTCCCTGCCCAGGGCGTCGAGCGCGGTCTCGGCCCGCAGGAAGAAGCCCTTGCGGGCCGACCAGCTGGAGGCCATACGGCGCCCGCGCGGTGCCGCGTCGAACCTCACCCGCTCGCCGAGCACCGACTTTCCGCGCTGGGAGGCGTAGCGCCAGTCGTGGGAGCCGCCGTAGGAGTCCAGGCCGAACGCCTCCGCGAGCGCCTCGACCAGGGTCGACTTCCCCGAGCCGTTCTCCCCGACGAGGAAGGTCACCGGCGCGGTGAAGCGCAGCCCCTCGTCGAGCAGCTGCCGTACGCAGGGCACCGACCACGGCCAGGTGTCCTGGTCGTACGAGGAGAGGTGGGCATACGCACGTTCGACAATCACCGGCCCAGTGTCACCCACCGCACTGACATGCCGAGGGGCACCGGCCCTCAGGGCAGTGGCTCGGCTGAGGGCGCCGTAGGTGCCTGATAGGCGCCGGTGGCCAGCATCCGCACCTCCCCCGTCGGGCTGATCTCGGCGCGGAGGATGCCGGTGGGATCGCAGTAGACCGGGTTGCCACCCGGCCCCACGGTGTCGGTCCGTTCGACGATCACCTCATCGGTCGTGGTGTCCGTATCCGGTCGCTGGTGGGTGAACGACAGCCGGTAGCGGTCCGTGGTTTCCATGACGACCTCCAGCGCTTGAGACAGCCCCGAGAGACAAATGATCCCAAATAGACCCACCTCCATGATGCAGCCGGACGAACCCGGCAGAGCTGCGCAGCGGCCTCGCCGCGGCGCAGCTGTCTCTGTCACAACGGGTGACGCCTCTCGCCTCCGGGCGCCGGGCAGTGTAGACATATGCACATGGTCCGACTAATGGGTCGATCCCGGGCTCAGTCGGCCCGGACACCCCACAGACCACTCCATCCGCGGGGGCCACAGGGCGGGACGCCCCGGAAGCCGTACGGGCGGCTGTGGTCGGCGGTGAGCGGGCGCAGCGTCGCCGGTCAGGTGTTCATGCTGCAGGTGGTGATCGTGCTGCTGCTGGTCGTGTCCGCGGTGGTGGCACTGGTCCTCCAGGTACGGCATGACAGCACGGTGGAGGCGCACAACCGTTCGCTCGCCGTCGCCGAGACCTTCGCCAACTCGCCCGGCATGGTCGAGGCGCTGCGCTCCCCCGACCCCACGGCCGTGCTCCAGCCGCGCGCCGAAGCCGCGCGCAAGGCGACGAAGGTCGACTTCATCGTCGTCATGAACACCGACGGGATCCGCTACACCCACCGCCTCCCGGACCGGATCGGAAAGAAGTTCGTCGGGGACATCTCCCAGGCCCTGGCCGGCCACTCCATCACCGAGGAGATCAACGGGACCATCGGGCCGCTGGTACAGGCCGTGGTTCCCGTCAAGGCGCCTGACGGATCGGTCGTGGGCCTGGTGTCGGCCGGAATCACCACGGCGAACGTGGGCGGTGTCGCGGACCGGCAGCTGCCGCTCCTGCTGGCCGCGGCTGCCGCCGCCCTCGCCCTGGCCACGGCCGGGACGGCACTCGTGAGCAGACGGCTGCTGCGCCAGACGCGAGGCCTGGGCCCGTACGAGATGACCCGGATGTACGAGCACCACGACGCGGTGCTGCACGCCGTCCGGGAGGGCGTGATCATCAGCGACGACGGAAGGCTGCTGCTCGCCAACGACGAGGCGCACCGGCTGCTCGACCTGCCCAAGGACGCCGACGGGCGGCTGCTCGCGGACCTCGGCCTCGATTCGGACATCGCCGGCCTGCTGGCCTCGGGACGGGTCGCCACCGACGAGGTGCATCTGGTCGGAGACCGGCTCCTTGCCGTCAACCAGCGGCTGACGGACTTCGAGGGCGGCCCGTCCGGCAGCGTGGCGACCCTGCGTGACTCGACCGAGCTGAGGGCGCTGTCCGGCAGGGCCGAGGTGGCACGCGAACGCCTCAAACTCCTGTACGACGCCGGTGTGGGCGTCGGCACGAGCCTGGACGTCACCCGTACCGCCGAGGAGCTGGCGGAGGTGGCCGTGCCGCGGTTCGCGGACTTCGTCACCGTGGACCTGGCCGAGGCCGTGCACAGCGGCGAGGAGCCGGAGACGATCGGCAGGATGCGCCGCACGGCGTCCAGCGGAATCCGCGAGGACGCACCCCTCTACCCGGTAGGCGAACAGATCACCTTCGTGGCCACCTCACCGCAGGCCCGCACCCTCAGCACGGGCCAGTCCCTCGTCGAACCCGACCTCAGCAAGGCCACCGGCTGGCACGCCCAGGACCTGGAGCGCTCCGCGCAGGTCGTCGAGTACGGAATCCACTCGCTGATCACCGTCCCGCTGCGGGTGGGCCCGCTGGTGATGGGCGTGGTCCAGTTCTGGCGTTCCGAGAAGCCGGAGCCCTTCGACGTGGAGGATCTGACTCTCGCCGAGGAACTGGTGGCCCGTGCCGCGGTGTCCATCGACAACGCGCGCCGCTACACACGCGAGCACACCATGGCCGTGACGCTGCAGCGCAGTCTGCTGCCGCGAAACCTGCCCGAGCAGACCGCCCTGGACATCGCCTACCGCTATCTCCCCGCGCAGGCGGGGGTGGGCGGTGACTGGTTCGACGTACTGCCGCTGTCGGGCAGCCGGGTCGCCGTCGTCGTGGGCGATGTCGTCGGGCACGGGCTGCACGCCGCGGCCACGATGGGGCGGCTGCGTACCGCCGTGCACAACTTCTCGGCGCTGGACCTGCCGCCCGACGAACTGCTGGGACTCCTCGACGAGTTGGTCAGCCGTATCGACCAGGACGAGGACGCGGAGGACAGCGGCGGCGCCATCACGGGTGCCACCTGCCTATACGCGATCTACGACCCGATCTCGCGGAAGTGCACCGCCGCCCGGGCCGGCCACCCGCCGCCGGCGCTGGTCCTTCCCGACGGGAGCGTCGAGTTCCCCGAGGTGCCCGCCGGTCCGCCGCTGGGTCTCGGTGGTCTGCCGTTCGAGACGGTCGATCTCGTGCTGGAGGAGGGCAGCCGGCTGGTTCTCTACACGGACGGGCTCGTCGAGGACCGGGAACGGGACATCGACGTGGGTCTTGAGATGCTGCGCACCGCCCTGGCGGGGGCCGACCGGTCACCGGAGGACACCTGCCGGGTCGTTCTGGACGCCCTGCTCCCGGCCCGGCCGAGCGACGACATCGCGCTGATCGTGGCGCGCACCCACGCACTCGGTGCCGACCGGATCGCCGACTGGCAGGTGCCGGCCGACCCGGCGGCCGTCGGTGAGCTGCGTGCGTCGGTCACCCGGCAGCTCGCCCTATGGGGACTGGACGACATGGTGTTCGCCACCGAGCTGATACTCAGCGAGCTGGTCACCAACGCGATCCGCTATGGCAATGGACCGATCCGGGTACGGATGCTGCGCGACCGCAGTCTGATCTGCGAGGTCTTCGACGCCAGCAGCACCTCACCCCACCTGCGGTACGCGGCCAGCACCGACGAGGGCGGACGCGGGCTGTTCCTTGTCGCGCAGCTCTCCGAACGCTGGGGCACCCGCTACACCCCCACGGGCAAGGTGATCTGGACCGAGCAGCCGCTGCCTTCCGACGCTCAGGCCTGAGGGCCCGCAGGAGGAGGCCGGCCGTCACCCGCGTCCGGCTCGGACGCGGGCTCCATGGCGGTCCTCGGCCCCGTTTCGGCCAGGGTTTCCGAGGCATGCTCGGACTGGGCGAGCGGCAGGCCAGCGCCGCCCTGGAGGCGCTCCAGGTCGTCGGGGCGCACCTGGATGACGATCAGAGCGACCAGTGCGGCCACGACGGCGAAGATGGCGGCGACGATGAACGAGCTGGAAATACCGGAGGCGAGCACCTGGTCGCTCCAGGGCTTCGGGAGCTGGCCCGTCCTGCGGAACTCCAGTCGCTGGGCCGGGCTCGCGTCCGCCATGAACCGGGCGACCTGATCGGTGGCCTCATTGCGGCTGGCCGTTCCGTAGACGGTGACCAGCACCGACAGGCCGAGGGAACCGCCCACCTGCTGGGTGGCGTTGAGGATCCCGGAGGCCGCTCCCGCATCCTGGGGTGCCACGCCGGACACGGCCATCAGCGTCAGTGACACGAACTGCAGGCCCATACCGAAGCCGAAGACCAGCATGGGGCCGAGGATGCTGCCCGCGTACGTACTGTCGACATCGGTCAGCGTCAGCCAGCCGAGTCCCACGGCGGCCAGGATCGCGCCGACCGCCATGAACGGTTTGGGGCCCCACTTGGGCAGCAGTTGCGAGGCGAACCCCGCGCCGATCGCGATGATCACGCTCACCGGCAGGAAGGCGAGGCCGGCGCGCAGCGGACTGAAGCCCAGGATGTTCTGCACGAAGAGGGTCAGGAAGAAGAACATGCCGAACATCGCGGCGGCCAGGGTCAGCATCATCGCGTAGACGCCGGCGCGGTTGCGGTCGCGGAACATCCACAGCGGGGTGATGGGCTGCCTGGACCGGCGCTCGGTGATGATGAACAGGGCGAGGAACACGACCGCGGCCACGAAGGCCACGACGGTCACACTGTCGCTCCAGCCCTCCTCCGAGGCGCGGATGAAGCCGTAGACCAGCAGCACCATGCCGAGGGTGGAGGTGAGCGCGCCGAGGAGGTCGAAGTGGCCCGGTCGGCGCTCGGATTCGCGGATGTAGCGGGGTGTCGCGAGCACGATCAGCAGGCCGATGGGCACGTTGACGAAGAGGACCCAGCGCCAGTCGAGCCACTCCACCAGCACGCCGCCCGCGAGCAGCCCGATCGCGCTGCCGCCCGCCGAGACGGCCGCGAAGACGCCGAACGCCCTGTTGCGGTCGGGCCCTTCACGGAAGGTCGTGGTGATCAGCGACAGGGCGGTGGGCGAAGCGATGGCGCCGCCGACGCCCTGGAGCGCTCGTGCTGCCAGCAACTGCCAGGATTCCTGGGAGAGTCCGCCGAGCAGTGAGGCGAACACGAAGAGGAGCACGCCGAAGATGAAGACCCTGCGCCGGCCGAGGATGTCGCCCAGCCGCCCGCCGAGCAGCAGCAGACCGCCGAAGGTCAGCGTGTAGGCGTTGATCACCCAGGACAGGTTCTCGGTCGAGAAGCCGAGCGAGGTCTGGATGTGCGGCAGTGCGATGTTCACGATGGTGATGTCGAGGACCACCATCAGCTGGCACGAGGCGATGACGAGGAGTGCGATACCGCTGCCTTTGCCCCGCTCCGGGGATTCGGCAGGCTCGGTGGGTGTCGTCTGAGCGCCTGTCATGAGGATGTCCTGCGTCTCAGTCTGATGTCCTGCGTCTCAGTCAGAAGTGAACGTGGACGTTCACTACACCGACGTTAGTGCGGTGTACCCGACCCCACCAATCGATCATGCCCGGGGCGGGGCGGCCGCCGCTTCCCGCGGCGCTGAGATGCGGGGACACCGCTCCACGGGAACACTGGGGCCGTGGGGGCAAGAGCGAGAGGACACCATCATGTCCGTAATGGACAAGCTGAAGAGCATGCTCAAGGGCCACGAAGCGCAGGCCGACAAGGGCATCGACAAGGCGGGCGACGCCATCGACGACAAGACCCAGGGCAAGTACAGCGGTCAGGTCGACACCGGCCAGGACAAGCTGAGGGACCAGTTCGGTACGCGCCCCGAAGACAACCGGTAGGGCGCGCGGCCGTTGCCCTGGCCGCTGTCAACGGGCCAGGCGGCCCAGCAGTGCCGAGGCGGACCAGATGCCGAGAGCCGCGGCCACGGTCAGAACGCCGAAGTCGAGTGCCAGGTGGGCGGGCGTGCCGAGCAACAGCCCGCGCAGCGCGTCCACTTGGTAACTCAACGGGTTGATCCTGCTGACGACCTGGAGCCAGCCCGGCATGATGTCCACCGGGTAGAGGGCGTTGGAGCCGAAGAACAGCGGCATCGTGATGGCCTGGCCGATGCCCATCAGACGGTCCCTGCTGAGCACGATGCCCGCGATGGTCATCGAGAGGCAGGAGAAGAAGGCCGATCCCAGGATGACGGCGACCACAACGCCCAGCAGGCGAAGGGGGTTCCAGGTCATCCCGACGCCGAGGAGTGCGGCGATGAGGACGACCACGACCGCCTGGATCACCGCTTTGACCCCGGATGCGAAGGCCTTGCCCGTGATGAGCGCAGACCGTGGGGTCGGAGTGACGAGCAGCTTGGTCAGGATGCCGGCGTCGCGCTCCCAGATGATCTGGATGCCGTAGAAGATGGCGATGAACATCGCGGACTGCGCGATGATGCCCGGCGCCATGTAGTCGATGTAGGGGATGCCGCCGGTGGGTATCGCCTTGATCTTGGTGAAGGTCTCGCCGAAGATCAGCAGCCACAGTGCCGGCTGGATCGCCCGCGTGTACAACTCGGTGCGGTCGTGGCGGATCTTCTGCAGCTCGACCGCGCACATCGCGGCGACCCGGGCGGGCAGCACACGCCAGCCGGTACGGGCCTGCGGCGGTACGAGGAGCAGGTCGAGGCCGGCCGGGCGGACGAGGTCAGCCGACACGGCTCGCGGTACGGCGGGTGCTTCGGACATCGCTGAAGTCTCCTGATTTCTCGTCGAGGCCGCTGCCCGCGATGTCGCGGAAGACGTCCTCCAGCGTGGGCAGTTCGCCGGGATTCGTGGTTCCACGCCGTTCGCCGAGGCCCCTCCTCAGCTCTTCGGGGGTGCCGAGGGCATGGATCTGGCCCTGGTGCATCAGCGCGACGCGGTCGCAGTACTGATCGGCCTCGTCCATGTAGTGGGTCGTCACCAGGACGGTCATGCCGGTGGCGGCGCGTACGGCGTTGATGTGGTCCCACACGCTGGTCCGGGCGATCGGGTCGAGGCCGATCGTCGGTTCGTCGAGGATCAGCAGCCGGGGCGCGCTGACCAGTGCCTGGGCGAGTTCGAGGCGGCGGACCATGCCTCCGGAGTACGTCTTTGCGAGCCGGTCGGCCACCTCGGAGAGGTCGACCGCCGCGAGCGCCTGCTCCACGCGTGCCGCGCGTTCCTTGCGCGAGACGTCGAAGACGCGGGCGAACAGCTCCACGTTCTCCCGGCCGGTGAGCCCGGAGTCGGCGGAGAGCTGCTGCGGTACATAGCCCAACAGGCGGCGTACCGGCATACGTTCGCGGGTGGCGTCGTGCCCGAAGACGCGGACCATGCCGGCGGGGACCGGCAGGAGCGTGGTGATGCAGCGGATGGCCGTGGTCTTGCCGGCGCCGTTGGGGCCGAGCAGGCCGAACACCTCACCGTCGCGGACGGAGAGGTCGAGTGCGTCGACCGCGGTCGTCTCGCCGAAGGCGTAGGTGAGGGCGGAGCAGGTGACGGCGTCCGTACGGGGATCGGTTGCCACGGCCCGTATGTCGTCGGCGCGTGCCTCCTCGCCGTTCACAGTGCTCCCCTGCTGCACGGGGTCTGCCCTTCCGGTCGTGTCGCGCGTCATGTCTCCTCGGCCTCCTCGTGCAGGTTCGCCGCCAGCTTGCGCAGGGCCGGGAGGGCTGCCTCCAGTGCGGCGCGGTCGGCCTCGTCGAGACGGGTCACCTGCCGGCGTACGAGCGCGGCGCGCCGCTCTCGCCAGTCGCGCAGCCGTTCTTCGGCCGCCGGTGTGGGCAGCAGTCGCGCGGCCCGCCGGTCGGCGGGGTCCGTCTCGCGGATCAGAAAGCCCTGCCGGACGAGCTGGTTGACGAGCGTCGAGACCGAATTGCCCGCCAGGTAAAGGTCCTTGGCGGCCTCCGACACACCGACGCCGGGCCGGGTCACGACCAGACGCAGCAGGCCGATCTCGGCACCGCGCAGGTGCGGCGCGTTCGTGCCGCTGCGCAGCCGCCGCCTGATCAGCCTCTGCACTCCGGCCAGGGTGTCGGCAAGCGCCTCGGGAAAGCTCTCTGACTCCACGCTTCGACGATAGCTCTGTGTCAGAGGTATTTTGGGAAAGGGAGGGTCAAGATGAGGTAAGCAGTGGGCTCAGCGGGCCGTGGGTGGCGGGGGCAGTCGCAGGTGGGCGAGGTCCGAGGGCACCGGTGAGTCGGGCCGGAAGAACGGCGCCGGTTCTCCGTCCGTCGCCGTGGCGGGTGCGTCGGTGAGCCGGAATCTGTCGCGGAGCCTGCCGTAGAAGTCGGTGGGGTGCAGACGGATGAGGCGCGCTCGCTGCGGGGCGCGGAAGACGCCGATCCAGTCACCGGGGTCGAGCACCCCGCGCAGCTGGCCGTCGACACTGACCGCTGCCTGTCCCGAGTGCGGCAGGACACGCAGTGCCACGGGTTCGTCGGGGGCGGCCACGACACTGCGGTTGAAGGTCATGTGGGGCGCGATCGGGGTGAAGACGAGCCCGTCCATGTGCGGGGAGAGGATCGGGCCGCCGGCGGCGAAGCAGTAGGCGGTGGAGCCGGTGGGGGTGGCGACCGCGACGGCGTCGGCCGAGTAGAAGGCAAGCAGGCGGCCCGCCAGGTAGACACCCAGGCTCACCTGGTGGTCCCGGGCCAGCTTCTCCACGACGACGTCGTTCAGGGCCAGGACGTCGAGGGCCAGGCCCCAGCCCTCCCCCTCGGTGGTCTCGGGGCGCACCTGCGGCGGCGGGAGCGCGGGGCCGCGGCCGTAGCGCAGCAAAGCCTCCATCCTCTCGGGGATCTCCAGGGCCCGGGAGGCGCGCATGGTCAGCGTCATGCGTTCCTCGACGGTGGCACGGCCGTGGTGGACGGCTTCCAGTGCTTCGCCGACGTCGCCCGCCTGTACTTCGGTGAGGAAGCCCACCTTGCCCAGGTCGACGCCCAGAACGCTTGCCCCGCTCTTGAGCGCGATCCGCGCCCCTCTGAGGAACGTACCGTCGCCGCCGAGGGTCACCACGAGGTCGGGGTTTCCCGCCGCCTGTGCCTCCGCCCGGCCGCCGAGGCGTTGGTGGTCCTTGGCCCACACATCGATGTCGGTGCAGGGGATGTCGTGGGCGTCGCACCATTCGTGGACCGTGCGGGCGACGTCCTTGGCGGCCGGGCGGCCCATGTGGATCACCAGGCCCACGCGCTGTACGGCCATGGAAACCTCCAGATGCGCGTTCCGGCCGGTCTCTCGCCCGTCTCGCAGACGGGTTCAGGCGCCGGCCTGTCCGCCCCTCTCGCGGACGCGCTCAGGCCGGTTTCTCGCCTGTCTCGCAGATCCGGCGGGCGATCTCGCGGAGTTTGATGTTGTGGTCCTGGGAGGCCTTCTTGAGGACGCCGAAGGCCCTTTCCTCGGTCAGGCCATGGCGTTCCATGAGAATTCCCATGGCCTCACCGATTTCGTGGCGGGTTTCCAGTGCGTGGCCGAGCTGCTGGTGGGTGCGGGCCGCGGAGAACGCCACAGCCGCGTGCGAGGCGAGGATCCAGCCCGCTCGCTGGGCCACCTCGTCGAAGGTGCACGGGTGGTGGGAGTAGAGGTCGAGCGCGCCGAGTTCGTCGTCCTCGGTGAAGAGCAGAAAGCCCATCATGCTTCCCATGCCCAGCTTCCGCAGCTCGGGGGCGAAGCGGGACCAGCGCTCGTGGGGGCGGTTCAGATCCTCGATGGCATAGACCTGCGTGCGGTCGGTCACGGCGTCGAAGCACGGCCCCTCTTCGAGGTCCTGCTGGATCCGGTCCGCCGTGCGCACCACTTCGCTCGTCGCCGACAGGGACTTCACTTCGCCCCGGTGCACGGTGAGGATGCCGGCCTCGTCGCAGCCGTTGATCAGAACCGTCGCATGTTCCACGATGCGGTCCATGGTGGCCTGGACCGAGTCCTGGGCCAGCAGATCGCGTGCCATCTCCGCCAGGGCCACGGCGAACCGCTCCCAGTCCTCGCGGGTCTGCTGCGACATGGACCACCTGCCTTTTTGTGGAAGCGCGACCGCCGCCCACCCGGATTTCCATCTTGCCACCAGCGGGCCTCCCCCGCGCAGAGCAGCCGGTTCCCGGGCCTTGCGGCACCAGGGGAATCCGGTTGCTCCGGCCGTACGACGCTGCCAGGGTCTTGGCCATGCCCCACTTCTCCGCACCTGACGGCACCAAACTCGCCTACCACGTGGTCGGGGACGGGACTCCTGTGCTCTGCCTGCCCGGCGGACCGATGCAGGCGTCCGTGTACCTCGGTGACCTCGGCGGCCTTGGCGCGCACCGGCAGTTGGTCATGCTGGATCTCCGGGGCACGGGACAGTCGCAGACACCGGAGGACCTCTCCTCGTACCGCTGCGACCGTCTTGTCGACGACGTGGAGGCCCTGCGCGGGCATCTCGGTCTGGAGAGGGTGGATCTGCTCGCGCATTCCGGCGGTACGAATCTGGCGGCGCTGTATGCCGCCCGGCACCCGGAGCGGGTGGGCAGGCTCGCCCTGATCACGCCTAGCGTCCTGGCCGTCGGGCTGGCGGTCACCGGGGAACTCCGGCGCGAGACCGCGCGGCTGCGCCAGGACGAGCCGTGGTACCCGGCGGCGTTCGCGGCCCTGGAAGCGATCACCTCCGGCCGGGCGACGGAGAACTCCTGGGAGGCCATCGCACCGTTTCTCTACGGCCGTTGGGACGAGAGGGCGCAAGCTCATCACGCCGCCGAGGACGGTCAACGGAACCAGGAAGCCGCGACGGCCTACGGCGCCGAGGGCGCCTTCGACCCGGAAGGCACGCGCGCGGCGCTGGCCCTGCTCGGGGCGCCGGTCCTTCTCCTGGCCGGGGAGGTCGACCTGAACTCACCTCCTCATGCGGTGACCGAGCTCGCGGGGCTCCTCCAGGACGCCACGCTGGTGGTTCAGCCGGGCGCCGGACACTTCCCGTGGCTCGACGACGCCGACCGGTTCGTGGCGACCACGGCTGCGTTCCTCGGGTAGGTAACCGGCGCTGAGGGGACATCCACGCACCTACGGGGCGCATGGTGCCGTCGAAAATGTGAGGGACCCGGGGACATCACCGATGTGTGGAACGCCCGAAGTTGAGCATGCGTCTGACAAGACAGGCGACGCACCGGAGCGCTGCCCCACCCGCGTTGTCAGTGCCATCGGGAACAATGATCAACAGCAAGAACGTCACCGCTCCCGGCGGTACACGATCGATCCCCGTCCGTCGAAAGGCCGCCCGCACATGACGCCCCCTCTCCACCGCCGCGCCATGCCGCAGGCTCCGACCGAAGGACGGTGACCCATGCTCCGATCTCTCCCCCGCACACGCGATCCGCTCAGCCCCGCCAGCGCCGAAGTCCTGCGTCTCGTCATGGAGCAGCGCGGTCCCGTCTTCCTCACGGTGCACGCCAACGGGCGTCGGCGGTACGGCTACTGGCAGTCCGTCGGCTCTGCGGCCGCGCGCGGAGGCTGCCATGTCGCGCTGCCCACCGCCGAGTGCGACGCCCTGCACGCGGCGGGGCTGTTCGTGCTGGGCGATCCGGTGGTGGACCCGGCGAAGACCACGTATCCGGTGCGGGTGGCGGTGCGCGACGCTTCGTCCGTGCCGGCCGCGCCACGGCAGGCGGTGACGGCCACACCCCGGCCGGCTCTGGCGGCCGCGCCACGGTCGTCGGTGACGCCCGCACCGCGGCAGGCGCTGACGGCGTGAGCCGCGGACGGAGGTCATCTCCTGTGCGCCCCCAGGAACCCACCATGAAGCGGGCCCGCCGCATCTAGATGCGGCGGGCCCTGCGGCGTAGGTGTGCCGTCAGTGCCGGAAGACGTCCTTCGCCTTCTCCTTGGCCTGGCGGGCGTCGCCCTTCGCCTGATCCGTCTTTCCTTCGGCGGTCAGACGCTCGTTGCCCACCGCGCTTCCGGCGGCCTCCTTGGCCTTGCCCTTGGCCTGCTCCATCTTGGCCTTCGCCTTCTGGTTCTTGGCCATCGCAGTTCACATCCTCGCTCGCTCGACACTTGCGATCCACCTCTACGACTCACCGAGAAAGTCCGCTCCAAACACACTGATCGCGCCTGGACGGTCCTTCCCGGGCGAGGCATCGGTCCGGAGGAACGGAAACGAGCGGCACCCCCCTCATTCCCGCCGACTTACCATCCAGTAATGTCGCGCGACAGGTCCAGAGGAGGAACCGTGCCACGCTCGGAACGCTCGCCCCTGTTGCTCGCCGGCCTGCTGGCCACCTCGGGCGCCGCTCACTTCATCGCTCCGCGCCAGTTCGACGCGACCATCCCGAGTGCGCTGCCCGGGACGCCCCGTGCGTGGACCTACGGGAGCGGTGTGGCGGAACTGGCGCTGGCGGCCGGACTGGCGCTGCCGCGCACTCGGCGAGTCGCGGCGCTGGCCACCGCTGCCTTCTTCGTCGGAGTGTTCCCGGCCAACGTCCAGATGGCCGTGGACTGGCGTCACAAGCCCGCGCCGCTCAAGGCCGCAGCCCTGGCGCGGCTTCCGCTGCAAGTACCGCTCGTGCTGTGGGCACGTGGCGTCGCCAAGGGTGGAAAGGGTCGGTCATGACAAGCAGTGCCGTTGTTGGTGACAAGGTCGAGGACTTCGCTCTGCCGGACGAGACGGGTACGGTCCGGCATCTGTCGGAGCTGCTCGTCGAGGGACCGGTGGTGCTGTTCTTCTATCCCGCCGCCCTCAGCGCGGGCTGCACGGCCGAGGCGTGCCACTTCCGTGATCTGGCCGCCGAGTTCGCCGCCGCCGGAGCGCGGCCGGTCGGCATCAGCGGTGACTCGGTCGACCGGCAGCAGGAGTTCGCCGGGCGGCACACGCTCGGTTTTCCGCTGCTGTCGGATACCGAGGGAACCGTCCGTGAGCGCTTCGGCGTGAAGCGTGGCTTCTCCCTGGCGCCCACCAAGCGGGCCACCTTCGTCATCGCACAGGACCGTACGGTCCTGGAGGTCGTCCGCAGCGAACTGCGGATGAGCGCACACGCCGACCGCGCCCTCGCCGCGCTGCGTGCCCACAAGAACTGAGTCGCCCGTCCGATAAGTACTCCGATCAGTACATGGCCCCGATCGAGGGGGCATGCTCACTCGATTCGGCGTCATCGGCGAGTCCGGGCGTACCACCGGCGAGCCTTCCCGCGTTGCAGCGGCATGGACAGCACATCCACCACGGCCGGGAGCCTCCTGGACCAGGGAACGCATCCTCGGCCGCCTGCTGAACACGCCGATTCGCAAGGGGCCAGTCCCCCGATCTACGCCTCCCTCGTGGCCGAGTGGCGGTCCAGGGGGCGAGCGGTGCCCGGTCGGCACGACTCACAGGGGGCCGCCCTGGACGACGGCCTCTGACAACGCCCGGCCCTCCCGGCCCGACACGACGGCGCGCCCACGCGAACAGGCCCCGTCCCTCTGCGGATGGTGGACGGGACCCGTTCACTGCGCCTCATTCTCAGCGCCTTGTCGCGCCTTCGGGAGGGAGTGAGAGCGGGCGCTCCGGCAAGGCGGCATGCGCCCCGTGTGAAGGGTGCGTCTCCCGTGTGCGCACCCAGGATCCCGGGACCTGCGCAACCTGCGG
This sequence comes from Streptomyces sp. NPDC127595, assembly GCF_042671685.1. Classification (NCBI taxonomy): domain Bacteria; kingdom Bacillati; phylum Actinomycetota; class Actinomycetes; order Kitasatosporales; family Streptomycetaceae; genus Streptomyces; species Streptomyces sp. NPDC127595. The sequence continues at coordinate 770,764 of NZ_JBHXWK010000002.1, read as the reverse complement.
GCCTCAGGCGCCCCTCGCCGGACCGGGCGCCCGTTCGCCCATCACGGCGGCGAGTTCCGCCCTGCGGCGGATGCCGAGCTTGCGGTAGGCGCTGGTGAGGTGGGTCTCGACGGTGCGCCGGGCCAGGTGCAGGAGCTCCGCGATCTCGGTGTTCGTCCGGCCGTCGGCGGCGAGGGCGGCGATGCGGCGTTCGCTGCCGGTCAGTGCCGCCCAGCCGGTGAACGCCGTCGCGCCGCCCCGGGAGCGTGCTTCGGGCAGCGCCTCCTCCGCGAGGGACCGCATGCGCAGCGCGCCCAGCCGTTCCGCGAGCCCGGCGGCCTCCCGCAGGGCCGTGCGGGCGCGGGCCCGCTCGCCCGCGGCGGACAGCTGCCGCCCCTGTGCGATCAGGGCCGGGACCAGCTCGGTCTGCGCGGCCGCGTCCCGGAGTATGCGTACGGCTCTGTCGGCCAGTTCCAGGCCCTGCCTGCCTCCGGTCGCCGTGGCGAGCGCCCGCATCGCGCGGCCCACCAGCCGCGGGGTGTTCCACACCAGCGCGAGCCGCATCTCCTCCCGGGCCAGGGCGAGGGCCTCCTGCGGACGCCCGAGCGCGACACGGCAGTCGGCCGCCGCGCTGCGCCAGGGCGTGACGACCGGGCTCACCACATCACGCGCGGACTGCCGCCGCCCACACTCCAGGAAGTCAGCGAGCGCGCCGGCCTGATCACCCGACGCGGACCGCAGCACGCCCCGCGCGTACAGGAATCGGTTGAGTTCCCAGGAGTCGCGCGCGTCCCGGAGATCGAAGCTGTCCGCGAGGCCTGCCGCCTCCGCTGTGCGGCCCGTCTCGACCAGGGCGATCACTGCGTGTGCGTGCGCGTTGGCCGGATCGGACCGGTGCGGGCGGGATTCGGTGACCTGCCAGTCCTGGGGGTCGGCCAGCAGCTCCGTGTACGCGCCGCGGCCCGCGGCGATGTCCGCCCGTACATTCAGCAGCGCCGGATGCATGGGGTGCAGCAGTGACGGGCGTTGCCCTGCCAGTCCGCGGCCCACCAGTCCTTCGGCCTCGTCGGGTTCGTCGGCCCACTGTGCTACGGCGGCGGCCGTGCCCAGCAGGAAGGGTTCCGCGTGCGGGTCGGCGGGTTCGTCGAGGAGCCCGCGGATCCGTTTCATCGCCGTGGCCGCGGAAATGTGGCCTGCCGTGGACTCGTAGCGCACCAGGAGTGCCCGGCCGGCCGTACCGATGAGGTGCGGCGACCGTTCGGCGGTGTCGTACAGCCACCGGTAGGCCTCCTGCCTGATCGCCCGGTCATGGTCCGACAGCAGTGCCGAGGCGAGCTGCAGCAGACGGATCAGGTCGGGATGGTCCGCCAGCTGCTCGTCCAGGCCGCGGAGCGCCTCGACCGCCGCGCGCCCCTCGCCCCGCAGGGCCAGCGCCGTCCCCAGAGCGACCGCGGCCCGCGCCCGGTCCCGGGGTGTGCCCGGCAGCCGTGCCGCCTCGGCGAGCCGCGGTATCCCGGCCGAGGAGCGGGTGGCCGCGAACTCCAGCGAGCCCAGTTCCATGAGGACCGTGGCCCGGCGGGCGGGCGTCAGCGGCTCCTCCAGCGTGCGGCGCAGATAGGACACAGCGTCATCGGTTCTGCCGTGCCGGACGGCGACGCTCGCACCGTCCAGGAGTACGGCCGTGGCCCATTCCGCGCCCACGCCGAGCGCGGACGTCCGCAGGAGCTGTCCGGCCACCGCTTCGGCGTGATCGCCGCGGCGCAGCATCACCTCGGCCGCCGTGCGGTGGGCCGCCTGCCGCCGGGCGCCGGACCAGCCGCTCAGCACCGCGTCCCGCAGCAGGGGGTGGGCATAGCGCGGCCGACCGTCCGGATCGGGGCGCAGCAGTCCGAGGCGGGTCATTGCAGTGAGCCAGCCCGGCACTCTCGCGGGGTCGACCCCCGCCATCTTGGCGAGCAGTCCGGCCGTCCCCTCACGCTGCCCGTCGTCCAGGACATCACCGTCGAGCGCCGCGAGGGCGCGGGCGACACCGGCCGTCGCGGGTCCCGCGCTGTCCAGCCACCAGGCGACGGCGGCCGGATAGGCGCCCGGATACAGCGCCGCGCAGGTCCCGGCACGGTCTCGGGCAGGTGGCCCTCCGGCTCCGTCGCGCGGAGATCTTCCAGCAGGGCGCGCAGCAGCAGCGGACTGCCCGCACCTGCCCGTACGCAGTCCTCCACCCAGTCGGGTGTCGCGGTCGTCACGTCCGAACGGACCAGCTGGGCGGCGGCGTTCGCGCTCAGCGGGCCGAGCGTGTGGGTGCGTACGAGGGTGGGTGAGAGCGTGTGGGCCAGGCCCGCCGAGGGCGGATCGATGTCGTACTGACAGCGTTCGGTCACCACCAGCATCAGGGGGAGTCCGTCGAGCCGCCGGGCCGCGTCCACGAGCCAGCGGCGCGAGGACTCGTCGGCGAAGTGCACGTCGTCCACGGCCGCCAGCAGGGGCTCGCCGTCGGCGTACGCGCGCAAGCGGTTCCACAGCTCTGCCGCGTACGTCCGGTCGTACGTCGTGTCACCGTGCCCGGGGCCCGGCTCGGCAGCAATCATCGCCCCGTCCGCGGAAGACACCAGGCGGAGCACCGCGGCGAAGGGGACGGCGTGGTCGTCGGGCGAGCAGCGGGCCCAGAGCACCCGTGTGCCGCGTGCCTGTGCCTGTCCGGCGACAGCTTCCAGGAGAGCTGTGCGGCCTGTGCCGGTCGCCCCTCTGAGCAGCACCAGACGACCGGACCCGGCCCGGGCACGATCCGCCTCGGTCGCCAACAGCTCGACGGCGTCCAGACGTTCACGCAGCGGTCCGGGTTCGCGCATCGATGCCTCCTCCGGTGGGCGCCTCATGATCGATCTCGTGGTGCGTCTCGTGGTCCTCCACGATTGCGCGGACACACCGGGCCCAGAAGTCTGGAACAAGCCCATCGGGCACTGACGTCACGGGGGCCACACGCATGCGGACTTGGGAGTAACGGTTGCGCAGCTCACCACCGACCACTGACGCAGGCGGGTCGCACCGGCCCACCGAAGCGGACGCGGTGGATCCGACCGGCCGGATACCCGTGGTGGTCCAGGCGCCGGACCCGATCTCCCGGGCCGGAGTACGCAGTCTGCTGGGGCAGCAGCCGGTGATAGATCTCCGCGACGAGACGGAGGCCGGTCCCGGCACGGTGGCCGTTCTCGTGAACGAGACGCCGGACGAGAGCACGCTCGCGCTGTTGCGCAAGCTGGTACGCGGTGACGGCGCGCGCGTCGTCCTCGTGGTGGGCGCGATCCGTGAGGCCGAGCTCCTCGAAGTCATCGAGTGCGGCGTCGGGGCGATCGTCTGGCGCCACGAGGCAAGTGCGCAGCGGCTGGTGCAGGCCGTGCTCGCGGCCTCCCGGGGCGACGGTGATCTGCCGGCGGATCTCCTGGGACGCCTCATCACTCAGGTGGGTTCACTCCAGCGCACCGCGGCCGGCCATGCCGGCGCACCGCTCTCCGGCCTGGTACCGCGTGAGGTCGATGTCCTGAGGCTGGTGGCCGAGGGAATGGACACGGGGGAGATAGCGGGCAAGCTGTCCTACTCCGAACGTACGGTCAAGAAGGTCATACACGGGCTGACCACCCGACTGCACCTGCGCAACCGCGCACATGCCGTGGCCTATGCCCTCCGCGAAGGCTACCTCTGACCGAACGGACCTTCGCACAGAGGCCGTTCGGGTACCTCCGGTCGGCACGGGCGTCCACTCCTCGACCGGGCGACGCACCAACTCGCGCCCTGAACATGTCACTCCTTGGCCGCGTGCTTCCGGTTCTGTCCGAACTGGGAGGATGAGTCCTGCGGCGACGCCGCGGCCTTACCGTGGAGGCGAGGCACCGACCCGGAGGAGAAGCGCCAACCGTGCACGACGTACCGATCTACGCCCAACTGATATCCGAGCGCGGCGACATACCGCTCCAGGTCCGCACCGAGGCGCACAGGATCCAGCGTGAACTCGACTGGATCATCAACGCCGATCCCGCATCCGGGGGTCTCCCCCCGAGACCTCCCGCCGCTGTCCCGAGCGCCCGCGCCCTTCCTCCCGGGGCCGGCTCCTCCGGCTGGCTCTCCTGACGCAGCGTCAACTGCGGAGCACGGTCCCGTGTTCGCGCGGTCGCACCGAAACCGCCCTAACGGGCGTTACCGGGGCCGTCCTCCCGCTCCCCCTCGTCGATGTCCTTGCCCGGCGTACCCGAGTACCTCTGCAGTTCCAGTAGTTCCTTGGCCTTCTCGGCGCTGCTGTCGGCGTTCTGGCCGTTCAGGTTCTGTCGGACGGAGTCCAGGATCGTCAGGCCCTGGGCCACCAGGCCCGCGGCGATCTCACCGAGTCCGTCCGCGCCGTTGAGGACATTGACGTTGGCGCCCGCGAGGCCGCCCGCGGCTTCCTTCACGATGAGCGGGAGCTGGTCGATCAGCATCCGGTCGAGGGCCACGCGGTCGTACGACGCGGCGGCCGCGGCCTGGATCTTCATGCGCTCCGCCTCCGCGATGGCGAGCACCCGGATCCGCTCGGCCTCGGCCTCGGCGGGCTTCACGATCTCGGCCACGAGCTGCTGCTGCCGCAACTTGGCGGCGCGCTGGGCCAGTTCGGTCTGGGCGGCGAGCACTTCCTGCTGCGCGTGGGCCTGCGCCAGTGGTCCGGCCTGCGCGGCCTGCGCCTGGGCGCGGTCCACCTCGGCCGAGTACTCCGCCCGTACGATCGCGGTCTGCCGCGCGTACTCGGCCTGGTTACGGGCGGCGACCTGCTCCGCCTCCACCGAGGCCTGCGTCGCCTGGGCCTGGGCTATCTGCGCCTGTCGCTGGATGGCCGCCTTGTGCGGAGCGGACATCGCCTCGATATAGCCGGTGTCGCCGTCGTCGATGGACTGGATCTGCAGCGAGTCCACGATCAGGCCGATCTTCGCCATCTCGACCTTCGAGGTGTCCAGGACCTCCGCGGCGAGCTTCTGCCGCTCGGTGACGATCTCCTCGACCGTCATCGAGCCGATGATGGAGCGCAGATGCCCGGCGAAGATCCGGCCGGTCAGCACCGACATCTGCTCCTGGTCGGAGAGGAAGCGCTGCCCCGCGTTGATGATGCTCTCCGTGTCGTTGCCGACCTTGAAGGCGATGACGGCACGGACGTGCAGCGAGATGCCCTGCCGGGTGACACAGGTCTCGGTGACTTCGGCCTCGCACATCGACAGCGTGAGGAAGCGGGTCTTGCGGAAGACCGGGAGCACGAACTTTCCGTGCCCCGTCACCACCCGGAAGGGGGCGCCGCCCAGTCCACGCCTGCCTCCCGAGATCAGCATCGCCTCGTCGGGGGCGGGAACGCGGTAACCAAACATGCTTCTCCTCCTCAGCCGGCGTCGGCGTGGCCGTCGTCGCCCAGTACGTCCAGCGGATCGGCCCACTTGATGACGTCGACCTCACGACAGCCCCGGGACTCGATCACGAGCACCGTCGCTCCCGTCGGCAGGGGCTCCTGGGACCAGGCGAGAAAGGTCTCGGAGCCGCCTCTGACGCGCACCAGGATCTCGCCGGGGCCGGCGGTTCCGCGCGTGCCGATGATCAGCTCCCCCGTGCAGCCGATCACGGCCTCATCCTGCACCACCGCCGGAAACCCCCCATCAATCGGGTTGTCCTATCGACTGTAGTCCTACCGATACCGCTTGGGCAGTTTGAGGCCCCGCTCGGCCAGCACGGCGCGCAGCCGGTCCGGATAGTCGGTGATCAGACCGTCGACGCCGTCGTCGATGAGCTTGTTCATGGTGGCCGGGTCGTCGATGGTCCAGGGGATCACCTTGAGGCCCAGCCGGTGCGCCTCGTCGACCATCCGCGCGGTGACGTACGGCACGTAGTCGGGGTCGGTGACCTTGCCGTTCTGCGGGCTTCCGTGAACCGGCGAATAGGCACTCGCGCCGAAGGACCTGACGGCCTTGAGGGGGTCTCCGCCGAAGTCGTCGATGTCGATGCCGCCGAGCCAGGGGGACGCGCCGGGCCGGCCGGCCTGGAGGAAGTCCTTGTTGTCCAGCGCCACCAGCGGCAGCGTCGGCTCGGCCTTGTGCATCGCCATCAGAGCGCCCCAGTCGAAGCTCTGGACGGTCACCTGGCGCAGCATGCGGGCCCGGCGGATCTCACGGGCGGTGACCTGCACGAACTGTTCGCGCGGCGCGGTCTCGGTGGGCGCGCCCGCCTCCACCTTCGTCTCGACATTGAGCTTGACGTCATGGGCGCGGTAGCTCTTCACCAGGTCGAACACTTCGCGGAGCAAGGGCATCCGCGCGCCGGGGGCCGCCACCTGCTCGGGGAAGGCGGGCAGCGTCAGGGAGCCGCAGTCCAGCGTCCTGACCTGGGCGAGGGTGAGGGTGTTCACGTATTTCCCGACGTACGGGTACTGCGGGTCACCGGGGACGACCGGTGCCGTGTCCTGGCACTTGGTGCCGGTGACCCGCCGGTCGTGGGTCACCACCGCCTGACCGTCCTTGGTGATCTGAACGTCCAGCTCCAGGGTGCTCACGCCGGTCTCCAGCCCGTGGGCGAAGGAGGCGAGCGTGTTCTCCGGCCGCAGTCCGAGACCGCCGCGGTGCGCTTGCAGGTCGAAGGCTCTGGGTTTGGGCCGGTGCTGCTCGTTCGCGCCCGCGGGTGCCGCGAGGACGCCCGCGGTGCAGGCCAGGGCCACGGTGCAGGCGAGCGTGGTGGCAACGGCGGAGGTGCGCCATCCGATCATGAGTGGGCCATCCCTTTCGGTCCGTTCACGGGTCCGCGCCGAAATTCGGCCCACAGTATGGAGGGAGGTGGCCGCGCCGTGGAGTGCCCGAGGTGGCGGCTGGGCGAACCCTGGCCCAAATCCAGCCAGTTGGACACCGCACACCCGCTCGGACACCCCCGGCGTCTCTGCTCAGCTCTTGGTGAACTTGTAGGTCATGCTGTCGGTCAGGACGCAGAAGCCGGGCGAGATGACGATGACGCGCAGGGTTCCGGTACGCCGGTCGTAGTCGATGCCCTCGGCCTCGAAGGTGCCCGTGCACCCGCTGCGCAGCGGGAGTTGACGCAGGGCCGTGACGTGACCGGTCACATTGGTGCTGCCCGGCTCGGCGGACAGGTCGATCTGGAGCAGCGGCTTGGTGTAGCCGAAGAGCGTGCCCGCCGGGTCGTCGGACGAGCAGAGGAGCTGCGTCGAGGTGACGAAGTCGCAGCCCTGTACGTCACGTACGGCGTGGTCCAGGGTGATGGTGGAAGCCAGCGGGAGGTCCGCCGAGGGCGAGGTGCTGGGGTTCACGCCCGGGGTCGGGAACACCAGGAATCTGGTCATGGTGCCGTACTCGCCGTTGACCATGTACGAGCCGCTCGGGGAGACCGTGACCCAGGAGTTGTTCAGCGCTTCCCAGGAGTTCAGCGTGTGGACGTACTCCGACCACGCGCCGCCCGGCGCCTGTACCCGGAACATCTTGGCGGTGCCGCCGTCGGCCTGGTACGGCTCGATGTAGTAGCCGTTGTAGGAGGCGTCCGGGTCGCCGACGTGGTTCCAGCCGCGGGCGTAGACGTCGATGGGGATGGTGCCGACCCCGGTGTAGCGGTTCGGGCTGCCGGCCGGCACCTCGACCGAGGTCAGGCCCTGGCTCTCGGCCAGCGGGTCGGCGCGGTCCGAGCCCACCTCGGTCCAGGTGTCCGCGGCGGCGGCGGGCGCGGTGGCCGAGACGGTGAGTACACCGGCCGTGGCGAGCGTGACAAGACCGGCCAGGGCTGCCTGACAACGTTGCCGGACTAGCATGCGCATGGGTCTACTCCTCGGTGGGGGGCGCTGGTTTCGGCGCACAGTCTGGCCTGGATCCCCGGACATGTACAAGCCAAGGCAGGCAACGCCAGGCGTCAACTCGGCATCCAGGACACGTCAGTTACACCTGTGCGACCACACCGAGTTCGGTACGCGCGCGGGAAGCGGCCCCGATCGCGACGGCCCCGCTTCCGAGCCCGGCCCGTACGACCCGGATCGGATGTCCGCTGACGGGTGGCTCTGCGGCGAGTGCGGCCCCGATTGATGGCTGGAGCAGATCCCAGGCCCCGCTGACTCCGCCTCCGATCACGACCGTCGTGATGTCGGCCAGGCCCGCCGTGATCAGGATCGCGCGGGCCACTCCCGCGCCCGCGGCCTCGTACACGGCGATCGCGTCGGGGTCACCCTCAACGGCCGCCTCCGCGACACCTCGTGCGGTGCGGAGCAGTCCGGTCCGCTCGCCGTACCGCGCCCGGATCGCGCGGCCGGAGGCGAGTGTCTCCAGGTGCCCGCGGCCACCGCACGTGCAGGGGAGATCACCGAAACCCGGGACGTGGCCCACCTCGCCCGCCGCTCCGTGCGGGCCGTCGAGCAGTTCGCCGTTCAGCCGCAGCGCGCCGCCGACGCCCGTGCCGAGCGTCATCCCCAGCACGTACGGTTCGCCCCTGACCGCACCCTTGGCCGCCTCTCCGCGGAGGAAGGCGTTCACGTCGTTGTCGAGGAAGGCCGGAACGCCGAGCGCCTCCTCCACGGTCGCCGTCACCGCGAACCCGGCCCAGGAGTTGAAGGAGTCGCTCGCCACCAGAATGCGCCCGGCGCGGCTGTCGACGACGCCGGCCGCGCCGATGCCGATTCCGAGCAGCCGTGCGGGCACCCGGGCCCGGAGGACGCCGAGTGCGTCGAGCGCGGCGCGGACCATCGCCTGCCCGCCCTCGCTCGCCGGTGTCGGCACCTCCACGGAGTCGACCACGTCGAGGTCGGCTGTGCAGAGCAGGACCTGTGTGGTCGTGCCGCCGATGTCGACTCCGGCGAACACCTCGGGCGCCGGGCGGACCTCGGAGTCGCTCACGCCTTCACCCCCGGGACGGCCTGCCGATCCTCGCGCCGACGGCGTTGCAGGACCGGGTCGGGCACCGGCACCGCGGCGATGAGCCGGCGTGTGTAGTCCGTCCTGGGGTGCAGGAGCGTGGTCGCGGTACTGCCCTCCTCCTCGATGCGCCCGGCACGCATGACGACGACGTGCTGAGCGAACTGCTGTACGACGGCGAGGTCGTGGGACACGAACAGACAGGCGAAACCCAGTTCGTCCTGGAGCTCGGCGATCACTTCGAGTACCGACTGCTGGACGCTCACGTCGAGCGCGCTCGTCGGCTCGTCGGCGACCAGCAGCCGCGGCTCGAGGACCAGTGCGCGGGCGAGGCTCACCCGCTGACGCTGGCCGCCCGACAACTCGCGCGGGCCGCGCTGTGCCAAGTCCCTTGGCAGCCGGACGCGTTCGAGTACGTCCCCGACCCGGGCCCGGCGCTCCGCCGACGACATCCCTCGGCGGTGCACGCGCAACGGCTCCGCGACGCACTCCCCCACGCTCATCCGGGCGTCGAGGGAGGCCACCGGGTCCTGGAGGACCACGCCGACGCCGGAGAGCAGGGCGCGGCGGGCCCGTCCCCTGGTCCGGCCGAGATCGGCCCCGAAGAGCGCGACCGAGCCGGACGACGGGGACAGCAGGCCCAGGGCGACACGGGCCGCGGTCGACTTGCCCGAACCGGACTCACCGACGAGTCCGACGGTCTCGCCGGGCCGGACGGTGAGCGAAACCCCGCTCAGCGCCTGTACCGCCCGCGGCCCGCGCCCGAACCGGACCGACACCTCCTGCAAATCCACCACTGGGGCGGCGGAGGGCCGGCCGTGGACGCGACTGTCCTGCACCCCTCCCCGCTCCGCGACCGTCAACGGCGGCACCGCCTCGTGCAGATCGACCACCGGGTCGGCGGAGGGCCGGCCGGCGGCCGACCTGTACGCCATGGGCCCCGGCTCACCGTCCGGCGCGTCGAATGCCGACTGATCCTCTGGCAAGGCGCCGCCGAAGGGCGGTTGATTTTCCGACTCGGCCCCTTCGATGGCCGGCTGGGCCTCCGCCGCTACCACGTCGGCGACCACCAGCCGCGGCACCGCCTCAAGGAGCCGCTTGGTGTACTCGTGCGTGGGCCGCAGCAGCACCTCCTCCACCGGCCCCGTCTCCACGACCTCGCCCTGGAGCATCACGGCGACGCGGTCCGCGAAGTCCGCCACGACACCCATGTTGTGGGTGACGAGCAGAACCCCCGTGCCGGAGTCGGCGGCCAGTGCGCGCAGGAGGTCGAGGATCTCGGCCTGCACGGTGACGTCGAGCGCGGTGGTGGGCTCGTCCGCGATGAGCAGGCTCGGCGCGTTCGCGATCGCCATGGCGATGACGACGCGCTGTCGCTGTCCGCCGGAGAGCTGGAAGGGGAACGCGGACGCCCTTGTCTCCGGGTCCGGGATGCCGACGCGGCGCAGGAGTCCGACCGCCTCACGGGCCGCTTCCTTGGAAGTGACGGGCCGATGGTTGCGTACGACTTCGGCTATCTGGGCGCCGATCCGGGTCAGCGGATCGAGCGCGGTCGCGGGTTCCTGGAACACCATCGACGCCGTACGGCCCCGGAGGCCGACGAGGTCGGCCTCGGCGGCGGCGATGACGTCGGTCCCGTCGACCAGGGCACGGCCGTTGGCGCGGGCGCTGCCCGGCAGCAGCCCCATCGCGGCGAGCGCGACCGTCGACTTGCCGGAGCCGGACTCGCCGACCAGGGCGAGCGTTTCACCGGGTCGCACATACAACGACACATCACGCACGGCGGGCACGTCGCCCGTCTCGGTCGAGAACGTGACGCCCAGGTTCTCGATCCGCAGGATGTCGGCGGTCATCCGCGCCCCCGTACGTCGAAGGCGTCGCGCAGGCCGTCGCCGATGGCGTTGAACGCGCAGACGACGACGATGATGGCGAGGCCGGGCGGCACGATGAGCCACCAGCGGCCGGAGTAGGCGGCGGTGAGACCGGCCGACAGCATCCCGCCCCAGTCGGTGGCCGGCGGCTGGACTCCCAGGCCCAGATAGGACACGTAGGCGACAAGCAGGATGGCGTCGGCGACCTGGAACGTCGCCGCCACCACGATCGTCGAGACCGAGTTCGGCAGGATGTGCCGGGCGATCGCCCGGCCGTGCGTGCCGCCGATCGCGCGGAGGGTCAGCACGTAGTCGCGGCCCTTGAGGGTGAGTGTCTCGGCCCGGATGAGGCGTGAGGGCACGAGCCAGGACACCAGTCCGAGGATGAGGACGAGACCCCAGGTGTCCGGGGTGGTGATGGCGGAGACGACGAGGAGGATGAAGAGCGCCGGGATGGCGATTCCGGCGTCGACGACGCGCATCATGACCGCGTCGATCCAGCCTCCCGCGTACCCGGCGACCGCGCCCCAGAGCGTGCCGATGACGGTCGCGAGGATGCCGGCCGCGAGTCCGACGAGGAGGGACACCTTGCCGCCGAACATGAGCCGTCCGAACTCGTCGTGTCCGACGGCGTCGGTGCCGAGCAGGTGCGCGCCACTGGGTGCCAGATTCACCTGCGTGAGGTCCGTGTGGGTCTGGTCGGTCGAGTAGATCCACGGGCCGACGAAGCAGAAGAGCAGGAAGAGCACGACGACGGCCAGTCCTGCCACCGCGAGCCTGTTCCGGGTGAACCGGCGTACGGACAGGCTGTACCCGGGGGCGGTCTCCACGCTCAGTACGGCGCTCATGTCCGGCCCGCCTTCACTCGGGGATCGACGATCCGCTGGACGATGTCGGCGAGCAGGGTGCCGATGACGGTCGCGACGGAGATGACCAGGACGCAGCCGAGCAGGACCGGATAGTCGGAGGACTGCGCGGCGCTCCAGAACAGCAGCCCCATCCCTGGGTAGTTGAAGAGCTGCTCGACCACGAGCGCACCGCCGAAGAGCACCGGGATGTAGTAGCCGAGCATCGCGATGACGGGCGTGAGCGAGTTGCGGAACACATGCCGCCACAGGATGGCGCGCGGCCGTGCGCCACCGGCCCGCGCGGTCCGTACGTAGTCCTCGGAGAGGTTCTCCAGGGTCGCGGCGCGCATGTAGCGGCTGAACACGGCGACCATGGAGGCGGCTCCCGCGACGACCGGCAGGACGAGCGCGTTCGGCTGCGCGAGCACCTGCCCGAGTGTGTCGCCCTGAGGTGCCTGCGAGGGGAACCAGGGCAGGAGTTGGGTGAAGACGAGGACCAGCACGAGGCCGAGGAAGTAGACCGGCGTCGCGTACGCGATGAAGCTCAGTGTCGTGATGACGTAGTCCGCCGGCTTGTTGCGCCGCACCGCCTGCCACATGCCGAGCGGGATCGCGAGCGCGAGCCCGACCAGCGCGGACAGCACGGTGAGGACGAGGGTCTTGGGGAGGCGCTGCTCGATGAGCCGCGACACGGCCTCGTTCAGGGTGTACGACGTGCCGAGGTCACCGTGCAGGAGGGTGCGCAGGTAGTAGACGTACTGGACGGGGAGTGAACGGTCCAGCCCCTGCTCGTGGTTGAACTGCGCGATCTGCTGAGCCGTGGCCTGCGGGCCGAGGATCCCGCGTGCGGGACCCCCGGGCAGTGCGTGCAGGAGGCAGAAGACCACCACCGTCACGATGAGGATCACCGCGAGGGACTGGAGGACGCGCCGGGTCAGATAGAGGAGCGTGTCCATGCGGTCAGTTGGTCCACTTCCACTGGGCCGGGTGGAAGTTGGCGAGCGAGTCCTGCGAGAAGCCGCCGAGTCCTTCCTTGACGACCGAGATCTGGTAGTCGGGCTCCGGCAGCCAGATGACCGGCAGGTCCTTCGCGACGGCCGCGCTGTAGTCCTGCACCGCCTGCGCGTCGTTCGACGTCGTGGAGGCGGAGATCAGCTGGTCGACCTGCGGGTTGGAGTAGTTGCCGAAGTTCGAGCCGCCGTTGGTCTGGAAGAGCGAGTCACCGGTGGGGAAGGCGTTGAAGTACCAGCTGCCCGCGGTGCCGAAGAACGACAGCTGCCACTTGCAGATCGACTCGCTCGCGGTGCACGGCGGGGTCTGGGACAGCACCGAGTTCACGGGCGCGGTCTTGATGGTGAACTTGATCCCGGTCTTCTCAAGGGAGGACTGGATCGCGCTCATCATGTTGTCGGTGACTGTCGAGCCTGACTGCGACAGCACCTCCATCTGGAACTTGGTGCCCTTGGCGACCCCCGCGCCACACTGCGATGCACCGCCGCCGGCGTCCGTGCAGACCATGACGCCGTCCTGCTCGGTCCAACCATGGCTGGTCAGCAGCGACTTGGCCGCCGAGGTCGAGTACGGGTAGGGGTTGTTCTTCTGCGTCGGCGAGAGGAAGTCCGAGGACTGGCCCTGCGGGATCGGGCCGTAGCCGGGCACGGCGGTCCCGTTGAAGATGACCTTCGCCAGGCTGTCCTGGTCGATCGACTTCTGGACCGCCTGGCGGGCGTACAGCTGCTTGAACACGGCGCCCATGGAAGGGTTGTTGAAGTTGTACGGCATATAGGTGATCGCCCAGCCGGACCACGGCTTCACCGAGTAGCCCTGCGCGGTGAAGCTGTCCTTCTGGTCGAGGTCGGTCGGCTCGATGTAGCCGTAGTCGACGCTCCCGGAGCGCAGCGCGTTCTTCTCGGCGTCGGCCGTCGTGAACGGCAGCAGGTTCACGGTCGCGATGCCGGGCTTCTCACCGCCGTCGTATTTCTTGTTGGCGGCGAGCACGACCTTGCCGGAGGTCGAGAAGGACTTGACCGAGTAGGGGCCGCTGATGGTCTTCCACAGCGAGTCCTTCTCGTACCCGGAGATGTTCTTCGCGGCGTTGTTGAGGTACGTCCACACCTGCTTGGCGCCCGCGGCCGTCCGGTCGGCGTCCGACACCGCGGCCGTGGCGCTCGTCTTGTCCCAGGCATGCTGAGGGAGCGGGTGGATGTCGGTCAGTTCGTTCGCGAGCATCCACTGCGAGTTGTAGGCCTTGTCGAAGGTGATCGTGAAGTGCCGGTCGTCGACCGTCTTGAGCGAGGTCCAGTTGTCCGGCGCCTTGCCCGGGTTGTACCCCGCCCACTCCTCCTTGTTCGCCTTGATGAGGTTGAACCAGAACTCGACGTCGCGTGACGTGATCGGCTTGCCGTCGCTCCAGGTGCGGTCGCCGAGCGTGATCTTGACGCTCTTGCCGTCGGAGGCGAAGTCGGCGGCGGTGGCTATCGACGCCTTCTTGTTCCAGGCGACCTTGCCGGTCGAGCCGTCGTACGCGACCAGGCGCTCCCACAGGCTGTCGGAGATGGAGCTGTTGTTGGTGTTGAGGTGGGCCGCGGTGCCGATCGGAAGGATCCAGTTCGGGGTGAAGTTCGCGGGCAGCGCGTAGTTGATGGAGTCGCGGGACGCGGACGACGTGCCGCCCGACCCTGAGCATCCGGCGAGCAGCAGTGCGCCCGCCGTGACGACGGCACCGGCGACAAGTGTCGTGCGAGCAGGGGACATGGCTCTCCTCAGGATCCGCAGGGGGAACAACGGCGGGTGGCGGGAGCCAGTCAACGGCCCGACTGGTCGAAGAAACAGACGCGTTCCTGTAAAAAGCCTGTTTCTGCTGTTCTGAAAAAAGTGGAAGGGCCGCTTCTGGACGTACTCTCATCGCCTCGGACCCCACGTCGGAAGTTATTTCGCCCATGACTGAAAAAACCCATGCCTGACAAGGGCGGGACGCACCGCAGGGGCGTCACCGGCGTCTCGTCACTGGCCGAGCGTGTCCTCGAACTGCTCGCCTCCGGGCAGGCGACCACCCGCACCGAGCTCGCCGAGCTGCTCGGCGCCGCGCCGTCGACGATCTCGCTCACGGTCGGCCAGCTCGTCGCCCTCGGGCTCGTCGCGGAGGAGGGCACGCGCTCCTCCACCGGAGGCCGCCCACGCAAGGTGCTGCGCCTCGGCGGCAGCGAGGGCTTCGCGATCGCCGCCGAGCTCGGCGGCAGACACGCCCACGTCGGTGTCGTACTCCCCGGTGGCGGGATCACCGATGTCTCGACCGTGCCGTTCCCGACGGCGGACGGGCCCGAGGCCGCGCTTCCCGGGCTAGCCGAGACGCTGGAGTCCCTCGCCGAGCAGCACGGCCGGCACCTGCTCAGAGGTGTCGGTCTCTCCCTGCCGGGTCCGGTCGACGTGGCCTCCGGCGTGGTGACACTGCCCTCGCGCATGCCCGGCTGGAACCGGTTTCCCGTCCTGGCCTGGCTTCAGGACCGCTTCGGAGTGCCGGCCGCGATCGAGAACGACGCCAACTGCATGGCCGTCGGCGAGCACAGCGTCCAGCCCGCCGGGCGACGTCAGTCGATCATGGTGAAGACGGGCTCAGCGATCGGCGCGGGCGTCATCGTCGACGGGCGGCTCTACCGGGGCGGGTCCGGCGCCGCCGGCGAGATCACCCACGTACGGGTCGAGGCGGGCCACGCCATCCCCTGCTCCTGCGGCAACACCGGCTGCCTGGAGACCGTCGCCTCGGGCGCCGCGCTGGTGCGGATCCTGCGCGAGCGGGGTCTCGACGTCACGTCGATCGAGGACGTGGTCCGCCTCGCGTCCGACGCCGACCCGGAGGCGACCCGCGCCGTCCGCCAGGCCGGCCGGTACCTCGGCATGGTGCTGGCCGCGAACGTCAACTTCTTCAACCCCGACGCCGTGTACCTCGGGGGCATCGTCTCCACCCTCGAACCGTTCGTTGCCGCCGTACGCAGTCAGCTGTACGAGGGCTGCCATCCGCTGGTGACCAGGCATCTGGTGATCGAGCGGGCGAGCCTCGGGGCCGATGCGGGACTGGTCGGCGCGGGGCAGTTCGCGCTCCAGCACGCCCTGGCGCACGCGCTCCAGGCCGTGACCACCACCTGACCCACCGGCCAAGGCCATGCCGCAAGGAGGAACCGTGCCTCGAACCCGTACAGCCGTCGCCCGTCCCGTCATAGCCATCGCCGGGCTCGGCATCGAGTCGTCGACGTTCTCGCCCGCGCGGACCGAGGCTTCGGCCTTCCATCCGCTGCGGGGCGAGGGCGTCCTGACCCGCTATCCCTTCCTCGCTCACCGGACGCCGCTGCGCGAGGCCGCCGAGTGGCACGGCGCTCTCGTCGGCAAGGCGCTGCCCGGCGGTACGGTGACCGCGGCCGCGTTCGCGGAGCTGAGCGACGAACTCGTCGAACGGCTCGCGGCCCTGCCACGCCTCGACGGCCTCTGGTACGACATCCACGGCGCCATGACGGTGGAGGGCATCGACGACGCCGAGGCCGTCCTGCTGGCCCGGGTCCGCGCGACCGTAGGACCCGAGGTGATCGTGTCCACCTCGATGGACCTGCACGGCAATGTCTCGCGCGAGCTGGCCCACATGAGCGACCTGATCACCTGCTACCGGACGGCCCCGCACGAGGACCACCTGGAGACGAAGGAACGGGCCGCGCGGAATCTCGTGGACCTGCTCACGACCGGTGCGCCCCGGCCGGTGAAGGCCTGGATCCCGGTGCCCGTCCTGCTGGCCGGCGAGCAGACCTCGACGCGCATCGAACCGGCCAGGAGTGTCTACGCCGCGGTCGACGACGTGGAGGCGATGGACGGAGTCACCGACGCCGCGATCTGGGTCGGATACGCCTGGGCGGACGAACCACGCAACCGGGCCGCGGTCGTCGTCACAGGCTCGTCCACGCCCGCGGTCACCGCGGGCGCCGAGTGGCTGGCCCGCGGATTCTGGGAGGCACGGCGTTCGTTCGCGTTCGTCGCGCCGACCGGGTCACTCGACGAGTGCCTCGACGAGGCGCTCGCCTCCTCCCCCGACGCCCGGCCGTACTTCGTCAGCGACACCGGGGACAACCCGACGGCCGGCGGCGCCGGAGACGTCACCTGGGGTCTCCAACGCGTGCTCGCCCGGCCGGAGTTCAAGGACCCGTCAGGACCTGTGGTCATCTACGCCTCGGTGCCGGGCCCGGACGCCGTCGAGGCCGCCGAGAAGGCGGGCGTCGGTGCGACCGTCACGGTCACAGCCGGAGCGGAGGTGGACGACCGGCATGCCGGGCCCATCACGATGACCGGGGTGGTCCACGCGGTGCGGCACGGGGACCGGGACGCCGGGACCGAGGTCGTCCTGCGGGTCGGCAGCGTGCACGTGATCCTGACCCGGCTGCGCAAGCCGTACCACCACGAGCACGACTTCACCGGCCTCGCGCTCGACCCGCGAGGCGCCGACATCGTCATCGTCAAGATCGGCTACCTCGAACCGGAACTGTTCGACATGTCCGCCGGCTGGAAGCTCGCGCTCACCCCGGGAGGCGTCGACCAGGACCTGGTCCGGCTGGGCCACCGCCGTATCCGCCGCCCCATGTTCCCGTTCGACCCGGACATGACCGCGCCCGACCTCACGGCCCGGATCATCGCGCCCTCGAACGAACCGCTCACCGGACAGGACGACTGAGCCGGCAGGGCACCGCCGGGCAGGGAGACCCTGCCCGGCGCCGCATTCCCGTCAGTGGTTCTGGCACTCGTTCCCGGCGGCCGGGTTCAGCAGCCCGACCACGTTGATGGAGTTGCCGCAGACATTGAGGTCGAGGTCGACGGGAATCTGGACGACGTTGCCTGACAGGACACCGGGGCTGTCCTTGGCGACACCGACCGGGTTGGGGTCGGCCGCGGCGGTGCCGGCGGTGAGCAGCAGGGCGGCGCCCGCCAGCCCGGTGGCAGCCATCAGACGGATACGCATAGCAAGCTCCGATCAGTCGCGGGGTTGCGAGTGTCTCCACCATCACCTCGCCGGCCGCAGGACGATATCGCTGTACGCCCGAACGGGGCCGCGTCCCTGTCGGGGCCGCCTGAGCTGCGCCCGCGCGGGGCGTACGGAATGCCCGTAGCGTGAGAGGAGGTGCAGGTGGAACAGGGAGAGATCATGCCAACCAGCCAGCCCGATTCATCCTTGCCGTCCGACGACATGGTGACGCCCGACGCGCTGCTGCACACCGGCTCCGGAGGCACTGTGACCCCCGAGGACCTGGTACTCGCGGCGGGCCGGGACATCACCCCGAAGAACCTCGCCTGGGCCGAGCGCAAACTGACGGCGGAGGGACCCGCGGCCCTCGACAAACTGCTGCCCTAGGTCCGAGATTCCGCCAGCCACCCCAAGCGGCCGGAGTCATCCGACACTTGGCCAAAACCCGTACGCCCGTGAGGAGTTGGGGCGTCGACTCGATGCGTGGAGCGCACCCGTTCGTCTAGGTTGATGGTCGACCGTCGAACACCGCTGCTCAGGAGGCGCCCCCGTGTCGGACCCGGACCCCCAACTCGCTGCCGCCGCCGAGCTGCGGGCTCGTATCGACACCACCAGGCCGCACTCGGCGCGCTTCTGGAACTACTTCATCGGCGGCAAGGACAACTACGAGATCGACCGCGAAGTCGGCGACCAGATCAAGGAGATAGCCCCCGGGCTGGTCGACGTGGCACGCACCAGCCGCCACTTCCTCGGGCGCGTGGTCCGGCATCTGACGGTGGACCAGGGCATCCGGCAGTTCCTGGACATCGGCACGGGTCTGCCGACCGCCGACAACACCCACCAGGTGGCCCAGCGGTTCGCACCGGACGCGCGGATCGTGTACGTCGACAACGACCCCTTGGTGCTCACCCACGCCCGCGCCCTGCTCACGAGCACCCCGGAGGGCCGGACCGCGTATCTCGACGCCAACCTGTATGAACCCGACGCCATTCTCAAAGCCGCCGCGGGCACGCTCGACCTGTCTCGGCCGGTCGCACTGATGATCCTCAACACCCTCGGCCACGTCGCCGACCACGACGAGGCACGTGGTCTGGTGTCCCGGATCCTCGGCGGGCTCCCTGCGGGCAGCTACCTCGTGATCAGTGACGGCACCGCCACCAGTGAGGCGATGATCGCCGCCTCGGACGCGTACAACTCCAGCGGCGCCGTGCCGTACTACGTGCGCAGCGTCGAGGAGATCGGCGGCTTCTTCGACGGGCTCGAGCTGGTGGAGCCCGGCATCGTCCAGGTCACGAACTGGCGTCCGGACTCGGGGGGTTCCGCGGGCACCGACATCGCCGTCGACGCCTACGGCGGGGTGGGCCGCAAGCTGTCCTGATCCGGCCGTACCTGGTGGGGCGGTGGGCCTTGGGCGAAATCACCCGCCCCCTCACTCCGGAACGGGCACTCCTGCGACACTGAACCGTATGGATCCCCGACACCTGAGACTCGGCCGCCGTCGCATCTGGATGCTCAGCGGGGTCTGCTTCCTGGTGCTCGGGCCCATCGGATTCTCCCTGGGTGGCTGGATTCCCCTCGTGGTGCTTGCCGTCGCCCTCCTCGTGGCCACGTCGGTCTCGCACTGGAGAGCGCCGAAGTGGCTCGCGCCCGCCGTCGCGAAGGGACAGCGTGAGAGCCGCCAGGACGTCGCCACCTTCTGTGTCGTCATCGCCGTCAGCGGGTACGCCCAGCCCCTGGCGCTGCCTTCCGCCTCTTCCCGGGACATGGCGGCCCTCCGGCTGGAGGCGCACCGGGCCGCGGCCGACGACGATCTGTCCGAGGAACTGCGGGGCCTCGCGGCCGACGCACTCGGCGCCGCGGACCTCGCCCACGAGGAGGACACGCCGGCGGCCTGGCGGGCGGCACGAGCAGGCTCCGAACGGCTGGCGCATGCCGCCCAGGAGGGCAACCCCTACGTGCGCCAACTCCTCATCCAGTGGGTCGAGGGAAACCCGGCCGCGGAACACTGAGGAACTCCCGACGGGTCATACGGCCCGGGAGACGCAGGCTCTGCCCGGGACGTGCGCGTCACGCCGAAGGCGGGCGCACCCCGGTCACGGGAGCGCCCGGTTCATGACCCCGCTTCCTTCCGCAGAAAGTTGCTCACCTGGCAGGCCAGGCTGTCCCTGCCCGGCTCGGGACGCTCACCGGCGTCCGCCGGAACCTCGCAGGAGACGATTCCGCCGGCCCACAGATACCGCTCGGTCCACTCCTCGTCGACCTTGAGCTGAATCTGGATGTCCACCCGCGACAGCCGGGCGTCGGGGCACGCGGCATACAGGACGGAGGTGGCCCGCCGCAGCGGATAGATGTCGTAGCCCTCGATGAACTGTGAGTTCCGCCAGTCGAGGAACGCACTCTCGCCGTCGTCACCGACGCGGATATCGATCTGACCGTCTTCGAGATGAATACCGAAACGCTCACTCGTGCGATTCTCGACGGTGACACGGAACCGGAAGTAGGTGAGTTCCTCGGCGGCGTCGTCACGCCCGCGCGGTGGCTCCGCCTTTTCGACGCCGTGGACGCGGACGCGGAGGCCGGCATGCTCCTCGTACTCCTGCCAGTCCCCGACCACGTTCAGATCGCGCACAGTGCACCTCTCCACCTCAGAGAGCTGTTTCCTATCTGTGCTCTCGACGCAGTGTCAAATGAGCGGGACATGCCGTGGCCAGGGATTTCCCTTTACTTGATCGGCGATCAAGCCGTGCGCAGCCATAACCCTTCCCAAGGCGGTTCGCCGGTCTTTCAGTACGTGCCGCACATCACGTTCCCCGGGCGTCTCAATCCCCCGCGCGCAGCGTCCGCATCTGTTCGTCCAGCGGGCCCAGCCCGACATCGTGGCGGCGCTCGTCGAGGGTCTGGGGCCGGCGAATCGGATACGGGCGCAGGGTCAGGGGATTGACGCGGGTGCCGTAGAACTGCGGCTGCCCCTGTTCGACGGCGCAGTGGTCGGCGATATAGGCGTGGTGCAGGGCGGGGCAGCGATCGTCCGCCGCGGCCTGCGCGATCAGATCACGGCACCTGAGCTGGAAGTCGAGGTCGGTGGCATGCAGAAGGATCATGAGGGCCGCCGTCGAGGCGGGTGCGCCGACGAGGTCGGCGGCCGGCCAGCCATGGTGGTCGACGATCGTCCTGAGGGCCGCGGCGTTGGCTCCACGGCGCTCGTCGATGGCTCGGCGGGACTGCGGGGCGGGGTGGGTCCCGGCCTGCCGCATCAGGCGACGCTCCTCTTCTGCCCTGCGCTCCAGTTCTCCGGCGAGCGCCGTCGCCAGCGCCGGAACCATCCTGCGCGCCCCCACCCGGTCGCGCCGCGCATCAGGACCGACGGCAAGGTGACCTGCGGAAGCGTTCATCGCGTCTCCTGAAGCGCCAGCGCGAACCACACCCTCTTGCCGGTGGTGCCGGGTTCGGGCGGCGCGATGCCCCAGTCGTCGGCCAGCGCGGCCACGATGGCCAGTCCGCGTCCCGACTCCTCGGCCTTCTCCGCCGTACGGGGACACGGCAGGGCCGACGAGCGGTCGGCGACCGTCACGCGCAGCTCGTGCTGGGTGCACTCGATGGTGACGGTGATGGGGTCGCCGGCGCCGGGGCGGCTGCCGTGTCGGATGGCGTTGGCGAACAGCTCGCCGGTCGCCAGGACAGCGTTGTCAACGGTCTCCGGCGGGACACCCAGGCGCATCAGGTACTCGGCCACCATGGACCGCACGCCTGACGCGCGTGAGGGGTGTGCGGGGACCGTCGTCCGCAGGAGGTGGGTCCTGCTCTCAGGGATCAGTGGCGCAACGGGTGTCACGGCGGCCTCGGCGGGCCGGCTCCGCCCCGCCGGTGCGCGGTCATCGGCCGAGTGGACGTCACGTGCCAGTGAGGGCGACGGCCCGCGGCGATGCGCCCTGGATGCCGTCATCGATCCTCCTTCGGGTGCAGCACGGTGGGGGACGGTCTTGATGGCTGCTTCTGCAGCCAACACGCCGGACCAGGGCGGGGACCAGGGAGAACAGGGGTTGTCCGGTTGCTGGACCGTAGTGGCGCGGGATGTATGTTCGATCACGTGAGGGACGTGAGCGGGAGCCGGGCCGAGGTCCACCGAAGCGGTGGCACCGGGTGGTCCGGCGTGCGCGGCAAACGCGTACTGGTCACCGGTGGCACACGGGGGCTCGGCGAGCAGATCGTGCGGCTGCTGGCAGCCGAGGGGGCACAGGTGGCGACCTGCGCGCGCACCCCGTTCGGCCTGGCGGCACTGGCCGGCTCGCTGGATGCCCCACTGTTCACCCAGCCGCTCGACGTCACCGAGCCGGAGCGCCTCGAGGCCTTTGTCGCGGCCGCGGCGAAACGTTTTGGCGGTCTTGATGGGGTGGTGGCCTGCGCGGGCGGATCTCATGGGGGCTCCTTCGAGCAGGCGCAGGCCGCGGACTGGGCGGCCACCTGGGAAGTGAACGTCGGCCATACGGCGCGGCTGGTACGCGCCGCGGTCCCGCATCTGCGGGCCGTCGGCGGCGGCTCGGTCGTGGTGATCTCGTCGATCTCCGGCTGGAAGCCCGGTCCGCCCGTCCAGTACGGGGTCGCGAAGTCGGCGCAGATCCACCTGGCGACATCGCTCGCCCGGGAGCTGGGTCCGGACGGAATCCGGGTGAACGCCGTCTCCCCCGGATCGATGCTCATCCCGGGCCGGCGCTGGGACCGCATGCGGCGGGAGGACCCCGAGGCCTTCGCCGGATTCCTGGCCGCGGAGTTCCCGGGCGGAGAGCCGGTCGCGCCCCAGGAGGTCGCCCGGGTGGTGGCCTTCCTGCTGTCCGACTGGTCGAGCGGGATCTCCGGGGCGCATCTCCCCGTCGACCGGGCCCAGAACGCGCCCTCGCCCGACGGCTACTAAGAGACCAGGGACGGGTAAGACAGGAGGTCGCTCCGTCATGCGACCGCCCCCAGCACCGGGCGGGCCTTGCGCTCGAACTCCTGCACAAGGGGCTCGTGGCGGCGCGACTCCAGCCGCCCGCGGAAGTCGCGCAGTGCCTGGGTCGACCGTTCGCTGTGCACGGTGCTCAGGGTGTCGAGAGCCGCGGTGGCGGTGCCGAGGGCTTCGTCGAGGCGGCCCTGCTGGAGATGGGCGGTCGCCAGCACGGAGCGGCTGATGGCCTGGCGCCTGCGCCGGTCGGCGTTGGCGCTCAGCGACTCGCCCGCGGTGCGCTCCGCCTGCGCCGCAAGCCCGAGGTCGCGGAAGCAGAGCGCGGACTCGGCCTGGAGATAGTGATGGTCGAGGTAGCGCACCCAGGCGGATTCCTGCCCGGCTCCCCGGCTGGCGTCCAGTTGCCGCTCCGCCATGCGCAGGGCCTCGGTTGCGTCACCCGCGCGGTTCCGTGCGGCGTGTCCGCGCGCCGACATGGCGTACAGGCGCATCAGACCGAGCGGGCTGCCCGCGTCCTTCGCGGTGGCGATACCGGCCCGGGCCAGGGCCACCCCCTCGTCGGGACGTCCGAGGCTGGTGGCCAGATGGGAGAGCCCGGCCAGGATCTGGCCGCCGAGGACCCGGTCGCGCCCTTCGGCGCACAGGCGCAGCGCCTGGGTCATGTAGCGCTGGGCGAGGCCGTACTCCCCCGCGTCGTACGAGCTCCAGCCGGCCATCGCGGCCAGGCGCGCGGCGGCTGCGTACAACGAGCGCTGCAGATGCGGCGGCGTACCGCGCCGCTGGAGCATCGGGACGACCTCGGTGGCGAGGTAGTGGACGATGCTGGTGCGCACTCCGCCGCCGCCGTACTGGTTGTCCATCTGGTCGAACATGGCGATCATCGCGTGGACCTGCTCGACCGGTCCGCCGCTCGCCGCGAGGTTCGGCCGGTCGTCGTCCTGGTGCTCCAACAGCCAGAGCAGCCACTCGCGTTGGGGGTTCGTCAGCGCGGCGGCGACGAAGGGGACCGAGCCGAGGAGGCTGCGGCGGGAGATGTCGGTCGACCCCAGCTCGGCCAGGGTGTGAAGGGTTTCTGCCACGTCTTCGCCGTAGACCAGCGCCCGGCCCGCGACGGGGCGCTGCTGATCGGGGAGGAAGCCGAGGTCCGCGGGGGACACAGCGCGGCCGAGCCGCTCGGAGAGCACGGCCGCGATCAACTCGGGTGTGGTGCCCCGTGGTTGCTGGCCCTGGAGCCAGCGGGTGACCGACGCCTTGTCGTAGTGGGAATCGGCGCCCTGGCGGCGGCCCAGCTCATTGACCCGGAGGGCGAGTGAGGCGTACGAGCAGGCAGCGTCCTTGAGGGCCACCGCCAGCGCCTTGTTGGCCCCTGCGGGTGCCCTGCCCGGGTTCCTCGATTGTCCGTCGGTCACGGTGGCCATCCCGGTCTCGCATCACGGTCACGTGCAGCCGCGTCCGGCCGTACGTGCCCCCGATGCACCAATTCCCGTACGGCCCAACACAGTTGACCCCCTCGCACCGCTGACGGTGCAACAGGTCACTCGATCACTATGGTGGTCGACACACTCAACATGCAACCGGCGTTCTGATAATTTCAGAACGATCCGCATCGCTCTGTCTCTGTCAACGACCGCGTGGCACACTTCACGCTGTGATTGCCGTTCAGGGAGGTAGGACGTGAGCGACAACCGCTCCGGCGGCAGCGCACCCACCGTCCTGCGGATGGTTCTCGGCAAGCGGCTGAGGCAACTGCGGGAAACGGCCGGGGTGTCGTTCGAGGACGCGGCCCGCGCCATCGAGGTCACCCCGCTCACCGTTCGCAGGATGGAGAAGGCCGAGGTCGGACTCCGCATCCCGTACGTAAGGGAGTTGCTGAAAACCTACGGTGTTCCGGCCGCGGAGATCGACGACTTCCTCACCATGGCGAGGGAAGCCAACCAGCCGGGGTGGTGGTACAAGTACCGCGACGTGCTGCCCGAGTGGTTCAGCGCCTACGTGAGCCTGGAGAGCGAAGCCAGCGTCATCCGTCTCTACGAACCCCACTACGTTCCAGGCCTGTTGCAGACGTACGACTACGTCACCGCCCTCATGCGGGTCGGCTTTCCCAACGAGTCGAAGGAGGACATCGCCCGCCGTGTCGACCTGCGCGTCAAGCGCCAGGACCTGCTCGCCAAGCCGGACGCGCCCGCGATCTGGGCCGTCCTGGACGAGACGGTGCTGCGCCGTCCCGTGGGCGGCGCCGAGGTGATGCGGGCTCAGATCGACCGGCTCCAGGAGGCCCTGGACATGCCGAAGGTCAGGATCCAGATCATGCGCTTCGAGGTGGGGGCACACCCCGGCGCGTTCGGTCCCTTCCACCACTTCCGCTTCGGCTTCTCCGAACTGCCCGACGTCATCTACACCGAGAGCCTCGCCGGCGCGGTCTACGTCGACCGTCCCGACGATGTCGTCACCTATCTCGAAGTACTGGACCGGATGTCCGTGCAGGCGGAACCGGTAGCACGAACCAGGACCATCCTGGCTGAACTGCGTAAGGAGTTGTGATCCATGGAACGCATGGGACCCATCCACAGCGGCATGCCGGCCGTCGACCTGGGCATCGAGGGCTGGCAGAAGCCCTGGAGCGGTACCAACGGCGGAAGTTGCGTCGAGGCGAAGCGGCTGCCCGACGGCAGTGTCGCCTTCCGTCAGTCCAGGGATCCGGAAGGTCCCGCGCTGGTCTACACCCGGGACGAGATGGTCTCGTTCCTCCAGGGCGCCAAGTCGGGCCAGGCGGACTTCCTGATCGCCTGAGGCCGCCACGTTTTGCCGGAGGGCCGGCGCCGCGTCACCCGCGGGCCGCCACTACGGCTGCACAACCGGACAACCCGCACGCACCCTCCCGCCGTGCGGGTTGTCCCCTGCACACTGAGGAAGTCGGTCGTCCTGCGGAGGGAGTGGGTGCGGGGATGCTCCTCCACCAGGCCCTCACCGAGTGCCGGACGCTGGTCGTCGAGGGCCCGGACGGCATCGGCAGGAGCGGCCTGACCGAGCGGCTCACCCACCACGGATTCCTGATCCGACGCTCGCGCGGGCACCTCCACCACGTGGACCCGGTCCGCCCCTACCGCGAACTCCTTGCCGCCTCCGGCCGGTTGGCTGTCTACGGCGGCCTCATCCACGAGCTCGTCTACGGGCCACTGCGCCGTGGCTGCTCCCGGGTCACCTGGATCCAGGCGCTCGACTTCGCCGAGGCGGTCGCCGAACGCGACGGCGCGCTCGTCCATGTGACGGGCGCGACGGACGACACCGAGGCGGCCGGCGCCTACGAGCGGGCGTTCCGCACCCTGGCCGAGCACGCCCCCGTGGTGATTTTCGACGCGGCAGACCTGAGCCGGCCGGTCCACGGCCCCGCACCCCCTTGCCCTCAACTAAGAGGCTGCACACAGACGTTGACGATAAGTTAGCGACAGACCGCGTGACGCACGGTAACGGTAGGAGATATCCCATGGCAGACGGCCGGACCACCCCCGACCAAGAGGCATTGTCCAAGATCGACACCACGGTGCCGCACTCGGCCCGCATCTGGAACTACTGGATGGGCGGGAAGGACAACTACGAGGTCGACCGGGAGGCGGGCGACGCCTACCGCGAAGTCGCCCCGAACATCGAGGTGATGGCCCGCGCCTCCCGCGAATACCTGATCCGCACGGTGACCTTCGTGACGGAGGAACTCGGCATCCGCCAGTTCCTCGACATCGGCACCGGCCTTCCCTCGTACGACAACACCCACCAGGTCGCCCAGCGCATCGCGCCCGAGTCGCGCATTGTGTACGTGGACAACGACCCACTGGTGCTCCGCCATGCGCAGGCCCTGCTCACCAGCACGCCCGAGGGTGTCACGAACTACATCGACGCCGACCTGCACGAGCCCGAGAAGATCATCGAGGCGGCAGGGAAGATCCTGGACTTCGACCAGCCGATCGCCCTGATGCTGATGGGCATCCTCGGTCACGTCCAGGACTACGAGGAGGCCAAGTCGATCGTCAGTCGCCTCCAGGCCGCCCTGCCCTCCGGCAGCTACTTCGTGCACTACGACAGCACCGACACCGACGCCGCACTCAAGGAGGCCCAGCAGGGCTACGACGACACCGGCGCCGTCCCGTACGTGCTGCGCAGCCCCGATCAGGTCAGCGCCTACTACGAGGGCCTCGAACTGGTGGAACCCGGCATAGTGTCGTGCCCGCTGTGGCGTCCGGAGCCCGGTACGTCGCCCGAGCCCACGGACGTCCACGGCGGTGTGGCCCGCAAGCCGTGACGGTCAGGACGCCGTGACCGTCAGGACCCCGACGCCGGCTCGATGTTCTGGTTGAGCCGGAACAGGTTGCCGGGGTCGCGGTCGGCCTTGATACGGGCCAGGCGTGCGTAGTTGTCGCGATAGCTGGCCCGTACGCGCTCCTGGCCCTCGTCCATCATCATGTTCACGTAGGCCCCGCCCGCGGAGTACGGGTGCAGCGCGTCGAAGTAGTCGACGGTCCACCGCTTGATGAGGTCGGCGTTGGCCGGGTCGGGATCCACTCCCGCGTAGACGGAAGCCCAGCGCGCGTCGCGGTAGCTCCACGCGGTGTCCGTCGGGGCTTTGTCGTGGGCGGCGCCGTCGATCGGGTAGAGGTGCATCGTCGACTTCCAAGTCGGCAGTTCGGCAGCGAACTTGGCGTGCAGTTCGGCCGCCTCGCCGGGGACCTCGTTCACGAAGTCCGCGCGCCAGTACCACTGGTCGCCGGGCGGGTAGAGCCCGTCGAACGCGGACTGGATCGCGGGATGCGGCATCGGCCCGGGGCCGTGCAGCAGCGGCTGGGGCAGGGCGTCCAGGAGCGGCGCCATCAGCCGCGCGGCCTCGTCCGTGTCGTCCCCGATGTAGCACCACACGACGCCGCAGACCTTGCGCAGATGGAGTTCCTCGGGGAACGGCGGGGCCGGCGGGACGGATCCGACCAGGAAGAAGGCGTTCAGCTCGCGGGGCGCGTGCGGAAGGAAATCGCGGTAGGCGGTGAGGACCTCGGCGGTGAGCTCGACGGGCCAGAAGGTGGGGCCCGCGACGACTGTGTTCACCTCGTGCAGCCGCAGGAAGAAGGAGGTGACGACTCCGAAGTTGCCGCCTCCCCCGCGGATCGCCCAGTACAGGTCGGCGTTCTCGTCGGCGCTCGCGCGCACCTGCTCGCCGCTCGCGAGAACGAGGTCGGCCTCGAGGATGTTGTCGATGGTGAGCCCGCACTTGCGGGTGAGGTGGCCGAGTCCGCCGCCGAGGGCGAGGCCTCCGACGCCCGTCGTGGAGATGATGCCGCTGGGCGTGGCCAGACCGTGCGCGTTGGTGGCAGCGTCGACCTCGCCCCACACGCAGCCGCCGCCGACCCGTACCGTGCGCCCCTGCGGGTCGACCTCGACATCCTTGAGCGGGGAGAGATCGAGGACCACACCCCCGTCGCAGGTGCCAAGGCCCGCTCCGTGATGGCCGCCGCCGCGGACCGCGAGCAGAAGGCCGTGGTCGCGGGCGAAGCCCACCACCTGTGAGACGTCCTCGGCACTCGTACAGCGCGCCACCAGGGCCGGCCGCCTGTCGATCATTCCGTTGTACACACTGCGGGCCTCGTCGTACCCGGAGTCGTCCGGACCGATCAACTGCCCCTTGAACCGGCTGAGTTCCTGGCTTGCTGCTTGTGCAGGCGTGATGGACATATACGTCCCCCGTGTCCGGGGAGCGGTTCCGGGTTCCCCTGTCCGGGTCCCCCGTACCAGTCTCCCTCTGATGGATGCGATCCGCCTGTTCTAGTCCGGCTCCCGCTACCCGGATATCCGTGCCCGCCACCCACCTCACCGCAGGCGGCTACCCACCTTTCACCGACGGGGCAGCATGCCGAGCTGCACGGCACGGGCGGCGGCCTGGCGCCGGGTGCGGACACCGAGCTTGTCCAGGACGGCGGAGACGTGGTTGTCGACCGTGCGTACCGACACCACCAGCCGCTCGGCGATCTCGACGTTGGTCATCCCCTGTGTCAGCAGCCCCATGACCTGCAACTGGCGTTCCGTGAGCCCTGCGGGGTTCTCCCGGGTCGCCGCGTGCGGGCCCCGCGGGATCCGGCGCACGCCCAGTGCGCGCAGCTCCGCGCGGATCAGATGGGCGAGCGGCTCCGCGCCCAGCGCGTCCAGCTCGGCGAGGGCGCTGAGCTTGTCGTCGGGATCGGGGCTCTCCGCGAGGGCGGCGGCATGCTCGTAGGGGCATCCCGCCGCCTGCCAGACCCGTGCCGCCTCGCGCCAGTGCCCCGCGGTCTGGAGGGCGTACGGGTGCTTCGAGCCGTCCCTCGGAACCGGCTGCCCGGCCTTGGCGAGCCAGTAGCCGAGCTCCGCCCGGTGCGCAGCGGCATCCAGCCGACAGGCCTCCGCGAACGTCGTGCTCGCGGCAGCGGTCACCGCGGGGTGATCGCCGCGGAGCCAGGCCGACTCCGCCCGGGCTGCCGCGACCGGTCCGGTGCGCTGGAGCTCGCTGCTGCGCACCGCGATCTCCCAGGCCTGAGCGAGCAGTTCGTCGCCGCCGCTCCTGCCGCTGCGCACCCGTACCCGACCCAGCACGGTCAACGCGGGGCAGCGGGCGGGCACGAAGTCGTGCGCGCCGACCTCGGCGTACTTCTCTGCGTCGTCCCAGGCACCGGCGGCGAACCGGCGCAGGGCCATCTCGACGTTGAGATAGCTGAGGAAGCCCAGGTGTTCCGCCCGGTCGGCCAGTTGCATCGCCGGGGCCAGGAAGCGGTCGGCCTCGGCATACTCCAGGTTCTCCAGCAGGCTCCAGATGATGTTGGCGTAGGCCCGGCAGGCGTGCTCGACCTCGTCCGCCCCCAGTGCCACTTTCAGGCTCTCCTCGACCTGCGCCCGCCCGAGCGGGTCTCCGCCCCGCCAGCGGGCTGAGCCGACGTTGTTCAGGGCGTGCGCGAGGATCTCCGCGTCGCCCTCCCGACGGGCCAGGTCGATGGCGCGCTCACCGAACGCGATCGCCTGCGCGTGCCGGTCGGAGAGCATGTGGAGCTGCGAGGTGTTGCTCAGCGCCAGCGCGAGCAGCCGGTCGTCGCCCGCCTCCTCCAGTACGGCGATGGCTTCCCTCGCCGCCGTCCGAGCCTCCTCGGCGTCACCGGCCCACCAGTGGATCCGTGACAGCCACCGCAGGTCCGCGCCGAGCGCCCGCGCGTCGCCCAGGGACCGGCGCAGCGCGACCGCCTCCCGCTCCGCCTCGACGGCGGCCACGGAGTCCGCGATCGTGTAGCTCTCCACCGCGTACTGCTCAAGGAGTCCGGCCAGTTCGGCCGGGTTGAGCCGCTCGCGCTGCCGGAGTACGAGCCTGAGATGGGCGGCGGCTTCGCGATGGGCACCCGCCCTGGAAGCGTCGTGTGCGGCGCCGGGGCCGTGCCGGGCGATCGCTTCCAGGTCGCCCGCCTCAGCCGCGTGATGGACGATCCGGGAGGCGTCGGAGCCGGGTACGGCGACGAGCGCGGCGAGCACGCTCCGGTTCAGCTCGATCCGCCGTGCGGCCGGCAGGGAGTCGGCGATGGCGCGGCGGATCAACTCGTGTCGAAAGCCCGCCCGTTCCGGGGTGACGACCATCAGCCCGCGCTGCTCGGCCGCCGACAGTTCGGCCACGTCGTCCCTCAACAGGGCCTTGACCAGCGGGCGTTCCACCGCGGAGGGTACGACGGCCAGCTGCTCCAGGGCGTCCCGGGTGGTGTCGTCCAGCCCGCGCAGCCGAGCAAGTACGGCGTCTACCACGGTCGGCGGCACCCCACCGGTGCCACCGGCCGCCACCACCTCGGTCACGAAGAACGGGTTGCCCGACGTCACCTCGTACACCTGCGCCGGATCCAGTTCGCTCGCCGCACTCAGCCGGCGTACGGCGTCCGGGGAGAGCCGGGACAGCGGCAGGCGGTGCACGCGCTCCGCCCGGGACACCTGGCCGAGCAGATGGCGCAGCGGGTGTTCGCGACCCAGCTCGTCGTCCCGGTAGGTCAGGACCAGCACCGCGGGGAGCCGCTCGACCCGGCGGACGAGAAAGCGCAGGGCGTCCAGGGAGGCCTCGTCGGCCCAGTGCACGTCCTCGACGACGAGTACCGCAGGATGCGGCGCTCTTCTCAGCTCCGTCCGCAGGGCGTCGTACACCAGATGGCGGTCGCCGCCCACGGTGAGCACCCTCGCGAGTTCGGAACCGACGCTCCCGACCAGGTCACGGAAGGGCCCCAGCGGCCGTCGGGTGGTGAGGTCGTCGCACGCCCCCAGCAGCACACGCACGTCGGGGGGCAGCACCTCGGGCAGTACCTTCACCAGGCTGGACTTGCCGATCCCGGCCTCTCCGAAGACGAGCGCCACGGATCCGGCGCCGTCGGCCGCTTCGCGCGCGGCGGCTGCCAGTTGGGCGAGCTCGTGGTCGCGCTCGAGGAGCCCCCGTTCCACGGGACAATTCTGGCACGCGGGGCGCCCGTCCAGTACGTCAGAACGCGGCCCGCGCCCGCACCGCCTCGGCCCGGTGGGGCCGGGACAGCAGCAGGAGACTGCGTGCCTCGACGCGCACATCGGTGCCCGCCTTGCGCTCGGACTCGTCCGGCAGCCCCTGCGGATCCGCGGTGTCGATCCGCACGGTCCACCGCTCGCCGTAGGTCGCGTCGGGAAGGCGGAAGGTCACCGGCTCCCAGTGGCTGTTCAGGAGCAGCAGGAAGGAGTCGTCGACCACCGGGTCGCCGTACGGGTCCGGCTCGGCGATGGCGTCGCCGTTGAGGAAGACGGCGACGGCGTGGGCGTCGGGGCGCAGCCAGTCCTCGTCCGTCATCTCGCGCGCGTCCGGCCGCAGCCACATCAGGTCGGGCAGCGGCTGATGCTCGTGTGTCGGGGTGTCGCCGAGGAAGAAGCGGCGACGGCGCAGGACGGGATGGGCGGCGCGCAGCGCGATGGCACGCCGCGTGAAGTCCATGAGCTCGCGCTGCTCGTCGCTCAACTTCCAGTCGATCCAGGAGACTTCGTTGTCCTGGCAGTAGGCGTTGTTGTTGCCCTGCTGGGTGCGGCCCAGTTCGTCGCCGTGGGCGAGCATCGGGATGCCCTGGGACAGCAGCAGGGTGGCGAGAAGGTTGCGCTGCTGGCGGGCGCGCAGTTCCAGCACCCCTTCGTCGTCGGTGGGGCCCTCCGCGCCGCAGTTCCAGGAGCGGTTGGTGTTCTCGCCGTCCTTGTTGTCCTCTCCGTTGGCCTCGTTGTGCTTGTCGTTGTACGAGACCAGGTCACGCAGGGTGAACCCGTCGTGCGCGGTGACGAAGTTGATGCTGGCGCGCGGCCGCCGCCGGTCGTGCTGGTACAGGTCGGAGGAGCCGGTCAGCCGGGAGGCGAACTCGCCGAGCGTGTGGTCGCCGGAGCGCCAGAAGTCCCGTACGCAGTCACGGTACTTGCCGTTCCACTCCGACCACAGGGGCGGGAAGTTGCCGACCTGGTAGCCGCCTTCGCCGACGTCCCAGGGCTCGGCGATGAGCTTGACCCGGCCGACCACCGGATCCTGCTGGATCAGGTCGAAGAACGCGGAGAGCCGGTCCACCTCGTGGAACTGCCGGGCCAGAGTTGCCGCGAGATCGAAGCGGAACCCGTCGACGCGCATCTCGGTGACCCAGTACCGCAGCGAGTCCATGATGAGCTGGAGCACGTTCGGGTGCCGCATCAGCAGGCTGTTCCCGGTACCGGTGGTGTCGTAGTAGTGCGCCCGGTCGCCTTCCACCAGGCGGTAGTAGGAGGCGTTGTCGATGCCGCGGAAGGAGAGCGTGGGGCCGTGTTCGTTGCCCTCGGCGGTGTGGTTGTAGACGACGTCGAGGATCACCTCGAGGCCGGCGGCGTGCAGTGCCTTCACCATCGACTTGAACTCGGTGACCTGCTCGCCCCGCGTGCCGTGTGCCGCGTAGGCGTTGTGCGGCGCGAAGAAGCCGATGGTGTTGTAGCCCCAGTAATTGGACAGCCCACGGTCACGCAGGAAACCGTCCTGGACGAACTGGTGCACCGGCATCAGCTCGACCGCCGTGACTCCGAGCGAGGTCAGGTGCTCGATGACTGCCGGGTGGGCGAGCCCCGCGTAGGTGCCGCGCAGTTCGGCGGGGACCCCCGGATGCGTGCGGGTCAGTCCCCGCACATGGGCCTCGTAGATCACGGTCTCGGCGTACGGGCGCATCGGCGGGCGGTCGTAGCCCCAGTCGAAGAACGGGTCGGTCACGACGCCGAGCAGGGTGTGACCGGCACTGTCGGCCGGATCGGGCCCGTCGGCCGCGCGTTCGAAGAGCGAGGCGTCGTTGTCCGCCTGTCCGTCTACCGCCCTGGCATACGGGTCGAGCAGCAGCTTCGCCGGATTGCAGCGGTGTCCGGCGGCCGGGTCCCAGGGTCCGTGCACCCGGTAGCCGTAGCGCTGCCCGGGCCCGATCCCCGGCAGGTAGCAGTGCCAGACGAAGTCGTCGACCTCGGTGAGCGTGACGGTGCGAGGAACGCCGAACGCGTCGATCAGTACGAGATCGACGCGTTCGGCGACTTCGGTGAACAGGGCGAAGTTGGTTCCTTCGCCGTCGAATACCGCGCCCAGTGGATAGGGGCGGCCGGTTCGGATACGCACGTGATCACCGTACGGGGATCACGGCCTCCGTGCCGTCTGGGGGGACCTGTGGTTGGCGACCACGGCCTCGGTGAGCCAAGGGACGGACCGTGGTTGGCGACCACGGCCTCCGTGCCGTCCCGGGATCACCTGACGGCGACCCGGGCTGGGTGTCGGCGTGGGATCACTGGACGGCGACCACGGGCTCGGCGTCGTCATGGGAGTCGATGAGCACGACTCCTGGGTTGTCGCGGGAGCCGACGAGCGCCGGTACGGGCAGTGCGCGAGGCATCCGGCGCGCCTCCCGCAGGCTCGGCGCGGGTGCGGGCGGCATGAGCGGGGCGCGTTCGGCGGCCCGGGCCCGCCACGAGAACCAGATGATCTTTCCGCCGGCTCCGGTGGCGCAGCAGCCCCAGCCGTCGCTCAGAGCGGCGATCTGCGCGAGGCAGCCTTGTGGTGTGTTGTGCGGACGGATGTCCTGGTCGTTGTCCGACACGGCGGTGATCAAGTGCTGACCGTTCCACCACATCTCTATGGTCGTGTTCTTGTCCGCCGCGTGCTCCTCGATCGTATGGAGCAGCGCTTCTGCACAGTGGCAGACGGACTCGACGAGATTCTCCAGGTTCCAGTACCGGAGGTGAGCGGCCAGAATGCGCCTGACCTGTCCGACCCGTTCCGGGCTGACCTCCACGTCGAGGTGGTAGTAGCAGGGCACTGCAGCTTTCATTGTCGTTGGCTCCTCACCGGCGAAGCTCCCGCTCCTCCTCGCCCCCGCGGGCCGAGCCCCGAACACGTAGCGTGAGCGCTGGTCGCTTCTGAGTCAGTCCCAGAGTGGGAGTGCTGCTCCATTCGTGCAACACGAGACCGATCCCAATGTTGTTGAAGAGCCAACAAGACGCTCGGTGTCCGTGCAGGCACCATGGGTGAGGGCGTTGATCTCTGTAACGGATCGGTGCCCCTGCGTGCACGGCCCTCACTCGCCATCCCGGCGAGCCGTGCGCGTCCGAGAGAGGGAAGGTGACCAGCGTGATGCTGCTGCCTGCCAAAGCCGAGGTCGCCAGGCATCTTGAGCGGTACCGGGCCTGGGAACGTCTGCTGCTCGCGGCCCCCGCCGACCACACCGTGCGGGGCAACTTCGAGAACACGGGATACACGCTGTGCGTGCTGATGGGCAAGCGCTGCGCACGCGAGGCCGCGGACGCGGCCGAGCACTATGTGCGCGCCGCTTCGTCGCTGGCGAGGGGCCGAGGCGCCCAGGGCCGGGGGCCGAGCCGGACGGTGGGCCAGTGCCCCTGAGCACCCCAGTGCGTCGGGGCGTTGCGACGCGGATCTGAACCACAGGCTGGGCGAGACGACGGCGGAGGCGAGTACCCATGGACGTTGATCCGGACACCGGTCGTATCCCGACCGTGGATGTCGGCGCGCTCGACATCCCGGCCACGGGCGGCCGCTCGTTCAGTGTGCCGATCAGGGGTACGGGCTCGGCCTCCGTTTCAGGCGCGGAGGCCCAGTCGGTCTCCGTGCCGGTCGCGGACGCCCACACCGTCGGCATTCCGGTGGTGGACGTCCACCCGGTCGTCGAGTGCGGCAGGCGGCCGGCGAAGGCGGTGTGCGGCGAGACCTTCCAGGTCACCGCGACCCTCTTCGGCGAGGGCCATGACGCGGTCGCCGCCAATGTCGTCCTGTGCGACCCGAGCGGCCGCCCGGGACCGTGGACCCCGATGCGCGAACTCGCCCCCGGCACCGACCGCTGGGGCGCCGAGGTCACACCGGGAGAAGCGGGCCACTGGACCTACCTGGTGGAGGCGTGGCGCGATCCCCTCACCGCCTGGCGCCACGCCGCCGGGATCAAGATTCCGGCCGGGATCGACTCCGATCTGATGCTGGAGGAGGGCGCCGAGCTGTACGAGCGGGCCGCCTCCGGAGTTCCGGAAGCGGCAGGCCGGCAAGTGGTGCTCGCCGTCGCGAGCGCCCTGCGCGACGAGTCCCGTCCGCCGGCCGCGCGTCTCGCGGCCGCCTTGGAGGCCGACGCCGTTCTCGCGGAGCACCCGTTGCGTGAACGGGTCTCCCGTTCCCTGCCGTTGCCCCTGAAGGTGGAGCGCGAGCGGGCCCTGTACGGCTCCTGGTACGAGTTCTTCCCGCGCTCCGAGGGCACGCCCGAGCGACCGCACGGCACGTTCCGTACCGCCACCGAACGCCTGCCCGCCATCGCGGAGATGGGCTTCGACGTCGTCTACCTGCCGCCGATCCACCCCATCGGCACGACGTTCCGCAAAGGCCCCAACAACAGTCTGTCGGCGAGCCGTTCGGATGTCGGCGTGCCCTGGGCGATCGGCTCCCCGGAGGGCGGTCACGACGCCGTCCACCCGGACCTCGGCACGATCGACGACTTCGACGCGTTCGTACGCCGGGCGGCGGACCTGCGTCTCGAAGTGGCCCTCGACTTCGCCCTCCAGTGCTCACCGGACCACCCGTGGGTGGAGAAACATCCGGAGTGGTTCCACCACCGCCCGGACGGCACCATCGCGTACGCCGAGAACCCTCCGAAGAAGTACCAGGACATCTACCCGATCGCCTTCGACAAGGACATGCCGGGGCTGATCACCGAGACCGTGCGGGTGCTCCGTTTCTGGATGGACCATGGCGTGCGGATCTTCCGCGTCGACAACCCGCACACGAAACCGGTGGTGTTCTGGGAGCGGGTCATCGCCGAGGTCAATCACACCGACCCGGACGTGATTTTCCTGGCGGAGGCGTTCACCCGGCCCGCGGTCATGCGCAGGCTCGCGGCGGTGGGTTTCCAGCAGTCGTACACCTACTTCACCTGGCGCAACACCAAGGCGGAGCTGACCGCCTATCTCTCCGAACTCGCCGGTGAGACAGCGGCGTTCATGCGCCCCAACTTCTTCGTGAACACGCCGGACATCCTGCCCGAGTACCTCCAGCACGGCGGGCGGGCCGCCTTCGAGGTACGGGCCGTTCTTGCCGCGACCCTCTCGCCCGCGTGGGGGATCTACGCCGGGTACGAGCTGTGCGAGAACACCCCGGTCAGGACGGGCAGCGAGGAGTACCTGGACTCCGAGAAGTACCAACTGCGGCCGCGCGACTGGGAGTCCGCCGAGCACGAGGGCAGGACGATCGCGCCCCTGATCACGGAGCTGAACCACATCAGGCGGCGCCACAAGGCCCTTCACCAGCTCAGGAATCTCCACTTCCACCACGCCGACAACGACGCCATGATCGCGTACAGCAAGCGCACGGGCGATGACACGGTCGTGGTGGTGGCCAATCTGGATCCTCACCACACTCAGGAGGCGACGGTCTCGTTGGACATGCCACAACTCGGCCTGGACTGGCACGAGTCCGTGCCGGTGCGCGACGAACTGACCGGCGAGACCTACCGCTGGGGCAGCGCCAACTACGTGCGCCTGGAGCCGGGCGCCGCGCATGTGTTCGCCGTCGGCGCCGCGCATGTGCTCGCCGTGGGCGCCGCGGATGTGTTCGCCGTCGGCCCCGCCCAGCCGATCGGAGGGTCTCCCGCATGATGGTCAACGAGCCCGTCCCGGACACGTTCGAGGACACCCCGGCCAAGGACCGCGATCCCGAGTGGTTCAAACGCGCCGTCTTCTACGAGGTCCTGGTCCGCTCCTTCCAGGACAGCAACGGCGACGGAATCGGCGACCTCAAAGGCCTCACCGCGAAGCTGGACTACCTGCAATGGCTGGGCGTGGACTGCCTCTGGCTTCCCCCTTTCTTCAAATCCCCGCTGCGCGACGGCGGCTACGACGTCTCCGACTACACCGCCGTCCTGCCCGAATTCGGTGACCTCGCCGACTTCGTGGAGTTCGTCGACGCCGCCCACCAGCGCGGCATGCGCGTGATCATCGACTTCGTCATGAACCACACCAGCGACCAGCACCCCTGGTTCCAGGAGTCACGCGCCAACCCCGACGGCCCCTACGGCGACTACTACGTCTGGGCCGACGACGACAAGCAGTACCAGGACGCCCGCATCATCTTCGTCGACACCGAAGCCTCCAACTGGACCTTCGACCCCGTCCGCAAGCAGTACTACTGGCACCGCTTCTTCTCCCACCAACCGGACCTCAACTACGAGAGCACGCGGGTTCAGGAGGAGATCCTGGCCGCGCTGCGCTTCTGGCTGGACCTCGGTATCGACGGCTTCCGCCTGGACGCCGTGCCCTATCTCTTCCAGGTCGAGGGAACCAACTGCGAAAACCTCCCCGCCACCCATGAATTCCTGGCGCGGGTGAGGAAAGAGATCGATGCCCTCTATCCCGACACGGTGCTGTTGGCGGAGGCGAACCAGTGGCCCGAGGACGTCGTCGACTACTTCGGCGACTACTCCGCCGGCGGCGACGAATGCCACATGGCCTTCCACTTCCCCGTCATGCCCCGCATCTTCATGGCCGTACGCCGCGAATCGCGCTACCCCGTCTCGGAAATCCTCGCGAAGACCCCCGCCATCCCGTCGGGCTGCCAATGGGGCATCTTCCTGCGCAACCACGACGAGCTCACCCTCGAAATGGTCACCGACGAGGAACGCGACTACATGTACGCGGAATACGCCAAAGACCCCCGCATGCGCGCCAACATCGGCATCCGCCGCCGCCTCGCGACGCTGCTGGACAACGACCGCAACCAGATCGAACTCTTCACCGCCCTGCTGCTCTCCCTCCCCGGCAGCCCGATCCTCTACTACGGCGACGAGATCGGCATGGGCGACAACATCTGGCTCGGCGACCGCGACGCCGTCCGCACCCCCATGCAATGGACCCCCGACCGCAACGCAGGCTTCTCCTCCTGCGACCCCGGCCGCCTCTTCCTCCCCACGATCATGGACCCCGTCTACGGCTACCAGGTCACCAACGTCGAAGCCGCCATGTCCTCGCCCTCGTCACTGCTGCACTGGACCCGCCGCATGATCGAGATCCGCAAACAGAACATGGCCTTCGGCCTCGGCTCCTACACAGAACTCCCCTCCTCCAACCCCGCCGTCATCGCCTTCCTCCGCGAAGCCCCCCCGACTGGGGAAAGCGGGGACGACATCGTCCTGTGCGTCCACAACTTCTCCCGCTTCGCACAACCAACGGAACTGGATTTGCGGGAGTTCGACGGCCGCCACCCGGTCGAGCTGATCGGTGGCGTGCGTTTCCCCGCCATCGGTGAGCTCCCCTATCTGCTGACCCTCGCCGGGCACGGCTTCTACTGGTTCCGCCTCCGTCGCGCGGTCGCCCCCACCGTCATCAGGCGACCCTGACCGACTGCCCCTGATCCCTACCGCCGCTTCAGATCCCGATGATCCCGATGATGCCGATTGCCTGCCTCTGGTCCCTACCGACTGCCTCTCATCCCGACCGACTGCCTCTCATCCCGACCGCGTGCCCTCGAAGACCGCCCGCCCCTGAAAGGACGTGTCGCCATGCAGAAGACCGCGCCGCACCGTCCGAGCGGCCTCAGCCCCGCTCCGCTGCTCATCTCGCTCGCCGAGCTGCTGCACGCATGGCTGCCGCGGCAGCGCTGGTTCGCGGGCAAGGGCCGCGCCGTCACGGATCTGACGCTGGTGTCGACGACCGAGCTGTACCCGGGATGCCTGCACCTCCTGGTCCGCACCGAACACTTCGGGCTGCCCGCCCACGGCGGCACCGGCACTCCCCCTCCCGACGACTGCTATCAACTCCTCCTGGGGGTGAGGAAGGCCCTGCCTCCCGGCCTCGCCCACGCCGTCATCGGTCGCCCGAGCAAGGGCCCGCTCGCCGACCTGATCGTGTACGACGCCCTCCACGATCCCAAGGCGGCGGGCATGCTCCTGGAGCGACTGCGTACCCCGGGAACGGCGGGCCCCCTGCGTTTCGAACGCGACCCGCGATTCGCGGTACCCGCCGGCCTCGCCCCGCGCCTCCTCGACGCCGAGCAGTCCAACTCCTCACTGGTGTACGGGGATTCGTTCATCCTGAAGGTCTTCCGCCGCGTCCAGCCGGGCATCAACCCGGACCTGGAGGTACCGGCGGCACTGGCCCGGCAGGGCTGCACCCGGGTACCCGCGCCCGCGGCCTGGATCCGGACCTCGCACCCGCGCGAGGCGACGCTCGGCGTCCTCCAGCCGTTCCTGCGCGAGGCCGACGACGGCTGGACCCTGGCGCTCCAGTCCCTCGCCTCGGGACGGGAGTTCACAGCCGAGGCGTTCGAACTGGGGCGCGCCACCGCCGAGGTGCATCTCGCGCTGGCCACGGCTTTCCCCGTCGATGCCCCGAGCCGACGGCAGAACCGGCGGCTCGCCGAGGGAATGAGTGAGCGCCTGGACGCGGCCGCGCGTTCCGTGTCCGAACTGCGGCCGTACGCGGCCGGGCTACGGTCAGCCTTCGACACGCTCGCCGCCCTTGAGTCGGCGGTCCGTCCCGCACAGCGGATTCACGGCGATCTCCACCTGGGGCAAGTGCTGAGGGCCGGCCGACAGTGGTCGGTCATCGACTTCGAGGGCGAACCGGCCCGCCCGCTCGCCGAGCGCCGCCGCGTGCAGTCCCCGATACGCGATGTCGCGGGCATGCTGCGCTCCTTCGACTACGCCGCCCTGTCCCGCCATCCATGGCGCCCCGAGTGGGCGCAGCACTGCCGGGAGGCCTTCTGCGCGGGCTACGCCGCCGAGGCGGACTGGGACCCGCGCGAGGAACCCGAGCTGCTGCGCGCGTACGAGACGGACCGGGCCGTGTACGAGGTGCTGTACGAGGCGAGGCACCGTCCCGACTGGCTGCCCGTGCCGATGGCGGCGGTCAAGCGCCTCGCCGAGGGCCGCTGACATGCGCCGGGCGACCATCCCCACCCATCCCGTTGACCCCCTTGAGGAGGCTGAAGCCGTGACAGTCCGCACCGCATCGGTCGGCGTACGGCCGGCCACTTCGATGGACGCATTGCTGGACACCCCGTTGGACGCGACGGACCGGGCCCGTCTGCTGTCGGGCACCCACCACGATCCGCACGCGCTGCTCGGCGCACACCCGGTACCGGACGGCGTCCTGTTCCGTGTGCTGCGTCCGTACGCCCAGGCCGTGGCCGTGGTAGTGAACGGGCAGCGCAGTGAGCTGGAGGACCTGGGTGACGGGCTCTTCTCGGGCGTACTGCCCCTCGACACGATCCCCGAGTACACGCTGTCGGTGACGTACGACGGCACGGAGTTCGCGGTGCAGGACCCGTACCGCTTCCTGCCCGCGCTCGGCAAGCTCGACCTGCATCTGATCGGCGAAGGCCGACACGAGGAACTGTGGCGGGCGCTCGGCGCCCACCCGATGACCCACCAGGGCGTCGCCGGCACCCGCTTCACGGTGTGGGCGCCGAACGCCCAGGGGGTCAGGGTCTGCGGGGACTTCTGCCACTGGGACGGCGCGGCGGGATATCCGATGCGGTCGCTCGGGTCCTCCGGGGTGTGGGAACTGTTCGTGCCCGCGATCGGCGACGGCGAGCTCTACAAGTTCGACATCACCCGCCCGGACGGGTCACACACGCTCCGCGCCGACCCGATGGCCCGCCGCACCGAGATCCCGCCCAACACCTCCTCGATCGTCACGTCGTCGTCGTACACGTGGGACGACGCCACTTGGATGGCGACCCGGGCCTCACGTCCCGTCCACGAGGCGCCGTTCTCCGTCTACGAGATCCACCTGGCGTCCTGGCGCCCGGGACTGACGTACCGCCAACTGGCTCAGGAACTCCCTTCCTATGTCGCCGACCTGGGCTTCACACATGTGCAGTTCATGGCGGTGGCGGAGCATCCCTTCGGGGGCTCCTGGGGCTACCAGGTCACCGGCTTCTACGCCCCCACCGCCCGCCTGGGCACCCCCGACGACTTCAAACACCTCGTCGACGCCCTCCACCGGGCCGGCATCGGCGTCCTCATGGACTGGGTCCCCGCCCACTTCCCCCGCGACGACTGGGCCCTGGCCGAATTCGACGGCCGCCCCCTCTACGAACACGAAGACCCCCTCCGCGCCGCCCATCCCGACTGGGGCACCCTGGAGTTCGACTACGGACGGCGCGAGGTCCGCAACTTCCTCGTCGCCAACGCCGTCTACTGGTGCGAGGAATTCCACATCGACGGCCTCCGCGTCGACGCCGTCGCCTCCATGCTCTACCTCGACTACTCCCGCGAACCCGGCCAGTGGACCCCCAACGAACACGGCGGCCGCGAAAACCCCGACGCCGTCGCCTTCCTCCAGGAAATGAACGCCACCGTCTACCGCCGCAACCCCGGCGTCATCACCATCGCCGAGGAGTCGACGGCCTGGGAGGGCGTGACACGGCCGACCGCCGACGGTGGTCTTGGTTTCGGTCTGAAGTGGAACATGGGCTGGATGCACGACTCTCTCGAGTATGTGGAACGTGAGCCG
The DNA here is from genome assembly GCF_042671685.1 of Streptomyces sp. NPDC127595. NCBI lineage: Bacteria > Bacillati > Actinomycetota > Actinomycetes > Kitasatosporales > Streptomycetaceae > Streptomyces > Streptomyces sp. NPDC127595. Next base: position 729,215 of record NZ_JBHXWK010000002.1, on the reverse strand, counting down.
GTTCATCGCAGGTACCACCACCACGAGATGACCTTCTCCATGGTGTACGCCTACAGCGAGAACTACGTCCTGCCCATCTCGCACGACGAAGTCGTCCACGGCAAACGCTCACTGGTATCCAAGATGCCGGGCGACTGGTGGCAACAACGCGCCACCCTCCGCGCCTACCTCGGCTTCATGTGGGCCCACCCCGGCAAACAACTCCTCTTCATGGGCCAGGAATTCGCCCAGGGCGCCGAATGGTCCGAAACCCACGGACCCGACTGGTGGCTCCTCGACCCCGCCTACAGCGCCGAACCCGACCACCGCGGCATCCGCGACCTGGTCCGCGACCTCAACACCGTCTACCAACGCGAACCCGCCCTCTGGGAACGCGACACCGACCCCGCCGGCTTCACCTGGATCGCCGGCGACGCCGCCGACGACAACGTCTTCGCCTTCCTCCGCCACGACGCCAACGGCACCCCCCTCCTGGCCGTCTCCCACTTCTCCCCCGTCGTCCGCCACAACTACCGCCTCGGCATCCCCGACGACATCCCCGCCTGGCACGAAATCCTCAACACCGACGCGGGCCGCTACGGCGGCAGCGACGTCCTCAACCCCGACCCCGTCAAACCCGAACCCCACGCCGCCCACGGCCGCCCCGCAAGCATCCAACTCACCCTCCCACCACTGGCGACGGTCTGGCTGCGGCCCGCCTAAAGCCCTTTTCGCCCCCTCCGCCCCTACCCGTCCCGTTCCCAGGGGGCTCCGCCCCCTGGACCCCCGCTCCTCAAACGCCGGAGAGGCTGAAACCCTTCAAACCCTCCGTCACGGAGGAGCAGGCCGGTGCCATCCCAATCCCCCGCCCGTGGAGGCTTCGTTCTTCAGCCTCGCCGGGTTCTTTCGGCCCGCCCCACCCAGGTCAGGAACGGACATGGTTCGAAGGCGCCGGCACCAGGGCCCTTGGTGTCAGACATCGCTGCCCACGCTGTGCGTGACGACGTCGTGGATGTCACGGGCGATACGGAGGCGTTCTTCGACCTTCGCCCGCTCGGCCGTCTGCTCGATGACGCGCCACTTGCTCACGGGCCGCTCCCTGACGGGCCACAGCCCGGCCGCGGTCCACCCACCGACACCCTCCTGGTCGCAGCCGCAGTAGACATGGTGAAGTTGGTGCGCTCACACCGCAAAGGAGACTTCTTGTGACCGGCGCTTCGCTTCCCTGGAACCATTCACCAGTCAAGGTCGGCCTCGTCGGCGCCGGGCCGTGGGCGCGTGCTGTGCATGCACGGTTGCTTGCCGCCGGGCCCGAGACGCAGTTGACCGCGGTGTGGGCGCGCCGCAGTGAGGCGGCCCGTGAGACCGCCGCACCCTATGGAGCCGACGTCGCCGAGCGTTTCGAGGATCTGCTCGACACCTGTGAGGCGGTCGCCTTCGCGGTTCCGCCCTCCGTGCAAGCGGAGCTCGCCGGCCGTGCGGCGGAAGCGGGCAAGGCGCTGCTCCTGGAGAAGCCGCTCGCGCTGGACCTTCCGTCGGCGCAGCGACTCGTCGATGCCGTCGACACGGCAGGCGTCGTCTCCCAGCTCGTCCTGACGAGCCGCTACAACCCCGCCACCCGACGGTTCCTCGCGGCCGCCCAGAGCGTCGACGCCGTGGGAGCACGGGCCTGCATGGTGACCGGCGCCTTCCTGGGCGGCGAGTTCGCCACCCCCTGGCGTCTGGAACACGGCGCGCTGCTGGACCTCGGACCGCACGTTCTCGATCTGCTGGACGCGGCCATGGGGCCCATCGTGCGGGTACGCGGGACCGGAGACCCACGCCGTTGGATCGAGCTCACCTGTGAACACGCGAGCGGAGCGGTGAGCCAGGCGTCGCTGTCGGGGTCCGTCAATGTCGAGCAGGGCATCACGCGGATCGAGTTGTTCGGGCCACAGCCGGAACTCGTGTACGACGGAGCCGCGCTCGACCATGAGGAGAGCTGGCCCGTGCTGCGCCGGGAGTTCGCCACCAACGTGCGTGCGGGAAAGTCCGGTGAGCTCGACGTCCACCGCGGGCTGCATCTCCAGACCCTGATGGCTCAGGCGCTCGGCACATGAGTTCTCACCGGAGGTTAAACCTCGTCGTGCGGTATTCCCTCTTGAAGATCGTCACCGACTGAATCACGAGGTCCGAGACGTTCTCGGGTCGTGCGTGGCGCGTGCTGAGGTTCGGCGAGCCGAAGGAAGCGGTCGGGCTCCAGGTGCTGCTGCGGAACTACACGGCGGTCGGCGTGCTCGCCACGCCCCATGACGACGCGGACGCGGAGACCGCTGTGTGGGACCGGCTGGCGAACCTGGCGAAACAGGGTGCGATCACCACACCGGTGGGCACGGTGTACGGGTTCAGCGAGGTGCCCCGGATGATCGCCGAGCTGGCGTCCCCGGGAGCTGGCAAATCAGTCGTCCCGGTGGCGTCCGAGTAACAGGGCGGGCGGGGCCTTTTCGCTCACGGCGGCCATTGGGCAGAGGACGGTCGGGTGACCCCGTCCCGGGCTCACGGCACGACGCCGTTCAGGCGAAAGGGCGGGCCAGGGTGCGTGGGTGACCGGACGCCTGTCGACAACACACCTGTGACACTGCCCCGGATCGCTCCCATGCTCGCCACACCCGGCGGCCTGCCGCCCGTCGGGCAGGACGCCCGATGGGCGTACGAGACCAAGCAGGACGGCCAGCGCGCGGTGATCTATCTGCCCGGGGACGGCGGCGTCGTGCTGCGCGCGCGGTCGGGAGAGGACATCACGGCCGCCTATCCGGAGTTCGGTGCGCTGGGCGGCGTACTCGGCCCGGTCCCCGCGATTCTGGACGGTGAGGTCCTGGTCCTTGACGAGCAGGGCCGTGGTGACTTCCAGCTCCTGCAGTCCCGCATGGGACTGGCCCGGTCGCCGGCCAAGGCCGCCCGTCGTGCGGCGGAGACGCCCGCGCATCTCGTCCTGTTCGACGTCATGTATCTGCGGGACGACATGACCTCGCTCCCCTACGTGCGGCGGCGGCAGGAGTTGGAGGGGCTCGGCCTCGACGGGCCGTTCTGGTCGACGCCTTCCGCGCTCGTCGGCCATGGGGAGCTGGCGTTGCGGGCGACGCGCGAGGGCGGTCTGGAGGGGCTGGTGTGCAAGCGGCTGGACTCCGTGTACGAGCCCGGGGTGCGCTCGCGTTCCTGGATCAAGATCCGCAACGTACGGACGGTGGACGTCATCGTCGGCGGCTGGGTCCCCGGCAGGGGACGGCTGTCGGGGCTGCCGGGCGCCGTGCTCGTGGGCCAGCGTGACGCGGGGCGGCTGCGCTACGCCGGGAGTGTGGGCACCGGCTGGAGCGAGGCCGAGCGATCGGAACTCGCCGGGCTGTTGCGGGCCGCCGAGACCGACAGCTGTCCCTTCGACGAGGTCCCGCCGGTGGCCGCGGCGCACTGGGTGACGCCGCGGCTCGTCGGTGAAGTCCGCTACAGCACTCGTACGCGAGCCGGGCTGTTGCGCCAGCCGTCGTGGCTCCGGCTGCGCACCGACCTGGCTCCCGACGAATCGGCAGCCGAATTCCCGCAGGGCGGCTCCCCCGAATCGGCAGCCGATTTCCCCCAGGGCGACTTCCCTTAAGGACACGCGAAAAGCGGCGCCGAGGCGAGGTCGCGCCGCGTGGGTGGAATGCGCCGGGTGCCGGTTACGTCGTACCCGGGCCGCTGCCGCCGCTGTCCCTGCCGGAGCCGCTGCCCCAGCGCCGTCGGCTCTGGTCGTCGGCGTGTTTGCTCCCCGAGGCGTGCATCTGGGTCGGCTTGAGCCGCTCGCTCTCGTCCGCGGCGCGCGGCACCTCGTCGGGTTCCCGCCTCTCGCGGACCTCGTGGATCGCACCGGAAGCAGGAAGCGTGGGCTGCTCTTCCGCGGTGGGCGGCCGCGACTCCTCGCTCCGCACCCTGATGCCCATCCGGACAGCCCAGATGAGGCCGGCCACGATGATGAGACCCCCGATGAAGGCAGCGCCCGCTTTCAGTGCCCCGCTCGCTGCGATTACTTCATAGCTCGCCGTGTTCATTTTGCTCGGGTACCCCCAATACCGGGGAAAAACCCGCTGAGTACTCCGTTCGGCGACGGCTGAATACCCATATTCCGTCGAACGCTCTTATTCGCCCAATGTGCTGTCTCGCCCACCCGCTCTCCTACGGGCGGTGCGCGACCGCTCCGAACATGGTCACCGACATGTGCAGCGCCCCCTGCTCGGCGGCCTCGGTGATGTCGGCGTACAGGCGGTCGCGCTGTTCCTCGGTGATCAGTTCACGGCGTACGGCGGACTCGCCCAGCATGCGCAGCAGCGGCCAGGCCACCGATGTGTGGTCCTGAAGGAGCGCCTGCGATCCGCGGTCGTCGATGACCAGCCCGGCCGCCGTGAGCCGGCCGACCACTTTACGCCCGGAGTAGGGGTCGGCCGCCGCGGACAGCGCGCCGGAGGTGATCGCGGCGACGGTCTCGGGGTCACCGGGGTGCAGGATCGTGGTCGCCCAGTCGGTGTCGAGGAGGGCGACGCGGCCACCGGGGCGCAGCACGCGCGCGATCTCGGCGACGGCTTTCTCCGGTTCCAGAAGGTGCTGGAGTACCCGCTCGCACCACACGATGTCGACCGAGGCGTCGGGCAGGTGCAGGACGAGCGCGTCGCCGTCCACGAAGCGGGCCGGGCTGCCGGCCGCCACCGCGCGCTGCTCGGCCACCATGCGCAGCCCGTTGTTCGGCTCGATGCCGAGCACTTCGCCGTGCGGACCGACGGCGGAAGCCAGTGCCTGGGTCTGCGATCCGGTGCCCGAGCCGATGTCGATCGCCCGTTCTCCCGGGCGTGCGGCGACCGCGGTGTGCGCCCACGCGCGGAGCCGCTGTACGCCGTCGTTCGTGTCCTGGGCATCCAGGGCAGCCACCAGCCGGGCAACGCTCTCGGCGGTGACGTTGCCCGCGTGGAATTCCGAGGTAGGCCGTGTTTCCCCCATGCGGGTCACTCTATGACCGACGGGGGCGGCTGCGCCCATCAGATCGTGTAACGCCTCAGAGCCGGTGTGGCGGTGGCCAGCACCAGCGTGGCGGCGATCACCAGCAGGCCGCCGCCCACGACCGCGGCGCGGGCCCCGAAGACCGACCCGGCGGTTCCGTGCAGGACGTCGGCGAGACGGGGACCGCCTGCGACGACGACCGTGAACACGCCCTGCATGCGGCCGCGCATCTCGTCCGTGGCGGCGGAGAGCAGGATCGCGCCGCGGAAGACCATGGACACCATGTCGGCGACTCCGGCCGCGGCGAGGAAGGCGACCGCCACCCACAGGCTGGTGCTCAGTCCGAACCCCGTGATGGCGGCTCCCCAGGCGACGACGGCGACGATGACCATGAGGCCGTGTCTGCGGAGCCGGGAGAAGGTGCCCGATGCCAGGCCGCCGAGCACCGCGCCGATGGGGATCGCCGCGAATAGGAGACCTAGCGCGAGCCCTTCGCCGTAGGGCGCGTAGGTCTGTGCGGCGAGTTGCGGGAACAGGGCGCGGGGCATGCCGAAGACCATGGCGATGATGTCGGCGAGGAAGGACAGCAACAGCACCTTGTGCAACGCGATGTAACGGAATCCGGCGGCGACCTCGCGCCATCCGGCCCGCTTGGACGCCCCTTCCGCCAGCGGCGGCAGCGCGGGAAGCCGTACGACCGCCCACACGGTGACGCACAGGGCCACGGCGTCGATCAGGTAGAGCTCGGCCAGGCCGATGACGGGGATGAGTGCGCCGGCGAGCAGCGGTCCGGCGACGAGGCCCGTCTGCATGACGGTCGAGCCGAGCGCGTTCGCCGCGGGCAGTTCCTCCTTGGGGACAAGCCGGGCGATGGAGGCCTGGCGGGCCGGGGAGTTCAGGCCGAAGAACGCCTGCTGGAGGGCGAGCAGCACCATCAGTACGAGAACCGAGTCGAGTCCGGCGGCGGCCTGTATCCAGAAGAGCACCGACGTCACGGCCATACCGGTGTTGGTGATCAGGAGCAACTTGCGCCGGTCCATGCTGTCGGCGATCGCGCCGCCCCACAGGGCGAAGACCACGAGGGGCAGCAGGCCGGCGATGCTGGCGTAGCCGACCCATGCCGAGGAGCCGGTGATGTCGTAGATCTGCTTGGGCACGGCGACGGCGGTGAGCTGGCTGCCGACGGACGTGACGATGGTCGAGGTCCACAGGCGGCGGAACGCCGGGCGGCGCAGCGGCGTGGTGTCCATCGCCCAGCGACGCCATCCGCTCCCGTTCGCCCGCACCGGTCCCAGGGGCCGGTCATCCGTCGCGGGGTCGCTGTCCGTACCGCTCTTGCTCGTGTCCACACTCGTCCTGGTTGCTCGCTACATCTTTTGTCTTCAGGGATCACTATGACCGAGCGGGATCCATCTGCGTCGGCGGGGTTCAAACACGTGCGCCCGTTCCAGGCGTACGACGGTGCGCCTGGAACGGGCCTACGAAGGTCAGGCCCCCGCGATCAGCATCGCGCCCATGGCGACCATCGTCGTGGCGACCAGGCCGTCCAGTACGCGCCAGGCCGACGGCCGGGCCAGGAAGCGGCTGAGCAGCCGGGCTCCGAAACCCAGGGCGACGAACCAGCACAGGCTCGCCAGGACCGCCCCCAGCCCGAAGGTCCAGCGCAACGGGCCGTGGTCGGCCGCGATGGAGCCGAGCAGGAACACGGTGTCGAGGTAGACGTGCGGGTTGAGCCAGGTCAGCGCCAGGCAGGTGAGCAGGACACGGCGGCGCGAGCCCGCCGGCACGGACGCCGCCTCCAGGGCCGCCGGGCGCAGCACCCGGCGGGCCGCCAGGAAGCCGTAGCCGAGCAGGAAGGCGCCGCCGATCAGACCGACCGCGGTGAGCGCCGCGGGCCAGGCCACGACCACCGCGCCGACACCACCGACGCCCAGCGCTATGAGCGCCGCGTCGGACAGGGAGCAGATGCCCACCACGGCGGGTACGGCATCGCGGCGGATGCCCTGGCGCAGGACGAAGGCGTTCTGGGCGCCGATGGCGACGATGAGGGGAGTCCGGTACCGAATCCGGCGGCCGCGGCGGCCAGCGCGTCTGTCATGACACCGACGCTAGAAAGGCAAGTGTCAAGAGTACAGCTAAGGATTCTTACGTATCATTAGCGCACATGATGACGGAACTCCCTTTCGATCAGGTCCGCACGCTCCTCGCGGTCGTCGACGAGGGCACCTTCGACGCGGCGGCCGGCGCACTCCATGTGACGCCCTCGGCGGTCAGCCAGCGCGTCAAGGCGCTGGAGCAGCGCACCGGCCGGGTGCTGCTGATGCGGACGAAGCCGGTGCGCCCGACCGAGTCCGGCGAGGTCGTGGTGCGTTTCGCGCGCCAATTGGCCCGGCTGGAGCGCGAGGCGCATGCCGAGCTGGGCATGACCGGCTCCGGGGAGCCGACGCGGCTGTCGATCGCGGTGAACGCGGACTCGCTGGCCACCTGGTTCCTGCCCGCGCTCACCCGCGTGCCGCAGGAGCTGCGGCTCTCCTTCGAGCTGCGCCGGGAGGACGAGGACCACACGGCGGCGCTGCTGCGCGAGGGTGTGGTGATGGCGGCGGTGACATCGTCACCGGACCCCGTGCCGGGCTGCTCCGTCCACGCCCTCGGCCGTATGCGGTACGTGCCGACCGCGAGCCCGGGCTTCGCGGAGCGGTGGCTCGGCGCCGGCACGGACGCCTCCCTGCGCGACCTGGTCGCCGCCGCTCCGGTGGTGGCCTTCGACCGGGTCGACGACTTCCAGGACGACTTCGTCCGTGGCCTGCGGGGCGGCGAGGGGGCGAGCGCCTCGCGGCACTTCGTGCCCACCTCGGAGGGGTTCGTCGCCGCCGTCGCCGCCGGAATGGGCTGGGGCATGGTTCCCGAGGTGCAGGCCGAACCGCTGCTGCGCACCGGACAGTTGGTGAACATCGCGCCGGACCGGGGGGTCGACGTTCCGCTGTTCTGGCAGCAGTGGAAGCTCGACTTTCCCGCGCTCGCCGCCGTGGCCGAGGCCGTGGCGGCCGTCGCCGCCGAGACACTCACCCCCGGGACACCCTCCACCGGGCCCGATTACTGAATCACTCACTGCCGAGCCGCTCCTGAACTCCTGTGAACCGGGTATCTTCGCGCTGGGCACAGCAGATCGCGACGGCCGGAGGCGACCGGCGCGACCCGTGCTCCGGTGGGCGTCGAGGTGCGGTCAGGGGCCTGGCAGGCGCATTCTTGCTGTGATACTCCCTGGCGGCGGGCGGACGAGGGCAGACCGATGACTGGGAGCGCCGAGCATGAGGTCCAGGCGCTGGAAAGCCTGCCCACCTTGCTCACCGGGGCCGTGGCGGACGCCGTCCGGGCGGCCCGCGGCTTCGCGGGCGGCATCTATCTGCGGTCGAGCACGCCGGGACTGCTGCGGATGGCCGTGCTCGCGGGCCTGCCCGGTCAGCTCTTCCGCTCCTGGTGGCGGATGCACGTGGACCTGCCGTTCCCGGTCGCCGACGTCCATCGGCTCGGCGAGGAGGTACTGCTCACCGATGCCACGGAGACGATGCGCCGCTACCCGCAGCTTGCCGCCGGACTGCCGTTCCCGTTCGGTTCGCTGTACGTCCCCGTCGTGGGCGCGTCGACGCCCTTCGGGGTCCTGACGGTCCTGCGCCCGTCGGCCTCGGACGCCACCGAGGTGCTGCCCGACCGTGACCGGATGACGGCGGTGGCCGAGGAGCTGGGTGCCGCTCTGGCGGCGCTGGACAAGGACGGGCCCGAGATCGTCGTATGGGACGACGAGCCGATGTGTGTGCAGGCGCCCTCCGACGGTCCTTCCGCGCGCTGCATCGGAGGATTCACCTGGGATCCGCACGACGGCTCGGTCACCGCGGACGACGCGCTGCTCGCCACCACACCCACCGGCTTCGCCGCCACGACGGAGGCACTGGCCGACGCCCTGTCCCACGAGGATCCGCGCCTGCTGCTGACAGCCCTGCGGGAGACGGCCGCCGGCCGCCCGCCCGCTCAGCCGGTGCCCGTGCGCACCGCGGACGCCGAGCTGCGTCTGCTGGCTCTGGGCACCTCGGCCACGGCGCCCGGACCGCCGTACCGGGTGAGCGGCGCGATCATCGATCCGGGCACGGGCCTGGCCTCGGAAGGGGCGGCGGATCTCCTGCCGGAGGGCGTCTTCGCACTCGACCGGCTCGGGCTGATCACCTACGTCAACCCGCGCGCCGCCGAACTTCTCGGCCGCCCTCGCTCGGAGCTGCTGGGGCGGCCGCTGTGGGAGGCCGTGCCCTGGCTGAACAGGCCGTCGTACGAGGATCATGTGCGCGGCGCCCTGCTGTCGCCGGATCCCGTGCACTTCCAGGTCAGACGCCCGCACGGGAACGGCGGTGGACAGACTCCGGGGCGGCACGGCGGTGAGTGGCTCACGATGTCCATCTACGCCGGGCCGAGCAGCCTGACGTGCAAGCTCGTGCCCATGGGGCGGATGGCGGACGCCGCCGAGGGCGACCCGTTCGAGGCGACGGGCCGATGGGGGGCCGAGGTCGACGGGCCGACGGACGGCGCTCCCACGACGGCGTCGCTGTACCGGCCCATCGTCCTCGCCATCGCGCTGACCGAAGCGGTGACCGCACGCCAGGTGTCCGAGGTGGTGATGCGGGAGCTGCTGCCCGCGTTCGGCGGCCGCCGGCTCGCCATCTATCTGCTCCAGGACCGGCGCCTGTACCTGGCGTGGGAGACCGGCTTCCCCGAGGGCTTCCTCGCCCCCTTCGACGGCGTGGGCCTCGACACCCGGCTGCCGGGGGTCGAAACGCTCACCAGTGGCCGGCCCCTCTTCTACGAGTCGATGCAGCAGCTCTCGGCCGCCTACCCCGGCATCGCACTGGACGCCGAGGAGGGATCCCGGGCCTTCCTGCCACTGATCGCCTCCGGCCGGCCGGTCGGCTCCTGCATCCTCGGTTTCGACCGTTCCCGTGCCTTCAGCGCCGAGGAGCGCACGGTTCTGACGGCGCTCGCCGGGCTGATCGCCCAGGCCCTGGAGCGGGCCCGGCGCTACGACAACGAAGCCGCTCTCGCCCGCGGTCTCCAGGAGGCACTGCTCCCGCACCGCCTCTCCGCCCACCCCTTGGTGACCACCGCCGGGCGGTATCTGCCCGGCACCCTGGGCATGGACGTGGGCGGCGACTGGTACGACGTCGTGGAGGCGGGCGACGGGCTGGCCCTGGTCATCGGCGACGTCCAGGGGCACGGTGTCCAGGCCGCCGCCACCATGGGCCAACTACGCAGTGCGGTACGGGCGTTCGCGCTCAGCGACCGGTCCCCGGACGAGGTGATGAGCGGCACCAACCGGCTGCTCATCGACCTCGACCCAGGCCAGTTCGCCAGTTGCTGCTACGTACGCCTGGACCCGGTCACGGGTATCGCGCGGGCCGCCCGGGCCGGGCATCCGCAGCCCCTGCTGCGCCACCCGGACGGTCGTACGGAGATCCTGGACCTGCCCGGCGGGGTGGTACTCGGGGTGGATCCGCAGGCCCGGTACCCGGTGACCGAGCTGCTGCTGGAGCCCGGGGCCGTCCTGGCCCTCTACACGGACGGTCTGGTCGAGCGGCCGGGCACCGACATAGACGAGGGCGTCGAAACCCTCCGCGCGAACCTGGCCCGAGCGGCCGTGCGGCGCGGGCGGGCGGGTGGCCCGTCGGTGTCCGCCGCCGCCGACCTGCTCACCTCGGAGGCCCGGCAGGCCACCGAGCGCCCCGACGATATCGCCCTCCTCCTCACCACGCGCCGGTCCCCGAGCGACGACGACGCGTAGGCCGGGCCTGGCCCCTCAGCGGTCGGCCAGGTACCGCCCGTCAGTGGCGAGTTGAGCCCCGCCCGTCAGTGGGCGGCGTCCAGCCTCGCCCGCTGATCCACCGTCAGTTCCAGCTCGACGGCGGCCAGGTTCTCCTCCAGTTGCGCCACGGAGGACGCCCCCGCCAGCGGGATCACCGGCACGGTCCCGCCGATCTGCCAGGCCAGCACCACCTGGGTCACGCTCGCTCCGGTCTCCTTCGCCACGTCCCGGAGTGCGGAGAGCCGGGCCGGAGTTCCCGGGTGGTCGTAGTCGGGCGGCAGCGTCTTGTCCTACCGTACGTACGCGCCGGTCAGCAGGGGTGAGTAGGCAACCAGGGTGAGGGCGGATTCGGCCTTCAGATAACTGAACAGCTCGGCGCCCGCTCCGCCGAGGCTGCCCTCCGGGAAGAGTTCGTCGGGGATGTCGGTACGCGGTCGCAGGTGGCTGTGCTGGTACTGCAGGACCTCGTAGCCGGGCAGTCCCGCCGCCGCAGCGAGGGAACGAGCCCGTTCCACCCGCCAGATGGCGTGGTTGCTGACCCCGAGCAGTCCGACGCTTCCTTCTTCAACGAGCTCGCCGAACGCCTCCACAGTTTCCTGCGGGGCAACGGTCCGGTCCTCGATGTGCGCGTACAGCAGGTCGATCCTGTCGACGCCGAGGCGGTCCCGGCTGCGCTCAGCCGCCTCTCGGATGACCTTCGCCGAGAGGCCTTCGGGGTTGTCGACGTATCCGGTGCCGGGGGCCAGCGGCCGGGCGCCGAGCTTGGTGGCGATGACGATCTCGTCGCCGATGCCGCGGCTGCGGCGCCATCGGCCGAGCAACTCCTCGCTCTGGCCGCCCTGGCCGCCGTCGGTCCAGAACGCGTAGTTGTCGGAGGTGTCGATGAAGTTCCCACCGGCCTCGACATAACGGTCGAGCACCGCGAAGGAGGTCTTCTCGTCCGTGCGTGAGCCGAAAAGCATCGCGCCGAGCGCGAGCACGCTCACCTCACGACGGGTCCTTGGATCGGTGCCGATCGTGCGGTACTTCATGATGTCCCCTCCCGTTCGGGCCCGAAGTCCGCGGGCCCGAACGGGAGTCTGGGACTTGAAGAGCACTTCAAGTCAGGGCACTCGGCACCCCGGGTCGGGGCGGGAGCACCTCATGTCACCGCGTGGATCCCTTGAACGGGCCGTCCAGAGCCGCCCATTGCAACAGCATGATCGTCTTCGCGTCGGCGATCTCGCCGGTGCGAATCATGTCCAGTGCCCGGCGAAAGGGCAGTTCGACGATCTCGATGTCCTCGCCCTCCTCGTCAAGGCCGCCGCCTTCGTGGGTCTGGGTCGAGGGGCCGTAGGAGGCGGCGTAGAAGCTGACCCGCTCGGTCACCGAGCCCGGGCTCATATAGACGTCGAAGACGTGATGGACGTCGCCGACGGTGTGCCCGGTCTCCTCGATCACCTCGCGCCGTACGGCGACCTCGGGGTGCTCGTCGTCCTCGTCGAGCAGGCCGCCCGGTGTCTCGACCAGCATTCCGTCGGGGTGTCCGTTGACGTACACGGGGTAGCGGAACTGCCTGGTCAGCAGCACGGTTTCGCGCTCGGTGTCGTACAGCAGGAGGGTGGCTCCGTTGCCGCGGTCGTGCGTCTCGCGCTCCTGGGTGCTCCAGGTGCCGTCGGCGTGCTGGAAGTCGAAGGTCGTGGTGCGCTCCACGTACCAGTGGCTGGACAGGAGTGTCACCTCCCGGATCTTGATCCGGGGGTTGCCGGTCAGGTCGCGGCCGACCTGGTCGAGTCCGGTGCGGCCCCGGCGGTCCGGGATGTCGATGCCGGCGGTCATCGGGCGGGGTCCTGGCGGGAGCGGGAAAGGTTGTTCACGCCGACTGTCTACCATTACGACCCGAACACCGAACCCACAGTCGGGGATCGCCCGTCTAGGCTCACGGCATGGAACAGACGGAGATCATCCTGCGAGCCATCGGCGTCCTCACCGAGACCAACGCCATGGTCCGCAGGATCGCCCAATCCGATGACGACTCCGCCGACGACGATGAGGTCGAGTCGACCGAGACCCAGCTCGGCGCGCTCGTGACAGAGGTCTTCCCCAGGGTCGAAGTGCCGGCCGACGCCGGACCCGCCGAGGCGGGCCAGGCCGTCGCGGACGCCTACCTGCCCGCCACCATCTCGCTCGTCGGCGCCTTCGCCTTCCTCTTCTCCGAACTCGCCGACCTCCATGACTCCGGGCGCACCGACGTCAAGACGGCCGACCTGCTCCAGGATCTCGCCCTGCGGATGTCGCGGGCCGACAGCGCGTAGGAGTCATTCGCCGGTGGTCAGGTGGACCACGTTCGACACTTCGCCGTAGGTGAAGGCCCGGACGCGGTAGGAAGCCTGCTTCTCCGTGGGCAGGGTGATCAGTCCGGTGGAGTTGATGTCGGGATCGAGGACCACGAGGGGCTCGTACTCGGAGCTTTCCGGCGTACGAGCCTCCAGGAGGAAGCCGGCTTCGTCGGATGCGTGGTCCGTCCACGTGAACAGGATGCCGTTCGCATGCTTGACCACGGCCTTGAATCCGGTGGGTGCGCCGGCACCGGAATTGTTCAGGGGCCGGCCCGGGGCGACGCGTGCCGGGTCCTTGCGGGCGGGGAGCCAGTCGTGGCCGGAGTCCTCGTCCGCTTTTGTCAGTTCCCCGGGCGGGAGGGTGACGCCCAGCGGGGCAGAGGCCGGGCCGTTGAAGGCTCGGAGCCGGTAGAAGAAGGTCGTGTTCGGCATCAGATCGGGGTGCCGGTAGGCCGTCACACCCGGCGGCAGGTACTGGAGGACGGTGTACGGGCCCGACTCCTCGGTGGCGAACTCCAGGGCGTGTCCTGATACTCCTGAGCTGCCCTTCGGCCAGCTCAGATCGATGTCCGTGGGAGTGGTGAGGGAGGCACGCAGCACGGAGCCCGCTGCTGCGGCGACCGCGGCGTCGCCACCTGCCTCGTCTGTCGTCTGAGGCGCGGAGCAGGCCGACAGTGCAAGGAGGAGCACTGTCGGCGCTGCGATACGCAGGGAGGTACGCATCCGGTGGCTGCTACTTCCGCCAGAACTGGACGTTGCTCCAGACGACGGTCGCGGGTCCGGTGCCGCTGTCGGTGCGGTAGGCGCCGAACTTGTCGTAGAAGCTTCCGGAGGGACTGGCGTAGGTGTGCTGGAGCGAGCCGTTGATGTAGGTGCGGTGCGAAGTGCCCACCTGGTGGACCGTGTTGACGCGGACGGTGGCGCCGACGGTGCCCGCGTTGGAGAGCGTGGTGCCGCCGTGGACCGCGTAGAGCCGTCCACCGCGTTCGACCGCGAGCATGAAGTAGGGGCCCGCCGCCGACTCGTTGAATGTCTGCTTGAGGCTGATCCGGGTGCCGCTGAGGCTGGAGATCCTGAAGTAGCCCTCGAATTGCCGCGTTCCGCCGGTGTACGTGGCGTACCGCCGCTCGGCTCGCTGGTCCCCACTGGCGGTGGAGCAGGTGAGCGTGAACGTCAGGCCGGAGACCGTACCGCAGCCCCGCTCCTGAACCGTGTACGTCGGCGAGACAGATGTCCAGCCGCCGGGTTCCACTTCGGCGAAGGCCGTCGGCGCGGCCAGCAGCGATGAGGCGCACACCGCGCCGGCCACACCGAGTGTTCGAAGACGTGTGAGCATCCGGGCTCCCTTGAGTGGGGGGTGCTGACGTTCACGTGGGTGAACTTCAGCCCAGTCTTTGAACGGTTGACTGGAAGGTAGGACTAGACCAAGTTTTCGTCAAGAGTCCCTGCGCGCACCCGTCTTCACGGCCTCACGGCGGTCCGGGTCACCTCTTCTGCTCGACGCGCACCCAGTCGATCTCGGCCTGCACTCCCCCGGCCGCGACCTTGTCCACGCTCGACTGCGGCAGACCCCAGTAGGGCGTGGTGACCTGGTTCCAGCCCGCCGGGTAGGCGCCACCCAGGGCGAGGTTGAGGATGACGTACTGGTTGTGGTCGAAGACCCACTGGCCGCGGGTCGACTCCAGCTTGTTGCGCGTCGTCTCCTGGACGAGGACGTCGTCGACGTAGAAGCGCATGCCGGTCGGTGTCCACTCCACCGCGTAGTTGTGCCACGCGTCCACGCGGCCTCCGGCGGGGAAGGTCTGGCGGGCCCCGATGTTGCCGTCCGCCGAGTAGCCAGGGCCGTGCAGGGCGGTGCTGGTCCAGTCCGCGTAGCCGACGTTCTCCATGATGTCGGTCTCACCGGAGGCCGGCCACGAGACGTTCGGATCGTCGACGTTGCTGCCGAGCAGCCAGAAGGCGGGCCAGAAGCCGTCGCCCACCGGCAGCTTGATACGGGCGCTGACCCTCCCGTAGGTGAAGTCGAACTTGGTGTTGGTGTCGATGCGGCCGGAGGTGAAGTCGTAGGTCCCGGCCGGTGTCGAGGTGCAGTCGTTGCAGTACCTGGACTTCAGCAGCAGGCTGCCGTTCTGGGTGACGATGTTGTTGGTGGAGTCGACGTACGCCTGGGACTCCCCGTTGACCGGGCCCATCTCGTAACCGGTGCGCACGACCCGCCACTTGGAGCGGTCCAGGCTCGCCCCGGTGAAGTCGTCGAAGAACGTCGTCTGGTACGTCCCCGACTGCTCGCCGGGCAGGGCCGGGTAGGCGGCCGCGGCGCTGCCGCCGGTGCCCCAGACCTGGAACTCGTAGAGGGAGTAGCCGAATTGGGCGGTCGCGGGCGCCGGGTTGTAGAAGGAGCGGCGCTCTGTGCCGAGCATCCGCACATACCGTCCGGTCGCGGGCGTCGCCAGTGTGACCGTGTCGCGGCGGCCCACCGCGTCCGCCGGGGACTTGACGTCGGCTCGGCGGGCGGCGACCTCCGTGGCGGACGGCTGGTAGACGGTGCGCCAGTTCACGTTGTCGGCGGAGACCTGGATTTGGTAGTTGACCGCGTAGGCCGCCTCCCAGTACAGGTCGACGGAGTTGATGGTCGAGGTCGCGCCCAGGTCGACGGAGACCCAGCGGTTGGCGTTCCAGTCGCTGGACCAGCGGGTCTGATCAGCCTTGAGGTCGGCGGGCCAGCCGCCATCGGTGACGAAGGCCGGTGAATTGCCCGCGTGCTGGTAGAGGTTGGAGTAGGCGGGGTGGTTGAGGGCGAGGTTCGTACGGGTCGTCGAGGCCGGGGCGGGTTCGCCGCCGTAGATCTTGAACGCGAACAGTGAGTACCCGTACGCCGTGGCGCGTTCGACGCCGCGCAGCCGCACATAGCGGCCCGTGACTTCCTGCGGGTAGGTGTGCGCCGTGACCGATCCTCCGGTGCCGGCGGTCTCGGTGTAGAAGGGCGTCCAGTCCGTGCCGTTCTTCGACACCTCCAGGACGTATCTCTTGCCGTAGGCCGCCTCCCAGTCCAGGACGACCCGGTCGATGCGGAGGGTGGAGCCGAGGTCGACGCGGATCCACGCGTCGTTCGCGAACTGGCTGGACCAGCGGGTGGCGGCGTTGTTGTCGAAGGCGAGACCCGGGGCGGTGCCGGCGTTCTCGCTTCCCGAGGCGGTGACGGCGGCGGGGTTCACGGCGTAGGCGGCAGCTGCCTGGTCTGCGTCCCAGGCCGCGACGGCCGCGACGGCCGCGACGGATTCGGCCGCCGGGCCGGCGAAGGCCTGTCCTGCCGCAAGCAGCGACAGGGCGGAGAGGGTGGCCGCCAGCGCGGTCATGACCGTGCGGGGAGGTGGGGTACAGGAAGGCATGCGGCTCTCCTAAGGAGTTGGGGGTGCCAGTGCTCCGTGCGGGTGTGCGGTGGTACGGCTCTGAAGCCGACGTCCTGCGGTGCGGGGGAGCTCGGACGTCGACGTGCTCTGGTGCTTCCGGTTGTTTCCGCCCGGCAGTGCGGGTGGGGTGCTCGGCGGGGGCCGGGCCGCCCGGGGGGCGTCTGATGCTCGGCGGGGGCTGAGCCGCCGACGGGCAGTACGTGCGGTGCTCGTCGGCGGCCAACCCGCCAACGGGGAGTGCGCGTGGGTGCTCGGCGAGGGCTGGGCAGCTGAGGGGCAGTGCGTCTGGTGCTCGGCGAGGGCTAGGCCGCCGGCGCCGACCGGCGCGTGATCATTTCCGTGGGCAGGACCACGGGAGCCGTCGGCAGTTCCTCGCCCGACAGACGGGTGAGGAGCATGCGTGCGGCCGTCTCCCCCATCTCCCGCATGGGCTGGCGGACCGTACTCAGCGAGGGCTCGGTGTGCGGGGCCATCGGGATGTCGTCGAAGCCGATCACGGAGACGTCCTTGGGCACGCTGATCCCTGCGTCCCGCAGGGCACCCAGGACGCCCACCGCCGCGAGGTCGTTGTGCGCGAAGACGGCATCGAACTCCCTTCCCTCGGCGAGCAGTCGGCGTACGACCCGGCGGCCGTCGGTCTCGGTGAAGTCGCCCTCCACGACCAGCTCGAGCCCGACACCGTGCTCGGCGAAGGTGGCCCGGAAACCGGCGAGCCGGTCGCGTACGCAACCGAACCGTGCGGGCCCGGTGAGCACCAGCGGCTTGCGCCGGCCACCGGCCAGGAGGTGGCGGGCCGCCGAGGCCCCGCCCTCGAAGTTGGTGGCCGTGACGGACGGGAACTCGGGGTGGTGCCCGCGGTCGTCGATCAGGACGACGGGCAGCCCCTCGCGGTGCAGCGCCGTCAGCATGTCCAGGGTGTTCTCCGGCTCCACCACGAGCAGCCCGTCGAAGGCCCGCGCCGACACCTGGCTGGTGAAGCGACGGACGGATTCCGTGCCCCGGTTGCAGGTGAACAGCAGCAGGCCGAAGTCGGCGGCTTCCACGGTGTCGACGACGCCCTGCAGCACCTCGCCCATCCACGGCCAGGTCAGCGAGGGCACCAGCATGCCCACGGTCCGGCTGCTGCCCCGGGCCAGGCCGACCGCACCCGAACTGGGCACATAGCCCATGCGGTTGATGACCTCACGGACCCGGGCAGCCGTCGACGCGTCGACCTCGCCCCGGGTGTTGAGCACCCGGGAAACGGTCGTCTTGCTCACGCCCGCCGCGTGGGCCACGTCGGCGATGGTCACAGCCATGACTGCCTCCGGATCACGGGGGTCTCGTCCTCGCGCCCAGGGCCGGTACCGGTTCCGGAACCGGTTCCGGCGCTGGGCGGCGAGTCAACCGGACTGTCATGTTGTCGTCAATAGTTCACGCCAAAACTGCTTTCGCGTGACCCCAACATGCTTACTGCGTATGGGACTTGAACGCTGCCGGACAGAATGGCGCCTCACGCCCATAATCGTGCGCATGAGCACCCCGCAGCGAAGAGCCGACTTGTCCACCGCACCGGACCAGAAGCACCGCGGTCTCAATGCCCGTACGACCGGGGACGAGCGCGGCATGCTGGTCTCCGTCCTGGCGGCCCAGCGCGCGACGCTGGAGCTCAAGTGCGCAGGCCTGGGTGCGGAGTTGTCCCGGCGGTCGGTGGAACCCTCGACGCTTTCGCTCCTCGGACTGGTCAGGCACCTCGCCGATGTGGAACGCCGCTGGTTCCGCAACGTGCTGGCCGGGCAGGACGCGCGACCTCGGTTCGCCACCGAGGCCTCCCCCGACGAGGACTTCGACGGCGCGGTGCCCGACCCCGCGGTCGTCGCCTCGGCCTGGGATGCCTGGCGCGCCGAGGTGGAGTTCGCCGAACGCCTCGTCACCGAGGCGCCCGATCTGGACGTCGAGGGCGAGGACTCCTGGCTCGGGGCGGTGTCGCTGCGCTGGGTGCTGATCCACATGATCGAGGAGTACGCCCGGCACAACGGCCACGCCGACCTGCTCCGCGAACGCATCGACGGAGCGGTCGGACTGTGACCGGGGCTCGACTGGCGACCCGGCCGCTGCGGGTAGGCCCACCTCGGCATGCGCGCCACCCTCTGCGTGAAACCCACCTCGGCATGCGCGCCACCCTCTGCGTGAAACCCACCTCGGCATGTGAGCCGCCCCAGGACCGGCTGCCGGTGAGCCTCAGCCACCCCCGAGACCAGCGGCGTGCGTCACCCCGAATAGCGGCTCCGGCGATACTCAGGCGTGCGGCACGACCGCCACGGGGCACGGCGCGTGGTGCATCACCGCATGGGCCACCGATCCGATCCGTGATCCCACCGCCGAGCGTTCGGCACGGCGCTGGACGACCACCAGCTGGGCCCGCGCGGCCGACGAGAGCAACACCTGGCCGGCGCTGCCCATCTCGACGTACTCGGTGACGGGCACCTCGGGAAACCGTTCGCGCCACGGCTTCACCGACTCGGCGAGAGCCTTCGTCTCGAACGGCTCCAGACCGCCGGCCTCGTCGAGCAGCTTCAGTGAACCGGGGCTGTAGGCGAACAGCGGCGGCAGGCTCCACGCACGTACGACGCGCACCGAGGCGCCACGGGCGGCCGCCGTCTCGAACGCGAACCGGAGACCGGCGGCGCTGTCATCGGGGCCGCCCTGCTGACCCACGACGATCTCGCGGCCGGCCGCCTCGGACGTGGCCTGGTCATCCGTACGCACCAGCACGACAGGACGAGCCGCCTCGGCGATCACCTGCTGGCCGACGGAGCCGATCAGGAAGCCGACGATCGCTCCGTGCCCGCGCGAACCCAGGACCAGCGTCTCGGCGTCCGAGGCCGCTCCGACCAGTGAGTCCACAACGTCGCCGACCAGTACCTCGGCCGAAACGGAGAGGTCCGCATGCCGCTCGGCCACCGTGCGCGCGGCCTCCTCCGCCAGGTCCCGCGCTCGCTGCGCCTGCTCCTCGGGGTCCGGGCCGCCGGCCAGTTCGTGCGGCTGCCCGTGCCAGGCGTACACCACCCGCAGGGGCAGTCGGCGCCGGACGGCTTCCCTGCCCGCCCACGCCACGGCGGCCCGGCTCTCGTCCGATCCGTCCACGCCCACGGTGATCGGGTGCGTCATACATGTGCCTCTCTCGAGCTACGAACATGACCGGTCGGCTTCTCCACGGCCGCCCACGGCCGCCCACGGCCGAGCGGCGAACTCCGGCGTGGGAGCCTGTCCGCCCGTCTCCGCACCATAGCGGCCCGCTTGTCGTGGCTGCCGTAGAGCGCTCTCAGGGAGGGGCGTGCAGGATGCCGGCCGGCAAGCGCTCCGCGTGGCAGAGCCCGCCGTTCGCGCACCTCTTGAACGCGGTCGCCGTCCCTGCACGAGACACCGCCTGGTCGCATACGGGTATGAACTCACGCACAATGCCGTCGACTTGACCGTTCACTCGGCAACAACATTCGGGATCCCGGTCACAACTCTTGACGCCTGGTTCACACGGATGAAGCATGCATCGGCAAGAGAGCGCTCCCCGTACCTTCCCCCGTTCACTTCCTGAACCAGGAGAGTCGCCCCCATGCCCTCTGACTTCACAGATTCCTCGGATTCCTCGGACTCGGTCCCCGCCACGCCCGCTCGCCGGTCCGTTCTCGGAGCGATGGCCGCAGCGGCGGCCGCGCCCGCGCTGCTCGGCCTGTCCACGCCGGCATCCGCCGCGCCCGTCAAGCCGCTGGCTCTGCCCGGCGGCGGTGACCTCGGCCCCAACGTCATCGTCTTCGACCCCTCGACCCCGGGTATCCAGGCCAGACTGGACCAGGTGTTCGCGCAGCAGGAGACGGCCCAGTTCGGCACGGGCCGCTACCAGTTCCTGTTCAAGCCGGGCACCTATAACGGGCTCAACGCCCAACTCGGCTTCTACACCTCGATCTCGGGCCTCGGCCTGTCCCCGGACGACACGTCGATCAACGGTGACATCACCGTCGACGCGGGCTGGTTCGGCGGCAACGCCACGCAGAACTTCTGGCGTTCGGCGGAGAACCTCGCGATCACGCCCGTCAACGGCACCAACCGGTGGGCCGTCGCGCAGGCCGCGCCCTTCCGGCGGATGCACGTCAGGGGCGGGCTCAACCTCTCCCCCAACGGCTACGGCTGGGCGAGCGGCGGCTACATCGCCGACAGCCGCATCGACGGCACGGTCGGGCCGTACTCGCAGCAGCAGTGGTACACCCGCGACAGCTTTGTGGGCGGCTGGCTCAACGCCGTCTGGAACATGGTGTTCTCGGGCGTCGACGGCGCCCCGGCGCAGACCTTCCCGAACCCGCCGTACACCACGCTCACCTACACGCCGATCTCCCGCGAGAAGCCGTTCCTCTACCTCAACGGCGCCGAGTACCGCGTCTTCCTGCCGGAGAAGCGTGTCAACGCGCGCGGCACCACCTGGGGAGCCGGTACGCCCCGCGGTACGTCACTGGCGCTGACGCAGTTCTACGTGGCCAAGCCCGGCGTCACCGCCGCCACCCTCAACGAGGCGCTCACACAGGGCCTCCATCTGCTGCTGACGCCGGGGATCTACCACCTCGACCAGCCGATCCAGGTCAACCGCGCCAACACCGTGGTCCTGGGCCTCGGTTACGCCACCCTGATCCCGGACAACGGCGTCACCGCGCTCAAGGTGGCCGACGTCGACGGTGTCCGCCTCGCGGGCTTCCTCATCGACGCCGGCACCGTCAACTCCCCCACTCTGCTGGAGGTCGGGCCCACCGGGGCTTCGGCGGACCACTCCGTCAACCCGACCACGGTGCAGGACGTCTTCGTCCGCATCGGCGGCGCGGGCGCCGGCAAGGCCACCACCAGCATCGTCGTCAACAGCCGCAACACGATCATCGACCACACCTGGATCTGGCGCGCCGACCACGGCACGGGAGTCGGCTGGGAGACCAACCGGGCCGACTACGGCCTCCGCGTCAACGGCAACAACGTGCTGGCCACCGGGCTGTTCGTCGAGCACTTCAACAAGTACGACGTCCAGTGGTACGGGCAGGGCGGCCGCACGATCTTCTTCCAGAACGAGAAGGCGTACGACGCGCCGAACCAGGCCGCCATCCAGAACGGCGCGATCAAGGGGTACGCGGCCTACAAGGTCGCCGACACCGTGACCACGCACGAAGCATGGGGCCTGGGCAGCTACTGCTACTACAACGTCGATCCGACGATCCTCCAGCACCACGGATTCGCGACACCGGTCAACGCGAACGTGAAGTTCCACAACATCATGGTCGTCTCACTGGGCGGTCAGGGGCAGTACGAGCGCGTCATCAACGACACGGGCTCGCCGACCTCGGGCACCACCACGGTTCCCTCGGTGGTGGTCAACTTCCCCTGACCGCACCATTGTCCGGAGCCTGGCCTCAGCAGGAGGTCAGGCTCCCGATGTCGACCGCGTCGGCCATCGCACCCATCCCCACGTCGTTCGGGTGCAGGTGATCGCCGTTGTCGAAGAACGGCGAGATCCTCTCGTGGTCGTAGGGGCTGCGCAGGATCTTGTCGAAGTCGGTGACAGCGTCCAACTCGCCGCTGTTCCTGACGAATTCGTTGATCTCCAGGCGTACGGACTCGGCCGCCACGTCCCATTCGTACCAGCCCTTGAAGGGCGCGATGGTGGAGCCGACGACGCACTTGCCGGCCGCGTGCGCCTGATCGATGATCTTCCGGTAGCCGTCGATCATGTCCTGGGCCGTGACTCCCGAGTGCGCCTTGATGTCGTTGACGCCCTCGAACAGGAAGACCGTGCGCACGCCGGGTTGGGAGAGCACATCGCGCTGTAGCCGGTTCAGCGCGCTCTGCCCGGCGCCGTCCGCCAGCACCTTGTTCCCGGAGATCCCTTCGTTGGCGACGCCCTTGACGGGGGTGTCCGCCTCCTGGAGCCGACGGGAGAGATAGTCAGGCCAGCGCCGGTTCAGGTCGGTGCTGGACTGCCAGCCGTCGGTGATGGAGTCGCCGAGCGCCACCAGTGAGCCGATGGACGTGGAGGTCTCCACGTTGACCGCGTCCAGCCAGTACCAGGACCCCATCGGATCGGTCCAGCTGGCCGCGCCCTCCTCGGCGGCGTGGTTGCCCGCGGTCGCGTAGTTGGTCTGCATGGCCATGCCGTGGCCGGTCGTCGGTCCCTTGGCGCCCGTCACGTACAGGCTGATGACCAGATTGCTCTGGGCGGCCAGTTTTCCGGGCAGCGGATCGCTGAGCACCGTCTCGCCGGCCGGGGCGGTGACGGACGCGGCCCCGCCGAAGGAGAGCTTCCGGTTGGAGCCGCGGACCAGCTCCGCGCCCTGCTTCTGCAGGCCCGCGTAGGCGGTGGTGAAGGTAACCGGGTTCTCGCCGAAGGCGTTGGACAGCCGGATCCGCATGTTCGAGCCGCCGACGCTGGTGCGCACGATCAGCCGGTAACTGCGGTCGGCGGGGCCCTCGCTCTGCCGGTCGGCGCTGGCACCCCAGGTGACGACGGAGTGCTTGCCCTTCGCGGCGGCGGGGGTCGCAGTGGTGACGGTCGGAGCCTGCGGCTGCGTCGCGGACGCGGACCCCAGGGGGATGCAGACCGCCATGATCAGCGCGGAGACGGCGCCCGTCGCCAGGCGCCCGAAAGAGGCGGCCCTCATCCCAGGTTCCGCAGCGTGACGGACTCACCGGGCTTCAGGCTGATCTTCCGCGAGGCACCGCCGGCGACGAGCGTCGTGGCACGGCCGCCGACGCTCTTCAGCTTCACCTGCGTGACCTTGCCCTTCTTCCAGCTCAGGTCGGCCACGAAGCCGCCGCGGACGCCCACGCCGGACACCGAGCCCGCTTCCGCCCAGGCGGCGGGCAGCGCCGGCAGCAACTCGACGTGTCCCGGGCGCGAATAGAGCAGCATCTCGATGATCGCGGCGCCGGTACCGAAGTTCGACTCGATCTGGAAGATGCCGCGACCCTGCTCGACCTCGTAGATGTCGAAGAGGTTCATGGCGCTGCCGTTGCTGCCGTTGACCGACGGATTCAGGTTGTTGCCGACGAGCTGGTACGCCTTGTCCGCGTCCTTCAGCCTCGCCCAGCACAGGGCGCGCCAGGCCTGGGCCCAGCCGAAGCTGGTCATGCCGCGCGCGGTGAGGAGCGCCGTCGCGCCGTCCAGAATGTCCTTCGGTGTCGATTCGTCGGGGCGGATCCGGTCGCCGGGGAACAGGTTGATGAGCGGGGACAGGTGTCGGTGTGTGGTCTCGCCGAGGTTGTCGGGCGACATCCACTCCTCCAGCCAGCCGGTCGTGGGGCTGACCACGGGCAGGTACAGACGCTTACGCAGTCCGTCGATGGTCTTCCTGTACGAGGCGTCCTTGCCGAGCAGCTCGGAAGCGGTGTGGAAGTTCCCGAAGAGGCCCCACACCAACTCCTGGGCATAGGTGAGGCCCTTGGCGTCCTGCGGTCCGTGCTCGGGCGACCAGTCGCTGTCGTCGATCAGGACCTCGCGCTTGGCCCCGGACGCGTCGGTGACGGTCGTGGTGATGAGGCGGGCCTCCCAGAACTCCACCGCTCCCTTGATCAGGGGGTAGATCTTCTTGAGGTAGGCGCGGTCCTGGGTGTACTCGTAGTGCTCGAACAGGCTCTGGACGAGCCAGGCGTTGCCTGCCGGGTGCCACCACCAGCCGCTTCCGCCATAGGGGTTGGTGGAGAAGGCCACGGCCCAGCCGGCGACCTTGCCGCTGGAGTTGCGGAACCTGTTGGTCGAGACGTTGAACAGCCGCTGCGTGACCTCTGTCCAGTCGGGCAGCTGCGCGAGGCAGTAGTCCGTGTAGGCGTCGAAACAGTCGGAGAGGCCCGCCCGGTCGGCCATCCAGTAGTTCATCTGGATGTTGATGTCGGTGTGGTAGTCGCCCATCCAGTCCGGGTCGTTGCCGTCCAGCCACGGGCCCTGGAGGCCCATCGGCAGGCTGCCCCGTGATCCGGAGATCATCAGATAGCGGCTGAACTGCAGGTAGGCGGCCTCCAGTTCCGGGTCGGGAACGCCGTCCCGGTGGCGCGCCTGCACCCGCTCCCAGGTGTCGAGCTCGCGCTGTGCGGCGGACGAGGTGCCCAGGCTGATGTCGAGCTGGGCGAACAGGGGGCGGAAGTCGGCGACATGGGTGTGCAGCAGGCTGCTCACCGAGTGGCCGGCCGCGTTCAGGACCTTGGTCCTGGCCAGACTCTGGGGATTCACGGACGGGTCGCGGTACTTCGCGGCGGCGTCGGGCGCGTAGTCGGTGCCGCCGCTGAACACGACGGTGAGGTCCTTGCAGCCGCTGAAGGTGAGCGACGTTCCGTCGACGCGGACCCGGCCGGTGCCGCTGTAGGCGGTGACGGCGGCGCCGTACTTCAGGCCGTTGGCGAAGGTGGCGCCGAACGAGGCGTACCGTCCCGCGCTGTTGGCGGTGGTGGTCTCGCCGTGGGTGCCGGCGAGGGAGACGGTGCCGGTGTAGGAGCCGCCGCCCTGCTGGGAGAAGTAGAGGACGATGACGTCGTCCGGGCGGCTGGCGAAGACCTGCCGCTTGTAGGTCACGCCGGAGATCTCGTACGAGGTGCTGAGCAGGCCCTGCGCCAGGTCGAGGGTGCGCCGGTAGTTGTTGACGTTGCCCAGGTCGTGGTCCGGGATGGCGACGGTGAGCTCGGCCAGCAGGGTCAGGGAGCCGAAGTCGGCACGGCCGTAGGGGAACTGGCCGTCGCTCTCCAGCTTGTCGTTGAGACCGCCGGTCCACAGGGTGGCGTCGCTGATCATCAGAAGTTCGCTGGAGGGGTCGTTGCTCGCGAGCGCCCCGAGGCGCCCGTTTCCGACCGGCAGCCCCTGCTCGATCATCGAGTTGTGGGAGCCGGGAGCCTGCCACCAGAGCTGGTTCTTCGCGGCGTCGGCCGCGGAGAGCAGGGGCGACTCGGTGGGGCGCAGGGGGGCCGCCGAAGCGGTGAAGGTGGGCAGAATGCCGAGTGCGGTGCCCGCGCCGGCAGCGGCGGCGAGGGCGAGGAAGCCTCTGCGGCTGGGGGTGTTGTCGCTGGGTTCGGTGTGCTGGATGTCCACGGTTGTGCACTCCATATCCGGGGGAACGGCTCGTGCGGGAACGGCTCATACGGGCATGGCCGGTGGGGGAACGACCGCTGCGGAAATGAGAGTTGGGGGATCACCGCAGGCGACGTCGGCGTTGGGGTGGTTCCCCGCGGGGCCCGGGTTCAGGTCACCGGGCCCCGCGGGGAAGCAGATCGGACGGACTGCTGAACTCAGGCGGTCTGCGGAACGACCGCCCTGTCGACTGAACTCAGACGGACTGCGGGACGACGATCTTGTCGATGTCGGGCGCGTATCCGCTGCCGCTGTCGAAGGTGATCGTGTTGGTGCCCGCCTTCAGCGCCAGCTGAACGCTGATGGTCTCGGCCGTGCTCCAGTCGCCCGTGGAGGGGAACTTCTGGCTGGTGCCGTTACCGGTGTTGGAGAAGACGTTCACCGAGCGGGCGTCACCGCTGACGTAGGCGACCTTGACGGTGTAGATCCCGTCCTTCTTCACCGTGACGTCGTTGAACTGCAGCTTGCCGCCGGTGTAGAGGTTGCCGACCTTCTTGCCGCCGGAGCAGGCGTCGCAGCCGCCGACGGAGGCGTTGCCCGAGAGGGTGTTGGCCGCGGCCTCGGCCTCGTAGCTCGTCGTCGCCAGCGTGGTGCCGCCGGGCTTGACGGTGAACAGCCGCGAACCGTGCGCGGGCAGCGTCGCGGTGATCTTGTTCTGGTAGGTGCCGAGGTTCGACTTGTTCCACAGGTCGCGCACGGAGGCGTTGCCGGTGAAGCCGAAGGACGCCCAGTTGGCGGTGACGGAGGCAGGCGAGTCGCCGAGGTTGAAGAGGGCGACGGTGTAGCTGCCGTCGGCGTTCTTGGTGCCCCAGACCTGCTGGTCGTTGACCGAGGTGACCGGACGCGCGATGGGCGAGGCGCTCTGGTCGACGGCGATGACTTCCTTGTTGGTCAGCAGGGACACTCCGTAGCTGTCCAGCTTGGTGATGTCGTCACCGGTGTAGAGGGGCGACTTGTTGATGGCCCACAGGGTCATGTAGCTCTGCCGCTCGGCCTTGGTGAGGCCGTCCATCTCGCCGTTGCCGACGTCGATGGCGTCGAGGTCGTTCCAGCCGCCCGGGCCCCCCTTGTTGCTCCACGCGGGAGAGTCGTCCCACCGGTCCTCAACCGAGTTCTCCCAGGTGACCAGGGTGTTGCAGTAGCACTCGACGTCGGTGTCGATGCGCCAGCCGTTGGAGTACTGCTTCCAGTCGGCGGCGTGCGCGATGTCGAGCGACCAGGAGACCTCGAGGTGGACCGGTCGTCCGGCGGTGGCTATGGCCTTCTGCCACGCGGCGACGTCGGCGACGTTGTTGTACTGGTCGCCGCTCTTGAAGGAGCCGGGGCCCACACCGTCCAGCTTCAGGAAGTCATAACCCCAGTCGGCGAACTGCTGCGCCTGGGAGTCTATGTACTTCTGCGCGCACGGGTTCGAGAAATCGATCTTGTACGCGCTGTCCCAGCCGTTGGTGGTGCGCAGGTCGCTGTAGACGATGTCGGCCGTCGTGCAGCCCTCGGCGTTCCAGATCGGCGTCTTGCCGTCGTTGTACGCGCCCTTCTCCAGGCCGACCGGCAGGTAGATGCCGGCCTTGAGGCCCTTGGAGTGGATGTGGTCGGCGACCGACTTCATGCCACTGGGGAAACGGACCGGGTCGGGCGTCTGGCGGCCGTACTGGTCGAACCCGGACTTCCAGGTCTTGTCCATCCACCAGCCGGCGTCGATGTTGACGTACTCGTAGCCGTAGGGCTTCAGCTTGGCCGCGAGGGCGTCCGCCTGCTTGAGGACGTTCGCCTCGGTGAGGTAGCTGTAGTCGCCGTCCGGGTTGAGGCCCGGGTACTTCGACGACTGCATGCTCCAGCTCGACCAGCCCATGAACGGCTTGGCGGCCAGCGCGGTGGTGGTGGCCGGCGCGGCGGCGGGAGTGGGCGTTTCCGCCTGAGCCGCCGGGACGGCGGTCGCCACGCCCGCGGTGAGGGCGATGACGAGCACGGCTCTTATGGCACGACGGCCGGAGCGTGGAGTGGCTCCGGGCATGGTGAAGAACGAGGATGACCGCATGGGTCCGACCTCCAGGACGACGTTGTCAACGGGACGGTTGGGGCACAGGGCGGCTCAAGCCCCTGCGTTCCGGCGGCTCAGCCCTTGCCGGAGCCGATCGTGAGCCCGCTGATGAACTGGCGCTGAAGCGCGAAGTACACCAGCAGCGTGGGGATCGCGGTCATGAGCGCACCGGCCGCGATCAGGTTGGGGTTGGTGAAGTATGCGCCCTGGAGGTTGGCCAGGGCCGAGGTGATGGGCCGCTTGTCGCCGGTCTCGATGAGGGCGAGCGGCCAGAAGAAGTCGTTGTAGATCCAGATCGACTCGAGGGTCGCGAGAGCCGCGAAGGCCGGCCGGCACAGCGGCAGGATGATCTGGAAGAACTGCCGCCAGACGGGGGCGCCGTCGACGAGCGCCGCCTCGGAGATCTCCTTGGGGATCGTCTTCATGTAATTACTGAGGACAAAGGTGCAGAACCCGCACTGGTAGGCGATGTGGATGAAGATGATGCCCCAGATCGAGTTGTACAGAAGCAGCGAATCAGTCATCCAGTACGGCAGCGGGACGAGGAGATACAGCTTGTACAAGGGGGTGATGAGGACCTGGGCCGGCAGCAGGTTGCCCGCGGTGAACAGCATCAACAGGACGATGTTCCAGCGGAAGTCGAAGCGGGAGACGAAGAAGGCGACCGCGGACGAGAACAGCAGGGTGCCGAGAACCGCCGGAACGGTGATGAGGATCGAGTTCCAGAAGAAGTGCGGCATCCCGGACTGTTCCCAGGCGTCCGTGAAGTTGCCGAAGCTCAGGCTGTGCGGCCAGGAGAGATAGCCGTTCTTCGCGGTGTCCGAGTACGGACGCAGCGAGGTGTAGATGGCCCACAGCAGCGGGATGAGCCAGAGCAGGGCGATGCCGCCCAGCATGATGTGGCGGCCGACCTGGCTACGGGGCTTGGAGGGGCCGTCATGGGACTGGGGTTCGCGCCTGGCCCGCAGACGGGAGGCCGGACGCGGCACGGTCGTGGTCACTGGTCCTCCTTGCGGACGGTCTGGAAGAGGAAGGTCCCGATGGCGGCAAGGGAGACCACGAGCAGGATGACCGCGAGGGCTGACCCGTAACCGATGTGGCTGGACTCGCCGATGATGTTGTCGGTGATGAGGAGGGAGAGCAGTTCCATGCCGGGTTTGCTGCCGACGCCGCCACCAAGGACGTACACCACGTCGAAGGACCGCAGGGACTCCATGACCGTGACGACCAGGATGATGATGTTGACCGGCTTGAGGGCCGGGAAGACCACGCGCAGGAAGGTCTGGCGGCCGTTGGCGCCGTCGAGCGCGGCGGCCTCCTTGAGCGCCGGGTCGAAGCCCTTCAGGCCGGCCAAGTAAAGGATCATGATGTAGCCGGTGTGCCGCCAGGCCGAAGCGACAAGCACGGCCCACAGGTTGAGGTCGGGGTTGCCGAGCCAGTCGATGTGCTCGCTGGAACCGACCGAGCTCAGAAGGCCGTTGAGGAGCCCCGTGTCCGGGTTGTAGATGATCTCCCAGATGAAGCCCACGACGGCCAGGGAGAGCACCATCGGCAGGAAGATCGCGGTCTGGTAGATCCTGGTGAAGCGGATCTTCCGGTCCAGCTGGTAGGCGAGGAAGATGCCGAACGGCGTGGGCAGCAGGGCTGTGAACAGCAGCCAGATCACGTTGTGCTGCACCGCGGGCCAGAACGGCGGGTAGTTGGTGAAGATCTCCTTGTAGTTCTCCAGGCCGATCCACTGGATGTCGGTCAGTTCGATGCCGTCCCAGGTGGTGAAGGACAGCGCGATCGAGGCCAGTGCGGGGAGCCACACGAAGAAGAGCAGCGCGGCGAGCGGGATGCCGATGATGACGGTCAGGAAGATCCGGTCGCCGCGGCCGAGACTGCGGGCGCGTTTGCGGACGGTGCGGAGTGAGGGTACGGAGGACACGGTGCGTGCGACCTTTCCGGTCCTGATCAGGCCGTGAAGTAGCGCGAGCGCTGGGACTCGATCTTCTTCAGCGTCTCGGTGCCGTCGTCGGGGTGGCTGAGCCACTCGGTCAGGCCGGGAAGTACGACGGTGGAGATGAAGCCCGGGTCACTGTCGCGGTCCGCGAACTGGCTGATGTTCTTGGCGGAGCCGATGAGCTCGGCCGACTTCTTCTGCAGGGCGTTGTACGAGGCGGTGGAGGTCGTCTCGTTGACACCGAGGTTGCTCGGGTCGACGCCCGCGTACAGCTCCTCGGCCTGCGCGCCGCCGAGGAACTCCAGGAACTTCGTGGCGCCGGCCTCGTTCTTGGGGCTGCGGCTGAGCATGAACCCGTCGGTGGGGGCCTCGACGGCGTCCTGCCCGTACGCGGAGTCGATCTCGGGGAAGGGGAAGAAGTCGAGGTCGCTGCGGACCGCCTCGTCGGTGATCTGCTGGCCGATGAAGAGACCGGTGACCGACATGCCGGACTTCTTGTCGATCAGGCTCTGCGCGGCGTCCTGCCAGGAACGGCCGCCGCCGCTCGCCTGGTAGTAGGGGGTCAGTTCACGCCAGGTGTCGAGGATCGCGACGGCGCGCTTGTCGGTCCAGGAGGTCTCGCCGCGCAGCAGCGACATGTGGAAGTCGTAGCCGTTGGCCCGCAGGTCGATGTAGTCGAAGGCGCCGAGGATGCTCCAGGTGTCGCCGCCGCCGTATCCGGAGGTGACCGGGTCGAGGCCGTCCGCCTTCATCTTCTTGGCGAGCGCGACGAACTCGCTCCACTTCTGCGGGACTTCGTAGCCGCGGTCCGCGAACACGCTCTTGAGGTAGAAGACGCCCCACGGGTAGTTGTACAGCGGCACGAAGTAGTACTTGCCGTCCTCGCCCTTGGAGAGCTGCTTGGCCGCGTCGCTGAAGCCGCCGCCTATCTTGTCCCACACCTCGTCGATCGGGCTGGCGAGCTTCTTCTTGGCGAAGTACTGCATGCGGTAGCCCGCGAACCAGGTGAAGACGTCGTCCGGGGTGCCCTGCAGATAGGTGGTGATGCTCTTCTGGAAGGTGTCGTGGTCGACGGTGTTCGTCTTGACCGTCAGCCCGCTGTCCTTGGTGAAGGCGTCGGTGACGGTGGTGTAGGCCTTCTTCGGGGTGGCGTCGGCGCCGTTGGACCCGAACGTGACCGTCTTCGGGTCGGCTCCCGGTCCCCCACCGCACGCGGTCAGAACGGGCGCGGCCAGGGCGGCGGCCCCGAGCCCCATCAGACCACCGGTCACTCTGCGGCGGCTGGGTCCGCGCGCAGCCAAGGGGTTGCGGCTCTGCTGCGTCATCGTTGCTCCTCGTGCGTATCAGTGCTTGTCACTGCTGGTGGGTTGGGGTGTTGACGCGTCCGAAGGTCAGGACGTGTCGGATCGGATGAAGGACTGGATCGCGGTGGCCGCGGCTCCGCGCGCCCATTCCTCGAAGGGCAGGGGGCGGGTCTGTACGTCGCACCGCCCGGCCGACCCGAAGGCGGCGGCGGCGAACGTGTCGCGGATCTGCTCGGCGAACAGGTCGTACGCCGCCAGTCCCTCACCGGAGATGATCACGCGCTCGGGTCCGAACAGATTGGCCACGGTCGCGATACCGCGGCCGATCGCCTCCCCCGCGTGGGCGTACACCTCCCGCGCTCCGGGGTTCCCGTCATGGGCGAGGTCCAGGGCCTCGGCGGCGTCGGCGACCTGAACGCCGGTCACCTCCCGGACCCTGCTGACGATCGCCGAGTCCGCCGCGATCGCCTCCACACAGCCGCGGTTGCCGCAGTGGCAGAGGGGGCCGGCCGGGTCGATGGCGACGTGGCCGATCTCGCCCGCCACGCCGTACGCGCCGTTCACGACCTGCCCGTGCACCACGAGACCGCAGCCGATGCCGGCGCCGACGGTCACCACGGCGAAGTCGGACAGGCCGACTCCGGCGCCGAACCACTGCTCGGCGACGGTCAGCGCCCGGACGTCGTTGTCGACGGTGACCGGCAGCCCCGTCGTCATCCGGGCCAGGTCGGCGAGCGGAACGTCGTGCCACTCCAGGAAGGGTGAGTACCGCACGACCCCCGCCGCGCGGTCCACATCGCCCGAGACCGCGATGCCCAGGCCCTGTACCTGGACGCCGAAACCGTCGGCCTCCGTCAGCAGCTCCTGCACAAGACCCGCGGTCGAGGCCAGCACCGCCTTGGGGGCGCGCGCGGTGAGCGGCACATGCCGGGCGACCCGGATGCGGCAGCACAGGTCCGTGAGTACGGCGATGAGTTCGTCGCCCGTCATCTTGATCCCGATGAACAGCGCCCGGCCCCCGTCGACCAGCACCGGGTTGGCCGGCCTGCCGAGGGACGCCTGTCGTGCGTCCTCGTCGACGTCCTCCTGGAGGTACCCGGCCTCGATCAGGGGCCGGACCGCCTTGGTCACCGCCGCCGCGGACAGCTGGGTCCGCCCCGCTATCTCCGACCGCGTGAGCGGACCGTGGGAGAGCACGGTGGTGAAGATCTGGGAGATGGCCGGTGTGTGACCGGGGAACGTCTCTGTTCGACTGGTCGAGCGCATGGCCGGAACCTAAGTCCCTTATTTTCTGCTGTCAATAAAAGAAGCAAGATTATCTTGGGCACCTTCCCTGACCGCCACCTCGCCTGTAAAAGACAGATCTCAACCAGGTGTTGACACATGATCGAAGGTCGAGGTTGGCTTTGTACCGTCTCGTGGCACCACCTGGAACGTGAGGACCCCTCTAGATGATCTCCTTCGCCCCGGACACCGGGGTCTGGCTGCTGGCCACACCGAACACGTCGTACGCGCTGAGAGTCGACGAGACCGGGGCGCCCTGCCATCTCGCGTGGGGCCCACGTCTGACGCTCGCGGAGGCGGAGTCCCTTGTCGTACCCCCGGCTCCGGCGGCCAGCAGCTTCGAGGGCATCTCCCCCGTCGGGGAGGAACTTCCCGTCGACGGCGGCACGCGCTACGGACCCCCCTCGCTCCAGGTCCGGTTCGCGGACGGATCACGCGCCTTCGAGTGGCAGTCCACCGGCCTGCGGGTCACCGACGACGAGCTGGCGCTGGCCTTCCGTGACCGTCACTATCCCCTGCATGTGACGCTCCACTACCGCGTCCAGGGCGACACGGACGTCATCGAACGCTGGACCACCGTCCGCAACGCCGGTGACGAACCCGTCACCCTGCTGCGCACCGACTCGGCCGCCTGGAGCCTGCCTCCGCTGCGGGACTACCGCCTCAGCCACGTCACCGGTCAGTGGTCCGCCGAGAGCCAGCTGCGCCGGGACCAACTGCCCTACGGCGAGACGGTGTTGACCAGCCGTCGGGGTATCACCAGCCACCACGCCAACCCTTGGGTGATGCTCGACGCGGGCGAGGCCACCGAGGAGCACGGCCGGGTCTGGAGCGCGGCCCTCGTCTGGAGCGGGAGCTGGCGGATCACCGCGCAGCGCACCCCCGACGGCCGGGCCGGATTCACCGGAGGCGTCGGCCACGACGGCATGAACGTGCCGCTCACGCCGGGCGAGGAGTTCACCACTCCCCCGTTCGCCGGCCTGTTCACCGAAGGCGGCTTCGGCGCGGCCAGCCGCGCCTGGCACGCCTACACCCTGGCCCATGTCCTGCCGCACCCGGACGAGGTCGCGCCGGTGCTCTACAACTCCTGGGAGGCCACGGGCTTCGACGTCGACGAGGTCAGCCAGAAGGCGCTCGCCGAACGGGCGGCGGAGCTCGGCGTCGAGCTGTACGTCGTCGACGACGGCTGGTTCGGGGCGCGCCGCAGCGACCACGCGGGCCTCGGCGACTGGACACCCACGCCCGACCGCTTCCCCGACGGACTGACCCCGCTGGTCGACGCGGTGCACCGGCTGGGGATGAGTTTCGGCCTGTGGGTGGAGCCGGAGATGGTCAACCCGGACAGCGATCTCTACCGCCAACACCCGGACTGGGTCCTGCACTTCACCGACCGCCCCCGCTCGGAGCTGCGCAACCAGCTGGTCCTGAACTTCGCCCGCCGCGATGTCGCTGACTGGGCGTACGACTGGCTGACCCGGCTGGTCGGCGACCACGGCATCGACTTCCTCAAGTGGGACATGAACCGGGCGTTCAGCGAGGCCGGCTGGCCCGGCAAGACCGACGGCGCCGACCGGCTCGGACCTCAGTACGTCCGCAATCTGTACGGCGTCATCGACCGCCTCCGCGCGGACCATCCGGAGCTGCGGATCGAGGCGTGCAGCGGTGGCGGCGGCCGGATCGACCTGGGCATCCTGTCCCGTACGGACCAGGCGTGGGCGTCGGACAACACCGACGCCGCCGACCGGATGGGGATCCAGCACGGCTACGGCCAGATCTATCCCGCGCGCACGATGGGCGCGTGGGTGACGGACGTGCCGAACCAGCTCACCGGCCGTACGGTTCCGCTGCGCTTCCGTTTCCATGTGTCGATGGCCGGCGCACTGGGCATCGGGGGCGATCTCACCCACTGGTCCGAGGAGGAACTGCGCGAGGGTGCGGCCCTGGTGGCCGAGTACAAGCAGGTGCGCCATCTCGTGCAGCACGGCAGGCTCGACCGCCTGGCGCCACCGGCCGAGGACGCCGTCTCCGCGGTGCAGTACACCGCGGCGGACGCCTCGGAGAGCCTGCTCCTGGTGTACCGGCGTGTCTCCCGCCACGGCGCCCCGCAGCTGCCGGTCCGGCTGCGCGGCCTGACCCCCGGGGCCCGCTACCGCGACGCCCGCACGGGTGCCGTGCACCACGCCGCGGTGCTCGCCGAGTACGGCCTGCACGTCCCCCTGCCGCCGGGCGACTGGTCCAGCGCGGCCCTGCACCTGGTGCGGGAACCGGCAGCCTGAGGTTTCTCAACGGCCGTGGGCGCGCTTGGTGTTGAGCGCGTCCACGGCTTCTTCCATGTCCCCCGCGCAAAGCTCCGCCACCAGGAACCGGCGGCGCCTCAGTACCGCTGGGCCTTCGCCAGTCGAGGGGTCAGCTTGGGCTCGACGGGCTCCCTGCTGATGGCGACAGGCTCGGCGCGCTCGCCGGGTTCCAGGTCCTGCGCTCCCACGAACCGGGTCTCCACGACCTTGCCGTCGGAGTCCTCGAAGTCGATCTGCACGGCGTACGAGGCCTGCTGCTCGGTCTTGTTGGTGATGGCGACGAGCACGGCGAGCAGCCCGCCGGTCTGCGCCCTGGGCAACCCGGTGACGGCCACGTCGGATGTCGCGTTGCCGCTGCCCCGCACGTCCTTCAGCTCGACCTGAGCCGCCTCGGCGGCCGCCGCCGTGTCGGCCGAGACCGACGCTTCGAACGCGGAGGCCTCGGCGGACGCGGAGGAGGCCGCCGCCGACGCGGAGGCCTGGGCGGAGTCGATGGCCGAGGCGGCCTCGGAAGCCAACGCGGACGGCGCCGACCCGGTGAAGGAGGACTCGTCGGGTGCGGTGGGCCGCGGGCTGGCGGACGTACCGGTGTCGTTGTCGCTGTCCGAACTGCAGGAGACGAGCGCGGCGCCGCAGGCGAGCGTGGCCAGGAAGGCGGCGGCGATCCTGCGGGATCGGTTCGACCGGCCGGTACCGGCGGGGATGCGTCTGGTCATGGGGCTCGTCCTCTTCCTGCCGTACGGGACTCCCTCATGCTCTGCGGCGGTGCCGGGCCGCGCGAACGGCGTGGGCCCATTGGAGTACCCCGCCCCGATTGGGCCCGTCCGCCTGGACCAGACCAATTCTTGCGCGAAGCGTTGACATGTACGCAGCCCGACGCAATTCTGAGAGCGCTCTCAGAAAAACCGGAGGCGTCCCGTCCGAAGGAGGACAAGAGCGTGCTCAAACGATTCAGGTGGCGGTCCCTGGCAGTGGCCGGGGCCACCCTCGCCGCAGCCCTTTTCACGTTCGGGGCCCCGTCCGGGGCCGAGGCCGCCGTCCCGGCGACCATCCCGCTGAAGTTCACGAACAACTCGGGCCGCGCCGACCCGATCTACATCTACAACCTCGGCACACTGCTGACGACCGGACAGCAGGGCTGGGCCGACGTGAACGGAACGTTCCACGCCTGGCCCGCCGGCGGAAATCCGCCGACGCCCGCGCCGGACGCGTCGATAGCCGGACCCGCCAACGGACAGTCGAAGACGATCCGGATCCCCAAGTTCTCCGGCCGGATCTACTTCTCCTACGGTCAGAAGCTCGACTTCCGGCTGACGACCGGCGGGCTGGTACAGCCGGCCGTACAGAACCCGAGCGACCCGAACCGCAACATCCTCTTCAACTGGTCGGAATACACGCTCAACGACTCCGGTCTGTGGCTCAACAGCACACAGGTGGACATGTTCTCGGCCCCGTACGCCGTCGGAGTCCAGCTCGCCGACGGGACGACGAAGAACACCGGGCACCTCAAGGCGGGCGGGTACAACGCGGTCATCAACGCCCTGCGCGCTCAGTCCGGCGGCTGGGCCAACCTGATCCAGACCCGGTCCGACGGCACGGTCCTACGGGCCCTCGCCCCCGGCCACGCGGTCGGCTCGGGCGTACTGCCCACCACCGTCATGAACGACTACATCAACCGCGTGTGGACCAAGTACAGTTCCTCGACGCTGACGGTGACGCCCTTCGGTGACCAGCCGAACACGAAGTACTTCGGCCGGGTCTCCGGGAACGTCATGAACTTCACCAACAGCGCCGGAGCGGTCGTCACCAGCTTCCAGAAGCCGGACGCCGACAGCATCTTCGGCTGCCACAAGCTCCTCGACGCACCCAACGACCTGGTGCGCGGCCCGATTTCCCGCACCCTGTGCGCGGGCTTCAACCGAACCACCCTCCTGGTCAATCCCAACCAGCCGGACACCAGCTCGGCGAGCTTCTACCAGGACTCGGTGACCAACCACTACGCCCGCCAGATCCACGCGCAGATGGCCGACGGCAAGGCGTACGCGTTCGCCTTCGACGACGTCGGCGCCCATGAGTCGCTCGTGCATGACGGCAACCCGCAACAGGCCTACATCACGCTGGACCCGTTCAGCTGACAAGGCTTCGGGGCGGCCGGGGTGAAGGTAACTCCGGCCGCCCGCACGGGCGTTCAGTCAGGTTCCACGCAGAGCACGGGGACCCGCTGGACGAGGTTGTTCGCGAAGCCTCCCCGGTTCCATGGCTGATCGAGCGGCTGCGTGTTCCCCTCCGCATCGGTGGCCCGCGCGCCGAGTACCTGGCTGCCGGGCGCGGCAGTCCAGTCGAAGCGCCAAGTCCGCCAGGACCACCGGTACTTGTGCACCGGGTCCAGCTCCGCCTCGTACCAGCTGCGTCCGTCGTCCGTGCTCACCTCGACCCGGGCGACCGGCGCGCGCCCGGACCAGGCCCGTCCCTCCAGCGGCACCGGGCCGGGCCGGACGACCCGGGCCCTGGACATGAAGTCCGGGAAGCCGGGCGGGACCAGCAGGGCACGCGGGGCGATCCGGGTGACCGGTTCGCCCTCGTCGCCGGCGTCCTTCCGGAGCCGGTAGGCCACGGCCTGCTGGAAGCCCGTGAACGGCGTGTCGGTCACCGTGATGTCGCGCAGCCACTTCACGTGGGCCATGCCGTACCAGCCGGGCACCACCAGTCGCAGTGGACATCCGTGCTGCGGAGGCAGCGGCGCGCCGTTCATCTCGTAGGCCACCAGAACCTCGGGCTCGCCTCCGGTGGCCACGTCGAGCGGAAGCGCACGCCGGTAGTCCTGCTCGACACCTCGCTCGACTCCGTGGTCCGCGCCGGTGAACACCACGTCGACCGCCCCGGCCCGGACTCCGGCCTCGGCGAGCAGCACCCGCAGCGGCACACCGGTCCACTCCGCCGTACCGACCGCCTCGACCAGCCACGGCTGGCTCACCGGCCGTGGCGTCAGCAGCGCCCGGCCATTGCCCGCGCACTCCATGGTCACCCGCTCGGTGACAGCGGGATACGACTTCAGCTCGTCCATCGCGAGTACCAGCGGCTGCCGCACCCGGCCCCCCAGGTCCAGGCGCCAGGGGGAGCCCTCGGTGTACGGGATGTCGTAGTGCGTGAGTACGTAGTGCAGCCCCGGAGGGGTCACGTCGTACCGCAGGGCCTCCAGTGGCAGCCCATGATTGCGGGCGGCGAGGGCCAGTTCCTGCCGGCTGATTCCCTCACCGGGCCCGGCCACCTGGGCAGGCCCGCTCACGTCACCAAGGCGATGCGCCATGGCGCAATTGTCCTCCCGCGGCGTGGGGTACCGCCATCAGACCGAGCAGGTGCTCCGGTTCACGAGGTCGTGCCAGCCGGACTCCAGGCGGTCGAGGGACATCCCGCACTGGCGGATCAGGTGATTGATCAGGGCGGGTTCCAGATATCCCATGAGTGTCTGCGCGAGGAGTTCGGTGTCCGCGGCCGGGACCGCCTGGCGGAGCAGCATCGCGACGTGCATGAGGCGGACGCGGTACGGGGCCGAACTGAAGCGACGGCCGGCGTCCGGCTCGGCGGCCAGGTACAGGTCGAGCCGGTCGGACGTCTGACGCAGGGCGGCGCAGCCGAAGGCGTGCAGGCGCTCCACCGGTGAGGCGCCGGGCCCCAGCGGGGGCGGCCCGCTGATGAAGCCGGTCTGGAACCGCTGCTCGCTGTGGTCGAGGAGCGCCATCAACAGGCCGGTGCGGTCGCCGAACCGCCGGAAGACGGTCCCCTTGCCCACCGATGCCGCGCAGGCGACGGCCTCCATCGTCACATTGGCCACCCCGCGCTCCTCCACCAGCCGGGTGGCGGCCTCCAGCAGACGCGCACGGTTGCGCGCGGCGTCGGCACGCAGTTGCGGCGCGTCGCCCTGGGGTGCGAGTTCCATCAGGACCGGCTCGTCGCTCGGTTCCTGTCTCTTCGGAAAGGGCGGCAGCGGGGTGGACATGAAGCCAGCGTAACGGCACACCAGGACAACTGGACTGCGGTCCGCTTCAGTGATACACATTTAAACGGACCTTGGTCCGCTTTGTTGCAGCAATGTTTCAGCTTCGGGAGTCATTCATGTCCGTACACATCGTCGCCCTCGTCGGCAGCCTTCGCGCCGGCTCCCACAACCGCCAGCTCGCCGAGGCGGCCGTCAAGCTCGCGCCCGAGGGCGCGGAGGTGGAGCTTTTCGAGGGCCTTTCCGACATCCCCTTCTACAACGAGGACATCGACGTCGCGGGCACCGTGCCCGCCGCCGCCGTCCGGCTGCGTGAGGCAGCCGCCCGCGCCGACGCGTTCCTGCTCTTCTCGCCGGAGTACAACGGCACCATTCCGGCCGTCCTGAAGAACGCCATCGACTGGCTGTCGCGCCCCTACGGCGCCAGTGCCCTCGCCGGCAAGCCGACCGCCGTGGTCGGCACCGCGTACGGACAGTTCGGCGGTGTGTGGGCGCAGGACGAGGCCCGCAAGGCCGTGGGCATCGCCGGCGGTACCGTCCTGGAGGACGTCAAGCTGTCCATCCCGGGCTCCGTGACCCGCTTCGCCGAGACCCACCCGGCCGACGACGCCGAGGTCGCCGCTCAGCTCAGCGAAGTCATCGACGCCCTCTTCGGTCACGTCGGAGCGCCGAGCGCCGCCTGACAACTCCCGTGCGAGGCCGGTCCGGTTGATCCGGGCCGGCCTCTCATGTCTTTTCCCGCCGACCCGGATCCTGGCGGAACGGCACCCTCTGGGACAGGATGCCCGCATGAAGGGTGATCTCTTTTCCAGTGACCACATGGTGCAACCCGCCGTCGCGCCGGGCATGACCATCCAGAACGCGAAGTCGATCAAGTACGCCGTCAACGGCGACATGCTCGCGCGCCAGGGGGCGATGATCGCCTACCGGGGGAATCTGCAGTTCGAGCGCAAGGGCCAGGGCGTCGGCGGCATGCTCAAGCGAGCCGTCACCGGCGAGGGGCTGCCCTTGATGACCGTCCGGGGCCAGGGCGAGGCCTGGTTCGCGCACGAGGCGCAGAACTGCTTCATCGTCGACATCGAGCCCGGCGACCTGTTCACCGTCAACGGGCGCAATGTGCTCTGCTTCGACGCCACGGTGTCGTACGACATAAAGACCGTGAAGGGCGCCGGCATCTCGGGCGGCGGTCTCTTCAACAGCGTCTTCACCGGCCACGGCAGACTCGGCCTGGTCTGCGAGGGGAATCCGCTGGTCATCCCCGTCTCGCCGCAGCAGCCGGTGTTCGTCGACACG
Organism: Streptomyces sp. NPDC127595; assembly: GCF_042671685.1. Taxonomy (NCBI): domain Bacteria; kingdom Bacillati; phylum Actinomycetota; class Actinomycetes; order Kitasatosporales; family Streptomycetaceae; genus Streptomyces; species Streptomyces sp. NPDC127595. Next base: position 689,386 of record NZ_JBHXWK010000002.1, on the reverse strand, counting down.
GACGCGATCGTCGGCTGGACCGCCAACCTGCACACCTCGCTGCACCGTTCGCAGTCGATCGGCTCAATGATCCGCGGCGGCTCGGGTGAAGCCGTACAACTCAAGCTGGAGGGCGAGGGGTACGTCGTCGTACGGCCCAGTGAGGTGACACCGCAGAAGGCTCAGCAGCACTGAGGCAAGGACCGGCGAAGGGTGCCCCGCCCCGGTGGTGGGGCACCCTCATGTCATCCGTTGGTGGCGGTGACATTCACGGCGGCCCAGGACATCGCCACCGTCTTGTACTCGGTACTGCTTGCGCCGTACAGGTCGGCGGCGGCCTTGAGGGTGGCCTCGCGCGCGTCGTGGAAGTCGGTCGTGGAGACCATGTAGCGGGTCAGCGCGCGGTAGAAGATCGCCGTGGCCTTGGTGCGTCCGATGCCGCTCACCCGCGAACCGTCGTACGTGGGCGAGTTGTAGGCGACCTGGCCGATCGTCTTCCGGCCGCTGCCCTCGGCGAGCAGGTAGTACGCGTGTGAGGAGACGCCGGAACCCGCGTGGACCTCGGTGTCGTAGGCCTCGGGCGACCAGTAGTCGACCGCGCCCTCCAGCTTGTCCAAGGAGGGGCGGTCGAGGCGGCGCAGGAACTTCTGGGCCAGCCCGAGCTTCTCGCCCACGAGGTAATTGGGCGGGTTCTTCGGGTTGTTGGCGGAGAACTCGACCGCCGAGCCGAAGATGTCGGCGAGGGACTCGTTCAGCGAACCCGGCTCGCCGTACTGGTTGCCGTCCCGGTCCACCCGGGTCGGTTCGAGTGCGGCGGTGGCGTCGACGACCCCGTGAGTCAGCTCGTGGCCGGTGACGTCCAGGACGACCAGCGGCTTCTTGAGCATGTCGCCGTCTCCGTCGCCGTACAGCATGCAACCGCAGGTCGAGTCCCAGAAGGCGTTGCCGACCTTGTTGCCGAAGTGGACCATCGCGCGGGCTCCGGCGCTGTTGTTCTTGATGCCGTTGCGGCCGAAGGTCTTCTTGTAGAAGTCCAGGGTCTGGGTGATGCCGTACTGGGCGTCGACCGCGGCGGTGACCCGGCTGGAAGTGGCGCCGTTGCCCCACTTGTTGTCGGCGTCGGTGAGCTTCTTGCCGCGCGAGAAGGCTTCCAGTTCCTGGCCCTTGGCGTCCCGGGTCTCGGTGTTCCACCGGGTGGGGTCCCTGAGGAGGTAACTGGTGCGGGCCGTCCGGGTGGTGGTCAGCGTCACCTTGCCGGCGAAGAGGGAAGCACCGCTGCCGGTGGCCTTGACCGGGTAGGCGGTGGCAGCCGCCGTACTCAGGAGGCTTCCCGGCTGGGCGGACGTGCCCGTCTCAGGGCTCAGCTCTTCGCCGCGCTCGCGCAGTGTCTCGTCCAGGGACGGCGAGATGAACTCGTCGCTGTCGGGAACGTCGCTGCGTATCCGGCCGGACCCGGCGTCCACGACCACCGTGCGGGAGCCGCCCGCCTCGGTCGTGTCGCTGTCCGTCACGCGCACCTGGTAGGCGAGCGCGCTCGCGCCGTCGCGGGCGTCGACGACGAGTTGGGCCTCGCCCGCGTCGCCCTGCGCAACCTCGGCGGCCTTCCGCTCGGCCTGCTCGGGCGTCAGCTTCGCCTCGGTCGTGGCCGGCTCGACGGCGTGGTCGGCGGCCCTGGTCACACCGAGGTAGGCCGACTGCCGGCTGAGGTGGACGACGAGGTCACCGCCGAGGACCGGCATCCCGAGGTGGGCGCGCACGAAGCGGACGTGCTGCTTGCCGTCCGGATCCGTCATGACGTCCTTGGCCCGGAGGGTGTCTCCCCGGCCGACACCGGTGGCCGACGCGTGGGCGAACGCGGCCGCCCGGGCGGCGTCCACCGGCGAGGAGGCCACAGCTTGGGCGCCGCCGGGCGCGGCAGCGAAGGCGGGGCCCGTCGGGAGCGTGACGGTCGTCGTCACCGCGACGGCGATCGCCACGCGACGTATGTGGGGTATACGCACTGAGTTCCTTCGAAAAGGGGCGGCCGGGATCGCCAACCGCCCTCACGCACGGCACCTTTGAAAGCCGTGGGGGCTGTCCCGCCCCGGGGCGACAGATGTGCCGGGAGGTGAAGAGGTTGCCTGGTGGGACGCGTTGACACGTGGATGTGACCGAGGTCGCAGCGCGCCCTCCGGTCCGGACCGTCCCGGACCGGAGGCCTGGAGTGTCAGATCACCCGGTGAGCGAGGGAGGACAGCAGGGTGCGCAGGTCACGGGCGGGCCGCGAGGCCAAGGACGCGCGTGACAAGAGGGAGTGCGCGGCGGTGAGATGGCGCCGGGCCTCGCGCAGGGCCGCGGCACGGCCGCCCGCCTGTTCGACGAGGGCGGCTGCCCGGCGTACGGCGGAGTCGTCCAGGGCGGCCCGGGAGGTGAGGAGTTCGGCCAGCGCGGAGTGACCGGGGGCGTTCAGCGCGGCGAGGACCGGGAGCGTCTTCTTCCCCTGGCGCAGGTCGCTGTGGACCGGCTTGCCGGTGACCGCCGGATCGCCCCAGATGCCCAGCAGGTCGTCGGCGATCTGGAAGGCCACGCCCAGATGACGACCGGCGCGGTCCAGGGCGTCCACGGACTCCCCTTGCCCACCCCCGAGTTGAGCCCCGAGGGCCAGCGCGCAGCCGAGCAGGGCTCCGGTCTTGTGCTCGGCCATCGTCTCGTACTCCCCCACGCCCACCGCGTCGGGACCGGTCCAGGGACGGTGGGCGAACAGCAGATCGTCCGCCTGGCCACGGACCAGATCGCCGAGCGCCGCCGTCAACTGACTTACCGCCGTGGCGCCGTGCGGAGTCGCCGGCACCGCCGTGAGAGTCTCCACCGCCAGGGCGAAGAGCGCGTCGCCTGCGAGGACGGCGGGGCCGGTGCCGTACGCCTTCCACACCGCGGGACGGCCCCGGCGCAGTGCGTCGCCGTCCATGATGTCGTCATGCAGCAGCGAGAAGGTGTGCACCAGTTCCACGGCCACCGCGCCCGGCACACCGGCGTCGGCACAACCCCCGGCCGCCTCCGCGCCGAGGACGGCCAGCGCCTGCCGTACGCCCTTGCCCTGGCTGTACGTCGCGGGGGCGCCGCCCACCTCGCAGTGGCCCAGGGCGTATCCGGCCATCTCGGCGATCCAGGGGTGCAGTCCGCCGATCGCCTTCGTGAGTGCGGGGGCGACGAGTTCGCGGCAGCGGTGCAGGATCTGCGGGGCGGCGGGGGCCTTCGGCGGGGACTGGAGGGATGTGGACAGGAGCGTCATCGCGTCACCTCCATGGCGGAGGTGCCGGCCGGTACCGCAAGGCCCAGCTCCGCCCGCGCCCCCTCGACCATCCGTCCCGCGTGGCGCAGTCCGATGCTCTCCAGGACCCCGGCCAGGTCGGTCAGGTCCGCGTCGGTCTCCGCGCGGTCGCGGCCCAGCCGGGCCAGGGACTTGACCAGGCCGAGCCGGGCAAGGGCCCGGCCGCGCGGCTCACTCATCGCCTCGAACTCCGCCAACGCCTGCATGTAGACGTCGCGCGCCTGCTCGTAACGCCCGGCCCGGTAGAGGACGTTGGCGCGCATCTTGTGGTTGTAGGCGAGCGCGCCGGACAGGTTCATCGCCCGGCAGGACACCTCTGCCTCGCTCAGCAGTTCCAGCGCGCGGTCGGGGTCCTGGTCGCGTACGGAGACGATGTCCGCCAGTCCGCGCAGGGCCCAGGCGTGGCCGCGCCTGTCCTCGGCGCGGGCGGCGATCCCTGCCGCTTCCTCGAACATCGCGTAGGCGGTGTCGTAGGCGCCGGTGTTGCGGTGTATCTGCGCGATGCCCTCCAGGGCCCACACGGTGTGCCGGGCCTCACCCCGCTTCCGGGCCTCGGCCAGGAGTTGCTCGTGCAGCGCGGTCACGGCCGCGTAGTCGCCCTGGATGCGGCCGGTCTCCGCCATCCCGGCCAGGGAGTAGCCGCGCACCACGACGTCACCGGCGTGCTCGCCGAGTTCGGCGGCCAGCCGTAGCAGCCGCCAGGCCAGTGGGAAGGCGCCGCGCTGCCGGGCCAGCGTGCCGCCGCTCCACAGCGCCCACGCCATGGCTGCCGCGTCCCCGGCCTCGCGGGCGGTGCGGTAGCTCGCCTTCCACGCCCGGTCGGCTTCCGCCACCTGCCCAAGGCGGCGGTGCGCCTCGGCGACAGCGAGGCCCGAACGCGCCGCCTCCGCCCGCGCGCCCGCCCGCTCGGCCACGCGGAGTTGCTCGGTGCCGGCCGCGAGGACATCGGTGAGCGAGGAGTTCACGGACAGGGTGGTCAGTGCGCCCTGGTACTCCGGGGCGAAAGCCTTGCCGTACATGAGTGCCTTTCTGTCTGCCACCGGTCGGCCACGTCACAGCGCCCGCCGGTGGTACTGGCTGTCAACGGGCAGCGCGCGGACATCCCGCTATACACCTCACGTATACACACCATGTATACACAGAGCGCATAGTGCACCGGATTTCCATCTGGGAATCCCTCGCTCAGTACGGTCGACGCGCTGCCCGGCCGTTGCCGATCAAGACGAAGACGGTGGCCGCAGGGTTGCCTGGCATTGCGAACAAGCTCGAAACAGCCCGAGGATGACGGAAGTTGACCTTCGAGACCGAGAGCAGGCGCTGATGTCCGCAGGCCCGATGCACGCCCATGAAGCGCCGATCGACGACTCGCTCGTACGGGAGTTGCTCATCGCACAGTTCCCCCGCTGGGCCGAGCTGCCACTCAAGCGCGTCACGTCGTCCGGGACCGTCAACGCCCTGTACCGGCTCGGCGACGACATGGCCGTACGCCTCCCCCGCATCCCGGAGGGCGCCGGTGACGTGGAGAAGGAGCGGCGCTGGCTGCCGCTCCTCGGCCCGCTGCTTCCGTTCCCCATTCCCGAGATCCTCGCCACCGGTGCTCCCGGGGCGGGGTATCCGTGGTCCTGGAGCGTGGGGCGCTGGCTCGACGGCGAACTCCCGGTCGCGGACGGTCTCGCCAACCCGGACCGGCTGGCCGCGGACCTCGGCAGGTTCGTCGCCGCACTGCATCAGGTCGACCTGCCAGGAGGGCCGCCCGCCTACCGCGGCGGACCGCTGGCCTCCGTGGACGCCTCGACGCGCTCCGCGCTCGCCGACCTGGACGGCATGATCGACACCTCGGCGGCCGCGGCTGCCTGGGAGGCGGCGCTGGCGGCGCCTCTGTGGACGGGGCCGCCGGTGTGGCTCCACTCCGACCTGATGCCCATGAATCTCCTCACCCGCGAAGGCCGTCTCAGCGCCGTCCTGGACTTCGGCACCCTCGGCATCGGTGACCCCGCCTGTGACCTCATCCCCGCCTGGAACCTCCTCCCCGCGGAGGCGAGACCCGCCTTCTGGCACGCCACGGGCGCCGACCACGCCACCTGGGCACGCGGCCGCGGCTGGGCCCTGTCCATGGCCCTGAACCAGCTCCCGTACTACCGCACGACGAACCCGGTGATGGCGGCCAACGCCGAGCATGTGATCCGCGAGGTGCTCGCCGATCCGGAGGCGGTCTCCTGGGAGGACCACTGAGAGCCATCGCGGCCTCTCCACCCACCCACCAATGGAACACTTATTCGATTCTGGAGTACGCTGGACTCATGTCCACGCACCTCCAGGCCTCGCTCTTCGACCAGACCGACGAACTGCGCCTCTCCCCGCTGAACGGGATGCGCCGGACCGTGCTCGGCCAGGGCGCCTGGATCGACCTCCTGCCCGGGTGGCTGGCCGGGGCCGACGCCCTCTTCGCGCGGCTCGTCGCCGATGTGCCGTGGCGGGCCGAGCGGCGGCAGATGTACGAGCACGTGGTGGACGTACCGAGACTGCTGTCGTACTACGGCGCCGGCGATCCGCTGCCGCATCCGGTCCTCGACGAGGCGCGGGACGCGCTGTCCGCGCACTACGCAGCCGAGCTCCGTGAACCGTTCACCACGGCCGGGCTCTGCTACTACCGGGACGGCCGTGACAGCGTGGCCTGGCACGGGGACCGGATCGGGCGGGGAGCACGTGAGGACACCATGGTCGCGATCCTCTCCGTGGGAGCGCCGCGCGATCTGGTGCTGCGCCCGCGCCGCGGAGGGGACACCGTGCGGCGGCCGCTCGGACACGGCGACCTGATCGTGATGGGCGGCTCCTGCCAGCGCACCTGGGAGCACGCCGTCCCCAAGTCGGCACGGGCGGCGGGGCCGCGGATCAGCGTCCAGTTCCGCCCGCACGGGGTGAACTGAGCCGCCTGTTCATCACACCGGGCGGGTGATGTGCGCCTGCACCGTCGGGCCGTACCGGTCGACGATGTCCTCGATCGGGGTCGCGCGGAGGCTGGTTCCGCGGGCGATGCCGTACATGACGCCGAGGCCGAGCAGTGTGCTGACGGCGAGTTCGGCGCGCAGGCCCGCGTCGGGGCCGCCGAGGCGCTCGGCGAGGCGGCCGCTGACCTGGGTGCGGAAGTTGGCGCGCAGTATGTCGCCCTGCTCGCCCTGGAGCGGGGCGAACACGATGCGCAGGACGGGGTCGGCGCCGCGCTCGGTCTGGCCGATCAGCAGATGGCGGACCATGTGCCGGCCGAGGTCCTCCAGCGGGGCGTCCAGCAGGTCGTCGGCGTCGGACTCGAAGGAAATGACGCGTGCGAAGAGGGCGTCCTTGTTTCCGAAGTACTTGAGGACCAGCGGCGCGCTCACTCCCGCCCGCTCGGCGACCGCCTTGAGCGTGATGTCCGCGTGGGCGCGGCGGGCCAGCAGATAGCGGGCCGCGCGGAGGATGGCCGCCTTCGTCTTCTCGGCGTCGCGGCGCGGCGGAGCGGTGGCGGGCGCCACGAGACCGGGGGGCGGGGTGGTCACGGTGGTCAGGCTCCTTCGAGCGCCTCGTCGTGGGTCACTGCCGTACGGTCTCGGGTCGGCGGGATGTCACGGGGGGCGGGGTCGGCGGGTATGGCGAGCGCGGCGGCACACGCCACCAGGGCGACCGTACCCGCGATGGCGAAGGCGAGCAGATAGCCGTGCAGCGTGGGTATGGAGACACCGCCGACAAGGCTGGTGTGGTGGACGAGTACGGCGGCGACGGCGGCGCTGCACACGGCCTGGCCGACGGTCCGCATCAGGACGTTGACGCCGTTGGCGGACGCGGTCTGCCCGGCGGGCACGGCGCGGATGATGAGGGTGGGCAGGGCCGAGTAGGCAAAGGTCGTTCCGATCGACACGACCGTGGCGCCCAGGATGATCATCCACAGGTCGCGGCTGTCCGCGATGCGTACGGCATAGCCGCAGGCGATGATCGCGGCGCCGATGGCCAGCGTCACACGCGGGCCCCGGGACGCGGAGATGCGTGCCGAGACCGGCGAGAGGAGCAGCATGGTCACCCCGCTGGGCAGCAGGCACAGACCGGTCGCCACGATCGACAGGCCGAGCCCGTAACCGGTGGCCACGGGCGCCTGCACGAGCTGGGCGGTGACCAGTGTGTTGGCGTAGAAGGAGAAGCCGGTCAGGAGCGCGGTCACGTGCGGCAGGGCGACACGTGGGCGGGTGGCCAACTTCAGGTCGACCAGGGGCCGTTCGGCGCGCCGCTGTTGGATCGACCAGAGGGTCAGGATGACGGCGCAGGCGACGAACAGACCCAGGATCCGATGGCTGGTCCAGCCCCACTGGCCGCCCTGTGACACGCCGAGCAGCAGACAGACCAGTCCCGCGGCGAGGCCCAGCGCGCCCAGGGTGTCGAAGCGGCCGGGCTCGCGGACGGGCGACTCCCGCACCGCCCACCGGGCGAGGGCGAGGCCGGTGGCGCTGAGCGCGGTGGTCACCCAGAACATGACGTGCCAGTTGGCGTACTGGACGATCAGCGCGGCGAGCGGCAGGCCGAGGGCGGCGCCGATGCCCAGGGTGGAGCTCATCATCGCCACGGCTGAGCCCGTGCGCTCCGGCGGCAGTTCGTCCCGAAGGATGCTGATCGACAGGGGGATGACGGCGGCGGCCGCGCCCTGGAGCGCCCGGGCCGCGATCAGGATGGCGATGTCGGACGTGAGGGCGCACACGAGCGAGCCGAGCGTCATCAGCGCGAGCGCGATCAGCAGCACGCGTCTCTTGCCGTACATGTCTCCTGCCCTGCCCAGCACGGGGGTGAGCACCGCTCCGGAGAGCAGGGTCGCCGTCACCATCCAGGAGACCGCGCCCGCCGAGGAGCCCGTAAGCCGCGGCAGATCCGGCAGCAGCGGCACCACCACCGTCTGCGTGACAGCCATGAGGATCCCGCCGAACGCCAGCACAGGGACCGTCAATCGCTCACGCAGAGCCGCCACAGATACTCCAGTAGTACACAAAAGATGGGTGAATAGCGATTCACCTTAGCTGGTGAATCGCTATTCACCCAAGAAACATCCTGGCAACGGCTACCCGCGGGAGCGGGCGGCCTGCACCGTGCGGGCCAGCCGCGGCCCCAGCCAGCGCTTGAACCGGCGCAGCGCCTCCAGCTGTCCGGCCGCACGGTCGATCCGGTAGTACATCTGCGGTGGGATGTACGGCAGCAGCGGCGAGTGGCGCTGGCCGAGCAGGGCGAACATCTGCGCCGGCGGGAGGTGGATGTAGCGCGGGAGGTTCTCGTACCACTGGGCGCTGTGGCGGGCCGCGCTCTGGATCGCCAGGAGCTCGGCCTTGCGCTCCCGCTCGTAGCGGGCGAGGGCCGCGTCCAGGTCCGGGATCTCGCGCAGCGCCCCGGCCAGCGAGAGGGCGTCCTCCAGCGCGAGGGTGGTACCCGCGCCGATCGAGTAGTGCGTGGTGTGGGCCGCGTCGCCGATCAGGACCAGATTGCCGCGGTGCCAGGTCCGGTTGGTCAGAGTGCGGAAGTTCAGCCACTGCGCACTGCCGTCGCTCTGCGCCCGGCCGATCAGCCCGTGCCCGTCCAGGAGGTCGGCGAAGAGCTTCTCCAGCTGGGCCAGGCCGTCGCCCTCGGTCGTCGCGTCGAGCCCGAGGCCGGTCCAGGTCTCGGGGGAACACTCGACGACACAGGTGCTGTGCTCCCCGCTGAACGGGTAGGCGTAGCACCAGATCCAGCCGTGCTCCGTCTCCACGAAGGAGAAGGTGAAGGAGTCGAAGACCTTGGTGGTGCCGAGCCAGACGTAGGTGTTGCGTCCCAGCGTGACGTCACTGCCGAAGTGATCGGCGTGGCGCTCGCGCAGCGCGCTGTTGACTCCGTCGCCCGCGACGACGAGATCGGCGTCGGGCAGCCGGTCGGCGGCCACGTCGTGCTCGAACTCGACGTGTACGCCGAGGGATTCGGCCCGTTCGGCGAGCAGGTCGAGCAGTCGGCGGCGGCCGATGCCGAACCCCTCGTCGCCGGGGTGCACCGTCCTGGATCCGCTCACCTGGGCGACGCCCTCGCTCCAGCGGACCGAGCTCTCGCTGACGGCGAGCGCGGACTCGGGGTCACCCTCACGGAGTTTGTCGAGCAGGCCCGCCCAGTACGTCACTCCCCAGCCGTAGGTCGAACCGGCCGGGTTCCGTTCGTAGACGGTGATGTCGTGGGACGGGTCCTGACGCTTCATCAGGATCGAGAAGTACAGGCCGGCTGGTCCGCCACCGACGCACGCGATCTTCACGCGCACTCCCTTTGTTGCACATTGCGGTCAAGTGACTGCGAAGCGTAACAGTGGAGGGCTGTGCGCCAGGTCGCACGCGACATTTGCTTAATTGTCCGGATCACAGCCAACCGGCATGCGCCGATTTCTCCCACTCTCCGACGAACCGATAGGCATACCGAGTCGTTCAACAGAGCCAGATACAGGAGGACTCCGTATGCCAGAGCTCACCCGCCGCCGTGCCCTCGGTGCCGCGGCCACGTTCGCCGCCGTGGCCGCTTCCCAGTCCGTCACCGCGCCCACGGCTTCCGCCGCCGGGCACGAGCACGGCGCTCCCGCAGCCTTCGACGAGGTCTACCGGGGCCGCCGCATCACGGGCCGGCCGCTCAGCGGGAGCGGGCACCATCACGGCGCCGGGTACGCCGTGTTCGTCGACGGTGTGGAACTGCACGTGATGCGGAACGCCGACGGCAGCTGGATCAGCGTCGTCAGCCACTACGACCCGGTGGCCACCCCGCGCGCCGCCGCCCACGCCGCTGTCCTGGAACTGCAAGGGGCCCCGCTCGTCCCGTTCGGCGCCAACTGACCCGCCCCGCAAGCAGACTGTGGAGTCCCGCACATGACCGTACGCAAGAACCAGGCGAGCCTGACCACCGACGAGAAGCGGCGTTTCACCGACGCGCTGGTCCAGCTCAAGCGCAGTGGCCGGTACGACGACTTCGTCACCACGCACAACGCCTTCATACTCGGCGACACGGACAACGGCGAGCGGACGGGCCACCGTTCGCCGTCCTTCCTGCCCTGGCACCGCAGATTCCTCATCGAGTTCGAGCAGGCGCTGCAGTCGATCGACTCCTCCGTCGCGCTGCCGTACTGGGACTGGAGCACCGACCGCTCGACGCGGGCGTCCCTGTGGGCACCCGATTTCCTGGGCGGCACCGGGCGCAGCCGGGACGGTCAGGTGATGGACGGCCCCTTCGCCGCGTCGGCAGGCAACTGGCCGATCAACGTCCGGGTCGACAGCCGTACGTATCTGCGCCGGTCGCTCGGCGGAAGTGGCCGGGACCTGCCCACGCGGGCCGAGGTGGATTCGGTGCTCGCGATGGCGACGTACGACATGGCGCCCTGGAACAGCTCCTCGGACGGCTTCCGCAACCACCTCGAAGGCTGGCGGGGCGTCAACCTCCACAACCGGGTGCACGTCTGGGTGGGCGGCCAGATGGCCACCGGCGTCTCCCCGAACGATCCGGTGTTCTGGCTCCACCACGCCTACATGGACAAGCTGTGGGCCGACTGGCAGCGCCGTCACCCCGGCTCCGGCTATCTGCCCGTGGCCGGGACCCCTGATGTCGTCGACCTCAACGAGACGATGAAGCCGTGGGGCGACGTCCGGCCGGCCGACCTGCTGGATCACACCGCGCACTACACGTTCGACACGGTCTGACAGCCGAAGGCGCCCTACGCGTCGGCCGCCTCCGTCATACGGACAGGCCCCACACGTCGACGGCCCCCGTCATACGGACAGGCCCTACGCGTCGGCCGTCTCCGTCATACGGACAGGCCCCATACGTCCACGGCCCCCGTCATACGGACAGGCCCTACGCGTCGGCCGTCTCCGTCGTACGGCACTCGGGGTGTCCCCAGCCCGAGCCGTTCTTGGCGATGGGCTCGCCCGCAGCGTAGGAGCGGCCGCACAGGCAGCGGCCGGGGAACTTCGCCTTGATCGTGCGGGCCGGGCCGCCGCTCGGCCGCGCGGTCTTGGCGGGTGCGCGGCGGCGCGCGGCGGCGGCCGGGACGGTGTCCGGCGAGGCCGGCGGCTGCGGGGAACCGAGGTCGCTGCCCGCGGGCTCCTGGACGATCGCCGCCTGGCTCGCCGCGCGGTCCGCGAAGTCGTTGAGGCGGTCGCCGTCGACCTGGTGCGCGGGGACGTAGCGGAACTCCACGGAACGGCCGGAGAGCAGTTCGTCGATGCGGGCGACCAGTTCCTGGTTGGCGACGGGCTTTCCGGAGGCCGTCTTCCAGCCCTTGCGCTTCCAGCCGGGCAGCCAGGTGGTGACGGCCTTCATCGCGTACTGGGAGTCCATCCGGATCTCCAGCGGAACGTCCGGCGCCATCGCCGTCAACAGGCGCTCCAGTGCGGTGAGTTCGGCGACGTTGTTCGTCGCCGTGCCCAGCGCGCCGGCCTCCCATCGGGTCGGGGTCTCGTCCCCGTCGGCCACGACCCAGGCCCATCCGGCGGGTCCCGGGTTCCCCTTCGACGCCCCGTCACAGGCGGCCACTACACGTTCAGGCATGGCGCCGATGATGTCACGGCCGGACGGCTGCTCCCGTACCGGGTCGAAGGCGGCCGCGCTCCCCGATCAGCCGTTGCCCCAGCGGGGTGGCCGTGTGGAGGACGTATTTGCCGTCACGGCGGCTGGCCACCAGTCCCCCGTCGCGCAGGACGCCGATCTGGTAGCTGGCGCTGGGCAGCCCGATCCCCACGGCCGCGGCGACCTCGGAGGTGGTCCGGGCGTGCCGGCCCGCCACCTCGGCCAGTACGGCGCTGCGGGTACGGCCCAGCAGGCGCTCCACGCCGTCGTCCGTGGCGCGCGCGATGGTGAGCGGGGCCTTCCCCACCGGGTAGACGAGCACCGGGTCGAGTCCGGGGTCCGCGAGTGCGGTCGGCCGGCGCCAGCAGAAGAACGAGGGGACGAGGAGCAGGCCGCGCCCCTCCAGGTGGAGATCGCGCTCGATGGGATAGTCCACCTCCAGCACGGGTGACCTCCAGCGCGCCAGTGGACCCAGCCCGTCCAGGAGCGCCTGGGTGCCGCCGTCGAGGAGGTGCCGGGAGCGCAGGTCGACGTCGTCCGCGACCGCCCTGCGGATGTGCGGCCAGTACGGCTCCAGCAGGGCACGGAAGTAGATCCCGAGAGCGTTGGCCAGGGACCTCAGTGAGTCGCCGCCCGGTCTGCCGAGCGAGGTCGCCCACTCCGGAACGGGACGGGAGTCGGCCAGCCGGGTCAGGTCGCGCACCAGCCGGGTGCGCGGGGTGCGCCGCAGCTCGTCGAGACCGGCCGTAAGCTCGCCGCCGGACACCGCAGGCGTGAGGAAGTCCGGTATGTAGCCCGCCGCCGGAATCAGCGTCCGCAGCGGGCGCAGCGCCCGGCTCGCGACCGGGTCCGTGGAGAGCCGGTCGCGGGCCGCACGGCGCCAGTGACCGAAGTCGAGCGGCCCTTGTCCGGTCTCCAACCGGCAGACGCTGCAGACCAGTTCCCACAGCGGATCCGGTTGCCGGGCCACCCGGATGTTCTGCAGATCGTGCGACGTGAAGTGAATGCGGAGCATGTGATCTCCCGCGATTCTTGTGGGGGTTCGGTCACCCGAAGATGCGGCGGCCACAAGAAGGGACGATCAACCACGTCCGCACGGTTGCCCCGGCGGGCGCCGGGTTCAGGACACGTCGGTCAGCTTGGGCATCTCGCCCTCGGTCGTGTTGAGGTCGATGACGGAGAACGACGCGCCCTGCGGGTCGCTCAGCGCCGCGAACCGGCCGAACGGGCTGCCCATGGGCCCGAAGCGCAGGACGGCGCCGCGCCCGGTCGCCCTTGCCACCGCCTCGTCGCAGTCGTCGACGGCGAAGTAGACGTTCACGTACGACGGGACCTCGGGCGGGAAGTCGTCCGTCATCTTCATCCGGCCAAGGACGGTGTCCTCCCCGACGTTGAAGACCCTGAAGTCGAATTCGTCGTGGTCCATCTGCTTCGCCGTGAACGGGAAGACGGCGGGCAGGAACCCGTCGGTCTTCTCGGGCTCGCGGGTGAAGACCTCGGCCCAGGCGTAGGCGCCGGGCACGGACGTGGCCTCGAAGCCCTCGTGGACGCCTGCCTGCCAGACGCCGAAGACGGCGCCACTGGGCTCGCTGGCCAGGGCCATCGTGCCGAAGTCGCCGACCTGCATGGGCTCCATCAGGACCGTGCCGCCGTTGTCCCGGATCTTCTGCGTGGTCGCGGCGGCGTCGGGCGAGGCGAAGTACAGGCACCAGGCGGACTGGCCCTCCGCCCCCGGCATCGGCGGGACGACCGCGGCCACCGTCTTGCCGTCCTTGTACGCCTGCGTGTAGTTGCCGTACTCGCTGGACGCCTCACCGAACGTCCAGCCGAGCACGTCACCGTAGAAACTCTTGGCCCCCTCGACATCGCTGAACATCGCGTCCGCCCAACAGGGCGTTCCCTCTGGTTGTACGGCCATGACGTCGACCTTCTCCGGTTGGGTGTCTGGTTGCACGTTTCACGCTAGTCAGCCGGGCGCCGGGCCGCGCGCCGAACGGGACGTTCCGCATGAAACTGGAAGGCGGACAACGACATTCGTCGACGGGACGGGGCACGGGATGATGCGAGCGTGGGAGGTGGATCGGCCCGGGCCGATCGAACAGGGGCCCATGCGTCTCGTCGAGAAACCGGTACCGGTGCCGGGCGCCGGCGAACTCCTCGTCCAGGTCCGTGCCTGCGGGGTCTGCCGCACCGATCTGCACATCGCCGAGGGCGACCTGCCCGTACACCGGCCGGGAGTGACGCCGGGGCACGAGGTCGTCGGCGTGGTCGCGGCGCTCGGCGAGGGCGTGCGCGGCCACGCCCTCGGCGACCGGGTGGGCGTCGCCTGGCTGCGCGGCACGGACGGCACATGCGGGTACTGCACGCGCGGCGCCGAGAACCTCTGCCCGGACTCGTCGTACACGGGCTGGGACGCCGACGGCGGTTACGCGGAGTACACGACCGTCGCCGCCGATTTCGCGTACCGGCTGCCCGGCGACATGGACGACGTCGCCCTGGCCCCGCTGCTGTGCGCGGGCATCATCGGCTACCGGGCGCTGCTGCGGGCCGCGCTGCCGCCGGGTGGGCGGCTAGGCCTTTACGGGTTCGGCGGCAGCGCCCACCTGTGCGCGCAGCTCGCGCTCGCGCAGGGTGCCACCGTGCACGTCCTGACGCGGGACCCGGCGGCCAGGCGGCTGGCGCTCGGCCTCGGGGCGGCATCCGCCCGCGGGGCGCAGGAGGAGCCTCCCGAGCCGCTGGACAGCGCGATCCTGTTCGCGCCGGTCGGCGAGCTGGTCCCGGTGGCCCTGCGGGCACTCGACCGGGGCGGGGTCCTCTCCGTCGCCGGGATCCATCTGAGCGACACCCCGCCCCTCGACTACGAGCGGGAGCTGTTCTACGAGAAGGAGCTGCGCAGCGTCACCTCGAACACCCGCGAGGACGGGCGGGCGTTTCTGGCGCTCGCGGCACGCCACGGCGTACGGGCGACCACGCACACCTATCCGCTGTCACGCGCCCAGGAGGCCCTCCAGGACCTCAAGGCCGGCCGCTTCGACGGAGCTGCCGTGCTGGTGAACGAGATACCGCCCCGGCACTGACCGGGGTGCGGGCCCGTCTCCCCCGTGCGTGGATGGACCCAGGTACGCAGGGCGGTGGAGGTGGCATGACGGACCTAGGCGGTGAGGACGCTCCGGGTGCGCAGTCGCCGTTCGGTGCCATGGAGGATGCCGTCGAGTCGATCGGCACCACGCTGGACGAACGGGTCACCTGCGAGGAGCTCGCCGCGTTCGTGTGCCGGCACTTCTGCGACGCCTCGGCGGTGGACCTGCTGCCCGCGGACGCCCCCGCCACCACGCAGCACCCGCACGCCCCGGACCTGTCGCGCGTCGCCACGGCGGGAGACACCGAGCTGCTCACCCCCTGGCCCGCGCACGGGGCACGGCCCCTGTCCGTGCAGGCGCTGGACGAGGGGCACCCGATCAGCGCCTCGATCGACCTGTCCGGACGGGTCCCGCGGCAGGTCATGACCGTTCCGCTGCTCGCCCACGGCGGTCTGTACGGGGTACTGCTCGCCGTCCGGCAGGGGAAGGAGTTCACCGACCCGGAGACCTCCGGCACGCACTACGCGGCGCGCCTCGCGGCCGTCCACATCGGCCATTCGCGCCAGCACAACGCCGTACGCGGCACGGTGCTGAACCTCCAGAAGGCGCTGCTGGCCGAACCGGGCCGACCGCACCCGAACCTCGACCTGGCCACCCGCTATCTGCCGGCCGGCGGTACCACCCTGGTGGGCGGCGACTGGTTCGAGACCGTGCGGCTGCACTTCGGGCGCACCCTGCTGGTCGTGGGCGATGTCATGGGGCACGGCCTCAACGCGGCGGTCGACATGAACGCGTACCGCTCGATGCTGCGCTATGTCGCCTCCACGGACCTGCCGCCGCACCGGGTGCTGCGCAGGCTCGACGCCGCGGTCGCCGAGGACGGCAACCGGCGCCCTGCCACCTGTCTGCTGGTCCAGGTCGACCCGGCACGCGGTACGGCAGCGATCGCCTCCGCCGGGCACCTGCCCCCGGTCGTCTTCACCGGGGACGGCACCGGTGAGCTGCTGCGACTGCCGGTCGGTCCCCCACTGGGCACCGGGGTGGGCGGCTACGAACAGGCCACCCGCGAGCTCACTCCCGATGACACCCTGGTGATGTACACCGATGGTCTGGTGGAGCGGCGCGGGGAGGACATCGACGCCTCGCTCGCCCGGCTGGCCGAGATGCGACTGCCGCCGGGAGCGGGCGTCGACGAACTGCTCGACGAGGTACTCGTGCGTCTCAACGCCCGTCAGGCGGAGGACGATGTGGCGGTACTCGCCGCCCGTATCCGCCGACGCAACCCGACGTGAGACCTGGCGGACGCTGCGAGCGGTTACGCCCGTACGACGTCGGTGTCCGTCTCTCCGGCCTTCTGCGGACCGGATCCACTCCCACGCCGCGGACACACCACATCACGCGACTGACCCCACGCGCGCCCTGTGTCGCGGCCCGTGCGCCGGGGTCGTACACCGTACGTGGGCCGGTCACCCGGCGCCCGGGGGGTGACAGTCGGCGCGCCCCCGGCGCGGGTTCGTACGGCGGTGAACGATCCCCGCACCGCACGAGCCCGCGCCGGAAATCCCCCCGGGCGGCTCCCCCTTGAACCGTGGGTGTCTCCTGTTCTACCTTCGCCACATGGTCGGGGCATCAACGCCCGCTCACCAGCGGCACAACATGGGGGCGGCAGCTGGGCCGGGTGGTGCGGAATGCGTCCACACCTCGCGCTGATCGAGGACGATCCCGACTTCGCACTGATGTGCCATTCCTATCTGGAACGTGCGGGGTTCACCGTCGCGTGGGCCATCGACACACGGGCCGGGAAAGCCGTGCTGTACGACGGCGGTATCGATCTGGTCGTCCTCGATCTGGGACTGCCGGACGGCAGTGGCCTCGAACTGCTGCGGTCGCTGCGCTCCAGCAGCCGCCTCCCGGTGATCGTCGTCTCCGGGCGCGGTGACGAGGCGGACCGGGTCGCGGGGCTGGAGATCGGCGCCGACGACTACCTGGTCAAGCCTTTCTCGCAGCGCGAACTCGTGGCCCGTATCCGCGCGGTGCTGCGCCGTTCGCAGCCGCCCGAGGCGCCGGCCGTACTGGAGGTCGGGGCGCTGCGCGTCGACACCGCGGCCCGCCGGGCCGACATCGCGGGCGTGCCGCTGGCGCTGCGGCCCAAGGAGTACGCCGTGTTGGAGCTGCTGGCCCGCTCCCCCGGCCGGGTCTTCTCCGCCGCACAGCTCCTGGAGCAGATCTGGGGAGCGTCCTGGCAGCAGCCCGCGACCGTCGTCGAGCACGTCTACCGGCTGCGCGGCAAGCTCACCGGCCTGCCCACCCCCGCGCCACGGATCACCACGGTGCGCGGTTTCGGCTACCGACTCGATCCCTGAGGCCGCCATGTCCGAGAACACCCCGCACCCCGGGCCGGACTTCCGGCTCCTGTTCGACTCGACGCTCTCCCCGCTCCTCATCCTGGCGCCCGACTTCACGATCGTGGAGGTCAACCGCGCATATCTGACGGCCACGCGCACCGGGCGGAGCATCGTCGGGCGCCCCATCTTCGACGTGTTCCCCGACAACCCGGGCGACCCGTCCGCCGACGGCGTCGCGAACCTGCGCCGCTCCCTGCGGACGGTGGTGGACACCGGGCGTACGGACACCATGGCGCTGCAGCGCTACGACATCCCGACGGGCGGGGCGGGCGCGTTCGCCGAGCGGTACTGGAGTCCCGTGAACACCCCGGTGCTGGACGGCGAAGGGCACGTCACGCACATCATCCACCGCGTGGAGGACGTCACCGAGTTCGTCCATCTGCGCCAGGTCGGACGGGAGCAGGAGCGTGCCGTCGCCGACGCGCAGATGCGCGCGCAGGGCATGGAGATCGACCTCTTCGTGCGCGCACGGGAGATCCGCGAGGTGAACGAGCAGTTGAGCCGCGCCAACGCCGATCTCGACGCGGCGGGCGAGACCTTGCGGGAGGAGCAGCGAGCCAAGGACCGGTTCATCGCGACCCTCTCGCACGAGCTGCGCAATCCGCTGGCGGCCGCCACGGCGGCGACCGAGCTGCTGGCGCTCGACCTGCCGGACAGCCATCCGGCGCTGTCCGTCCTGGAACGGCAGCTCGCCACGCTGGTGCGGATGAGCAACGACCTGCTCGACGGAACGCGCGCCGTGACCGGCCGCATGGAGCTGGTGCGCGGGCGGACGGATCTGCGCTCGGTCGTCGAGAGCGCCTGCGCGGACATGCGCGGCCTGTTCGGCCACGAGGACCGCACGCTCGACGTGAAGCTGCCCGCCGATCCGGTGCCCATCGACGGGGACCGGCTGCGGCTGGCCCAGGTGCTGACCAACCTGCTGTCCAACGCGCTCAAGTACACGCTCCCGGGCGGCTGTACGCGAGTACGGCTGTCGACGGCGGACGGACAGGCGCGGCTCACCGTCGGGGACGACGGAATCGGCTTCGAGCCGGCCCAGGCCGAGGAACTGTTCGGGGTCTTCATGCGGGCGGCTCCCGCGGGCCCCAACACCCCGGAGGGGCTGGGTCTCGGGCTCGCGGTCGTCCGGACGATCGTCGAGCTCCACGGCGGACGGATCACCGCGCGGAGCGAGGGCCCCGGAACCGGCGCCTCGTTCGACACCCTGCTCCCCCTCGCCCCCGACGGCACCCCGCAACCCCGCCCCATCACGCAAGCCCGCTCCGCCCCACGGCAGTTGGCCATCCTGATCGTCGAGGACAACACGGACCTCGCCACGACCTACCGCGCCCTGCTGGAGCGGCAGGGGCACCACGTCACGGCCGTGCACACCGGTACGGACGCACTGCTCGCCACCGAGTCCAGCCTCTTCGACGTCGTCCTGTGCGACCTCGGCCTGCCGGACATCGACGGCTACACGGTCGCCCGCGAGGTCCGCTCACGCCCGCACGGCGACAAGCTGCGGCTCATCGCGGTCTCCGGGTTCAGCCGGGGCTCCGACCGCGGCGAGTCCCGGGCGGCCGGATTCGACGCCCACATGGCGAAGCCGCTGCCGCTCGCGGACCTGCTGGAGCTTCTATCGGGAACTGTCGAGAGCTGACGGCGGCGCCTGGTCCTGCTTCAACTCGACCGGCCGCGGCGAGAGTTGTGACCGGGGTGTCTTCCGTCTCGGGCCCGGCTGTGCTTGCCTGGGGACCCTTTCGGTGGGCGGGGCGGGAGTTGCCGTATGCGCGGACGGTGGATCGTGGGGGCGCTGCTGGCCGGGCTGCTGCTCGGCGCGTGCGGCGACCCGGCGTCGGGCCCCGAGGCGGCACCGCCCGCCCGCGCGACACCCGACACCTCCACGCCACCGACCTCTACGACGCGACAGCGGCCCGCCGCCTCAGCCTCCCCCGACGCGCCGGACGCCCCCGCGAAGGCACCCACGGTGCTCTACCTCGGGGACTCTCTCGCCATGGAGAACCAGAAGGTGCTCGGCGATCTGCTGCGGAACCAACTGGACGCGCGGTACACCAGTGCCCCGTACTCGGGCACCACCCTGTGCGACTACCTGGAAGGCGCCGCGGACCAGTCCCTCGTACCGCCCGCCGACAAGGCGGCCGCCCTGGTGCGCTCCAAGCGGCCGGACTTCGTGGTCCTGCAGTTCTGGGGCAACGCCTGGGGCTATACGCCGTGCATGGACGGCATCACGTACGACAAGGCGAAGAAGACGTACTTCGAGCGGTACGAAGCCGACATGGAACGGCTGGCCGAGCAGATCACCAATGCGGGCGGCGCGCGGCAACCCAAGATCGTCTGGGTGCTCCAGGGCCCGGACCCGATCACCCCTGGCCGGGTCCGGGACGTCAACGCGCTGTACGAGGAGCGGGCCCGCGCCACCGGCGAACTGCTCGCCGACGCCGGAAAGACCGTGAGCCCGGCGTCGGCACGCAACACCTGGGTCCAGTATCTGCCGTGCACCTCGTACGAGCACGAGAACCCCGTGTACTGCACCCAGCCGGACCGCGACCGCACCGCCCTGCACCGCGCGGACGACTACCTGCACTTCTGCCTGGCGCCGACCACATCCACCCCGAAGCCGTGCCCGGTCCGCTCCCCGGGGATCGTGCGCATCACCCGGGAGATCTCCCGGGTGATCGCCGCCCACGCCGGCTGACCGAGTCGTAGGGGCTCTGCACAGCGCTCGGCCCGCCTGTGCCTCACGGGGAGGGAGGCGGGCCGGCCGCTGTGCACCCGGGGTGGGCTGCGGACCGAGCCGGTCCGCTACTCGCCCGCGTACGCCTTCTCCAGGGCCGCGATGTCCAGCTTGCCCATCTTGAGCATCGCCGCGGTCGCGCGGGCCGCCTTCTGCGGGTCCGGGTCGACGACCATCTCGACGAGCCTCACCGGGACGACCTGCCAGGAGACGCCGTACTTGTCCTTGAGCCAGCCGCAGGGACCGCCCTCGCCGCCGCCCTCGGTGAGCTTGTTCCAGTAGTAGTCCACCTCCTCCTGGTCGTCGCAGTCGATCTGGAAGGAGATGGCCTCGTTGAAGGTGAACTGCGGGCCGCCGTTGAGTGCGATGAACTTCTGGCCGTTGGCCACGAACTCGACGGTCACCACGGAACCGACGGGGCCGGGCCCGGCCTCCGTGTACCGGGTGATCCTGCCGAGCTCGGAGTTCTTGAAGATCGAGATGTAGTGGTCCACGGCCTCCTCGGCCTGACCGTCGAACCACAGACAAGTGGTGAATCCATTGGCGGGCATGAGTACCTCCTCGGGTGGGGAAAACGTCGTCACTTCTGTCGACTGGTCCTCGCCCGAGAACTCATCGGCGGCACGGGCACGGGTTCCGCCGTGGTGCCGAGCGTTCCCGGGTTCCGGCGCTCCGGTCCGACGCGGGAAGCCCCGGCCGGCGGTTTCGGCGGGACCCGCACCCGCTCGCCTCCGTCCGCCTCTGCCCGTAGCGAATCTGCTGCCGGCCGAGAAACCTGAATCCCGAGCGCAGTCGGTCCGAGAGTGGAGATCGCGGCGACGAGAACCGCGCCGCGCCGACACCTCACGGAGGACCGATGACTGCACTCATCACCGGCTGGGACCCGGCCCGCGCACCGCGGGCCGACGAGGGCGACACCCCCGCGACGCGCTTCGACGACCATCTGGCCGCGCAACTGCTCGCGCAGCGCATCGTCCTGCTCGGTACGCAGGTCGACGAGGTCTCCGCGAACCGGGTCTGCGCCCAGTTGCTCCTGCTCTCCGCGGAGGACTCGCGGACCGACATCAGCCTGTACATCAACAGCCCGGGCGGATCGGTGACCGCGGGCCTGGCGATCTACGACACGATGACACTGATCCCGAACGACGTCTCGACGCTCGCCATGGGATTCGCGGCGAGCATGGGGCAGTTCCTGCTCAGCGTCGGCGCCCACGGCAAGCGCTTCGCGCTGCCGAACGCGCGGATCATGATGCACCAGCCGTCGGCCGGTATCGGCGGAACCACCGCGGACATCGAGATCCAGGCGCAGAACCTGGAGTTCACGAAGAAGGCCATCGAGCGGATCACCGCGGAGCACACCGGCCAGAGCGAGGAGACGATCTCCCGCGACGGCGACCGCGACCGCTGGTTCACGGCGGAGCAGGCGAAGGACTACGGCATGGTCGACCGGGTCGTGGAGTCGCTCGACGACGTCCGCCCGGCCGCGTCACGGCGACGGATGGGGCTCTGACATGGGTAGCTACACGATTCCGAACGTGGTCGAGCGGACTCCGCAGGGCGAGCGCTCGTACGACGTGTTCAGCAGGCTGCTGTCCGAGCGGATCATCTTTCTCGGCACGGAGATCGACGACGGGGTCGCCAACGTCGTCATCGCGCAGCTCCTCCATCTGGAGTCGTCGAGCCCGGACAGCGAGATCGCGATCTACATCAACTCGCCCGGGGGATCGTTCACTTCACTGATGGCGATCTACGACACGATGACGTATGTGCAGGCGCCGATCTCGACGTTCTGCGTAGGACAGGCGGCCTCGACCGCGGCGGTGCTGCTGGCCGGGGGTGATCCCGGACGGCGGTTCATCCTGGAGCACGCGCGGGTGCTGCTGGGTCAGCCCGCGAGCGGCGGACGGCAGGGGACGGTCTCCGACCTCACCCTCCAGGCCAAGGAAATGCTCCGCATCCGCTCACAGGTCGAGGAGGTCCTCTCCCGGCACACACACCATGATGTCGCCACCCTCCGCGCGGACATGGACCGCGACAAGGTCTTCACCGCGCAGGAGGCCGTGGCGTACGGGATCGCCGACGAGGTGGTGAGCCGGCGGCTCCCGGTGAACTGAGAACCCGGGCAGGACGGTCAGGCGGCCAGGCACATGCCGTCGTACCGCGAGCTCGTGGTGGAGCGGCTCTGCCCGGGCCTGGCCTGAGCGAGGCGGGTGAGTTCGTCCTGGGCCAGCGAGAGCAGGTCGCCCAGGCCGAGGCCCAGGGCGCGAGCGGCGGCCGCGAGGACTTCGGACGAAGCCTCCTTGCGACCGCGCTCCAGCTCCGAGAGGTAGGGCATGGAGATCCGGGCCGCGTCGGCCACGTCCTTGAGCGTGCGCTCCTGGGCGAGTCGCTCACGCCGCAGGACGTCACCCACGAGGTCGCGCCACAGCGGCTGCTTGGTCGCGGGAGCAGGGGCCGGGGGCGTCCGGCGTGGCGCGAGAACCGGGCGGGGCCGCTGCGGCACTCGCGCCGGAGCGGCGGCCGGAGCCGGCGCTGCCGCCGGGCGCAGAGGGATGACGCGGGCTTCGTTCGGCGCTTGGTTGCTCACCCCTTCAGCCTAGAAGCGGTGAGCCCCAGCGGAAGGGACCGGCGTTCCGCTCTCGGTGGAATCGTCCGTCGGCGGTACGGCGCCCGCGGTGAAGTCTGCGGATCAAGTGCCGTACGGTCACGGCGCGTCGGCGTGCAGGGCGCCGAGCAGGGCGAGCGAGTCGGCGTCCGCCGTGCCCGGTTCGGCGCTGCCGACGAGCAGGCACTGCCCGGGGGCGTCCTGCACGTCGAAGGACTGGTAGGTGAGCGTGAGCCGGCCCACGTCCGGGTGGTTGAAGACCTTGGTCTTGCTGCCCAGCCGGCCGACACCGTGCTCGCGCCACAGCGCCGCGAACTCCTCGCTGCTGTCGAGGAGTTCCTCGACCAGCGCGCCGGTCTCGGGGTCGCTCCGCTGGTGTCCGTACGCCAGTCGCAGCGCTGCCACCGTGTCGCGTGCGACGGCCGGCCAGTCGGCGAACAGCTGCCGGGCGGCGGGGTCGTGGAAGAGGGAGTGGACCATGTCCCGGGGGTTCGCGAGAGGAGAGAGCAGCGCTCGGGCGGGAGCGTTCGAGGCGAGGATGTCGAGGCGGCGGTTGGTGATGTAGGCGACGGCGGCGGGGAAGCCGTCCATCAGCCGCAGCAGGGCGGGAGCCACCCGCTCCTGGCGGCGGCCGACGGGGGATGCCTTCGGCACGAGTCCGGCCAGCCGGTACGCGTGCCAGCGGGCGTCCGTGTCCAGCCGCAGCGCCCCCGCGATCGCGTCGATGACCTGCCCGGAGGGGTGGCGTTCCCGGCCCTGCTCCAGGCGCGCGTAGTAGTCGGCACTGACGCCTGCCAGCACGGCGACCTCCTCACGCCGCAGCCCCGCGACCCGGCGTGCACCGGAGCCCGGGAAGCCCACATCGGCGGGGTTCAGGCGGGAGCGCCGGACCCGCAGGAACTCGCCCAGCTCGTTTCCGCTCATGCAGAAATCGTACGTCGGTGTTTCCCGCGTCACCCCTTCCTGGGTGTGGCGCACCCAGGAAGACACGTCCTGCCCACGCGGCGGGATCCGGCACATGATCGGACCCTGACCGGAAACAGAGCCGCAGGTCGCGGACACGTCCGAAGGGGTTCCCATGACCGTCCCATCCACCACCGACACATCCCCGGGCAAGGTCGTGCTGATCACCGGGGCAAGCAGCGGGATCGGCGAGGCCACGGCCGGGCGACTGGCCGCGGCCGGCCACCGAGTGGTACTCGGGGCCCGCCGCACGGACCGCGTCGCCGCTCTCGCCAAGGAGATCCGGGCCGACGGGGGAAGCGCACTCCACCACGAGCTGGACGTGACCAGCCTGGACAGCGTGCGCGCCTTCGTCGGAGCCGCGCAGGAGCAGTACGGACGGGTCGACGTCCTGGTCAACAACGCGGGCGTGATGCCGCTGTCGCCCCTCGACGCTCTGAAGGTCGACGAGTGGAACCGCATGATCGACGTCAACATCCGGGGCGTCCTGCACGGCATCGCGGCCGTGCTCCCGCTGATGCGCGCCCAGGGCGCCGGTCACGTGGTGAACATCGCCTCCGTCTCGGGGCTCCGCGTCGACCCCACCGCGGCCGTCTACAGCGCCACCAAGTTCGCGGTCCGTGCCCTCTCCGAAGGCCTGCGGCAGGAAAGCCGCGACCTGCGTGTCACCGTCATCAGCCCCGGCCTGACCCGTAGCGAGCTCACCGAGGGCATCAGCGACGCCGGCGTGCGCGAGGCGGTCCAGGATCAGATGGGGATCGCGATCCCCGCCTCGGCGATCGGTGAGGCGATCCTGTACGCCATCAGCCAGCCCCTCGATGTCGACGTCAACGAACTCGTCATCAGGCCGACGGCGCAGGGGTGAGTGCGGTGGTGACGAAGCAGCGGGTGGAGGCCTGGGTCGAGGAGTATGTGCGGGCCTGGAGGAGCAACAGCCGCAAGGACATCGAGGCGCTCTTCTCGGCGCACGCGGAGTACCACGAGTGGCCGTACGCGACGGACTGGACCGGCCGTGATGAGATCGTCGAGGGATGGCTCGGCCGGGCGGCGTGGCAGGAGGGCGGCTGGGAGTTCGAGTGGTCGGTCCTTACCGTGAACGGGGACACGGCGGCCATCGAGGGCACCGGCCGCTACAAGGAACTCGGCACCTTCGCCAACCTCTGGACCGTGACCTTCGACGGCCACGGGAAGTGCGCCATGTTCCGCATGTGGAACAACGAGGTGTGATTTCCGCGCCCCGGCGGACGGTTACTGCCCCACCCTCCCGTCGATCCGCTCGCGCAGGAAGTCGGCGTGGCCGTTGTGCCGGGCGTACTCCTCGATCATGTGCACCAGTACCGAGCGGAGCTCGATGGGCTCGTCGCCGTTCATGCCGCTGATGTCGAGATTGGGGGCGCCTGCGACGAAGCGTTCCGCGAAGGCGACCTCGGAGCGCCAGGTGTCCCAGGCCTCCGCGACGACCTCGGGGTCGCCCACCGCGCGGTTGAAGTCCCCGTCGGGATCGGCGTCGGTTCGGTAGTGCCGGGAAACCTCCTGTCCGGCCATCACTCGCCGGAACCAGAGCTGTTCGACCCCGGCCAGGTGCCGCACAAGCCCGAGCAGGGACAGGTTCGAGGGCTCCACCGCACGCCGGGCCATCGCCTCCGCGTCGAGCCCGGCGCACTTCATCCGCAGGGTGAGCCGCTGGTCCCGCAGATGTCCGACGAGCGTGTCCCGCTCCCCCACGAATCCCCGGTCGGACCGCGGATCGCCGTCCGGACGCACGAACATGTCCCACCGTCCGAAGCTCCGCTCGGGCCGGGGACTGCCGGGCTCTGACTCCGCGATGTCGGCCATGCCCAAGAGCATCGGACGCCTGCCGGGAATCCGCCACCACATTTCGGGCACGCGAGCGTCACCGGTGAGGTCCAACTCCCCCAGCTTCTGGGTGACTTGCTGTCAGAGGCCCGGGGAGGTGGCGGACGATACCGGGGCGCTGGAAGCCGATGACGCCGCCGTCATCGATGAGGTCGCCGTCTCCGTCGTCGTGGCCGAGGACGCCAGGTCGGGTGACGCGGACGACTCCGATGCCGTCGTCGGAGGCTCGGAGGGCGGGGACTGCGAGTCCGACTCGGACTCCGACGGGGCGGACGAGGACGAGGAGGGCGAGGACGGTGATGTGGAGGTCGACGCGCACACGCTCGGACTTGGCGAGCCGCTCGGCGTCGTACCGGGTGAAGAGGCGCACGGGGACTGGGAGTTCGGCGTCGGGGACGAGACGCTCGCCGACGGGAAGGGCAGCTGCGCCGGCGGCTCGGTCTTCTCGTCGTGGTGGCCCGTGTCGCCCTTGTGCCGGGCAATCCACTCGTCGTTGTCCGGGTCGAAGATGACGAAGACGTTGATGATCGTCGTCGAGGGCGCGACGACCACCACGTTCTGCGTCCGGTACGACGGCCACGAGTCGCCGGTCCGCTTGGGCGTGGTCTTCTGCGCGACCGGCTCTCCCAGCGGGTTGCCGCAGGCGCAGCGCACCCGGGGGACGCCGTGATCGTCGACGAGAACAGCGGTGCCCGCCTGGAGCACCGCCTGATAGCTGGTGGCGGCGCCGTCGCGGTAGCCGTGGTTGGTGACCCGGGTGTCGTAGCCCAGTTGCACCGGGGTGAGCGCGCGCAGATAGCCGGGGACCTGGGAGGTCCGCAGGCCCACCACCGAGGCGAACGCGTTGTTCTTCGCCGGGTCCGCCTGGAGGAACTTGATCTGCTTCTCGACGTCACAGCTGGAGACGTTGCGGGTGCCGCCGTAGAGGCCGGGCGCCGAACCGTCCACGCCCCGGGTCACGTTGGCGGATTCCGAGGCGGTGGACGCCGAGGGTGTCTCGGGCGGGGTGGAGCTGTCGTTGGCCGTCGACTCCGTGAACGGGTCGGGTCCCGACTTGCCCGCCGCCTGGAGGAAGACCTCGCCGCCGGCTGCGGACGTGTCACTGTCGCCGTTGTCGCGGGTGAAGACCAGGCCGAGGATCACGGCGGCCACGAGAACGCCGGTGATCAGTGCGACGCGGGGCGCCGACTTCCACCAGGGGCGGTCCGGGCCCTTGCCCGGCTGACTCGGTCCACCCGGTCCGCCCGGTCCACCGGGCCCGGAGGGTCCACCCGCGTCGCCTCCGCCCGCACCGCTCGGCGGGCCCGAGGGCACGCGGCCACTGGGCTGGGTCGGACTCGGCTCGGACGGACCCGGCTGGGACGGGCCCGACAGGGGGCCCGAAGGCGGTCCGGTGGGGCGGCCTGAGGACGGCGGTTCGACGCTCACGAGCTCTTCTTCCCGGTGTAGGGATCCCGCGGCACTTCAGAAGCTTTGTGCTGCTTCAGACTGAAGTTTTGCGATGCTTCAAACGCTTCGCACAGCTTTCTTACGTTTGGCATCGCTTTCTTACACAACGAGCCCATTGTGTGCTCCGGTCCCGTACCGCCCGCAAGCCGACGCGGTCGGACCCTCCCGGCGGGCGGACGGCGTCAGCCCTGCTTAGCGTGGCAGCGTGAGCCCCCAGACACCATCCGACCAGGCAGTTGTCCGCCCCGGTGGCAAACCTGCCGCCCGCCATGGCTGGCTCCAGGCCGTCCTGGCGGTGCTGACCGGGATGATCGTCATGGGGGTGGTCGCCGCGCTCGGGCTGTGGGCGGCAGGTGCGGCGGACCTGCCCGACAACGCGTTCCCCCGGGTGGTCGCGGCCACCGTCGTCACGGCCGTCGGCGGCACCATCGTGCTCTCGGGCGACGCCGGAATGATCGCCGACACCAAAGCGGGCCTGACGGTGATTCCCCTGTCGGTCACCCTGGCCGGAGCGCTGGTGATGGCCGCCGGGTTCCTGCGGCCGCTGCGGCACCGGGCCGTCGCCGGAGCCAGCGAACTGGCCGGGTGGGCCGCCCGGATCGCCGTCCTGTGGCTGCTGGCCCTCGTCGCCCTCGCGCTCTTCGCCCGGCAGAACTTCAGCATCTCCCTCGGGGACGGAACGATCGGCGACATCGGCGACCTGTTCGGTGCCGCTCCCAAGGTCGGCTTCAAGACCGATGTGCCGCTGACGCTGGTCTTCGGTGTGCTGTGGCTCGTGGGCGTCCTCGTCCTCGCGCTGCTGGTCTCGCGCGGGGCCCCGCTCCCGCCCCGGCTGCTGCGCTTCCAGGAGTCGGTGCGTCCGGCCGCGTTCGCCATGGTCGCGCTGCTCCTCGCGTACGTCGTGCTGGGCGTCGTCATCGCCCTGGTGGTCGCGGCGAGTCGCGGGCACACGGCGGAGACGTTCGCCGTACTCCTCCTCGGTCTCCCGAACCTCGTCTGGCTGGCCTTCACTCTCGGGCTCGGCGTCACGTGGAACGGGCGCGTGGACGGGCCGTTCGGGCTGCCGATGCCGCATCTCCTCGACCAGGTACTGCGCACCCCGGACATCTCCACGCTCAATCTGCGCACCCTCGCCGAGTTCGACGGCAAGGTGTGGTGGCTGCTGGTCGTCGACGCGCTGCTGCTCCTCGCGGCCGCGTTCCTGATGGCAGCCCGCTCACCGGCCCGGATACGGCTGTGGCAGCACGCCGTGCACATGGCGATCGCGCTCGCGCTCACTGTGCTCATGATCTGTCTCGTCGGCCGGATCTCCGCGCACTACGGTCTGTCGATCCTCGGCATCGGTGACATCGGCGGCGGTCTGGGCGGGGAGCTCTTCCTGCGGCCCGAGGTGTGGACCGCGCTCGGATTCGCCGTGCTGTGGGGGCTGGTCACCGGGTTCCTCGGCGGTCTGCTGGCGAAGGGAGTCCGCCGGCGGGGCGAGATCGGCGCCGAGGGACCCGGGGCCCGGGTCGGCTAACTGCAGTAGGTGTCCCGGCCGGGGCGCTCCCCCGTCGCCAGATAGCGCGAGACGGTCCGGTCGCCGCACTCGTTGCCGTTGGCCAAGTAGGCGTCGTGACCGGTGGA
Source organism: Streptomyces sp. NPDC127595 (assembly GCF_042671685.1). Classification (NCBI taxonomy): domain Bacteria; kingdom Bacillati; phylum Actinomycetota; class Actinomycetes; order Kitasatosporales; family Streptomycetaceae; genus Streptomyces; species Streptomyces sp. NPDC127595. The sequence continues at coordinate 660,801 of NZ_JBHXWK010000002.1, read as the reverse complement.
GTTCACTGTGACCATGGTGGCGCGCTTGCCCAGGGCCTCGCGGAGCTTCGAAGCACCGCTGAGCGGGGTGGCCACGTCGCGCTCGTTCTGGATGAGCAGGATGTTGGAGGGGCCGCGGTCGGTGATCCGTACCGGGGGCTCCTCGGGCGTGAACGGCCAGGCGGCGCAGACCATCGCGTTCCTGGTCATTCCTGCGGTCAGCGGGTACTCGGCGCGGCTCCAGGCAACGTCCCTCTCGTACGCGGCGGCCGACTTGGGCCATGCGATGTCGTTGCAGAGGGTTCCGGCCCCGACCGCGGCGGCGTTCTGCAGCACGGACTCGGGCGGCGCGGGGGGCGCCGGCGGCAGGGTGCCCTTCTGCGCGGCAAGCATCAACTGAGCCAGGTCGGGGAAGCCGCTGGGCGCGTAGAGGCTGTCCAGCATGGTCTGGCGCAGCACATTGCCGTTCAGCTCCTCCGGGTTGGCGCCGGGCCAGGGGATCGGTTCGCGGTCCAGCTTCGCGGCGAGCTCCAGGAACAGCGGCCGGACCTCGTCCGCCGTCTCGGCCAGCCGGTCCGGGTTGCCGGGTGCGGAGGCCCACTTGGCGAACTCGGGGAAGGTGTCCTCGACACCGGCCTCGTGACCGGCGAGCCAGGCGCGGGAGACCCGGGTGTGGTCGGGGTCGTCGTTGCTGTCCAGCACGATGCGGTCGGTGCGGTGCGGGAACAACTGGCCGTAGACGGCGCCGACATACGTCCCGTACGAGACACCCCACGCGGACAGCTTGCGCTCGCCGAGGGCCGCCCGGATGCGGTCGATGTCGCGGGCTTCGTTAGCGGTGCTGATGTGCTTGATGAGTTCGCCGCCGTTGCGCTCGCAGGCGTCGGACAGGCGCTGTGCGGTGGCCATGTTCTCGGTGATGGACCCGTCGGGGGCGGGCCAGGGGCGCAGTTTCGACGTGGCGAGGTCACTGTGTTCGAGGTCGCAGGTGACGGGGGTGGAGCGACCGAGGCCACGGGGATCGAACCCGATCAGGTCGTAGGCGTCCCGCACCTCCTGCGGTAGCCGCTGCCCCTTGCCCGAAGGGTTGTTGAGACTGGAGCCGCCGGGCCCACCAGGGATCAGCAGCAGAGCACCGCGACGCGCCTGCGGGTTCTCACTGGGGATCCGGGAGACGGCGATGCTGATCTTCCGGCCGCCGGGGTGGGCGTAGTCCATCGGCACCTCGATGGTCGCGCACTGTTGCCGCGGGTCCAGCCCGCTTCCCTCGCACTTCGTCCATTGGAGGGCTTCGGGCACGGCGGCGGTCGAGGCCGTCGCGGTGAGCGGTGCGGTGAGGCTGAGCACGAAGGCGGAGGCGGCGAGCAGGGCGGCGTTTCGCTGGATCTTCGTCATGCAGAAGAGCTTCGCCGGTCCTCACCGGCCGTCCCATCCCGCCAACCGGCCTGTGTTCAGGGGGGTTTGCCCCCGCACTTAGGCGCCCGGAAACACCGGCCCGGCCCAGCCCGGCGGCTCCGGCGGCGGACCGTATTCGGGGGCTCCGACCACCCGCCCGTCCACCTGGGTCGGCGCGTGGCCCGCGTCCATGGCGCCGGTCGCGGCGACCCGCAGCGCTGCCACGAAGGCGAGGCAGGAGTCGTACCGGTCGTCGGGGCTCTTAGCCAGCGCCTGGGCGAGGACGTCGTCCACGGCGGCGGCGATGTCGGGGCGTTTGCCGGTCAGTGGCGACGGCTCGTCGTACTGGTGGGCCCAGAGCAGCGCCATGTCGTCCTCGCGTTGGAAGGGCGGCTTCCCGGCCATCGTCTCGTAGACGACGCAGGCGAGGCTGTAGACGTCGCACCGGCCGTCCACCGGCTTCCCCGAGATCTGCTCGGGAGCCACGTAGTCGAGCGTTCCGACGAACTGGCCCACGCTCGTGAACCCGGTGAGGGACAGCGACTTCTTCGTCAGGCCGAAGTCCGTGAGGTACACGTGCTCGGGATGGTCGCTGTCGGTGCCCTGGGCGACCAGGATGTTGCCGGGTTTCACATCCCGGTGCACCAGACCGTGGTCGTGGGCCGCGTCGAGCGCGGAGGCGACCTGGACGGCGATCCGGGCGGCCACCTTGACCGGCAACGGGCCCGCGCGGTCCAGCAGATGGCGCAGGTCCCGTCCGGCGACGTACCGCATGGCGATGTACAGGACGCCGTCCGTCTCACCGGCCTCGAAGACCGGCACGATGTTGGGGTGGTCGATGGCGGCGGCCACCCGCGACTCGTGGGTGAAGCGGCCTCGGAAGGTGTCGTTGCGGGCCAGCTCAGGGGCGAGCAGCTTGAGGGCGACGGTCCGGTCGAGCCGCAGGTCCTTGGCGCGGTAGACGACGGCCATGCCACCGCGGCCGATCTCCTGCTCGATCCGGTAGCCGGCGATCTGCCGTCCGATCAGGTCGGACGGACGCCCGGAGAAGAGGCTGGTGTCGTGGCGCCCGCCGTCGGCCATCAGAGGTCACTCCGGTCGTTCTCGTCACCCATCAGAGGTCACCCCGGTCGTCCGTGTCGCCCATCAGAGGTCACCCCGATCGTCTTCGTCGCCCATCAGAGGTCACCCCGGTCGTCCGCGTCATAGGTGACGACCCGCGTGGGTTCGCGGCCCACCGGAGCTTCTGCCCGTACGGGCTCCTCGGCCGCTGCCGCCGGGCCCCGCCCCGCCGCGAAGGTGCTCAGCCGCGTGCCGTCGCAGTACACCCACCGCTCGTGCTCGCCGTCGTACAGCCAGAGAGACTCGCCGTCGACGATCACCCCGATCCGCTGTCCCTGCGTACGGCCGCGGAAGGACTGCCCGTCGAGTCGTCCGGCGGCGAGGTCCTCGGCGGCGCCCCGGTAGCGGGAGAGTGCCTCCTCGACGCGGGCCAGGAGTGGGCGCGGGTCGGCTGTCCGGGTGAGGGGGCTGCCCGCGGCGGGCGGCGCCTGCGGTACGGCGACGAGCAGTCGGCCGTCGACCCAGGCCGACCAGCCGTTGGCGCAGAGGACCCGGCCCCAGTCGCCGAGCCGGTCGATCAGCTGGACCGGCAGCAGCGCGTCGAGCCGCACGGTGGGCCGGGACGGATCCGGGGTCTCCCAGGCGGGCAGGCCGTCCTGGGGGATCACGTGGGTGGGGCGGAATTCGGCTGTCGTCATCGCACCTACTTCCGCATGACAGCGGGTTCGTGCCGCCGCAGCAGGCGGATCACCGCGTACCCGAAGACGACCGAGAGGACGACCAGCATCCCCATGTTGAGGAGCCAGACGCCGGTCTCGTGCCGGAACAGCGGGTCGCCGGTCAGTTTCCCGGGGACGATCCGGGCCAGCCCGATGGTCCCGGCCATCGCGCCAAGCGCCCAGCGCGAGGGCACCAGCCAGGCAAGCTGTTCGATGCCGGGCACGCCGTTCAGTTTCAACAGCGCGCCGCAGAAGACCACTTGGACGATGGCCAGCAGCACGAGCAGCGGCATGGTGACCTCCTCCTTGCGCACCAGGGCGGAGACGAGGAGGCCCAGCATCATCGCGGTGAAGGCGAGCAGGGCCACGGCCACCGTGATCTCGACGAGCGGCGGCATCAGGACGCCTTCGCCGCCGGGTGCGTTGAGGTCGACGCCGAACAGACCGACGAGGGTCAGCACGACGGCCTGGAGCACGGTGATGGTGCCCAGAACCACGACCTTGGACATCAGGTACGCCGATCTGGACAGGCCCACAGCCCGCTCGCGCTGGTAGATGACCCGTTCCTTGACCAGTTCGCGCACGGCATTGGCCGCGCCGGTCAGGACACCCCCCACGCACAGAATGAGCAGTGCGTTCATCGCCGTCTCCTGCGTCAGACGGCTTCCGGCCAGTGCGCGGGCCATCGCGCCCATCACGAACGGCAGCGCGATCATGATGATGAGGAAGGTCCGGTCGGCGCTGAGGGCGGCGGCGTAGCGGCGGATCAGGGTGCTGAGCTGGGCGCCCCAGCTCTGGGGCTTGGGCGGTGGTCCGACGGCGGCGACCGGAGCGGCCTGGGCCTGATACGGCTGCGAGGTGGAGTTGTCGATGTATTGGCGGTGGAAGGGTGACACTCGGTAGTCGCCCGCCCAGTCCCGGTCGTGGTCCCGCTCGAAGTCCTCGAAGGCCTCCGGCCACTGCTCGTAGCCGAAGAAGGCCAGAGCGTCCTCGGGCGGTCCGTAGTAGGCGACCTTTCCGCCGGGCGCGAGCACGAGGAGCCGGTCGCATACGTCGAGGCTGAGCACACTGTGGGTGACCACGATGACGGTGCGGCCGTCGTCGGCGAGACCGCGAAGCATGTGCATCACCGAGCGGTCCATGCCGGGGTCGAGGCCGGACGTCGGTTCGTCGAGGAACAGCAGCGACGGCTTGGTCAGCAGTTCCAGGGCCACGCTGACCCGTTTACGCTGGCCGCCCGAGAGACTGTGAATGGGCTGGTCGGCGCGCTGCTCAAGGCCCAGCTCGCCGATCACCTCGTCGACTCGGGCCCGGCGCTCCGCCTTCGCGGTGTCCTGCGGGAACCGGAGCTGGGCGGCGTACGTGAGGGCTTTGCGCACGGTGAGCTGGGTGTGCAGGATGTCGTCCTGCGGGACCAGGCCGATCCGCTGGCGCAGCTCGGCGTAGTCGCGGTAGAGGTCGCGTCCGTCGTAGAGGACCGTGCCGTGGTCGGCGGGGCGCTGACCGGTCAGCGCGTTCAGGAGCGTGGACTTTCCGGCGCCGCTCGGGCCCACGACGGCGAGCAGGCACTTCTCTCCGACGGGGAAGGACACCTGGTCCAGCAGGGTTTTGCGCCCGTGGTCGACGGCGACCGTGAGGTCCTGGACGTCGAGGGAGACCTCGCCCGTGTCGACGTACTCCTGCAGCTGATCGCCGACGAGACAGAACGCGGAGTGGCCGATGCCGACGATGTCACCGGACGTGACCGGCGCGCGGCTCACGGGCTGGCCGTTGAGGAACGTGCCGTTGTGGCTTCCGAGGTCGACGATCTCGTACGACCCGTCCGGCAGCGTGCGCAGCTCGGCGTGCCGTCGCGAGACGACCAGGTCGTCGATGACCAGGTCGTTGTCGCCGCCGCGGCCGATGCGGACGGTGCGGGCGGGCAGCGGCCGTACGGAGGTGGGCCGCCGGAAGGTGCCGGTGGCGGACGGCAGGGAGACGGCCGAGGGGCGTTCCGGGGGCCGGTCGGCGAGTACCGCGCGGGGACCGTCGGAGGGGTTGCCGAAGTGGAGGACGCTGCCCGGTCCGACGCCCCACTCGTGGACGCGCCGGCCGTCGGCGTAGGTGCCGTTCGTGCTGTTCTCGTCCTCGACCGTCCAGTGGTCGGCCTCGGGGCGAAGTACCGCGTGGTGCCAGGAGACCCGGGCGTCGTCGATGACGACATCACTCAAGGGGTCGCGTCCGACGTGATAGTCGCGGCTGGGACTCATCACCATGGAACCCGTCTCGGTTTCGAGCACGAGTTCGGGCGCGATGGGCGCGACTGGCCGCTCTGCCATGCCTGAATTCTAGCTATTCGTCCATATATTCGCCTGGCGGGTGGCTTCAGAACGGCACCGCCGAGGGGCCCATCACGGTTGCGGAGCTGATCCGGCGGTCAGGCCGCCGAGCTGCCGAGTACGGCGGCGGTCCGCTGCATGCGCCGGGCGTCCACGGATTCGGCCATCAGCTCGTACTCGGTGGTGTCGTCATTGGTGGCGATGCGGACAAGCCTTCCGGCGGCCAACTCGTCGGCGACCAGCTCCTGTTGTGTCGAATCGCCGCACCAGGCACGCAGGACGCCGGGCACGTCCGGGACGGACGACCCCACGGGGGCGATGGAGTTCGGCGGGAAGGTCGGATCCTCGGGCTGCGGGTCGAGCCGCTCGGCCATCCACGCGGCACGGTCCCGCATCCACCACAGGGCGAGCGCCAGCGTGGGCGCGCGATAACTTCCCAGCGGCACGCCTACCCGCTGACCGCCGCATACTCCGTACGCGGTGACATAGCACAGGAATTCGTCGTGCACGATCGCTCCCCCATCGCGTCGCTCGCTGCCGGAACTTCCTCGCTTTCCCTGCGGCTCGTCTGCTGTGCATGATGGCGCTGTTGTGCATGATGACGATGTACGGGCCTGGCTGAATTGCCCTTGTATTCGAGTATCGCCACTCCTGACACTCTGTCACCATGCCATTCCAGCCAGTCTCCTGGCATATTCGTCACCAGGTTTGGCCGAAACGCAGCAGGCCGCCCTTACCTCAGAAGTAATCGACGCCCCCAAGGGCCTCCGGGCATGGTTGCGTTATCGGATCCGAGCAAAGCAGCACCCACCGGAATCCGGTCTCCGACCTGTAGGAACCCCGATTTGATGGAGGCTGATCCACCATGTCCGCAAGCAACGACCGTTATGACAGTGCCGTCGCCCGCTATTTCGAGGCCTGGAACGCCGCCGGGCCGGACGCGCTCGCGAAGACGGTCGCCGCCGCGTGGGCCGGGGACGGCGGCTACACCGACCCACTGGCCGAGGTCCGCGGCCACGAGCAGATCGCCGCCGTGATCGCCGCGGCGCATGAGCAGTTCCCGGGCTTCGCCTTCCGCCTCACGGGAACGGTCGACGGACACCACGACACCGCCCGCTTCGGCTGGGAACTGGTCCACGAGGCAGACGGCTCTGCGCCCGTCGCCGGGTTCGACGTGATCACCCTCGACGGCGAGGACCGGATCCGCAGCGTGTACGGATTCCTGGACCGCGTACCCGCGTAGGTTGTCGCGGTGCCCCCGCGATGAGTTTTACGGCTCACGGTGGTCTCTTGAAGTGGGCACTTACGGAAAGGGAGCACCCCATGAGCACCGTGAGCAAGGTGGACGCGCACTTCACCGCTGTACTGAGGAAAAGTCCCGAGGCCGGAAGCTGGACCTACGTCAAATGGCCGGAGTCCGTCGCGTTCTTCGGGACCCGCGGACTGGTCAAGGTCAGCGGAACGATCGACGGCCACCCTTTCCGCAGTTCCTTCATGGCCCTGGGGGACGGCACCCACATGCTGCCGGTCAAGGCCGAGGTGCGCAAAGCGCTCGGCAAGGCGGCGGGCGACACGGTGACCGTGCGACTGGAGGAGCGGCTCAACGCGTAGGGCCGGCCGCGGTTCGGGTCGTGACGACGGTCCGAGGGGCTCGACGCGGGCCGCGGCCGCGGTTCAGGTCGTGAGCACGGTCCGAGCGGCTCGACGCTCGAGGCCGGCCGCGGCTCAGGTAGTGATCACGGTCCGGGCCGCGTCCCGGTAGCGCTTCGGGGCCATTCCGGTCGTGCGCTTGAAGGCATTGCTGAACGCGCTCTCCGAGGTGTAGCCGACCCGCTGAGCGAGCGCCGACAACGAGGCCTCGCCGTCGCGCAGGGCACGCCGGGCGAGACTCATGCGCCAGTCGAGCAGGTAGGTCAGGGGTGGCACGCCGGCCACGGCACGGAAGCGCTGGGCGAAGGTGGTCCGCGACATCGCCGCCGCCTGGGCGAGTTCCTCCAGCTGCCAGGGGCGGCCCGGCTCGGCGTGCATCAGGCGCAGGGCGGGAGCGATGCGGTCGTCGGCGAGGGCCCGCAGCCGTCCGGCCGGAAGGGCGTCGGCATCGGCGAGATAGGCGCGCAGGACCTGGACGAACATCAGCTGGGCGAGCTGGTCCGACGCGAAGTCGGCACCGGCACGGCCGGCGCTCAGTTCATGGACGAGCTGGTCGAGCAGCCAGCCCAGCACGGGCGCCTCGTCGGCGGTCGCGCGGACGTGCAGCAGCGGCGGCAGGGCATGCAGCAGCAACTCCTCGCCGTTTCGGCCCAGTTCGACATGGCCGCCGATGGAGACGACGTCCGTGCCCGCGCCGAACCGGACCATTGGGCCGGGCGCATCGGCGAACAGCTTCGACGCATCCGCAGGCTCCAGTGCCGGATCACTGGAGACCACGAAGGAGCGGCTGCCGTCGAAGACGGCCACGTCTCCGGTCTCCAGCAGCACGGCCTCCCGCATGTCGTCGAGGGCCACCCAGATGCTCCCCCGCACCACAGCGGTGATCTTGAGCCGACCGGGACGGGGAAAGCGCAGCGCCCACTTGCCGCCGGCCGTGAATCCACCGGAGATGACGCATCGGGCGTCCGTCAGGGCGAGGGTGTCGGAGAGGGGATCAGCAGGCATATCCGTACTATCGCGCAAGTAATGCGGACTCTCAAGCATTCAGCGTACGGATCTCCGGTCATACGGTGGCAGGACAGCCCACTGAAGGAGAACCGAGCCATGACCACCGTCCAAGAGCCCCTCCACTCCGGGTTCGACGCCGCGTCCACCGCCGAGGACGTCATCAAGGGCATCGACCTGACCGGCAAGGTCGCCGTCGTCACCGGGGGCTATTCCGGCATCGGCCTGGAGACCGCGCGCGTGCTGCGTTCCGCGGGCGCCGAGGTCGTCGTACCGGCGCGCGACACCGACAGGGCGCGGGCCGCGCTGAAGGGGGTGGACGGCGTCGAGGTCGAGAGGATGGATCTGCTCGATCCCGCCTCCATCGACGCCTTCGCGGAGCGTTTCCTCGCCTCCGGCCGACCGCTGCACATCCTCGTAGACAGCGCGGGCATCATGGCGACTCCGCTGACGCGCGACGCACGGGGCTACGAGACACAGTTCGCCACCAACCACCTCGGCCACTTCCAGTTGGTCGCCCGACTGCGGCCCGCACTGCGCCGGGCGGGCGGGGCGCGGGTCGTCTCGGTGTCGTCCTGGGGGCACCGCTTCTCGCCGGTCGTGTTCGACGACCCGCACTTCGAGCGCCGTGAGTACGACCGCTGGGCGGCCTACGGCCAGTCCAAGACGGCCAACATCCTGTTCGCGGTCGGGCTGGACACCCGCGCGAAGGCCGACGGGGTGCGGGCGTTCTCCCTCCACCCGGGAAGCATCGTCGACACGGGTCTGAAGAAGTACCTCGCGGAGGAGGACCTCAAGGCCGTCGGCGTACTCGACGAGGAGGGGCAGCCGGTGCTTGACCCCGAGCGGCAGCTCAAGACCGTCGAGCAGGGAGCGGCCACCAGCGTGTGGTGCGCCACCAGCCCCCTGCTCGACTCCCTGGGCGGCCTCTACTGCGAGAACAGCGACGTCGCTCCCCCGATGTCGCTGGAGGAGGGCCACGAGTGGACCCTCATGAACAGGTCCTGGAACGCCGGCGTGCTGCCCTACGCCGTCGACCCCGAGGCGGCTGACCGGCTCTGGGAGCTCAGCGAGCGCCTCATCGACCGGCCGGCTTGATGATCGCGTCGATCCGGGCCAGCTCCTCCGGGTCGAAGTCCAGGGCACGGGTGGCCGTCACGCTGTCCTCGAGCTGCTGGGTGCTGCTCGCGCCGATGAGCGCAGAGGTCACCCGGCCGCCGCGCAACACCCAGGCCAGCGCCAGCTGGGCCAGGGACTGGCCACGGGACTTGGCGATCTCGTCGAGGGCGCGCAGCTGTCGTACGAGATCCTCGGTGAGAGTGTCCGCGGTCAGGAACGGGCTGTCACTGGCCGCGCGCGAGCCCTCCGGGATGCCGTCGAGGTACCGGCTGGTCAGCAGGCCCTGGTCGAGCGGCGAGTAGGCGATCGAGCCGACCTGCAGCTCGTCCAGGGCGTCCAGGAGCCCTTCCTCGGCGCGGCGGTCGAGCATCGAGTAGCGCGGCTGGTGGATGAGGAGCGGGGTGCCGAGGTCACCCAGAATGCGGGCGGCCTCGCGGGTCTGCTCCGGCGAGTAGTTGGAGACGCCGACGTACAGCGCCTTGCCCTGCTGGACCGCCGAGTGCAGGGCGCCCATCGTCTCCTCCAGGGGAGTCTCCGGGTCGGGGCGGTGCGAGTAGAAGATGTCCACGTATTCGAGGCCCATCCGGCCCAGGCTCTGGTCGAGCGAGGACAGCAGATACTTGCGCGAACCCCATTCGCCGTACGGGCCCGGCCACATCAGGTAGCCCGCCTTGGTGGAGATGACCAGCTCGTCGCGGTAGGGCGTGAAGTCCGCCTTCAGGGCGTCGCCGAGGGCGGACTCGGCGGCGCCGGGCGGCGGGCCGTAGTTGTTCGCCAGGTCGAAGTGGGTGACGCCGAGGTCGAAGGCGCGGCGCAGGATCGCGCGCTGGGTCTCCGCCGGCCGCTCGGGGCCGAAGTTGTGCCACAGGCCGAGCGACAGCGCGGGAAGCTTCAGGCCGCTGCGTCCGGTGCGCCGGTAGGGCATGTCCGCGTAACGGTCGGTGCGTGCGGTGTACAACGTGGACTCCTGGGATGCCGGGAAAGTCAGGTCTCCACTCTCGCGCGTGGCCGGGCCAGCGGTCCAACGGGAGAATCGGATGGGATTGAGCGTCGGCGCTTCTCAATCGGCGGTGACGGCCTCCCGGTCGGCGACTACCCTTGCGCCTCATGGAACTGCGCCATCTCCAGCATTTCGTCGCGGTAGCCGAGGACCAGCACTTCACCCGGGCGGCCGAGCGGCTGATGGTGTCGCAGTCGGGGCTGTCGTCCTCGATCCGCGCCCTGGAACGAGAACTGCAGGCTCCGCTGTTCGTCCGTACCACCCGCCGCGTCACCCTCACGGCGGCCGGCCGAGCCCTGCTGGGTGAGGCGGAACGGATCCTGGCGCAGGTCCGCTCGGCCCACGACGCCGTGGCCGCCGTACAGGGCGTCCTGCGCGGCTCGCTCACCCTCGGCGCCGAACAGTGCATCGCCGGGGTGCACGTGGCCACGCTCCTCGCCGCGTTCCGCCGCCGCCATCCCGACGTCGAGATCTGCCTGCGACAGGCGGGATCCGGGGCCCTGGCCGAGGAGGTGGCTGCCGGGCGGCTCGACCTCGCCTTCGCCGTGCGGACCCAGGCGGACACCGACCAGCTCCGATCGGTGCCGCTGACCAGCGAGCCGATGACCGTGCTCTGCCACCCGAAGCACCGGCTCGCGAGCGCCGCGGTGCTCACGCCCGAGGAGCTGGGCGGCGAGGACTTCGTCGACTTCCACCCCGACTGGGGGCCGCGCCGCACCACGGACGCGGCCTTCGCCGCCGCGGGCGTCCAGCGGAGGGTGACCCTTGAGGTCAACGACGTGCACAGCCTCCTGGAGCTCGTCCACGAAGGCCTCGGAATCGCCGTCGTACCAAGGCACTTCGGCTTCAAGCGCGAGGCGGGCGATCTCACCGCCCTCCCCTTCAAGGGCGTGTCCGAGGCGTCATACGAGACGGTCGCCATGCTGCCGCCGACGGACGCCACCAGTCCGGCGGCGCGGGCGCTGATGGTCCTGCTCGACGCCCCGGAGTAGCCCACCCGGCGACCCTGGGGAGTGGCGCGCGCGGGGGACCGCGATGCGCGATGGTGGACACATGCATGCAAAGGACATCCTCATCGACGCGTTCAGCCGCATCCAGGAAGAGGTCCATGCCGTGGTCGACGGGCTGTCCCCGGACCGCCTCAACACCCCTCCTGCCGTCGGCGCCAACTCGATCTCCTGGCTGGTCTGGCATCTCACGCGGGTCCAGGACGACCATGTCGCCGACGCGGCCGATTTCGAACAGGTCTGGCTCGCGCAGGGCTGGGCCGACCGCTTCGCGCTGGGTCTCCCCGACCGGGACACCGGGTACGGGCATGCGTCCAAGCAGGTCGCCCAGGTCCGGGTGGAGTCGGGCGACCTGCTGTTGGGTTATTACGACGCCGTGCACGAACAGACGCTGGGGTTCGTCCGCGAACTGGGCGCGAAGGACTTCGAGCGCGTCGTGGACGAGCACTGGGAGCCCCCGGTCACCCTGGGCGTGCGCCTGGTGAGCGTCCTTTCCGACGATCTCCAGCATGTCGGCCAGGCCGCATACGTGCGCGGACTGCTCTAGAACGCGGCCTCGTAGCCGGGCAGGATCACGTCGCGGATGAGGGCGCCCCGCTCGTCGAAGGGGAGGAACGCGCTCTTGACCGTGTTCACGGTGACCGTGCGCAGGTCCTCGACGGTCCAGCCCGCCTCCTCGACGAGGAGTGACATCTCGCGGGTCATCGTGGTGCCCGACACCAGACGGTTGTCGGTGTTGAGGGTGACCCGGAAGCCGAGGTCGCGCAGGGCGGTGATGGGATGCTCGGCGATGGAGGTCGCCGCCCCGGTCTGCAGGTTGGACGTCGGGCACATCTCCAGGGCGATACGGCGGTCGCGGACCCAGCCCGCGAGCCGGCCGAGCTTGCCGTCGACGATGTCGTCCGTGATGCGGACGCCGTGGCCGATGCGCTGGGCGCCACAGACCTGGAGAGCCTGGTGGATGCTGGGCAGACCGTGCGCCTCACCGGCGTGGATGGTGAACGGCACGTTCTCGCGGCGCAGGTGCTCGAAGGCGGCCAGGTGGTCGGCGGGCGGGAAGCCGTCCTCGGCGCCCGCGATGTCGAAGCCGACGACGCCACCGTCCCGGAACGCCACCGCGAGGTCCGCGATCTCCCGGGTGCGGTCGAACATCCGCATCCCGCACAGCAGCGTGCCGACGCGCACCGGGGTGCCCGCGGCGGCCGCCTTGGCCATGCCCGCCGCCAGGCCCTCCTGCACGGTCTCCACGACCTCGGGCAGGTTCAGCCCGCCGTTCAGCATCAGCTCGGGTGCGTACCGCACCTCGCCGTAGACGACGCCGTCGGCGGCCAGGTCGAGGACGTACTCCTCGGCGGTGCGCAGCAGGCCCTCTCGGCTCTGCATTACCGCGAGGGTGTGCTCGAAGGTGGCTATGTAGCGCACCAGGTCACCGGAGTTGGCGGCCTCGTAGTACCAGGCGGCCAGGGCGTCGGGGTCGGTGGTGGGCAGGGCGTGGCCGACCGACTCGGCGAGCTCCACGAGGGTGGCGGGGCGCAGGCCGCCGTCGAGGTGGTCGTGCAGGACGGCCTTGGGGAGCCGGCGGATGGTGTCGATGTCGATGCGGGGCGCGGTCATGCGTGTGTTTCCTCGGCAGGTTCGTTCGGTGGATTATGCGGTGGGGGCGGGCTGGAGCAGGTCCCAGCGGTTTCCGTACAGGTCCTGGAAGACGACGACCGAGCCGTACGGTTCGTGGCGCGGCTCCTCCAGGAAGGTGACACCCGCCGAGCGCATCCGCGCGTAGTCGCGGGCGAAGTCGTCGGTGTGCAGGAAGAAGCCCACGCGTCCGCCGGTCTGGTCACCGACCCGCGCGCGCTGTGCCTCGTCCTTGGCGCGGCCCAGTACAAGACCGGTGCCCTGGCCTCCCTGCCCGTCCACGCCCGGTTCGACCACGACCCAGCGGGAGCCGTCGGGCCGCGGCGTGTCCTCGACCAGCCGGAATCCGAGGGCTTCGGTGTAGAAGCGGATCGCCTCGTCGTAGTCGTCGACGACGAGGGTGACCAGGGCGACGCGTCTCATCGGGACCTCTCCGCATGCTCGTGGGTTATACGTAACACGTAGGGTACGGCATCCCCGACCGAGGAATCGGCGGACCGTCGCTCATCGAGGGACTCATGGTGCGGGAACGATCCCGGGTCCGCGATCGTCTACAGTTATGTCGACTGTCTACAGGATTGTAGTCAGCGCGGATGCGGTCGTCCGTCGCGCCCGCGCGCCGTTACGGAAGGGTCCACTCCGATGCCCGCAGCGCCGCGTACCGCGCCGCCGCTCAAGGACGCTCGGGACCTCGCCGGCTCCATCGCGGTGGGGAGCCTGGTCGCGTTCGTGCTGCTGGCCCTGACCATAACCGGCCGGGGCGGCGCGGCTCTGTTCGGCGACGAGGACCTCACCTCCTGGTCCGTGGCACACCGTCCCGCTGTCGCGGTCGCCCTGGCGCGTCTGGTGACGAACAGCGGCACGGGGATCATCCCGTTCGTCCTGGCCGGCGTGGCCGGGATCATCCTCGGCCGCACCACCAGGCAGCGGATCGTCGCCGTCGTGGGTTGTCTCGGCTGCCTGGCCGCCGCGCAGTCCGTGCGGTTCGGGGTGATGTCCTGGGTAGCCCGGCCCCGCCCAGCGACAGTCGACTGGGCCGCGCACGCCACCCGCTGGTCCTTTCCCTCCGGCCACACCACCACGTCCGCCGTCACCGGCGGCCTGCTCATCATCGCGGTGCTCGCACGGGCCGGGCGTGGCAGCAGGTCGCTCGCCCTGCTCACCGGCTGCTGGACCGCGCTGGTCGGACTGTCCCGTGTCTATCTGGGCGTTCACTGGTTCTCCGACGTCCTGGGCGGCTGGCTCTTCAGCCTCTGCTGGCTGAGCCTCACCGCGTACGCCGTCGCACGGCTCGCTCCCGGCGCCTACTCCGCGATATCGGCGCCGCCACCGCGCCCGGACCCGACGGCGGGGGACGGCCGCCATGCAGCCGCCCAGCACCGCGAGGTCCCCGTTCACCCCGGACCGCGCCCCTCTCGTACGAGCGGTGGAGGCGGCCCGCGTGACCGGAGTCCGGGTGCCGGGCCGGGAGGAAACACCACAGACACGCGTGGCATGGTGGAGATCGACTCGGGGCCGGTCCCGCCGCGCCCCCACCTGACGCTGCCCCCACAGGAGTTGAGTGCCATGTCCGAGCTGCCGAAGTCGACCGGAGCCCCCGCCCATCAGAATGTGACGTTCCCCAGCGCCGGTGCCACCGCGCACGGCTATCTCGCGTTGCCGCCCTCCGGCCGGGGGCCCGGCGTCATCGTCATCCAGGAGTGGTGGGGCCTCACCGATCACATCGCGAACGTCGTCGACCGGCTGGCGGCGGAGGGATTCGTGGCTCTCGCACCTGACCTGTACGGCGGCAATGTCGCCCACGAGAAGGACGAAGCGCTGCGGATGATGAAGGAGCTGCCGGTGTCGCGCGGCGTCGAGCTGCTCTCCGGCGCGGTCGACCACCTGCTCGGGCTACCCGAGGTGACCTCCGCCACGGTGGGCTCGGTCGGCTTCTGCATGGGCGGCGGCTTCGTCCTCTACCAGGCCAGTGCGGACCGGCGCGTCACCGCCGCGGTGCCGTTCTACGGCGGGATCCCCGACCCGCAGCACGACTACTCCGGCCTCAAGGCACAGATCCTCGGTCACCACGGCGAGTTCGACGGGAGTATCCCCAAGGAGAGCCTGGAGCACATGAGCGCGGAGATCGAGCGGCAGTCCGGCATCACTCCGGACATGCGCCTGTACCCCGCCCAGCACGCCTTCTTCAATGACGGACGGCCCAGCGTGTACGACGCCGAGTCAGCCGCGCTGGCCTGGCAGCGCACGGTGGCCTTCCTGCACAAGCAGTTGGGCTGAGTCTCCGCAGGCCGCCCACCACCCGGCAGGGACCTACACCACCTGATGGGCGGCGGGAGTCCGCGCGCAGTCGGTGACGGTCTCGGCCGCGGGGCGCGGCTGCCATGCCAGCGTCCGCCGGGCCTTGTCGGCGGTGTGCGGATGCCGGCGTCCCAGGTAGGGCGCTACCGCACGGACGCCGGGATCGAAGCGCGCCGGCAGGCGGACCGCGACGTCGGGAAGTTTCCGCGTGGGCACCTTCGCCGCCGCGTCGCCGAGCGCGGCGCGCAGCTCCTGTGCGATGTCCGCCATCCAGAGGAACTCCCCGGCCGCGATGAAACGCCGGCCCGCAGCTTCCGGTGAGGTCATGGCGCGTACGTGGAGATCGGCGTGGCCGCGGACATCGACGACCTCGAAACCGATCCGGCAGCATCCGTCCCGGCGTCGACCCCGACGACGTACTGCTGACGCTGGGATTCCTGTGGCGGACCGGCCCCGGCGAGGAGGGTCAGGCACGGGTGGCGCGCCTCCTCGACCTGGTCATCGACGGCCTGCGGTTCGGTTCACCTGGCACGGCGGCGGCGGGTCACCGGGAAACGGGCTCCTGAAGACCGGCTTCGCTCTCATTCCCTTACGTGTGGCGGATCCCCGAGGAACCCGCTCCTCAATACCGGCTTCGCTCGCGCACCCGAAGAACCCGTGCGCCAAGGACGGCTTCGCTCTCACTCCCCTCGCGTATGGCGCGCGTCGAGGCGGGCCGCTTCGTCGTCGGTGAACCGGAGCGCCCCCGCGGCCACGTTCTCCGCGAGGTGGTCCGGGTTGCCGGTGCCGGGGATGGCGAGTACGTGCGGGCCCTGCCGCAGTGTCCAGGCGAGCCGGACCTGCGCGGGGGTCGCACCGTGCGCATTCGCCACGGCGAGGACCTCCTCGTCGTCGACGCCGCTCGCTCCCTGCGCGCCGCCCTTGCCGGCGATCGCGAAGAAGGGCACGAACGCGATGCCCTGCTCGCCGCACACTCGCAGGAGGGTGTCCGTCTCGGGGTCCGGGAAGTCGAGGCCGTACTTGTTCTGCACGCTCACCACCGGTGCGACGGCCTGCGCTTCGGCGAGGTGCTTCGACTCGACGTCGGAGATGGCGAGGTGCCGGATCAGGCCCGCGTCGCGCAGTTCCGCCAGCGCCCCGAAGTGCTCGGCGATCGAGTCCTGCCGCATCCGGCGGAGATACACCACGTCGAGATGGTCGCGGCCGAGCTGCCGCAGGTTCTCCTCGACCTGACCGCGCAGCTGGTCCGGCCTCGCGGCGGTGCCCCACTCCCCCGAGTACTCGCGGTGCGGCCCGACCTTCGTGGCGATGACCAGGCCGTCCGGGTACGGGGCGAGCGCGCTGTTGATCAGTTCGTTCGCCGAGCGCAGCGACGAGAAGTAGAAGGCGGCGGTGTCGATGTGGTCGACGCCCAGCTCGACAGCGCGCCGCAGCACGGCGATCGAGCGTGCGCGGTCGCTCGGTGCGCCCAGGTGGAAAGCGGCACTGCCCGTCAGCCGCATCGCGCCGAATCCGATGCGGTTGACGGGCAGATCTCCGAGCTTCCAGGTGCCCGCGGCTGCCGCGGTGATCTTCGCTGAGGTCATCGCGGCAGCTTCGCACACGACCTACGTGTACGCACCCAGGGCACCGCTCACCCGGACACCGTCAGGGAGATGACGATGTCAGCAGTAGAGGTTGGCGCCGGCGGTGGTGCCGAGGATGCCGACGAAGCGGTTGTAGGCGTCGACGCGGCTCTGGACCTGCGCGGGGTTCTTCCCGTCGCACTCCAGCGAGCCGTTGATGCTGCGGATGGTCTGGCCGAAGCCGGCGCCGTTGACCATGGCGTTGTGGGGGGTCATGGTGCCGGGGCCGCTCTGGGTGTTCCAGTACCAGAGGCCGGTCTTCCAGGCCACGGCGGCGTCGTTCTGCACCAGCCACGGGTTGTTCAGCAGGTCGATGCCGAGTGCATCACCCGCGGCCTTGTAGTTGAAGTTCCAGCTGAGCTGGATCGGACCGCGGCCGTAGTACGCGGACTGGCCGGCCGGGCAGCCGTAGGACTGGCCGTAGTCGCAGTAGTGCGGGTAGTTGGCCGTGTTCTGCTCGACGATGTAGACGAGGCCGCCGGTCTCGTGGTTGACGTTGGCGAGGAAGGCCGCGGCCTCCTGCTTCTTCACCGTGTCGCTGCCGGTGTTGGCGAAGGCCGGGTAGGCGCTGAGCGCGGCGACCAGACCGCTGTAGGTGTAGAAGGAGTTCCGGCTCGGGAACATCTGGTTGAACTGCGCCTCGGTGACGACGAAGCTGGCGGCGGGGGTCCCGGTGCCGCTGTCGCAGGCGTAGGGCTCCCAGTACCAGGTGCTGACGGTGGGGTCGTAGCCCGGGTTGTCGTGCTCGGCGATGTAGGCCTTGCCGTCGGTGTAGCGGACGATGTTGCCGGTGACGTACGCCTTGCCGGCTACCCAGCTCGCGTAGCTCGAACAAGCCGCGGCGGAAGCACTCGTGGCCGGCAACAGCGCCGGTGCGGCGGTTCCTATGATGACAGCGGCCATGACTGCGGAGATGCGGCGCCTCGACACAGGATCAACTCCTCTTCGGAGCACGGCCGCACCCGACCAAGAGCAAAGCGAAGCAGAGCCTTGTGCGCACGCGCCGGTGGGGCCGGACACGGCGTCGGGAGCGGCCGTGGTGGGGGGTGTGGAGGCACACTCAACCGTATTGGTCTGTACCAGTCAAGGTATAGACCAGGTGGATCCGACAGCGTTGACGGGGGGAACTCCGGGGCATCCGACGACAATTGGGCGGCCTGCCTGATACCGGGTCATTACATGACACTCGCGACACTCGAACAGAGCGGTGGCCCGGACCGGTTCACCGCCGGCCCGGGCCACCGCCCGCCATGTCTGTGACCTCCTCAGCCGAGCGGCTTCTCCAGCACCGCCTTGCGGTGACTGAACGTCTCGATCGAGTAGCGCCCGTGGTAGCTGCCCATGCCGCTCTCGCCGACCCCGCCGAACGGCAGGTCGGAGACGGTCAGATGGGCGAGCGGCAGGCCGAAGCCGAGACCGCCGGACGAGGTCTCGTCGGCGAGCCGCCGCCGGGTGGTGTCCGAGTCGGTGAAGACATACAGGGCAAGCGGCTTGTCACGGTCGTTGATGAAGCCGATGGCCTCGTCGAGGTCCGCCGTCGTGATGATCGGCAGGATCGGGCCGAAGATCTCCTCCGCCATGACCGGTGACTTGGGGTCGACGTCGGCGAGGACGGTCGGCGCGATGTACTTGACGGAACGGTCGCTTTCGCCGCCGGTGACCGCGCGGCCTGAGCCGAGCAGCGAGCTGAGCCGGTCGAAGTGCCGTTCGTTGACGATCCGCCCGAACTCGGTGGACTTCTTCGGCTCGGCACCGAAGACCGTCTCGACCGCCCGGACGAGTTCGGGCTCCAGGTCGCGGGCGGTCTCGGGGTCGGTCAGCACGTAGTCGGGTGCGACGCAGGTCTGCCCGGCGTTGAGGAACTTGCCGCGGACGAGCCGGTCGGCGACGACAGCCAGGTCGGTGCCACGGTCGACGAACGCCGGCGACTTGCCGCCCAGTTCGAGGGCGACGGGGGTGAGGTGCTCGGCGGCGGCCCGCATCACGATGCGGCCGACCGTGCCGTTGCCGGTGTAGAAGATCTGGTCGAAGTGCTCGGCAAGCAGCGCCGTGGTCTCCGGAATGGCGCCCTCGACGACGGCGACAGCGTCGGTGTCGAGGTACTGGGGCAGCAGCCGGGCCAGGACGGCGGACGTGGCGGGGGCCAGCTCACTCGGCTTGGCGACCACCGCGTTGCCCGCGGCGAGGGCGCCGAGCAACGGGGTGAGCAGGAGCTGCACCGGGTAGTTCCAGGGCGCGATGACCAGGACGAGGCCCAGGGGGTCGTACTGCGTCCAGGCCCTCGCGTCGTCGCCGAGGTGCGCCGGTACGGGAGCGGGCTCGGGGCGCAGCCAGGTGTCGAGGTGCTCCAGGGTGTGGTCGATCTCGCGCACGGTGAAGTTGATCTCGGTGCGGAAGGCCTCCGTGGAGCTCTTGCCGAGGTCCGCGTGGAGGGCGGCGGCGATGTCCTCACCGTGCGTGGTGAGCAGCTCGCGCAGTCGGCGCAGCTGCGTCCTGCGCCATTCGACGGGCTTGGTCCGGCCGGAGCGGAAGGTGGAGCGCAGCCGGGAGACGACGTCGGCGGGCTGCTCGGGGGTGGACTGGTTCACGATGCCTCGCTGGTCTGGCGCGGACGGGTGGGGCCACCGCGCGACGTACTAGATCGCTGAACGTAGAGAGCTCGGCGTAGAGCACTCGACGCGCAGAGCTGGACTTGGAGCCGGATGAACAGCTCGATGTATATACCAACCTTTCATGTGCCCAAATAAATTCCGGGCACACGAAAAGCACTCTCCGCGACCATAGCGATCCGGAGAGTCTCAGAGAGTGGTCTCTGCGCCCGCCCTGTCGAGCGTGTCCACCAGGCGCCCCAGCAGAGCCCGCAGCAGCTCGTCGTCACCGTCGCTCAGCACCGGCCACCGGGAGCGGACCTCGCGGTCGAGACGTCGCCAGTACGACTGACCGCGCGGGGTGAGGTACGCGAGGATGCGACGCCGGTCGAGCGGGTCGACCCGGCGATGGACGAGGTTCTGGTCGACGAGGTGGTCGACGAGCTTGGTCAGCGTCGGGGGCGGCAGAAAGGCGGCCTCGGCGATCGACGTCATGTGATGCCCCTGGCCGTCACCGAGCAGGACGAGCACCCGCCACGCGTCGAGCGAGCAGCCGTCCTCGTCCAGCACGCTCTGCAGCCGGCGCGCCGCCAGCCGCTCGGCACGCGTCAGGAGGTGCGCCAGATCCTGGGGCTGACGCGGAGTTGGGGTGGGCATCCTGCTCCTCGATCCCGGGGCTGTACATGCTATGAGACGGACTGGAGTTCACCGGGCGGACCCGAAATCATGACGCCATGTTCCGGCACGATCCGCCTCCGCCCGACTGGTTCACGGCAGACGACTCCGTGTTCCGGGTGGCACTCGTGTTCCCCATGCAGGGATCGGCGGGGATCTTCGGACCGACCTGTGAACTGTGCGCGCAGCTCGCCGCCGAGGAGATCAACCGTGCGGGCGGCGTCCTGGGCAGGGAGCTGCGGCTGCTGCCCGTCGACGGCGGCAGCGGACCGCGCGAAGTCGCCGACCACGTCGAGGCGTTGGTGGACCTGGGAGTCGTGCAGGGTGTCACGGGCTGGCACATCTCCTCGGTGCGGCAGGCCTTGGCGCCGAGGATCGCCCATCGCGTGCCGTACGTCTACACCGCGCTGTACGAGGGTGGCGAGAACACCACGGGTGTATTCCTCACCAGTGAGACACCTCGGGATCAACTACGGCCCGCGATGGGCCTGTTGGCGCATGAGCGCGGGGTGCGGCGCTGGTTCGTGGTGGGCAACGACTATGTGTGGCCCCGCCGTACGGCCCGGGCCGCACACAGCTACGCACGGGAGGCCGGCGGCAAGATCCAGGGAGAGGTCTATCTCCCCTTGGGCACACATGACTTCGGCACGGTACTGCGCCGCATCGAGCGGTCCGACGCGGACGGAGTGCTCATGCTGCTCGTCGGCAGCGACGCGGTCCGCTTCAACCGGGCTTTCGCGGCAGCCGGCCTCGACGCGCGCTGTCTGCGGCTGAGCACCCTGATGGACGAGAACATGCTGATGGCGAGCGGGCCGACGGCCACCGTCGACCTGTACAGCACCGCCGGATTCTTCGCCTCGCTGGCGAACCAGGACACCCTGGACTTCCACGGCCAGTACGCCGGACGGTTCGGTATCGAGGCACCGGCCCTGGGGAGCCTCGGCGAATCCTGTTACGAGGGCGTGCTGTTGCTGGCCGCGCTGATCGGGCGGGCCAGGACCCTCGATGTGTCGGCGATCGGGGCGGCGGCCGAGACGGTGTCGTACGAGGGCCCGCGTGGGCTGCTCCATCTGCGGGGCGGCCATGTCCGCCAACGCATCTATCTGGCACGCGCGGACGGAGTCTGCTTCGACGTGGTCGCCCAGCTCGACCTTCACGGTTCCCACCCTTGACAGAGCCGCATGCCCGCCAAGATACTTCCCACAGGAAGTAACTAGAATGCCTCGGGCGAATTGTGAATTCAGTTGATGGATTCCGCCCCGGGCATTTTTTGTTGCCCCAGGATTTCCCTGCGACGGCTCCATGAGAGCGGGAATATACCGCCGGGAAAGTATCGCGAAACACCTTGGAAACAGGGTCACTTGAGGCTGTGGACCGCACTTCAGGAGGTCGTCTCCTCCACAGCCCGAGGGGGTTCTTTTGTCCAGCGGTTCACGCGGTTCAAGCGGTTCCAGCGATTCAGTCGGTTCAGGCGGTTCCAGCAGTTCCATTCGTCTCCGACGCCGGGTGGTGGCCGGCGCCGCCGCACTCGCGGCCGTCGTCGCGCTCTCCGCGTGCGGCGCCAAGACCGACGCGGGCGGTACGTCCGACAAGGCCGCGCAGGCGGACGTGAGCGGCGACACCGTCAAGGTCGGACTGCTCAACTCGCTGTCCGGCACGATGGCGATCAGCGAGGTGACCGTACGGGACTCGCTGAAGCTGGCGATCGACGAGATCAACGCCTCGGGCGGAGTGCTAGGCAAGCAGATCAAGCCGATCAGCGAGGACGGCGCCTCCGACTGGCCGACGTTCGCCGAGAAGGCACAGAAGCTGATCTCGGAGGACCGGGTCGCGGCCACCTTCGGCTGCTGGACCTCCGCGAGCCGCAAGGCCGTCAAGCCGGTCTTCGAGAAGAACAAGTCGCTGCTGTTCTACCCCGTGCAGTACGAGGGACTTGAGGAGTCCCCGTACATCTTCTACACGGGCGCGACCACCAACCAGCAGATCATCCCCGCGCTCGACTACCTCAAGAGCCAGGGCAAGAAGAAGATCTACCTGGTCGGCAGCGACTACGTCTTCCCGCGCACCGCCAACAAGGAGATCAAGGCGTACGCCAAGGCCAACGGCATGACGGTGCTGGGCGAGGACTACGCGCCGCTGGGCTCCACGGAGTTCAGCACGATCGCCAACAAGGTGAAGGCGTCGAAGGCGGACGCGGTCTTCAACACCCTCAACGGCGACTCGAACGTGGCCTTCTTCAAGGAGTACAAGTCCGCGGGCCTGACCGCCAAGGGCATGCCGGTCGTCTCCGTGTCGATCGCCGAGGAAGAGGTCAAGTCGATCGGAGCGCAGTACCTGGAGGGCCAGTTGACGGCCTGGAACTACTACCAGACGACTCCGGGCGCGGCGAACACCAAGTTCGTGAAGGCGTACAAGGACAAGTACGGCCAGGACAAGCCGACCAGTGACCCGATGGAGGCCGCGTACACCTCGGTCTACCTGTGGAAGGCCATGGTCGAGAAGGCGAAGTCGTTCGACCCCGAGAAGGTCAAGGCCGCCTCGGACGGCATCACCTTCGACGCGCCCGAGGGCAAGGTCACCGTGGACGGCGCCAGCCAGCACATCTACAAGACCGCCCGCATCGGCAAAATCGGCGACGACGGGCTGATCGAGCAGGTCTGGGACTCCGGCAAGCCGATCAAGCCGGACCCCTACCTCAAGGGCTACGACTGGGCCGCCGGCCTCTCCTGATCACCCGTGCGCGGGGGCCCTTCGCGAAGCGGCCCCCGCGTCCCGCCTCCCCGGAGTCGCCGCATGACCGTGATCCTCGGGCAGATGTTCACCGGTGTCAGCATCGGTGCCGTTCTGCTGCTCATCGCGCTCGGCCTCTCGCTCACCTTCGGCCAGATGAATGTCATCAACATGGCCCACGGCGAGTTCATCATGGCCGGCGCCTACACCACCTATGTCCTCCAGAAGTCCATTTCCAGTGCAGGCATTTCACTGATCGCCGCGCTGCCCGTCGCCTTTCTCGTGTCGGGGGCGCTCGGCGCGCTCCTGGAATGGCTGCTCATTCGGCGCCTTTACCTCCGGCCACTGGACACGCTTCTCGTCACATGGGGCGTCTCCCTGATGCTCCAGCAACTCGCCCGTGACATTTTCGGCGCGCCCAATGTGCAGACTCGCGCCCCCGACGTTCTCACCGGGAACATCACCGTCATCGGCGGCGACGACCCGCTCACATTCGCCAACAGCCGCCTGTTCATCCTCGGCCTTGCGCTCGCGGCGGTCCTCGCGCTGGCGCTGACGCTGCGGCTCACTCCGCTCGGCCGCCGGATCCGCGCCGTCGTGCAGAACCGGGACCTGGCCGAGGTGTCCGGCATCTCCACCGGCCGCGTCGACCGCACCGCGTTCTTCATCGGGTCCGGTCTCGCCGGTGTCGCCGGGGTGGCCCTGACCCTGGTCGGTCCGATCGGGCCGACGATGGGCACCAACGTCATCATCGACGCCTTCCTGGTGATCGTGGTCGGCGGCATCGGACAGCTCAAGGGCACCGTGATCGTCGCCTTCGTGCTGGGCGTCCTGCAGTCGGTACTGGAGTACTCCACCACCGTCAGCGTCGCGAAGGTACTGGTCCTGGTGGCCATCGTCGCGTTCCTCCAGTGGCGGCCCCAGGGGCTGTACACGCTGCGTACGAGGAGTCTCGTATGACCACCACTCCCCCCGCCTCGAAACAACTCACCGGCGTCAGGGGCCGGTTCACCGCCCTGCGCCCCGCGGCCGGCTTCGCCGTGGGCGCCGTCGTGCTCTTCGCCGTGGCTCCGCTCGCGCTGTCCGATTTCCGCCTCGGACTGCTCGCCAAGTACCTGTGCACCGCGATCGTCGCTGTGGGCATCTGCCTGGCCTGGGGCCGCGGCGGACTGCTGACGCTCGGGCAGGGCGTCTTCTTCGGGCTCGGCGGTTACGCCATGGCCATGCATCTGAAGATCGCGGACGCGGGGCCCGGCAACCTCCCCGACTTCATGCAGTTGTACGGCACCGCCACCGAACTCCCCTGGTGGTGGCGTCCGTTCGCCAATCCGCTCTTCGCGCTGGCAGCGACCGTACTGCTGCCGATGGCCGTCGCTGCGATCCTCGGCTCGTTCATCTTCCGGCGCCGGGTGAAGGGCGCGTACTTCGCGATCCTCAGCCAGGCCCTGGCCGCCGCCTTCGCCATCTGGCTGATCGGCCAGCAGGCCACGACCGGCGGCACCAACGGACTCACCGACATCCAGGGCTTCTTCGGCTACGACCTCGACGACCCGGTCAACCAGCGGATGGTGTACTTCATCATCTCCGCGGTCCTGCTCCTTCTGATCGCGCTGGCCCGCCAGCTCATCCACAGCCGGTACGGCGAACTCCTCATCGCCGTAAGGGACTCCGAGGAGCGGGTGCGCTTCCTCGGCTACAACCCGGCGAACGTGAAGCTCGTCGCCTACGTCGTGGCAGCGGGCATGGCCGGGCTCGCGGGCGCGCTGTTCGTGCCCGCGGTCGGGATCGTCTCCCCCGCGCTGATCGGGATCGTGCCGTCCATCGAGCTGGTCATCGGCGCCGCGGTCGGCGGCCGGGCGAGCCTGGTGGGCGCGGTGCTCGGCGCGGTCGGTGTCGCCTGGGCGAAGACGGCACTGTCGGAGGAGTTCCCCGCGGCCTGGACCTACTTCCAGGGGCTGCTGTTCATCGTCGCCCTGGCCTTCCTGCCCGGCGGTCTCGCCTCGCTGGTGGGGATCGTACGGCGCCGCCGCGGGTCCTCCCGATCGGCCGCCGACGAGCAGGGAACCGACGAGAAGGCGCCCCCCGTTCCAGTGGGAGAACCGGTATGACTGAGCTCTCAGGTCTTGAGATACGCCAACTGCGGGTGTCCTTCGACGGTTTCACCGCCGTGGACGGAGTCGACCTCGACGTGCGCCCGGGCGACCTGCGTTTCCTCATCGGGCCGAACGGCGCGGGAAAGACGACCCTGGTCGACGCCGTCACCGGACTGGTGAGGGCGCAGGGATCGGTGCGCTTCGGGGGCGAGGACATCCTCGGGCGCAGCGTGCACCGGATCGCCCGCTCGGGGATCGGCCGGACCTTCCAGACCGCCACCGTCTTCGACGAGTTGACGGTCCTTCAGAACCTGGACATCGCGGCGGGCGCGGGCCGGGGCATGCTGACGATGCTGCGCCGCCGCAAGGGCGTGCCGGAGCCCGTCGCCCGCGCGCTGGACACGGTGGGCCTCACCGAGCTCGCCGACAGTCCGGCCGGGACGCTCGCGCACGGTCAGAAGCAGTGGCTGGAGATCGGGATGCTGCTCGTCCAGGACGTACGGCTGCTGCTGCTCGACGAGCCGGTGGCGGGCATGAGCCACGACGAACGGCAGGCCACCGGTGAGCTGTTGGAGCTCATCAGCCAGGAGCGGACCGTCGTGGTCATCGAGCACGACATGGACTTCATGCGCTCCTTCGCCCGCAGCGTCAGCGTGCTGCACGCGGGCAAGGTGCTGAGCGAGGGGACGGTGGCCGAGGTGCAGGCGGATCCGAAGGTGCAGGAGGTGTATCTCGGGCACGCGGCCGATACGCCGACCGCCGAGCCTCCGATCGGCGAGGGTCCGGTCACCGAAGCCGCCGCGGGCGTCGGCATGCAGGAGGCGTGAGCGGACATGATGCTGGAGATCGATGACGTACGCGTCGGCTACCACCGCAGTTCCGTCCTGCACGGGGTCTCCGTCGAGGTCCCGCACGACGGTGTGGCGGCCGTCCTCGGGCACAACGGCGCCGGCAAGAGCACCCTGCTGCGCACCGCGGTCGGACTGCTCACCCCGCAGAGCGGCACCGTCCGGCTCGACGGTGAGGACATCACCCGCCGCAAGCCCCATGAGCGGGTGGCCCGCGGCATGGCGTACGTCCCCCAGGGGCAGCAGGCCTTCCCGCATCTCACGACCGCCGAGAACCTCCAACTGGTCGCCGACGGGCGAGCGCGCGGCAAGGAGGCGGTCGCCGAGGCGCTGGATCTGTTCCCGGCGCTGCGGACCCTCTCGGGCCGGCGGGCCGGGCTGCTCTCCGGTGGCCAGCGGCAGCAACTCGCCATCGCCCGCGCCCTGGTGACGGGGCCACGGCTGCTCCTCCTCGACGAGCCCACCGAGGGCATCCAGCCCTCCGTGGTGGCCGAGATCGAGGAGACGATCCTCGCCCTCGCCGCGCGCGGCGGGCTCTCCGTCCTCCTGGTCGAGCAGCACGTCGGCTTCGCGATGCGGGCGGCGCAGCGGTACTACGTCCTGGAGGCGGGGCGGGTCACGTCCTCGGGCGAGGGCGGACAGGAGGCGGAGCGGTCGGTGCGGGAGGCGCTCAGCGTGTGAGGGACGCGCGTGCGCCGTCGGGGGCGTACGCGCGCACTCAACCGGTCGACGGCCGGCCCCTGCGCGTGCACGCCCGCACCCCTCTGGTCGACGGCCCGGTTCCAGATGCTCCCCGCGTGGAAGGTTGAATCGGCACCGGACACCTCGACACCGGGAGATTCCTCCGATGAGCACCGCACCGCATCCTCTCGTCACCCGCGCGCGCCGCCTCGCCGCCGAGGTACTGGCGCCGCAGGCGCAGCGCGTGGACCAGGAAGGGGTACCCGCGAGCAGTATCGAGGCGGTCAAACGGTCCGGGCTGCTGGGAGTGAGCGCCCCGGTGGAGTACGGCGGGTCGGCGGCGCCCGCCGCGGTGGCCCGGGAGACCGCCGAGATCCTGGCCGGGGCATGTGGCTCGACCTGGTTCGTGCAGACCCAGCACCACACGCCGGTACAGATGCTCACCAAGGCTCAACTCCTGCTGCGGGAGCGGCTGTTGGGACCGCTGGCGCGTGGGGAGCTGTTGTCCGGGGTGGCATACGCCCAGTTGCGCGCCCATCCGCGCGTCCCCGTCCGGGTCACCCGTGAGCGCGGCGGCTGACGCTTCGACGGGACGGTGCCCTGGTACACGGGCTGGGGACTCAACGACGTGATGCTGCTGGCCGGCGTGACGGAGACGGACGAGGCGCTGTTCGCGTTCACCGAGGCGCGTGAGCAGCCCGGTCTGCGGCCCTCTCCCCCGATGCGGCTCGCCGCGCTCACCGCCTCCCGGACGGTCTCCCTGGAGTTGGCCGGCCTGTGGCTGCCGGACGACGCGGTGGCGTTGCGTACCCCGTACGAGGCCTGGGCCGTCACCGACCGTCCGAGGAACAC
Organism: Streptomyces sp. NPDC127595; assembly: GCF_042671685.1. Lineage (NCBI taxonomy): Bacteria > Bacillati > Actinomycetota > Actinomycetes > Kitasatosporales > Streptomycetaceae > Streptomyces > Streptomyces sp. NPDC127595. The sequence goes on along the minus strand of NZ_JBHXWK010000002.1, from coordinate 633,525 downwards.
CAACGCCTCACCGGCGGTCTTCGGCGTCACCGCGTCCGCGCTCGACCTGCTGGAGTCGTCCGACGACCCCGCCGCGAAGGAGACCGCCCGTGCGCTGCGCAGCCGCCTGGAAGAGGTCAGGCGGCAGGCGTACGAGCTGGCCGACCACCCGGTGCCGACCGAGCGCGTCGACGAGCGGCTGGCGGTGAAGACGCGGTCGTACGACCTCATGCGCGCGGCCACGACCGCGGCGGTCGTGGCCGGTGGCGGGCGCTCCATCGACCTGGGCAGTCCGGCGCAGCGACTGGCGCGCGAGGGGATGTTCCTGCTGGTGCAGGGGCAGACGGCCGAGGTGCGCACGGCGCACCTCGGTTCGCTCGGCTCGCCCGGCTGACTCAGCTCGCGAAAGGCACCTGTGCCGCCGGAGCGGCCGGCTTCGCGAAGGGGTGCTGCCACAGGCCCTGTGCGGCCAGCCGCGGCAGGACGCCCTCACCGAACCAGTACGCCTCCTCCAGGTGCGGATAGCCGGAGAACACGAACTCGTCGATGCCGAGCCGGTGGTACTCGGCGATCCGCTGGGCAACCTCGTCGTGGCTGCCGACCAGGGCCGTGCCCGCGCCGCCGCGGACCAGCCCGATCCCGGCCCACAGGTTGGGGTGGATCTCCAGGCCGTCGCGGCTGCCGCCGTGCAGCGCGAGCATCCGCTGCTGGCCCTCGGACTCGCTGCGTCCGAGCCCGGCCTGTACGGACTTCACGGTCTCCGGGTCGAAGCCGTCGAGGAGCTTGTGGGCCTCGGCCCAGGCCTGCTCGGAGGTGTCGCGGGTGATGACGTGCAGCCTGATCCCGAACCGGACGCTCCGGCCCTCCTTCTCGGCGAGGCCGCGTACCCACGCGATCTTCTCGGCGACCTGCGCGGGCGGCTCGCCCCAGGTGAGGTAGACGTCCACGTGACGGGCGGCGATCTCACCGGCGATGGGTGAGGAGCCGCCGAAGTAGATCTCGGGGACCGGGTCGGGTACGCGGGCCAGCTTGGCGTCCTCGACCCTGAGGTGTTCGCCGGCCAGATCCACGGTCTTGCCGTCCCACAGGTCCCGGACGATCTGGAGGAATTCGCCGGTACGGCGGTAGCGGGCGTCCTTGTCGAGGAAGTCGCCGTAGGCCCGCTGCTCGTGGCTCTCGCCGCCGGTCACCACGTTCAGCAGCAGGCGTCCGCCGGTCTGCCGCTGGAAGGTGGACGCCATCTGCGCGGCGAGGGTGGGTGAGACGAAGCCCGGCCGGAAGGCAACCAGGAACTTGAGCCGATCGGTGTTCTGGCTGACCATCGCGGTGGTCAGCCAGGCGTCCTCGCACCAGGCGCCGGTGGGCGTGAGCGCGCCGACGAAGCCCAGGTCCTCGGCGGCACGGGCGATCTGGCTCAGATACGCGACCGTCGGCGGCCGGTCCCGTCCCGACACGGTGGCCGGGGTGCCGTGGCCGCCGCCGACGACATGCCGGCTGTCACCGTTGGTGGGCAGGAACCAGTGGAAGGTGAGGGACACGTGAGGTCTCCGTTCAGAGCAGGCCGTGCCGAGGGGGCTTCGTCCCGTTGAGTACGTAGCGGCCGATGTGCTGGATCTTCCAGCGTGCCGGGTCGTGCAGGGTGTGGGTCCGGGCGTCGCGCCAATGCCGGTGCAGGTTGAGGGAGTTGAGGGCCGAGCGGGTGCCGGAGACCTCGAAGAGCGCGCCCGCCACCTCCAGGGCGGTGGCGGCGGTGTGCACCTTCGCGGCGGCCACCGCGATCGACGCCTCGGCCGCCGAATCCTCGTCGAGGTCCTCGCGGGCCGCGTCGACCGCGCGGGCCGCCGCGCCGAGCAGCGCCTCGGACGCCCGTACCTGGATGGCGAGTTCACCGAAGCGCTGGATGAGCAGCGGATCCTCGGCGGCGGTGTCGAGACCGCTCTCGAACCAGGGCCGGCTCTTGGTACGGACGAACTCGACGGCCTCGGCGAGCGCGCCCGCGGCGATCCCGGCATCGATGGCGGCGTGCAGCAACTGTGCGACGGCCCCGTGGAGTTGGGGACCCTGGAAGGTGAGGTGGTGCGGGACGACCCGGTTCGCGGGAACGGCCACACCGTCCAGGCGGACAGTGCCGCTGGCCGTCGTACGCTGCCCCATGCCGTCCCAGTCGTCGACGACCGTCACCCCGGCGGCGTCCTGTGGGACGTACGCGACGTGCAGGTTGTCGTCCTCGGCTCGGGCGAGGACGGGGATCCAGTCGGCGAAGAGCGCGCCCGTGGAGTAGTGCTTGACGCCGGTGAGCAGGTAGGAGCCGTCCGGGCGGGGTTCCAGGCGGGTGCGGATGTCCTGGACGTGCTTGGTGCCCGCTTCCGACTGGGCGTTGCCGAAGCGGCGCCCGGCCAGCACTTCGGCGAAGAAGAACTCCCGCTGCTCCCGGGTGCCCTGACGGCGTATCACGTTCACGTACACGAAGTGGTTCTGCGGGATCTGCGCGAGACTGGCGTCGGCGGAGGCCAGCAGCCGGAAGATCTCCGCGAGGGTCTCCTGGCTCACGTCGGCGCCACCGTGCTCGGCGGGCACGGTGACGGCGAGCAGTCCGGAGGCGGAGAGCCGCTCCAACTCCTCTCGCGGGAGCCTTCGTGTCGCATCCCGCGCCGAGGCGCCGGCGCGGAACTCGTCGGCGAGCGCGGCGGCGACGGCCAGTGCCTCGACGTCGTCGGCGATCACTTTGGCGGTCATGGGGTCAGCCTGCCGCGGCCAGCAGGGGTGAGCGGCCGAGAGCGGCCGAGAACTGGTCGACCACCTGGGCCAGGGCCTCGGCGGTGCCCGGCGCCACGGTGATGCTGCCGTCCTCACCCGTCGTGATGTCCTTGTCGAGGGTGAACCAGCCCTGGACTATGTGCGCGGCACCCATGGAGTTGAGGACGGGGCGGAGCGCGTAGTCGAGGGCGAGGACATGCGCGGTACTGCCTCCGGTGACCAGCGGCAGCACGGTCTTTCCGGTGAGCGCGTACTGCGGAAGCAGGTCGAGCAGGGCTTTGAGGACTCCCGAGTAGGCGGCCTTGTAGACGGGCGTGCCGATGACGACGCCGTCGGCGAGGGCGAAGAGTTCGGTCGCCTCCACGATGGCGGGGTGCTTGAAGTCGGCGCCGAGCAGGGCCTCCGCCGGAATCGTGCGGACGTCGAGCGGAATCACCTTGTGCCCCTGCGCGGCCAGCCGGGTGTCCAGGTGACGCAGGAGTTTGGCGGTGCGGGAGGAGACGGAGGGGCTGCCGGAGACGGACAGGACGGTGGCCATGGGCCCACTTTCTGCGGAGCGGGGCGCCTCCCGACGGAGGCGCCCCGGGCGAGCGGTCAGGAGTACCAGGTGGGTTCGGGCAGTTCGCCCTCGAGTACCCAGCGGCCGACCTCGCGCCGCTTGTAGGCGACCGGGTCGTGGAGGGAGTGCGTGCGGATGTTGCGCCAGAACCGGTCGAGGCCCTCGGCGGCTGCGGTGGAGCGGGCGCCGGTCACCTCGAAGATCCGGTTGCCGATCTCCAGGGCGACGTCCGTGGCGCGGGCCTTGACGGCGGCGACCCTGACCTCGAAGTCGCCGCGCGTCTGCTCGGTGACGGCGTCGGGGTCCTCGTGCAGCTTCTGTCCCTCGGCGGCCACAGCGTCGGCGAGGGCCTCGACCGCCCAGAGCTTCGCGGTGAGGTCGCCGTAGGTGTCGATGACGTACGGCTCGTCGACCGCGCGCTCAAAGCCGCCGTGCAGCCAGGACCGGGCCTTGGTGCGGGTATAGGTGGCCGCGGTCTCCAGGGCCCCCGCGGCGATGCCGAGATAGAAGCTGACGAAGACCAGCTGGATGGTGGGGACGTTGAGGGTGTTGTAGATCCGGGGCTGGAACTCCTTGTCGACGTATCCGGCGGCGCTCGCCCAGGGAGTGCGGACCCGGTCGAGGGTGACGCTGCCGCTCTCGGTGAGGCGCTGGCCGATGTTGTCCCAGTCGTCGTGGAAGGTCAGGCCCTCGGTGTCGGAGGGCACGATCGCGAAGACGTGCCGGTCGGTGCCCTCGAAGACACCTTCGAGGACGGTGACGTCGGAGACCTTGCTGCCGGTGGAGAAGGACTTGTGGCCGGTGAAGAGGAGGTCGTCGCCGTCCTCGGTGACCACGACGTCCTTGTCCCGCGGGTTGACGGCGCCGCCGAAGAACCAGCGGCCCTTGGCGGCTTCGGCCTCGACGTGCTCCCACTGCTCGCGGGTGCCGACCAGACGGGCAGCCCAGTTCCACAGGTAGTGGTAGCCGAGGAGCTGGCCGATGGAGCCGTCGGCCTTGGCGACCTCGCGGATGACGCGGTAGGCGGTGGGCCAGTCCTGGCCCGCGCCGCCGTGCTCGGTGGGTCCGAGCAGGGTGACGAGGCCGGAGTCCTTGAGGAGCTGGATCTCCGCGTGCGGGGTCGCGCCGGCCCGGTCGCGCTCGGCGGCGTCGGTGGCGAGGACTGCGGCGACCGCGGCGGCGCGGGCGATCCAGTCCTGAGCGGTCTCCGGGGCGGGGCGGGTCTGCCAGTCGGTGGGGGTGACGGTACTCATGCTTGTCGACCTCTTTCGCAGAGCGGTGCGGAAGGAGCGGGGGGAGCGGACAGAGATGGTCACGCGCGGACGGACACGGACTCGGCCTCGGACTGCGGCAGTTGGGCTTCCAGTTCGCGCACGAGGGGCAGCACCCGGCGGCCGAAGTACTCGACCTCCTCGTGGTAGTGCAGGAAGCCGAGGAGAAGGAGGTCGACGCCGAGGCGCTTATAGGCGACGATCCGCTCGGCGATCTGCTCCGGGGTGCCGATCAGTCCCGTACGGAAGCCGTCGTTGTACTGGACGAGGTCCTCGAAGCTGGAGTCCTGCCACATGCCCTTGCCGTCGGCGGTGGACTGGCCGGCCTGCTTCACGGCGGCGCCGAAGCCCTCGACGGCCTCGCTGTCGGCCTGCGCGACGATCTCGCGGAGGGTGTCGCGGGCCTCGGCCTCGGTGTCGCGGGCGATCAGGAAGGCGTTTAGGCCGAACTTCGGTGCCTTGCGGCCGACTTCGGACGCGGCCTTCTGGACGTCCGCGATCTGCTCGGTGACGCCGTCGAAGTCCTTGCCGTTGGAGAAGTACCAGTCGGAGACCCGCCCCGCCATGGCGCGGGCGGCGGTGGAGTTGCCGCCCTGGAAGATCTCCGGGTGCGGGCGTTCGGGGGTGTTGAGCGGCTTGGGCTTCAGCGAGAAGTCCCTCAGCCGGTAGAAGTCACCGGCGAGTTCGGTGTGGTCCTCGGTCCAGATCTGCCGCAGGGCGCGGATGAACTCCTCGGAGCGGCGGTAGCGCTCGTCGTGCTCCAGCCACGGCTCGCCGAGGGCGGTGAACTCGCCCTTGAACCAGCCGCTGACGACGTTGACCGCGAAGCGGCCCTTGGAGAGGTGGTCGGCGGTGGCGCCGAGTTTGGCGAGGACGCCCGGGTGCCACAGGCCCGGGTGGACGGCGGCGATGACCTTCAGGCGTTCGGTGGCCAGGAGGAGGGCGAGACTGAAGCTGGTCGACTCGTGCTGGAACTCGGCGCCGTAGCTGGCCATGTAGCGGACCTGGCTGAGCGCGTAGTCGAAGCCGTTGTTCTCGGCGAGCACGGCGAGTTCGCGGTTGTAGTCGTAACCCCAGTCGGTGCGCTGCTCGATCTTGCTGGTGACCAGGCCGCCGCTGACGTTGGGGACCCAGTAGGCGAAGCGGACGGGTTCGGTGGCGGTGTCTGTGGGGGTGTCGGTTGCGGAATCCGTTTCGGGCACGGAGAACTCCCGGTGTTCGATACGAGGGCATGACGAATTACGGGCCCGGCTTTTCCGTGGGAATGCGGGCGGTGAAAGGGGGGCGGCGGGTGCCGGAGAACACAGAGAGGTGCCGTGCGGGAAAATTCACCGTGGGCGGGCTGGTCTGTGCGAAGGGGACCCTACCGTCGGGATCGTCAGGCTTCGCTACAACAGAAGGAACTGGAGACACGCGCGAGGTCGACGTGGCGTCGCCGCGTGAGGTCCGGTCGCATCTTCATGTCGTCGATGGTCGCAGCCCCCCGTCCGGACCGTCAAGGAATAGCCGACCGGTCTCGCATCCCGGACCGGTGAATTTCACGAAGGTGTGACAGGGAAACCCTTGAACGTGGCAGTCCTGCGACCACATTCTGCTGGGGTGCGAATAGAGCAGCTGGAATACATCGCGGCGGTCACCCGGCTCGGATCCTTGCGCCGGGCCGCCGAGGAACTCCACCTCTCCCAGCCCGCGCTCAGCGAGACCGTACGGAACCTGGAACGCGAACTCGGCGTCGACCTGCTGGAACGCAAGCGGACCGGCGCGAAGATGAGCGCCGAGGGGCGGGACCTGCTGCCGCACATCATCAACGTGCTGGACGCGGTCGACCGGCTGCGAGGTGCAGCCGGCGAACAGCACCGCATCAGCCGTATGGTCCGCGTCGGCACGGTGAACGCGGCGACCGTGCCGTTGCTCATCCCCACCGTCCGGGAGTTCCGTGCGACGCATCCGCTGACGCAGGTGGAGGTGGTCGGCGCCCAGCAGTCGGACATCCACCGAGCCCTCTCGGAGGGCGGCTTCGACCTGGGCCTGGTGAACCACCTCGACGGCGACGACCTGCCCGCCGACTTCGAGACCACCGAACTGCTGCGTGGACGACCGGTGCTGTGCGTACGCCCGGACAGCCCGCTCGCCGCACGGGACACGGTCTCGGCGGCCGACCTCCTCGACGGGCACGAGCCGCTGATCGCCATGCGTACCGGATACGTCATGCACCGCTATCTGCACCGGCTCCTGGAGGGTCACGCCCCGTCCTTCTCGTACTCCACGGACGGCGCCGAGATGGGCAAGCTGATGGTCGCCGAAGGCCTGGGCGCCACGGTCCTGCCCGACTTCAGCGTGATCGACGATCCGCTGGAGCGGCGCGGCGCGATCACCTACCGGCCGCTGGAGGACGACTCCACGCAGGTGGTGCTGATGCTGCAGCGCCGCAGGGCGGAGTCCGTGCCCCGCGCGGCCGACGACCTGCACGAGGCGTTCGTCCGCAGGGCCCGGGAGCTGGGCGGGCGGCTCACTCCCGCCGCAGGACCCGCTTGAAACCGATGAGCGTGCGGTACCGGTCCCGTGCGGCGAAGTCCGCCAGGTCCCATACGACGGGACGCCCCACCTCGGCGCAGAGGTGCAGGACCCGGTCCTCCCCCACGACCACGCCGACATGCGCGCCCCAGGCCTCGTCGGTGGCGTTGAAGAGCGCCAGGTCCAACGGCCGGGCGAGCGCGACGCGTTCGGTGAGTCCGGTGTCGTCCCACAGGTCGCTCGACCGCCAGTCGGGGACGGTCAGGGAGCAGTGCCGGAGTACCTCGTAGGCGAAGAGCTGGCAGTTGGCGCCCTCGGCGAGGCCCGGTTTCCCGGCGACCGCCCGGGAGCCGGGAAAGCGCCTGCCGACGTGCGTCGTCTCCCAGATCCCTGCGGGCAACCGCGCCAGCAGCTCGTCCTCACTCGGCTCCCGCAAGTCCGCCTCCGCATGTCTTAAGTCCGTCGCACCGGTGCCCGGTTTACCAGGAAGACTTTTTTCAAGCCTTGACTTAACACCAAGGATATTGCTTGGATCTGCCGCATCGGTGGGGCGGGAGGGAGTTGCTGTGGTGGCTGTCGCCGCGTCAGGACGCATCCGTACCCCCTCTGCCGACTGCCCGACGGCACCGGCGGGCCCACCGGCTCCGGATACGCCGTGGAGGCGAACCGGGTCGCCGGGACATGTCCGACGTCGCGGCGTTCACTCTTCAACCGCCCGTTCAGCTCGCGCCGTTGGCGGCGTAACGGGCGCACGTCTCTCGTTCGGCGCAGCGCCACCCCCCTCATCCACCGAGCCCAGGAGCAGCTGTGAGACGTACTCTCACCGCGATCGCGGCCATCGCTGTCACGACACTGTCCACGCTGGCCGGCACGGGTCCGGCCGCGCATGCGGAACGGGCCGCCGACGGGTCGGCCGGGAACGGCCAGGTCGTGACCGGCACCTACTCGACCGGCGGTGAGCAGGCCTGGCAGCCGCTGCCGAGTGTCCGGACGGGCACTGGTTCCGGCGGCGCCGTCGATGCCACCGTGGTCGTCGACCCCAGCGCCGCACGGCAGGAATACTCGGGTATCGGCTTCTCCCTGGACGAGACCAGCGTGTCCAACCTGTGGAAGCTCACCCCGGCGAAGCGCGAGGAAGCCGTCCGGCTCCTTGTCGATCCCAAGACCGGCGCGGGACTTGACCGGTTCCGGCTGACCATCGGCAGCCCCGACCTCATCGAGCACCTCCCGTTCTGGTCGGAGGACGACCTGCCCGCCGGTGTCACCGAGGACTTCGGGCTGAAGTACTTCTCCATCCAGCGGGACATCGACCTGCACATCATCGACACCATCAAGCTCATTCAGCGCTACAACCCCAAGGCTACGTTCTTCGCGTCGGCGTGGAGCGCGCCGGCGTGGATGAAGACGAACAACCAGTTCACCGGCGAGGTCGCGCTCAAGCCCGGGAGCACCACGGACTACTACCAGGCCGGCAAGTTGCGTGACGACTGCATCGACGTCTTCGCGCGGTACTACGTCAAGTTCGTGCAGGCGTACGCCAAGAAGGGCATCCCTGTCGACGCGCTCACTCTGCTGAACGAGCCGGGCATGGACGTCGTCTACCCGGCCATGGACATCAGTGTCGAGCAGCAGCAGAAGCTGACCCTGGCCATCAAGCGTGAGTTCAAGAAGGCCCGGCTGAGCACCGAGCTGTATGTGCACGACTTCAACTTCTGGGACTGGCGCGACCCCAACAGCACGGCGACCAAGAACTACTACCGCATCTTCGAGGACGCCCCGGACGGCTCGGTGACCGGTGAGGAGGTCCGCGACGCGTCGGACGCCATCGCCTTCCACCCCTATTGGGGGGACCCGAGCGTCATGCGTGACGCCTATGAGGAGACGGGCAAGCCGGTCCATCTCACGGAGACGAGCGATCTGGCACCCTCGACCGTCCTCAACGACTTCCGCCTCGACGCCGGTTCCTACATCCTGTGGGCCCAGGCCACCGACCAGGACGGCGGGACGCTGCACTGGACGCCGTCCCGCGACAACAACATCGACTGGGACGAGGTCGCTGCCACCACCAAGTGGCCGGACCGGCTGGTGAAGGTGAACACGCTCACGAAGGACTTCATCGTCCGCGACGAGCTGTACGCGCTCGGCCAGTTCTCCAAGTATCTCTCCCCGGGTGACGTGCGCCTGGAGTCCAGCGCCGCGGAGCACGGCGTGAGCAACGTGGTCTACCGCTCCGGGAACGGCACGTTCACCGCCGTCCTCGGCAACAGCGCCGGCACCGACAGCAAGGTCCGCGTCGTCGTCGCCGACCAGACCTTCGTCGTGACCGTCCCTGCGGGCTCCTTCGCCACCTACCGCTGGAAGGGCAAGGTGCCGACGGGCTCCCGCAACCACGCCCCGGTGTTCGAGCCTGCCGCCGATGTCGTCGCCGACCAGTACGGCACCACGAGCGTGCAGTTGAAGGCGGCCGACCGTGACCGTGACCGGCTGTCCTACTACGCCACCGAACTGCCGGGCGGCGTCACTCTCGACGCGGCCACCGGCGTGGTCACGATCCGTCCGACCGTCGCCGGCGAGCAGGACCTGACCTTCTACGCCACCGACGGCAGGGCGCACGACGAGGTGACCGTCCATCTCACCGTGCGGCCGCACGCGGCCCCGGTGGGCCAGAAGATCGAGGCCGAGTCCTACACCGGTCAGCAGGGCTGGCCCGCCGACGGCAGCAACCTCATCGAGAACAACCCCGCGGCCAGTGGCGGCAAGAACGTGGGCTGGACAGCCGCCGGCAACTGGCTCACGTACGCGGTCGATGTGCCACAGGCAGGCTCCTACGATCTTGAGCTGCGTGTCGCCAACGGCACGGACACCACCGCGGCGAACGCCGTGTCGCTCCGCGACGACAACGGCACCACGCTGGCAACGGCCTCGGTGCCCGCCACGGGCGGCTGGGGGACCTACCAGTCGGTTCACGTGCCCGTCGACCTGCGGGCCGGAGAACAGACGGTCACCGTCTACTGCGAAACCGGTGGCTTCAACCTCGACTACCTGCTCATCTCCGGCACCTGAGCCCCGGCTACACATAAGGAAGAAATAAGAGCACAATGGGATGAGCCTGGCACTTACCGCGTACCGGACCAAAGGCGGTAGGGCCCCGGAAATCGAGAGAGCTCGAAGGAGACGAGTCATGGCCAACGTCTCGCACCCCAGGAGCGACATCAGCAGCCACCCCGACGCCGACGAAATGCGGGACCGGTATGCCCGCGTGGTCGGCGCCCGCGATGTGGCGCTCGTGGACGGGCCGGTGTTCCTGCTCGGCCTGTACTGCGCAGTGTCCCCGTGGATACTCCACTACACGACAAGCCAGCCCGCCCTCGTGACGCACAACCTCATCATGGGCATCGCGATAGGCCTGCTGGCCCTCGGATTCACCATCACGCCGGAGAGGATGTACGGCCTGAGCTGGGCGATCTGCGCGATGGGCGCGTGGATGATCATCTCGCCGTGGGTCGTCGGCAGCAGTCCGGACACCGGGGTCGTCCTCAACAACATCATCATCGGCGCACTGGCCGTGGTGCTGGGGGCGCTCTGCGCGGTCACGGCCAGGGGCAGCACACCTCGGGCGTAGCCGACAGGAAGCGGCAGCAAGCACGGAAGGGAAGCCGACCAGAGGCCGGCCCGCTCTGAGCGGGCCGGCCTCTGCGATGCCGCGTCGAGGCCTCAGTTGCCCGGCACCAGCCACGGCTCCTGCGGCAGCGGGCTGCCGGTCTCCAGCAGGGACTTCAGGTTGGACAGCACCGCCGGCCAACCGGAGCTCACATCGCTCAGCGCGCCCTCGTCGACCAGGTCCTCGTGGGTCACGGTGAGCCGGACGATGTCGGCGTGCGGCCGGATGTCGTAGGTGACCCGCGAGTACCTGTCGGCCTTCCCCTCGTCCTCGGGTGCGGCCCAGGTGGCCACGAGCCGGGTCGGTCGCTCACTCTCCACGACGGTGCCCACCACGTCGGCGATGCCCGATCCGTCCGTACGGCGGTGTTCCCAGCGGGAGCCGGGCTGCCAGTCCGAGACATTGCTGTGGCCCCAGTACACGGCGGTCAGGTCCGCGTCGGTGAGGGCATCCCAGACCTTCTCGGGTGTGCTCCGGATGTAGATGACGTACACGTAGGTCGGCTTGTCGGTCATGGCTTCCTCGGCTCGTCGTTTGAGTGCACCGAGCGCGCGCAGACGCGGGCGCTCGAACTTGTCGATCCATCGCTCCTGGATCTCGTGGAGCGGCACCGGATTGAGGTAGTGCAGCTTCTCCCGCCCCCGCCGCACCGTGCTGACCAGGTTGGCGGCCTCCAGAACCGCCAGATGCTGCGTCACCGACTGACGTGTCATGTCGATGTGCTCGCACAGCTCGCCCAGCGTCTGGCCGCTGTGCGCGTGCAGCCGGTCCAGCAGCCGTCTCCGCGTCTCGTCGGCCAGCGCCTTGAAGACCTGGTCCATCCCGGGCTCACCCTCTGATTGCACACTCAAAGTTATGCAGGCAATTACCTGCATGTCAAGCAGTGCCCATCGGCGGGCGAGCGCGACCGGGCGTATTCCGATCGCCCGGCACACCCCGGGCTGGCACGCTTCTGGCATGGATCAACCGGAGGTACTGCTCATCGGCGGGCGCGCGGGAGTCGGCAAGTCCACCGTGGGCTGGGAGGTCTCGGCGCGGCTGAAGTTTGCGGAGGTCGCTCACGCGGTGATCGAGGGCGACTTCATGGGGTACGTGCATCCGGCGCCGGACGGCGATCCGCACCGCGCCGGGATCACCGAGCGCAATCTCCGGGCGGTATGGGGGAACTTCGCCGAGCTCGGCTACCGGCGCCTCGTCTACACCAACACCGTGAGCGTGCTTGCCGAGTCGGCGAGCCTGTTCGAGCAGGCCATGGGGCGAGACGTACGGATCATCCGCGTGCTGCTGACCGCCACCGACGACACCACGGCACGACGGCTCAAGGGTCGGGAGATCGGCTCCGAGCTGGAGCGCGAGCTGGCGAACAGCGCCCACAAGGCACGGTTGCTGGACGAGCGGGTGCCCGCGGACACCGTGCGGGTGGCGACCGACGACCGCACGGTGGTGGACATCGCGCGTGAGGTCGTGGCCGCCACCGGGTGGGTGCACACCGGGTGATACGGGCGGGCCCGGAGCCGGGCCCGGGGCCGGCCGCGCCCCTTCGCTCGTCGGTCAGCTCACGTTCAGGGCCGTGTCGTCGATGACGAACGACGTCTGGAGAATGGAGCCTTCGACGCCGGTGAACTTGACGGTGACCGTCTGACCGGCATAGCTGCCTAGGTTGAACGTGCGCTGGGTGTACCCCGTCGCGGCGTTCAGGTTCGAGTACGTGGCCAGCGTCGCCAGGACCGTGCCGCTGCTGTTGAGAACCTGGGCCTTGAGGGTGTCGTACGCCGTGCTGGTGGTCGTCTCCGCCGTGTCCACGTGGAGGTAGAAGCTCAGGGTGGCCGCGCAGCCGGCGGGGATGGTCACCGACTGGGCGAGGGTTTCGGTGTTGGCCGCGCCGCTGCCGTTCAGCCAGGCCTTGTAGGAGCCGGTGCGGGCGGCCTGGCCGGTGGCGGCGGTGATCACTCCGGTGCTGGCGGTCCAGGACGAACTGCCGGACTCGAAACCGGGGTTGGCGAGGAGCTGCGCGGCGGTGCAGGTGCCGCCTCCGCCGCCACTGTCGCTGGTTCCCGCGAGCCACTCGGTGGCGTTCAGAGCGAGTGCGGCGTTCGTGCCGGCGGTGTCGTTCCACCCGTCGTACAGCGTGTTGCCCGACTGGCCGGTGCCGTCGTCGATGGGCGAGCTGTCACCCCAGAACGCGACCCGGCCGCTGCCGAAGGTGCTGGTCGCGAAGAAGGCACCGGTGTTTCCGGAGTAACCGGAGCGGTAGAGGAGGCCCTTGACCCCGGAGTTGGCGGTGGGGCTCAGGGTGACCGTCGTGCCGTTGCGGATGATGCTGCCGGTGACCTTGCCGAAGGAACCGTTCAGGACCGGGTCGGTCGTGCTGGAGATCGCCCTCGGGTTCTCGGTGCCGACGTTGAGCGTGTCGACGGTGAAGCCGAACGGATTGGTGCTGTCGACGCTGTTGTTGGACATGAGGTCGTTGATGATCTCGACCGAGTCCTCACCGTCGTTGTTGCGGTCGGATCCGGTGTGGTCGGAGATGAGGAAGAGACCGCCGCCGTTCTGCACGAAGTTCATGACCGCGGTCTTCTCGGCGGTGCTCAGCAGGACGTTCGGCTCCGGCAGGACGAACGTGTCGAAGTTCTGCAGGTCGTTCGCGGCCGTGGTGCCGTACGTGATGGTGCTGCCCGAAGGCAGCGTCTTCAGCGAGTAGTTGCCGGTCTTCTGCAGGGCGACGCCCCACGCGGAGATCGCTCCGGTCCAGTCGGTCTCGGCCGACGGTGTGGAGTCCTGGCCCAGCGGGTCCGGCTGGCTGGTGCCGATGATCCAGTCGGCGTTGCCGGCGGTCTCGGACTTGGTGTTGTCGAACAGGATGCGGTGCGGGGTCGCCGCGGCGGCCGGGCCCGCGGTGGCCGTCTGGACGGCGGCGCCCGTCAGGAGCAGCCCGAACGCGGCCAGCGCCGTGGTGAGTGTGTGGCGGGATCTTCTGAATCCGAGCATCGCGGCAAACCTCCGTGGGGGGGGTGGGAGAGGCGGTGCGGGCGCCAAGTCTGCGCGCGTAGAACGGGACTTGGCCGTCCTCCGGGCGACAGATTATTGAACGGTACATGACGAACAAGGGGCCGAACAGGAGGCCTCCGGAACACGCGCCTCGGTCACGCGAAAGCCGGACGAGGGACGATCGAAAGCGGGGCGAGAGCCCGGACTTGAGCCGGACCTGAGCCGGTCCTCAGCTGGTCCTCAGCCGGCCCTGAGCCGGTCCTGAGCCGGACTAGACCCGGACGAGAGCCCGACTTAGGCCTGTCGAAAGCCGTTCGAAAGCCAGGCGGACTGCCTGCGCATCCAGCGGGCACACGCATAACTACGAGGGCAACGACAAAGAGGGGCGGAGATGGAGATCTCAGGAATTATCAGTGCCATCATCATCGGCATCATCATCGGCATACTGGGCCGGCTGGTCGTTCCGGGGCGCCAGCGCATCGGCATCCTGCTGACGATCGTCGTCGGCATCATCGCCGCGTTGGTCGGCGCCGCGATCGCGAACGCGCTCGATGTGTCCGACACCAACGGCATCGACTGGATCGAGTGGCTCATCCAGATCGGTCTGGCCGCGCTGGGCGTGGCGGCACTCGACCGGTCCAGCGGGCGTAGCAGGGGACGGGTTCGCCGCTGAGGCCGGGCGGGCGCGGGTCGGGCGAAGGGTTCGCCGCTGAGGTTGGCGGCGGCCCCGGCTCGTCGTGCCGTCGCCAGTTGTGCTGCGGGGCGCGCGCCGAGGCGTAATTCCCTTGCGGGTCACGGGCCGTGGAGTTCTTCTCTTTCGCGTAGCGCGTCGTGCGGTGCTTCTCTTTCGCGTTGCGCGTCGTGCGGTGCTTCTCTTTCGCGTGGCGCGTCGTGCGGTGCTTCTCTTTCGCGTGGCGCGTCGTGCGGTACTTCTCCTGCGGGTCGCGCACCGCGCAGTGTTACTCCTGCGGGTCGTACCGCGCAGTATTTCTCTTGCGGGTCACGCGCCGTGGCAGCTGGGTTCTGCGGGTTTCCCGACCCTGCCCCCCACCCTGCCGCCACGGAGAGCACTTGCCCCCGCGTATCACGCCGCTGACCGATCCCGAGATCACCCCGTCGAGCCGACGTCTGGCGTGGCTGGCGTCCGACGCCGACGGTGTCCCGCTGGGCTCCGCCTTCCTGCGGCTGTTCACGAAGGCGGGGCAGGAACATCTCGCGGAGATCGAGATCGCCGTACATCCGAGTGAGCGACGGCAGGGTGTGGGCGGTCTTCTGCTGGACGCAGCCGTCGCCGCGGCGCGGAGCGAGGGGCGGCGGTCGCTCGTCGCGCAGGCCGGGGACGGCTCCCCCTGCGACCGTTTCCTCGCCGCGCGCGGCTTCCGCCAGGTACTGGCGCTGACGTACGCGAGGCTGCCGCTCTCCGACGTGGACCTCGCCCTGATCGACGGAATCGTCCAACACCCGCACCCTGGCTACGAGTTGACGCACTGGGACGGCGCCGTGGCGCCCGCGCTGGCGCGGACCTTCGCCGACTCGCGGCGGGCCATGGACGACATGCCGATGGAGGAGACCGACTACGGGACGGTCGTGTGGGACGTGGAGCGGGTCCTGTCGGCGGCCGAAGCCGTCGCAAAGCGCGGGGAGTTGCTCCACACGGTCGCCGCGGTGGACCTCACTGACGGCTCGATCGCCGGGTTCTCCGAGCTGGTCGTGCCGGGCGACGGGCGCGGTGACGGTCAGCACTACGGCACCGGCGTGCTGCCCGAGCATCGCGGGCACGGTCTCGGGCTGTGGATGAAGGCGGAGTCGATCCGTCAGGCCCGCATGCGGCACCCCGAACTCGGCGGCCTGCTCACCGACACCGCCGACAGCAACGCGCCCATGCTCCGCATCAACGACGCGCTCGGCTATCTGCCGACGCACAAGGCGGTGGAGTACCAGCTCACGCTGTGACCGGCGTCCGGCGGACGACCGCCGCTGTCGGGCGAGTTCGGCGGCACGGCCTGCGGCGCACGCGCCTCGACGCGGCCCGCCCCCGCGTAGGTGTCAGTCCCCCAGCACTCGCCGCAGACAGTCGTTGCCGAAGCGCCGGTCCGGGTCCAGGCGGTCGCGCAGGGCGGTGAACTCGGCGAAGCGTGGGTCGCCTCGGCGAAGTACTCGGCACCGCGGGTGTGCAGCTTGCCCCAGTGCGGGCGCCGGTCGTGCGGGGTGAAGATCCGCTCCGCCGCCGTGAAGTACCCCTGACAGGGCGCGCCTTGGTGCAAATGCACGGCGATGTAGGCACTGTCCCGGACCGATGCCCGATGCCCGATGCCGGGGACAGTGCCCTGAGCATCGAGGAGGAGCGTCAGGTCCGCAAGCAGGAACTCGCGGCGGCTTTCCGGCTGTTCGGCCGCTTCGGCTTCTCCGAGGGCGTGGCCGGCCACATCACGGCCCGCGCCCCGGAGACCCCCTGGGCCTCCTGGGTCAACCCCTTCGGGATGTCGTTCAGCCAGATACGGGTTTCGGACCTCATCCTCGTCGACCACGACGGAACGCTGCTGGAAGGCAAGCGCCCGGTCAACAACACCGCGTTCCGCGTCCACTCCGAGGTACACCGGGCACGCCCCGACGCGGTCGCCGCCGCACAGGCCGGACAGCGGCCCTACGCGACCCCGGTCCCCTCCAGTTCGTAGAGGTACGGCGTCGTCGTGGTCAGCGGCTGGAAGCCGAGGCGGGCGAGGACGGGGCGGCTCTGGCTGGAGGCGTCGACCTGGACGTAGCGGTAGCCGCGGTCGGCGGCGACACGGGCTCGGTGGGCGACCAGGGCGCGGTAGATCCCGCGTCCGCGCCAGGCCTCGACGGTGCCGCCGCCCCACAGCCCGGCGAACCGCGCCCTGGGCAGGAGCTCCATGCGCGCCGCGCTGACCGGGACGTCACCTGCGAGGGCCACCACCGCGACGACCGTGTCCTCGTCGCCGGTCAGCTGGGCGAGCAGCTGGTGGCGCAGCCGCGTGCCGTCCGTGCCGAACGCCTGCTCGTGCACGTCGGCCACGAGGTCCACGCCCGCGCGGTCGGTGACGGGAAGCAGCCGTACGCCCTCGGGAGGCTCGGCGTCGAGCACGAGATCACCCAGCTCGGCGATCATGAGGGTCTCCTCGGGCTCGGCGGTGAACCCGGCGTCCCTCAGCCGCTGCCCGAGGTCTTCCGGCTGGTCGTGTCCGTAGAGCTTCCACTCGAAGTCGAGCCCGAGTGCGGTGAAGTACCGGATCTGCTCGGCGATCGCCGCGTCCGCGCTCGCCTCGTCGAGATCCGACCAGGTCACACCGCTCCAGCCCTGCCCGGGGCTCACCTGTCGCACCACCTTGCCGACGTGCTCGATCCGAGCACCTGGGGCGTCCGGCCGCGCCCCTTCTCGCATATCCCGGTCGAACAGGGCAAGTACCGCAACGTGATCCATGGGATCACTCCAGCACCCTGGGGCGGCCAGGGCAATGGGATAACGTTCATGAACGCGAACCCATACGGACCTCGTCTCCATGACCGGACACGGAGCGCTGGTTCCGGATGACGTTGGTCCGGACCCTTTTCAGGGTCCCGCCGGGGCGTGTTTCTCACGCCCCCTTCAGCCGGTGGGGGTCAGCTCGGTCGACACCGAGGACCAGCGCACCGCGGCTACACCCACGAGGGAAAAGCGGTACGACATCCTCGCTGCCGTCAGTCGACGGGCGGTGTGCCGTGCGTGTGGAAGGACTCGATGGTCTCCAGCCCCCAGGCCTGCCCCTTGGCCCGTTCTTCCTTGGTCCAGGTGATCAGCGGCCAGTCGGGGGCCAGCACCAGCCGGGTGAGCGGGTTGCACAGCTCGATGCGGTTGCCGCCCGGCTCGTAGACGTACAGGAAGAACGTCTGCTGGATGGCGTGCTTGTGCGGGCCGGTCTCGATGAACACGCCTGTGTCGATGGCGAGGTCGGCGGCGCGCAGGATGTCCTCGCGGGTGTCGGTCGCGAAAGCGATGTGGTGCAGCCGGCCGCGCGAGCCCGTCCAGTCCTCGGTGTGGACGACGTCGTACGACTTGTCCGTGAACGTCAGCCACTTCGCGGCGATCCTCCCGTCGTCGAGCCGGATCTGCTCGGTCGGACGGGCACCGAGGACGTACTGGTGGAAGTCGGCGTTGGCAGCGACATCGGCGGCGAGATAGTTGACGTGGTCCAGGCGGCGCACGTCCACGCCGTGGCCCGGCTTGGCCTGAGGCTGGTTCTTCAGGGCCGGCCTGAGCTCGTCCGGGGCTCGGTACCACTCGGACTCCCAGTACAGGGCGAGCTCGTGGCCGTCGGGGTCGGTGGTGACGTAGAGCGGACCGAGGCCCGGCTCGTCCTCGGTCCAGCGGCCCTGGTGGCCCGCGCTCTCCAGCTCCTTGACCCGTCGTTGCAGGGCGTCGTCGCTGGAGGCGCGCAGCGCGGTGCGGCGCATGCCCGCGGTGTCGTACGCGGTGAGGACAAGACTGTGGTGCTCGTAGTCGTCCCAGGTCCGCAGGTAGTACGAGTCGCCGTGCTGGCCGTTGACCGTCAAGCCGAGGTAGTCGGTGAAGAACCTGAGACTGCCTTCCAGGTCCGGGGTGAGCAGTTCGACGTGCCCGAGGTGGGCGATGTCGCCGAGCGGCGGGGCCATATGAGCCTCCTTACAGGTGAGGTGCGGCTCCGGCCGGCCGGGCGAAGACCGTGCCGTCGAAGATCTTCCGTGCGGTGCGGACGACGGCGGTGCGTCGGGACCTGGGGACGCCGTCGGCGTCGTACTCGATACCGGCTTCGATGTCGAGGAACCCGGTGGGGTGCTCGACGCGCAGCCGGTCCCCCTGTCCGGGCAGGTGCGCCACGCCGTCACCTACGCCGCCCTCGACGCGCAGCCCCGCGGCGACGCTTGCCGCGCCCAGGACCCCGATGGAGGTGTGACAGCGCACCGGGATGAAGGTGCGGGTCATGACCGCGCCGCCGTCCAACGGCGGGGCCAGCAGGCTGAGTTTGGGCACCGTTGTGCCTCCGACCTCACCGAGACCCATCAGCCTGCCCGCCGCCAGCCGGATCTCCCGGAGCCGGTCGGCAAGGGGCAGATCCTCTTCCAGGTCCTTGGGGCTCTCGTAGCCGGTGACTTCGAGGACGGAGGCGGCGACCAGGACGGTCGGCATTCCGTTGTCCACGCAGGTGACCGGGATGTCGGCGACGAGGTCGCGAGCGTGTCCGGTGGGCAGCAGCGGGCTGTCGCCACGGGGGAACTCGATCACCACCGGCGCTGCCGTGCCCGGTACTCCGGAGATCTCGGCCGTGCCGGCGTAGTCGACACGTCCGCCGGGGGTGGGGATGCTCGCGACGGCGAGGTCCCCGGAGTTGAGCATGCGGATCCGTACGGAGGTCCGCGCGTCCCCGGCCGCGACCAGACCGCGTTCGACGGCGAACGGGCCGACGCCGGCGAGCAGGTTGCCGCAGTTCTGCCGGTCGGAGACCTCGGGCCTGTCGACCCCGACCTGAAGGAACAGGTAGTCGACGTCCGCCCCGGAGTCGGCCGAGGCGGAGACCACGGCCACCTTGCTGGTCAGCGGGTGCGCCCCGCCCAGGCCGTCGATCTGACGCGGGTCGGGGCTGCCCATGACGCGCAGCAGCAGCTCGTCGCGTGCGCCGGGGGCGGCGGGGAGGTCCTCGGCCAGGAAGTACGCGCCCTTGGAGGTGCCGCCGCGCATGAGCATGCAGCGCATCTCCTCGGGTGCGGTCATGACTCCGCTCCGTCCCGCGAGTTCTGGTCGTGCTCGTCGTGCGCGTCGAAGTCGTCGTGCTCGTCGTGCTCGTCGTACGGGTGGTAGGTCACGCCGAGCCGGGCGAGGGTCTCGCGCAGGCCGTAGCGGTCGAGGCCGAGTTGGCCCTCGACGAAGGCGGCTCGGGTGGCGGACTCCTTGTTCTCGCGGGCCTCGGCTGCCTCGGCCGCCCGGCGGGCCTGTTCGCGGGGCACGCAGACCACGCCGTCGTCGTCGGCGAGGATCACGTCGCCGGGGTGGATGATCCGGCCGCCGATCACCACCGGCACGTTCACCGAGCCGCCGGTCGCCTTGACGGTGCCCTGCGCGCTGACCGCTGCGGCCCACGCGGGGAAGCCCATGCCGCGCAGCTCGGCGGTGTCGCGGATGCCCGCGTCGGTCACGACGCCGCGCACACCGCGCCGCTTGAGCGCGGTGGCGAACAGTTCGCCGAACATGCCGTCGGTGGAGGGCGAGGTGGTGGTGACGACCAGGATGTCGCCCTCGCCGCACTGCTCGACCGCCGCGTGGATCATGAGGTTGTCGCCGGGCCAGCTCAGCACCGTGACGGCGGTGCCCGCGATCCGGGTGTTCTGCTGGACGGGGCGCAGATGCGTGCCGAGCAGGCCGGTGCGGCCCATCGCCTCGTGGACGGTGGCGACGCCGTAACCGGCGAGGGCCTCGACGTCTCTGGGGGCGGCCTTGGGCGGGTTGGTGATGATCACGCCACTCATGTGCTCTCCTCCTGCTCGTGCAGAGCTCCGCGTCGGCTCCCCTGGTGCCGGGTGCCCGCTCCGCTTCGCTCCGCGAACCGCCGGGCTCCGCTGCGCCTCGGCCGTCACGCCAGTTCCTTTGCGATCTGCGGGTACGGGCGCATGTACGCCTCGGCCATCGTCTTGTGGGCCAGGCCCAGGTTGGGCCCCGCGTTGCGCTTGAGCTGGACACCGCGGCGGACGGCGAGGTCGGTGTAGTAGTCCCACAGGTGCTGCTGGGCGCCGAGGCACTCCATCGCCTTGCGCTTGGTCTCCCAGACCTCGGTGATGTCGAGGAGCACCTCGGGCCTGAAGCCGCTCATCTCGGGCTGGTGCGGCTCGAAGTAGAAGACCGGCGGGGCGCCGATGATCTCGCCGGGGCCGGGGTAGCCGATGGCCTGGGCGAGGACGCGGGCCTCCAGGGCCATCCGGTTGGCGGCGGGGTGATCGCCGTTGTACGGGTCCTCGACCGGGTGGGTGAGCACGACGTCGGGCTGGATCTCGCGGTAGACGGCGACCAGTTGGCCGGTCAGCTCGGCGGTGGCGACCAGCGGATAGTCGCCGGCGTCGAAGAAGCGGACCTCGGCGCCTAGGGTGGCGGCGGCCTTCTCGGACTCCTCGCGGCGTATCGCCTTGATCTCCTGGAGATTCCTGCCCTCGCGCCAGGCCTTGGCGGACTCACCGCGCTCGCCGAAGGTCAGGCACGCGATGGTGGTCCTCTCTCCGCGGGAGGCGGCCAGGGCGATCGCGCCCCCGGCCCGCCACACGAAGTCTCCGGCATGCGCGGTGACGACAAGCGTCGACCGTGGGCCGGCGGGCACATGGCCGTGCGTCATGGCTCAACTCTCCTTGGTGGAAAGGTGTGCGCCCGCCTCGGCCGCGTCAGTCGCCTCGGCCGCGTCAGTCGCGTCAGTCGCGCAACGCTTCGATCACGCTGACGAGGTGGGCGCGGACGGCCGCCTCGGCCGCCTGCGGGTCCCTGGCCGTGATCGCCTCGATCATGGCCAGATGTTCGCTCAGGGACTGCTGCGGCCGGCCCGGCCTCAGCGCGAGCTGGAAACGGTGGCGCACCAGCTGCGCGTTGAGCCGTTCCAGCAGCTCCACGGCCACCTGCTGACCGCTGAACTGCCTTACCCGGGCGTGCACTTCGTGATTGAGCTCGGAGTAGGTGATCGGTTCGCCGTCGGCCACGGCCTTGATCATCGCCTTGCCCAAGTCCGCCAGTTCCGCGAGCTGTTCGTCGCTCGCGGCGACGGCTGCCTTTGCGGCGCACAGCCCTTCGAGGGCCATCCGGCACTCGGTGATGGCCACCGCTTCCTCGACCGTCACCACCCGCACCCGTGATCCACGGTTGCGGATCCGCTCCACCAGCCCGTCCGACTCCAGCTCGATCAGCGCTGCCCGGACGCTGGCCCGTGTCACACAGAACTGCTCGGCGAGTTCGTTCTCCACCAGCCGCTGGGCCGGTGCCATGTCGCCGCGCAGAATGGCCTGCCGCAGCTGCGCGAGCGCATGCTGCTTGGCCTGCTCTCCGGTGCTAGGACGGGCTTCCTTCGGCATGTGCCCTCCCTGGGTGAGTGCCTGTCGAACGTAAATCCAGTCCGACAAGATTGTCAACAATTTTGTTCTCCATATTGCGGTTCATATTGCGATTCAAATTGCGCTTCACGGAAGCTTCATGCGGCGAGCGGTACCCGCCTTATCGGCCACCCGTTGTCTGACGGACATGCATGTTTTCCTCTCGCCGCAGGGCGCGGCCGCTCACGACGGCCACAGACAGCTTGCGTCGGCGGCGCACACCGCCCTCACCGGCTCGGTCGCGCTGGCCGCGCTGCTGCACCTGGGGTGGTCCGGGCAGGTCGATCCGGTCGGCCAGACGCTCAGCGACTACGCGCTGCACGAAGGCGCGGCGACCCTGTTCACGGCCTGTGCCGCCTCCGCCGCGGCGGGGTCGGCGGCGCTGCTCGCCGCCCTGCTCCGCAGCCGTCTGCCCGTCGGGACCCTCGCACCGGCGGCGCTGGCGGTGGGGTGCGCGGGCTTGTCGCTCTGCGCGGTCTTCCGCACCGATCCGGCGGGCGACGCCGAGTCCCTGAGCGGACTGGTCCACCGCCACGCGGCGGGCGCCTCACTGGCCGCGCTGCCCGCCGCCGGTCTGCTGCTGGCCCGCCGGCTGCGCGTCCACCGGCCGACGAGCGCGCGGGCACGACGAATACGGCACCTTTCCTGGGCGAGTTCGGGGGCCGCGCTGCTCTTCCTGGGCACGCATGTGAGCGCGAGCCGGCCACGCACGCCCGGGTCCGTGCCGGCGGCCCGGCTGCTCGGGCTGGCCGAGCGGGTCACGCTGGGGCTGGAGATCGCCCTGATGTTCGCGATGGCCGACTCGCTACGCGCCGGCCGGACCCGCTGATGACCCAACTCGCCATCTTGCTCAGCGTGTTGAACGCATTCTGCTACGCGGCGGGCGCACGGCTCCAGTACGACGCCACCCACGGAACCTCGCCCGGCGCCTCGCCGGGGCGGTCGACCGCACTGTCGGCCGTCGTACGGCGACCTCGCTGGCTCGCCGGGCTTGCCCTGCTGGGGGCGGGTACGACGCTGCACATCACCTCCTTGCGGCTGGCGCCCGTGACGGTCGTGCAGCCGCTGGGTGTGGGCGCCGTCGTGGTGAGCGTGCTCTGGGGGCTGCGGGTCCGCCGTGTCGGGCTCGACCGGGCTACGGGGCTGGCGCTGGCCGCGATCGTCGCCGGAACGGGCACCTTCGCGGTGATCGCCTCGGGTGCCACCGTCGCCACCTCCGTCACGACGACGGCCCAGCTCCAGGCCGGCGCCCTGGTCGTCCTGATCGTGGCCTGCTGCGCCGGGCTCTCCAACCTGCTGCCCGGCCAAGGGCGTTGTGTGGCGCGAGCCGTCGGTGCCGGGAGCGCGTACGGCTGTATGTCGGTGCTGCTGCGGGCGGCGGGAGAGGAGTTCACGACGTCCGGTGTGAGCGGTGCGCTGTGCGGCACACTCGCCGGACTGGTCCTCACCGCGCTCGCCGGTTTCTGGCTCACACAGGGCGCCCAGGCCGCTGGGCCGCCCGAGGTGACGGTCGCCTGCCTGACCCTCGTCGATCCGTTCGTCGCCGTGGTCATCGGGGTCGGTCTGCTGGGCGAGGCCCCCGGACTCACCCCGGCCATCGTCGGCACGGCCCTGGCCTGTTGGGCCCTCGCGCTCACCGGGGTTCTCCACATCACCCGCTCCACCCCCTTTCCCCACCTGACCTCGGGTCGCCGGCCCTCAGCACCGCAGGAGTACGTCATGCAGGGCCCTCGCCCTCGGCGCATCGTCATCGGCGCCGACACCTTCCCGCCGGACGTGAACGGCGCCGCGAACTTCGCCCAGCGCCTCGCCGAGGGGCTCCTGGGCCGGGGCCACGAGGTCCACGTCGTCTGCCCCGCGACGGAGACGGGCCCAAGTACCGCCGTGGAGAAGGGGATCACCGTGCACCGGATCGCCTCCCACCGCACCCCTTTCCATCCCACCTTCCGCGTCTGCCTGCCCTGGCAGACCGCCCGGCCGGTGGCCCGGCTGCTGGACCGGCTCTCCCCCGACGTGGTGCACATCCAGTCCCACTTCTCCGTCTGCCGGACGCTCGCGGCCGCCGCACACCGGCGCGGGACACCCGTGGTGGCCACCAACCACTTCATGCCGGAGAACCTCCTGGGCTACACCCGGCTCCCGGCCAAGCTCACCCGCGCCGTCTGCCGGTTCGCCTGGCGTGACCTCGTACGTGTCTTCCGCCGCGCCCAGGCCGTCACGGCGCCCACCGCACGGGCGGTGCGGCTGCTGCACGACAACGGGCTGCGCGTACCCGCCCGTCCGGTGTCCTGCGGCCTGGACCTGGACCGCTTCTCCCAGCCCGCCGTGGACAACGGTGGCGAGGAAGCGCGCGTGCTGTTCGTGGGCCGGCTCGACAAGGAGAAGAACGTCCACGAACTCCTGCGTGCGCTGGCGCTGCTGCCGGACGTCCGGGGCGAGATCGTCGGAGAGGGCTCCTGCCGCCGTGCCCTGGAGGAACTGGCCGAGGACCTCGGCATCGCCGACCGGGTCACCTTCCACGGACTGGCCACCGACCAGGAGGTGCTGGACGCCTACACCCGCTGTGACATCTTCTGCATGCCCGGCACCGCCGAATTGCAGAGCCTGGTCACCATGGAGGCGATGGCGGCGGGCAGACCCGTCGTCGCGGCGGACGCGATGGCCCTGCCGCATCTGGTCCACCAGGGCCGCAACGGCTACCTCTTCCCGCCCGGTGACGTGCGCGCCCTCGCGCATGCCCTCACCAGGCTTCTTCGCGATCCCGTGGCCCGCCTTCGGATGGGCGAAGCCAGCCGGGAAATCGTCGCCGAGCACGACATCCGCCGTACGCTGACGGCATTCGAGGACCTGTACCTCCGGGCCGCCGGAGGATCCGCAGCAGTGGCCGGGACCCTTGCCACGCCTGTGACGGAAAGTGAGCACGATGAGTACACAGCGCGTTCTGGTCGTCGATGACGAACCCAAGATCCGGATGACCGTGCGCGGCTATCTGGAGGCGGACGGGTTCCAGGTGGTGGAGGCCGCCGACGGGCCCTCCGGGCTGCGGGCCGTCACCCAGCACCGCCCCGACCTGGTGGTCCTCGACGTGATGCTGCCAGGCCTCGACGGCTTCCAGGTACTGCGCCGGATCCGGCAGTCCAGCCAGGTCCCCGTCATCATGCTCACCGCGCGGACCGAGGAGGTGGACCGGCTCATCGGCTTCACCAACGGCACCGACGACTACGTCACCAAACCGTTCAGCCCGCGCGAACTCGCCCTGCGGGTACGGGCCATCCTGCGGCGCACCGACAACGGCCCCGGGGCTCCGGACGACGACGGCACACTCCGCTTCGAGGGCCTCACCGCCGATCCGGCCACCCGGACTGTCCTCATCGACGGCGACCATACGGCGGAGTTGTCCGCCCTGGACTTCGACCTGCTGCTCGCCATGGCCCGTGCTCCCGGCCGCGTGTTCACCCGGCGCGGTCTCCTCGCCCAGGTGTGGGGCGAGGACTTCTTCGGTGACGAACGACTCGTGGACGTACACATCCGTACGCTGCGGCGGGCGTTGCGGGACGACGCGATCGCGCCCCGGTTCGTGGGCACGGTACGGGCCGTGGGCTACCGGTTCGTCGGCCGTCCCACCCAGGACGGACCGACCCCGAACACAAAGCACACGCCGTAGTGGCCAGGGGAAAGGGCACCGCCGAGGGCCTCTTCGGCACCTGGCGTGCCCGGCTGCGACGGCTCCACTCCCGCCTTTCGCTGCGCAACCGTCTGGTGCTCTCCCACGTCACCGTCCTGGTGGTGACGCTGGGGGCGACCTCAGTGGCCAAGATCCTGGTCAGGGGCCCCTGGAACCACCGCGTCGACCCCGACAACATCGGTTTCTGGACGGGCGTGGCGGCCGCCGTCCTGGCGGCCGTCGTGCTGTCCCGGTTTCTGGTGCGGCCGCTGGACACCATCCGCGCGGCCACCCGCCGGCTCGCCGAAGGGCGTTACGACGCCGTTGTCGAACTGCCGAGTGAGCCGGGCCTCGCCGCGCTGGCCGAGGACGTGAACACGCTGGCGGCGGCGCTCGCCGACACCGAGCGGCGGCGCGCCCGGCTGGTCTCCGAGATCGCCCATGAGATGCGGACCCCCATCACCATCCTGCACGGCCAGATCGAGGGCATGGCCGACGGCATCTTCACACCGGACGACGCGATGTTCGCCTCGCTCTCCGACGACCTGGACCGGCTGCGGCGGCTGGCGTCCGACCTCTCCAGTCTGTCGCGGGCCGAGGAGGGAGCCTTCGCCCTGCACTACGAGGACGCGGACGTCGCCGCGCTGGCCCGGGCCACGGCGGAGCGGCTGCGCCCGCAGTACGACGACCAGGGCGTGGCGCTCACCGTCGTTGCGGACTCCCCCGTCATCGCCTTCTGCGATCCCGACCGGATCACCCAGGTCCTGGTGAACCTCCTCGGCAACGCCCTGATCGCGTGTGACGCGGACGGCAGTGTGTCGGTCTCCGTCCACGGCGAGGGCGAACCGCGGCCCCGCGTCGTCGTCCGCGTCACGGACGACGGCATCGGCATCCCCGGGCACGACCTGAACCGGATCTTCAGCCGCTTCGAACGCCTGGAGCACCCGGGACGGCCCGCCCCGGCCGGTGGCAGCGGCATCGGCCTGACCATCGCCCGGGGTATCGCCCGAGCCCACCAAGGAGACGTTGTCGCGGCGTCGCCGGGACCGGGCCAGGGGGCGACGTTCACGCTGTGGCTGCCGGTGGCGTCGGAATCAGGTACGGCGGCCAAGGTGTGCAACAGGGGTGATTTGCCGTAGCCGTTGGGACCGCGCCGGGAGTGTTCATGCCTTTCCGGTGGTCCGGTCCGCGAAAGAGGACGCAGACAGACAGGGCGCGCCTGCGACGGAAGTGGATGGGGTTCCTTTCAAGCCTTCTCACACCCCGTTGATTGTTGACCAAAATGTTGGCGCCCAATTTTCCATAAGGTTAGGCTAACCTAAGTTTTGCTGCTCCGAACCTGACGGAACGGATTGCTTCCGTATGCCTGAAAGTGCCTCAACTGCCTTGTTGAGCAAGGCCGTTGAGGTATCGGAGCCCGCGTCCGAGACCGCCTACCTGAACACCGACGGAGACCCAAGGCCATGGCGCCGAACCCACACTTCCCGTCCCGTGGCATCACTCGTCCGGTCGTGCTCCCCCTCGGTGTCGAGCCGGGCTTCTCGAAGTGAGCGCCGGCCCGGAACTCACCGGACGGCTCGCCCTCGTGACCGGGGCGGGCCGGGGAATCGGCGAGGCGGTGGTCGCGGCGCTCGTCGAGCACGGCGCCCGCGTCCTCGCCACCGACCTGGCCCCCGAGGGCGTGGCGGCCCTCGCCCACAAGTACGGCGAGCAGGTCACCGCCCGCCCGCTCGACGTCACGGACGCCGCCGCGGTCGAGGCCCTGGTCGCCGAGGCCGAGCGCACACTCGGACCGCTCGACATCGCTGTCAACGTCGCCGGGATCCTGCGGAGTTCGGACGTCGTGGATCTGACGGACGAGGACTGGGCAGCCACCTTCGCCGTCAACACGAACGGCGTGTTCCACGTCTCGCGGTCCGTCGCCCGCCGGATGGCCGGGCGCGGCCGGGGCAGTGTCGTCACCGTCGCCTCGAACGCGGCGGGGATCCCTCGCGCGGGCATGGCCGCCTACGCCGCCTCGAAGGCCGCGGCCGTGATGTTCACCAAGTGCCTTGGCCTGGAGGTGGCCTCACGGGGCGTCCGATGTAACACCGTCTCCCCGGGCTCGACCCTCACCGACATGCAACGCGCGCTGTGGACCGACTCCACCGACCAGGCGGCAGCGGCCCGGCGCGTCATCGAAGGTGACCTCGCGTCCCACCGCACGGGCATACCGCTCGGCCGGATCGCCGACCCCGACGACATCGCCGACGCTGTCGTCTTCCTCGTCTCGGACCGCGCCCGTCACATCACCATGCACGACCTGTACGTCGACGGCGGCGCCACCCTCCGGGCCTGAAACCGGCCCCTGCCCCGCCGACTCCGGTCGTGCCACCTCTCCCCACTGGAGACACCCATGTCTGCATCTCTGCACGAAGCCACCAGCCCCACGCTGGTGTCCCCCGGCGCGGCAACCGCCCTGCTCGACGCCTACCGCCCCGGCCCGGACCGGTTCCTCGCCTCCCCCCGGCACACTCTGCTCGGCCGGGGCACCGCCGCCGAAATACCCCACGACACAAGGCCGTTGGCCCTGCGGGTGCGCGAGGTCCTGGAGGCCCGGCGCCGCGCGGGCGACCTTGCTCCGATCGTCGTGGGGGCGCTGCCCTTCGCCCCGGACGCCCCAGCCTCGCTGGCCGTCCCGGAGTCCGTACGGTGGGCGCCGCCGCTTCGCGAGGACCCGCTGATCGCGCTGCCCGTGCCCGACACCGACGAGAGAACCGACTGGCAGGTGAGAGAGGTTCCGGCCGCCGCGGGGTACGGCGCGGCCGTCGCCGCCGCCGTCGAGCGGATGCGGGCCGGGGAGTTCGACAAGGTCGTCCTCGCCCGCACCCTGGAGCTCACCTCCCCGCGCGAGCCGGATCTGCCGGCCATGCTGCGCCGACTCGCGCGCCGTGACCCGGCCGGATACACCTTCGCCGTTCCCAGCGGGCCCGGCCGCACTCTCGTCGGGGCGAGTCCCGAACTCCTCGTCGCCCGTCGGGGCGGACGCCTGACCGCCAATCCGCTGGCCGGGTCCGCGCAGCGCAGCACCGATCTCGCCGAGGACGTCCGGCGCGCGGCCGCGCTTCTGGAATCCCCGAAGGACCTGCACGAGCACGCCGTCGTGGTGGCCGCCGTACGCGAGGCGCTCGCGCCGTTCTGCACCCGCCTGAAGGTGCCCGACCGGCCCACCCTGGTGCGTACGGCGGCCATGTGGCACCTGTCGACGACCGTCACCGGCGAACTCGCGGACCCCGCAGTCTCCGCCCTCGACCTGGCGTCCGCGCTGCACCCCACTCCGGCGGTGTGCGGGACGCCGACCGAGCTGGCCCGGGCCGTCATCGCCGAGCTGGAGCCCTTCGACCGCGGGCCCTACACCGGCATGGTCGGCTGGCAGAACGCGGACGGCGACGGCGAGTGGGTCGTGACGATCCGCTGCGCCGAGGCCGAGGGGCGCTCGCTGCGGCTGTTCGCGGGTGCGGGCGTGGTGGCGGCCTCCTCGCCGGAGGCCGAGACGGCTGAGACGGGCGCCAAGTTCCGTACGTTCCTCAGCGCCGTGGGGGCCGCGCTGTGACCGCCGCCCGGCCCGACCTCGCGGGAAGTGCCATCACCCCCGGTGTGGACGCCCCCACTTGGCCCGCGCAGTTCGCCGAGCGCTATCGCGCGGCGGGCTACTGGCGCGGAGAGACCTTCGGCGGCATGCTCCGCGAGCGCGCCGCCGCCCATCCCCACCGGATCGCCCTCGTAGACCCGGCGCCGGAGCGGCGCACCTGGACGTACCGCGAACTGGACGAGCGCGCCGACCGGTTGGCCGCCGGGTTCGTGGCGCGCGGGATATCCAAGGGCGACCGGGTCGTCCTGCACCTTCCGAATGTCGGCGAGTTCATCGAGGTCGTCTTCGCGCTGTTCCGGATCGGCGCGCTGCCGGTGTACGCGCTGCCCGCCCACCGCGAGACCGAGATCGGCTACTTCTGCGCCTTCACCGATGCCGTCGCCTATGTGATCCCCGACCGGCACGCGGGCTTCGACCACCGCGCCCTCGCATCGCGGGTCAAGGAACGCACGCCGAGTCTGCGGCACGTTTTCGTGGTCGGCGACCCGGGCGAGCACACGGCCCTCGCGGAAGTGCCCTGCGATCCGACCGGGCCGCTTCCCGGTCCTGAGCCGCACGAGCTGGCGTTCCTTCAGCTCTCGGGCGGCACGACGGGCGTACCGAAGCTCATCCCGCGCACCCACGACGACTATCTGTACTCGCTGTGGGGCTCCAACGAGATCTGCGGCGTCGACGCCGACACCCGTTTCCTGGTCGTACTGCCGGCCGCGCACAACTTCCCGATGAGCTCGCCCGGTTGGCTGGGCGTGCTGTACGCCGGAGGCACGGCCGTGCTGTGTCCCGCGCCGGATCCGGCGACCGCGTTCCCCCTCGTCGAGCGGGAGCGGATCACCATGACGGGTCTGGTTCCGCCGCTTGCGCTGGTGTGGACGGAGAACGGTCCGGGATCCGAACACGACCTGGCGAGCCTGGAGTTGGTGCTCGTCGGCGGTGCCAAGTACAGCGAGGAGGCGGCGCGCCGTCTGGAGCCCGCGCTGGGCTGCCGTCTGATGCAGGTCTTCGGGATGGCCGAGGGGCTCGTCAACTACACCCGGCTGGACGACGACCCGGAGACGGTTGTCACCACTCAGGGGCTGCCGATCTCCCCGGCCGACGAGATCCGCATTGTCGACGACTCCGGACTCGCCGTCGCCGAGGGGGAGTTCGGGCATCTGCTGACACGCGGCCCCTACACGATCCGCGGCTACTGGCGGGCTCCCGAGCACAACGCGACGGCCTTCACCGAGGACGGCTTCTACCGCACCGGGGACATCGTGCGCCGCAGGGCGAGCGGCCATCTCGTCGTCGAGGGCCGGGCCAAGGACCAGATCAACCGGGGCGGCGAGAAGGTCGTGCCGGAGGAGGTCGAGAACATCATCCTCGCGCACCCGTCCGTGCACGACGTGTCCGTCGTCGCGGTGGCCGACGAGTACCTAGGCGAACGCTCCCTCGCCTACGTGATCCTGCGCGAGGGAGCCGATCCGCTGAAACCCGTCGCCATCAAGCGGTTCGTCCGCGAGCGCGGCGTCGCCGCCTACAAGGTCCCCGATCTCGTCGAGTTCGTCGACGCCTTCCCGCAGACCGGGATCGGCAAGGTCAGCAAGAAGCAGCTGCGATCCACCGCCGTCGCCGAGCAGTACTGAAAGGCCCAGATCTCCCATGGCACTTCCGGCCATAGCTCCCTATCCCCTGCCGACCGAGGACGAGTTGCCCGCGAACCGGGTCGCCTGGACCGTGGATCCCGCGCGCGCCGTGCTGCTCGTCCATGACCTCCAGAACCATTTCCTCGGCGCGTTCCCGGCCGGTGAACAGCCCCTGACCGGCATGCTCGACAACACCTCCCGGCTGCTTGAGCACGCCCGCAGCCGCGCCATACCGGTCGTGTACTCGACGCAGCGGGGCGGGCAGACGCCTCGCCAGCGCGGTCTCCAGCTCGACTTCTGGGGTCCCGGGGTCGCCAACGACCCGCATGCGCTGAGCGTGCCGGACGTGGTCGCGCCGCAGCCCGGCGACCGGATGCTCACCAAGTGGAAGTACAGCGCGTTCGTGCGCACCCGGCTGGAGGAACTGCTCCGCGACGAGGACCGCGACCAGCTGATCGTCGTCGGCGTGTACGCCCACATCGGCGTCCTCATGAGTGCCTGCGACGCGTGGATGCGGGACATCCAGGCGTTCGTCGTCGCCGACGCCGTCGCCGACTTCTCCCGTGCGGACCACGACATGGCCCTGCGCTGGGCCGCGGGCCGCTGCGCGGTCGTGACCACCACCGACGCGCTTCTCAAGGAGGTCTGAGCCCCATGGCCCTCACCCTGGAGCAGATCCGCAGTGACGTCGCCGACTCCCTCGGCGAGAATCCCGCGGACATCCCCTTCGACGAGAACCTCGTGGACTACGGCCTCGACTCGGTCCGGGTCATGGCACTGCTGGAACGCTGGCGCCGGGACCACGGCGTCGACGCGGCCTTCGCCGACCTTGCCGAGCAGCCCGCCATCGAGGCCTGGGCGCCACTCCTCGGGGTCGTCTCATGACGGTCCTCCTGACGAACGACACCGGTGCCGCGGTCACCGAACTGCCGCTGACTGCGGCCCAGTCGGGCATGTGGTTCGCGCAGGCCCTCGATCCCCTGAGCCCCGCGCAGAACACCGCGGAGTGCCTGGAGATCGACGGGCCGATCGACCCGGATCTCTTCGCCGCCGCCCTGCGCCAGGTCGTCGCCGAGGCCGACGCACTGCGCGTGCGCGTCGAGGACACCCCGGACGGTCCGCGTCAACACATCGGCGCCGCCGTGGAGTTGCCGCTCACCGTGCGCGACCTGCGCGGGGCGAAGGTCGCCGAGGACCAGGCCGAGGCGTGGATGCGCGCCGATCTTGCCGAACCCTTCGACCTGGTGGCGGGGCCGCTGTTCCGGCACGCCCTCTTCCGCGTGGGCGAAGAGCGCTGGCTCTGGTACCAGAGCATCCACCACCTCGTCATGGACGGCTTCGGCTACTCGCTCCTCGTGCGGCGCACCGCCGAGGTCTATACGGCGCTCGCGCGGGGCGAGGAGCCGGGTCCGCGCACCTTCAGGTCACTCGCCGAACTCGTCGCCGCCGACGCCGAGTACCGCTCCTCGGAGTCCTTCGCGGCCGACCGCGCACACTGGTCCCAGGCGTTCGCGGACCGCCCCGAGGCGCCCCGGCTGGCGGGCCGCGGCGCACTGCCGTCGCGCACATTCCGCCGCCGTACGACCTACCTTCGGCCGGGCACCACGGAACGCCTGCGTGAACTCGCCGCCCGATCCCGCGCGACCTGGCCGGACGTACTGATCGCCGCGCAGGCCCTGTACACCTCCCGGGCAACCGCCGAGTCGGACGTCGTTCTCGGGCTGCCGATGATGGGCCGCATGGGCTCGGTCGCGTTGCGTGTGCCGGGCATGGTGATGAACGTGCTGCCGCTGCGGCTCACCGTCTCCCCCGACGCGACCTTCGCCGAGCTGGTACGGCAGGTGATCCTCGGCATCCGGGAGGTACGCCGCCACCAGCGCTACCGCTACGAGGACATCCGCCGCGACCTGGGGCTGCTCGGTGAGATGCGGGGCCTCGTCGGCCCGCTCGTCAATGTCATGCCCTTCGACTACGGCGTCGACTTCGCCGGAGCGCCGACCCGCGCGCGGAACCTGTCGGCCGGCCCGGTCGACGACATGACCATCAACATCTACGACCGCGCCGACGGCCACGGTCTGCGCATCGACCACGACGGCAACCCGGCCCTGTACGACGACGCCGAACTCGCCGCGCACCAGGAACGATTCCTGCATCTCCTGAACCGTCTCGCCAACGCCGACGCGCAACTCCCCCTCGCCGCCCACGGCATCGCGACTCCGGCCGAACACGCCCTGGTCGTGGACGAGTTCAACCACACGGGCCGCAAGCTGCCGCCGACCACACTCATCGGCCCCATCGAGTCGCGCGCCGCACGGACTCCGGACGCGACGGCGCTGGTGTACGGGGACAACTCGCTGAGCTACGCGGACCTCAACGCCCGCGCCAACCGGCTGGCCCGGCATCTGCAGACCCTCGGCGCCCGGCCGGGCGCGGTGGTGGCGGTCTCGGTGCCGCGCTCGGTGGAGCTGATCGTCTCGCTGCTCGCCGTGCTGAAGGCGGGCGCCGCCTATCTGCCGCTCGACCCCGACTACCCGGAGCAGCGGCTCACCTACATGCTCCGGGACGCGGCGCCGGTGTGCGCCGTCACCGACCGCGTGGGGCGCCTCCCCAAGGACACGGGCACCCCGCTCGTCGTCCTGGACGGGCTGGACGTGTCCACGCACTCGTGGGTGAACCCGCCTCGGGCGCTGACTCCGTCCCATCCGGCGTACGTCATCTACACCTCCGGTTCCACGGGCCGTCCCAAGGGCGTCGTCGTCTCCCACGCGGCGATCGACAACCGGCTGCGCTGGATGCAGCACGCGTACGGGCTCACGGCCGAGGACCGTGTGCTGCAGAAGACGCCGTCTTCGTTCGACGTGTCCGTGTGGGAGTTCTTCTGGCCGCTGCGCCAAGGCGCGGCGCTCGTCGTCGCCGAGCCCGGCGGTCACAAGGACCCCGGCTACCTGGCCCGGCTGATCCGCGAACAGGCCGTCACCACCTGCCACTTCGTGCCGTCGATGCTCCAGGTGTTCCTGGCCGAGGCGGACCCGGCACAGTGCGAGAGCCTGAGCCGGGTCTTCTGCAGCGGCGAGGCCCTGCCGCGCGAGACCGCGAACACCTTCGGACGCATGCTGCCCGGCGCCCGGCTGCACAACCTGTACGGGCCGACCGAAGCCGCCGTCGACGTCACCTACCACGCCTGCGTCCCGGAGGGCTCGGGCCCGGTGCCGATCGGACGGCCGGTGTGGAACACCCGGCTGTACGTGCTCGACGCGGCCTTGCGGCCCTGCCCGCCGGGGATTCCGGGCGAACTGTACTTGGCGGGCGTGCAGTTGGCGGACGGCTACCTGAACCGTGCGGAGCTGACGGCGTCCCGGTTCGTGGCCGATCCGTTCGGCGCCTCCGGCAGCCGCATGTACCGCACGGGCGACCTGGCGCGCTGGACGAAGGCGGGCGAGGTCGAGTACCTCGGCCGCACCGACCACCAGGTGAAGCTGCGCGGGCAGCGCATCGAACTCGGCGAGATCGAGGCCGCGTTGGCCGCCCAGGACGGTGTGGACGGCTCCTGCGCGCTGGTCCTCGACGACCGGCTCGTCGGGTACGTGACCGGTGGAGCCGACCCCGCGACCGTACGCGCGGCGCTGGCACGCGAGTTGCCGGACCACATGGTCCCGGCAGCGGTCGTCACCCTCGACGCCTTCCCGCTGAGCCCCAACGGCAAGCTGGACCGGCGCGAACTCCCCGCCCCGGTCTTCGTGGGCGGCGAGAGCGCCAGGCGCCCTTCGGGTCCTCGCGAGGAGGCGCTGACGCGGCTGTTCGCGGAGGTGCTCGGGGTCGGACAGGCCGGTCCCGACGACGCGTTCTTCGACCTGGGCGGCACCTCGCTGCTCGCGGTGCGGCTGGTGGCACGCGTACGGGAGGAGCTCGGGGCCGAGCTGACGATCGGCTCGCTGTTCGAGGCGCCGACCCCGGCCGCACTCGCCGCCCGGATCGACGAGGCGGGGCCGGCGTCGGGGGACGCGCTGGACGTCGTACTGCCGCTGCGCGCCGAGGGCGACCGGCGTCCGCTGTTCGCCTTCCATCCGGCGGGCGGCATCTCCTGGTGCTACGCGGGACTGTCCGCCCGGCTCGGTCCGGGACAGCCCGTGTACGGCATCCAGGCGCGTGGCCTGGTCCGAGACGAGCCGCTGCCGGGCACGCTCCAGGAGGAGGCGGCCGACTACGCCGAACAGATCCGCGAGGTCCAGGCGCACGGTCCGTACCGTCTCCTGGGCTGGTCCGTGGGCGGGATCCTCGCGCACACCGTGGCCGTGCTGCTCCAGGAGGCCGGGGAGGAGGTCGAACTCCTCGCCCTGCTCGACGCGTTCCCTGCCGAGCAGTGGCGCGAGCGGCCCGCGCCCGAGGAGGGAGACGCGCTGACCGCCGTACTGCGCATGGCGGGCTTCGACCGCACCGACGAGCGCACCAGGGACGACGTACTCGCCACCCTGCGCCGGGCGGGCAGCCCGCTCGCCGGACTCGGCGACCACACCCTGTCGCAGATCGTCGACATCGTGCCGAACCACGCGCGGATGATGCGCGAGCACCAACACCGTTTGTACGACGGCGACTTGTTGTTCTTCACGGCCGCGGCGCCGCGCGCCGAGGACTGGCTCACCCGGGAGGCATGGGGCGCGCATGTGACCGGTACCGTCGTCAATCACGACCTGGACTGCACGCACCCGCAGTTGATGCGGGACAGACACCTCGACGAGATCGCCGCGCATCTGGCGGCTCGTTTGAAGGAGCTCGACGAGGCTTACGCGGGGCGGGGATGAGCCCTCCAGCGCACCCCGCGTCAGGTGGCCGTGCCGGACAGCAACTCGACCAGTCCGCCGGCCATTTCGGTGCGCCAGCACAGGTAGTCGTGCCCGCCGTTGAACTCGCGGTAGGAGGCGTCGTCATGGCCGGCGGCGGTGAGGGTGTCGCGCAGGCGGCGGGCGGCGGGGAGGGCGACCCACTCCTGTTCACCGAAGGAGAGGCGGAAGCGCACCGGGAGGCGGGGGGCCTCGGCGATGCGCCCGGTCAGCCACTCCGGCTCCGGGCCGACGGGCCACCAGAACGAGCCCGACTGGACGAGCACGTTGCCGAAGCGGTGCGAGGCCGTGAGGCCGGCATAGGCGGCGGTGAGTCCGCCGAGGCTCTGGCCCGCGATCACCGTGCGTGCGGGATCGTCCGTGACCGGCAGCCGGTCGGCCGCCCACGGCAGCAGTTCGTCCGCGAGGAAGGCGACGAATTCCGGACGGCAGGTCAGCTCCGCCCAGCGGGTGTCCGCGTCCACCGATTCGGGCAGGACGGCGGCAAGCGGCGGGATACGGCCGTCCGCGATGAGGTTGTCGAGGAGGTGCGCGAGACCGAGCCCCGGCTGCCAGTGCTCGCCGTCGAGCAGGACCAGGACAGGCAGGTCCGCCGACTGCCTCTCGGACACCGGAGGTTCATACAGCCAGACGCGCCGCCGGCCACCAAGGAGCGCGCTTCCCACCTTGTGCTCGGTGGTCGTGCCGCGGGCTACGTCCGGCCTCGGCGTCCAGTCCAGCGCGCTGGGGGCGTCCGGGAGTTCGGCGTACGAAACGGGGCTGCCGTCCCACCGCCCGGGAAGCGCACGGGAGTTGAAGGCGTCGGAACGGCGCTGGGTGCGCAGCCATCGCCAGTACTCGGGGGTGCCAGGCACCGGCCCGTCACCCTCGTCGACGTAGAACTCGTAGGTGCCGCGCCAGTCGTGCCGCAGGCGGAGCGTCCAGTGCCAGATGTCGGTTCCGGGGGCCCGCTCCATCAGATTGCCCTCCGGGGCGCGCGGGTCGCCGAGCTTGTTGGGCAGGACCTGTACCGCACGGGTGGCGGGCGTGCCGCGCCACAGGTATGTGACGGCCACATGGTCGGCGCTGCCCAAGGGGTCGGGCGAGACGAGCGGGGTGCCGCGGCGGCGGATCCCGGCCCAGAACTCCTCGACACCTTGCGGCGCGGGCAGTGGGCAGCCCGGTTCCTCGAGTCG
The DNA here is from genome assembly GCF_042671685.1 of Streptomyces sp. NPDC127595. Taxonomy (NCBI): domain Bacteria; kingdom Bacillati; phylum Actinomycetota; class Actinomycetes; order Kitasatosporales; family Streptomycetaceae; genus Streptomyces; species Streptomyces sp. NPDC127595. Next base: position 596,775 of record NZ_JBHXWK010000002.1, on the reverse strand, counting down.
CGGCAGCGCGTCGGGGCGTGGCAGTCGGGGCGGGTGGTGCGGGGTGCCCTCGGGCGGCACGAACTCGAACATGCGGCTGGACTCCGGAGAAAGGGGAACTGGGCTGACTTCTTTAGGCTAGCCTAACCTAATATGACTATCCGTCACATTTCATACCCGGCTTCGCCGAGAAAGCGGCCGAGCGCCCCGGCCGTCGCGCGAGTGCGATGGCCGGGGCGCCCGATCCGCCCGTATCAGTTCGCCGTCACTTGCGGGTCCACTGCTGGTTCGCTCCCCCGTTGCACGACCACAGGTCGATCAGCGTTCCGTTGGCCGTGCCGTTGCCGATGGCATCGAGGCACAGCCCCGAGACGTTGTTGGTGACGGTGCCGTTGGAGTTGACGGTCCACTTCTGGTTGGTGCCGCCGTGGCAGTCCCAGATGACGACCCGGGTGCCGTTGGCGGTGCCGCTGTTGTAGGCGTCCAGGCACTTGTTGCCGTAGATGACGAGTTCACCGCGCGAGGTGTGGGTGAACGTCTGGTTCTGGCCTCCGCCGCAGTCCCAGAGTCCGGCTTGGGCGTTGTTGCCGATGGCGCTCTTGAAGAAGTCGAGGCAGCGCCCGGAGCCGGTGCCGACGATCGCGGTGCCGTTGGTGCCCGGGATGGCACGGATGGCCACGGCGTCGATGTCGGGTGCGGTACCCGATGCCCCGAAGGCCAGCGTGTTCGACCCCTTCGCCAGGTGGGCCAGCACGGAGACCGTGCGGTACGTGGTCGACGACCCGGTGGGCGGCAGGGCAAGCGTCTGCGTGTACTGGTCGTTGACCTGGAATGTCGCCTTGCGAGCTGCGGAACCGGAGTTGGCGTAGCTGATGTCGATCAGCTTCGTGCCGGCGTCGGCCGCGGCGACCCCGGTGAACGTCGGTGTCGTGGCCGAGGTGGTGTCCTCGTACGTCGTCCCGGAGCTCTCCGTACCGGAGACGGTGAGCAGGGCGGCTTCCCCGGCGGGCACGGAGGCGGTGTAACTCGTCGGGTGCGACCCGACGTTGGACGCCGACCACACGTCGCGCACCGCGGCCGACGCCGTGGTCAGTCCCAAGTCCTGCCAGCGGGCGGTGATGTCGGCCGCCGCGGACGTACGGTTCAGCAGCAGGACCGCTCGCTTGCCCGTGCCCGAGAGGATCTTGCTGTAGACCTGCAGCCCCGTACTGTCCTCGGCGACTTCGACGCCCTGCAGACCGCGCGCGTCCTGGTCGATCGCGATGACCTCGGAGTTGGTGAGGATCGAGGCGGTCGACGGGCTCATGGTGGCGAGGTTGTTGCCCGCGAGCAGTGGCGCGCCGGCGATCGCCCACAGGCCCATGTGGGTGCGGTTCTGCGCGGCACTCAGACCGGTCATGCCGATCGTCATCATGTCCGGGTCGTTGTAGTAGCCGGTGTGCTGGGCCGCCGGGTGCAGGGACTTGTCGAAGTTGGCGAGGATGTTGGACATGGTCGGGTTGCCCGGCCAGAAGACGATGTCGGTGCTGGTGCGCCACATGTCGCCGGTACCCGCGGCCCAGTTCCAGGGGTTGCCCGTGCCCCACTCGCACAGTGACAGCACGAGCGAGCGCCCGGTGACGGCCGTCGCGGCGGCGCTGGCCGCGCTGATCGCCTTGTATGTCGTCTCCTGATCGAGGCCCTCGGCGTCACCGCCGCACCAGTCGACCTTGACGAAGTCGAAGCCCCAGTTCTGGAAGGCCTCCAGGTCCTGCTGGTTGTGGCCCTCCATCCCGGTGTTGGGCGCGGCGGGCACGGTGTCCGGGGTCGGGTAGTAATAGCCGCACCCGTTCTTGCCGGCGTCGGTGTAGATACCGGCCTTGAGGCCCTTGCTGTGGATGTAGTCGGCGATGGCTTCCATCCCGCCGGGCCACTGCTCGGTGTCGACCGTGATGTTGCCGGCACTGTCGCGGGTACCCACCCACCAGCCCTCGTCGATGTTGACGTACTTGTAGCCCGCGGCGGCCATCCCCGACGAGACGAGGGCATCGTCCTGGGCCTTGATCGTGTCGTGGTCGATGACACTCGCGAAGCTGTTCCAGGAGGCCCAGCCCATCAGGGCGGGGCTGACGCCGATCTGGTTGGTGCTGACGGCGGCCGGTTCGGCCGCGAGCGGTGCGGCCGGGCGGCTCAGGCCCAGACCGGCCAGTCCGGATGCGGCGAGACACAGGACGGCGCACTGGAAGACCGCGCGTCTCAGAAGGCCTCTGAGCAACAGCGTGTTCGAAATAGTGGACATACGGCTCCCCTTTGAGCGGTTTGTTCGCAGAGTCGAACAAAAGTCAACGCGACTCGCGCCATATGGCAGCGCCTTGTCAGTGGCGCGTCAAGGCCCGTGACCGCACCGGCCGTTCCCGCTCGGCCCACACGCTCGGCTCGTGAACCGGAATGCGGTCGGGACGGCCTCAGACACACGCGGTAACTTCGCCTCTGAACGGCCGCGCTCGGCCGGGAAAGTTCTCAGACATCGGGAGAGAGCCCATGAACGACGGGGCTATGGTCGAAGTGGCTGCCGGGGTCCATCTGGTGCACGGCAGCAATACGAACTGGGTGATCCTGACCGAGGGCGACGCCGTCACCCTGGTCGACACGGGCTATCCCGGCGACCGGCAGGCGGTCCTGGACTCGCTGGACGCCCTCGGCCACTCCCCCGAGGCCATCACGGGCGTCCTCATCACGCACGCGCACAACGACCACCTGGGTTCGGCCGAGTACCTGAGCAGCACGTTCGGTATCCCCGTCCACCTGCACGAGGCCGAACTGCCGCACGCGCGCCGGGAGTTCCTGCACCAGGTCGGCGTCAGCCAGGTGCTGCGCCAGGCCTGGCGTCCCGGTGTCGTGCCCTGGGCGCTGCACGCCATCAAGTCGGGCGGCAAGGCGGACGTCCGTATGACCAGGCCCGAGCCGTTCCCCAAGGAGGGCGCCCTCGATCTGCCCGGCCGTCCGGTTCCGGTGCACACGCCCGGCCACACGGCGGGGCACTGTGTCTTCCACCTGCCGGACGCCGGCATCCTGATCTCCGGAGACGCCCTGGTCAGCAGCCACCCCACGTCACGGGTACAGGGTCCACAGCTTCTGCCGGCCATGTTCGACGCCGAGCGAGAAAAGGCCCGCGCGTCGCTGGCGCACATCGAGGCCCTCGACGCCGACGTCCTGCTTCCCGGGCACGGGCCCGTGCACCGCGGCCCGGTGCGCGAGGCCGCGCGGCACGCGCGGGAGCTGGCTGGCTGACGCGGTCGGGCTGGACCGCCACCAGATACGCCCGCGCGCGTCGCGGTTACGGGCCGGGAGTCGGGAGGGTGCGGGCGCCGGGGCCCTGCCTTGGACGGCTCCGCCCTGATCGCGGCCGCGCCGGCCGTCGTGGCGGTGGGGCACCGACGGAGCCTTCCCGTACGGCGGCCTGCGGAGATCCGGCCGAAAACGGCCGTCACCTCCAACGGCCCACGCTCCTAGCCGAGTTCGAGGGTGGTCACTCCGTACACACGCTCACCCGCGAACGACCTCACCGGACCCGTGTACATCCGGGCCGTGTCGAACGAAGAGGTGAGGCCGAACTCCTCGGCCAGAACGACCGCGGCCGCGTTCGTCGCGGGAATGTCGATGGCGACCTCCCGCCCTGCGGCCTCACCGGCCAGCGCGAGGAGCAACGCCCGCGCGTCCTCCGCGGTGTCGGCGAACAGCGGGCCGATGCGCAGGGCATCGCGGCCGGGGCGGATCACGCCGTACCCCGTGAGACGTCCCTCCGTCCGGCGGACAAAGGCCCGGTGGCCGTCGCCGCCCAGCCACGACTCCACGAAACGCGGCCGGTCGGCCGGGTAGCAGGCGCTGTCGTACGCCGTGACGGCCGCGAGGTCCGCCGCCTCGGCGGCCCGGACTCCGGTCGGGGTCTCACTCCGGGAGACGATTCCCCCGAAACGTGAGGTGCGGTAGGCGAGTTCGAAGCCGGACCGACGGTAGTTGTCCTGCTGCGCCACCACCCCGTCGAGCCCGACGGTCCGGTCACCGGCGTGAGCGAGGGCCGTCTTCCAGGTGATGATGCCGTATCCGCGACCGCGCAGGTCGGGGCGTACGAGGTAGAAGCCCAGGAAGGCGTAGTCGGCGCCATAGTTGACGACCGAGACGGCCGTGGCCGGTTCACCGCCGAGCCGGCCGAGGAAGAACCCCTCCGGGTCCTGCGCGAAGAAACTCACGCGGTCGGAGACCCCAGGATTCCACCCCTCGTCCGCCGCCCACTCGCAGACCACCTTCCAGTCGTCGAGCGAGGCACGCGTGACGACGAGGTCTTCCGCTCCCGGAGAGGTCATACGGGGCTCCAATTCATACAGGGGTGTGTCTGTGCGGTGGTCGGCCGCACGCGCGGCATCTTTCCCGATCTCCGCGACGATCACCTCGCGCGACGGGGGATTCGGCCAGAGCCGTAAACACCGCCTGGTCCGAGACTTAGGGTTGCCGCTCATGAGCGTGGATCGCGTGGCACTGCGCCCGGTGGCCGAGGACGACCTGGCGGTCATGGAGCGGTTCCTGGCGGACCGCGAGACGGCGGAGCCCTTTCAGTGGTTCGGCTGGTGGGACACGGGGCGCCGGCGACGTCAGTGGGCGGAGCACGGTCTGCTGACGGACGACGCGGGGCAGCTGATGGTGGTGCGTGACGACGAGCACCTGGGGTTCGTCTCCTGGCGGAAGATCGCCTTCGGCCGGCCCTCGTACTACTGGAACATGGGCATCGGTCTGCTGCCGGAGGCACGCGGCAAGGGCGTGGAAACCGAGGCCCAGCGGCAACTCGTCAGGTATCTCTTCGCGCACACCGCCGTGCCGCGGATCGAGGCGGACACCGAGGTGGGCAACATCGCCGAGCAACGCGCGCTGGAGAAGGTCGGGTTCACGCGTGAGGGTGTGCTCCGCAGTGTCGTGTTCCGTGACGGTTCGTGGCGTGACCTGGTGCGTTATTGCAGTCTCCGCGGGGAAGTCCCCCAGGGCGACGGGCCGGCCATCCCCTTGCGCTGACGCCGGTGCCGCCCGTGACGCCGGTGACGACACGGAGGCCCCACCGGTCGCGCGCCCGGTGGGGCCTCTCCCGTCGGGGCCTTCCCGGCCTCGGTGGGCGGTGGGGTCAGCGGGCCGTGGCCGGCCGGGATCGCCGGTACAGGGCTGCTCCGCTCAGGAGCAGGGCGGCACTCGTGGCGATCACGGGCAGTGTCTGGTCCGCCCCGGTGTGGGCGAGGGAGGCCACGGGCTGCGGTGGAGCCTGGTGGTGGGATGTGCCAGGGGGCGCCTGGGCGGGCGGGGTGGGCGGCTTCGGGGCGGGCTTGACCGGGCGGTCGGGCCGGCCTCCGGAGTTGTTCGTGGACTCGTTGCCGACGGCCGCGTTGCCGATGCCGACGACGCTCACGGAGTTGCCCGTGACGTTGACGGGAAGATCGACGGGAAGCTGCACACCGTTACCGGAGAGCACACCTGGCGAATCCTTTCCGCTGCTGTGTGCGACGGCACCACCCTGCGTACCTCCGGGCGCCTCGGCACCGCCGCCGCCCCGCGTCCCTCCGGACGCCCCGGCACCGCCGCCCTCGTTGGCGCAGCTGTTGCCCGCCGCCGGGTTGAGGAGCCCGACGACGTTCACGGTGTTCCCGCACACGTTCACCGGAACGTGCACCGGGAGCTGGATGGTGTTGCCGGAGATCAGACCGGGCGAGCGCGCCGCGGTGCCGTCCGCAGCGGAGTCGGCGTGCGCCGGCATGGTCACGGCCATCGCGCCAGAGGCGGCGGCTGCGACGATCAATCCATTTCGGGTAACCCGTTTCATAGGGTCCCTGCCTTCCAGACATGGTCGCGGACGGTCGCCCGCATGCCATAAAACGCGGGAGAACCATCCGAGTTATGGCTTATCGGTCTTTCACCCCATCGAGCGTCACGCTTATCGAACTGGCGAGGGGGCTCGCGCGAGCGCCATCGGGGGGCCCTGGAGCCAGGGTGCAACCTCCGTCGGGCGCGCAGATTAAGGCACCGCGGCCCATTCCGCTCGCCCAGAGGCGTCCCCCGGAACCCGCGCTTATCGTGAGCGAGGGGGCAGCCGGGCATACCTGGAGGCATGCATGCCGTCCGTGCACCAACGCTGCGCGCTCACCGGAGCCACGACCGTGACGCTGGCCCTGCTGGCGGCCGGACTGCCCTCGGTGGCCTCGGCCGCCGACGCTCCCGACCTGTCCCGCTTCTACGGCCAGAAGATCAAGTGGTCCACGTGCAACGGCTACGAGATGCCCGAGGACATGCAGTGCGGAAAGGTGACCGTCCCGCTGGACTACGCGAACCCCGGTGACGGAACACTGGACCTGGCGTTGGCCCGCTATCGCGCGACGGGAAAGTCACGGGGTTCGGTGCTGCTGAACTTCGGCGGCCCCGGCGGTGCCGGGATACCCCAACTCGCCGTCGGCGGCGAGGACTTCATGGGCCTGACGAACGGCTACGACGTGGTCACCTTCGACCCCAGAGGCGTCGGCCAGTCCTCGCCCGTGAGCTGCGGCGAGGGCGCCGACGAGAGCGACGGCACGACGGACGACACCACCGATCCGCAGGACGCCCTCAAGGCCTTGCGGAGGGCCGCCGACGAGTGCGCCAAGCACTCGGGGCCGGTGCTGCGTCACATCGGCACGGTCAACGCCTCCCGGGACATGGACGTGATGCGCCAGGCTCTCGGCGACAAGAAGCTCAACTACCTCGGCTTCTCCTACGGAACGCGCCTGGGCGCGGTGTACGCGGCCCAATTCCCCAAGAAGACGGGCCGGTTGGTCCTCGACGGCGTGGACACGCTCACCGAACCGCTTGCCGAGCAGGGACTGGTGGGCGCGGCGGGCCAGCAGACCGCGCTGGAGGACTTCCTCACCTGGTGCACGAACGACATGACCTGTCCGTTCGGGCAGGATCCGCGCAGCGCCCGAACAGAGGTCGTCCAGCTCATCGAGTCGCTGGACGCGGACCCGGTCCCGGCCGACTTCGGCCAGGAGTTCTCCGGGCAGGACCTCGTGGGCGCCATCAGCCAGGCGCTCTACAGCCGCCAGATGTGGCCGACGCTGGAGCAGGCCCTCAACTCCCTGCTCCAGGACGGCGACACCCGCTGGCTCGTACAGCTGTCGGGCGGCGCGGCCTTCCCCGGCACCACCGTGCGAGCCCGGCCGGACGGCGATCCGGCCGTGGCACCCCAGGCCACGACGTCCCGGAAGGACGACGAACTGACCGTGACGGCCAGCCCGGACGGCGGCCTCGTCGACCCGGTGGACGTCCCCATCGACAACCTCCCGGCCGCCCTGATGGCGATCAACTGCGCGGATGACCCCGACCGTCCCTCAGCCGGCCAGGTCACCAAGGAGATCGAGAAACTCCGTGCCGAGTACGCGCAGGTGTCCCCGGTCTTCGGCGAGTACCGGCTCACCCAGGTGCTGATGTGCTACGGCCGCCCCAAGGGCACTGACTACATACGCGACGAGGTAAGAGACGTAGGCACCCCGAAGATGCTCCTCGTCGGCACCCGTGGCGACCCCGCGACTCCGTACCGCTGGACCATGGAGACCGCCGAGCGGCTCGGTTCGTCGGCCGTCGTACTGGACAACAAGGGCGACGGTCACACCGGGTACGCGTCCTCCAAGTGTGTGCACCAGAAGGTCGACGACTTCCTGCTGTACGGCTCCCTGCCCGACAACGGCAGCTCGTGCGGACCGCCCGACTCCGACGACTGAACCCGGGCCTCGCGGGAAACCGCCGCGACCCGGGCCTCGCGCGAGAACCGTGGACACCGGAACTGCAACAGCCCTGTAATACGGACAAGTCGGCTACAACCTCCTGATCGGCACGGCCGTCACACTGGGCAGGCGTCGCCTCGACCGGGCACGCCGCAGTACCCGTACACATGCCCATCGCAGCTTCACAGGGGGAACACCACCGATGCGTATCCGTCCCGTCTTCGTTCTCGCGACCGCGACCGCCGCCGCGGCGCTGCTCGTCGCCGCGCCCCAGGGCTCGGCCGCCACGGCGCAGCCGCCGGCCGCCACCAAGGTCGCCGCCTGCCCAGAGAAGGCCGTCACCGTCGCGGCACACCAGTCCGCAAAGAACGCCACCGTCGTACACATCAGCGTCACCAACCACTCCAAGCGGACCTGCACCGTCGACCGCATTCCGACCGTCACCTTCGGGGACCTCGACGGCGCGGCCCTGCCGGTGCCCGCGGGGGACAGCGGGCCCTACCGGGTCGGCGCGGGCAAGACCGCCTACGCGGCCGTACGCACGATCGTCGACCGTGCCGACCCCGAGGCCCGCCGGGTGGACTCCATCACCGTCTCCGCCGACCCCGCGCGGTTCGGCCGTACCTTCACGGCGCCGGAGCTGGGCGCCGGTGACGCGGTTCTGGTGTGGGAGCCGGTGACCACGTGGTGGAAGCCGTCGGTGGCCGCCGCTGACAAGGCTCTCGGGCTCAAGTAGGCACTCGAGCCGGTATGAGATCCGGGTCGCGGGACTGCGCGAAACGCCGGGGCGAGCGGCTCCGCCAGGCAAATGCACCAAGTGCCCGATAGGCGAATTGGCCCTATCGTGCAGGTATGGAGCACGCACTCAGTCCCGCGACCCTGACCGAACTGCGCAGGCCCCGGCCCTATCCCGCGGTCTCCGTGCTGACGCCGACCCACCGCCGCGAACCGGACAACGCCCAGGATCCGGTCCGGCTGCGCAATGTGGTAGCCGAGGCCAAGAAGCAGCTCGAGGCCGATCCGTCGGTCACCCGCGAGCGGCGCATGGACCTCGTCGAGCAGCTCGACCGGGCTCTCGCGGAGGTCGATCTGACGCACGCCGAGGACGGCCTGGCGATCTTCGCGGCCCCCGGCGAGCACCAGGTCTGGTCGCTGGCCCGCACCGTGCCTGAGCGTGTGGTGCTCTCGGACACCTTCCTGACCCGCAATCTCGTCGCCGCACAGGCCTCCGAGCGGCCGTTCTGGGTGCTGTCGGTCTCGGCCGACCGGATCACGCTGTGGAACGGCGGCGTCGACCGTGTCGTCGAGGAGAGCTCCGGGGGTTTCCCGCTCACGCGGAGCCTGGAGGACCCGGACGCCGAGCGCCAGGAACGCGTCGGCAACCTGCCCAGCTCCTTCCGTGACGAGCAGACGCGGCACTTCCTGCGGGACGCCGACACCGCTGTCAGCGCCGTCCTGCGCAAGCACCCGCGGCCGCTGTACGTCACCGGTGAGACCGCCGCTCTCTCCCTCCTCGACGAGATCGGCACCGTCACCAAGCAGGCGGCGCACATCCCGCACGGCGGCCTCGCGCACGGCACGCCCGACGCCGTGTGGCACGCGGTACGCCCGCTGATCAGCGCCGAGGAGAAGAAGGGCGTCGACGCGGTGGCCCGGGAACTCGAATCGGCGCGCGGCCGCAAGGCGTTCGCCGCCGGGGTCGACGAGGTGTGGCAGAACGCGTCCGAGGGCCGCGTGCAACTGCTCGCCGTCGAGGAGAACTTCCGCGTGACGGTACGTGACGACGACGGCGACCATCTCGTCCCGGCCGAGAGCGGGGACCTGGACGCCCGCGAGGACATCGTCGACGAGATCGTCGAACAGTGTCTGGAGACCGGCGCCGAGGTGCGCTTCGTCCCCGACGGAAGCCTCGGGGACGCGAAAGGGATCGCAGGGGTGCTGCGTTACTGATCTCCCCGGCCGACAATGATCCGTGTCGTCGGCCGGAAAGGTGCGGAGCACGTGAGTGAACTACTGGGTGTAGCGGTCCTGGGTGCGGGACACATGGGCGCCGATCACATACGGCGAATCGACCGGGTGGTGAACGGCGCCCGGGTTGCCGCGGTCGCGGACCCCGATACCGAGCGGGTCAAGGATGCCGTGGCCGGAATCGACGGCGTATCGGTGCACGCCGACGCGACGGCCACGCTCGACGCACCCGGCGTACAGGCCGTGTTGATCGCGTCCCCCGGGCCCGCGCACGAGGAAGCGCTGCTCGCGGCCTTCGCGCGCGGCCTGCCGGTGCTGTGCGAGAAGCCGATGGTTCCGGAGTCGGCCGGGGCGCTGCGGGTCGTGGAGGCCGAGGCGCGGCTCGGGCGGAGGCTGGCGCAGATCGGGTTCATGCGCCGGTACGACGCCGAGTACCAGCGTCTCAAGTCGCTGCTGGACAGTGGACGGTTGGGCCGCACACTGATGCTCCACTGCACGCACCGCAATGTCTCCTCGCCCCCTCACTTCACCACCGCGATGCTCATCAACAGCTCCGTCTCGCACGAGATCGACGCGGCGCGCTGGCTGCTCGACCAGGAGCTCACGGCCGTGACCGTGCTGCGTCCGCGCCCGACCTCGCACGCTCCGGAGGGCCTCCTCGACCCCCAGATCGTACTGTTCGAGACGGCGGAGGGTGCCCTGGTAGACGTGGAGATCTTCGTCAACTCCGGCTTCGGCTACCAGGTGCGCTGCGAGGCGGTCTGCGAGAGCGGGAGCGCGCGGATCGGGGACGAGCACACGATGGTCGTGACGACGGCCGGTGGCTCGTACGAGGAGGTGGCGCAGGACTACCTCGTACGGTTCGCCGACGCCTACGACCGCGAGGTGCAGGCGTGGGTGAACGCCACCCGCGAGGGCCGGGTCGTCGGGCCCAGCGCCTGGGACGGGTACGCGGCCTCCGCCGTCGCCGAGGCGGGAGTCCTGGCGCAGGAGAGCGGCGGCCGGGTGACCGTCGAACTCGCCCCGCGCCCGGGACTCTACGACCGGGTCAACCGCTGACGCCCACCACGCCCGTCCCGATCGGCCCGGTCAACCGCTGACACCCACCACGCCCGCCTTGATCGGCCCGGTCAACCGCTGACGCTCGCCGCCCCCGTCTCGATGTGCCCGGTGAACCGGCGCGACCAGCTCGCGTCGGAGTCGACGGTGACCGTGAAGTCGCACCAACCACCCTGGTACGAGACCGCGTTGAAGTAGTCCTCCGCCGAGCCGCCCGCGCCGACGGTGTACGTCCAGGGCCCGTCGATGCGGTACTGGTTCGAGGTGATGGTGAACTTCACGGCGGCGGACGAGTTGGTCATCCTGAAGTAGATCGCGGTTTTCCCGCTGCCGGAATCGGTGGCGTAACAGGTGCTCACCTCCGCCGACTTGCCCGCCTGCGTCGCGTCGTCCTTGAAGCGGCGCAGGAAGCGGTTGGGGCCGGTCACCGAGATGTCGTACTTCCCGGCGCCTTACACGGGTGTGCGAAGTCGAAGACGCCGGTCAGGTCGCCGGTGACCTTGCGGCGCCAGGTGCTGATGTTCAGGCAGGCGGCGGGCTTGCCGAGCGCGCCGGTCCAGGTCTCCAGGAAGCGCAGGACGGATGTGTGGTCGAAGACCTCCGAGGAGACCCAGCCGCCGCGCGTCCAGGGTGAGATGACCAGCATGGGGACGCGGAAGCCGAGGCCGTACGGGACGCCGTTGAGGAACTCTCCCGCGGTGCCTATGCCCGATTCCGTAACACAGCAGGGCTAGCACAAACGACCCTCGAACAAGAGAATGAGCAATGTGCACGCGTAGCCCCGAACGCCATCAAGTCACGTACGCAGCCTGCGACTTGACCACACCGGGCCCGAACCGGACGCAGCCGGTGGTAAGCGCTCCGCGGGGACGGTGGCATATGCCAGATGCATCACCGTATCGTGTGTTGCCAAATCCCTTACAGCGCGTCGCGGGCTGTGCGAGAGTCGTAACGGTCCTTCCGTCAGCCTTGGTCGTACCGTCCCCGCATCGGAGTACGTCATGCCCTCCCATCTCTCTGCGGACCGCTCAGCCGCCCAGCCGCCCCAGCGCGGCACGGTCGACGCGCTCATTTCGCAGACGCGGCGGCTGCGCGGCGAGGTGGACGCCGTACGACGGGAAGCACCCGCCGGCGACGAGGACCCGCAAGGACGCTGGCAGCGCGCGCTCTGCAATCTGGCGCTGCATCAACTCAACGACCTCGACGAGCACTTGGCCCAACTGCGGGACGGACCCCCGCCCACACCTGTCCAGCCCGTGCCGCCGGTCCCCGCCGTCCGAGCCGTGCCTGCCGCATCCCGGCACGGCTCACTGCTCAGCCGGGTCGGCAGCGCCGAGTGGAATCTGCTGACGGACGAGGCCAGTTGGTCGGGGGAGCTCTTCGAGATCCTGGGGCGCGACCCGGCCGCTCCCCCGCTCACGCTCGATGAACTGCCGTCGCTGGTGCACGACGAGGACCGGCCGATGCTGACGGCGATGGTCACGGCCTGCCTCATCGACGCCAAGCCCATCGACGGAGAGTTCCGCATCCAGCGCCCCGACGGCGGCGTGCGGACCGTGCACATGATGGGCGAGCCCGTGCTCGACGCCGACGGCAGCACCGTCTCGATGTGGGCCGTGCTGCGCGACGTCAGCGAACTGCGCCGCAGCCAGCGGACGGTGAGCGAGACCCGTGACTCGTTGCAGCGTCAGCGGCACATCGCGCAGACCGAGCACCGGCTCGCGGTAGAGCTGCAGGAAGCCGTGCTGCCGCCGTGGCGTGGCTCCCTGCGGTTCCCGCGGCGGGGTCCCGAGACGCTGGACCTCGCGGCCCGCTATCTGCCGTCGTCCAGCAGCGCGCTGGTCGGCGGCGACTGGTATGACGCACTCGAACTCCCGGACGGCGAAACGCTGTTGAGCATCGGCGATCTCACCGGTCACGGAGTCTCCGTGACCTCGGGCATGGCCATGCTGATCGGCGCCCTGCGCGGGATGGCCGTAGCCGGCACCCAGCCGGGTCAACTCATGTCCTGGCTCAACCAGTTACTGGACGTCTCCGTTCAACCCGCCCTCGGCAGCGCGGTCTGCTGCCGCTACCGGCCCGAGACCCGCACCCTCATCTGGGCACAGGCAGGACACCCCGCCCCGCTGCTGTTCCGCAACGGGACGGGGCGCATGCTGGCAGCACCGGACGGCGTGCTGCTCGGGGCGACCTCGGGTGCCACCTACGGACAGGCCGAGGAGACACTCGAAGACGGCGACCTGCTGCTCCTGCACACCGACGGACTGGTCCCCCGCCGATGGGGTTCCGCCGGCTCGGACGAGTCCGAGAGCGGCCAAGGAACGGAGGCCACCCCGAGGCTGCTCGCACTGGCCCCGCGCTTCAGCGAGGCCCGCACGGCACAGGAGTGTGTACGGACGGTTGTCGAGGAGTTCGGCGAGACCGAGCGCGAGGACGACGCCTGTGTGCTCGTGGCCAGGGTCGGCCCCTGACGAACGACCAGCACAACGCCGTGGCGGTCGGGCTCACGTCCTGCCCGCTGGACCCTCGGACCTACGCCCGCGCGCTGTCGCCACCCTTCGGCTTGAACGTGCCTTTGGGGAGGGCGAGTTCGATTTCCTCACGCAGCTCGTGGATCTTCGGATAGCTGGAGTACTGCCCGGTGAGCCGGTACATCTCGCGCAGCCGGTCCCAGGTTCGGTGGGAGGAGTTGGCCCCCATCGACGTCAGGGCCAGTCGCGCGTACCGGTCGGCCTGTTCGGGGTCGTCGGCGATGAAGCAGGCGGACGCCAGGGAGATGTGGTCGAAGATCTGTGACCTCTCCCTGCCCGACTCGCGCAGCTTGAGCGCCTCCTTCGCATGACGCTGCGCGGTGACGGCCGCGGCCGGCTCGTGTTCGGCGAGGGTCCGGTAGGCCAGGGCCTGCATACCGTGCATGTCGGCCTCGTCGAACATCTGCATCCAGCTCGGCGGAGGTACGTCGCCGCGGTCGGAGACGAACAGGTCCTCCGCCTCGCCGAGGGTGCGCCGCATCGCCTGGCCCTTGCCCATGGACGCCTGTGCCCAGGCCTCGATGGTGTAGAGCATCGCCCGCGTGCGGGGCAGCACCTCGTCGCCGGAACCGGACTTGGCGAGTTTCATCAGGTCGAGTGCGTCGTCTGGCCGGCCCAGGTGCACCATCTGGCGAGCCGCTCGCGAGAGCGCCTCCCCGGCGCGCGGCCGGTCGCCGCCCTCACGGGCCGCGTGGGCGGCGATGACGAAGTACTTCTGGGCCGTGGGCTCCAGGCCGATGTCGTGCGACATCCAGCCCGCGAGTACGGCGAGGTTGGCGGCGACGCCCCACAGGCGCCGCTGCAGATGGTCAGGGTGTCGGTAGGAGAGCATTCCTCCCACTTCGTTGAGCTGGCCCACCACGGCCTTGCGTTGCAACCCGCCGCCGCGGGCCGCGTCCCAGGCGCGGAAAACCTCGACCGAGCGCTCCAGTTCTTCGATCTCCTGCGACCCGATGGGGGCGGCCTCGTAGCGGTCGAACCCAGCGGGGTCGGCGTGCAGGGGATTGTCGAGATCAGGGGCGTCGGCCGCGAGGGCCGGATCGGTGTGGAGCCACTCGTGCATGGCAGTACTGAGTGCGGAGCCCGCGGCAAGCGCGGCACCCGCGCCCACCAAGCCGCGTCGGTTGAGCATGAGGTCCATTCCCGTGAATTCGGTGAGGACCGCAGCAGTCCGCTCGGGCGCCCACGGCACTCCGTCGGGATGTTCAGCATTCCCGCCGCCCTGCCGTTTCCCCACGCGCCCGTGCCGGACCAGACCGAGGTCCTCGATGGTCACGACACGGCCGAGACGCTCGGTGAACAGAGCTGCCAGCACCCGCGGCACCGGATCGCGCGGGATCTCTCCCATGTCGATCCACCGCCGCACCCGTGAGGTGTCGGTCGCCAGTTGGGGGTGGCCCATGGCCGCCGCCTGCCGGTTGACCATTCTCGCGAGTTCGCCCTTGGACCAGCCGGCCAGGCCGAACAGGTCCGACAGACGAGTGTTGGGTTGTCCGTTCACGTCAAGCCCCCAGGTTCTCGGCTGAATTGACAGTAACCGTCTGTCAGTTGCTGAGCGACTATTCGCCAGGGTTCGCCAGGGTGCGCCAGATGGTGTGCCACTGGGCATCCGGTGTCAGGTAGGAAAGCGCCACCCCGACCCGGTTGTCCCAGGACATTCCCCAGGGTGCACCAGGGCAGCCGGGGCGGGTAGCGCGGCATCTTGCAGGCACACGAAGGGATCTGTTTCGCCCATGTACACAGCATCGTCCTCCGTGTCCGCCCCGCCCCGGTCGTTGCACCCCCGCCCGGCGGGCAGCGGCCCCTACCTCGACCCCGCACGTCCCGCGGCGGGCCCCGTGCTCGGTGCCGGCCGGACGCGGCGTGTTCCGGGGCTCAGCACCCAACCGCTCAGCGGGAGACTCGACTTGTCCGGCCCTCAGGGCGCGCAGCTGCGCACGGCGATCGCGTCGGTGCACCGGATCTGCCCGGAGTTCGCTCCGGTCCAGGTACTGCGCCGCAGCGGACGCTCCGTACTCCTGGTCGGCACGACCGGGCGCAGCACGGCCGTCGCCAAGTGTCTACTCGACCACTCCCCGGTCTGGGCGGAGCGGAGCAGGCATGAAATAGCTGCCTACCGCTCGTTCGTGCGGCACCGGCCACCGGTCCGGGTGCCCCGGCTGATCGCGGCGGACCCGGACAACTGCACTCTGGTGATCGAGCGAATGCCGGGCCGGGTGGCCGCGCTGCAGCGGCATCCGGCGGAAGCGCCTCCCCGCGCGGACATCCGGGCGGCACTGGGTGCCATCTGCCGGCTGAACGCGTGGCGGCCGCCGGCGGGGACGTTCAACGCCCCGATCGACTACGCGGAGCGGATCTCCCGTTTCCATGAGCTGGGTCTGCTCACGGACCGGGACATGGGCGATCTGCAGAAACTGGTGCACGGCATCGCGCACTCGGCGGGCCGCCAGGGCATGGGCCAGTTCTGCCACGGCGACGCCCTCCTGTCGAACATCCTGCTCTCACCGGCCGGTCCAGTGCTGGTGGACTGGGAGCACGCGGGCTGGTATCTGCCGGGGTACGACCTCGCGACCCTGTGGGCGGTCCTCGGTGACGCTCCGGTGGCGCGGCGGCAGATCAGCCAGCTCGCGCAGTCCGCTGGACCGGCGGCGCGCGACGCGTTCCTGGTGAACCTGATGCTCGTACTGACCCGGGAGATCCGTACCTACGAGACGGCCGTGCAGCGTTCGATGCACGACGCGACCCCGGCGGCACCGGGACCGGCCCATCCGGGTGCTGCGCCGTCCGGCGAGGAACAGCGGCTGCTGCTGAGGCGGCTGCACGACGACTGTCAGATGGCCCGGCGGGCCGTTCGAGCGGCGGTCGGCACTCGCTGACGGGGATGGTGGTCCGCGGTAGCGCCTTGGACAGGGGCGCACCGCGGACCTTCGTCATGCCGGGGATCTTCGGGTTACGCATCCCCCAACCGGGTTATTGGTCCAGCCAACTGACACTCCGCAGGCGGCCCTGTCGCCGCCACGAAATCTGCTTCACCCCTCCCTGACATGGGAAATCGCCTGCACCTGGGCATGATTGACGGATCGTCGAAGAGCCGATAGCACTGACGCACGTTCGGCCCTGCACGCCCCACCGCGCTCGACCGTCCCAGGAGGCTGCTTTGCGAGGACCCGCCACCGACCCCAGGACCATCGCCGGGCACAGACGCGCGCGCAGGACCGCGGGCGCCGTCGCCTCGGCAGCGCTGCTGCTGCCGCTGCTCGGCGCGGCCCCCTCCGGCAACACGACGCAGGCCGCCTCGGCACAGCTCCAGAGCGCCTTCGCCGATGCGGCCGCCGAGTACCACGTGCCGCAGAGCGTGCTGCTCGCCGTCTCCTATCTGCAGTCCCGCTGGGACGCGCACGGCGGAGCGCCGAGCGTCAGCGGCGGCTACGGCCCCATGCACCTCACCGACGCGCGTACGGCGATCGCCGAGGCGCCGCACCACAGCGAAGGCACGGAGGACGCCCGCGGCGACAGCTCACGCCCCGCGCTGCACCCCGACACAGCGGTGCCGACGAACTCCGAACTCCCCGCCCGCCTCAAGACCTTGCCGAAGGCGGCCGAGCTCACCGGCCTCCCCGCGGAGCAACTGCGTACGGACACCGCGGCGAACGTGGCCGGCGGCGCCGCACTCCTCGCCGCCGCACAGCGCGACCTCGGCGAGCCGCTGAGCGGGGACGCCGCCGACTGGTACGGAGCGGTGGCACGCTTCTCGGGCGCGGACGACACCTCGACGGCGGCGACGTACGCCGATGACGTCTACGACGTGATCCGCGGCGGCGAACAGCGCACCACGGACGCCGGTCAGCAGGTCCGGCTGACCGCTCAGCCGGAGCTGAGCCCGGACACCGCACAGCTCGGGCGAGCCGGACTGCGTACGGTCTCCGCAGCCGGCACGGAGTGCCCGACGACCGTGTCCTGCGAGTGGATCCCGGCACCGTACGAGGAGTTCGGCGACGGCGACTACGGAAACCACGACCTCGGCAGCCGGCCCGCCTCGCAGAGCATCAAGTACATCGTCATCCATGACACGGAGGGCACCTGGAACGGTGTCCTGCAGATGGTCCAGGACCCGACCTATGTGTCGTGGAACTACACCCTTCGCTCGACCGATGGTCACATCGCCCAGCATGTGAAGGCCAAGGACGTGGCCTGGCACGCGGGCAACTGGTACGTCAACGCCAAGTCGATCGGCCTGGAGCACGAGGGTTTCCTCGCCTCGCCGGACGCCTGGTACACGGAGGAGATGTACCGGGCCTCGGCGCGGCTGGTGGCCTACCTCGCCAAGAAGTACGCCATTCCGCTGGACCGGCAGCACATCATCGGCCACGACAACGTTCCGGGCACGACGACGTCGACCATCCCCGGCATGCACACCGACCCGGGTCCGTACTGGGACTGGCAGCACTACTTCACCCTGCTCGGCCACCCGTTCCGCGCCACGGCGAAGGCCGGCGGCGGGCTGGTGACCGTGCTGCCGGACTTCACCTCGAACCGGCCCGCCTACACCGGCTGCGTCACCTCGGGCGAGCCCTGCGCCGTGCACGGTTCCAGCGAGGTGCGGCTCTACAGCGCGGCGGACGAGAAGTCGCCCCTGATCAAGGACATCGGTCTGCGGCCGGGCGGCGGTGCCTCGACGATCGACGTGAACGACATCGGCTCACGGGTCTCCACCGGGCAGCGGTACGCGGTGGCCGACCGCGACGGCGACTGGACGGCGATCTGGTATCTCGGTCAGAAGGCCTGGTTCAAGAACCCGCCGAAGCAGCCCACGGCGGTGAGCGCGTCAGGGCTCGTGATCACGCCCAGGACAGGCCTCTCGGAGATCCCCGTCTACGGCCGCGCCTACCCGGAGAAGGCGGCGTACCCGGCGGGCGTACCCGTCCAGTCGGTCTCACCCCTGCCGTACAAGCTGCTCGCGGGCCAGGAGTACGCGGTCGGTGACAAGGTGCCGGGCGAGTACTACTACGCGCCGACGTTCGACACGACATCGCACAAGGTCGTGATCGGCAAGGACATGTACTACGAGATCCAGTTCGGGCATCGGGTGGCGTTCGTGCGCGCCGCGGATGTACGGCTGGCTTCCTCGGCCTCGTGATGACGGGGGCCGGGTCCGCTGGACACCCGGACCCGGCCCCCGCCGCACGATCAGCGGAGCTGCACTACGCCTTCCAGACGTAGCGCCGACCGGCGACCGCCTTGAACACCACCTCGCCCCCCTCAAGCAGTTCGCTGCGGACGGTGAGTTCGCGGGTCCGGGACGCGGTCAGCGTGATGCGCGTGGCCTTTCCCTCCGCCCACTCGATGTCGAGCGTGGCACCGCCACGGGCGCGCAGACCGCGCACCGAGCCGTCCGGCCAGGCGGCGGGCAGCGCGGGGAGCACCTCGATCACATCGTGCTGGCTCTGCAGCAGCATCTCGACGACCCCGGAGGTCGCGCCGAAGTTGCCGTCGATCTGGAACGGCGGATGCGTGTCCCAAAGGTTCGGCAGCGTCGAGGACTTGAGCTGCTCGCCGAGCATTTTGTGGGCGTGGTCGCCGTCGCGCAGCCGCGCCCAGAAGTTGATCTTCCAGGCCTTGGACCAACCGGTCCCGCCGTCGCCTCGCGCGGTGAGCGAGACCTTCGCCGCGTCCGCCCAAGCACTGCCCGGCTCGATCTGCCTCCCCGGGTGCAGCGCGTAGAGGTGCGAGACATGCCGGTGGTCGTCGGCCGGGTCGTCCAGATCCGTCTTCCACTCCTGGAGCTGCCCCCATGAGCCGATCCGCAGACCCGGATCCAACTGGCCGAGCGTTTCAGCCAGTTGCTCGCGGAACTCCGGGCTGTCGCCCAGAATTCGCGCCGCCTCCAGCGTGTTGGTGAACAGGTCGTGCACGATCTGCTGCGACATCGCCGCGCCCGCCGTGAAGTCCCCGTGCTCGGGCGAGTAGCTCGGCGTGACGACGAGGGTTCCGTCGCGTGGGTCGGTGCGCAGGTTGTCGAGCCAGAACTCGGCGGCTTCCTTCATCGCGGGGTAGGCGGTGGAGCGCAGGTAGTCCGTGGATCCGCCGAACCGGTAGTGCTCGTAGAGCTGCCCGGTCAGCCAGGCCGCCGCTTCCGGGAACCAGAAGGAGGTCGCCCAGTTGTGCACGCCCGTGAAGCCGTAGGGATTCGTCTCGTTGTGCACGACCCAGCCGCGCGAGCCGAACATCTCCTCGGCGGTACGCCGCCCGGGGGCGCGCAGTGCCTCGACGAAACGGTCGTACGGCACAGTCGTCTCCGCGAGGTTGGCGGCCTCGGCCAGCCAGTAGTTCATCTGCAGGTTGATGTTGACGTGGTAGTCCGCCGACCAGGGTGGCGCGGTGCTCTGGTTCCACACGCCCTGGAGGTTGGCGGGAAGTGAGCCGGGGCGCGAGGAGGCGATGAGGAGGTAGCGGCCGTACTGGAAGAAGAGACCTTCCAGGGCGCGGTCCGTGGGAGTCGTCCCGCCCGTGTAGCCCGCGAGCAGTTGGTCCGTGGGAACGTCGGGGACCTCTGCTCGGATGTCGAGCGTGACCCGGTCGAACAGGGCGCGGTGGTCGCGCACATGGCGGGCTCGGAGTGTCGAATAGCCTTTACCGAAAGCGCTGTTGACGGTCTTGGTCACGCTCGCTTGCGGGTCGGCTCCGCGGTAGTCGGGGTAGGTGTCGGCGTAGTCGGTGCCCGCGGCCAGCACGAACCAGACGCTGTTCGCCCCGGTGACGGTCAGCGTGCCGTCGGGGTTGGCGACGAGGCTGCCGCCCTCCTGACGTACCCGGAGCTGCGCCTCGAACTTCATCCCGTTGTCGGCGAGTTCACCGCGTACGGTGATCCGGTCCCCGCTCGCGGTCGCGGTGAAGTCGGCCCGCGGCGAGGTGTAGCGCAGGGTGACGCCGACGCCGCCGGTGAGGCGACCCGCGATGACGTTGTCGGCATGGGAGACGAAGAACTCCCGGTGGTGACGTGCCTGTTGGTCGTCCGTGTAGGTGACGGTGGCGACCGCCTCGCGCAGATCGAGGGTGCGACGGTAGGAGTCGGGAGTCTGAGCCGGAGCGCCGGGCAGCTCGAGGTGGAGGTCGCCGAAGGTCTGGTAGGCGCCGAATCCGGCCTTCGGCTGGCCGAGCTCGGCGGCGACGGCGACGGGGTCGAGCTTGGCCTCGGTGTCGATCTGCTCCTGTACGGCGGTGATCGCGCCGGGGCGGGGTGTGCGCCAGTTGCCGAAGTCGTAGCCCTGCCGCGAGCCGGGGCCGCCGGTCCACAGGGTCTTCTCGTTGAACTGGAGCCGCTCGGTGGCGAGGGTGCCGAACACCATGGCACCGAGCGCGCCGCTGCCGAGGGGCAGGGCCTCGCGCTCCCAGTCCGCGGCGGGGGCCGCGTACCAGAGGGCTAAGCCGACAGGGACCTGGGAGACATCGGAGGAATCAGCGGCGTCTGCGGACTGAGCGAGGACTCCCCCGCCCAGTGCCAGACCCCCGGCGCCGCCGAGTGCGGATTTCAGCGTGGTTCTTCGGGATATCTCATGCGACATGCCATCGGACGGTAAGGGTCCGATGTCTGACCGACAAGGGTCATGACAAGCCGTACAGATCCACGAACGCCAGCAGCCCGGAAGAGGCCGCTTTGCGAGGATTCAGCCCTGCTGGAACAGCTCCGCCGGCAGCGGCTTGAGCAGTGCGTACAGATCGTCGGTGATGGGGCGGTCCCAGGCGGCGATGGTGACCAGCACCTTGTCGCTGCGGTCGAACTGCACGCAGGAGATGCGCGTCTCGGAGAGCTTGAGGCGGCGCACGATCAGAAGGTTGTCACCCTGCATCACCGGCATGTCCTCGGTGCCGACGACGGTGACCTCCTCGTCGTTCTCCAGCGCGAGCAGGAGCTGGGCCACCTCGAAGGGGACCTCTCCCTCGGGCACGTCACGGGCCGGCGAACCCTCCGGCAGATTGCCGATGATCATCGCGGGGCCACGGCCGCCGAACAGGTCGTAGCGCAGGAAGACGCCCTGGCAGCTGCCGTCGGGAGCGGGCAGCAGGCCCGCGCCGAGATTGCCCGGCCAGTCGCCCGGGTCCATGGCCAGAACATCGAAGTCGGGCCCGGCGGGAGTGGCGCTGCGGCGGCGGAGGAAGGACATGCCGCAATGGTACGTGCACGGGCGTGAACCGGGGCCCGGGGGCGGCCCTTGCGAACGGTTACGCGGACGGCTGTTCCCCCGCCTGTCGGGCCGTCCGCTCCCCCAGCGCGGCGCCGAGTCCCGTACGCTCCGTGCCCACCTTGCGGTAGACCGCCGACAGGAGCCGTACGACGGTCTGCTCGTCGGTGTGCAGCTCCGCGGCGATCTCGGCCGAGGTGCGGCCCCGGACCGTCAGCGCGGCGGCGGTGCGCTCACGGGCGGTGAGCGTGTCCGTCTCGGTGCTGTGCAGGCGGCGCGGCCCGAGGCCGGCGGCGGCCAGCTCGTCACGGGCCTCCTCGACGCGTCCGTCGGCGCCGCACTGCACGGCCGCGTCGAGCCCTCGGTAGAGGTGTTCGGCGGCTTCGACGGGACGTCCGGCGCGGCGCAGTTCGGTGCCGAGCGCGATCAGGGCGCAGGCGAGTTCGTACGCGGCCGGGGAGCGCTCCAGGTGGCTCACGGACTCTTCGAGGAGTTTGACGCGGGTCGAGCCGGAGGAGACCTCGGCGGCGGCGCGGAGTGCCTGTCCGACCGCCGAGGGGGCGCCGAACTGACGGGCCCGGTTCACCGCTTCCAGTGCCGTGGCGACGGCGCGTTCCGGGGCGTCGTGGCTCTCGGCGCGGGCGAGGTGCAGCTGCCAGGGACACCAGGCGGGGTTGCGCATACCGCGCGGGTCGAGGCGGCGCCCGGCAGCCGCCAGCTCGGCGGCCGCGTCCTTGGTGAGGCCGCGGGCGAGCAGCAGTTCGCCGTGCACGGTCTGGACGTCGGGGAAGGTCACGGCGGCCGGGAAGGGTGCGCCGAAGGCGTGGTCCTCGCCGATCCGGGTGGCCTCCGCGATCCGGCCGCGGGCGAGCAGGGTCTCGATGAGGACGCCGACGGAGTACCAGTGCACGGGGGTGCCGGGCCCGACGCGCTCGGCGAGCCTGAGGCCGGCCCTGGCGAAGTCCTCGGCCTCGGTGAGGCGGCCGCGGCGGTAGCGGACGTACGCGAGGAGGGTGTAGCCGAAGGAGAGGTGGGCGCCGTGCCAGCCCTGGGACTCGAAGTCGGCGATCCCGGTGGCGAACAGTTCCTCGGTGCGGCCGGGCCGGTCGGCGAACATGAAGGTGAGGGCGACCAGGACGGGCACCTCGAAGCCGCGGTCGGCCTCGGCCCAGCCGAGTCCTCCGGCGAGGGCGCGTTCGGCGTGGTGGACGGCGACGGGGGCGGGTTCGCCGCGCAGAGTGGCGTCCCAGGCGCGCAGGCCGATGACGTAGCGCTCGGTGAGATCGCGGCCGGTCAGCCGGTCGGCGAGGCGGGCCAGGCGGCGGGAGCGGGCGGGTGAGTCGGGTTCGTCGGCGCGGAAGGCGTCCCACATGAACTGCTCGGACTGCAAGCGCAGCCGCACCCGGGCGTCGCCGGTCACGGGGATCTCGCGGGCGAGCGTCTCGGACGCCTCGGCGAGGCGGTCGCTGTGGGCCAGGACCTGGGAGAGGCGGTAGACGATGTTGTGCCGCAACTCCGGGTCGTGGATGGGTTCTTCGAGTGCGGCGCGCAGGTGGTTGACGGTGGTCGCCGGTTCGGTGAGCAGGGAGGCGCAGCCCAGTTCGTACAGCACGGCGGCGCGGTCCTCGAAGGGCGGCGGTTCTCGCAGGGCGCGGGCGAGGTAGCGGCGGGCGGCGTCGGGGGCGCCCGCGCGGAGGTTCTCGCGGGCGGCGGCGCGCAGTTGCTGAACGACCCAGTTGTCGCCGTCGGGGTGGGTCTCCATGAGGTGGCGCGCGGCGGCCGACGGGCCGAGCCCCTCGTCGACGACACACCAGGCCGCCTGTCCGTGCAGGGCGACGCGGACGCCACCGGGGATCGCGCGGTAGACGGCGGTGGCGATGAGCGGGTGCACGAACTCCAGGGTGTCGGCGCCGGTGAGGATGCGGGCGCCGCGCAGGGCGTCGGCCGCGTCGGCGGCTTCCTCGGAGCCTAGGCCTGCGACGGCGGCGGCGAGCGTCGGATGGATCTCGGTGCCGAGGACCGCGCAGGCCCAGGCGAACCGCACGGTCGAGGTGCCTAGCCGCTCCAGGCGGGCGATCAGACCGCTGCCCTTGACCGCGGCGGCCAGGTCGCGCAGCAGATGCGCCCCGGCCTCGGTCGGGGCAAGACCGCGGTCGCGTACTTTCGCGGTCAGTTCGACGGCCTCGAACGGATTGCCCGCGGTGACCGCCCAGCATTCGCGGCAGAACGCGTCGTCGGCCTGGGCGCCGAGATTCTCCCGTACGAGATGGGCGACGGCCGCGGCGCTGAGCGGTTCGAGGCCGAGGGGGCGCTGGCCCGCGCGTCCGGGCAGTCCCCTGAACGCCTCGGCGTGCTCGGGGAGTTCCTCGGGCCGGTAGGCGACGACCAGCAGCAGCGGCAGTTCCTCCGCACGCGGAGCGAACGCGGCGAGCCAGCTCAGTGATTCCGGGTCGGCCCAGTGCGCGTCGTCCAGGACGAGCACCATCGGGGCGCGCTGCACGGCGAGATGGGTCAGCACCCAGTCGAGCCCGTCACGCAGGCCCTGCTGGTCGGGCGGGGCACCCTCGGCCGGCGCGCACAGTCCCAGTGCCGGGCCGACGATCGCGTACCAACTCCCCAGCGAGGCACGGATCTCGGACTCCGCGGCCCCGGCGAGCTGCGGTTGCAGAAGCTGGCGGGCTACGTGGAAGGCGACGCGCTGCTCCTGGTCGCCGCCGCGTGCGGACAGTACGGTGCAGCCTCTGGCCGCGGCGCGGCGACGGACCTCGGCGAGGAGCGTCGTCTTACCGAGTCCGGCGCGCGCCGCGAAGGCGAGGAGAGTGCCACGAGGGCGCTGGGGCGGTTCGACGCCGTCGCCGCGCAGCCCGGTGAGTTCGCTCAACGCCTCCTCGGCCGCGGCGAGTTCACTCTCACGTTCGAAGAGCGTCCTTCTGCTCCGTGCGTTGCTCTGACCCATGGTGCACCCCCTGCCACGGTGGTGCAGCCGGCGCGGGGAGCAGGTGCACACCGTGGCCTACAGGCACCTCAGCGTACGCCGGGAGCGCTCCGGACGGCCCCCGTTCGACCACAGTCGGGCGCCCTCACACCACGTGCCCGCCGAGGCCGAACTCTCCGCGTGCAGCGGCCATCCTCCCCTCCTGTCCTGAGGAAGAGGGGAGGATCACCGCCGTCGCGGTACGGAACTCAGGTCAGGTCGAACTCACCCTCCCGGGCGCCCGACACGAACGCGCCCCACTCCGCCGGCGTGAAAATCAAGGAAGGACTTTCGGGTCGGCCGCTGTTGCGCATCGCGATGAAGCCTTCGACAAAGGCGATCTGGACGTCTCCCCGCCCTCGGCTGCTGGAATGCCACTCGGCCCTGCTGAGGTCCAGCTCCGGCTTGTCCCAGCCCGCGAGCGGGTGCTGCTCAATGGTGCTTTCGGCCACGTCCCTGCTCCTCCCGGTTCGTCGTCCGCGGCCAGCCTAGCGATCGGTTCGGGCGGCGGACAGGCCACGTGAGAGGGACGGTTTCAGGAGGCGGGCGGCGCGGCCCCGACCAGCCACATCGAGAAGAACTGGGATCCGCCGCCGTAGGCGTGCCCCAGCGCCCGGCGCGCCCCGTCGACCTGGTGATCTCCCGCCTGCCCGCGTACCTGGAGTGCCGCCTCGGCGAAGCGGATCATGCCGGAGGCGCCGATCGGATTGGTGGAGAGCACCCCGCCCGACATGTTGACGGGCAGGTCCCCGTCAAGCTCCGTCACCCCGGACTCGGTGAGCTTCCAGCCCTCGCCCTCGGCGGCGAAGCCGAGGTTCTCCAGCCACATCGGTTCGTACCAGGAGAACGGTACGTACATCTCGACGGCGTCGATGTCACGGCGTGGGTCGGCGATGCCGGCCTGCCGGTACACGTCGGCCGCGCAGTCCTTGCCCGCCTGCGGCGACACGAAGTCCTTGCCCGCGAACATGGTCGGCTCGCTGCGCATCGCACCGCCGTGCAGCCACGCGGGCGGCCGGGGCGAACGGGCCGCCCCCGCCCGGTCGGTGAGGATCATCGCGCACGCGCCGTCCGAGGACGGGCAGGTCTCCGAGTACCGGACCGGGTCCCACAGCATGGGCGAGGCCTGGACCTTCTCCAGCGTGATGTCGTGCTCGTGGAGGTGCGCGTACGGGTTCTTCAGCGCGTTGCGGCGGTCCTTGTACGCGACCATCGAGCCGACGGTTTCCGGCGCGCCCGTGCGCCGCATGTACGCCCGGATGTGCGGCGCGAAGAAGCCGCCCGCCCCGGCCAGCAGAGGCTGGGTGAAGGGGATCGGCAGCGACAGCCCCCACATGGCGTTCGACTCGGACTGCTTCTCGTAGGCCAGGGTCAGGACGGTGCCGTGGACGCGCCCGGCGATCAGGTTGGTGGCGACGAGCGCCGTCGATCCGCCGACCGAACCCGCCGTGTGCACCCGGAGCATGGGCTTGCCGACGGCACCGAGCGCGTCGGCGAGATACAGCTCCGGCATCATGACGCCCTCGAAGAAGTCGGGCGCCTTGCCGATGACGACCGCGTCGATGTCGGCCCACGTCAACTCGGCATCCCGCAGGGCGCGTTGGGCTGCCTCGCGGACCAGCCCCGCGATCGACACATCCCGTCGGGCGGCCACATGCTTGGTCTGGCCGATGCCTACGACGGCCACGGGCTCCTTGCTCATCGGGCATCCCCTTCCAGTACGGCGACCAGGTTCTGCTGGAGGCACGGGCCCGAAGTCGCGTGGGCCAGCGCCCGGTCGGACTCGCCACGGTGGATGCGCGCGGCGGCCTCACCGATGCGGATGAGCCCCGTCGCCATCACCGGGTTGGCGGCGAGCGCGCCTCCCGAGGGGTTGACGTCGACGTCGTCACCGAGGCGCAGCGCCTTGCGCAGGACGACCTCCTGCGAGCTGAAGGGCGCATACAACTCGGCGGTGTCCACGGGGCGTTCGAAGGCGCCGGCCCGCTCGGCGGCCAGGCGCGTGGACGGCGAGTCCGTCAGGTCGCGCACGCCGAGGCTGTGTGCCTCGATGCGGTGGTCGATACCCCGGATCCAGGCCGGCCGTGCGCACAGTTCGCGGGCCCGCTCCCCCGCCGCGAGGATCACGGCGGCGACCCCGTCGCCGATGGGCGGGCAGTCGCCGGTGCGCAGCGGACGTACGACGTAGTCCCTCTGCGGCACCGAACCCCTGAGCTGGGCATGGGAGTTGGCGGATGCCGACGCTCGGCTGCGGGCGCCGACCGCGGCGAGCTCGGGTTCGTCGGTCTCGCCCGCGTCGATGAGCGCCTGCGCCTGGAGCGCCGCGAGCGCCACGGAGTCCGGCCACAGCGGCGCCACGTAGTACGGGTCGAGCTGCCGCGTCAGGACGTCCCGTACCGAGCCGGGTGACGACTTGCCGTACGCGTAGACGAGCGCGGTGTCGGCGTCCCCGGTCAGGAGTTTGGTCCATGCCTCGTAGAGCGCCCACGCGCCGTCCATCTCCACGTGCGACTCGGAGATCGGAGGCCAGGCGCCCACCCCGTCGAGCGCCATGGTGAAGGAGAAGGCGCGGCCCGCGAGGTAGTCCGTGGAGCCGGAGCAGGTGAAGCCGATGTCGCTGGTCTTCAGCCCCGTCTGGTCGAGTACGTCGTGCAGGACCGGGAGGAGCATCTCCACCTCGGACTGCTCGTCGCTGGTGCGCCGGTGGTCGCTCTGCGCGAAGGCGACCACGGCAATCTCACGCGTCACAGCAGCTCCTTGTACATCTCGTAGTCCGCGTCCGGTTCGCCGTTGGGCCGGTAGTGATCGGGGTAGCGGCCGCCTTCCGTCCACACCGGCTCGACCCGCAGGCCCATCCGCACCTGGTCGTAGGGGATGCCGCCGATCCGGCCGTGCAGCGCGAGGTCGGCGCCGTCGAGGGCGATGTGCGCGTAGACGTACGGCACTTCGATGTCGAGATTTCTCGCCTTGATGTTGACGATGCAGTACGTCGTGACCGTGCCGCCCGGCCCTACTTCCACCTGCTCCGATGTGGCGATCCCACATGTGGGGCACGCACCTCTGGGCGGGACGTACACCTTGCGGCAGGACGGGCAGCGCTCGCCGACGGTCCGCTGCTCGGAGAGGGCGCTGATGTGGGCCGACTGGGCGCGGCCCGGTGAGTAGACGTAGTCGAGGCGGGCGGGGGCGACGATGCCGGTCACCATGTCCTCGAAGCGGCCGTCGTGCCCTGGTCCCGCCGCCTGCCACGGGTCGCCGTCGTACGGCTCGAAGCACGCGATGTCGGTGATGGCGCCGGAGCGCTCCTCGGCCCAGCGGACGCGGACGCGCATTCCCGTGCGTACGGCGTCGGGGCCGGGGGCGTCGAGCGCGTGCAGGAGGCCGGTGTCGGCGCCGTCGAGCCGGACCAGGACCCAGGCGAAGGGCGTGGCGAGGGGCTGGCCGCGACGGGGTGCGTGGTTCCAGGCCCAGGTGGTGACGGTGCCGGTGGGGGCGACCTCGACGAGGTCGCGTATCTCCTCGGCGGTGACGGGGTCGTATTCGACGGGCGGTACGAGGGTGCGGCCGTCGCCGGTCCGTACGCCGAGGACGACGCGTTCGCGCAGGCCGGTGAGGAACGCGCTCTGGACGGGGCCGAGCGAGCGGGTGAAGGGGAACTCGACGACGAGGGGGGCTTTGAGGACTTCGGGCATCCCGGATTTCTCCTTCGGAGGTCGGACGCGTGTCTCGTTCGGAGATCAGGCGCGCCGGTAGACGGGCGGGCGCTTCTCGGCGAAGGCCCTGGAGCCCTCCTTGGCGTCCGCGGTGTCGAAGACCGGCCAGCCGCGGGCCAGTTCGGCGGCGAGTCCGTCGGTCTCGGTCATCTCGGCGGTCTCGTACACGGAGGCCTTGACGGCCTCGACGGCGAGTGGGCCGCAGTCGTTGATCTGTTCGGCGAGCGCGAGGGCTTTGTCGAGGGCGGTTCCGTCGGGGACGACATGCCCGATCAGGCCGATGTCGGCGGCCTCCCGCGCGGTGTAGGCGCGGCCCGTGAGCAGCATTTCGAGGGCGTGGGTGCGTGGGATCTGGCGCTGGAGGCGGACGGTGGAGCCGCCGATCGGGAACAGTCCGCGCCGTACCTCGAAGAGGCCGAAGGTCGCGGAGCGGCCGGCGACACGGATGTCGGTGCCCTGGAGGATCTCGGTGCCGCCCGCGACACAGTGCCCTTCGACGGCGGCGATCACCGGCTTGCGCGGGCGGTGGTGGCGGAGCATCGCCTTCCAGTGCAGATCCGGGTCCGCCTTCAGGCGATCCCGGTACTCCTCGCCCTCCATGCCCTTTCCGGCCAGTGCCTTGAGATCCATCCCGGCGCAGAAGGCACCCCCCGCGCCGGTGAGCACGATCGAGCGGATCGCGTCGTCCTCGTCGGCCTCGGTCCAGCCGTCGTACAGACCGACCAGCATCGGCAGTGAGAGCGCGTTCCTGGCCTCTGGCCTGTTCAGCGTGAGCACCAGCGTGGCGCCTTCGCGCTGCACGGTGAGGTGTTCCGTCCCGCCCATGGGTTCCTCCCGTCTCGGACCGTACTGGCCGTCCCGGCCACGCTGAACCGCCTCGGGCCGTTGCGACCGTCCCGGACCGTTGCGACCGTCTCGGATGCGAGAACAGGTTGCAGTAGGTGTCGAGCCAGTACAAGGGTTTTCTGACAGGTAGTCAGATTAGTTCTGCGCGGACCCTTCACAGTTGGGTCCGGCTTTGCTCTGATGACCGTCGAGCCGATGGCGGCCCGGCCGATGACGTCGCACCGTTGGGCAGCCACGATCGTCCGGGGTCAGGAGGAGCGGTGGAGTACAACCTTGCCGACCTGTTCGAGTCGGTCGTCGACGTGGTCCCCGACCGCGAGGCGCTCGTGTACATCGACCACCCCGGCACCGGCGCCGAACGCCGGCTGACATACGCCCAGTTGGACGCGGCCGCGAACCGCGTCGCGCACCACCTGATCGACAGCGGCGTTCGCCCCGGCGAGCACCTCGGGCTGCACCTCTACAACGGCATCGAGTATCTGCAGACCGTACTCGGCTGCCTGAAGGCGCGGGTCGTGCCGGTCAACGTCAACTACCGCTATGTGGAAGAGGAGTTGGCGTACCTCTACCAGGACGCGGATCTGGTGGTCCTGGTCTTCGACGCGGAGTTCACGGACCGGGTGGCGGCGGCGCTGCCACGGGCTCCGGCCCTGCGCCATCTCGTCCGGGTGGGAACGCCCGCCCCCGATGCCGTCGCGGTGCCCGCCGTCGAGTTCGCCGACGCCGAGACCACCGGATCCCCGGAACGGGGGTTCCCGCAGCGCTCGGCGGACGACCAGTTCATCATCTACACCGGCGGCACCACCGGGATGCCCAAAGGGGTGATGTGGCGTCAGGAGGACCTGTTCTTCTCCGGGTTGGGCGGCGGCGCGCCGACGGGCGAGCCGGTCAAGACTCCGGAGGAACTCGCCGAGCGCGTCGCGGCCGGAGGCGAGGGCATCACCTTCTTCCCCACTCCCCCGCTGATGCACGGCACTTCCACCCTCACGGCCTTCATCGGCTTCAATTTCGGCCAACGGATCGTGATCCACCGCAAGTTCGTGCCGGAGGAGGTGCTGCGGACGATCGAGAAGGAGCAGGTGACCAGCGTGTCGCTGGTCGGCGACGCGATGCTGCGGCCGTTGATCGACGCCCTCAACGGGCCCTTGAAGAGCACCGACTGCTCCTCCCTGTTCAGCGTGTCCTCGTCCGGAGCGATCATGTCGGAGACGGTGCGTGAGCAGTTCCAGGCGCTCGTCCCGAACGTGATGCTGCTCAACAACTTCGGCTCGTCGGAGTCCGGCTTCAACGGCACTGCCACGGCGGACTCGGGCCCGGAGCGAGGGTTCCGGGTGCGTGTGAACTCCCGTACGCAGGTGGTCGATCCGGCCACCTACGAACCGATCGCCGTGGGCGAACCGGGCCGCATCGCCCAGCGCGGCCATGTGCCCCTCGGCTACTACAACGACCCGAAGAAGACCGCCGAGACCTTCTTCCAGAAGGACGGCGAGCGCTGGGTACTGCTCGGCGACATGGCAACGGTCGACGAGGAGGGCATCGTCACCGTCCTCGGCCGCGGCTCCCAGTGCATCAACACCGGTGGCGAGAAGGTGTATCCGGAGGAGGTCGAACAGGCCCTCAAGTCCCATCCCGACGTCTACGACGCCCTCGTCGCCGGAGTGCCCGACGAGAAGTGGGGCAACCACGTCGCGGCGGTGGTCCAGCTTCGCGGCGGCGCGGAACGGCTTTCCCTGGACGACCTCCAGACCCACTGCCGCTCCCACCTCGCGGGCTACAAGATCCCGCGCCAGCTCGTCATCACGGAGACCATCCAGCGGTCGCCGAGCGGGAAGGCGGACTATCGATGGGCCCGGTCGGTGGCGGCAAAGGCGGCTCACTGAAGCCTCGCGGTACACAGCACACCCATCGCCGCCCCACCATCAACCGGCTAGGGTGGAAGAGTGAGTTCCCTGCCGGAAAAGCCGCCGACGCTGATCAGTGAGAACGACCGCGACACGGCCGTGCGGCGCGTGCAGCAGGGATACGCCGAAGGGCACATCTCGCACGAGGAGATGGACGAACGCCTGCACAAGGTACTCACCGCCACCACGCACGGCGAGCTCGTCTCGGCCCTGTCCTCGCTTCCGGAGGAGCCCGCGGAGACTGCGTCGACGATCGCCGCCGGAGGCGGACGGATCCAGCGGAGGGGCGCATGGCGGGTGCCTCGGACCCTCAAGGTCGAGTCCGCCTTCGGAAGAGTGCACCTGGACCTGTCCCGGGCGGTCATCGAGCATCCGGTGGTCGAAATCGAGCTGCAGCTCGGCACCGGCAGGGCCAAGATCACGGTGCCTCGCGACGCGACCGTCGAAGTCGGGGAGCTGCAGACCGGCTGGAAGGACTGGCGCTACAAGGTCCCGCGGCGCCCACGCTCCGGCGGGCCGACCATCCGGATCTCCGGGGCCATGGGGTTCGGACGGCTGAAGATCCGCCACGCGCGGCGATGATGTTGCGGATGCAGGCGTCGCGCCGACAGCCGCAGGCAGGCAGCCCCGGCGCACCTGCGGGCCGCAGCGCGGGCGGGAGCTCGGGTCACCGATCCACGGGCGTCGTTGCACCCAAGGACTCGCGAAATAGTGCGCGCCGAGCACTTGCCTGAGGCCGGGCGGCCTGAATTACTGATCCCAAACGGCACGACCGAATGATCGTTCGCCCGATTCCATACGGTTGGTGAGGGAGCAGTCCCGATGGCGGATTCCATGGACTCCACGCGCTCCGCGGCCTCGGCGGCCCTGTTCGACGCGGGCGAGCGGCTCGGCCCGGAGGGCCTGCGGGCGCTCCAGCTGGAGCGACTGCGCGCATCGCTGCGGTACGCGTACGAGAACGTTCCCTTCTACCGCGAGTCCTTCGACAAGGCCCGCGTACACCCCGACGACTGCCGCGCGCTCGCCGACCTCGCACGCTTCCCGTTCACCGTGAAGGCGAACCTGCGCGAGAACTATCCGTACGGGATGTTCGCCGTGCCCCTGGACCAGATCCGGCGCATTCACGCGTCGAGCGGCACCACGGGACGCCCCACGGTTGTCGGCTACACGGAGGGCGACCTGTCCATGTGGGCCGACATGGTGGCCCGCTCGATCCGGGCAGCGGGTGGACGGCCCGGTGACAAGGTGCATGTGGCGTACGGCTATGGGTTGTTCACCGGTGGGCTCGGCGCACACTACGGCGCCGAACGGCTCGGCTGTACGGTCATCCCCGCCTCCGGGGGCATGACGGCACGTCAGGTCCAGCTGATCCAGGACCTGCGGCCCGAGATCATCATGGTGACCCCCTCGTACATGCTGACGCTTCTCGACGAGTTCGAGCGGCAGGGCGTCGACCCGCGGGGGACGTCGCTGCGGGTGGGCATCTTCGGGGCCGAGCCGTGGACGGAGGAGATGCGGCGCGAGATCGAGGAGCGGTTCGCGATCGACGCGGTGGACATCTACGGGCTGTCGGAGGTGATCGGTCCGGGCGTCGCTCAGGAGTGCGTGGAGACCAAGGACGGCCTGCACATCTGGGAGGACCACTTCTTCCCGGAGGTCGTCGACCCGTTCACCGGTGAGGTGCTGCCGGACGGCGAGGAGGGCGAGCTGGTGTTCACCTCGCTCACCAAGGAGGCGATGCCCGTCATCCGTTACCGGACACGGGACCTGACGCGCCTGCTGCCCGGTACGGCGCGGGTGTTCCGCCGGATGGAGAAGATCACGGGCCGCAGCGACGACATGGTGATCCTGCGCGGGGTCAATCTCTTCCCGACGCAGATCGAGGAGATCGTGCTGCGTACACCGGGAGTGGCACCGCACTTCCAGCTCCGGCTCACCCGCGAGGGCCGCCTCGACGCGCTCACCGTACGGGCCGAGGCGCGCACCGGCGCGACACCCGAGACCCGCGAGGCGGCCGCACATGCCATCGTGGCGGCCGTGAAGGACGGGATCGGGGTGTCGGTCGCGGTCGAGATCGTCGAACCGGAGTCGCTGGAGCGGTCGGTGGGGAAGATCAAGCGGATCGTCGATCTGCGGGGGCAGTAGCTACTGTCCGGCGTCCTCAGGCGAACCTCTCCCGCAGCTCCCGCTTGAGGATCTTCCCGCTCGCGTTGCGCGGCAGCTCGTCCACGAACAGCACCCGCTTGGGCGCCTTGAAGTGGGCGAGCTTCTCCCGTGCGTGCGCGAGGAGTTCGGCCTCGGTGACCTCGCCGCGGGGAACGACGACAGCGGTGACGGCCTCGATCCAGTGGTCGTCCGGGAGGCCGATCACCGCAACCTCGGCGACCCCCTCGTGCGTGTACAGCGCGTCCTCGACCTGGCGTGAAGCGACGAGCACGCCACCGGAGTTGATGACGTCCTTCACCCGGTCGACGACGGTGAAGTACCCGTGGGCGTCCCGCACGGCGAGGTCCCCGGAGTGGAACCAGCCGTCGCGGAAGGCCTCGGCCGTCTCCTCCGGCTTGTCCCAGTACCCCTCGCACAACTGCGGTGAACGGTAGACGACTTCACCCTGCGTCCCGTCGGGGACTTCCTTGCCGTTCTCGTCGACCACCTTCGCGTTCACGAACAGGACCGTGCGTCCGCAGGAGTCCATCCGCCCCTTGTGCTCGTCCGGCGCGAGGACCGTGGCCAGGGGGCCGATCTCGCTCTGCCCGAAGCAGTTGTAGAAGGCCAGCTTCGGCAGCCTCTCGCGCAGCCGCTCCAGTACGGGCACCGGCATGATCGAAGCGCCGTAGTACGCCTTGCGCAGTCCGCTCAGATCGCGGGCCGCGAAGTCGGGGCGGTTCGACAGGCCGATCCACACGGTGGGCGGGGCGAAGAGGCTGTCCGCGCGGCCGGCCTCGATCAGCTCGAAGATCTGGTCCGCGTCAGGCGCGTCGATGATGACGTTCGTCGCGCCGACCGCGAGGTACGGCAGCAGGAACACGTGCATCTGCGCCGAGTGGTAGAGCGGCAGCGCGTGCACGGGCCGGTCCCCCGGGCTCAGGTCCAGCGCCGCGATGGCGCTCAGGTACTCGTGCACCAGGGCGCGGTGCGTCATCATCGCGCCCTTGGGGAGCGCGGTCGTGCCCGAGGTGTAGAGCAGCTGCACGAGCGTCTCGGTCCGCGGCTCGGCCCCCTCGTGCACGGGCGCCGCGTCCAGCCGCGCGAGCAGCGAGTCGTCCGCGTCCCGCAGCGGCAACGTACGTACTGTGTCAGGGAGTTGACCGGCGAGGTCCGGGTCGGTCAGGACCAGGGAACTGCCGGACTGGCCGACGATGTACGCGAGGTCGTCGCCGGTCAGGTTCTGGTTGACCGGCACGTGGACCAGTCCCGCGCGGGCGCAGGCGAGGAAGCCGATCAGGTACGCGTCCGAGTTGTGTCCGTAGGCGCCGACATGGTCGCCGGGGGCGAGCCCCTGCTCCAGCAGCACGCCGGCCGCCCGGGACACGGCGTCGTCGAGTTCCGCGTACGTCCAGGAGCGCTCGCGGTACTCGACCGCGACGCGGGCCGGGACACGCCGGGCGCTGCCCTTCAGCACTCCGTCAACCGTGCTGCCGTGTTCAGGCGTCATGACACATGATCCTCGTTGCCCTGCATGAAGGAGGTCAAGCCGGGCGCAGGATGACGGGAACGGACACCCCGGTCACCCCAGTCGGCGCATACCCATAGGTACGCTCAACCGCCCCTTTTCTCAACGATGTTGGGAGCATCATGCGCACCCGCCTGAGACGGTTCGCGATCACCGCCGTCACTCTGCTCATGGCCGCGGCCGCACTTCCGTCGGCCGCGGCACAGCAACAAGGAAGTCAGCAGCACCCCTCACGCGGCGGCCTGTCGGCCGTGATCCGGTACACCGAGTACGGCATTCCGCACATCCTTGCCAAGGACTACGCGAACCTCGGTTTCGGCACCGGCTGGGCGCAGGCCGCCGACCAGGTGTGCACGCTCGCCGACGGCTTCCTGACCCTGCGCGGCGAGCGGTCCCGCCACCTCGGTCCCGACGGGACCCCGGACGGCTCGCTGTCCTCGGCGACCAGCAACCTCTCCAGTGACCTGTACTTCCATGGGGTGCGCGACGCCGGCACGGTGGAGAAGCTGCTCGCGGAGCCCGCGCCGCAGGGCCCCAGCCGCGAGGTCAAGGAACTGATGCGCGGCTGGGCTGCCGGCTACAACGCCTGGCTCGCCCAGAACCGGATCACCGACCCGGCGTGCGGCGGCGCCACCTGGGTGCGTTCGGTGACCACCCTGGACGTGGCCGCACGGAGCTACGCGCTGGCCGTGCTCGGCGGTGAGGGCCGCGGGGTGAACGGCATCACGGCCGCGCAGCCGCCGACGGCGACGACGTCCCCCGCCGCGCCCGACACCAAGAGCGCCGCCCTCGCCGCCCAAGACCTCTTCGACACCGCCGACATGGGATCCAACGCGGTCGCCTTCAGCGGTGCCACCACGGCGAACGGCCGCGGCCTGCTGCTCGGCAACCCGCACTACCCCTGGCAGGGCGGCCGCCGCTTCTGGCAGATGCAGCAGACGATCCCCGGCGAGCTGAACGTCATGGGCGGTGCGCTGCTCGGTTCGGCGACGGTGTCCGTCGGGCACAACGCGCAGGTGGCGTGGAGCCACACGGTCGCGACGGGGACAACCCTCAACCTCCATCAGCTGACCCTGGATCCGGCCGACCCGACGTCGTACCTGGTGGACGGCAAGGCGGAGCGGATGACGAAGCGGACCGTCACCGTCGACGTGCTGGACGGTGCGCCGGTGACCCGCACCCAGTGGTGGACCCGGTACGGCCCGGTCATCACCTCCCTCGGCGCGCAACTGCCGCTCCCCTGGACGTCCACGACCGCGTACGCGGTGAACGACCCGAACGCCGCGAACCTGCGCGCCTCCGACACCGGGCTCGCATTCAGCAAGTCCCGTAGCACGGCCGACGTCCTCACCTCCCTCAAGCGCACCCAGGGACTGCCCTGGGTGAACACGGTCGCCGCCGACTCGGGTGGCCACTCGCTGTTCACGCAGTCCCAGGTACTCCCGCGCATCACCGACGAGTTGGCACAGCGCTGCTCGACGGCGCTCGGCAGGGCCACCTATCCGTCGAACGGCCTGGCCGTCCTGGACGGCTCGCGCGGCGACTGCGCACTCGGCAGCGACCCCGACGCCGTACAGCCCGGGATCTTCGGGCCCGCGAAGATGCCGGTGCTCAAGGACGCTCCGTACGCGGAGAACTCCAACGACAGTGCCTGGCTCGCCAATGCCGATCAGCCGCTGACCGGCTACGAGCGGGTCTTCGGGTCCATCGGTACGCAGCGCTCGATGCGCACGCGCGGGGCGATCGAGGACGTATCGGCGCTGGCCGAGAAGGGACGGCTGACCGTACGGGATCTCCAGGCGCAGCAGTTCGCGAACCGGGTGCCGGCCGGTGATCTCATCGCCGACGACGCGGCAAAGGCGTGTGCCGCACTGCCCGGTGGCATCGCAACAGGCAGCAACGGTACGGCCGTTGATGTGGGCGAGGCCTGTGGTGTGCTCAAGGCGTGGGACCACAGCACGAACACCGACAGCCGGGGCGCGCTCCTCTTCGACCGGTTCTGGCGGAAGCTGACGGCCACCGTCCCTGCGGCGCAGCTCTGGAAGGTCCCGTTCTCGGCCGCGGACCCGGTCCGCACTCCGAACACGCTCAACACCGACGCTCCCGGCGTCGCCAGAGCTCTCGCCGACACGGTCACCGAGTTGCGGGCGACGGGCACCGCGCTCGACGCCCGGCTCGGCGCGAACCAGTACGTCGTGCGGGGCGACGAGCGCATCCCGGTCCCGGGCGGCACGGAGTCGCTCGGTGTGTGGAACAAGGTCGAAGGGGCGTGGAACCCGGCGGACGGCGCCTACACGGAGGTCACCACCGGGTCGAGCTACATCCAGGCCGTCGGCTGGGACGGCAGCCGCTGCCCGGTCGCCCGTACGCTGCTGACGTACTCCCAGTCGTCGAACCCGAACTCGGCGCACTACAGCGACCAGACGCGGCTGTTCTCCGGCGAGCGCTGGGTGACGTCCCGGTTCTGCGAGAAGGACATCCTGTCCTCGCCCGCGCTGAGGGTGGTCCGGGTGAACGAGCACCGCTAGAGGAGCAGCTGGTGGTGTGGTCCCGTCGCACACAGGACCACACCATCGGCCTCACCGCGGGCGCCCTGTCACACCACCCGGTTGCGCCCCTCCCAGTACGGATCCCGTAGCCGCCGCTTGTAAAGCTTCCCGTTCGGATCGCGCGGCATCGTCTCGATGAAGTCGACGCTCTTGGGGCGTTTGTAGCCCGCGAGCTGCCGTTCGCAGTGGTCGAGGATGTCGGCGGCGAGGGCGGCACCCGGCTCGCGTCCGGGAGCGGGCTCGACCACGGCCTTGACCTGCTCGCCCCAGTCGTCGTGCGGGATGCCGAAGGCGGCCGCGTCGGCGACGGCGGGGTGGGCGAGCAGCGCGGCCTCGATCTCGGCCGGGTAGATGTTGACCCCGCCCGAGATGATCATGTCGATCTTGCGATCGCGGAGGAAGAGATAGCCATCCTCGTCGAGGAGACCGAGGTCGCCGACGGTGAAGAAGTCGCCGATGCGGTTCTTCTTCGTCTTGCTCTCGTCCTTGTGGTACGAGAATCCGCCGGTGCTCATCTTCATGTAGACGGTGCCGAGTTCACCGGGCGGCAGCCTGTTGCCGTCGTCGTCGAAGACGGCGAGTTCGCTGATCGGCCAGGCCTTGCCGACCGTGCCGGGCTTCTTGAGCCAGTCCTCGGCGGTCGCGAAGGCCCCGCCGCCCTCGCTGGCCGCGTAGTACTCCTCGACGCACTCGCCCCACCACTCGATCATCGCCCGCTTCACATGGTCCGGGCACGGGGCCGCGCCATGGATCGCGTGCCGCATGGCGGAGACGTCGTAACGGGCCCTCACCTCCTCGGGGAGTGCCAGCAGCCGGTGGAACTGGGTCGGAACCATATGGGTGTGCGTGCACCTGTGTGTGTCGATGACACGGAGCATTTCTTCGGGCGTCCACTTGTCCATCAGCACCAGACGGTGGCCGATGTGCAGGGACGCGCCCGCGAACTGCAGGACGGCGGTGTGGTAGAGCGGCGAGCAGACGAGGTGCACATTGTCGTCGTACGGCTTGATGCCGAAGATGCCGAGGAAGCCGCCGAGGTATGTCTCCTCGGGGAGCTTGCCGGGCAGCGGGCGCCGGATGCCGCGCGGGCGGCCCGTGGTGCCCGAGGTGTAGTTCATGACCCAGCCGAGGGTGCGGTCATCGGGCGCCGACTCGCTCTGTCCGTCGAGGAGTTCGGCGTACGGCCGGAAGCCCTCGACCCGGCCGACGGAGTAGCGGTGGGTGACCGGCAGCTTCGCCTCGTCGGCGGCGTGACGTGCGGCGTCCACGAAGTGCTCGTGCGCGATGAGCACCTTGGCGCCCGAGTCGGCGACGATCCAGGCGATCTCGGGGCCGACAAGGTGATGGTTGACGGGTACGAGGTAGAAGCCCGCCTGCGAGGCAGCGAGGTAGGCGACGAGGAACTCGACGCTGTTGGGCAGGACGACCGCGAAGGCGTCCCCGCGTGCGAGGCCGGCGGCGCGCAGTCCGTGGACCAGTTGGTTGGCCGAGGCGTGCAGCCGGCCGGCGCTCCACTCATCTCCTGCCGGGGTGACGAGGACCGTACGGTCCGGGTCGGCGGCGGCCTGGGCCCAGAAGCCGTTCGGCGGCGCACTCTCCACCTTGCTCACGACTGATCTCCCCTTCCTGCGATGCGGTTGATCCGGTCGACGGCGTGCTCGAACCCCCGGGTCAGGTCGTCGAAGACCTCCTGGACACTGCGTTCGCTGTTCATCCGGCCGACGATCTGCCCGACGGGTGTGCCGAGCAGCGGCTCCACCTCGTACTTCTGGATCCGGGAGAGCGCCTCGGCCACCAGCAGGCCCTGCAAGGGCATGGGAAGCGTGCCGGGCCCGCTCGGGTCGTCCCAGGCGTCGGTCCACTCGGTGCGCAGTTGCCGAGCCGGTTTCCCGGTCAGCGCGCGTGAGCGGACCGTGTCGCCTGACCCTGCGGCGAGCAGCTTCCGCGTGACACCGCGCGAGTGCATCTCGGCCTCGGTCACGGTCAGCCATATGGAGCCGAGCCACACACCTTGGGCGCCGAGGCTGAGCGCGGCGGCCACCTGCTGTCCGCTGCCGATGCCACCGGCCGCGAGGACGGGCAACGGATTTACGGCGTCCACGACTTCAGGTGTGAGCACCATCGAGGCGATCTCCCCGGTGTGGCCGCCCGCCTCATAGCCCTGCGCGACGACGATGTCGATGCCCGCCTCGGCATGCTTGCGGGCGTGCCGGGCGCTGCCCGCGAGAGCGGCGACAAGCACCCCTCGCTCGTGGGCACGCTCGACGACATCGACGGGCGGCGACCCGAGCGCGTTGGCCAGCAGCTTGATCGGGTAGTCGAAGGCGACGTCCAGCTGGTTGCGGGCGACCTGCTCCATCCACCCCGTGATCCGCCACCCGGACACCTCGCCCGCGGCGAGTTCGGGCACGCCGTACTTGGCCAGCGTGTCCGTGACGTACTGCCGGTGCCCCTGGGGGATCATCGCCTCGACGTCGGCCTCGGTGACGCCCTCGACCTTCTTGGCCGGCATGACGACATCCAGGCCGTAGGGCATACCGTCAACGTTCGCCTCGATCCAGTCGAGGTCGCGCTTGAGGTCGTCGGGGGCGGTGTAGCGGACCGCGCCGAGCACACCGAATCCGCCCGCCCGGCTGATGGCCGCGACGACCGCGGGAAACGGTGTGAAGCCGAAGATGGCGTGCTCGACTCCCAGTCTCTTGCTCAGCTCCGTCTGCATGGGCGCAGGATGCCGCAGTCCTCCGGACGAGGGAAGACATTTTCTGATGCTCCGTCAGATTCACCGGAACCGTCTGCCACGGTTGACACACCCCCTCCCCTGACAGGAAAGTTTCACCCCGCAGGGCGAACCCGGAAAGATACTTTCAGGCGGCGGGCGGGAGGCTCCTCGATGACCGAAGAAGCAGTGGGCGATGCGGCGGGCGGGCCGACCCGCCGTCAACTGGGCAGACGGGTACTGGCCTTGGGCGGCGCGCTGGCCATCGCCCCCTTCCCCGCCGGGCCCGCCGCGGCCTCCGAGGGAAACGCGAGCGGAGGGCCGACCCTGCGGCACGGATCGGCCGAGCGCGCCGGACTGCTGCCCGCCCATCTGCGCCAACTGGTCACCGACGCGGAGGCGTTCCTCAACCCCTCCCCCAAGCACCCCTGGTACGCGGGTGCCGTACTGCTCGCCGGGCGCGGCGGCACCGTGGCGCTGCACCAGCCGATCGGCAAGGCGGTGCGCTATGCGGCGTACGACGAGAAGACCGACACCGGTGTCGAGTTCCCCGCCGAGCAGCAGATCGCGGCGGCCGAGGACACCGTCTACGACCTCGCCTCCGTGTCGAAGCTGTTCACCTCGATCCTCGCGGTCCAGCAGATCGAGCGCGGCGCGCTGGAACTGGCGGCGACGGTCGCCTCGTACCTCCCGGAGTTCGCGAGCGCGGGCAAGCAGGACATCACGATCCGTCAGCTCCTCACCCACACCTCGGGTTTCCGCGCCTGGATCCCCCTCTACAGCGCGCCGGCCCACGAGGGAAAACTCCAACTCATCTGGAACGAGGCGCCACTCAACCCGCCGGGCACCAAGTACCTCTACTCGGACCTGAATCTGATCTCGCTCCAGCTCGTCCTGGAGAAGATCACGGGCCGCGCCCTCGACGCCCTCCTCCACGACGAGATCACCGCCCCGCTCGGCATGCACCGCACCCGCTACAACCCGCCCGCCTCCTGGAAGCCGGAGATCGCCGCCACCGAGGACGCACGGCTGCCCTGGTCGGGGCTGAACCGGGGTCTCGTGTGGGGCGAGGTGCACGACGAGAACGCGTACTCCCTCGGCGGGGTGGCCGGCCACGCGGGCGTGTTCTCCTGCGCCTGGGACCTCGCGGTCCTCGGCCGCACTCTGCTCAACGGCGGCGCGTACGGCAGGGCGCGCATCCTGGAGCCGGAGACGGTGGACCTGATGTTCACCGACTTCAACACCGCCTTCCCCGGCGACGAGCACGGCCTCGGCTTCGAGCTCTACCAGCACTGGTACATGGGCGCGATGGCCACCCCGCGCACCGCGGGTCACACCGGCTTCACCGGCACCTCAATCGTCCTCGACCCGACGACCGACTCCTTCCTGATCGTCCTCGGCAACTCCGTGCATCCCGCCCGCAGTTGGCGATCAGGCTCCGCGCCCCGGGTCGCCGCGGCGAACAACCTGGCGCGCGCTGTGCCGGTACGCCCCGCACGCGGCCGTACATCCTGGTTCTCCGGGATGGCGAGCGCCACGACGGCCACGCTGACCCTGCCTGCGCTCGACTCCGGCGCCGGTCCGGCACGCCTGCGCTGCGCCCTGTGGTGGGACACCGAACCCCAGTCGGACCTCCTCTTCCTGGAGGCCTCCACCGACGGCGGCGCGACCTGGCAGCCGGTTCCCTTCACCACGGCGGCCCCGCACGGCGAGGAACCGCGGGAGCATCCGACCGGCTCGGTCACGGGCTGGTCGGGCCGGGTCTGGCACCGGCTCACCGCCGACCTTCCCCAGACACCGCAGCTCACCGCACGCTGGCGCTACCGGACCGACCAGTTGTACGTGGGCCGCGGTGCGTACGTCGACGGACTCCGGGTCGAATCCGGCAACCGGGTCCTCTTCGACGAGGCGCGACCGGCGGACGCCGCACGGATC
The DNA here is from genome assembly GCF_042671685.1 of Streptomyces sp. NPDC127595. Taxonomy (NCBI): domain Bacteria; kingdom Bacillati; phylum Actinomycetota; class Actinomycetes; order Kitasatosporales; family Streptomycetaceae; genus Streptomyces; species Streptomyces sp. NPDC127595. The sequence goes on along the minus strand of NZ_JBHXWK010000002.1, from coordinate 554,982 downwards.
GAGGCGGTGGGCTGGGTGGAGTCCGGCGACTGAGACCGCCACAAGGCTCAGCCGGCGCCCCCGGGGTCCCGCTCCTCCAGCACAGCCATCGCCGCGTTGTGCCCGGGCACCCCGCTCACCCCGCCGCCGCGCACCGCGCCCGCGCCGCACAGCAGGACGTTCGGGTGCCGGGTCTCCACGCCCCAGCGGCCCGTACCCTCCTGCGCGTACGGGAAGGCGAGGTCGCGGTGGAAGATGTTGCCGCCCGGCAGCCGCAGTTCGCGTTCCAGGTCGAGCGGGGTCTTCGCCTCGATGCAGGGGCGGCCGTCGGCGTCGATGGCGAGGCAGGAGACGAGCGGTTCGGCGAGGTGGGCATCGAGCTGCGCCAGGGTGGACTTCAGCAGTTCGTCGCGTACGGCGTCGTTGTCCGGTGCGAAGAGCCGGGCCGGCGTGTGGAGTCCGAAGAGCGTGAGGGTCTGGTAGCCCTGCTCCACCAGGTCCCGGCCGAGGATGCTCGGGTCGGTGAGCGAGTGGCAGTAGATCTCGGAGGGCGGCGCGGTGGGCAGCTCGCCGGACGCGGCCTGCGCATGGGCGGTGGCCAACTGCTCGTATCCCTCGGCGATATGGAAGGTCCCGGAGAACGCCTCGCGGGGGTCGACGGAGGTGTCACGCAGCCTCGGCAGTCGCTTCAGGAGCATGTTCACCTTGAGCTGGGCGCCCTCGGCGGGGGTGGGCGGTTCGTCGCCGGTGAGGCGCGCCAGTTCCTGCGGCGAGGCGTTCACCAGGACGTGCCGGGTCGCGATGACGCCCTCGCCGTCGGCGCTGCGGTAGGTGACCTCGGCGGCCTGCCCGTCCGTCTGGATCCGTACCGCCTCGTGGCCGGTCGCGATCACGACGCCCGCGTTGCGCGCCGCCGCCGCGATCGCGTCCGTCAGGGCGCCCATGCCGCCGACCGGCACGTCCCACGCTCCGGTGCCACCGCCGATGACGTGGTAGAGGAAGCAGCGGTTCTGCCGCAGCGAAGGGTCGTGGGCGTCCGCGAAGGTCCCGATGAGAGCGTCGGTGAGGACGACACCGCGCACGAGGTCGTCCGCGAAGTACTCCTCCACCGCGGCGCCGACCGGCTCCTCGAAGAGAACCCGCCACGCCTCCTCGTCATCGACACGCCGACGCAGCTCGTCGCGCGTGGGCAAGGGCTCGGTGAGCGTCGGGAACACTCGCTGGGCGACGCGGCCCGTCATGCCGTAGAACCGCTGCCACGCCGCGTACTCGCTGTCCGATCCGGTCAGCCGCGCGAACGCCTCGCGGGTGCGCCGCTCGCCACCGCCGACGAGCAGCCCGGTCGGCTTTCCGTCCCGCTCGACGGGTGTGTACGAGGAGACAGTGCGCCCCCGTACCCGGAAGTTCAGGCCGAGATCCCGCACGATCTTCCGCGGCAGCAGGCTGACCAGGTACGAGTAGCGCGACAGACGTGCGTCGACCCCGGCGAACGGCCGGGTGGACACGGCAGCGCCACCGGTAGTCCCCAGCCGCTCCAGCACCACCACCGACCGCCCGGCCCGGGCCAGATAGGCAGCGGCGACGAGCCCGTTGTGGCCACCGCCGACGATCACGGCGTCGTATCCCTCGAGTGCAGGCATGGTTCTTGGTAGCACGCGATGATCGAGAACGGCCAGGCCTACGCGGCAGGCGGCGGGCGCCCGTATGGGGCGCGACGCCCCTTTAGGGGCGCGGGGAACGGCGCGACAAGCCCCCACTGGCCGGCAGAGAACAAACGACCCAGGGGAGTCTGGGGCGCAGCCCCAGAAAGATGGGACGGGCAGGGGCGGCGGGGGCGAAAACCCACCACCCCAACCCCCGTCACTGCCCCCCGGCCGCCCGCTGCTGCCGCAACGCCGCCACCCTCCGATACAACTCCACCGCCTCCTGCCGCCGCCCCAGCTGCTCCAGACAGTGCGCTTCGTCGTTACGGCTGGCGAGCGCGTCGGGATGGTCGGCCCCGAGGACCCGCTCCCGGGCGGAGGCCACCTCGCGGTACTCGGCGAGCGCATCGGCCCAGCGACCGAGCCAGCCGAGGCCGACCGCGACCTCGCGCCGGCTGACGAGGGTGTCCGGGTGATCGGCGCCGAGGACACGCTCCCGGATGGCGCACACGTCGCGGGACTCCGCGAGGGCCTCCTCCCACCGGCTCATCCTCCCGAGGTTGACGCCGAGGCCGTGCCGGGCGCGCAGGGTCTCGGGGTGCGCGGCGCCGTGCACGCGGGTGCGGTCGTCGATCAGGTCCCGGTACAGCTCCAGGGCCTGCGCGCTGCGGCCGAGGCGGCCGAGGCTGATGCCGACCTCGTAGCGGGCGGCGAGCGTGTCCGGGTGATCGGGACCCAGTGCCTGCGCGCGGGCCTCGGCCACCTCACGGTAGGTGTGCAGCGCTTCGGGCCAGCGCCCCAACTGGCCGAGCGCGTAGGCGACTTCGTAACGGGTGACGAGCGTGTCGGGGTGCGTCGCGCCAAGGACCCGGGCACGAGCGGACGCCACCTCGCTCGCCATTCGGTACGAGTCCTCCAGGCGGCCCAGTCTGCTCAGGTTGAAGGCGAGGTTGTGGCGACAGCGCAGGGTGTCCGGGTGATCGGCGCCCATGGCACGCTCCCGGGCGGCGAGCACGGACGCATAGGCCTGGTGTGCCTCGAAGTGGCGGCCCAACTGTCCGAGCACGTACGCCATTTCCTGCCGCGCGGCGAGGGTGTCGGCGTGGTCGGGGCCGAGTACCCGCTCCCTGGCCTGGGCGACATGGGCGTACTCGCGCAGCGCTTCGGCGGGGCGTCCGGTGCGGCTGAGGGTGAACCCGACCTCGTAGCGGCTGGCGAGCGTGTCGGGGTGATCGGGCCCGAGGACGTGTTCCCGCTCGGCGGCGACCGCGCGGTGCACCTCGCCCGCCTCGGTCCACCGGCCGAGCCGCCCAAGGCTCAGTCCCGCACTGTGCCGCCCCGCCAGGGCGGTGATCGCCTCGGGCGAGGGCGTGGGTCGTTCGGTGCGCTCGATCTGCCGCGCCACGGCTGTGGACGGACGCGCGATCCACTCGCCCGTGAGGCCCGCGGAGGCGTCCGGCGGTGCGACGCTCAGACCGGAGCCGGTCGCCTTGTGGCCCGTCGTCATGCCGCGGGTCCAGGAGGGCAGCCGGGATTCCCGCGACGGCGGCTGCTCGGGGCGCGCCTGGACCGAGGGCTCCAACGCACGCTGCTCCGGCGCCACTTGACGTACGGGACTCACCACGGTCGGCACGTACATCCCGGTCGTGCGGCCCGCGCTGATCCGGCGGCCGAGTTCGCGGGCGTCCTGCGGGCGCTCCTCGGGCTCCTTGGCGAGCAGATCCAGGATGATCTTCTCGAAGTACTCGGGGAGTTCGGCCCGGTGCCGGCGCGGCGGTTCCGGCGGCGTGTCCCGGTGGCCGACGAGGACCGCCCAGGCGTCGTCGAGATCGAACGGCGGTGCCCCGGTGGCGAGTTCGTAGAGCACGCAGCCGAAGGAGTAGAGGTCGCTGCGCTGGTCGACATGGGTGCCGCCGATCTGCTCCGGCGACATGTAATGCGGGGTGCCCATCGCGATACCGGTGCCGGTCAGCCGCGAGGTGAACCCGATGTCGTGGCCGAGGCGCGCGATGCCGAAGTCGCAGATCTTCACCGTGCCGTCGGAGAGCCGCATGATGTTCGCGGGCTTCAGGTCGCGGTGCACGATGCCCTGTTGATGGGTGTAGGCGAGGGCCGCGGCCACCTGGTCCGCGACATCGATGACGTCGGCGACCGGCAGCGGATGCTGCTTGTTGTCCTCCAGGAGCTGGCTGAGGTTCCGCCCTTCCAGCAGCTCCATCACCAGATACAGCACACCGTCGGACTCACCGAAGTCATGGACGACCGTCACCCCGCGGTGCTGGAGGGCGGCGGCCACCCGGGCCTCGCGCCGGAACCGCTCCCGCAGCACTCGGGTGAAGGACTGATCGTGGTGCGGGCCAAGGGGCTTGAGGCACTTGACCGCCACGTGGCGGCCAAGGGACTCGTCCCGCGCCCGCCACACCTCGCCCATACCGCCGCGCCCTATGAGATCGAGCAGCCGATACCGGCTCTGGATCAGTCTGGTCTCCGCCATCTCCTGCGACCGCCCCCGTCGATGCTCACCCCGCGCCCTCCCCGGCCCGTCCAGTATGGCGAGTTATCTGTCGACTTTGTACGGCGCCGGGCGGGAGCCGGGGCCGAGTCGTGACATGGCGCGCAGAATGTGTTTGGGCGGAAGTTGCCAGCGCAGACGTGCGGGAACACAGCGCAGCATGGTGCCCGTGACACGCAGGCGCCGGGTCACCACGTCGGGCGGCGGGGCCGCCCTGCCGTACAACTCGTGGGCGTACGGCGGCAAAGAGGCGTACGCCAGCCGCGCCACGCGCCGCCACAGCAGGACGCGCGCCGGTACGAGCAACGGGTGTGTCGGCGGGCGCAACAGGAAGTCGTCCACGTCCCGTGCCTCCGGACCCGCTACCAGCTCGGGCAGCACCTTCTCGAAGTACCGGGCCAGTTGGGCCCGGTCCGCGGGTACGTCGACGGGGTCGAGCCCCACCAGCCGTGCGCTCACCCGGTGTTCACCGATGTACTGGTCAGCCTGCGCGTCGGTGAGGCGGAATCCCGAGCGCCGTACGACATGCAGATAGGAGTCGATCTCCGCGCAGTGCACCCACAGCAGCAGCTCGGGCTCGTCGATCCGGTATCGCTCCCCCGTCTCCGGGTCGACCGCTGTGAGCATCGTGTGAATCTTCCGTACGCGCGCCCCTGCCCTCTCAGCGGCTTCACTCGTCCCGTACGTCGTCGTCCCCACGAAGTTCGCGGTGCGCATCAGCCGGCCCCACGCGTCACGCCGGCCACTCTTTTGACGATCAAATGCAGTCGAGTTCTGCATGACTCCCCGCACCGCCCGCGGGTGCAGAGCCTGCAGATAGAGCGCGCGGACTCCGGCGACCCACATCATCGGGTCGCCGTGCATCTGCCAGGTCACCGACTCCGGAGTGAAGAGCCCCGGATCACCCGCCCGAAAGGCGTCCACACCAGCAGTGTGGCCGGTCCTTCCGGTCGGCACCATCCAAGCCGTCGGCTTTTCGCGGTGCCCGGGAACGTTCCCGGGGTGGGGTCAGCCGCGGCGGGCGGCGGCGTAGGTGCGTTCGAGTTCCGCGACCGTGGCGAGGAAGCCGGCGCCCTCGGTCCGGCGCAGGGTGTCGGTGGCGAGCCGGTCGAGGCTGGCCCACAGCTCGGCGAGCGGCTGACGGAACGCCTCACCGTCGGCGGCGAGGGAGACGATGACTGCTCGGCGGTCGTGCTGGGCGGGGGCTCGGACGACGAGCCCGGCGTCTTCCATGCGGCGGATCGACCGCGAGACGGTGGAGTGGTCGAGGCCGACGGCTTGCTGGATCTCGGCCTGCGTCTGACCGTCCCGGTCGAAGAGCTGCATGAGGATGAGTTCCTGGCCGGGGTGCAGACCAAGTTTCAGCAGGAGCTCGGCGCCGTAACCGTGCAGTTCACGGGAGAGAGCGAACAGCCCGAAGCTGACCGGGGCGCAGTCGACGAGGCTCGGCCGAGGCATCACCGGGTCGGGCTTCGCGGCTGGCATGGCACTCCTCGGGCGATTGCGGGCCGGGTGTACGTGTCTGCCCACGGATACGGACGGAACTCGGCGGCCCCGGGTGCGACCTGGTCAGGCACCACTGTAATCGCCGCGGGAGTTGCCGATCGGCCCCCGTGGGCCTCCAGCCGCCTTGACATAGGTGGCTAGACACATAACTATGTGTCTAGCCACTGATTCGACGCGGGGTCTCTCCTCGACGAATCAGCCCAGGTGGAGGCGGTGCACACCCGCACCACCACTGCCCCGATTCAGGATTGGTTGGAACGAACAATGAGCGAAACCCTCACTGCCGCGGAGCTGCTGCAGCGCAGCCTGGACACCTTCCTCGCCAAAGACATGAAGGGCTGGACGGACCTGTGCGACGAGAATGTCGTCCTCGAGTTCCCCTTCGCCCCCTCGGGCAGCCCCGCCCTGCTGGAGGGCCGGACCGCCGCCTATGAGTACCTGCGCGGCTACCCCGACCTCATCGACGTGCAGAGGATCACGTCACTGCGTATCTACCCGACCGACGACCCGGACGTGGCCGTCGCGGACTGGAGTGTCACCGGTCGCGTGCTGACCAACGGGAACCCGTACGAGATGAGCTACGCCACCTTCGTGACGTTCAAGGACGGTCTCATCGTCAAGTACCGCGAGTACTGGGACCCGATGGCGTTCACCACCGCCCTGAGCGGCGCGGCCTTCTAGACCGGGCGGGCCGGGCACACCCGAAAACGCCCTCCGAGCGCCAGGCCGTTGCGGCCGGGTCCGCTACGCCCGAGTCTGGGTGGAGGCGCTGCATCGGGAGGACGCGCGATGACGGAGAACAGTGGCGGGGCGGACTCCGAGCGGCTGCGGCTGGCGGATGCCGACGCGGGCCGGGCGGCTTGGCGGCGCTGGGGGCCCTATCTGAGCGAGCGGCAGTGGGGCACCGTGCGCGAGGACTACAGCCCCGGCGGCGACGCATGGTCGTACTTCACCCACGACCAGGCCCGCTCACGCGCCTACCGCTGGGGCGAGGACGGCATCGCGGGCGTCAGCGACGACAAGCAGCGGCTGTGCTTCGCGCTCGCGCTGTGGAACGGCCGGGATCCGATCCTCAAGGAGCGGATGTTCGGCCTGACCAACGCCGAGGGCAACCACGGTGAGGACGTCAAGGAGTACTACTTCCACCTCGACTCGACGCCCACCCACTCGTACATGAAGTACCTCTACAAGTACCCGCAGGAGCCGTACCCGTACGACGACCTGGCCGCCACCAACAGCGCCAGGGGCCGCCAGGACCGCGAGTACGAGCTGCTGGACACCGGAGTCTTCGACGAGGACCGCTACTTCGACGTGTTCGTCGAGTACGCCAAGGCCGGCCCCGAGGACCTGCTGATCGAGATCACCGCGCACAACCGCGGCCCCGACGAGGCCTCCCTCCACCTGCTGCCGACGCTCTGGTTCCGGCACACCTGGTCGTGGGCGGGCGGCACCGCCGTGCCCGGCCTGCGCCGGACCCCGGGAGCCGTTCGGGCCGATCACGAGGAACTCGGCCCGCGGTGGCTGTACTTCACCGGCGCGACGGAAACCCTGTTCACCGAGAACGACACCGACAACGAGCGGATCTTCGGCAGTCCGAACGCCACGCCGTACGTGAAGGACGGCATCGACCGGTACGTCGTCCACGGCGAGACCGGCGCCGTCAACCCGCTGCAGACGGGCACGAAGGCCTCCGTCCACCACGTCCTCAGCGTGTCCGCCGGCGACAGCGTCACCGTACGGCTGCGCCTGACCGACACCGAACTCGCCGACCCCTGGGCGGAGTTCCAGCAGGTGCTCGACACACGACGCACCGAGGCCGACGTGTTCTTCGAGGGCGTCGTGCCCGACGGTCTCACCGAGGACGCGCGGCGCGTGGTGCGGCAGGCCCTCGCCGGCATGCTGTGGAGCAAGCAGTACTACTACCTCGACGTGGAGCGCTGGCTCACCGAGCACGGTGTCGACCCGCTCGCCGCCGACCCGCGCGTCCGCAACAGCGCCTGGTACCACATGATCAACGACGAGATCATCTCGATGCCGGACACCTGGGAGTACCCCTGGTTCGCGGCCTGGGACCTCGCCTTCCACACCATCGCCCTGTCCATCGTCGACATCGGCTTCGCCAAGTCCCAGCTCGAACTGCTGCTGCGCCGCCCCTATCTGCACCCCAACGGCCAGGTCCCGGCGTACGAATGGAACTTCGGCGACGTCAACCCGCCCGTGCACGCCTGGGCGGTGCTCTTCGTCTACGAACTGGAGAAGCACCGCACCGGCCACGGCGACCGCGTCTTCCTGGAGAACGCCTTCCAGAAGCTGATGAAGAACTTCGCCTGGTGGCTCAACCGCAAGGACGTCGACGGCAACAACGTCTTCCAGGGCGGCTTCCTCGGTCTCGACAACATCGGCGTCTTCGACCGCAGCGCCCCGCTGCCCACCGGCGGCCACCTCGACCAGGCCGACGGCACCGCCTGGATGGCGCTGTACTGCCAGAACCTCCTGGAGATCGCCCTCGAACTGGCCGCCGACAACCCGGTGTACGTCGAGCACGCGCAGACCCTGTTCGAGCACTTCGCCTGGATCACGGTCGCGATGAACCGCATCGGCGACGACAACCAGAGCCTGTGGGACGAGGAGGACGGCTTCTTCTACGACGTCCTGCGGCTGCCCGACGGCACCGCGGCCCGGCTGAAGGTCCGCTCCCTCGTCGGGCTGATCCCGCTCGCCGCGACCAGCGTGATCGGCGGCTGGGCGGACCGGCGTTTCCCCGAACTGGTCGAGGGAGCACAGGAGTTCGTGCGCAGGCACCCGGCCGTCGAAGCTCTCGTCTCCTCCCACCACGCCCTCGGGCCGGGCGAGGCGGGGCGTCACCTGTTCGCCCTGTTCGACGAGGACCGGCTGCGGCGGATCCTGTCCCGCATGCTCGACGAGGACGAGTTCCTCGGCCCGCACGGCATCCGCTCCCTGTCACGCCATCACGCCGAACACCCCTACACCTTCGAGGTGCACGGCGTGCAGTACGGAGTCGGCTACCTGCCCGCCGAGTCGGACTCGGGCATGTTCGGCGGCAACTCCAACTGGCGTGGCCCGGTGTGGTTCCCGGTCAACCTCCTCCTCATCCGCGCCCTGCTGAACCTGCACGCCTACCACGGCGAGGACTTCACCGTGGAGTGCCCGACCGGCTCCGGCCGGCGGATGAACCTCTACGAGGTCGCGCGCGAGATCTCCGACCGGCTCACCGCCACCTTCCTGAGCGACGGCGACGGACACCGTCCGGTGCACGGCGCCCAGGCCGAGTTCGCCAAGGACCCGCACTGGAAGGACCTGATCCTCTTCTACGAGTACTTCCACGGCGACACCGGCGCCGGCCTCGGCGCCTCCCACCAGACCGGCTGGACCGGCCTGGCCGCGGTCACCGCCACCCTCTTCCATCTCGTCGGCGCCGGCGACTGGGGCTCCCTGCGGGAGGAGCCGCTGTCATGACGGTGATCTACGAGATCAACACCCTGGTCTGGCTGGGCGAGTTGAGCGTCCGGTATGGACGTCGCGTCACCTTGGGCGAGGTACCGGGCGAGGTCTGGGACGAGGTCGCACGGCCGGGCGTGGACACCGTCTGGCTGATGGGCGTGTGGGAGCGCAGCCCTGCCGGACTGGGCATCGCCCTGCAAGACGACCGCCTGCTCGCCTCCTTCCGCGACGCCCTGCCCGACCTCGCCCCGGCGGACATCGCCGGGTCCCCTTACTGCGTACGGAACTACGTCGTCGACGCGAGCCTCGGCGGCCCCGGAGGACTGGCCGCGGCACGGGCCGAACTCGCCGCGCGGGGCGTGCGCCTGATCCTGGACTACGTCCCCAACCACGTGGCCCCCGACCACCCTTGGCTCACCGAGCGTCCGGGCTGCCTGGTCGGAGGCACGCGGGACGACCTGGCCCGCGCACCCCAGGACTTCCTGGACGCGGGCGGGCAGGTGTACGCGCGCGGCCGCGACCCCTTCTTCCCGCCATGGCCGGACGTCGTCCAGCTGAACGCCTTCAGCGACGACCTGCGAACGGCGGCGGTGGACACGCTCGCGGCGATCGGCGACCAGGCGGACGGCGTGCGCTGCGACATGGCGATGCTGCTGATGAACGACATCTTCGCGAAGACCTGGGGCGACCGGGCGGGACCGGTACCCGCCGAGGACTTCTGGCCGTACGTCATCCCCCGCGTCCGCGCCCGCCACCCCGGCCTCCTCTTCGTCGCGGAGGCCTACTGGGACCTCGAATGGGACCTCCAGCAGCAGGGCTTCGACCACTGCTACGACAAGCGGCTCTACGACCGTCTGGTCCACGAGGACGCCGGATCGGTCCGCGACCATCTCGGCGCCGACCCCGCCTACCAGCGCCGGCTCGTCCGGTTCCTGGAGAACCACGACGAACCCCGGGCCGCCGTCACCCTCGCCGGTGGGCGGGAACGCGCGGCAGCCGTGGCCGTCGCCACCCTGCCCGGCGCGACCCTCTGGCACGAGGGCCAGTTCGAAGGACGCCGGGTCCGGCCGCCCGTGTTCCTCTCACGCCGTCCCGAGGAGCCGGCAGACGCGTCCCTGCGCGAGTTCTACGACCGCCTGGTGGCCGCCGTGGCCCCGCTCCGCGAGGGCGACTGGCAGCTGCTGGCCTGCACGGGCTGGCCGGACAACGACACCCACCGCAACCTGCTCGCCTGGTCCTGGACCGCCGGCCAGGAGCGGTACCTCGTCGTGATCAACTACTCGGACCGGCCGGCCCATGGGCAGGTTCCGCTGCCGTGGACCGACCTTCGTGGGAAGCCCTGCTCACTCACCGGACTACTCACCGAGGACACATACGAACGGGAGGGCGACGGACTGCTCGACCCGGGCCTGTTCGTCGCCCTCGACGCCTGGCAGTGGCACCTGCTCTCGCTCCGCCTCTCCACAGGCCGGCTCAACGCCGGACCCGTGGCATCCCCAGACCGATCCACGAGATGATCTCCCGCTGGATCTCGTTGTTGCCGCCGCCGAAGGTGAAGATCACCGCTGACCGGTACCCGCGTTCGAGTTCGCCGTGGAGGACCGCGCCCGCGGAGCCCTCCTTGAGGGCGGCGGGGGCGGCGACGACCTCCATCAGCCAGGCGTAGGCGTCCCGGCGGGCCTCGGAGCCGTACACCTTGACGGCGGAGGCGTCCTGCGGGGTGAGAGTGCCGTTCTGGACGGCGTTCACCATCTGCCAGTTGAGGAGTTTCATGGCGTCGAGCCTGGTGTGGGTCTGGGCGAGTCGCCGGCGCACCCAGGGCAGGTCGATGACGCGACGGCCGTCGGCGAGCTTGGTCTCCATCGCCCAGTGCTGCACGTCGTGCAGGGCGCGGATCGCCATGGTGCCGTGCGCGGCGAGCGTGACGCGCTCGTGGTTGAGCTGGTTGGTGATCAGCCGCCAGCCCTTGTTCTCCTCGCCGACCCGGCGCGAGACGGGGACGCGGATGTTCTCGTAGTAGCTCGCGGTGGTGTCGTGCGAAGCCAAGGTGTTGATGAGGGTGCAGGAGTAACCGGGGTCCGAGGTCGGGACCAGGAGCATCGTGATGCCCTTGTGCGGCGGTGCGGCGGGGTCGGTGCGGACGGCGAGCCAGACCCAGTCGGCCGTGTCACCGTTCGTCGTCCAGATCTTCTGCCCGTTGACGACGTAGTCGTCGCCGTCCCTGACCGCCTTCGTCTTCAGGGCGGCCAGGTCCGTGCCCGCGTCAGGCTCGCTGTATCCGATCGCGAAGTCGATCTCCCCGGACAGGATCCTGGGCAGGAAGTACCTCTTCTGCTCCTCCGTGCCGAACTGCATGATCGTCGGGCCGACCGTGTTCAGGGCCATCAACGGCAGGGGTACGACCGCCTGGGCGGCCTCGTCGAAGAAGATGAACTGTTCCATCGGGCTGAGCCCGCGCCCGCCGTACTCCTTGGGCCAGCCCACACCCAGCCAGCCGTCCGTGCCGAGGCGACGGATGGTGTCGCGGTAGAAGCGCTTCTGCGCGGCCGGGTCGGTGTACCGGGCGTAGGAGTGGTCGGGTACCAACTCGGCGAAGTAGCCGCGCAGTTCGGTGCGCAACCGCTGCTGCTCTGGCGTGTATTCGAGATGCACGGCGCCTCCTGGCTCCCACTGACCGAGCTGGTTCTCCCGGGCTTGACGGCGCACACGGTAGAACGCGTTGCAGAAATTGGGAATGCCGGTGACAGCTTCACACGGTCGGGTCTCGGGCGCCTGAGGGGCTCTCAGCTCAGCGTGGCGATGAACTCCGTGCACACCTGGGCACATTCACGGCAGGCCTTCGCCGCGTCCTCGGCCCTGGCGAACTCGTCGAAGACCTGCGCACTCTCCAGGCAGACCGCGCGGCACCACTCCACCTGGACCCGGATACCGGCCTCGTCCTGGTGGAGCTGCTCGGACAGCACACGACAGGTCGCGTCGCACACTTCCGCGCACAGGATGCCCTCGCGGCGCACGAGTTGCTGTTCCTTCGGCCCGTCCGGATTCACACGGCTCGCGTCGATCGCACACGCCCGGGCGCATTCGGTGCAGGCCTGGGCGCAGGCGAAGCGGTCCTCCAGGAATCGGAAGAGGTCCTGTTGGGATGTCGTCGTGGTCACAACGCGCGGGTAGCCGAAGGGAACCGGGTCAAACCCGGGAGGAGCGACGGGCTCCGGTCACTCGCCCGCCGCCTCCTGCGCGATCCGGTCGAACTGCGCCCCCATCGCCTCGGCGAGCGCGTGGGCCGCCGACAGCGGACGGACCATGACCGTCAACTCGTCGATCCTGCCGTCCTCGTCGAAGTGCAGGAAGTCGCAGCCCTCGATTTCCTTGCCGCCCACCGTCGCCTTGAAGACCAGCGCGTGGTCGCGCCCGCCGGCGTCGGCGATCTCGCGGACGTAGCGGAAGTCGGTGAACACGCGGGTGACGCCGCGAAGGATGGCGGCGGTGATCGCCTTGCCCGGGTAGGGCTTGAAGACGACGGGGCTGGTGAACACGACGTCGTCAGCCAGCAGGCCCTCGATCGCGTCGAGGTCGCCCGCCTCTACGGCCTTACGGAAGGGGTTCATCACGCCCGCCTTTCATACTCGACCACTCATACTCGACCACTTGCAGCGGTACTCAACTAATTGATTAGGTGCGGAACAGATTAGTCGCGGGCGCGGGTGCCGTCTAGCCTTGGGGTATGGCACTGCGCAACGCGGTTCTTGCCGCGCTTCTGGAGGGCGAGGCGTCGGGCTACGACCTGGCCAAGGGGTTCGACGGGTCGGTGGCCAACTTCTGGATGGCGACGCCGCAGCAGCTCTACCGCGAGCTCGACCGTATGGAGTCGGAGGGACTCATCGAGGCCCGGCTCGTACGGCAGGAGCGGCGCCCGAACAAGCGGGTCTTCTCCCTCACCGAGGCGGGTCTCGGCGCCCTGCGCGCCTTCACCGCCGAGCTTCCCAAGCCCACGGCCATCCGCGACGAGCTGCTGGTCAAGGTCCAGGCCGTCGACTCGGGGGACGAGGAGGCCGTACGGGCAGCCATCGCGGAACGGCTGGAGTGGGCGCGCGCCAAGCTGGCCCGCTACGAGCGGATGCGCGACCGGCTCCTCGACGGGCGCGACGAGGAGGAGTTCCTGCTGCGGAGCGAGCGCGTCGGCCCGTATCTCACGCTGATGCGGGGGCGCTCCTTCGAGGAGGAGAACATCAGATGGGGCGAACGCGCCCTGCGGATTCTGGAGCAGCGCGCCGGGGTGCGGCAGCAGGCCGGGCCACTGGATGTCCGGTGACTGTCCGTGGGTTCCCTATTGGCCCCCTGCCTCCGGGCGGCATAGCGTCGAGGAGGTCGCCGCCCTGATGAGGTGAACACGGAAGGTCAGGGCATGTGGATGAAGCAGATCCCATTCGCTGCCCATGTTCGTCAGGGCCCGCACCCCCGGAGAAACGCACATGTCGAAGATCCTGTTCGTACTGACCGGCGTCGATCACTGGACGCTCGCCGACGGCACGCAGCACCCGACCGGCTTCTGGGCCGAGGAGGTCGTCGCTCCGTATGAGGCGTTCAAGGCCGCGGGCCACGAGGTGGTCGTCGCCACACCGCGCGGTGTCGTGCCGACGGTGGATCAGGGGAGCCTGGCGCCCGAGTTCAACGGCGGGCAGGAGGGGTCCGACAGGGTCGCGGCGGCCCTCGCGTCGTTCGACGAGCTCCAGAAGCCCGTCAAGCTGGAGGAAGTGGACCTGGACGGCTACGCCGCGGTCATCTACCCGGGCGGTCACGGCCCCATGGAGGACCTCTCGGTCGACGAGGAGTCCGGCCGGCTGCTCACCCGCGCGCTGGCCTCGGGCAAGCCGCTCGGTGTGGTGTGCCACGGCCCGGCGGCGCTGCTCGCGGCCACCGGCCCGGACGGCACCAACGTGTTCTCCGGCTATCGGATCACCGGCTTCACCAACGTCGAGGAGACGCAGGCCGGTTTCGCCGACAAGGCCAAGTGGCTGCTTCAGGACCGTCTCGTGGAGGCGGGCGTCGACTTCCAGGAGGGCGAGCCGTGGGCCCCGTACGTGGTCGTCGACCGCAATCTGGTCACCGGCCAGAACCCGGCCTCCGCCGCCCCGCTCGCCGCCGAACTGCTGAAGAAGCTGGCCTGAGCGACGGGCGGCGGCCGGCGGCCGGCTCCAGGAGTACGACGGCTCACCAGTTGTCGCCGTCCGAGGTCAGGGCTCACGCCCTTCGTCGAAGCTGGCGAAGTAGGCGGCTGCCATGTCCTCGTCGCCGTGTCCCTGGGCGGCTGCGCGGGCAAGGCGTTCGGCGCCGGCGGCCGCGAGGTCGAGGCGGACACCGTTCTGCTCGGCGGCTTCGACGATCAGCCGGGCGTCCTTGGCGGCGGTGGACACGGCGAAGGCGGCCGGAGTCAGCCGGCCCTCCAAGATGAGCCCGGCCTTCGCACGCAGATAGCCCATGTCGAGCGGGCCGCCGGCAATGGCGTCGAAGAAACTCTGCGGGTCCACTCCGAGGGCCTTGGCCAGGGCCAGGACCTCGCCGGCCGCGTTGTTGGCCGCGACGACCCAGCTGTTGGCGACGAGCTTGAGCCGGGTGGCGCTGCCCGCCGCACCGTCCTCGCCGGTCCACACCGTGCGGGCGCCGACCGCCTCGAAAACGGGCGTGACGGCGTCCCGGCGCTGGCTCGGGCCCGCGGCCAGGACGAGCAACTGGCCGGCCTCCGCCGGCTGCCTGGTCCCGAGCACCGGGGCGTCGAAGAAGACCAGCCCCTTCTCGCCGGCGAAGCCGGCCAGCTCGCCGATGGCCTCGATCCCGGCGGTCGTCGACTGCACCCAGGCGGTGCCCGGGCGCAGCGCGGGAGCGGCCTGCCGCATCACGTCCAGGGCGGCGGGGCCGTCGTACAGGATGGTGAGGACGACGTCGGCGCCCTCCACCGCCTCGGCGGGCGTGCCGGCGATGTGCGCGCCGTCGGTGGCAAGCGGCTCGGCCTTGTCCCGGCTGCGGTTCCAGGCGCGGACGGTGTGCCCGGCGCGGGCGATGTTGCGGGCCATCGCGGCCCCCATGATTCCGGTGCCCAGGACACTCACGGTGAGCTTGTCGGTCATGTCATCAACTTCCCTGTCCATGTGGTGCGGTGGAACTTTCCTGGTCTGTGGGAGGCGGTGGCTAGCCGGACACCTGATCGCTGTCCCGCAGGCCGCCCCAGCCGTGCCAGCGGTCGACCTCGATCCACGCGCTGACGCGACCCCGGTCGCGCTGTGCGTACGGCTTGCCGAGGTACTGAACGGACAGCCGGTCGATGTCGGCCAGTCCCTCGTCGTCGCGCATCTCGACGACGCGTCCGATGAGCGTCACATGGGTGTACCAGTTGGCCTCGTCGAGCACCGTCAGCGAGACCCGGGGGTCGTTGCGCAGATGGTCGAGCCGCTTGCGGCCCTCGTCCATGTTGACCAGGACCCGCCCGTCGTCCCAGAGGTACCAGGTTGCCGTCGACACCGGCTGCCCGTCGGACCGCAGCGTCGTGATGACCGCTGGGTTTGGCTTGCCCAGCATGGCGACTGCGGCCTCGGGAAGCGGCGGCTTGGACATGGGGTCTCCTCTACGTCGTCCGGCGTGCGGCCCGGTAGCGGTGGAACTCCGGGGTTGATCCATCGAGCACGCGTCCACGCTGCCACATTCCCGGGGCGGGATTCCGCACCGCCCCACTGGACGTTGGCGAGGGGTCAAGTCGTCAGTCGGCTTCCGTTGCGGAGGGGCACGTCTCGCTGGAGCCTTCGGCGGACCAGGCGTCGGGGACCGTGATGGTCACCCGTGTCGGTGCCGTGTCGGTGCCGTGTCGGTGCCGGCCGCCGGGTCGAGGGATCTGGACCGCCGGATGCCGGTGGCGGGTTCTCCGACCTCCACCACACCGGTCTTGGGGATGTCGCAGGAGGAGAGCAGGAGGGCGGTCGTGACCAGCAACGCGGTCCGGGAAACCCGGCGTGGAGGTCTCATGACTCCTGCTGCTCTCGGGGCCGTTCCAGAGGCTGCCGGAGAGGCCGTTGCACAGGCCCGTGCGGAGGTCGTTGCAGGGGGATCTCGACGGTGAACGCGGCACCGCCCTCCACCCGGTTCGTCGCCCGGACCGTGCCACCGTGCAGACGAACGTTCTCGGCCGTGATCGAGAGTCCGAGGCCGCTGCCCTCCGTTCTTGTCCGGGCGCTGTCCGACTTGTAGAAGCGGTCGCGCTCGTCGTGTTCACCACCGCCGCCGCCCTGGCCGTGAACTGGACACCGTCCGGCGCCTCCGGAAGCGACGACGGACCCGCCGCGGCCGCCGCACCACCCTCCCGGCCGGCCCCGGACCGGCCCGCGAAACCGAGTGACACGGCGGGCGGTGCCGAGAACAGCGAGAAGGCGGACGCCGAGCCCAGCGGAACGGGCGGCCCGTCGCCGGACTCCTCCCCTTCCTCCCCCACCTCCCCCGCGTCCTCCTCCATCCCGCCCTCGGAACCCGGCAGCTGGAGGCACCCATGAAGACGCTCACCACCACCAAGGCTGACGCCGTGCGGAGCCGACCGACCGTGGCGGCAGGGCCGACGGACGCGACGGACGGACGCGGCCCGTGGCGGTGGTCAGCCGCTGCAGTCCTCTGCCGAGGGCAGCAGGACACGGATCCTCGCGCCCCCGAGGCCACCCTCGCCCGGGGGAGGGTCCGCGTGTGCGGTGACGGATCCGCCGTGGTGCACCACTACATGGCTGACGATGGCGAGCCCGAGCCCGGAACCACCGGTGTCGCGGGAACGGGCCTCGTCCAGCCGCGTGAAGCGTTCGAAAACCCGCTCCCGGTCGGCGGCCGGGATACCCGCCCCGTCGTCACTGACCGTCAGCTCGATCTCCCCCTCCCGGCGGCCCAGCTCGATCCGGATCCGGCCGGCGGCGTGCCGACGGGCGTTGTCGAGCAGGTTGACCACCACACGGCGCAGGGCGTCGGCATCACCGCGGACCCGCCCGGCGGACACCGAACTCGCGTCGATACCGGCACCGGTCAGCGCGCGCCGGCGTCTGACCTCTCCCAGCACCACCTCGTCCAGGTCCACGACGTCGTGGGACCAGCGCGGTGCGGGATTCTCGCTGCGGGCCAGGGCGAGCAGCCCTTCCACCAGGTCGTGTAGTCGCTCGACGTCGTCCAGCAGCGCCGCGGTGACCGGGCGGTCCCGTTCCGGATCCGGATAGTGGACCAGAACCTCCAACTGGGCCCGGATCGCGGTCAGCGGACTGCGCAGTTCATGGGCGGCGTCGGCGACGAACCGACGCTGCGTCACGGACGCCGCCTCCAGGCGCGCCAGCATTTCGTTGAGGGTGACCGCTAGGGCGTGGATCTCGTCACGGGACGCCGGCAGACCCAGGCGGCGGTGCAGATCCGTGTCGCTGATGTCCATGGCGTGGCGTCGCAGCGTCTCCACCGGCCGCAGCGTACGTCCCGCTGTGTGCCACACCGTCCAGGCCACCAGCACGATGAGCGCCGGGCAGCCGATCACCAGACCCATCGTCAGTGTGTGTTCGGTGCGCTCCGCCTGACCGAGTGACACGGCGGCGATGACGGTGACGTCCTCGCCCCGCAGGCTCGCCGTCCGGACGGCGACCCGGAAGTCGCCGCCGTCCCCGATCCTCAGGTCCTCCAGCGTCATCGCGTGTCCCGCGCGCAGGGGTGCGGGCAGCGGGTTCGGGAAGTGCCCGGCCACCGAGGGGTCGCTGCCGACGTAGGAACTGGCCAGCATGCGGCCCGAGGAGTCGAGGACCTCCGTCACGTCCACGTCCGCGCCGTTCGACGGAATGATGGTGTGGAGCCGGTCCCGCTCGACGAGCGAGACCACGTCGTCGACGTGCTGCCGTGCCGTCGTGTCGAGCCCGCTCACCATGGAGTGTTCGAGCCAGAGGAGCAGCCCGACACCCGCCAGTCCGAGGGAGGCGGCGACGATCGCGGTGGCGACGAGGACCACGCGCAACCGAAGGGTCAGTTTCCCGAACGCCGCCGATCCTCGCGGAAGCCGCGCACGGATCCGGCCGAGGGCCGGCCGGTACCGTGCCTGAAGGGCCGTCATCCACCCCTCCCGTCCAGGCGGTAGCCGACCCCGCGCACCGTCTCGATGGCGGAGCGGCCGAAGGGGACGTCGACCTTTCTGCGCAGGTAGCCGATGTAGACCTCGACGATGTTCGGATCCCCCTCGAACCAGGCGTCCCACACCTCCGCGAGCAGCTCGCTCTTGCTCGCCACGGTGTCGGCGTGCCGCAGGAGGTACTCCAGCAGACCGAACTCCCGCGGCGTCAGCGGCAGTTCCTTCTCACCCCGGCCGCACCGGTGTGCGCCGGGGTCCAGCCACAGGTCGCCCGCGGTCAGGACGGGCAGCCGCTGCGGAGCGGTGCGGCGCAGCAGCGCGCGGATCCGGGCGAGGAGGACGACGAACGAGAACGGTTTGGTGAGGTAGTCGTCGGCGCCCAGGTCCAGCGCGTCCGCCTCGTCGTACTCGCCGTCCTTGGCCGTGAGGACCAGCACCGGTGTGGTGATCTCGGCCGCGCGCAGCGAGCGGCACACGTCATAGCCGTTCCGCAGCGGGAGCATGAGGTCCAGGACGATGACGGCGTATTCGTTGCGCCGGGCGAGCAGCAGACCCTTCTTACCGTCCTCGGCGACGTCGACACCGAATCCCTCGGCGCGCAGCACCCGTTCGACCGCGCCGGCGATGTGCGGTTCGTCCTCGACCACCAGCACGCGCACCGGCGACTCCTCCTGCTCGGCCGGGCTCCACGCGGTCACCCGATGCACCGGTCCTGAGTCTAGAGGGCCGGCCGGAGGGCTCTCAGCTGCCTCTCAGGTGCTCTCAGCAGCAGCACAGGCACCCCCGGGCACAGTTGCCGACAGCGCGTCCGTACAGCGGTCGATCGTGCGGACAGCGTCCTTTCCCCCCACGAGAGGCGCCGACATGACTCCTCATCCGGTCCGGACGATTCCCCATTCGGTCCAGCCGACTCCTCATACGGTCCAGACGACTCCTCACCCGGTCCAGCAGCGAGAACGGCGGGAGCACGATCCGTCAGGGCCTTCCGCACCGCCGGCCACCGGGCTCGGGACCCCGGCAGGAGGAGCCGCAGCCCGGACGTCGGCAGGTCGCTGGGCCGTGATCGTCTTAGCCGGCTACCTGGCGGGCGCCACCGCCTCGGCCTTGGGTCTTCCTTCCCCGTTCCTGTTGGCGGCCCTGCTGGTGGGCGCCGCCCTGAGCCTGTCGGGTGCGGTCAGGGACCGGTTGCCGGAGGCCGCGAACCGCTCGTCCCAGGCGGTGGCCGGGGCGCTGATGGGCAGTTATCTGACACCGGCCGCGCTGGCAGCGGCGGCGCCGTTGGCACTGCCCCTGACCGCGGTGACCGTGGCCACCGTCTTCCTGAGTGTGGCGGTCGCCTGGTGCCTGGCCCGGCGTGGCCGGATCACCCGTCCCAGTGCGGTTCTCGGGATGGCGCCCGGTGGCTCGGCGGCGATCGTCACCTGCGCCGACGAGCTGGGAGCCGACGTCCGGCTCGTCGCCTTCACGCAGTACCTGCGGGTGGGGCTGGTGGCGTCCACCGCCCCGCTCGTCGCCCACTGGCTGGCGTCGGCCCCGGCGGACGCGGGGGCCACGGCGGCGGGCGGCGGGAACCCGGTCGGGCCGCTGCTGCCACTGGTCGTCGGCTCGGACCAGGACGCGGGCCTGGTCGTCCTCGCGCTCGTGGCGGTGTGCGGCGCCTATGCGGGTCGCCGGCTTCGTCTGCCGACGCCGGTGCTCATCGGCCCCATGCTGGTGGCGCTCGCAGCGACGATGAGCGGGCTCCTGCCGGGCTTCGCGCCGACGGGGGTCCTCCAGAACGGTGTCTTCGTCCTGGTGGGCCTGGACGTGGGGCTCCGTTTCACCCGCACGACTGTCGTACGTGTCCGCTCGCTGCTGCCGTCGCTCCTGGTGGCGACGGCGGCCATCTGCCTCGGCTGCGCGGGGATGGCCTGGGTGTTCGCGAAAGCCACCGGTTCACCCGTGGTCGACGCCTATCTCGCGACCACCCCGGGTGGCATCAACGCGGTCCTGGCCACGGCGGTCACCTCCCACGCCGATGTGGCACTGGTCTCCACCGTGCAGAGCCTGCGGCTGCTGATCGTCGTCCTGGCCATGCCATGGGTCATCCGGCTGGTGGTGCCGAGGGCCCGGCCGAGGCGGCGGGCGCCGTAGTCGCCGAGAGGACGGCGGGGGAGGCGGGCGCCGTAGCCGCCGAGAGGACGGCCGGGGAGGCAGGCGCCGTAGTCGCCAAAAGGCCAGCCGGGGAGGCAGGCGCCGTAGCCGCCAAAAGGCCAGCCGGGGAGGCAAGCGCCGTAGCCGCCGAAAGGCCAGCCGGGGAGGCGGGCACCGTAGCCGCCAGGCGGCCGCCCGCACCGGCGGGCCCCGCAGCTCCCAAGCGGCCGCCTGACACGGCAGGCGCCCTCGCCACCGAGCGGCCACCCGCAGCGACAGACCCCGCAACTCCCAAGCAACCACCCACACCAGCAGAGCCCGCAGCTCCGGAGCACCCCCACGCGGCTACCCGCGGTGCCCCCCGGCTCCGTCGCCCCCGCGGTGGTCGCAGCAGGTGTCCGGCCGCAGCGCCGGATGCCCCGCGCCCGACGCCCCGGCGTCCGTGGCGCATTGGGCCCGCTCCGCGCTGTCGACCAGGCTCTCGCTGTCCGACGCGGCGTTGGCCAGGCTGGCGCAGCACAGGGTCAGCAGAAGGGCGCCCGCCACGAAGGGCAGGGCGCGGCGTGCGGGAGGCGGTGCCAGCAGGGCCTGCACTCGCTGGGGCACCGCGCCACCGGTCGCGGCAAGGGCAGCGGGGCGCCCCGCGCCGGCGGAGGCAAGGGCCGCCCGACCGACCGCGCGGGCCACGACCGTACGGCTTCCCACGTGGGCCGCGGCCTCCTCGTCGGCCCAGCGCTCCAGTACGAACCCGCCTGCCTCGGCCAGCGGTCGCAGCAGTGGGTTGACGGCCGCGGTGAGTCTCCACACGGCCTGGAAAAGGTGGTGCCGGCTTCGCAGATGGGCCCGTTCGTGCGCCAGGAGTGCCTCGCGCTCCGCGTCACCGAGGCAGCGCAGCATCCCCCGGGACACCACGATCCGTCCGGAGGCGCCTGGAAGCGCGAACGCCTGCGGGACCTCGTCGTCGAGCACCACGAGTTCGGTGTCCCCGGGCACCCGGTGGCATTCACGGCGGGCCCACAGAACGTGCCGGCCCTGCCGGACGGCGGCCACACCCAGCGATACGAGCCCCGCCGTCAAGGTCAGGGCGCTGACGACCGCGACGGCCAGGGAGACCGGGTCCTGCGTGCGCAGAGCGGCCACCGACCAGTGGCCCTCCTCGGCGACCTCGGGGATCTGCGCGAACCCGGTGAAGGCCAGCAGGGCCAGTGAGCCGAGCCAGCCGGTCGCCGTCACGAGCGCCGCGCACGCCAGGGACCAGGCCGCGGGCCGTGGTGCCGGCCGCGGGGCCGCCCGGGGGGCGAGCATCGCGAGGACCACGGTGACCAGGAGGGGGATGTAGACACTGATCGTCACCGGTTCACGGCCCGTCGTCGCCGCGTCCGGCGCCCTGCTCGCCCAGCAGGCGGTGCAGCAACTGCTCGTCCTGTTGGGAGAGTTCGTTGACGAAGCGGGTGAGCACCGCCTCCCGGTCCGAGCCGCGCTCCAGCAGGCCGTGCATCCGTACGGCGGTGTCGGACGCCTCGTCCCGGACGGGCGCGTACGCGTATCCGCGACCGGCCGGATGCCGTACGAGCATGCCCTTGTCGTGCAGGCGCGACAGGATCGTCAGCACCGTCGTGTAGGCGAGGTCTCCGGTCAGCCGCTCCAGGACCTGTCGTGCGGTCAGCGGCTCGTGCGCGGCCCACAGGGCGGCGAGGACACCGCTCTCCAGTTCCCCGCGTGCCCTTCTGCCGGTCGCCCCGCCGCTTTCGCCGCTCGTCCGGTCACCCATCGTTCACCCGCCTTCCCGTTCGGCACCCCAGCCTACCGGCGGACCTACTACGGCATGTAGGACGCCGGGAGAATCTCCATCACGGGAACTACTACATCTTGTACGAGTTTACCTACTACATGTTGTAGAGTCTGGCCGCCCACTCCACCTGCGGAGGAACGAGCCCATGTCCCACCTCGGAAGTCCGGCACATCCACGTGCCCTGGCGGCCGCCGCCCTGCACCCCGATGCGGGGCAGGCCACGGCACGGGTCGAACGCGTCGCGATCGTCTCGGCGAGCATCGGTGCCGGACACGACGGCGCGGCCGCCGAACTGGCCCGCCGGCTCACGGCCCACGGCCTCGTCGTGGACCGGTTCGACCTGCTGGACCTGCTGCCGGCCCGGCTGGGACGGCTCGTCCGTGACGGCTACCACCGCATGCTCGTCCAGGCCCCCTGGGCCTACCAGCGGGTCTACCGCAGTACGGAACGCGCGGGCGGTGGCGGGCCGTTGGCCGGAGCCCTGCTGCGCACCGCCGAGGAACGCATGCTGGCCGCCCTGCACCCCGACACCGGTGCGGTCGTCTCCACGTACCCGGGGGCCAGCCGTGTCCTGGGCAGTCTGCGGCTGCGCGGGCGGCTGGCCGCGCCCGTCCTCACGTATCTCACCGACTTCTCCGTGCACCCGCTGTGGGTGGCCGACGGTGTCGACGTCCACCTCGCCGCACACGCCGTGCCCGCCGCCCAGGCACGGGCCGCCGGAGCGCGGAACGTCAGGGTGGGGGGCCCGGTGGTGGATCCGCGGTTCCGTCCCGGCAGCGTGCGGGAGCGCGACGCGGCCCGGACACGCTTCGGGCTGCCGGAGAACGCTCCGCTGGCACTGCTCGTGGCCGGCTCCTGGGGGGTGGGCCCCGTCCGGCAGGTCGCCCTGGAACTGCGCGACTGCGGCGCCGCCGTCCCCGTGGTCGTCTGCGGACGGAACGAGGCGCTGGCCGAGCGGCTCCGAGCGGACGGCATCGAACACGCCTATGGCTGGGTCGAGGACATGCCCGCCCTGATGCACGCCGCCGATGTGCTGGTCCAGAACGCCGGCGGGCTCAGCTCCCTCGAGGCATTCGCCACCGGTCTGCCCGTGGCGAGCTACCGGTGCATACCCGGCCACGGTCTGACCAACGCCGCCGCCCTGGAGGAGGCCGGTGCGGCCGTCTGGATCCGTGACCCGGCCGGCCTCAAGTCCGTGCTGTGCGAGCTGATCGACGGCTCGCTCGGACTGAGCCAACGCACGGTCGGCCTCGCCCTCTTCACCGCCGGGTCCGACGGCGGACCCGCCGCGGAGATAGCACGCGTTCACCACGCAGGGCCGCCTCCGCTGCCCGCCCGGCCCACCGTGCGACGACGGCGCCGCGCGGCGCGCAGACTCCTCGCCACCGCCGCCGTGGCATGCGCGGTGTGGGCCTGCGCCGTGGGCACGGGGATCGCCACCGCGTACGACGGCCCCGGCATGATCCACGCCATCGGGCACACTCTCGACCCGGACGACCCGCCCCCGGCTCTCCCCTCCCACACCGCGGGCCATCACTCGTGACCGCCGCACGGTTGCTCCGTACAGCCGCTCTCGCCGCCCTGCCCGCCCTCGCGGCGGCCCATTGCGCACCCGCCGTCTCCACCTTCGGGCCGCTGCGCAACCGCACCATGCCCCGCCTCTCGGGCCTGGGCCGCCCGGACCACATCGCCCTGACCTTCGACGACGGACCCGACCCGCTGTCCACCCCGCACTTCCTGCGCCTCCTCGCCGCGCGCCGAACCCGGGCGACCTTCTTCCTGCTGGGCCGCGAGGCGCACCGCTCGCCCGGCCTGGTCCGCGAGATCGCCGCGGCAGGGCACGAAATCGCCATCCACGGCTGGCTGCACCGCCCGCTGCTGCTACGCGGCCCACGCGCCACGTACGACGACCTCGCGCGCGCCCGAGACACCGTCGCCGACATCACCGGAGTGCGGCCCACCTTGTTCCGGCCCCCGTACGGCGTCATGTCGACCGCCGCCCACCTCGCAGCCAACCGCCTCCGTCTCACCCCCGTCCTGTGGACCTGCTGGGGCGAGGACTGGACCGCCCGCGCCACACCGGCGTCCGTCCACCGCACCGTCACATCCGACCTGAACGGCGGCGGCACCATCCTGCTCCACGACTCCGACTGCACGTCCGCCCCGGCCGCCTGGCGCTCGGCCCTGGGCGCACTCCCCCGCATCCTCGACACCTGTGAGCAACGGGGCTACGAGGTAGGCCGGTTGCTCGACCACGGATGGCCCCGGCCGGCCTGACTTATCGCGGTCGACAATCTCCTGCCGGTCGCGCACCGTCACCGTCACCGACAGCGGTGGCGGCGGCCTGCTCGGCGGCGAGCCGGATGCCGTCCTGGGCGGGGTGGCAGCGGACGGCGAGTCCTGGCCGCGGTCCGGAAGTAGTGGTGGCCGGCCCGGTTGTGCGCCCGTTCATGGGCGAAGAGGGCCTCACGCTCGGCGGGTCCCCGGCTGCGCAACGTCGCGGTGGTGACGACGATGCCGTGAAGTCGTCGGGCCCAGGCGTACGCGTCCGGGGGCGAGTCGACGACACACAGGTCATCGGCTGCGGGGCGGCGGTCGGCCAGTGTGCGGGGGTGCGGAGAGCGCGGCCTGGCGCCAGGCCGAGGGTGGCAGCTTGAGCAGTTCGGTCACGACCAGGGCGCCGCATGCGGCTACGCGGACTCCCGCCAGGACCGCGACCGGGGCCGATGCGGTGAGGACCCACGGCGGGGTGGGGGGGGTGCCAGGTGCGGGCGCGCGAAAGGGCTGAATCAGGGGTACGAGCAGGAGGACGGTCATCGCTCGTCACCTTCCAGCAGTCGGCGCAGGAGCTACTCGCCGCCGGGGTTGAGCTGGGCGACGAGCCGGCCGGGACCGCCTCCCGGTCTAGTTCGGTGTGCATGCGCTCGGGCGGCCGGGCTGGGAGCTGGGAGCGTCCTGTACCGGAAAGGCTTCCGTTCGTCAGGTCACCCACGCCACTCGGCATCTCACCTGCGCACGATTCGTCGCATAGGACGACCCCAACGCCCGCAACAGCCGTCCAGCGGGCGAGGGCCCGGTGTCAGCGCCCCGGCGTCGACCGTCTCGATCCGATCCCTCCCCCCATGGACCCAAGGGTGTCGCTACAGGTGACCACCACACCCTGAACGCCGATACTTCAAGGAAAGGAGTGGACCGCGCGGCTCGACCGCGTGCATGACATCAGCACCCGACACCCCGTCACGAAAGGCGGCATTCGGTCAGCATCAGCCCCACCGGACTCCGCTTCCAGCCGCTACGGACCGCCAAGATCAAAAACCAGCCGCATGCACGCTGACCAGGAAAGACAACGGTCAGAGGCGCGGCTGCCCATCTCACCAGGAGGCACCCATGAAGATGCTCATCAACGTGGCGGAGACCGTGGTCGCGGATGCCCTGCGGGGTATGGCGGCCGCGCATCCGGAGCTGACGGTGGACGTGGAGAACCGGGTGATCGTACGGCGGGACGCTCCGGTGGCCGGACGGGTGGGCCTCGTCTCCGGCGGCGGATCGGGGCACGAGCCGCTGCACGGCGGTTTCGTGGGTCCCGGAATGCTGTCGGCGGCGTGTCCCGGCGAGGTTTTCACGTCGCCGGTGCCGGACCAGATGCTGCGGGCCGCGGCCGCCGTGGACAGCGGTGCCGGCGTGCTGTTCATCGTGAAGAACTACACGGGCGACGTGCTCAACTTCGACATGGCGGCCGAGCTCGCCGAGGACGAGGGCATCCGGATCGCCAAGGTCCTCGTCAATGACGACGTGGCCGTCACCGACAGCCTCTACACGGCCGGGCGGCGCGGCACGGGCGCGACGCTGTACGTGGAGAAGATCGCGGGCGCCGCCGCCGAGGAGGGCGCACCGCTGGAGCGGGTCGAGGCGCTGGCCCGCCAGGTCAACGAGAACTCCCGGAGCTTCGGCGTCGCCCTCAGCGCCTGCACCACCCCGGCCAAGGGGAGCCCCACCTTCGACCTGCCGGCCGGGGAGCTGGAGCTGGGCGTCGGCATCCACGGCGAGCCGGGCCGGGAGCGCCGCGCGATGATGACCTCGCGGGAGATCGCCGACTTCTCGGTGAACGCCGTCCTGGAGGACCTCGATCCGCGCAATCCCGTGCTGGTCCTGGTCAACGGCATGGGCGCCACCCCGCTCCTTGAGCTGTACGGCTTCAACGCGGAGGTGCAGCGGGTGCTGACCGAGCGCGGGGTCGTCGTGGCCCACACCCTCGTGGGCAACTACGTCACCTCGCTCGACATGGCGGGCGCCTCGGTGACCCTGTGCCAGATCGACGAGGAGCTGCTGCGGCTGTGGAACGCGCCGGTGAAGACACCGGGCCTGCGCTGGGGAGTCTGACGCCCGCGCGTCCGACGCCCACGCCGGTTCGGTCAACGTTCGTACCACGCAAGGAGATTCCGTGCTCGACGCCGATTTCTTCCGCCGTTGGATGACGGCCACCGCCGCGTCCGTGGACCGCGAGGCGGAGCAGCTCACCGCCCTCGACTCACCGATCGGCGACGCCGACCACGGCAGCAATCTGAAGCGGGGGTTCACCGCCGTGGTGGCCACGCTGGAGAAGGAGGCCCCGCAGACACCGGGCGCCGTCCTCACGCTCGCCGGACGGCAGCTGATCTCGACGGTCGGGGGCGCGTCGGGACCGTTGTACGGCACCTTGCTGCGGCGTACCGGCAAGGCGCTCGGGGACGCCGCCGAGGTCAGCGAGGAACAGTTCGCCGGGGCGCTGCGCACGGGCGTGGACGCGGTGATGACGCTCGGCGGAGCCGCGCCAGGCGACAAGACCATGATCGACGCGCTGGTGCCCGCCGTCGACGCGCTCGCCGAGTCCTTCGCAGCGGCGAGGACCGCCGCCGAGGAGGGCGCCGCCGCGACGATCCCGCTACAGGCCCGCAAGGGCAGGGCGAGCTATCTGGGCGAGCGCAGCATCGGGCACCAGGATCCGGGCGCCACCTCCTCGGCTCTGCTGATCGCCGCGCTGGAGGAGGCGGCGGATGAGTGACGCAACGGGCTCCGCCGACGCCGGCCCTCAGCTCGTCGGCGTCGTCCTCGTGTCCCACAGCGCGGCTGTCGCCGCCTCGGTCGCCGAGCTGGCGAGGGGTCTGGCGGGCGGCGGCACGACGGCTCCGGTCGCCCCGGCGGGCGGCACGATGGACGGTGGCCTCGGTACGAGCGCCGAGCTGATCGCCGCCGCGGCCGCATCCGTGGACCGCGGCGCCGGGGTCGCCGTCCTCACCGACCTGGGCAGCGCGGTCCTCACCGTGAAGGCCCTGCTCGCCGAGGGCGACGAGCTCCCCGAGGACACGCGCCTGGTGGACGCGCCCTTCGTCGAGGGCGCGGTGGCCGCGGTCGTCACGGCCTCGGCAGGCGCGGACCTCGCCGCGGTGGAGGCGGCCGCGGCGGAGGCGTACTCGTACCGCAAGCAATGACGTCGGCCCCGCCGGCTCAGTTCTCGTCGAGGAACTTGCGCGCCAGGCTCTCCCCCAGCGTCACCGCCGCCCGGTGGCTCTCGATGGGCGAGACGCGGGAGTCCTTGAACACCAGGTAGGTGACCCCGGCGTCCGTCCCGCCCCCGATCGGGTCGGGGCGGATACCGAGGGCCTTGGCGGTGGCGTACGAGGCCTCGCCGATGATGTGGCGCGGTCCGATGTCGCCGACGACCGCGTACTGGACGCGGTCCCGGTAGATCACGGCGGCCACCGAACCGGCGCGGACGTCGTGGTCCCGGTGGTTCCAGATGCTGCTGACGCCGGGGACGACGATGTACGGGAGGGTCTCGGCGGCGAGCTGGCGTCCGTCGGACTGCTGGTAGGCCGTGGCGTCGGAGAAGAGCGGGTCGGTACGGCTGTTGCAGCGCGGGCCCGGGCGGCCGTCGCAGTCGATGTCCATGTCCGCCTTCCAGAACACCGCGCCCTGTTTTCCGCAGACGGGGATGTTCGCGCGGGCGCCGTCGTCGCTGCGGTAGCGCCCGTTCGAGATCTGGGCGCAGCCGCGTAGCTTCGCGAGCAGATCGGCGGCCTGGACGTCCCCCTCACGCACGGCCGCGGGAGCGCTGAGGCGGGCGGCGGCGGGAAGCGCCGCGGAGGCGGGGGCAGGAGCGAGCAGGGCGACGCCTGCCACGGCCAGCGTCAGCGACTGGACACGCACGATGAGAGACCCTCTCCTGGGGGGACATTGACGGTCACTCGCCCAAATCTGGTGCGTATCTGACGGTCCGTCCACTGGGAGGGGTCCGGACGGAGCACAACCGTCGCGGGAGGCGGTGCGCGGCTTCCGCGGCAGGCGGTGTGCAACCTCCGTGAGAGGCGGTGTGCGGCCGAGGGCCCGAGCCGCAGTGGGCCCCGGCCACTCGACCGCCTTCGCCGGCGCGGGAACAGCGACGACAGCGGTCCGCGCCGTGGACACGAACTCCCCTGAGAAAGGGCCGAGTTCGCGCCGCGTCAAGAATCAGCATACGTACCCTGCGCCGGTCCGACGAACGGCCACCACCCTCTTGATGTGATCGCGTCAGCGGTGTCTTATAGGTACAGACCAATCCCGTCGAGGGAAGGCATGACCGTGCGACGCGTCCCCCACACGCTGATCTGCGGCTCGCTGCTCGTCCTGACGTCCTGTGGGCTGGGCGGACAGAGCGACAACGAGGGCGGAAAGCTGCCCTCGGCACCGCTGGGCGTCACCGCCGCGGCCGGCAGCGCCACCAGCGTGCACGTCATGTGGAACCGGGCCTCCGGCGAACCCGAGGTCTCCCGGTACGTGGTGTACCACGGCATGACGAAGCTCAAGGAAGTACCCGGTGCGGAGTACATGGTGGACATCACCAGGCTCAAGCCGTCCACGACGTACGTCTTCACGGTCCGCGCGCTGAACACCGACGGGAATCCCGGTCCGCCCAGCAAACAGGTCCGCGCCACCACACCGGCAGCCGTCGCGGCCGATGACGAAGCTCCGTCCCGCCCCGGCAGTCCGAGCGGAAAGGCGGTCGGGAGCGGAGCGGCACAGCTGTCCTGGGGGAAGTCGACGGACAACCGTGGCGTGGCCTCGTACGACATCTATCAGGGCGGCTCGAAGATCCACAGTGTGGGCGGCGCGCAGACCGCGACCGTGGTGACCGGGCTGCGGCCCGGCACCAGCTACTCCTTCACCGTGAAGGCGCGTGACGCGGCGGACAACGTCTCGCCCGCGAGCGGCGCCGTCCGGCTCACCACCGCGCCCGGCTCGGACGACGGAAAGGGCACCGCTCCGACCGACTTCCGCGCCACCACGCACCTCACTGACGGGGCGTACTTCCTCGATCTGTCGTGGGTTCCGCCGGACGCGGACGGGGTGATCACGGAGTATCAGATCGACCTCGAGGGGCAGGACGCGACCTCGCTCGTCTGGGGTGGCACCCCGCCGAGCGAGAAGGCGACGTACAGCTTCTATGTGGGACGGGACGCCGGCGAGACCCACCGGGTGCGGATCCGGGCGAAGCTGCCGGACGGCACCTGGGGCGGGTACTCGGCGGAGCGGACGGTGACGACGGGCAGCGAGGGGTAGACGCGGCCCCAGTCCCTTCTCGCGGTTCTCACGGTGCGCGGCCGTCGGCCGGACGATGGAATCCGTCACCTGCCCGGTCCCCGTCCGCATGCGGGCCGGGACAAAGCCACGTTGGCTCTCCCTGGAGGCAGCACGGGCCTTTCCAATCCTCGGCGGCGCATGGGATGTACCGCCAACCGTGCCGCTGGAGGGCAGTCCTATGCGTACTACTCAGATACTTCTCCGCTCCGGCCTGACCGTGGCCGCCGCCGCTGCGCTTCCGCTCACCCTGGCCGCCACGTCGGCCGTCGCCGCGGGTTCGGGGATCTCCGTGAGCACCAGCGGTTCCACGGTTTCGGTCACGACCAGCGCCTGCCCGAGCAAGGGCAGCAGCTTCGGCAACGCCTCGCTGCTCACCAGTAGCCAGGGGAGTTTCGCCCAGGGGCGACAAGTGGCCCTGACCGGGACGAGCACCAGTCAGGCGGCGTCCTGGTCGAGTGTGAGTGCCGGCACCTACACGGTCATCGTCGTCTGCCAGGACGGGACGACGGCGGGCACCCAGTCCATCGTCGTGTCGGCCGCCTCGACGCCCAGAGTCTCCTCGACGCCGTCGCTCGGGGTCATGGGAGGTCTCGGCGGAGCGGCCAAGGACTACGGAGCCGTCACCCTGGTGGGCGGCGCGGCGCTGGTGGCCACGGGCACGATCGCGGGGGCCTGGTTCCTGCGCCGCCGGGCCAAGCCGCACCGGCTCTGATCCTGGGTTCGTCATCATGGCGGCCGTCCACCCGACTCCGGTCGGCGGGACGGCCGCCTACTCTTGCGCGGGCAACTGCTCGAACTCCTCCAGCGCATGGGTCAGCCACTGCGTCCAGAAGGTCTCCAGGTCGATACCGGCGCGCAGGACGAGGTGCCGCAGGCGGTCCTGCGGGCTGTCCTTGCCGGGCGGGAAATCGCGCGTCTCGATCTCCTCATACTCGGCCAACTGCCGCTCATGCAGGCCGAGATGGCGACGCAGGTCCGCCTCGATGCCCGCGGTGCCGACGACGGCCGAGGCGCGCAGCCGCAGCAGCATCACGTCGCGCAGGGGCTTCGGGTCCTGGGACGCGGCGGTCCAGCGGGCGAGTTCGGCGCGGCCCGCGGGCAGGACCTCGTAGCTCTTCTTCTGTCCCCGGGCCGGCTGCTCGGACGGCAGGGCGCGGATCTGGCCCTCGGCCTCCAGTTTTCCCAGCTCGCGATAGATCTGCTGATGCGTCGCCGACCAGAAGTAGCCGATCGACTTGTCGAACCGCCGGGTCAGTTCGAGGCCCGACGACGGCCTCTCCAGCAGGGCCGTGAGGATCGCGTGCGGCAGTGACATGGGGTCATCCTAAGGACGGGGCGCAGGCCCCTACAGCGCCGCCGCGAGCTCCGTACCCTGCTTGATGGCACGCTTGGCGTCCAGTTCGGCGGCCACGTCGGCGCCGCCGATGAGGTGCACCTTCCCGCCCGCGGCGAGCAGTTCCTCGTACAGGTCGCGGCGCGGGTCCTGCCCGGTGCAGAGCACGATCGTGTCGACGTCCAGGACCTGGCTGTGCCCCTCGACGGTGACGTGCAGTCCGGCGTCGTCGATCCGGTCGTACCGGACGCCCGGGACCATGGTGACGCCACGGTGCTTGAGTTCGGCGCGGTGGATCCAGCCGGTGGTCCTGCCGAGTCCGGCGCCGACCTTGGAGGCCTTGCGCTGGAGAAGGTGGACGGTGCGCGGCGGGGCGGGCCGCTCGGGGGCGCCGAGGCCGCCGGGGAGCCGGTAGTCCATGTCGACGCCCCAGTTGCGGAAGTACGCCGCCGGGTCCTCGCTCGTCTTGTCGCCGCTGTCGGTCAGGTACTCGGCGACGTCGAAGCCGATGCCGCCGGCGCCGAGGATCGCGACACGGCCGCCGACCGGGGCGCCGTCGCGCAGCACGTCCAAGTAGCTGACGACGCTGGGGTGGTCGACGCCGGGGATCTCCGGGGTGCGGGGGCTGACGCCTGTCGCGACGACGACCTCGTCGTGGCCGGAGACGTCCTCGGCGGTGACGCGGGTGTTCAACCGCACGTCCACGCCGTGCAGTTCGAGCTGGGTACGGAAGTAGCGGATCGTCTCGTCGAACTCCTGCTTGCCGGGGACCTTGCGGGCCACGTTGAGCTGGCCGCCGATCTCCGGCGCGGCGTCGAACAGCGTGACGTCGTGGCCGCGCTCGGCCGCGGAGACAGCGCAGGCGAGTCCGGCGGGACCCGCGCCGACCACGGCAACTCGCTTGCGCAGCCTGGTCGGTGAGAGGACGAGTTCCGTCTCGTGACAGGCACGCGGGTTCACCAGGCAGGAGGTGATCTTTCCGCTGAAGGTGTGGTCCAGGCAGGCCTGGTTGCAGCCGATGCAGGTGTTGATGGCCTCGGGCCGGCCCGCCTGAGCCTTGGCGACGAAGTCGGGGTCGGCGAGCATCGGCCGGGCCAGCGACACCATGTCGGCGTGGCCGTCGGCGAGCAACTGCTCGGCGAGCTCAGGGGTGTTGATGCGGTTGGTGGTGACAAGGGGGATCGAGACGGCACCCATGACCTTCTTGGTCACCCAGGCGTACGCCCCGCGCGGCACCGAGGTCGCGATGGTGGGGATACGGGCCTCGTGCCAGCCGATGCCGGTGTTGATGATCGTCGCTCCGGCGGCCTCGACGGCCCGGGCGAGCGTGATGACCTCCGCCAGGGAGGAGCCGCCCGGCACCAGGTCCAGCATCGACAGGCGGTAGATGATGATGAAGTCCTCGCCGACCGCCTCACGCACCCGCCGGACGATCTCCAGCGGGAAGCGCGTGCGGTTCTCGTACGAGCCGCCCCAGCGGTCCTCGCGTTTGTTGGTCTGCGCGGCGATGAACTCGTTGATCAGGTAGCCCTCGGAGCCCATGATCTCGACGCCGTCATAGCCGGCCTGCCGCGCCAGCCGGGCCGCCCGCACGTAGTCGTCGATGGTCTGCTCGACCTCGGTGTC
Organism: Streptomyces sp. NPDC127595; assembly: GCF_042671685.1. Classification (NCBI taxonomy): domain Bacteria; kingdom Bacillati; phylum Actinomycetota; class Actinomycetes; order Kitasatosporales; family Streptomycetaceae; genus Streptomyces; species Streptomyces sp. NPDC127595. The sequence goes on along the minus strand of NZ_JBHXWK010000002.1, from coordinate 522,282 downwards.
GGTGAGCGCACGTGGGACGAAGGGGCTGATCGGCGCCTGGAGCGCGCTCGGCGCGACCAGGTCCTGGTGGTAGGCGTACCGCCCGAAGTGCAGGATCTGCAGGGCGATCCTGCCGCCCTCGCGGTGCACCGCCGCGGTGATCTCCGCGTGCTGTCCGGCCTCCGCGTCGGTGGTCAGCTTGGCGCCGCCCTCGTACGGCCGTCCCGCCTCGTTGGGCGCGATGCCGCCGGTGACGATGAGGCCGACACCGCCGCGGGCCCGGGTGGCGTAGAACTCCGCCATCCGCTCGAAGCCCCGCTCGGCCTCCTCCAGGCCCACGTGCATGGAGCCCATGAGCACGCGGTTGGGCAGTGTGGTGAAGCCCAGGTCGAGCGGGGTCAGCAAGTGCGGGTAACGGCTCATCGGGCAGCCCTCCGTGCGCGGTGTCGTGTGTCTGTTGTAGACGACGGAGCGCATCTTATGCAACTAGTTGCACAATGCCGTGGCTCACTTCTTCCGGGCGCCGGAAACCCGATGGGTCCTAGCTCCTGGTGCCTATCACGACGTTGGCGTACAGCTCGTCGGAGACGGCCAGCCGGCCGGTCAGGCCGCTGCGGGTGAAGGCCTCGACGGCCCGGGGCGCCTGGCGTTCACTCGTCTCGACGAGGAGGCAGCCGCCGGGGGCCAGCCATTGGGGGGCCTCGGCGGCGACGCGGCGCAGGACGTCGAGTCCGTCGGAGCCGCCGTCGAGGGCGACGAGGGGTTCGTGGTCGCGGGCCTCCGCGGGCAGCAGACCGACCTCGCCGGTGGGGACGTAGGGCACGTTGGCGGCCAGGACGTCGATGCGGCCGCGCAGGGTGTCGGGCAGCGCCGCGAAGAGGTCGCCCTCGTGGACGTGTCCGGCGAAGGGCGCGACATTGCGGCGGGCGCAGCGCACGGCGGCCGGGTCGATGTCGGCGGCGTGCAGTTCGGGGCCGCCGAGGGAGGCGGCCAGGGCGGCGCCCACCGCGCCGGAGCCGCAGCACAGGTCCACGACGAGGGACGCGCCGCGTGCGAGGGCGACCGCCTGGTCGACGAGGAACTCGGTGCGGCGGCGGGGCACGAAGACGCCCGGTTCCACGGCGATACGCAGACCGTGGAACCCGGCCCAGCCGAGGACGTGTTCAAGGGGAAGTCCGGCGACGCGCCGGTCCACCATGGCGGCGATGTCGTCCGGAGTACCCGCGGTGGAGAGGATCAGCTCCGCCTCGTCCTCGGCGAAGACACAGCCGGCGGAGCGGAGTTGGGCGACAACGGAATCGAAAACTGGGGGCATGGAAGCCGAGGGCCTTTCGGTGAGCCGAAGGGCGCTCTCGCGGCGACCGCCTACGGGCGGTGAGCCGCCTTGCCTTGAGGTGAGAGCACCCGACCTGACCTAGCGGTAATGGGTCTCACCTCCTGGGCAACTCCTTGGCTGGGGTGATCCGCAGCCGACGCGGCAAACACTAACAGGGTCGGCCGGACGGCGACCGGCTCCGCCGCCTTTCCTCAGCCAGGGCGCTCCCAGCGGTCAGGTTGTACTGTGCAACCAGTAGCGCGAGGGAGTTTCCATGAAGGTGGCCGAAGAGCCCGACGAGAGTGTTGTCACCGCCGAGACGGCCGTCGAGACCATCCAGCGCGAGATGACCGCCTTCGCCCGGCGGGCCAGGGCGAACGCCGGCCGTATGCACCCCGAGCTGTCGCTGGTGTCGTACACCCTGCTGGGCCATCTGGAGGAGCGCGGCGGCTGCAGTGCCACCGAACTCGCGGCGCACTACGCGCTGGACAAGTCCACGGTGAGCCGGCAGGTGGCCGCGCTGGAGCGGTCCGGGCTCATCGGGCGGCGGATCGACCCGGAGGACCACCGCGTCCAGGTGCTGCATCTGACGGACCTGGGCACGGAGATCCTCGCCCAGGTGACCGCAAGCCGCCGGGTGGCGTTCCGTGACCGGCTCGCCGGCTGGCCCGAGGAGGATCTCGCGCGTTTCGCCTCGTATCTGCTGCGGTACAACGCGGCGCCGCCGGACGAGCCGGTCAGTGGCTCGTCCGCGCCTGACTAGTCAGGCATCGGCGTGCTCCGGCACGCGTGCTGCCGAGAAGCGTGTCTTGCGCCGGAGTTGGAAGCCAAGGGACTCGTAGAGGCGGATGGCGTTGGTGTTGGTCGCCGCGGTGTGCAGGAACGGGGTCTCGCCGCGTTCGCGGATGCCGTGCGCGACGGCCAGGATCAGCCGGGTGGCCAGGCCCTCGCCGCGGAAGGCCGGGTCGGTGCAGACCGCGCTGATCTCGGTCCAGCCCGGCGGGTGCAGCCGCTCCCCCGCCATGGCTATCAGGGCGCCGTTCCGGCGTATCCCGAGGTAGGTGCCGAGCTCGACGGTGCGCGGCAGGAAGGGGCCGGGCCGGGTCCGCTCCACCAGGTCCAGCATCTCGGGTACGTCGGCGGGGCCGAGCCGTACCGCTTCCGGATCCGGCGCCGCGGCAAGCCCGTCGTCCACCAGCTGAACGCCCTCCAGGCTGAAGGTCACCTCCCAGCCGTCCGGGGTCTGCCCGGTGTAGCCGGCCAGCGGTGCGTCGCCGCCGGGGCCGACCAGGGCGGCGAGGTCAGCCCAGTCCTCGGCGCCGGGGTCGTCGGGGAGGGCCAACCACGGCGATACGTCGACGGGGTAGCGCAGGACACGGCCGCGGCGTTCCGCGAAGTGGGCGTGCGGGCCGGTCAGCGCGGCGAGCGCCGGATTGTCCAGGGGGTGCGCGCTCATGCGCCGACCTCGATCACGATCTTGCCGCGCGCGTGTCCTTCCTCGACCGTGCGCAGCGCCTCGCCGGCGCGGTCGAGCGGGAAGGTCTGTGTGATGAAGGGCTTCAGCTTGCCGTCGACCACGAGCTTCGCCACCTCGTCGAGCACGGCGGCGTTGCGGGCCCGTTCGACGGGCGCGCCGCCGAGCCGTGCGGCGGTCTGCCGGTCGGCGCCGGTGATCAGCTTCGCGGGGTCGGTGAGCAGCGACGCCGCGGCTTCCTGGACCTCGCCCCCGACGAGGTCGAAGACGCCGTCCACGCCGTCCGGCGCAGCCCCGCGCAGGCGCTCCGCCAGACCCGGCCCCGAGGGGACGTGCACGGCGCCGAGCGACTCGACGAAGTCCTTCTTGCCGTCGCTCGCGACGCCGATGACCCGCACCCCGAGGGCGCGCGCGATCTGCGTGGCCGCGACACCGACACCGCCGCCCGCACCGGTGATCAGCAGGGTCGCGCCCGCGGGCAGCGCGAGCTGCTTGATCCCGTCGTACGCGGTCGCCGCCGCGACGGGCAGGGCCGCGGCGTCCGTGTACGCCAGCTCGGTGGGCTTGTGCGCGGTGACGGTCACGGGCAGCAGGGTGTACTCGGCGTATCCGCCGGTCACCGGGTTGCCGAAGACCTCGTCCCCCACGGCGAAGCCGGTCACGTCCGCGCCGACCTCCTCGACGACCCCCGCGACCTCGTTGCCGAACACCGCGGGGAGCTCGCGCGCCGCGCCGCCACCGGGGCCGTAGCCGGTCCGCTGCTTCCAGTCGACGGGGTTGACGCCCGCCGCGCGGACCGCGACGAGTACCTGCCCGGGGCCCGGCGTCGGCCGGTCCAGGTCCACCAGGGCCTCGGCCTCCGGACCGCCGTACCGTGTGAAGACGTACGCCTTGGGCATCTGCTCCCTCACTCTCCTTCGCTGTCACCGGCTGCCGGGACCACTGTCACCTGCCGCAGCAGGCGGGGCCACCGGCATCGGCAATAGCAGCAAGGAAGATCACGGCGCGGCTATTCCCGGGCCCGGCAGAGTTCATATGTCCGCAATGATCGGGAGCCTTCGGGGGCACGGGCATGGTCGCCGGCCACGTACGGTTGAATCCATAACCACTGATCACGCTCGACCGGCGGGCCGTCGTCCCGGCGGCCTGGAGGCACCACCCGTATGAACGTCACCCGAGGCTTCACCGGGCGTCCGCGCGCCGGCAACGCCGGACTGCCGCCCGGCCAGTACGACGCGGGCGACGACTGGCCCGTCCTGTCCGCCGAAGTCACCCCCGACCTGGCGCCCGCCGACTGGACCTTCCGGGTCGGCGGTCTGGTGGCCGAGCCGCGCGGCTGGGACTGGGACGAGGCACACGCGCTGTCCGCGTCGACGTACGAGGGTGACATCCACTGCGTGACGAGCTGGTCGAAGTTCGGCGTGCGCTTCGGGGGCGTGTCCCTGGACACGTTCCTGGACGCGGTACGCCCGGACGCGAGCGCCACGCACGCGGTGGCCTACTCGCACACCGGGTACACCACGAACCTGCCGCTCGCCGACCTCACCGGCGGCCGCGCCTGGATCGTCTGGGAGTACGACGGCAAGCCGCTGCCCGCCGAACACGGGGGCCCGGCAAGGCTGATCGTGCCCCACCTGTACTTCTGGAAGAGCGCCAAGTGGATCGCCGGCCTGCGGCTCCTGGACCACGACGAGCCGGGCTTCTGGGAACGGAACGGCTATCACGCACGCGGCAACCCCTGGGAAGAGCAGCGCTACTCCGGTGACTGACGCTACTTCGGTGACTGAGACGACGACCGAGACCTTCGTGCCGAGCACCGGCTTCGCCGTGCCCGGGCGGATCGCCGTGAGCGACAGCGCCGCGGCCACCTGGCAGACCGCGACGCTCACCGGGATCCGCCGGGAGACGCCGCACGCCTCCACGTTCCGGTTCGCGGTGCCGCAGTGGACGGGGCATCTGCCCGGCCAGCATCTGATGCTGCGGCTGACCGCCGCGGACGGCTATGTGGCGCAGCGCCACTACTCCATCGCCTCTCCGCCGGACGAGGACGGACACATCGAACTGACGCTGGACCATGTCGAGGGCGGCGAGGTCTCCGGCTGGTTCCACACCGTGGCCGAACCCGGCGACACGGTGCAGGTGCGGGGCCCGCTCAGCGGCTTCTTCGCCTGGCCCGGCGACCGGCCCGCGCTGCTCATCGGCGCCGGCTCCGGTGTCGTACCGCTGATGTCGATGCTGCGACACCATCGCGCTCGCGGTCTGGACGTGCCGCTGCGCCTGCTCGTCTCGGCGCGCGGTCCCGAGGAACTCATCTACGCGCGGGAGTACGGCGAGGAGACCACAACCGTCTTCACGCGCAAGGCGCCGAACGGTGTGCCGGTAGGACGTATGGCGGCGGCACATGTGGCGCCGCTCCTGGCCGAGCAGCCACCTGGTGGGTGGGAAGCCTATGTGTGCGGCTCCAACGGGTTCGCGGAGCACGCGTCGCGACTGCTGGTGGCGGCCGGTCAGCCGGTGCACCGGATCCGTATCGAGCGCTTCGGCTGAGGCGCCCTTCCTGTCGTGCCCTGCCCTGCTCGGCTCTCAGCCGTGCGGCACCACCGCGACCGGACACATGGCGTGCTGGATGAGCGAGTGCACGGCTCGGCCCAGGCCCTCGCCCGACCGGCGCCCGGTGACCAGCAGGCCGGCCCGGGTGGAGGCCATCAGCAGATGGTGCCCGGGATGGCCGTAGATCACCTGCTCGGAGACGGTCGTCTCCGGGAACTTGTGGCGCCACGGCTGCAAGGTGCTGGTCAGCACGTGCCAGGTGCCGTCCGCCCGCCCCGCCGTGGCACCGGACAGTGGCACGACCGGCGCGTGACCGCGCGGCGGAGGCACGGTCCAGGTGTGCACGACGTGCAGGGGTGCGGAGCGAACGGCGGCCCTGTCGAAGGCGTACCCGATGAGGTCATCGGCCGGGTGGCTCAGATCGAGGCCGAGGACCACCGGCAGATAGGGGGCCGCGCTCGGCGGTGTGCCGTCGACGGCCGGCATCCGTTCGTCCTCGGGCAGTTCGCCCGCGCGCACGACGACGACCGGGCCTTCGGCGCGGGCCGTGACGGCGAGGGCGACCGAGCCGACCAGGAAACCCGCGAACCCGGTCAGACCGCGTGAACCGAGAACCAGGGTCTCGGCGTCCAGGGCCGCCGCGAGCAGTGCCGGTACGGCGGGTGTGTCGGTGCTCCGCGCGATGATGTCCAACGCCGGGTGGGCATACGCCAGTTGGATCGCGGCCCGGTCGAGCGCCGTACGGGTGTACCCGGCCGGGACGTCGACGTCCCGGATCCGTCCGGACACGGCCGGTCCGGGCGCCGCGTGCAGCAGACGCAGCGGGAGGCGGCGGCGCTGGGCCTCGCGGGCGGCCCAGTCCGCCGCGTCGAGACTCGCCCGCGAACCGTCGATGCCAACCGTGATGGTGCGGGGGCCGGAGTTCATGGAGAGGGCCTTTCGGGTGTCGGGGCGGATGCCTTTCGTGCGTGAGGCCCGCCTTCTGCGGAGGCCTTTCCGGTGTCGGGGCAGGTGGTTCCCGGGCGTCGAGGCGCGCGTGTCCGAGGTGGCGGGAGCGGCCGACTGCCGGGCCTTGCCGGTGCCGGGCGGGTTCCACGGCGGGCGCCGATCAGTCGTGCGGGGGCCGGTTCACTCGTGCGGCGCGGCGGGCAGGAAGGGCCTGGCGGCCCCGCCGACGACCGACGTACGGTGTGATCATCCGCATCCCGATGCCAAAGGTGGTCCTTCATGGCCCTGTTCGACCTCCCTCTCGACGAACTCCGGGCCTACCGGAGCGCGTCCGTCGAGCCCGAGGGTTTCGACACCTTTTGGGCCAAAACGCTCCAGGAGACCCGCGAGCACGACCTCGCCGCCCGCTTCGAGCCGGTCGAGACGCACCTGAAGACGGTCAAGGTGTACGACGTCACGTTCGCCGGGTTCGGCGGGCACCCGGTCAAGGGCTGGCTGACGCTGCCGGCCTGGGCGAACTCACCCCTGCCCGCGGTCGTCGAATTCGTCGGTTACGGCGGCGGACGCGGCCTTCCGCACACGCATCTGCTGTGGGCCTCGGCGGGATTCGCGCACTTCGTGATGGACACGCGGGGTCAGGGCAGCGCCTGGGGCGGCGGCGGGACGCCGGATCCGGTGGGCAGCGCGTCCGCGTACCCCGGATACATGACCCGGGGTGTCGACGCCCCCGAGAACTACTACTACCGCCGGGTGTTCACGGACGCGGTGCGCGCCGTGGAGGCGGCCCGCTCGCACGACCTGGTCGACGAGGCGCGTACGGCGGCCGTCGGCACAAGCCAGGGCGGCGGGATCTCGATCGCGGTGGGCGGTCTTGTCCCCGACCTGGCGGCGATCGCCCCGGACGTGCCGTTCCTCTGCGACTTCCCCCGCGCCGTCAAGCTGACGGACCGCAACCCGTACCGCGAGATCGGCAACTACCTCAAGACGTACCGCGGCCGCACCGACGAAGTGCTGCGCACGCTCTCCTACTTCGACGGCGTGCACTTCGCCGCGCGCGGCCGGGCACCGGCTCTCTTCTCGGTCGCCCTGGAGGACCAGACCTGCCCGCCCTCCACGGTTTTCGCGGCCTTCAACGCGTGGGGGGCGCAGGACAAGGCGATCGAGGTCTACGACTTCAACGACCACGAGGGCGGTGGCACCTACCAGGAGGCGGCCAAACTGCGCTGGCTGCCGTCCTACCTCTGAGGTCGCCTCAGCCGCTCATCCCCGCGGTACGACCGTGGCCAGGACGGCGGGCAGCGGGTACCAGTCCGCGGAGACGACGGTGGCGTGCTGCCCGGCCAGCAGGGCGAGGCGGTCGAGGGCCTGCTGCTGGGTGGGGTTGGTGCCGTCGATGGCCGGGGACACGTTCTGCGCGTCGGTCATGACGACGAGGTAGTGGCGGTCGTCGTACCAGGCGGTGTCGATCGTGCCGTTCGTGTAGGTGGACGCGTCGCCGTCGAACACGACGAGCCAGGGGCGGATCGTGGCGTCGGTGTAGCGGGTGCGGGGGTCGCCGGTGGCCGCGTTGTGCACGGCGGGGAAGGCGGCCGCCTCGCGCAGGCGTCCGGCGGCGGCGAGGTCGCGCAGGTAGGTGGCGTACTCGCGGTCCGTCCACAGCGTGTCGAAGGGGTTGCTCTCCTCGACGGTGCCGGGGATCAGCTCGACGATGAACTTGCCGGCCAGCGCCGAGCGCGCGGGCCAGCCGTCGGCGCGGACGGCCGTGTCGAGGTCGGGGTGGGAACCGACGACGTCGGCGGGGCGGAGCAGGGCGTCGCCGAGCTTCGAGGTGAGCAGGGCGTCCAACTGGGCGGGCCCACGGCCGCTGGTGCCCAGGAAGCCGTCCTTCATCTCTATCTTGAGCTGGATGGGCCGGTGTCCAGGGTTCGCGTCGTGCCAGGCCTTGATGTCGGCGAGGCAGCCCGCGAGGTTGCTGTTGGTGGCCTTGGTGCGGAGTTCGGAAGCGTTGGCCGCGTTCACGCAGTTGTTGTCGTTGCCGAACGGGTTGTCGTGCGAGACCCGCCAGGAGACTCCGAACACATTGGTCCACACGTCGAGTTCGAGCATTCCGGCGCCGGAGTCGAGGGCGTCGGCGAAGTAGGGGTACTTCGCCTTGTCGTAGGCGTTGTGGACGCCCACGGAGGTGCTGGACGAGTACGACAGGTCGGCGGCCGTCGCCTGGGGGCCCGTGGCGAGGGCCAGCACGCTCGCTGTCGCCACCGCGATGCCGGTACGTGCCAACACCTTCACATGTCTCCGCATTGTCCCCATGCCTCCTGCGTCTCATCGGTCAACTGGGCAGCACAGTACGGGCGTTGGGTGGCCTGCGGGAGATCACGCGATGACGAATGCGGTCCGGCCGCTTCCGACCCATCCGACCAGTCGGTACGAGCTGGTGCATCCGCGGGCCGCCGGGATCCCGGCCGCGAACGGCCATGGCACCTACGGTTCGTTCGGGCCCAACCCGAGGGCTTTCGGACATGACGGCTTCGGTGGCTCCTGCGGGCTCGCCGACCCGGAGGCGGGCATCTCCCCGGGGTCCGTCATGAACCGCATGGGCCCGCACATCGCCGACGACCCAAGGCAGACGGCGCTTGCGGACGCCCTGTACAACACGCTCTGAAGGCGCCCCCACCGCCGGGGGCCGCGGGCTGAAATCGGCCGAACTGCCGGACCGCCCTTCCATGGTGGTTTAGACCAATGCTTAGACTGGTCGCGCACTGAGCCCGCACGGCTACGTTTCGTCACCACGTCTGGGTTGTCACTACACGTTTGTCTTTTTCACACGCAGGAGGGGCGCGGACATGGCCCGCACCGTCCACCCATCCGACCACGAGCCCCGTTACTCGCGGATCGCCGCACAGTTGCTCGGCGATCTGCGCGACGGGACCATTCCGCCCGGCGAGCGACTGCCGGGAGAAAGGGAGTTGGCCAACCGGTTCGGCGTGAGCCGCGAAACCATACGGCAGGCGCTCAACATGCTGCGGCGCGGCGGCCTGGTCTCCACCGACCGGCGCGGCAGCCACGCGACACTTCCCGGCAGCACCGCCGAGCACATCCCGTCACTGGACTTCCCCCTGGGGGCGCACGCCCCCGAACCGGGCACCGTCCCCCGGACCACCGTCACCTGGGAGGCTCCGCCTCCGGAACACGCACACGCCCTGGGACTCCCCCCGCGGCTGCCGACGCTGGTGCACCGATACGAGTCGGCCGCGGCGGACGGAAGCGGCCAGCGTACGGCCGTGACCTCCTTCTCCGCCGTCGCGGTGACCGAGGTCGAGGAGCTGGCCCGCTACCGCGACCGGGCCGACGGCACCGCGTCGGCGCAACTGGGGCGCGCCTACGACTGGATGCGCAAAGCTGGCCTTGCCCTGCACCACCGCGACTCCATCACCCAACTCCCAGAATCGGTACGGGTCACCCGGCGCGTGCACGACCAGTACGACCGGCCACTGGAGATCACCGACCTGGTCGTGGACGCCCAACAGGACGCCCTGGTCTACGAGTTCACCCTGCCGGCGGCCGGGTGAGATCCCCGGGGCGGCGGAAGTACATGCGTACGGCGGAGCCCGTGGGACCGAGATCCTCGGCGACCAGGTCGCTCAACTGCCGTACCAGCCACATGCCGTGACCTCGCACGGCGCGTGCGCCGGGCGGCAGCTGGCCGGGGAACCGGGCGGGTGTCGCGGGGTTGCGCGCGCCGTCGTCCGCGACCTCGCAGATCACGTAGTCGGGGTCGCTGCGCAGCCTCAGTACCCCTCCCCCGCCGCCGAACCGCACGGCGTTGACCACGGCCTCGTGCACGGCCGCCACCATGTCGTACGTCCGCTGCTCGGGCAGCCCCGAGCGGCGGGCGTAGGCGGCGAGGGCCGCACGCACGGTCGCCGACCTGCCCCGCCCGAAGGGGATGTCGTCGGCGCCCTCGGGAAGGAGCGCGAGCGGGCGGCCGGTGTCGCACTCTGCGTAGAAGACGGCCGGGTCGGTGTAGTGGGGGCTGGCTGCCGCGGTGCGGGCGCCGAGGGCCAGTTCGGGGTGGGTGCGGGAGGCGGCGCGCACGATGTCGCCGGGGACGGTGCGGGTGTCGTAGAGGCACAGGATCCAGTGGCCGGAGTCGGCGAACGCGACGTTGAGGAGCGACTCGTAGCGTGTCCACTCCCGTGTCTCGAACTCCGTGCGGCCCCTCCAGACGGGTTCGCCGATGATGCGGACACGGCGGTCCGTGCCGTGGTCGGCGCAGTACTCGTGGTACCGGGCCAGGGTTCGGGAGGGGTGGCGGTACCAGTCCTCGGCGTCTGCGAACTCGACGTCGCCGGAGAGCGTGCCGAGGGCGTCCTCAAGGAGGGGTGCGTGCTGGGCCTGCGTGACGGCGAGGACGGTGTCGCCGGCCTCCAGCCCGTCGCGGGTGAACGCGACGGTCCCGTCGAGGAATTCGTCGTCCGAGCCGAAGCACAGTGCCTGGTGGACGAACCCGGTGCGGATCATGGCATGCCTTCTCCTTGCTCCAGCCGCAGGCCGGGAACGCGGTCCCAGCCGGTCACCCGCATGACCCGCCGGACATGCGGGGCGACGCCGTACAGGACGAGGTTGCCGCCGCCCGCGTGCAGGTCGAGGGCCGAGAAGACCAGCAGGCGCAGTGCGCCGACGTCGACGAAGGACAGGTCGCGCAGATCGAGGCGGGCGTGGATGCCGTTCACCGTGCGGGCACGGGCGCGGACCGTCTCGTCGTGCAGGGCGCGGGCGACGGCGGTGACGTTCGTGTCGTCGATCTCCCCGGCGAGGGCGAGGCCGGGGGGTGCGAAGGTGCGGGTGATGGAGAGCAGGTCGTCCTGCCAGACGAGGTCGGCGGCGACCCGGCCGTGGTGCAGCCCGTCGAGCCGGGCCAGGTCGCCCTCGTCGAAGACCCGTCGGTCGTACTGGCAGATGCCGAGGACCGGCAGGGAGGCGAAGACGGGGTCCAGGAGCAGCTCGCTGTCGTGCAGCATCTTCAGCCCCTTGTCCGCCCCGCCGTACAGCACCTCCATGCTGACGCGCAGGCCGAGGAAGCCGTCGCCGACCGCCCGGCGCGCCTCGCGGCGGATCATGTCGTCCAGATCCCACAGCCCCTCGGGCGCGGCCAGATGCGGATCGACCGCCAGCCGCCCGGCGGCGATCTCGTCGTCGACGGCGCAGCCGTGCGCCTCCAGGAAGGACAGGGCCAGGCCCGCCGGGATCTCCGCAGGGGTCAGCACGAGCCCGCGCTGGCCGCAGGCCACTCCGTCGAGGAGGAACGCGGCGAGTACGGTCTCCCGCTCCTCGTCCGTGTCGTAGCCGAGGAGCAGATGGTCCCCGGAGCGCATCTGGCCCACTGAACGCAGCGCCGGTACGACGGTCATCCCCCGCACCCCCCAAGGTCGGTGTACCGGGACGCCCTTCTACGCTACGCCGGAAGCGGGCCGCGCGTCAGAGGGTTATCGTGACCGCCATCGGGTCCGGTGAGGGGGAACGATGGCGGGCTCATTACGCAAGGGCGGGATCGGCAATCTGCCCGCCGAGGCCAACGCCTTTATTGGACGGAGAAGCGAACTCGCCGCCGTCTCGGGCCTGTTGGGCACCACGCGGCTCCTCACTCTCACGGGCCCCGGAGGCGTCGGCAAGTCCCGGCTCGCGCTGCGGGCCGCGCACACCGCGCCGGCGGACTTTCCGGGCGGTGTGTGGTTCGTGGAGCTTTCGGAGCTGCAGGACCCCGGTCTGCTCACCAACGCCGTGGCGCAGGCGACGCGGCTGGCCGAGCAGACGCTGCTGCCGCTCCTGGAGGCGCTCTGCGAGCATCTCGCGGGGGCTCCGTCGCTGCTGGTCCTCGACACCTGCGAGCACGTTCTCGACGAGTGCGCGCGGGTGGTGCAGGAACTCCTGGCGAAGGTACCGCAGTTGCACGTGCTGGCCACCAGCCGGCAGCCACTGGGCGTGCCGGGCGAGCAACTGCTCACGGTGGCACCGCTGCCGCTCGGCGAACGGGAAGACGCGGTGGCGCTGTTCGCCGCGCGCGCCGCCGCGGCCGTGCCGTCGTTCACGCTGACCGACGCCAACCGGGTGAGCGTGGCCGCCGTGTGCGCCCGTCTCGACGGGATTCCGCTGGCCCTGGAACTGGCGGCCGTGCGTCTGCGCGGCTTCCCCCTCGACCGGCTTCTGGAGGGCCTGGACTCCCGTTTCGAGCTGTTGGTCTCGCCTGCCCGGCCACGCCTCGCCCGGCACCAGACCCTGCGTACGGCGATCGGCTGGAGCCACGAGCTGTGCACCCCGCTGGAGCGGCTGCTGTGGGCCCGGTTGTCGGTGTTCGCCGGCGGCTGGGATGTGGAGGCGGCCGAATTCGTGTGCCACGGCGGCCCGTTGGACGCCGAGGAGATCCTCGCGCTGCTCTCGTCACTCACCGAGAAGTCGATCGTGACCCGCGAGGGCGACGGCGCGGCGGTGCGCTACCGGATGCTCGACACGGTCCGCTCCTTCGGCACCGAGTGGCTCGCCGGTCTCGGCGAGGAGGGGGCCGTACGCCTGCGCCACCGGGACTACTTCCGTTGGATCTCGCGGCAGGGCGAGGCCGAGTGGCTCGGCCCCGGGCAGCGGATGTGGGCCGAGCGCCTCACCGCGGAGCACGCGAATCTGCGGCTCGCCGTGGAGGAGTGCATCGCCGCGCCCGAGCCGGAGACCGCGCTCGAACTCGCGGGCACCCTCTGGTACTTCTGGTTCGCCTGCGGCTTCGCCGAGGAAGGGCGCGGCTACCTGGAACGGGCGCTGCGCCGGGAGCACCCCGCGGGCCCGGAGCACACGCTCGCCATCTGGACGCACCGCCTGGTCACCGTCGTACCGGACGATCTGGATGCCGCCGAGTCCGTGAGCGCCGCGTACGTATGGCTCGCCGAGGAACGTCGACTGCCGGTGCCCGCGCTGCCGTTGACCGGTGCGAGCCTGGCCGTGCGCGGGGAGTCGGCGCGCTCGGCCGTGCTGTACGGGAACACCCCGCAGGGGCCGGGGGGCGGTGGCGGCGCGGAGTTCTTCCAACTGCTGACGCTCGCCGTGCAGGCGTATCTGCTGGCCGGCCAGGGCGCGTTCGAGCGGTGTGCGGCGGTGGCCGAGCGGCTGCGCGCGGACTGCGCGAAACGCGGTGAGCTGTGGATGCGGGCCTGGGGCGACTTCTTCCTCTCGCTCTCCGGGGTGGGCCTGGGCCGTCCGGACGAGGCGCTGCGCACGGGACGTGAGGCGCTGTCCGCCAAGTGGCGGATGAACGACCGGCTGGGCACCGCGGCGGTCGCCGATCTGCTGGTGGCCGCGACTGCCTGCCAGGGCGAACCGGAACTCGCCGCGCGGCTCCTCGGCGTCAGCAGACGTCTCTGGTACGCAGCCGGGGTCCCCCGGCTCGGCCATTCCGAGACGACCGTCTTCCGCCGGGAGTACGCACGCCGGCTGCGCGCGGAACTCGGCGACACCCGCTTCGCCCAGGCCGTCCGCGAGGGCCACGAGCTGGGGCCCGACGCGGGGGTGGCACTGGCCCTGGGCGGCGCCGGACTCGTGGAGCCGTGAGGCTGCGACGCCTTGCGCCCGTCCTGGGGCGTCACCCCGTACGCCTCCTTGAACCGGCGTGTGAATTGGCTGGGGTGGGTGCGCTCCACCTGCGCTCTCCCGAGGCCGGGCGTCATCTCGCGCTCGGCATTGCGGGACGCGTTGCGCACTCCGAGGATCCTGCGATTATGGCATAAGCGCACAATTGTGCCAGGTGAAGATCGATGCCGAGAACCCGGAGCGCGGGCACGCGCCGACCGACCCAGGGTGGCGGGAATTCGCGCACACGGCGGCGGAGGTGATCCGCCCCCTTCACCTGACCCGAACCGGCGTTCGTAGGCCACTTCGACGAACTCTCGAAAGGGAACCAACCTCATGAGCACGTTCACCACCTCTGACGGGACCAACCTCTATTACAAGGACTGGGGCACAGGTCAGCCCGTCGTCTTCAGCCACGGCTGGCCGCTCGACTCCGACGCGTGGGACGGGCAGTTGAAGCTGGTCGCCGACAACGGATTCCGCGCAATTGCGCACGACCGCCGCGGGCACGGCCGCTCCGGGCAGCCGTGGCAGGGCAACAACATGGACCAGTACGCCGACGACCTGGCCGAACTCATCGACTCGCTCAACCTCAGCGACGCGATCCTGGTGGGGCATTCGACCGGCGGCGGCGAGGTGGCCCGCTACATCGGCCGGCACGGCTCCTCGCGGGTCGCCAAGGCGGTGCTGGTGGGAGCCGTCCCGCCACTGATGCTGAAGACCGATGCCAACCCGCAGGGCACGCCCATCGAGGCGTTCGACGAGATCCGCGCCGGCGTCGCGGGGGACCGTGCGCAGTACTTCAAGGACTTCAGCTCGCCTTTCTACGGCGCCAACCGCGACGGCTCCACGGTCTCGCAGGGCAAGCGCGACGAGTTCTGGCTCCAGGCCATGCAGGCCGGACTCAAGGCGGCGTACGACTGCGTCGAGCAGTTCTCGGAGACCGACTTCACGGAGGACCTGTCCCGGATCGACGTGCCGACTCTCGTCGTGCACGGCGACGACGACCAGATCGTGCCGATCGCGGCGGCGGCCCTCAAGACGGCCCAGCTCGTCAAGGACGCGACGCTGAAGGTCCATCCGGGCGGCCCGCACGGCATTGTGGGCGCGTACGAGGAGGCCTTCAACGGCTACCTTCTCGACTTCATCCGCAGCTGACCGAACGGCGCGGAGGACGACCGCGTACCGACAGTCCCCGCCGGGCGTGGTGTCCCACCGGCCTGCCCCCGGCCCACGGCCGGGGGCAGGCCTGCGTCGGCATTGCTAACCGGCCGGCTGTGGTGCGGCGGCGCGCCGGGCCCACACGGAGAGCCCGAGCGACAGCGCGGTGCCGGCCACGAGCACCGCCACCACGACCCACACCGCGTAGCCGACCGCATCACTGAAGGCGACCCGTGGGTCGCCGACCTGGGTGACGTGGTCGTCGAAACGCGAGGTCATCAGTGTGCCGAGGATGCTGGTACCCAATACGGAGCCGATCTGCCGGGCGGCGTTCACCGTGCCGCCTGCCTCGCCCTCGCGGCCGCGTGGGACGTGGCTGACGGCCAGCGCGGTGGACGGCGCGTTGACGAGCCCGCAGCCGAGGCCGAAGAGGACGAGGGCTGCGGCGTATCCGCTGAAGGTCGTGCCGGCGTCCACACGTGCGAAGAGCGTGGCTCCGACGGCCGCGATCAGCATCCCCGCAGTGATCAGCGTGCGCGGTCCGAGACGGCGCAGGAGCAGTCCTGCCAGCACCGAGGCCGCGATGAACGTGCCGAATTCCGCAAGGAGTTGGGTACCCACCTCAAGCGCGCTCAGCCCCCGGACCCGTTGCAGCCACAGCACCTCCAGGACGGCGAGGCCGACGAAGGCGAACAGGACGGTCGCGGCGAGCAGCAGTGAGCCGGCGTAGGAGGGATCGCGCAGCAGGCGAAGGTCGATCATCGGGGCGGTGCGGCGCAGTTCGACCACCACGAAGGCGGCGAGGAGCACGACCGCCCCGGCGGCGGCCGTGAGCGCCCGGCCGGAGCCGTAGCCATGGTGGCCGCCGTCGATCAGCCAGAAGACCATCAGGGCGAGGCCGCTCATGGACGTCAACTGTCCTGCCCAGTCGAACCGTTGGACCGGGTTCCGGGACTCCTCCACATAGCGGAGCGCGACCGCCGCACCGAACGCGGCGACGAGAAGGTTGAGCCAGAACGCGGTGTGCCAGCTCCACCAGCGCAGGGCGAGGCCCGCGGTGACGGGGCCGATGGCGAGGCCGAGTCCGGAGGTGGCCGCCCAGGCGGCTATCGCACCCGCCCGGCGCCGGGGGTCGGGCACGGCATGCGTGATGAGCGCGAGGGAACTGGGCGTGATCAGCGCGCCGCCGAGGCCCGCGACCGCCTGCCCGACGAGCACGACGGCCAGGCTTCCGGCGAAGACCAGGATGATCCCGCCCACCGCCATCGCGGCGGCTCCGGCGAGGAAGACGCGCCGTCGCCCCCACCGGTCGGCGAGCGCGCCCGCGCCCAGCACGCAGGAGGCGACCACCAGCGTGTACATGCTGGCCACCCACACCAGGTCTGCCGAGGCGATATGGAGGTCGTCCTGTACGGCGCTGAGGGTGCCGATGGTCTGGGTGGTCTGAAGGAAGACGGTGAACAGGCCCAGGCAGGCGGCGACCAGGACCGGCAATGGGTTGCCGCCGTGCGTGACCTGCGTTCCGGCCTTCTCGCGGAGATCAGTTGCCATGATTCAGCCCGCCCGGCAGAGCGGTCCTGGCATCGCCCGGCTCCTCGCCCTGCGCGCCCTGCACCACGCGCGCCTGCCTGGCCACAGCGAGCAGCCGGCCGTCCGCCGACCACACCGCACTGTCGTCGACGGCCCAGCCGCTGCCGGCCTGCTCGGTGCGGATACGCACCAGGGCCCAGCCCTCCGCGGCGCCGGCGTCCAGTGCGTCGGTGAAGTGGACGGTCAGCTCCGCGGTCGGCACGGGGCGTGGGGTGCGCCAGCGCGCATAGAGGGCGGGCGGCAGGACGTCGGTGAGTGTCACTACCGCGCCCGCGTCCAGGGGCCGGTCGTCGGCGAACCGCACCCACACGAGGAGTTCGGCCTTCTCGCCTCCGGCGAGCGGCCGGTCCTCGGTGGCGGGGCGCATCTCCATCTGTTTGGCGAAGGGAGCCAGCCCGGGCCGCAGGTCGAGGAGCGGACAGTCCGCCGGGCCCGGCACTTCGGGGGCGGTTTCGCCCTCGTACGAGGGTCCCGTTCTGCCCGGGCCGAACACCGCCGAGCCGACGAGCACCGGCTTCCCGTCCTGGTGACCGGTGAACGCGCAGGTCGAGGCGCGGCGCCCGGCGGACGGGACGGTCACGGAGAGGGCGATCGGTCGGGCGTCGACCGGGGCCAGAAAGTGGGTGGTCAGCGCACGTGCGGGGCGTATCCCCGGGGCGGTTGCGTGCTCGCGTACGGCGGCCAGCGCTGTGGCCGCCACATGTCCACCGTGTGCGCCCTCCCATGACCACCACAGGGGGTCGATACGGGCCACGGCGGCGTACGCGGGGTGCGTGCCCTTCGTGGCGTGCGTGCTGTCGGGTGATGCGGCCCTCATCGCGGTCCTCGCACGGTCGGTTATGGAGTGAGCCTTGAGACGGGGGTCTCGAGCTGCTTGGTTGGGAAAGCAGACTCACCATAGCCGAGTGAGTTGGCAAATCAAACTCTCTCTCGGTCAGGCGTCCGCCATGAACGGCGGACCTTGGGGGCTACGCGGGCGTCGGATCGGTTTCCCGGGTGGCCACGACCAGCCGGCACCGCGGGCTGCCGTCCGGCCGCCTGCCGAACTCGGGCAGCGCCTGCAGTTCGACCTCGAATCCGGCCCGCGTCAGTTCCCGGCGTACCTCGTCGAGCCGGAACGCCCGGTAGTACATGACGAACGGCGGCCGCCACACGGCGTTGCGTACCCGCATGGCCGCGTCGAAGCCCAGCAGGGCCCAGTACCAGGGGGAGCTCGGGCGGGGCGGAGCCACGATCGGGAAGGCGAAGCGTCCGCCCGGCCTCAGCGCGGAGTGGACCTGGGCGAACAGCCCCGGCAGCTCCCGCGGCAGGAAGTGCCCGAACGCGCCGAAGCTCACCACCAGGTCGAAGACGGGCGCGAAGGGCAGGGCGCGCGCGTCACCGCGCACCCATGTGACGCGGGGCGCGTGGTCGGTGGACGCGTGGTCGGTGGACGCGTGGTCATGCCCAGCGAGGCCCGCGCGCTGCCGCACACCGGCGTTCACCCGTCCCCGCACGCCCGGACCCATCGGCTCCTGCCCGCCGGCGTCCGCCCGCTCCTGCCCGCAAGCCTCCGCCCGCTTCTGCCCGCCGGCGAGCGTGCGCCCCGGCGCTTCACCCTCCGCCCACTCCCGCGCGCGAGCGGCTTCCGCCCGTTCCCGCCCCACAGCAAGCATCCCCGCGCTGATGTCCACGCCGGTGACGCTCTCCCGGCACAGCTCGCGCAGTACCCGCATCCCCGCGCCCGTTCCGCAGCAGAGGTCGAGTCCGTGGTCGAAGGGGCCGATTCGGTCCAGCGCCGAGGCCACGGCGTCGAGGATCGAGTCCGGTGTCCGGAACGGCGTGTGGTCGAACTTCGGTGCAAGCAAGTCGTAGCCGTGCTCGATGGACGAAAGGGCCTGCACGGCCAGTTCGCGGAGGGTGGGACCTTGCGGGGTGAACATCCAGCTGAGCTTAGGGGCAGCGTGCGCCCCGCGCCCTGGCTTATGGTCCACTTCATGACTTCGTTCCGCCCCGCTCCCGCATGGCTGGCTGACGCCGTCTTCTACCAGATCTATCCGCAGTCGTTCGCCGACTCGAACGGCGACGGCATCGGCGACTTCAACGGAATCGCCGAGCGCCTCGACCACCTCGCGTGGCTGGGCGTCAACACCGTCTGGCTCAACCCCTGCTTCGTCTCACCGTTCCGGGACGCCGGATACGACGTCTCGGACTATCTGAGCGTCGCGCCCCGCTACGGCACGAACGACGACTTCGCCAAGCTGGTCGAGGAAGCGGGCCGCCGCGGCATCCGCGTACTGCTCGATCTCGTGGCAGGTCACACATCCGACGAGCACCCGTGGTTCAAGGCTTCGGCGAACGACCCGGGAGACGACCGGTACATCTGGGCGTCGGACGCCCACCAGGAAGGCTTCGTCCCCTCCCCCGGCAGCCGTCCCGGCGCGTACCTCCCGAACTTCTTCGCCTTTCAGCCCGCCCTCAACTTCGGCTACGCGCAGGAGAATCCGGCGGAGCCGTGGCGTCAGCCGGTCGACGCCGACGGCCCACGGGCCAACCGCGCCGCGCTCCGCGCGATCATGGATCACTGGCTCGGCCTCGGCCTGTCCGGCTTCCGTGTCGACATGGCCGCATCGCTCGTCAAGGACGACCCGGGCAAAGCCGAGACGGCGAACATCTGGACGGAGCTGCGGCACTGGCTGGACGCCACACATCCGGACGCGGTGCTGCTCTCGGAGTGGGGCGAACCGGAGGTGTCCGTCCCCGCGGGCTTCCACACGGACTTCTTCCTCCAGTTCGGCGGCCCCACCGACGGTCGCGCCCTGCGTTCGCTGTGGAGCAACACGGACGGCACGGTCAACGAGTCCTGGGACCCGCTCGACTGCTTCTTCGACCCGAGCGGGAAGGGCTCGCCCCGCCCGTTCGTCGAGGCCTGGTTCGAGGCATCGGCCGCCGTGGCCGACCGCGGCTTCATCTCCCTGCCGACCGCCAACCACGACTTCTCCCGCCTCAACTGCGGCCCCCGCTCGGCAGAACAGCTCCCCGCCGCCTTCGCCTTCCAGCTCACCTGGCCGACCCTTCCGGCGATCTACTACGGCGACGAGATCGGCATGCGCTACGTCCCGGGCCTCCCCGACAAGGAGGGCAGCGTGCTGGGCCCCCGCTACAACCGAGCGGGTTCCCGCACCCCGATGCAGTGGGACGACGGTCCGAACGCCGGCTTCTCCACCGCCCCCGCCGACCACCTCTACCTCCCGCTCGACCCGGCGCCCGACCGCCCCACGGTCGCCGCGCAACGTGCCGACGACACCTCGCTGCTCCATTTCGTACGCCGGCTCATCGCCCTGCGCAAAGCGTCACCGGAACTCGGCTCCGACGGCTCGGTGGAAGTCCTGCACGCCGGCTACCCGTTCGTGTACGTCCGTGGCGGGCGGTATCTCGTCGTCGTCAATCCGCAGCGCAACGCGGTGAGTCACACGTACGACATCCCGGCGGAGCCACGGCCCCTGGAGGTGTCCGGCGTTCGGGTCGACGGCAGAACCGTTGTCGCCGAAGGCTTCGCGTACGGGATCTTCGACCTGGGCCGATAGCCCGGCCGACGCCGCGAAGGTGTGACAGCCGCGCGGTTTCAGTCGCGCGGCCATGGCCGCCCGTCGAGGCGCTCGAGGTCGCGGTTCAGCCGCTGCGGTGGCCGACCAGTCGACGATGGCATCTCCAACCCGCTGATGTTCGCCGGCCGGTGCTCGCCCTCGATGGTGGCCTGACCTGCCCTTCCCCCGGATCCGCCGCCCTACGACAGGGCGGTCGATCCGACGCCCAGCCGGACACCGGCGCGCCCGGCTCAGGATCGACACTCCGCGAGCCGCCTCTCCAGGAACCGCCGCTCCGCCTCGTTCTCCACCAGCACCAGGGCCCTGCCGTACGCCTCGGCCGCCTCCGCCTTGCGCCCGCCACGGCGCAGCAGATCCGCGCGGGTGGCCGGCAGCAGGTGGTAGCCGTCCAGCTCACCCTCGCCCTCCAACTCCGCCACCAGCGTCAGGCCCGCCTCAGTCCCCTCCGCCATGCCGACCGCCACCGCGCGGTTCAGCCGCACCACGGCCGAGGGCACGAAGCGGGCCAGCTCTCCGTACAGCGCGGCGATGTCGGCCCAGTCCGTCTCCTTCGCCGTCGCGGCGGTGCTGTGGCAGGCCGCGATGGCGGCCTGGATCTGGTACGGCCCGGGCCTCCCCCGGCGCAGGGCGGTCTCCAGCAGGGCGGCGCCCTCCTCGACCGCGGCCCTGTCCCAGGCCGTACGGTCCTGGTCCTCCAGCGTCACCAGCTCGCCCGCCGCGTCGACCCGGGTGCCGCGCCGGGCGTCGTGCAGCAACAACAGCGCGAGCAGGCCGAGCACTTCGGGTTCGTCGGGCATCAGGCGGGCGAGGACGCGGGCGAGCCGGACGGCCTCGGCGCACAGGTTCGTGCGCAGCAGATCGGCGCCGGCCGTGGCGGCGTACCCCTCGTTGAAGAGCAGGTAGACCACGCCGAGGACGCCCGTCGTGCGTTCGGGCAGCAGATGCGCGGGCGGTACGCGGTAGGGGATGCCCGCGTTGCGGATCTTCCGTTTGGCGCGGACCAGGCGCTGCGCCATCGTCGCCTCGGGGACGAGGAAGGCGCGGGCGATCTCGGGGGTGGTCAGCCCGGCGAGGGTACGCAGTGTCAGGGCCACCCTCGCCTCGATCGGCAGCGCCGGATGGCAGCAGGTGAAGATCAGCCGCAGCCGGTCGTCCCCCACTCCGCTCTCACCCTCCGGGCTGTCCAAGTCGTCCGGGTCGTAAGGCCCCTCGTCCCTTGCCAGTACGGCCACCTCCCGCAGCTTCGCGGCGCCCGCCGCCTCCCTGCGCAGCAGATCCAGGGCGCGGTTGCGCGCCGTCGTGGTCAGCCATGCGCCGGGGCGGCGCGGCACGCCGTCGCGCCGCCACCGGTCCAGGGCCCGCGCGAAGGCGTCCTGCGCGCACTCCTCGGCGAGGTCCCAGTCGCCGGTCACCCTGATCAGGGTGGCGACGACCTGGCCCCACTCCTCGCGGAAGGCCGCGGCGACGGCCTCCTCCACCTCGTTCACTCCCAGACCGGCCGCACTTCGACCGAGCCGCCGCCGAGCGCGGCCGGGTGCCGTGAGGCGAGTGAGATGGCCTCGTCGAGGTCGGCCACCTCGATGATGTCGATGCCCGCGACGTACTCCTTGGACTCGACGAACGGCCCGTCGGTGAGCAGCACTTCATCGCCCTGGACGCGCACGGTGGTGGCGTCGGTGGAGGGCCGCAGGCGCGCGCCGCCCTTCACGATGTCGCGGCTGCGCACCTCCTCGATGTACGAGAGGAAGGCGGGGCTGTCGGCGATCTCCTGGGGGCTGAGCTCCTCGCCGCCGACGGGGGTGCAGATGAACAGCGCGTACTTCATGACTGGCCCTCCGTGATTCCGGCGTCGAAGGGGACCGACGTGTGCTGGTGGACGATCTGCCAGCGGTCGCCGGCCGCGCGGTAGCCCGTGGTGACCCGCGCCGTGGTGTCCAGCGGCACACCGCCGGCCAGCGTGGCGCGCATCCGCACGAGCGCGTGGCTGAACGCGACGCTCTCGTCGACCCGGACGCGGAAGTCGAGCACCTCACGCTCCACGGGTCCGGTCAGCGTCGAGAACCACATCTCCTCCGCCTTGCGGAGGGCCTCGATCCCACTCTGCTCCAGACCGCTCACGGGGTGGAAGACCTCGACGTCCGGGGCGTAACAGGCCATCGCCCGGTCGAAGTCCCGCTCACGGCCCGCCGCGGTGAGCTCCGCGTCGATCCGGCGGATCTCCGCCTCGGCGTCCTCGTCGTCCCAGAAGGCGCGCACCTCCATGGCACCGACGCTCGCCACCGGGTGCTTGGCGGCCGCCTCCACGGCCTCCTCCAAGGTGTCGCACTCGAGGATGTCGTAACCGGCGATGTACTCCTTGGTCTCCGCGAACGGGCCGTCGGTGCGCAGCACTTCGCCGTCCCGTACCCGGATGGTGACCGCGTCGGCGGGGAGCCGCAGCCGGTGGCCGTGCAGCCGTACGCCGCGCTCGGCGCCCAGCTCCTCGACCCAGGGTTCGACGGGCGCCATGCCGGAGGCGTCCGCGGTGTCGTCACCACAGACCAGCAGCATGTACTTCATGGGTTCCTCCCGGTGCTCATGAACTTCTTCCACCCCACCGACGAACGGGCCGGCGCCGAATCGACACCCTTCCAGGTTCACGTGTGTACGTCCGGACACATCCGCCGTTCTTCCCCCGGCTCCCCGGCCGCGCACGATTGGATGTCCTCATGACCGAGACGGCCGACGGGCACGGGCACGAGCACGAGCGGATGATGCGGGCCAACCAGGCCAACTGGGACGCGCGCACCCCCATCCACCTCTCCAGCCGCTTCTACGGGCTGCACGAGAAACTCGACCCGGCCCGCTGGTTCGCCGCCTTCGAGTGGGAGGATCTCGGTGAACTGGCCGGCCGCGACGTGCTCCACCTCCAATGCCATCTCGGCACCGAGACGATCGCCTTCGCCGAGCGCGGCGCCCGCGCCGTCGGACTCGACATCTCCGAGGCATCCGTGGCGGCCGCGACGGACATCGCGGCACGGGCGGGCGCCGACGTCACCTATGTGCGGGCCAATGTGTACGACGCCGTCGAGGCCCTGGGAGAGCGGAAGTTCGACGTCGTCTACACCGGAAAAGGCGCTCTCTGCTACCTGCCCGACCTGGACCGCTGGGCCTCCACCATCGCCCAACTCCTGCGTCCCGAGGGGCGGTTTTACATCGCTGAGTTCCATCCGTTGCTCAACTCACTGGGCCCCAAGCCGGCCGAGGGCGAGAGCGGTGAACTGCTCCTGCGGCACGACTACTTGGGCGGCCGGGACGCCGTCCACCGGGATGCGACGTACACCTACACGGACGGTCCGGCAGTGCAGGGCGCGACCGACAGCTACGAGTGGATGCACGGTCTTGACGACGTCATCAACGCGCTGATCGGGGCGGATCTGCGGATTCGGCGACTGCGGGAGAGCGACGAGCTTCCCTGGCCCCGGTGGCCGCAGATGACCCGTACCCCGTCCGGGTGGTGGCGACTGCCGGAGACCGAACCGCGTATCCCGCTGCTGTACGGGCTGCTCGCGGGCCACTGAGACCCACATCACAGCAGAGCCCGGCCCCGGGGTGCTACAGTGCGGTCAGCACTTGTGTACGCCCCGTCTCGGGCGCCGGTGCTGGTTCCACTTCTTCTCGCTGACACGCCCGTCGCTTTCCGACCGGCGAACAGCTTTCCAGCACATCACCTCTTGAGCACGGCCACAGGCAGATCCTGCCGTCCGCCGTATGCGAGGTGCTGTCTCCCCGCCGCACGGAGGCGTGAGCACGCCGCCTCCCCCGGCACATCCCCCTCCCTACCCCATGACCTCATGAACCCGTCCTCGAAAGGACCCCCCATCATGACCACCACACTCGAACCCCCAGTACGACAGAAGCAGCTCCCGGCGCACGCCGGCGGTGTCCTCGACATCGCGCACAACGGGCAGGGGTACCTGCGCGCCACCACGAGCTGCCTGCCCACGCCGACCGACGTCCAGGTCTCCGCCGCGCTGATCCGCCGTTACGGCCTGCGCAAGGGCGACACCGTCGAAGGCGTACGCGGAGGGCCCCGCGCCCTCACCGAGGCGGAGCGGATCAACGGGCGTACGCCCGAAGAGCTGCGCCGCCGCCCGCACTTCCATGACCTCACCCCGCTGCACCCGCGCGACCGGCTCCGTCTGGAGCATCCGGCGAGCGGTCTGGCCGGACGCGTCGTCGACCTGATCGCACCGGTCGGCAAGGGCCAGCGCGGACTGCTCGTCGCCCCGCCCAAGACCGGCAAGACGGTACTGCTCCAGCAGCTCGCCGCGGCCATCGCGGGCAACCATCCCGAGATCCACCTGATGGTGCTGCTGCTCGACGAGCGGCCGGAAGAAGTGACCGACATGCGGCGCTCCGTCCGGGGCGAGGTGTTCGCCTCGACCTTCGACCAGACGCCGAAGCAGCACATCGCACTCGCCGAACTCGTCGTCGAGCGCGCCAAGCGGCTCGTCGAGCAGGGCGAGGACGTCGTCATCCTGATGGACTCGCTCACCCGGCTGTGCCGAGCACACAACAACGCGGCCGCCTCCGGTGGGCGCACCCTCAGCGGCGGCGTCGACGCGGCCGCGGTGCACGGCCCCAAGCGGTTCTTCGGAGCCGCACGCCTCGCCGAGGAGGGCGGCTCCCTCACCATCCTCGCCACCGCCCTGGTGGAGACCGGCTCCCGTGCCGACGACTACTTCTTCGAGGAACTCAAGAGCACCGGCAACATGGAGCTCCGCCTCGACCGCACCCTTGCCTCCAGGCGGGTGTTCCCGGCCGTCGACATCACTCCTTCCGGCACCCGGCGCGAGGAACTCCTCGTACCCGCCGCCGAGTTGAGCACCGTACGAGGACTGCGCCGCGCCCTGCAGACACGGGACGGCCAGGCCGGCCTGGAAACGCTCCTGGAGCGGATGCGCGCCACCCCGGACAACGCGGCCTTCCTCCGCCAGGTCCACCCGACGCTGCCCGCCTGACGTTTCCCGCGTGCGGCATCCGGGTGCTCGATCCCGCCGCTGTGGCCTGGCAGCCCGGCACAGGACGCGCGGGTTCCTACTTTTGCGGAATGACCATCGGATTTCCTTCCCGCGCCGCCGTCTACTGTTCCGCCGTCTGTGCGGCCGGAGCCCTGGCCCTCACGCCGAGCGCCGCGGCTCTCGCACCGAGTGCGGCCGCCGCCCCAGCCGGCACGGACCCGGGGACACCCCGAGCCTCGGCCTCGGCCTCTCAGCCGCCGCTGCACCGGGCCGGGACGCAGGTACGGCCACGGCCCGGAGCGCCCGAGATCCCCGACGACGTCTCCGCACTCTCGTGGCTGGTGGCCGACGCCCGTACCGGCCAGGTGCTTGCCGCCCACAACGCGCACCGCCAACTGCCGCCCGCCAGCACCTTGAAGACCCTCTTCGCCCTCACGGTGCTCCCGGTGCTGCCCGGCGGCATCCGGCACACCGTCACCGAGGAGGAACTACGGGGCATCGGCGACGGCAGCAGCCTGGTGGGCGTCGCCGAAGGGCGCACCTACCGAGTGGCGGACCTGTGGCGCGGCGTCTTCCTCAACTCCGGGAACGACGCCGTCCACGTACTGGCCGCGATGAACGGCGGCTGGCGCACCACGGCCACCCGGATGCAGGCCAAGGCCCGCGCTCTGGGCGCCCTGGACACGCACGTCATGTCTCCCGACGGATACGACACGCCGGGGCAGGTCTCGTCGGCGTACGACCTCGCGGTGTTCGGCCGGGCCGGTCTGCGCAACGCCGAGTTCGCGCGGTACTGCTCCACCGCCGAGGCCAGGTTCCCCGGCGGGGGCGGCTGGTCGTACGAGATCGAGAACACCAACCGGCTGCTGACCGGCGCCGACGGGGTGGAGCCGTACCAGGGCCTGATCGGCGTCAAGAACGGCTCCACCAGCAATGCGGGCAGCACCCTCGTGGCCGCCGCGCGCCGGGGCGGGCACACCGTGATCGTCACGGTGATGAACCCTCAGGAGGGCGGCGGGTTCGCGGTGTACGAGGAGGCCCGCTCACTGCTCGACTGGGGTTTCAAGGCGTCCGGGCACGTCGAACCCGTCGGCTCGCTCCTCGACACCCGCCCCGTGCCGCCGGCAGGACCGGCCGTCCTCCCGGCCGCGCTGCCCACGGCCGACGGACCCGGCTGGCCCGCGGCCGCCGCCGCGATCGCGGGCGCGGCCTGTCTGGGCGCCGGAAGCGTGGCCTTGGCCCTGCGGACCAGAGGCGGACGGCCGACGCCCGACTGACCGACCGGCAGCCACAGCAGCAGCCCGAGCGTGATCCACGTATAGGCGTTGCTCCCGACGAAGCCGTCGAGGCCGGACGCGTCGTGGAACCACAGCCACACCATGCTGCTGCACAGGATCGCGTACAGGATTCCCGCGACCCGCACTCGGCGCCCGCGCAGCAGCACGGCGAAGGACGGCAGCAGCCAGACGAGGTGGTGAACCCAGGTGATCGGGCTGACGAGGCAGGCCGTGAGGCCGGTGAGGGCGAACGCGGCGATCCAGTCCTCGTCGGCCACGGCACGCGAGGTCCGGCGGGCCCATACACACAGGACCACCAAGACTGCCGCCGCCCAGAGCGCCTTGCTCGGTTCGCCCGGTGCCGCGAGCCGCGCCAGGACGCCCTGCAGGGACTGATTGGAGACATAGCCGAGTTGTCCGATGCGGTCCGTGTCCCACAGCGCGTCGGTCCAGTAGAAACGTGAGGCGTCCGGCGCCACCCAGGCCGCCAGTGCGGTGGCCGCCCCCGCAACGGCCGTCGCGACTCCGGCGGCACGCCAGCGACGGGCGAGCAGCAGCATGCCGATGAAGATCGCGGGAGTCAGCTTGATGGCAGCGGCGAGGCCGATTCCGGCGCCCGCCCGGCGGCCCCGGCCGGTGGCCAGCAGCCACGCGTCGCTCAGCACGAGGGCCAGGAGCAGCAGGTTCACCTGGCCGAAGCTGAAGGTGTCGCGGACCGGTTCGAACAGGGCGAGCAGGCAGGCCGCCATGGCGAAGCCGAACCAGCCGTACCGGCGCAGCGCGGGCCCGACCAGGATCCACACCACGGCGGCGAGCGCGGCAAGGTTGAGCAGCAGCCCGATGGCGATCGCGGTGTGCAGCCCGACCAGCGCCATCGGCAGCATGCTGAGGGCCGCGAACGGCGGATAGGTGAAGCCGTACGTCGTCCCGGGCACGAGGTAGTCGTAGATCCGGCCGTCGTGATGCGCCCAGGCGTCGATCGTCCCGTAGTAGACGCGCAGGTCGAACCAGTCGCGCAGGAGCGGCACGGTGGCGGTGAACACGGTGACGGCGGCGGCGAGTCCCAGAACCAGGAAGAGGCGCCCCCGGTCCGTGCGGGGAAGCCGGGGAGAGAGCTGGGCAAGTCTGCGGGACATACGGGAAAATCCGGTAAGAGTGCGAGGGCGTTTCATGCGGTGCGCTCCAGTACCGGCGCCTGCGCCGCTTGATGGGCCTGCCAGAGCACGACGAGGGCGAGCAGTCCGCCGGAGACGGCCAGGACCACCTGTTGGGCGTCCGGCGCGTATCCGCTGGGCAGCACGGCGAGGGCGAGCACTCCGCTCGCGGCCGCGACCCGGTGGCGCACCGAGCCGCTGGGTGCCGCGGCGGCGATGAGGAACAGCCCCCACAGCGCGTACCAGGGCCTGATCGCCGGGCCGAACGCGGCCACGGCGGCCAGGCTCAGGCCGAGTGCGTAGATCGGTCCGGGCCTCAGGCGCAGCCATATGAAGAGGACGATGAGCGCGGTCAGCACGAGTCCGGCGGTGTGCCAGGCCGGGATGGCCAAGGGGGCGAGGCCGCTGCCGAGTTTCTCCAGCAGGGTGCCGGTGGCTCGGCCGAGGAGGCTGGTGAGCGACCAGTTCTGCGGGGACACGGGGGTCTTCAGAGCCTCGATCCAGCCGTAGCCCGTACCTGTCACGGCGGTCACCACGGCTGTGGTGGCGAGAGCACCGAAGGTGGTGGTCAGGACGGACGGCACCAGCCCCCGCCGCCCGCGCAGTGCGATCACCGCAAGGAGGCCGAGCGCAGCCGGTGCCTTGACCAGCGCCGCGAGGGTGATGAGGACGACGCCCAGTACGGGCCACCGGCCGCGTGCGGCCACCAGTCCGACGCCGAGCAGTCCGAGCATGATGGCGTCGTTGTGCGCGCCGGCCACCAGATGCAGCAGGACAAGGGGGTTGAGGGCGCCCAGCCACAGCGCGGCGGCCGGATCCGCGCCGCTGTGCCGGGCCAGGCGGGGCAGCGCCGCCGCCATCAGGCCGACGCCGAGCAGGGCGACCAGGCGCATGCCGAGCAGTCCGGCGGGGATCTCCCCGCGGGTGAGTCCGGACAGTGCGGAGGCGACGGCGAGGAAGACCGGGCCGTACGGCGTCGTGGTCTGCTGCCACACCGGTGCCACCTCGTCGGCGAGCGGACCGCCGAGCTGGGCGGGCCCGTGCGCGTACACGTCGATGTGCGCGTCGACCATCGCGCCCTGCGCGAGATAGCTGTACACATCCCGGCTGAACAGCGGCGGAGCGAGCAGCAGCGGCGCGGCCCAGACGGCCAGAACGAGCAGCAGGGAGCGCGGAGTCGGCGGTTCGGGGCCGCGAACGACGGTGCCGAGGAGCGCCCACGCCGCTATCAGCAGGACGACGCCGAAGTACACACCGACCAGGCCGAGTACGGCCTCGGCGGACTCGGGGGCGAGGAACTCCCGCACGGGCAGGGCTCCGGCCGTCTCACCGCCCAGCGCGAGAAAGGCGGAGCCGGCCAGACCGAGAGCCTGGCAGCGGCGGAGATCGACGGGAAAGGCCATGGCCAACACTCGGAAAGCGTGTCAACGCCGGGTGGCCGTAAAGCGACGTACTTCCCTCCGTACGGAGGCCTACGCGTGACCTCCGTGTGAGATCCGTGCGACGGAGGCCTGTTACGGGCGCGGACGGCACCCGCGGCGGTGCCGGATCAGAAAACGGACACCCCTGTGAGCGTGGTGAATCGGTCGAGGGCCGCGACGCCCGCCACCGAGTTGCCACGCTGGTCCAGGCCCGGGCTCCAGACGCACAACGTGCACCGTCCCGGCACGACCGCGATGATCCCGCCGCCGACGCCGCTCTTGCCGGGCAGCCCCACGCGGTAGGCGAATTCACCGGCCGCGTCGTAGGCACCGCACGTGAGCATCACCGCGTTGACCTGCTTGGACTGGCTCTGGGTGAGCAGCCGGGAACCGTCGGACCGGATGCCGTGCCGGGCCAGGAATCCGGTGGCCAGCGCCAGATCGGCGCAGGAGGCCTCGATCGAGCACTGCCGGAAGTACTGGTCCAGAAGCACCGGAACGGGGTTGTCGATATTGCCGTACGACGCCATGAAGTGGGCGAGGGCCGCGTTGCGGTCGCCGTGCGCGGCCTCGGAGGCGGCGACGTCCTTGTCGAAGGTGAGGCTCGGGTTACCGCTCTCGGCGCGCAGGAACTCGAGCAGCGAGCCGGCCGCGTCTCCGGTCTGGGTCTGGAGCCGGTCGGTGACGACGAGGGCGCCCGCGTTGATGAACGGGTTGCGCGGGATGCCGTTCTCGTATTCCAGCTGCACAAGGGAGTTGAAGGCGTTGCCGGAGGGCTCACGGCCGACGTGCTCCCACAACTCGTCGCCCTCACGGGCCAGATCGAGGGCGAGGGTGAAGACCTTGGTGATGGACTGCGTGGAGAAGGGCTGGCGCCAGTCCCCCACGCCGTACACCGTGCCGTCGAGTTCGGCGACGGCCATGCCGAAGCGGCGCGGGTCGCAGGCGGCGAGCGCCGGGATGTAGTCGGCGGGCCGCCCGCGTCCGGGGGTCTGCGCGATCTCGACGGCGATGCGTTCCAGGACCGGCTGAAAGGTCAGCGACGGGGACATGATCACCATTGTGCCGCGCGGCCGGGACTGGTGCCCATCGGCTGGGAGCGCCTCCGGGACGGTGTCCGCGAGGTGGCCTTCGGGTGCCGCTGCCCGCGAGTGCCACCCGGCAGAGCGGTGCCGCGAGGCGTTCTGCCGGCAACAGGCGCTTACCCAGGTCGAGTTCGGCAACTCCGGGGCCGGTGGCGGCCTTCGTCCGGCAGCACGGCGTACGACGGGGACTGCTGCCCCGGTGTCATCGGCACCGCGTCCTGGTGGCCGGTCGCATCCGCCCCGCAGTCCTCTTCGCGCCGCTCTCAGGCGCACATCTCGTGCGCCGGCAGCGGATCGAGCGCTCGGGCAGGGCGTATGTGACCGACCACCGAGCCACCCCCGAGGAGCGGCGCGCCGCGGAACTCGGCGAGAGCGGCCGGGTCGACTCCCGCGCGGGCCAAGGCAGCCGCAGTCACCGGGATCCGCGCCCGGTCGGCGCCGTCGGCGATCTTCACGGCGACGGACCGGCCGTCCGGCAGCGCCGCGAACTGCACGCCTTCGAAGCCGTCCTTGCTGAGCAGCCCCGGCACGGCTCGCATCAGCGCGGCGACGTCGCGCCCGGAGCCTGAGGCCATCTCGGCGTGTTCGCGCATCGCGTCGGCCACCTGCGCCTCGGGGGTGCCCGGGGCGGCGGTGGTGATCCTGGCCGCGGCGCGCGCGAGGCCGTGCAGCGAGACGGAGAACAGGGGCGCGCCGCAGCCGTCGACGGTCACCCGTGCGATCGCCTGTCCGGTGAGGTCCTCGACGATCTCGGCGATGGCCTGCTGGAGCGGGTGCGCGGGGTCGAGGTAGTCGTCGAGCGACCAGCCGTTGAGCTTGGCCGTGTACAGCATGGCGGCGTGCTTGCCGGAGCAGTTCTGGGCGAGCCGGGAGGGCAGTCGTCCCTCGCGGATCCAGGCCTCGCGTACGACCGGGTCGAACGGCAGGTCCGGGACATTGCGCAGCCGGTCCTCCGTCAGTCCGGCCAGCTCCAGGATCCGCCGGGTCCCGGCCAGGTGCCGTTCCTCGCCGGAGTGGCTGGCCGCGGCCAGCGAGAGCAGCTCGCCGTCGAGCGGCAGCCCGGCCCGCAGCATCGCCGCCGCCTGGAGGGGTTTGACCGCCGAGCGCGGATAGAAGGCGGCCTCGATGTCACCGATCTGGAGCTCCACGGTGCCGTCGGCGGCCATCACGACCACCGAGCCGTAGTGGATGCCTTCGATGACCCCGCCGCGTACGAGATGGGCGACGGGTGCGTGGAGGGGCTCGCGGATCACCGGTGCCGCCGCGAGTGAACTGCCGTACTCCAGCTTGAGCGAGGGCTCGTTCACGCCTCGGGTCCGCCTTTCGTGTGGGTGTCCGCGCGCCCGGGATGCACGATGGAGGTGAGGGTGGTCTCGACCCGGTCGAGGTGGTGGGACATCGCCTCCACGGCGTCGTGCTCGCTGCCGTCGGCCAGTGCCTCGACGATCGCGCGGTGCTCGCGGTTGGACTGCTCACGGCGGCCGCCGAGTTCGTTCAGGAAGGCCGACTGACGGGCCAGTGCGTCCCGGATCTCCTCGATGACCTTGCGGAAGACCGGGTTCTGGGAGGCCTCGGCGATGGCGATGTGGAAGACGGTGTCCATCGCCACCCACGCGGTGGTGTCGGTCTCCCGCTCCATGCGCTCCAGCAGATGGGCGATGCGGTCGAGGTTCTCCGGGGTATGGCGCACCGCCGCGTACCCGGCGACGGGGATCTCGACATGGCGGCGCACTTCGAGAAGGTCGCCGGCCGCGTAGTCGCCGAAGGTGGGTTCCTCGACGGCGTTAGCCAGGACGAAGGTGCCCTTGCCGGTGCGGGACGCGGTCAGACCCATCACTTGCAGGGCCCGCAGCGCCTCGCGGAGCACGGGGCGGCTGACCTCCAGGCGGCGGCAGAGCTCCGCCTCGGAGGGGAGCTTGTCGCCGATGGCGTACTCGCCGCGCTCGATGGCGCCACGGAGGTGGGTGAGCACCGCTTCCATGGCGCTGACGCGCCGCGGCACCGACCCACCTGTCTGGCTGTCTGACAGGTTCACGGGACCGATACTCCGCGGAAGGGGAGGCGGCTGTCAACCGTCGAGCGAGTTCACCCGGGGCGGCCTCAGCCGAGCACACCCGCTCCGAGCAGGCCGAACAGTGCCACGCCGATCACCAGCCGGTAGATCACGAAGGCGTTGAAGGAGTGCTTGGCGACGAATTTCAGCAGCCAGGCGATGGAGCCGTACGCGACGACGAAGGAGACCAGCGTGCCGACGGCGAGCGGGGCGGCGCCGACACCCGTACCCAGGGCGTCCTTCAGCTCGTACAGCCCGGCGCCGGTCAGGGCGGGAATGCCGAGGAAGAAGGAGAGCCGGGTGGCGGCGACCCG
Source organism: Streptomyces sp. NPDC127595 (assembly GCF_042671685.1). Classification (NCBI taxonomy): domain Bacteria; kingdom Bacillati; phylum Actinomycetota; class Actinomycetes; order Kitasatosporales; family Streptomycetaceae; genus Streptomyces; species Streptomyces sp. NPDC127595. The sequence goes on along the minus strand of NZ_JBHXWK010000002.1, from coordinate 489,760 downwards.
GTCCAGGTCGAGGATGAGGGCCGTGGACATGGTGGCGCCGGAGCGCGAGAAGCCCGGGAAAAGCAGGGCGAGGATCTGGGAGCCGCCGACCAGCATCGCGTCCTTGAACGTGGTGTCGTCCTCGCCGCGCTTGTGCCGGCCCATCTGATCCGCCGCCCACATCACTCCGCTGCCGACGATCAGCGAGGCCGCGACCACCCAGAGCGAGGCGAGCGGCCCCTCGATGAGCGGCTTCGCCGCCAGGCCCACGATCACGATCGGAATCGTCGCGTAGATGACCCACCAGGCGAACTTGTAGTCGTGGTGGTAGCGCTCCTCGCGATGGCGCAGGCCACGCCCCCACGCGGAGACGATCCGCACGATGTCCTTGAAGAAGTACACGAGGACGGCGGCGATCGCGCCGACCTGGATGACCGCCGAGAACCCGACCACGGCGTTGTCGTCGACGGGGATGCCCATCAGCCCCTCGGTGATCTTGAGATGGCCGGTGGAGGAGACGGGGAGGAATTCGGTCACCCCCTCGACGGCTCCGAGGACGACGGCCTGCCCGATGTTGATGACGCTCATGGGGTCCAGTTCTGGGGAGTTGGTCGACAGTGCTGTAGACAGTCTTACAGCGCGCGGGGGAGTGCCCGCGTTCTACGACCACACAGCTTGCGCGAACGAAACCCCCGCGAACGCCGCCCCCAGGCCCGCCATGACACTCGCGATCACGTTCGCGACGGCGAGGAACCCTGCGCCCGTCTCGGTCAGCCGCAGCGTCTCGTACGAGAACGTCGAGTACGTGGTGAGCGCCCCGCACAGGCCCGTGCCGATCAAGAGTTGCAGGTGGGAGGAGGCATGGCCCGCCGAGGCCGCGCCGGTCAGGAAACCCAGGATCAGACAGCCCGCGACGTTGACCGCGAAGGTGCCCCAGGGGAAGACCGTGTCGTGCCTCAACTGCACCGCGCGGTCGGTCAGGTAACGCAGGGGCGCACCGACCACGGCACCGATGATCACCAGCAGCCAGTTCACAACCAGTTCTTACCTTCCTCGCCCGTTCATCGCCGCTTCCACACCAAGGCGCGGCGCGCCGCTGTCATCGCCAGCCATACCGCCGCGAGCGCCGCGAACAGGGTCGCTGCGAGGTAGCCGAGGCCGGTGGCGGGGTGGCCCTCGTCGACCAGCTTCTGGATGTCGACGGCGTACGTCGAGAACGTGGTGAAGCCGCCGAGTACCCCCGTGCCGAAGAACGGCCGCACCAGCCGGTGCACCGCCCACACCTCGGTGACGGCCACCATGAAGACGCCGATCACCGCGCAGCCGATGACATTGACCCAGAACGTGGTCCAGGGGAATCCGCCGGCCTGGGAGGGCCACAGCAGCGACGCGCCGTAGCGGGCCGTGGCGCCGATCGCGCCGCCCAGGGCGACCATCGCGACGGCCGGTCCCTGGCCCTGCCACGGGGACACCGGCCGCGCGGGCATCTCGGCCCGGTCGGCCCCGTCAGCCCGGTCGGCTCGATCCGGCCGCGGGGCTGTCATGTGCGTACGCCTGCTCGCGCTGGTCTCGGGGCTGTCACGTGTGGACGCCTGATCGCGTCTGGCGACTGGGCTGTCACGTATGAACGCCTGCTCGCGTCTTGTCGCGGGGCTGCCACGTGCGTACGTCTCCTACTCGCCGGGGCCCGGTCATCCGGGCACACTTCACCGCAAGCAGGGACCGTTGGCGGCTCTGTCGCGCCGCGGTTCGGGTACGGCGGGCCCCACCGCCGCGCCGCGAGAGAAGATCACGGCCGGTGAAGAGCGTAACGCCGGGGCGCCGGGCCTCGCACGCCCGCCCGGCAGGAGTTATGGGAAACCAGCGGCTCCTACCAGCCCTTCTCGAAGAAGCGGCTGACCTCGGCGATGCGGTACTCGTCGCGGCGGTAGTAGGTGCGACGCCTGATCTTCTTGGTGCGCAGCAGCCCGGTCCCGACGAGGAGGTCGAGGTGGGTGCGCGCGACGCCACGGCTCACACCGAGCTTGGCGGCGACGGTCGCCGGAGTGACGCCGTCCTCGACGAGATCACCGTGCCGCTGCGGAGGAAAGTGCGCCACGGGATCGCGCAGCCACTCCAGGATCTCCAGGCGTTGTCCACTGACGGGAAACTTCAGCATCTTGGCCCCCTCCGTCACGGCGGTCTTCCGACACTGTCCCGCAGCCCGGGGCGACGCGCACGGGCTTCGGCGACGCTCGCGAAGCCCGAACGCAGCCAGGAAAGCCCGGGTCCGGTCGCCGCTGATGTCGTCGGCGAATACCGCCGACGCGCCTTCTCCACAGGGCGGGCCCGCCCTGTACGCGATATCCGGACAGATGACCTTCCCTCACTGCCGAAAAGAGCCGGTTGACAGTCTTTCGTCACACCCGGGAGATTGATGCGTCCATGCCATCAATCGTGGGGGGTTCCACGTGTTACGCACGCGTCACAGATGTTCCCTGGCTGTCGGCTTCGCCGCGGCCCTGTTCCTCTCCTCCGTCACCATGGCGGCCGCGGAAACGCAGCCCTCACGGACCGCCGCCGCCGAATCGGTCGCACACACCGTGCCCGCTGCCGCCGCGGCCCGTACCGCGGAGTATTGGACGCCCGAACGTATGGCCGCGGCCATACCCGTCGAGTCGACCGACATCGTCACCAGGTCCGCGCAGCAGAACCAACAGCTTCCCGCCGCGCCGAAGGGGCCGACCGGACCTGCGACCACAGGATCCGAACCCACGGCGGGCGCCTCCGGAATCCCGGACGACATCAGTGCGTCGGTGACCGCCACCAAGGTGGTGGGCAAGGTCTTCTTCACGGCCTCGGACGGGCTCAACTACGTTTGCTCCGCGTCCGCGGTCAACAGCACGAACAAGAACATGGTCTTCACCGCCGGCCACTGCGTGCACGGCGGTCCCGGCCAGTCATGGGCGTCGAACTGGCAGTTCGTGCCCTACTACAACTACGGCAACCGCCCCCACGGCACCTGGTGGGCCGAGACTCTCGTCTCCTTCAACGGCTGGATCAACGACGGCAACTTCGGCTACGACCTCGGAATCGTCATCACCTCGCCGAACTCCTCCGGAGAACTGGTCAACGCCGTGGGCGGACTGGGCATCCAGTGGAACTACGGCAAGGAGCGCTTCATGACATCCATGGGCTATCCGGCGGCCGGGGCCTTCGACGGCCAGTGGCAGTACTACTGCAGCGCCACCACCGCCCAACGCGGCATCTTCACCACCGACCAGATCAAGATGCCGTGCAACATGACCGGCGGGTCGAGCGGTGGTCCCTGGATCTACGGCAAGGACGACAACGTCTACTACAGCGGCTACGTCAACGGCGTGAACAGCAACAACGACAGCAGGGACAACCCGACCGAGATGCGGTCGCCGTACTTCGCCACCTGGGTCGGGGACGCGTTCGCCACGTACTCTTCCTACTGACGGCCGTTACCACCCGCGGAGGGCGGAACCACCCATGACAGGGTCCACACGAGCCATGCTCGGCGTCGTCACCGCGGTTCTCCTCTGCACACTGACCGGCTGCGCGGCCGGCGACGGAGCGGGAGACGGATCCGGGCGGTCCAGCGACTCCGAACAGAACTCGGACCAGGAGACGCCGTGTTCCTCCGCTTCCGCCGGCGGCACCCAGGACGAGGAACCGGGCGCGGTTGAGGGGACGTCGGGCACCGGCCCCGGGGACAGCCAGTCGCATACCCTTGATCCGTCCGAGAGCTGCCTCATCGAAAGCGGCATCGCTTCCATGCCGGAGGATCCCTGAGTCCAGGGCGGCGGGCCTGTGCCTGACGTCGGCTCCCAGGACCTGCTTGCGGTCCTGGGAGCCGACGCCGTCCGCGTTGCTCAGCGGCGGCTGAACCACGACATGGCGGGCAGGGCCTTGCCGTCGTAGCCGAAGAGGGCCTGGCTCTCCCCGCCGTTGCCGGACGCGGAGTCGTCGGGCCCCAGCCATTGCCGGACGCGGAGTCCGTCGGATCCCAGCCAGATCACCGCCCTTGGCGAGGTGCAGCGCCACGGTGGTGGACGAGCTGACCGCCTCGACCGCGTCGTAGCAGGAGTTCAACAGCCCCGCGAGCTGCGGCCAGTGGCTCGTCGAGCCCTCGGACCCCAGCATGCCGCCATTGATCTCGTTTCCAACCTGCACCATGTCCGCCGTGGTGGCCTTGCGCCTTCAGGGCGTTGAGCACGTCGTACGTGTGGTTGTAGACGCCGCGCTGCGCAAGGTCGGCCGCCGGCTCCCCGAGGACGTGTCGGTCGGGCGGCTTCGACGACTCCCCCGCCGCCACCACGTCCATCGCCGCCCTCACCACCATCCGCCAGCCCTGGGACCGCATCAGCGCCGAGATGGTGCGGGTGCCGCTCGCGCAGATCGGGGGCGAGGATCCGGCGGCGGTGATCTTTCCTACGGAGCTGGTGCGAGGGGAGTCGACCTGACGGGTTCCGTCGTGGCAAGCGGCTAGTGGATGCGGCTGCACTAGTTGCACACTCAATTACTGGCCGGTTCTCTGTTACCGTTCAGATATGGCAGCGAATACTCCGGACGCTCGGCTTGAGGAGCACTGGCGGAACATTCTCTCGGTGCACGCGCGCACGATGTGCGAGATCGACCGCGAGCTGCATCCCTACGGTCTCGGCGCCAGTGACTTCGAGGTGCTCGACATCCTCGCCTCGGGCGTGGCCGCGGATCCCGGCGCGCTGTGCCGTGTGCAGAACATCGCCGACCGTGTCCATCTGAGCCAGAGCGCGCTGTCCCGCCTGATCGGTCGACTGGAGAGGGACGGCCTGGTCGAGCGCACCCTCTGCGAGGACGACCGGCGCGGGGTGTGGGTCGCGCTCACCGCGAAGGGACACGACCTGCACGCCCAGGTACACCCTCTGCAACGCGCCGCCCTCGCCCGCATATTGGAGGGATAGCAGCGCGCCACTCGCGCCCGCGTGCCGGTCGGGCGGCAGCGCGCCACTCCCGCACACGTGCCGGTCAGACATCCACGCACCGCCGCACGCGTGCCGGTCGGAGAGCCACGCACCGCTCCCGCACGCATGCCGATCAGACAGCCACGCACCGCTCCCGCACGCATGTTGGACGGAAAGCACCGGGCCGCTCCCGCACGCATGTTGGACGGAAAGCACCGGGCCGGGAGCCAACTATTCGGCGGAGGGCGGCCGTTGCGTCCGATGCCCCTCGCCCCCCGCGCGCCGCTCGTCCCGCCGGCGCCCTTCGCCACCCTCGCCACCCGGGCGCCCGCCGCGACGCGGGGCTCCCTCACCACCACGACGCCCTCCCCCACGCGGGCCTCCCTCACCACCACGACGCCCTCCCCCACGCGGGCCTCCCTCACCACCACGACGCCCTCCCCCACGCGGGCCTCCCTCACCACCCGGACGCCGGTCCATCGGCCGTTGCGGACCGACCGTGCCGGCGGCGAAGTCCCGCGGCCCGGTCCACAGGGCGGGTACCGCGTCGCACCGACGGCACAACTCGTAGGCGATCGCCTCGTAGTTGACCCGCCAGCCGTGGAAGTGCGGCCATGCCTGCTCCGCCGTCCGCTCCGCGGGGAATCCCGCAGCCTCGGTCATCGCCACGGCCGCCTCGAACTCCGGGAAGGTCAGCTCGATCGGCGCGTCGGGGGCCGGGTCGGCATCGAAGCCGTAGCGCAACGAGCGGGCGATGTCGCGCAGCGCGGTGAAGCCCGCGCGCAGCACCAACCGAGCCTCCGGCGGGGCACTGCTCGGCGCGAGGGAGAGCTGCATGGCGGCGGCGTCCATGACCGCGACGAGTCCGACGATCCAGCTCCGGTACGGCCGCGGTGAACGGAACGTCAACAGAATCGGGTACGTGGAGTGGCTCTCGCCGATGTCCGAGGCGAGCCGCTCCCAGGCCCTGTACAGCTCGGGCAGCGCGGTCTCGGTGTCGACCAGCCACTGCCGGGCCAGGATCTCCGGCCCCCAGGCAGGTTCGCCCGCGCGCGACTGGAGCAGGGTCACCTCCAGTTCGCGGCGGTTGTAGGCGGCGTACAGCGTCGGGAGGTAGGCGATCTGCAGGGCGATCACGATCGGGCCGGTGGCCGCCGCCAGGAAGTCCACGGCGGACAGATGCAGCCGGTCACCACTGGCGAACCCGAGCGTGAACAGGCTGGAACCGGCCTCCCGAACGGCATTGGTCCAGGTCAGCGTGGACACGGCGTGCAGCAGCAGTCCGAAGCCGAGCAGTGCCCCGCCGAGCCAGGTCGCCAGCATGCCGACCAGCATCAGCGGGGCGAGCCAGGTCTGCGCGCGGTCGTGGGCCTGGTAGCTGCCGCCCGGGGCGGCGAGTCGCAGCAGTAGCCGCAGGGTGCGCCACCAGCGGATCACCAGCGAGGAGTAGAGCCCGCGGGGCACCACGAGAGTACGCAGGACGCTGACGAGGACCATCGCCAGGAGCAGTGTCCCGGCCACGCCCGAGATCCATTTCATGGGGCCATTGTGATGCTGTGCACCGGAGCCTCAGGTCACGCATGTCGTGTCACCCGCCTCGTGTCACGGCCTCAGGTCACCCGCCTCATGTCACGCGCCTCGTGTGGTCCGCCCCACGTAAGCGTCCGCCCGCGCCACCCACCCCGCGTCACCGCAGCAGATCCCGTACGGCGTCGAACGCGGCGGCGACCGTCGCCGGGTCCGCGCCGGGGCGGGCCAGGGCGCTCATGGGGATCGGGGTGACCGAGGGCAGCCCGTCGTACGGGGTCAGGCCGTCCGGCGCGGGGCCGACCGCGGCGAGCAGGGCCACGCCCTGGCCGGTGCGGGCGATGTCGAGGACGCCCGCGAGATACCCCGCGTCGCCCACGACCCTGGCCGCAACGCCGTGCGCGGCGAGGGTCGCGATGGCCCGGCGGCGGATCGCGCAGGGGTCCTCGATGGCGACCAGCGGCACGGGATCGGGCGTGCCGGGCGGCGCCCAGCCGGGCGTGGCGTGCCAGGTGAGCGGCAGGCCGCCGACCGGGGTGCCCTCGGTGGCGGCGGCCTCGGTGACGTACACCGCGACGTCCACGCTGCCCCGCTCCACGGCCTCCACGAGGCGTGCCGAGCGGTCGATGCGGAAGCGCACTCGGCAGCCGGGCCGCACAGACTGCACGGCGGCGGTGAGCCGGGGCAGGAACTGGTCGGCGGCGTGCTCGGTGGAGCCGATGGTCACGGTGTCGCCGTCCACGTCGAGCAGGGCGCGTACCGCCTCGTCGTGGACGGCGAGGATACGGCGGGCCTGCTCCACCAGCAGGCGTCCGTCGGTGGTGAACCGCATCCCGCGGCCCTCACGCTCGACGACCGCGCGGCCCAGCGTCTTCTCCAGTCTGCGCACGTGCTGGCTGACCGCGGACTGGCTGAGGGCGAGGGAGTGGGCCGCGCGATGGAAGCCGCCGCAGTCGGCTATCGCGGTCAGGCTGCGTAGGGCCACGATGTCGAGCACAGGTTGGGACATGCGTCGAACGTAGCCCGAATCCGGCATCGATCGCGATTGCTGATCGATTTCGATGCGGAATCGTCGTTGGACGTTCCCGGCCACGGCCAGTCATGATGAGCCCATGCTTCACGCCACCGCTTCCGCTGCCTTCCTGACGCAGCGCCGAGTCATCGACTTCGGCGTGGCGTGCAGCGCGCGCTGTCGCTGACCTGCTGAAGCACTCCGCCTCCGGCCATCGCTGAGGCGTTCGGCGCTCCTTCCTCCCGCGAGCCGCTTCCGGTTGCGCGTTTGACACGTGAAACCGGTCCTGAGCAGCGGCCTCGTGTCTCCGTATCTCCACCCCCCACGTTGTCCCGCCCCGCCCCGTCAAGGGAGTCGCCCCCTCATGCCCGCATCCCCGCTCCTGTCCTCATGGAATGAACCGGAAGGCTTGGCCGCCCGCGGCACGCTCATCGTGCTGGCCGGACGCGGTGAGCACGGCGGCCTGTACGAGCGCTTCGGCCGCCGGCTCGCCTTCGACGCCTACCGCGTGGTCGCCCTCGGCGATCCGAGCGCCGACCCGTCGGTCCTTGACCAGGCCGCCAAGCTCCTCGCCGACGAGTCACTGCCCGGCCCGAAGGTGCTTGTCGGTTCGGATACCGGTGCCCGGTACGCCGCCCACCTCGCCGCCGAGCAGACGCCGGGCGTCGACGCACTGATCCTCGTCGGCCTGCCCACCGCTCCCTGGGAGTCCGGCAGTTGGGACACCGAGGTCCAGGCGCGCACCGCTTGCCCCACCCACCAGGGCCGGCTCACGAACGACCCGGACTTCCGGCGCGGAGCACTCGACGCGACAGTCGATCTGCCGGAGCTGCGCCTCGACCTCGTGCGCGTCCCGGTGCTCGCCCTGCACGGCGCGGACGACACGGTCAGCCACCTCGACCAGGCACTGAGCGTGTACGCCGGCCACGCCGGGGTGCGGACCGTGACGTTCAACGCCGGCCGTCATGACGTACTGAACGACGCACAGCACCGCACGGCCGCCGCCACGGTGGTCCTCTTCCTGGAGCGGCTGCGCCTCTCCCCCGAGCTGCCCCAGATCGCCGAGGGCCTCGCATGACCGCCCGGGTGACGACGACGGTCGCCGAGCTCGACGCCCTGCTGCGCTCCGCCGAACCGCCCGCGGTCCTCGACGTCCGCTGGGCGCTCGGCGACCCGCACGGCCGCGACCACTACGCGGCCGGGCACATCCCCGGCGCCGTGTACGTCGACCTGGACACCGAGTTGGCCGCGCCGCCGAGCCCGGAGGGCGGACGCCATCCGCTGCCGGACCTCGACGATCTGCGGGCGGCGGCACGGCGGTGGGGTCTGCGGGCCGGTCAACCGGTCGTCGTGTACGACGACTTGGGGAACACGGCCGCGGCCCGCGCGTGGTGGCTGCTGCGCTACGCCGGGGTGACCGACGTGACGCTCCTGGACGGCGCGTTGGGCGCGTGGCGGTCGGCCGGACTGCCGCTTGAGTCGGGCACACCCGCCGCTCCGCCGCAGGGCGACGTCGTCCTGCGTCCCGACAGTCTCCAGACCGTCGACGTGGACGGGGCAGCCGAACTCGCCGCGACAGGGCTGCTGTTGGACGCCCGCGCGGCCGAGCGGTACCGCGGCGAGGTCGAGCCGGTGGACCCGCGTGCCGGCCATATCCCGGGGGCGGTCTCCGCTCCGACCGGGGAGAACCTCGCGGCGGACGGTACCTTCCTGCCGCCCGAGGTGCTGCGCAAGAGGTTCGCGGACAAGGGCGCCGACGCGACCGCGCGCATCGGCGTCTACTGCGGCTCAGGCGTCACCGCAGCCCATCAGATCGCCGCACTCGCCATCGCCGGTTACGAGGCGACCCTCTTCCCCGGCTCCTGGTCCGCCTGGTCCGCCGATCCCGCACGCCCCGCCGCGACCGGCCCCCTGCCGTCCTGAGGCGACGCGAGAGGAACCCCGCCATGACGACGAAACCCCTGAGCACGGCGCCGGCCGTGCTGCCCGGCCCCACTCCCGACACCCCCGTCGCTCCGGCCTCCCGGAGCACGCCCCGGATCACCATCCGCGGCACCACCCGCACCACCCGCCGCTTCACCGTCCCCCGCTCGGTACGCCGTGCCACCGGCCCCGTCGGACTCGTACTCCTGTGGTTCCTGGCCTCGACCACGGGCGTCCTCCCGGAGTCCGTGCTCGCCTCCCCCGTGGACGTGCTGCGGCAGGCCGTGGATCTGACCAAGAACGGTGAACTGCCCCACGCCATCGCCGCGTCGGGGCGCCGGGCCGGCATCGGGTTCCTGATCGGTGCGACGATCGCGCTGAGCCTCTCCCTCGTGGCCGGGCTGTTCCGGCTGGGCGAGGACGTCATCGACTCGTCGATGGGCATGTTCCGGGCGATCCCGTGGGTGGGTCTGATCCCGCTGTTCATCGTCTGGTTCGGCATCGACGAGACCCCGAAGATCGCGCTCGTCGCACTCGGCGTCACCTACCCGCTGTACTTCAACATCTACGGCGGCATCCGGTCCACCGACTCCGAACTCATCGAGGCGGCACGGATGATGGGGCTCGGCCGGCTGGGCCTGATCCGGTACGTGATCCTGCCGAGCGCGCTCCCGGGGGCACTCGTGGGCCTGCGGTACGCGCTCTCCACCGCCTGGCTCGCGCTCGTCTTCGCCGAGCAGGTCAACGCCGACGCGGGCCTCGGCTATCTGATGAGCAACGCCCAGCAGTACTTCCGCACGGACATCATCGTGCTCTGCCTCGCGGTGTACGCGCTGCTCGGTCTGACCTGCGACTTCGCCGTACGGGTTCTCTCGCGCCGGCTGCTGACCTGGCGCGCCAACTTCGAGGGCGAGGCCTGATCATGACCAACAGCGTGGAGATACGGGGGCTCTCGCGGGCCTTCGACGGCAACCCCGTCCTGCACGACCTCGACCTCGACATCCGCGAGGGCGAGTTCGTGGCCCTCCTCGGACACAGTGGCTGCGGCAAGTCGACGCTGCTGCGCATCCTCGCCGGGCTCGACGACGAGATCGGCGGCGAGGTGACCGTGCCCGCGCGGCGCAGTGCCGCGTTCCAGTCCCCGCGGCTGCTGCCCTGGCTGAAGGTGTGGCGCAATGTGGTTCTCGGGCTGCCCGGCCGCCCGGACCGGAAGCTCGCCGACCGGGCACTGGACGAGGTCGGGATCGCCGAACGCGCGACCGTCTGGCCCAAGACCCTCTCCGGAGGTCAGGCGCAGCGCGTCTCACTCGCCCGCGCCCTCGTCCGTGAACCCGAACTCCTGCTCCTGGACGAGCCGTTCGGCGCGCTGGACGCGCTGACCCGGGGCAAGGTGCAGCAGCTGGTCGGCGAGCTGTGGCAGCGGCACGGCTGCGCGATCCTCCTGGTCACGCATGACGTGGAGGAGGCGCTGCTGCTCGCCGACCGGGTGCTGGTGATGGACGAGGGGCGCATCGCCCACGACGTCACCGTCGATCTGCCCCGCCCCCGTGATCTCACCGCCCCCGAGTTCGTCACCCTCCGCGCCCGTGTTCTCGGCTGGCTCGGTGTCACCCCCACCCTCGAAGGAACCCCCTCGTGATACGCAGAATCGCAGCCGCCGCCCTGAGCCTCACCGCGCTGCTGGCACTGACCGCCTGCGGCGCCGACTCCTCCGCGGACACGGCCACCAGCCAGGACGAGGTCACCCTGACCATCGGCGACCAGGCCAAGACACTCCAGACCATCTTCGCCGCCTCCGGCGCCCTCGACGGCGCCAAGTACAAGGTGAAGTGGGCCGAGTTCGAGGGCGCCGCGCCGCTCTACCAGGCCGTCCAGGCGGGCGCCACCGACACCGCGTACTCCGCCGATCTGCCCGCCCTCCAGGCGCTCAGCGGCGGTGTCAAGTTCAAGAACATCGCCGCACTCAAGAACGACGGCCACAGCACCGGGATCATCGTCCCCAAGAACTCCGACGTGAAGAGCGTCAAGGACCTCAAGGGCAAGACGGTCGTGGTGTCCTCGGCGAAGGGCAGCATCGCCGAGTACCTGCTGGCCAACGTCCTGCAGCAGAACGGTCTCAGCTACTCCGACGTGAAGGTGCAGTACCTCCTGCCGACCGACGCGCAGGCGGCCTTCGTCTCCGGGAAGATCGGGGTCTGGGCGACCTTCGGGACCTATATGGCCGTCGGTCTGCAGCAGGAGGGCCGGCTCCTCGTCGACGGAACCGACGGACGCATCAGTGGGTACGGCTTCATCGGCGCCTCCGAGAAGGCCCTGGCGAGCCCGGCGAAGAAGACCGCGCTCGGCGACTTCCTCAAGCGCCTCGGTACGGCCCTGGAGTGGACGGACACGCACGAGACCGAGTACGCGGACGCCATCGTGAAGCTGAACGGCGCCGACCCCTCGGTCGCGAAGACGCTCTCCACGGCCGCGTACAGCCAGGTTCTCCCCATCACCTCCGAGGTGACCTCGAAGGTCCAGGACGTCGCCGACCTCATGAACGGCATCGGCGTGCTCGAGCCGAACGTCGACGTGGCGAAGTCGGCGGACACGTCCGTCCTCAAATGAGCTCCGCCCCGACTGACATTGAAAGCAAGTGACCTTTGAACGGCAGGAGTTCACCATGCCCGTAGAGTTCATCAGCGCCGTCCACACCGACTCCGGAGCGCACGGTCCCGCCGCCAGCGCGCGCACCGGTTTCGACCCCGACTACGTACGCCGCTACGCCCGCGCCCTGGACGACGGCGGCTTCGACCACACACTGGTCGCCTACCACTCGGCCTCGGCGGACGCCCTCCAGCTCGCCCAGTTCGTCGCCACGCACACCGAGCGCATCCGCCCGGTCCTCGCGCACCGGCCCGGTGTCATCTTTCCGACCCACGCGGCCCGAGCCTTCGCGACGCTCGACCGGATCAGCAACGGACGTCTGTCCGTGCACATCATCTCCGGCGGCAGTGACGAGGAGCAGCACAGGGAGGGCGACTACCTCAACAAGACCGAGCGGTACGAGCGTTCGGACGAGTACATCCAGATCCTGCGGAAGGTGTGGACGGCGGACGGGCCGGTCTCGCACGAGGGCAAGCACTACAAGTTCGAGGGGTTCCACTCGGACATACGCCCGGTGAACGGGCTGGTGCCGATCTCGGTGGGCGGTTCCTCGCAGGACGCCTACCGGGTGGGCGGGCAGCAGGGCGACATCTTCGGGCTGTGGGGCGAGCCGCTGAAGGAGACGGCCGAGCAGATCGCCGCCGTGAACGCGGTCGCCGACGCCGCCGGGCGCCCCCATCCCCGTATCTGGGTTTCGTTCCGCCCGATCATCGCGCCCACCGACGAGCTGGCCTGGGAGAAGGCGCACCGCACACTCGGCGTGCTCAAGGAGCAGACCGCGAACACCGAGGCGCTGCGCCACTACAGGACGTCCGGGCGGCCGGCCAACGTCGGCTCGCAGCGGCTCCTCGACATCGCCGAGCGCGGCGAGGTCCACGATCGCTGCCTGTGGACGGCCCCGGCCATCGCGACGAACGCCGCCGGCGCCTCGACCGCGCTGGTCGGCTCCCCGGAGACCGTGGCCCAGGCGCTGCTCGACTACGTCGACATCGGCTGTGACCTGCTGTCGATCCGCGGCTACGACCCGCTCAACGACGCGATCGACTACGCCCGTTACGTCCTTCCGCTGGTCCGGCAGGAACTCGCCCACCGCGCCGCCGGCTCCCAGGCCGCCTGAACCCCTCTCAACCCCTTCTGAGCTCTCATGGAGATTCCGTGTTGCGTCACACCCTGCGCGCGTCCGCCGCCGCCCTGGCCCTCCTGCTGCCGTTCGCGGCGGCCTGCGGGAACGAGGCACAGGCCGAGTCCTCGTCCGACGTCTCCTCCGTGACCCTGGACGTCGGCGCCACCGGCTGGAAGACCGACGAGGCGATCCTCAAGTTCGCCCACCTCGACGACACCCCCTACAAGGTCAATTGGAGCCTCTTCCAGGGCGGTGACCAGCAGCTCCAGGCCATCCGCGCCGGAGCGCTCGATCTCGCCTACTCCAGCGAGATCCCGCCGATCTTCGCGGCGGCCGACGGCAAACCCAACTTCAAGGTCGTCGCCGTGGAGAAGGCCGCGACACTCAATCAGGAGGTCATCGTCCCGAAGGGCTCCAAAGTGACCGACATCGCGGGCCTGAAGGGCAAGAAGGTCGGCTACGTCGCGAACACTACCGCGCACTACTTCCTGTACGAGCTGCTCAAGCAGGCGGGCCTGAAGTGGTCCGACATCGATGCCAAGCCCCTGCTCCCCAATGACGGACTCGCGGCCCTGAACGGCGGCGGCATCGACGCCTTCGCCTCCTACGGCACGTCGGTCATCACCGCCCACCAGCAGGGCGCCACCACGGTCGGCTCGGGCAAGGACATCCTGTCCGGCAACTTCCTCTGGTCGGCGCGGGACACCGTACTGAAGAGCCCCGCCCAGACCAGCGCCGTGGCCGATCTGATCGCCCGGATCTCCCAGGCGTACGCGTATGTCAGGGACGGTCACGAGGCCGAGTTCGCCAAGGTCGTCGCCGACGCCACCCACCAGCCCGTGGAGCAGGCCGAGAAGGACCTCGTCGCCCAGCAGACCCAGCGGCCCAGTAAGGCCGAGACGGTCAGCGACACCACCATCGCCTCGCAGCAGAAGGTGGCCGACGCCTTCACCGAACTCGGCGCGCTCAAGTCGCACCTGGACGTCGGGGCCTTCTGGAGCCGCGACCTGAACGCCGATCTCAAGAAGGCACTGTGACCTCCCCGCTAACGCTTCGCCTCGCCGAACTCGCTCCCGAATACGACCGGTCGGCCGCCTTCCCCGCCGAGTCACTCCAGGCCGTCCACGAGGCCGGACTCCTCACCGCCACGGTCGGCGAACACTACGGCGGCCCGGGCGGCCGTGTCGCCGAGACCGCGCGCATCCTGCACATCCTCGGCCAGGGCGATCCGTCCGTCGCCCTGATCACGGCGATGACCCTCAACACCCACGCCCGGCAGGCCGTCCAGCCGCACTGGCCGGACGAGCTGTACGCGCGTGTGCTCAAGGAATCCGAGAAGCGGCCCGTTCTCATCAACCACGCGCGCGTGGAGCCCGATCTGGGCTCCCCCGCGCGGGGCGGACTGCCCGCCACCCTGGCGCGGCGCACCGCCGACGGCTGGTCGGTCACCGGCACCAAACGGTTCGTGACCGGAGCCGACGGACTCGACTGGTTCCTCGTGTGGGCCACCACCGACGAACCGGAGCCGCGCGTGGGCACCTTCCTGGTCCCCGGCGACTCCCCCGGCATCGAGATCACCGGCCGCTGGGACCAGTTGGGGCTGCGGGCCAGCGGCAGCCACGACGTGACCTTCCACGGCGTGGCGATCCCGTACGAGAACGTCATCGGCCTGGGCCCGCACGGCCCCGCCGCCGAGCAGGACAACCGGGCCGGCGCCGCCCTCCATCTCTCCCTCGCCGCCCTCTACTTGGGAGTCGCCCGGTCCGCGCAGGCCTTCTTCCACACCTTCGCGCACTCACGTGTGCCGGCCAACCTCGGCCATCCGGTGGCCCGTACGGAACGCTTCCGGCGGACGGCTGGGGAGATCGAGGTGCTGCTCGCCACCGCCGAGCAGTTGGTGTTCGGCGGTGCCGCCCGGGTCGACGCGGGCGACTCGTCGTACACCCCGGAGCAGGCGCTCGGCGCGCGCGTGCTGGCCGACCGGCACGGCGTACGGGCCGTGGAACTGGCCGTGCGGCTGCTCGGCAACCCGGGCCTGGCGCGTGGGAACCCGCTGGAGCGGCACTTCCGCGACATCCAGTGCGCGCCCGTGCACGCACCGCAGGAGGACATCTCCCTGCTCGCGATCGGAACGAAGGCGCTGAACGAGTCGAAGGCGCTGAACGATACGAAAGCCCCGACGGGTACACAGGCACCGAGCGGAACGCCGGCATCGGGCGAAGCCCAGGTGCCGACCGACACGAAGGCTCTGATCCCATGACAGCACCAGCCATCACCGCCTCGGCCCAGTTGCTGGGCCTCCTCGCCCGTGACCTGCCCCCCGACCGGCTCACCCTGGACCCGGCCTCGCTCACCGCACACGCGACCGACCGCTCCGGCACCCGCGTCGACGGCAGCCCGCTGGCTGTCGTGCACGCCCGACGGACCGAGGACGTGACCATCACCCTCCGGCACGCGAACGAACTGCGCGTACCGGTGGTGCCGCGCGGTGCGGGCACCGGCCTGTCGGGCGGCGCGACGGCGGGCGAGGGCACGCTCGTCCTCGACCTGTCAGGGATGAACCGGATCCTCGAACTGTCGCCGGACGACCAGCTCGCCGTCGTCGAACCCGGTGTGATCACCGCCGAGCTGGACCTGGCGGCCGCCGCACACGGTCTGCGCTACGCGCCCGATCCGGCGAGCGCGGCCATCTCCACGATCGGCGGGAACATCGCGACCAACGCGGGCGGTCTGCGCTGCGCCAAGTACGGCGTGACGCGGGACAGCGTGCTCGGTCTGGAGGCGGTGCTCGCGGACGGCACCGTCGTGCGCACCGGCCGCCGTACCGTCAAGGGCGTCACCGGCTACGACCTCACGGCGCTGCTCACCGGCTCCGAGGGGACCCTCGCGGTGATCACATCGGCGACGCTGCGGCTGCGGCCCGTCCCGGTGGCGACGGCCACGCTCGCCGCGTACTTCGCCTCCTTCGAGGACGCCGCCGAGGCCTCGTACGCGATCGGGCGGGCCGGGGTCGAGCCCGCACTGGCGGAGCTGGTCGACGGGCCGGTGCTGCAGGCCATCGACCCCGCGCTGCGCGAGCGCGGCGCGGCCCTGCTGCTGGTGCAGTGCGACGGCGCGGGCGCGGCGATCGAGGCGGAGACGGTGGCCCGGCTGCTGGCGCCGCTGGCCACGACCGTCGAGACAGCGGCGGACCCGGCCGAGGCCGACGCACTGCTCGCCGCCCGCCGCCTCGCACTGCCTGCGCTGGAGCGCCTGGGGCGTCCGCTGATCGAGGACATCGCGGTACCGCGTTCCCGCCTCGCGGAGGCGGCTCGTGAGATCCGCGCCATCTCCGCGCGCCATGACGTGCCGGTCTTCACGATCGCGCACGCGGCGGACGGGAACCTCCACCCGATCATCGTCGTGGACCCGTCACTGCCCGTGCTGCCGGACGCCGCCTGGGAGGCGGCCGGCGAGATATTCGCCTTGGCCCTGCGCCTGGGCGGCACGCTGACGGGCGAGCACGGGGTGGGGGTCCTGAAGCGGCAGTGGGTGGCGGACGAACTGGGGCCCGCGGCCCACGCGCTCCAGCGGCGCCTCAAGGACGCCTTCGACCCCCGCGGGATCCTCAATCCCGGCAAGAGTCTGTAGGACGCTCTACACCTGGGGCCTGGCGAGCAGGGTACGGACGCCCTCGGAGGTGAGGGTCAGGCCGTGCGGCGAACTGCCGTCGATCGTGAGCGCCAGTTCACTGGACGGCCACTGCGAGGCGAGCGCGCCCAGCGGCACCATGCGGTAGCGGGAGACGGACGGGAGCAGCCCGGCCATCTCCAGCTCCGAGGTGAAGACCGGCACGACCTGCTCACCGCCCGGCGCCTCCAGGACGGGCAGCGCGACGGCGGTCGGGTCGGCGATCTCCTCCTCGCTGACGTCGTCCGGCACGGGGACCAGGACCTCGCTGCCGGCGAGCGTGTCCAGGGCCACCGGGTCCTCGGTGTTCCGGGTGAGGACGTCCAGTGCCTCCTGGGCGGGTGTCGTGGGCGGGGTGTGGCCGTTCAAGGGGGTGTCCATGGCGAATCCCGGGGTAGTACGGACGGGCCGCCCGGGACGGGGTCCGACCCGGGCACACCCTCGTCGCGTACCCACCCGCTGTCAGGGCATTCCTCCCGCTTCCCGATCGACGGGTGTCCAGGTCACAGGGTGAAAACCGACCAGTACTGGTGATCGGCGCCCACGCGAGGGCCATGCGGCCCCCTGGCTTGGGTGCATGCCGATGCAACCCTGGTTCGCCGATGCCAAGCTCGGAATCTCATCCACTACGGCATATACGCCATGGACGGATGGGCCGATTCCTGGTCCTTCTGCGCGGGCGAGGTCACGCACGAGCGGTCATGAAACAGCTCGACCGCTTCACCGCCTCGCGCTACGACCCGGCCGGCTGGGCGGAGCTGTTCGCCCGCGTCGGCGCCCGCTATGCCGTGCTGACCACCGAGCACCACGACGGCGTCGCCCTGTGGGACACCGGCCACCGGGGTCTCGACGTGGTCCGAACTCGACGGGGAGCCGGACCTCTACCGGGGCGCCGGGCGCGACTGACGGAGGAACTCTTCGAGCGCGTGCGCGTCGGGCGCGGTGGCGGGCCCGGACCGGGTGACCGCCAGCGCGGCCGCCGCGTTGGCGCGACGGGCGGCATCGGACGGGGGCAGACCACTCGCCAGCCCTGCCATGAAGACGCCGGTGTGCGCGTCGCCCGCGCCGTTGAGGTCGACGGCCCGGACGTCGAATCCGGGGACGACGGTGAGCGTGCCTTCGTGGTGCAGGAGACAGCCGTCCGGTCCGGTCCGGATCAGGGCCGAGCCGCGCTTCAGACGGGACCGCACGGCGTGGGCCGCGGCGGCCGGGTCGTCGACTCCCGTGAGCAGCGCGGCTTCGCGGGCGTTGCAGCTCCACCAGTCGGCTCGCGCCGTGAGCAACTCCAGCGCCTCACGGGGGATTTCACCCACCAAGGGGCCCGGATCCACGATCACCGTGACGGCCTGGTCCAGCAGGGGCACCCATTCGACGAGCGCGGCGCGATTGGCCTCGTACATCAGGCTGTAGCCGGAGACGTAGACCAAGTCGGCCGGTCCCGGCCGCAGTTCGGCGAGATCGGTGAAGGTCAGCGTGGCTTCGGCGCCAGGGCTCGTGACAAAGGTGCGCTCGCCCTCCGCGTCGACGAGGCAGACGCAGAGGCCGGTGTCGAGGTCCGGTCGCGGTGCCAGCAGGACGTCGATGTCCTCCGCGCGGAGGGCGCTGCGGGCCCGGTCGCCGAAGGGACCTGTGCCGTGGGCGCCGGCGTAGGTCACGGGCAGTCCCTGCCGGGCTGCCGCCGCCATGACGTTGAAGCCGCCGCCCGGTGTCCGGTCGGTGCGGGTGGCGAGGACGTCGCCACCGCGCTCGGGCAACGCCGGAACCTCCAGGACCAGGTCCATCATCACGTTGCCGAGATGCAGGAGCCGGCTCACGGCTGCCCTCGCAGGGTGAGGAGCGCGGCGGCGGTCGCGTCGAGGTCCAACTGTGGGTTCACCCGTACCAAGGCCGCCCGTGCGTCGGCCGGGAAGGCGTCGACTCCGTGGCAGGCGCCGCCGACGGCACCCGCGACGGCGGCGATGGTGTCGCAGTCGCCGCCGACGGACGCGGCGAGCAGCACGGCCCGCCACGGGTCCTCCGGGCAGGCCGTCAGAACGGCGAAGGCGGCCGGGACGGACTCCTGGGTCGCGAGGCTGGTGCCCACCAACGTGTAGACCCGGTCGCAGACTTGAGCCTCATCGAGTCCTCGCACCAGCTCGGTGGCCCATACGATCCGCTCGGCCACATCGGCGGCGGCCACCCAGTGGCCGCGGCCTGCCGCCGGCCGGGCCGCCGACACGGCGACTTCGACGGCCTCCGGCACCGACGCTCCGTCAAGTCCCGCGCTGACGGCGGCGGCCACGGCCGCCGCGCCCGCGAGGGCGACCCCGGTGTTGTGGGTCAGCCGGCTGGCCTCGACGACACGGTCCACCAGCGCGACGGGATCCGCCGCGGACACCGCGATTCCCACGGGCGCGATCCGCATCGCCGCGCCGTTGGTGGTGCCGAACCGGCCGACCTCGTCCACGGGCGTTCCCGCCAGGACCAGTTCGACCGCGCGCTTGGTGGAGGGGCCGAGCAGGTCGAGCGAGCCACGGGCCCGCATGTCCTCCTCCCAGGACACCAGGCGCCGGGCCAGCTCGGCCGGGTCGATGCTCCCCTTGCCGTCGAGCAGCAACTGGGCGAGAAGGAGGGCCTGTTCGGTGTCGTCGGTGATCGCCCCGGCCGGCATCCCGGCGGCCAGCGGGTGATCGGGGTCGGCGGGCTGGAACCCGGTCAGCACCGGTCCGTACCGCGCGAGGATCCGCGGGCGCGACAGCATCTGGGTCGGCATGCCGAGGGCGTCCCCGAGGGCGAGCCCGTACAGGGCTCCGGCAGCGCGGCTCTGGAGAGTCATAAGTACTTTCTGTAGGGAGTCGGTCAAAGCGAGGGATCAGCCGAACTCGAGGGAGAGCTGGAAGTGGTCGGGGTCGAGCAAGCTCGCGACATGTTCGACGAAGGAGCCGTCGGCCGCGCGGCTGGTGCGGCGCGTGTCGAGGAACCAGTCGCCCGGTTCGCGGCGCAGCACCTCCGCCTCCCGGACGTCGATCCGCCGCCCGGCCAGCCGCTGTTCACCGTGGTCGGGGCGGAGTCCGGCCCGCCGCATCACCTCGGTGAGGGAGAGATCGCCGAGACCGCGCCCGGGCAGTTCCCTGACACCGGGAACGGGCGGCAGACAGCTGCGTTCGTACGAGATCACGGAGCCGTCGGCGACAAGCTCACGGATCCGCTCGACCCGTATGAACGTCGGTATGTCCAGGGCGAGTTGACCGGCCAGCTCATTGTCGTGGACCTCCCGGACCGCAAGTGTCCGCACGCGCGTGCCGATGCCCTGGACTGCCAGGGCGTGCGCCCAGCCGAGGCGGTCGTCGAGCGGGCGGCCGTCGAAAAGTACGTACGAGCCCTTGCCCGTGCGGGTGGCGATCAGTCCGGCGTCGTTGAGTTCGGCGAGTGCGGCGCGCACCGTGGTGCGGCTGACGCCGAAGCGCTGGGCCAGGGCATGCTCCCCCGGCAGCTGCTCCCCCACCGGCCGGTGTCCGCTGCGGATCTCCTTGGCGAGTACCTCGGTGATCTGCTGGTGCTTCAGCGGGATTCCGGTCATACCGCGCCCCCGGCGAGGACCTCGTCGACGGTGACGACCCGGATCAACGGCCGGTACAGATCCAGCACATGGAGGGCCTTGGCATGCGAGTCGTCGTCGACGCCCGCGCAGGCGTCGGCCACGACCAGCACCTCGGCTCCGGCGTCGGCGGCGGCGAGGGCGGTGGACAGGACGCAGCAGTCGGTGCTGACCCCGGCGAGGACCAGCCGCCCCTCGGCGCCGACACGCGCCGCGAGTTCGGGGGTCCACTTGCCGAAGGTGGTGGCGTTCACCAAGTCCCGTGCCTGCCCGGCGAATTCGTCCGTCAGCTCCCACAGCGGGTCGTCTGCCGGCCGCAGCGCGAAGGGCCACTGATCGTAGTACGCGCGCCAGGCACCGACGGGTTTCTCGGGCGCGAAAAAGCGGGTGAATGTGACGCGCTCACCGAAGCCCGGCAGCAGGCGGCGTACACCTTGGGCGGCTTCGTCGAAGCGCGGCGTCGCCCAGGGGCTGTCGGGCTCGGCGAACACGCGCTGCATGTCGATGACGGTGAGCAGTCCGTGAACCGGTTCGGCGTTCATACGGCGCTGAGCACCTCCTCGCTCGGGTCCTGCCGGTCCTGGGCGTGCACCCGGCCGCGACCGAGCGCCAGCGTGCCGAGGAAGCCGAGGGCAAGGGCGAGCAGGACGCCCAGGTTGGCGTAGGCCCAGGCACCCGACTTGCCACCGAGTCCGAACGGGCCGAGCAGATAGCCCTGCCACTCCAGCCAGCTCGCGGCCGAGTTGGTGACCAGGCCCCAGCCGAGCGCGGTGGCGGCGAGGGTGAGGAGCAGTGGCTGGAGCATGACGTCGCCGTACCGGCCGCTGTTACGGAACAGGTCCCGTTCGTCGTAGTCACGCCGGCGCATCACCAGGTCTGCCAGCATGACCCCGCACCAGGCGGCGACGGGGACTCCCAGGGTGGTGAGGAAGCCGATGAACTGGCCCAGGAAGTTGTCGGTGAGGAAGACGATGTAGATCGAGCCCGCGATCATCAGGACTCCGTCGACGAGCGCCGCCAGATAGCGCGGCACGCGCAGACCGGCGGAGAGCAGCGCCAGACCCGACGAGTAGATGTCCAGGACCGCGCCGCCGACCAGACCGAGCACGGCGACGATCGCGAAGGGGACCAGGAACCAGGTGGGCAGGATCGTGGTCAGAGCGCCGATCGGGTCGGCGGCGATGGCCGTGCTGAGGTCGCTGGAGGAGCCCGCGAGGAGCAGGCCGAAGACCAGCAGGAGCAGCGGTGCCACCGAGGCGCCGAAGGTGGTCCAGCCGATCACGCCCCGGCTGGAGGATCCGCGCGGCAGGTAGCGGGAGTAGTCGGCGGCGGCGTTGACCCAGCCGAGTCCGAAGCCGGTCATCATGAAGACCAGCGCGCCGATGAACTCCTGTGCGGAGCCCGCCGGTACGGCGCTGACGGTGCCCCAGTGGATGTGGTCGGCGACCAGCGCGATATAGACGACCGTGAGGACCGCGGTGATGACGGTGATCACCGTCTGCAGGCGCATGATCAGGTCGAAGCCCATCACACCGCCGACCACGACCAGCGCGCCGACCACGATCAGGGCGACGACCTTGGTCTCGGTGCCGCCGCCCCAGCCGAGCCGCCCGAACACCGTCGCGGTGGCCATGGTCGCGAGCGCCGTCAGCACGGTCTCCCAGCCGACGGTCAGCACCCACGAGATCACCGACGGCAGCCGGTTCCCGCGTACGCCGTAGGCGGCCCGGCTGAGCACCATGGTCGGCGCGGACCCGCGCTTGCCCGCCACGGCGACGAAGCCGCAGAGCAGGAAGGAGAACACGATGCCGATCACGCCGGCGATCAGTGCCTGCCAGAAGGAGATGCCGAAGCCGAGCGCGAAAGCGCCGTAACTCAGCCCTAGGATCGAGACGTTGGCGCCGAACCAGGGCCAGAACAGGGTCCGTGGAGTGCCCTTGCGTTCGGCGTCGCCGATCACGTCGAGGCCGTGTGTCTCGACCTGGAGCTGCCTGCCTCCGGCTCTGCTCTCGGGTCCGTTCTCGGAGGAATCGCGGGAGTCCGTCATCTTGGACCTACCTGTCTAGACGTGTTCAGTGGAGGTTAGGTCGGCCGCCCGGAGTCGTCAAGGGTCGCGCGCGAACCGGGGACCGGCCCACGGACGTTGCCCGCCGCGGTGAGAAGCTGTGCCCGAACCGGCGTACTGAAGGTGGAGGGGCACCAAGCCACCGAGCCCTTCCTTACCGGAGGTACCTCACTCGTGACCATCACCAAGGCGGCACCGCCCCCGGTCGGGCACCACGACCCGGGCGAGCCGCAGGGCCGGCAGGGCTGGCACATCAGCTCCCCGCTCCTCCTGACCATGGTCCTGCTCCTGCTGGTCACCCTTCAGGGACCGATCCGGCAGGCGCTGTCCGCGCCGGTCATGCAGAGCTGGATGACCGTCTTCGTCGCGGTGATCATCCAGGCCCTCCCCTTCCTCGTGCTTGGTGTGCTCCTGTCGGCGGTCATCGCGGTCTTCGTGCCGCCCTCGTTCTTCGCCCGCGCCCTGCCGAGCCGGCCCGCCCTCGCGGTGCCGGTCGCCGGGATGGCCGGGGCGGTCCTGCCCGGCTGCGAGTGCGCCTCCGTTCCGGTGGCCGGAGCGCTGGTGCGCCGAGGCGTCACGCCCGCGGCGGCGCTGGCTTTCCTGCTGTCCGCACCCGCGATCAACCCGATCGTGCTGACCGCCACGGCGGTAGCGTTCCCCCGCAATCCGGAGATGGTCCTCGCCCGCTTCGTGGCGAGCCTGCTCGTGGCCTGCTCGATGGGCTGGCTCTGGCAGCGGCTGGGGCGCGCGGACTGGCTGCGGCCGCCGGCCCGTCCGGCACACGAAGGGCTCGGCAGGGGCGCCGCGTTCTGGGGGTCCGTACGGCACGACGTGATGCACGCGGGCGGCTTCCTGGTCGTCGGCGCGATGGCCGCGGCCACGCTCAAGGCCGTCGTGCCGGAGAACTGGCTGCAGGCCGCGGCGGGCAACTTCCTGGTGTCCGTCCTCGCCCTTGCGGTCCTGGCGGTACTGCTGTCGATCTGCTCCGAGGCCGACGCGTTCGTGGTCGCGTCGCTGACCCAGTTCTCGCTGACAGCCCGGCTGGCGTTCCTCGTCGTCGGGCCGATGATCGACCTGAAGCTGTTCGCCATGCAGGTCGGCACGTTCGGCCGAGGGTTCGCCCTGCGGTTCGCCCCCGCCACCTTCACCCTGGCGATCCTCATGTCCATACTCGTCGGGGCGGTGCTGCTGTGAACCGGCAGGCGCAGGCGGCCGTCCTGTTCCTCATCGGCGCGGCGGTGCTCAAGGCCGGCACCAGCGATCTCTATCTGCGGTACGTAAAGGCCGGGTTGCGCCCGTTGCTGCTGGCGGCCGGTGTCGTCCTGATCGTCACGGCCATCGCCACCATGTGGTACGAGCTGAGGCTGGGGCGCGCGCGCCGAACGGCCCGGGAGGACAAAGCACAGGACCACGACCACGGTCACCCCCACCGCGAGCCCCGTATCGCCTGGCTCCTGGTCCTCCCGCTGCTCGCCCTCATCCTGGTCGCCCCACCCGCGCTGGGCTCCTACAGCGCGATGCGCACCGGCACGGCCCTCCAGCCCCCCTTCGGTTACGCCGACCTGCCCGCCGGCGACCCGCTGCCGCTCAGCCTGGTCGACTACGCGGGGCGCGCGGCCTACGACCACGGGCACAGCCTCGGCGACCGGCGGGTCAAGGTCACCGGCTTCATCGCCCTGGGCCACGACGGCACCCCCTACCTCGTCCGCATGGCCCTCAACTGCTGTGCCGCCGATGCCCAGCCGGTCAAGATCGGTCTGACCGGAGCGATTCCCCCGGTCCTGCAACCGGACTCCTGGCTCGAGGTCACCGGCACCTACACCAGCAAGCAGACCAAGGACCCCGTCAACAACGGCGTCATCCCCTTCATCGCGGTCGCCGAGGCCAAGCCGGTCGCGGCCCCACGCGATCCGTACGACGAGAGCTGGAACAACTGAGCGCTTCTCCGAGGAGCCGCCGGGCTCTTTCAGGAGGGTGCCAGGGAGAGTTCGTCGCCCCTTCGCTCGATGAACGCGGGCTTGCGGAAACGATCAGTTCCGGCCGTTCTTCAAGCCTGCTCGCCCCTCCGGCGCGGCGGCGTCCGGGCGAGCCGCGCGGCCTTACTTTTCGCGAAAACTCCGACTCCGACACAAATGGATCACCTCTGGCCACATTCTGAACCCGATCCGACCGAAGAGTTCATAGTGACCACTGGTAATTTGTGGGGGCCGCGATGTGCCGAAAGGTCAGGGAGGG
This sequence comes from Streptomyces sp. NPDC127595, assembly GCF_042671685.1. Classification (NCBI taxonomy): domain Bacteria; kingdom Bacillati; phylum Actinomycetota; class Actinomycetes; order Kitasatosporales; family Streptomycetaceae; genus Streptomyces; species Streptomyces sp. NPDC127595. The sequence continues at coordinate 465,055 of NZ_JBHXWK010000002.1, read as the reverse complement.
GGGCTCGCAGCCGCATTTGCGGCAGCTGCATCTACCCGCGCGAGCAAGCACGAGCGCGGAGGAGACGCAGGCATGTCCAGGCCATGGCAGCGAATACACCGGGTGCTCCCCGGAGGGGACACAAACCCGGCAGACGTCCATGGCTAGGCCGGAGGAAGACAGCCTGGGCCGCCGCCTGGCCGCCGCGAGACAAGCCAGGCTCCGTCGCCGCAACAGCCGCACCGGCGTCGAGGGGACGGACACCTCTCAGCCCGCAGCCGACTTGCCGCGTGCCGAGGCAGACTCCTCGTATCCCCCGGCCGGCCCCTCCCTTCCCGAGTCCGGCAGTGCACCCGACGTGCAGGAACCGGCAGCCGCAGCCGTTCCGCCACCGGCCGACCCGGACTCCACGATCATGCTTCGGGTCCTCCGCATACCGACGGCCGCTCGCCTCGGCCCCCGACGCAAACCCGCGCCGCCCACCGCCGCACGCCGTGCCGCGGCAGGCGTCGCCGCACGTCTCGCGCCGGTCCTCCAGGGCCTCACACCCGCGGCACGCCGCCTTCGTCCCCGTTACCCGCGGCCGGGCCGCACTGGCTGGCGGCGGTGGGCACCGTCCTGGCGTCAGTGGCTGGGGACCTGCCTGACGCTGTTCGCTGTGACCGGCTCTCTGCTGGCGGTCCTCTACGTCACCACGGACATCCCGGAGGACCTCAACACGTACGCCACCCAGCAGGACAACGTCTTCTTCTGGTCGGACGGGACGCCCATGGCCCGTACGGGCTGGGTGCAGCGGCAGGAGATGCCCCTCAAGGACATCCCCGAGGACGTGCGCTGGGCCGTGCTGTCCGCCGAGAACGCGAGCTTCTACTCCGACCCCGGAATCTCCCTGAGCGGAGTCTCCCGCGCGCTGTGGCGCACGGTGGGCGAGGGCGACACACAGGGCGGTTCCACCATCACCCAGCAGTACGTCAAGAACGTCTACCTGTCCCAGGACCGCTCGGTCAGCCGCAAGCTCACCGAGGCGATGATGGCCATCAAGCTCGACCAGCAGATGAGCAAGGACGAGATCCTGGAGGGCTACCTCAACACCAGCTGGTTCGGCCGGGGCACCTACGGCATCCAGCGGGCCTCACAGGCGTACTACGGCAAGGAGGTCGGCGAACTCAACGTCAGCGAGGCCGCGTTCCTCGCGTCCCTGCTGAAGGGAGCGGGCCTCTACGACCCCACCCTGAGTGCGGACAACCGCGACCGAGCCGTCGAGCGGTGGTCGTGGATCCTCGACCGCATGGTGGAGATCGGCAAGCTGTCGCCGACCGAGCGCGCGAAGTACAAGGAGTTCCCCGATCCACTGAAGCAGTCCCAGGTCTACGACACCGGCCACCAGAGCGACTACCTGGTCGAGTTGGCGACCCAGTACGCCAAGAAGGCCGCGGGCATCTCCGACAAGGAGTTCGACCTGGGCGGCTACCAGATCTACACGACCTTCGACCGCAAGCGGGAGGACGCTCTCACCAAGGCTGTCACCAGCGCTCGCAAGGATGCCGAGGAGAAGGACGCCTCGACGGCGAAGACCGCGCACTACGGCGCCGCCTCGGTCGCCGACGACGGTCGGATCCTCGCCGTCTACGGCGGCCCCGACCACCGGAAGCAGGGGTTCAACGAGTCCAACGCGACGACGGTCCCGGCCGGTTCCGCGTTCCTGCCGTTCGTCTACGCCGCCGGCCTGGAGAACGGCGTCACCACGGAACGGGGCGCGCCCACGACCCCTGTGGGCCCCGACTCCCTCTACAACGGAGACAGCGACGTGCCTGTCAGCACACCCGAGGGCCCCTACTGGGACCGTAGCGGCAAGAAGGTCACCGCCCACAACGACAACGGCACGTCCTGGGGGCAGATCTCCCTGCACAAGGCGCTCGCCAACTCCGTCAACGCCCCGTTCATGCAGCTCGGCATGGACACCGGCCTGGACAAGGTCCGTCTCACAGCCCAGGCGGCCGGCATGCTGCCGTCCAGCATGGGCCCGCAGGTACCCGCGCTGACACTGGGCAGCTCGACGCCCAGCGCGATCCGGATGGCCGACTCCTACGCCACGTTCGCGGCCGAGGGCATCCACACCGAGCCGTACTCGGTACGCCGCATCACCCGCAACGGAACCGTTGTCCTCCTGGACAAGCCCGCTTCGGACCGTGCGATCAGCGCTGAGGTCGCCGGCCAGGTCACCGAGGCGCTCACGGAGTCCTTCGTCACCCAGCACCCCGACGCGGCCGAGGACACGGCCCAGGTCGCGGGCAAGGGCGGCACCACGGAGAAGGACACGGCCGCCTGGTACGTCGGCACGCACAAGTCGGTGTCGACGGCGATCGTCGTCTACCGCATGGATCTGACCAAGAGCCTCGAACCGCTGCCGTTGAAGGGTGTGGCGGGCTCTCCCGCCACCGACGTCCCCTACGGCATCTGGTCGAGCGCCATGAGCCCGCTCGGCTGACGCGAGCCGCGACGGCGACAGAGCCCCATTCCGCATCCCTCCTCGCAGAATGTGCCACCGATGACCTCCAAAGCCCACCGCCGTCGCCGCAGACGGAACCGTTTTCGCTTCCTCGGCCGGCTCACCGCCCGACCGAGGATCCTGATCGCGGTCATCGCTCTCGCCCTCGTGTGCATCGCCGTACCCCTGCTGGTGCTTGGGAACGGAGACGATCCGGTGGCCACCGCATCGTCGGACGGCAAGGCCGGCGCAGACGGGGAGAACTCCACCAAGAGTGATACGGAGCCCGCCTGGGACGGCACGACGAAGGTGATCGGGGACGGCTCCACGTCGTACACCGGACCGCAGACCGAAGAGCTGAAGGCCGAGCCGCTCAAGCCGGGAGAGAAGCCGCCGCAGTTCGTCGTCTTCTCCTGGGACGGCGCCCTGGAGGGCGACGACGAACTCTTCTCGCACTACCGGGAGTTGGCGAAGGAATACAACGCCCATATGACGTTCTTCCTGACCGGCATCTATCTGCTGCCGAAGGACAAGAAGACGCTCTACGATCCGCCGATGCACGATCCCGGGGCGGCGGCGATCAGTTACCCCACCGACGAGCACATCCGCACCACGCTGGAGCAGCTCTCGCTGGCCTGGGAGGAGGGGAACGAGATCGGTTCCCACTTCAACGGCCACTTCTGCGACGCCAAGGGCGGCGGCGACTGGAGCGTCGCGGAGTGGAAGAGCGAGATCAGCCAGTTCTACTCCTTCGTGGAGAACTGGAAGACCAACACCGGCTACACCGACCTGCCGCCGCTTCCCTTCGACGCGAAGAAGGAGATCATCGGCGGTCGGGCGCCGTGTCTGGAGGGCCAGAAGAACCTGCTGGAGGCGATCAAGAGCTTCGACTGGCGTTACGACGCCAGCTCGCCGGGTGACTTCCAGATATGGCCCACCAAAAAGAACGGCCTCTGGGACTTCCCGCTCCAGATGCTTCCCTACGAGGGGGGCGAGTACCAGGGCCTGTCCATGGACTTCAACTTCCTCTACAACCAGTCCGACGGCGAGACCGAGGGCGACCCGGCCAAGTACGAGTTGTGGCGGCAGGAGACCGTCGACTCCTATCTCGCCGGCTTCGACCGCGTGTACTACGGCAGCCGGGCGCCCCTGTTCATCGGCAACCACTTCGAGGACTGGAACGGCGGCATCTACATGAAGGCCATCGACGACGTCATCAAGAACGTGTGCGTGCGCAAGGAGGTCCGCTGCGTCTCCTTCCGGGAACTGGCCGACTGGATGGACGTCCAGAAACCCGAGGTCCTGGAGCGCCTGCGCAGCCTCGACCCGGCGCAGTCTCCGGACTGGTCGACCGTCGTCAAGTAGTCCTGGCCGACGTCCCGTTGTGATTCCGTCGGCCAGGATCCAGGGGCGTAGGGAGTTCCCCGATGCGGCACCACGGAAGACCCGGCTAAGCAGAAGGCAGCCCGCTTTCTGCCTCGGCCTCGCCTTCGGGATGGTGCGCATGGACAACCACGACTTCACCACGGACATGTACGAGCGCGTCCAGGACGCCCGGCGGCGTCATGACGAGGCCGCAGCCGAGCGATTCGGTGCGGCGCTCCCGGAACGCGCGGCAGCCGAGGAACTGTCCGGGCAGGGCGCGTCCTTGCCGGACAGCGAATCCCAGCTCCAGGCCCGCGCGGAGCACCTGATCAGCGGGGGCGCGCTGCCCATGGAGACGGTGATGTCGCTCGTCTCCGAGGAGTTGCCGGGGCGGCGGCTGCTTGAGCGGATCATCGGTGCCTCCAAGGACCTCCAGGCAGTCAACTTCCTCTCGCGGGGCTCACGTGCCGCCGCGACGGTGGGCCGTATCTCGGTGTTCGACAACGGCCGCGTGCTGCCACTGGGAACGGGGTTCCTCGTCTCCGCGGATCTGCTGCTGACCAATCACCATGTGCTGCCGGACGCGGACGCGGCCGCCCAGGTCGTCGTGGAGTTCGCCGCCGAGACCGGGATCGACAACGCGCCTGCCCAGCCTGCCGCGTACCGGCTGGTCGGGGACTTCGTCCCGCTCACCGACGAGGAGCTGGACTTCTCCCTCGTACGCGTCGAGACGGGGGCGGACGGGCGTCCGCCGGGGGCGCAGTTCGGCTGGAACCGGCTCATCGGGGCGCAGGGAAAGCTGGTGAACGGCGAGTCCGTCAACATCATCGGGCACCCGAGCGGCCGGCTGAAGGAGATCGCCATCCGCCGCAACGAACTGCTGTTCCAGCTCGAGAACTTCTTGCACTACGAGACGGACACCGAGCCCGGGAACTCCGGTTCGCCCGTCTTCAACGACCAGTGGGAAGTGGTGGCGCTGCATCATGCCGGTGTCCCCCGCAAGGACGACCAGGGCAGGGAACTGCGGCGCGACGGCACTCTCGTACAGCCCGGGGACCCGGACGACCTGGTGGACTGGGCCGCCAACGAGGGTGCCCGGGTCAGCCGTATCGTGGCCCGGCTGCGGACATCACTGTCCGGGACCGCACGGGAGCAGGTGCTCGGGGACCTGGGTCTGCTCCCCGCCACCGCGCCCACGGCACTGCCCGCCGCCGAGGCCCTGCCCACGCGAGCCGCCGCGGCGGCCTCCCAGCGCCGAGGGCTCAGGGGACGTACGGGAGCGTTCGCGGGGCGCGGCAGCCTGCTGTTCCTGCACGGACGCGGTCAGGAGAACGCGGATCCGGAGGGCATGCGCCGCTCCTGGACGGCCGGCCTCAACCGGGGTCTCACCCTCGCCGGTCTGCCGACGGTGGATCCGGTCGACGTATGGCTCCCGTTCTACGGCAACCGCACGGCCGGTACGTCGGGCCGGGAGGCCCTGCTCGGTGACGAGTCGGCGCTGGGGTTCGCCTCGGCGACGCCGCCCACCGACCCCACGACCCGGGTGCTCTACGAGGAGCTGGTCCGGGAGGCCGCGGTCAAGGCCGGTATGCCGGAGGAACTGCTCACCGCGCAGGAGGGTTTCAGCCTGCCGGGCGGCGCGTCCGGCGCGCTGCGGCGCTCGCTGGCCTGGCTGGCGGCGCGCACGGACCTGGACGCCTTGTTCATGTCGGCCGTTCTGGGCGACGTGGCCCGCTACCTCGAAGACCGCGGGACCCGGCAGGCGGTCCTTGACGCCGTGCGCGAGAGCGTGCCGGACTCGGGAGGGCTGACGATCGTCGCGCACAGTCTTGGGACCGTGGTTGCCATGGACCTGTTGACGCAGTTGGATGCCGCGGTGGACGTACGGTTTCTCGTCACGGCGGGCAGTCCGCTCGGGCTCGACGCCGTGCACGAGCGGCTGCTCGCCCCGAAGCTGCGGCGTCCGGAGCGGGTGGCGCGCTGGGACAACGTCTGGTGCCCGGCCGACCCGGTCACCATCGGATGCCCGCTGCGTCCCCGGTGGGGCGGCGACCTCCATGAATCCGTCGTCACGAACCCGCGCGAGCAGGCGCACGCCATCCACGAGTACCTGGCGCACCCCGATGTCGCCCGGGCCGTGACTCGGGGGCTTCTCCCCTGACCGTGCTTGTCGTTGTCAGTGCGTCACGTCGGCGTGCACCAGGTAGCGGGCCAGTTCGGACCGAGACCGCACACCGACCTTCCGGTAGACGCGCGTCAGATGGGCTTCCACGGTCTTGCGGGACACGAACAGGGCAGCGGCGGCCTCGCCGTTGCTCAGTCCGTCCCCGATGGCCAGTGCAACCTGCAGTTCCTGGGCGGTGAGGCGGCCGATCCGCGACACCGGTGCCCGCGTGCCGGCGGCCCGGTGTCCGGCGGCGGCGAGTTCCACTGCCGCCCGCGACCGCCAGGGGGCCGCGCCCAGGCCGGCGAAGGCCAACTGGGCGGCGAGAAGCAGCCCGCGGGCCGCCGTGGGCCGCCGAAATCGGCGCAGCAACTCGCCGCAGACGAGCTGGGTCCGCGCGAGCTCGAAGGTCATCTCCTCGCGCGCATGGACGCGTTCGGCGGTACTGAGCCATTCCTGTGCCTCGTCGGCGGACTCGGAGAGCATGATTCTGCAGTGCGCGTGGGCGGCCTCCGGCCAGGCGAGTCCCGTGGACCGGGCCAGTCCCTCGATCCAGTCCGCGAGCCGGGCCGCACTGTCCCGCTCGCCGGTGCGGACGTACGCCTCGGCGAGCTCGGTCAGGAACGGCATCAGATTGGGGTTGCCGAGCCCCGTCTCCCGCGCGAGGGACAGGGCCCGTTCCAGATGCCCGGTGGCCGCCTGCGGTTCCCCTCCGGCGAGCGCCGCCGAACCCAGCGCCGCCTGGGCGAGGACCTCCAGCCCGCGCACCTTGCCACAGTGCCGCTGGTAGGCCGCGACACGGTCCTCGCAGCCCGCCCGGTCGCCGCACAGCCCGTCGAGGCGCGCCAGCAGGAGGAGCGCGTACCCGGTCATCGCCCGGTGTCCGAGTTCCTGGGCCCAGCGCAGCGCTTCGGCCCCGGCGGCCCTGGCCGCCGGCCAGCGACTCCACGACATGACTTCGCACCGGCCGACGAGGGCGTACGGCAGCGGGGCGGGGACTCCGTCGCGCCGGGCGCCGTCGATGACCGCGTCGAGCACCGCCGTCGCCTCCTCCCTTTCGCCCACCCAGGAGAGGGCCTGGCCGATCTGCACCGCCAACTGCTCCCCCTCCAGAGGCCAGTCGCCGTGCAGGGCGGCCCGTCCGGCGAGGAGCAGCTTGTGCCCCTGCGTCACCTGTCCGGCGAGTGCCTGCGCGCAGCCCCGCATCACGTCGGCGAGGTGCCGGGACGAGAGCGCACCAGGGTCCCTCTCAAGGAGGTCGGCCAGAGCGGCGCATCGCTCCGAGGTGTCGACCGCCCGCCGGATCCGGCCGTCCATCGTCGCGGGCAGGACGGCCGCCCCGTACAACGCGCAGGCACGGAGGCGGTCCACCGGTTCCACCGCCTCGGCCGCCGCCACCAGTGAACGGTGGGCGCGGCCGGGATCGCCGAGAGAGCTGCGGGCCTGGCCGCGCAGCAGCTCTATATCGGCGGTGAGCCGTACGTCCTCGCTCCAGCGCAGGGCCTGTTCGCACCAGTCGACGGCGTCTTTGGCGGCTCCGCCGTGGAAGGCGTTCCGCGCGGCGTTGAGCAACCGCTCCGCCCGGTCAGCGGCCGAGGGCGACAGCTCCGCGGCACGGTGCCAGGCGTGCGCCGCCGAACCGAGTGCGCCGCGGCGGCGGGATCGTTCGGCCGCGTCCGCGAGTGCCGCGGCCACCGTCTCGTCCGGACCGGCCGCGGCGCAGGACAGGTACCACGTCCGTACCTCCCCTTCGGAGAGATCCGCCAACGTCCGGTAGGCGCGCAGTCGTTGGGCGATCGAGCAGTGCCTGAACACCAGCGGTCGCAGGACCGGATGCCGCAGCTCGTAGCCGTGGTCAAGGGCGCGGATCAGTCCGCTCTCCTCGGCCTCGTCGAGGGCGCCGAGCGACAGCCCGTCGGTGGCCAACGCCTTTTCCAGCAGGGCGAGTTCAGGGGACCGGCAGGCCGCGACGTACACGAGGGCCGTGCGCGTCTCCCGGGAGAGTGTCCGCATCCGTCCCCACCAGGCCCGTTCGACCATCGGCCCGGGCATCTCCCAGGCCGTGTCGGCCAGTTGGTCGCCGCGCTGACGCGCGTCCACGAGCGCCGCCGCGTACTCCACCAGGACCAGCGGGTTTCCCGAGCTCAGCCGGACCAGGCGGGTGACCGGGGGCTCCGCGGGGTCGACTCCGGCGCGCTCGAGGAGTCGCCGGCAGTCGTCCTCCTCCAGCGGCGCGAGGGTCAGCCGCGGCACGCCCTCCCAGGTCACGTCGTCGTCCGGAGCTGGACGGGCGGCCATCACGAGAACCACTCGCTCGGTGGCGAGGCGGCGTGCGACGAACTGGAGAGCCCGTCGCGACGAGGGGTCCGACCAGTGCAGGTCGTCCACGAGCACCACCAGCGGCCCGGCCTCACCGGCGGCGGCGAGCACACCCAGGGTCCCGGCGCACACGGCGTACGGATTCGGCCCATCGGCGTCGACCAGCGCGAAGCACGTTTCCAGCGCTCTGCGTTGGCTCGACGGCAGGCCGGCGAAGTGGCGGCGCAGCGGGAGCAGCAGGTCGGCGAGCACGGTGTAGGGCAGGACCGACTCCGACTCGACCCCGTGTGCCCGCAGGACCCGTACCGCTGCCTGCCGTGAGGCACCACAGGGGGAGTTGGGCACAGCCAGGTCCCCGGCGAGTGCGCGCCGGGCGACATGGTCGAGCATGTCGGTCTTCCCGATGCCGGGGTCACCCCGCAGCAGCAGCGCGGCCCCCCGGTCGGGCAGCGACTCCAGCAGTCCGTCGAGCAACGCGCACTCGTTCTCGCGCCCGACCGGTACCCGCACCCCGCGGTCGTCCGCGACCCGCTGCTCGCGGAGACCACCCGTCAGCGTCGGCTCGTCCATCAGGCCCCCGTATGCCCTGCACGCCTCGCATACCCCCGTATGCGCACCACGGCCGCGGCTCTGTGCCGCTCGCCCAGAATGCTCCCCTCGCGATGGTCACCGGGAGTCACCGGCAGGCGTTCATCCCGCACTACGCCATCCGACGGACACCCTTGTCCACCAGGGGAGTCGGGAAACCCAGATGCCGGTGCCGGGAGTCAGCCCGCCGCGCCGAAGTGGCTGTCCGTGATCTCACCGTCGTCCGTGCTCGCCGCGCCGACGCAGCGGAAGACCCGCAGACCGTCCGCCCATTGCTGGGCGGACGGCGGAATGATGTCGGCCCTCCACTCCGCGGTCACCGCCCGGCCCGCGGCCGACCTGGAGTCGAGCATGACCGCTTGCGCGCACAGGGACCGGACGTCGGGGTGTTTGATCAGGTCCCGGGCGTTGTACGTCATCCCGTCCTCGGGCAGCGGGGCGATGGCGAAGGTCTCCCAGACATGTTTCACCTGGCAGTCCTCGCGGCTGACGGTGATGGTCCCCGAGATGTCGGTGATCCCGCTCCAGCACTCGGGGGTCGTGACACACCTGCCGCCCAGGCCCTCGATCGCCGCGGCCGGGCAGTCCTGGGTGCTGGTCGACACGCCGCCGAAACCCGCGTTCCCGTCAGTGCTCGTACTCGTGTCCGTCTCCCGAGTCACAGACGAGTCGGCGCCAGGAGTGCCCGACGGCCGGTTCTGATACGTGATCACCGTGACCGACACGCTCACCGAGACGGCCACCGCCGCCAGTACGGCGATCAGCCGGGGACGCTTTCTGCTCGGCTGCCGATCGCGCGACCCCAGACCCGTGCCCGTCGTTCCCGTCTCGTCCGGCCGATCCGGCGGTCGGGGAGACGTAGTTGCGGGGACGGAGTCCCGAAGGGCATGGTGCGACGGCGTGGCGTCCCGGTCGGCGGGAACCGTGGCGGCCGTGGGGAACGGCTGTGCGAGGCCGCCGCGTTGGACGGCTCCCGTGTTCACCGCGGCGAGGGCGTCACGCAGTACTCCGGCGTCGGATATCCGGTATGCCGGGTCCGCTGCCAGGGACTGTCCGAGGACCTCGTTGAGGCCGGCCGGAACTCCCGGCAGGTCGGAGTAGGGCCAGGCGTGACGCACGATCAGTTCCGCGATGCTGAGCTGGCCGCCGTCCTCGGGGAAGTGCGGCGGGCGGCCGAGAAGCAGGGCGTAGACCGTCGCGGCGAGTGAGTACACATCGCCCGCCGGGGTCGGTTCGGCCATGTGGAAGGCCTCGGGCGGCGCGTACGCCGGAGTCAACGCCTCCCGGGTGACCGAGACTTCCCGGCCCGGCCTGGGCATGGCGGCCAGTCCGAAGTCGGCGAGGGCGACACCGCCGTACCGGTTGATCATGATGTTGCCCGGTTTGATGTCACGGTGGAGCACTCCGGCGGCGTGGGCCGCGGCCACCGCGTCGGCTATGCCCACGCCGATGTCGCACGCCTCCTTGACGGACAGCGGTCCGTGGCTGCGCAGCCGGTCGCCCAACGAGCCGCCGGGGCACAGTTCCAGCACCATGTACGGACGGTTGTCGCCGAGTACCCCGGCGTCGTACACGGAGACCACATGCGGGTGCCCGGACAACTGGCCGGCAGCGGTGACCTCCCGCAGGAAACGCTGCCGGTCCCGGGGCGAGGCCAGTACCCGGCTGTCCACCTTGAGCGCCACCTCGCGGCCGACGGCGAGTTGGGACGCCCGGTACACCGTGGCGAACCCGCCCTGCCCCAGGACCCCTTGGACCTCGTAGCCGGACAGTTCCAGTCGTTCGAACCCCATCGTGCCGTCATCCCCCAGCGTGCACCCACCCCGCGGCAGAGCGCCTGACCGGGGAAGCGCCGACTCTAGCGGAGGCCTCAGACACCGGTGCGAAACGGTGCCTCACTTGCCGCGGGCAGCTCCGGGATGGACGCGCGATCGCCGCCTCTTCGGATCTGGTTCACCCTTATCCGTCAGGCGTCCGTCCGGGCGGCCACCGGCACCGGGCCGGTACGGGCACGGCTGCCGAGGCGGCCGGCGGCGGGTACCAGGGCAATGGCGACCGCGCCGGTCACTCCGGCCAGCGCGAAGGCGATGAAGCCCCAGCTCTCGCTGCCGTTGGAGGCGAGGGTGCCGACCAGCGAGGGGCCGACGACGGCACCGGCGCGGCCCACGCCGGTGACCCAGCCGAGTCCGGTGGCCCGTTCGCTGTCCCGGTAAAGGGAGTTGGAGGTCGCGTAGACCATCACCTGGGCGCTGAACAGCCACACACCGGTCACCGCCACGACGGCGTACGTCAGGCCGAGCGACAGGTGCGACTTCAGCAGCAGCGCGCCAACCGCGGTCAGGGTGAACCAGATCGCAGAGACCCGCACCGGACCGAAGCGGTCGGCGGCCCGGCCGGCGATCAACATGCCCACGATTCCACCCGCGTTGATGACCAGCAGGAAACTCACGGAGGACGTCATTCCATAACCGGACGCCTTCATCATCGTGGGCAGCCAGGTGCTGACCCCGTAGACCAGGAGCAGTCCGCAGAAGGACGCCAGCCACAACAGCGGGGTGGCCCACCGGGATTCGGGGCGGAACAGCGCGAGTACGGCGTCCAGCCGGCCCCGGGCTCCGGCTGCCGGGCTCGCGACCGCGGTGGGCCGGGGCAGACCGTAACGGTCGGCGACCTGGTCGGCCTTCTCGCGTTGCCCCTTTGAGAGCAGGACACCGGGCGACTCGGGCAGGAGTTTGAGCAGCAGGGGGACGGCGATCACGGCCGGCAGCACGCCGGCCCAGAACACCCAACGCCAGCCCGCCGAGGGGGCGACGGTCAGGCCGAGGACGGTCGCCGCCATACCGCCCGCGTGGTACGAGGTCATCAGCAGCCCCGTGGTGAGCGCTGCCCTGCGGGGCGGCGCGAACTCCATCACCATGGCCAGGCACAGCGGCATCAGACCGCCGAGCCCCAGTCCGGCGATGAACCGCCCGGCACCGAACAGAGTGGTTGTCCCGGCCAAGGCGCAGAGCGCGGAACCGAGGGAGAAGAGCGTCACGCTGCACGCCAGGACGGGCCTGCGGCCGAGCCAGTCCGTGACGTTGCCCGCGGTGAGCGCGCCGATGAGCATGCCGAAGGTGGTCCAGCTGCCGATGGTGCCCGCCGTCGAGGTGGTCAGGCCGAGGCCGTCGTCCTCGAGCATGTGCGGCATGACAGCACCGTAGATATTGACGTCCATGCCGTCGAAGAACACCGCCAGCCAGCACAGGGCCAGCACCGGGAAGACGGAACGGAAGGTGTGCTCGGGGCGCGCCGGGTGCGCGTCGGTGGTACCGGAGAGAGTCATCGTCGACCCCTTGGGTGAGAGCGGAGTGGGTGAGCGAGCGGTGTGCTGGTGGTGCGGGAGCTTGTCGTTCGCCTGATGAAGGTGCACTTCGCCTGGTCAGGGTGCAGTGCGCCTGATGAGGGTGCAGTTCGTCTGGCGGGGATGCAGTTCGCCTGATGAAGTTCTCTTCACCCGTAAGTGCTTGGCCTGCGGGCCCAGAATTTACGGGTGACGGGGCGGGGAGATATTTCCGGGTGGCCGGGGCGGGTCGGTCAGCCGCCGAGATGCTTGCCGAGGAAGGTCACGATGTCGCCCATCACTTGCTCCGACGACCACTTGAGTCCGGCCGAGGCGTCGCCGCCCATGAACGTCAGGTCGCCGTGGTCCGCGCCCTTGAGCACGTAGCGGGTACTGTCGACGCCCTTGGCCAGCAGGGTGTTGTGCAGCGTCAGGGTCTGGCTCGGTGAGACGAGGTGGTCGTCGCTTCCGTGGAGCAGCACGAAGGCGGGGTCCGAGGAGTCGGCGTAGGTGCTGGGGTCGGCCGCCTTGATGGCGGCGGGATCGTCATTCAGCGTCTTCTTGGTGCCGGCGCCGAAGACGAACTGCGCGGTGGTGGTTCCGGCCTCCAGGTACGTCTTCTGTGTCGCGGCGTCGAAGTCGGAGGCGGTCTTGGACAGTTCGGACGGACCGAACTCGTCGACGACCGCCTGCACGTCGCTGCTCTGGTCCAGATTGTCGCCGGCCTCGAACTCCTTGACGCCGTTGGTGGTGCCGGTCATCGCGGCGAGGTAGCCACCTGCGGACTGCCCCCACACGGCGACATTCGCCGGGTCGATGCCGTACTCGTCGGCGTGTGCACGCAGATAGCGGATCGCGGACTTGACGTCCTGGAGGGTCTCTTTGTAGGTGGCGCCGCTGGTGACGGTCCGGTACTCGATGCTGGCGACGGCGTACCCCTGCTCGGCGACGTACGTCCGCTGATTCAGGTTGCCGGTCTTGTCCGCCATGGCGAAGCCGCCACCGGTCATGTAGACGACGAGCGGCTTCTTGCCCTCGCCCTCCGGTACCTGGAGATCCAGCTTCAGTTCCGTCTTCTTGCCGTTGGTGGTCGGCGAGGAGTAGACGACGTCACTGTGCGTCGTGACCTCCGTCTTCCCGCACTGGATCTGCGCATCGGTCGGGTCGATGACGGTGCTCGTGCTGGTGTCGCTCGCCTTGACGGTCTTCGCGACGGATATGGACGCGCCGCCGGCCGCACCACTGGGCGCCTCCCCACTGGGGGCCGCTCCCCCGGCGCCGCTCGGCGTCTGCGAGGCGGGGCAATCCGTCGACTTCGGGGAGGCCGACGCACTGGAGGCCGTACTTTCGCCGTCCGAGGAGCAGGCCGTGAGGACCAGCCCGAGCACCACGGATGCCGCGAGCCCGGCACCGACCTTCGTGCGCCGCCTGCTCCCGGCCGCCTTCATGTTCTCGTTCTTGGCCATGCCACTCCTCCGGTCGTCCGCACACAACAAATGGGAAGGCGATTCCCACTTCCCGAGCCACGATAGCACTAAGTGGGAATTTGATTCCCACTTACGTGAGGGCGGCGTTCAGCGCCCTGGAAGACCGCGCAGGTCCATGACCAGAGGCTGAGGCTGAGAGAGACAGTGCGGATCCGTGGCCGGAGGCCGAGCCGGAGAGAAACCGTGCGGATCCGTGGCCGGAGGCCGAGCCGGACCGAGGAGATACCGCGGCGAAGGCGGAACTAGCGGGGAGCCCGTTCGCCGGCCTCGCGGGCGATCGACTCGTCGATCGCGTCCATGAACCCCGTGTCGGCGATGGCCAGTTCAGGCAAGGGGGAGGGCGCGCCGGGTTCCGCCCGCAGGCCGTCCAGGATCAGTCGCAGATAGCGGCGCCACAGGTCGGGCTGGCCGGTACGGTCGGTGACCGCGGCCACCATCAGCTGGATCATGGGGATGTCCACGGGCACGATGTCCGCGCGCAGGGCGCCCTGCTCCTTCGCCCGGGCGATCACGGCGTCCATGATGGGCGTGATCCGGGTGAGGACCTGGGCCTGCCTCCGCGGGCCGGCCGCGGGTCCGAGCAGTGCCTCGCGCAGTCCCCGGTCGAAGGCCTGGATCTCGCAGGCCTTCTCCATGCTGGTCACCAGCCCGTGCCACGGATCCGGGTCGGCGAGACCCTCTTCCGTCGCGGCCGCGAGAGTGTCGATCATGTCGTCGAAGAGCGCGTCCAGCAGCTCTTCCTTGTTCGAGAAGCGCCGGTAGACGGTCCCCAGGCCCAGCCCCGCATGAGCGGCGATGTCACTGAGGCTCGCTTCCGTCCCCCGCTCCCGGAACACCTCTCGGGCCGCGGCGAGGATACGACGGCGATTCGCCTCGGCATCCCGACGCAGCGGGGGCCGGTCAGTCCCGGGGCTCGACGCCATCTCGATCGTTTGACTCCCAGAGAGGGGGTAAATTTCCGGTTCATGCTACAACGGGGCGCGGCCTCGACACTCTGCGGGCGTTCCCGCTCGTCCCTGTAGTGGCGCGCCAACAGCCGGATCAGTGCGGCCCGGCCGACGACAACCGGTACAGCCGCAGGGCGAGTTGGATCTCCAGCGCGCGGGCCGGGCTCTGCCAGTCGTCCCCAAGCAGTCGGCCCACGCGCTCCAGCCGCTGCGCGACCGTGTTCACGTGCACATGCAGGTCGTCCATGGTGCGGGCCGGGCTCATACCGCACGCCAACCCATATGATCACCGTACATACTTCACACTCAGGTCGTAGGGTCGAACCATGTGGGTGCGTCGGAGAGTGCCTGCTTGATCCGCAGCAGGCAGAACTCGTTCAGCTCCGGCAACGCGTCCACGTCGAACCAGCCGACGTCCAGCGACTCGTCGTCGTTGACCCGCGCCTCGCCACCGACAGCCCGGCACCGGAATGTGATGTCCATGTACTGACAGTTGTCGCCGTTCTCGTAGGTGACCGGCGCGAGGGCCTGGACGAGTACCACGCGCTCGACGACGCACCGCACGGCCGTCTCCTCGAAAACCTCCCGGACCGCTCCGGCAGCGGGCTGCTCCCCCGGGTCCGGAATGCCACCGATCACCGACCACTTGCCCGTGTCGGAGCGGCGCCCCAGCAGCACTCTGCCCTCGTCGTCGAAGACGATGGCGGTGACTCCGGGCAGCCAGAGCAGCTGGTGGCCGGCGGTGGCCCGGATCGTACGGATGAAGTCGGGAGTAGCCATGCACCGACCCTAACGGCCCGGTTCCACCGCTCCGTTACGGTCCGGAGACGGCGGCCTGAACGCCGTTGCCACGCCGTCCGCGCACCGTCCTCGCCACCGCCCAGCCGAGCCCACCCGCCGCAACCAGCACCAGGACCATCTCGGGAAGGATCCCCAGGCCCGTGGCCGGGGTCTCGGAGGATCGCAGCGGCACCTTCTGGACGAGCGAGT
Source organism: Streptomyces sp. NPDC127595 (assembly GCF_042671685.1). Taxonomy (NCBI): domain Bacteria; kingdom Bacillati; phylum Actinomycetota; class Actinomycetes; order Kitasatosporales; family Streptomycetaceae; genus Streptomyces; species Streptomyces sp. NPDC127595. The sequence goes on along the minus strand of NZ_JBHXWK010000002.1, from coordinate 449,406 downwards.
CGGCCACGAACATCCCGGTCTTCTGAGTGATCTTCCCGTCCGGCATGATGATGGCGCTGACGCCGCTGGTCACCGGCACCGTGACGGTGCGGCTGTGCTCCACGGCGCGGACGCGCGACATGGCGAGCTGCTGGTAGGTCATCTCGCTGCGGTCGAAGGTGGCGTTGTTGCTGGGCACCGAGATCATCTGCGCTCCGTCGAGGACGGTGTCGCGCACGTCCCAGTCGAAGGCCGCCTCGTAGCAGGTGGCGAGGCCGACCTTGGTGCCGTCCATGGTGAACACACCCGCCTTGGTGCCGCGGCTGAAGTCCTGGCTCACCATGGACGTCCAGTTGCTGTTGATGGCCCCGATGAGCGAACGCATGGGCAGGTACTCACCGAACGGCTGGATCTGCCGCTTGTCGTACGTGTCGACCGGGCCCTTGTCCGGGTCCCACAGGATCTGCTCGTTGTAGAGCTTGCCGTCCCGCTCGACGACTCCGCCGACCGAGATGGGGGCGCCGATCGCCTTGGCCGCGTTGTCGATCACGGCGCGGGCGTCGGGGTTGGTGAACGGGTCGATGTCGGAAGAGTTCTCCGGCCAGAGCACGAAGTCGGGCTGGGCGACCTTGCCGGCCTTGACCTCGGCGGCAAGCCGTTCGGTCTCCCGCGCGTGGTAGTCGAGAACGGCCCGCCGCTGGGCGTTGAACTCCAGCCCCGCGCGCGGCACATTGCCCTGGATGACCGCGACGGTCGCCGTGCCGTCCTCGGCCTTGTCGCTCACCAGCGACCGAGCGGCGAGCGCCCCCACCACGGGGACGACGACACTCAGCAGGGCGACCGCGGCGGCACCGCGCCGTACGACCCGGGTGCGGCGGCCTTCGAGAACCAGGCGTAGCACCTCGTACAGCCCGAAGCCGCAGAGCACGACCGCGAAACCCAGTACCGGTGTGCCGCCCACCGCGGCGAGCGGAAGGAAGACGCCGTCCGCCTGCCCGAAGGCGATCTTTCCCCAGGGGAACCCGCCGAACGGCACGCGCGCGCGTGCGGCCTCGCCCGCGATCCACAGCGTCGCCGCCCACAGGGGCCACCCCGGCAGCCGGGAGACGGCCGTGATGCCCGCGCCGACGAGCGCGACGAACACCGACTCCGCGATGACGAGAGCGATCCACGGGCCGGGGCCGACCTCGACACCGGTCCACACGAGCAGCGGCAGAAAGAACCCGAGGCCGAACAGATAGCCGAGCCCGAGGCCCGCCTTCCAGGTGCGACCGCGCAGGGTCCAGCCGAAAACCGCGAAGGCCGGAAGGGCCAGCCACCAGAGCGTGCGCGGCGGGAAGCTGACGTACAGCAGCACGCCGGAGAGCGCCGCGGAGGCCGCCGGAACGAGACGCAGGGTCACTCTGGCCGCGCGCGATGCGGGCGCGGACTGGGGTTCGAGCTGTTCCGGCTCGTCTACGGATGTCGCGGTGGCGGTCACTCCGGGAGTGTACGGCGCGTGACCTGGGCGCTGACAGCGTGGTCCACGCGGCCCCACACGGGATCCGGGTGGACCACGGCATCGACGCCCTCCACATCTGCCGCAACGTTCCTGCGCAACTCATCCACAAACCGGCGCATCACCCGTTACGGTGTGGCCGAGCCTCTGACGTGCGGCCGGACAGCCGCCACGGCCAGGGTCCGGCACAGTCGGGGGGCGACGGGGTGGGGTCCACGGGGATGACGTCTGCGGCCGATTCCGCGGCCGCGGGCGAGAGACGCAACGCGTCCGACGTCGCGGGCGTGATCGTGCTCGCGGCGTGCGCGATCTGGTCCTTGATCACGGCGGGCGCACATGCCGGCCGGCCCGAGGGCGTTCTCCTGGCGGTGCTCGCCGTGACAGCCGGCTACGCCTCGGGACGGATCCTCGGGGCGCTTCTGCCCGTCGCCGCGCCCTGCGCGGGCGCGCTCGCCGGACTCGGCCTCGCGGTCGCCGCCCCGCACACCACTCCCGGCGCGGGGATCACCTGGCCCCTTGGGTACGCCGGCGCCACGGCCGCGCTGCTGCCCCTTTCCGCCGGAGCCGCGTGCTGCGCCGCCTGGGCGGCCCATCCACCGGTGCTGCGTCTCGCGCTGCGCCTGCTGGCAGCCGGGATCGCGGTGACCGCGGCGGTGCTGGGCTCGACCACCGGCTTCGTCCTGTGCACGGGGGTGCTGCTGTGCTCCGTCGCCGCCGCCCGTATGCGCCGCCGCGCGCTGGGACTGACGGGCCTCGCGCTCACGGCGGCTCTGACGACGGGAGTGACTTTGGCGGTCGCCGAAGACGCGTTGCCGGACGGCCTCACCGCGGCACTGGAAGGCCCTCTCACTCAGCACCGGATCCTGCTCTGGCGCGACGCGCTGCACCTCGCCCGCGAGTATCCGGCCCTGGGCGTCGGCCCGGGGCGCTACGGGGAACTCAGCCCGACTGTCACTCAGTCGCTCCTGCCCGACGGCAAGCCGCACTCCGCGCCGCTGCAGCAGGCGGCAGAACAGGGCGTGATCGGCGTACTGCTGCTCGCGGCGGTGTTCTGCTGGGTCCTGTACGCGTTGTGGCGCACGCGGCGTCCCACACCCATAGCCCTGACGGCGGGCGCGGCCCTCACCGCGCTGGCGGTCGTCGCGTCGGTCGGCAACGTCCTGAGCTTCACTACAGTGACGGCCGGCGCGGGCCTGCTGGCAGGGCTCGCCACATCACGACCGCTGTCCGACGAAGAATTCACCACGGTCCCGGAAGAACGTCCCCGGAGCGACCGTCTGGAGCCGTAACGGCCGTCAGAGTGCCGTCCCCGGCGTGGTCGCCGTACGCAGATGGTCGCGGATGATCCGTACGGCCGCCTCCGCGTTGTCCACCGTGATCGTGAACGTATGGCCGTCCCCGAGAAGGAGCACCACGCCCTCGCCGCGCCGAACGATGACTGCGGTTCCCATCTCGGGACGCCAGCGGTAGCCCCAGCCGCCCCACTGGCGGGGGGTGACCGAGGGCGCGAAGTCGGCCCCCACGACGTTCGACAGCGGGATTCGGCGGCGCGGCAGCCCTATGTGGCCGCAGCGCACTTCGAGGGAGTCCTTGTCGACCTTCACGGCGACATGCACGAACGCGAGCGTGCCGAACAGGATGAGCAGCCCTGCCGCGATGCATCCGACGACGGACATGACGAGCGGGGCGCTGCCGGCCGTCCATGTGGAGTCGACGGCCAGCTCGATGCCGAGCGCGATGCAGGCGGCCCCGCCGAGCGCGGGCAGCCACTGGACGCGGTTGGTCGCGCGCCCCGTCCAGATCTCGGGGTGCGAGGTGTTCTCACCGTGGGGGTGGTCCCTCATGCCAATGAGACTACTCAGGTTCCGCAGTGCGGGCACCGGGTTGCGGAGCGTTACTGCTCCGGGTGGACGTTCTTCGTACACAGTGCGTCCGCGGCGTAACCGAGGGTGGCTGTACGGAGGGTGTCCGACGGTGACCGGCGGTCAGCGCGCGGGGGTGACCGCGGACAGCAGGCGGCCTTCCTCATACGCCAGCGCGGAAGCGGGAAGCGCACCCTCCTGGCCGCTCAGGAGCACCGTGAGCGAACCGTCCGCGGGGGCTTCCGGGGCCGGGGACTCACCGGTCCTGCGCAGCGACTGGGCGGCGACCGCTCCGGCGGAGCCGTGCAGGACCAGCGGCGCCAGACCGGGCCGCTGCACGGCGGCGCGGATGCGCTCTGCGACCAGCTCGTAATGGGTGCAGCCCAGGACGACGGCCCTTACATCGTCGGGGGTGCGCTCCGCGGCCGCGGCGATCGCGGCGTGGATGGTCGCCTGGTCCGCGTGCTCCACGGCTTCGGCGAGCCCGGGGCAGGCCACCTCGGTGACGTGCACTCCGTCCGCGAACTCACGGATCAGACCTCGCTGGTAGGGGCTGCCCGTGGTGGCGGGCGTGGCCCAGATCGCGACGGGTCCGCCGCCGGCCGCGGCCGGTTTGATCGCCGGGACGGTGCCGATGACGGGCACCCCGGGCTCCAGACGGGCGCGCAGCGCGGGCAGGGCGCGCACGGAGGCGGTGTTGCAGGCGACGATCAGCACGTCCGGGCGGTACCGCGCCGCGGCATCGGCGACGGCGAGGGCCCGCACGGTCACGTCCTCCGGCGTGCGCGGGCCCCAGGGCATGCTGTCGGGATCCGAGGAGAGGATGAGATCGGCGTCGGGTCGCAGAAGGCGTACCGCGGCGGCGGCGGCGAGCAGTCCCATACCGGAGTCCATGAGCGCGATCTTCACCCGGTCACCATAGACGATCCGCCTCGACGGGCCGCTGGGGTGGGGCAGACTTCGGCGGGTGAGCGCCCTTGTGTGGACCGCTGTTGGATCACTGGCCGCCTGGCTGTGGCTGCTGCTCGGCCAGGGCTTCTTCTGGCGTACGGATGTGAGACTGCCGCCGCGCGGGGAGCCGGAGGAGTGGCCGTCCGTCTGTGTCGTCGTACCGGCGCGCGACGAGGCCGCCGTACTGCCCGAGAGCCTGCCGTCGCTCCTGGCTCAGGACTATCCGGGGCGGGCCGAGGTCTTCCTCGTCGACGACGGCAGCTCCGACGGCACCGGGGAGCTGGCCCTAGAGCTGGCGCGGCGGCACGGTGGGCTGCCGCTCACCGTCGGCTCTCCCGGGGAGCCGCCAGCGGGCTGGACGGGCAAGCTCTGGGCCGTTCGCCACGGCATCGGCCTGGCACGGGCGCGTGATCCCGAGTATCTGCTGCTGACGGACGCCGACATCGCCCATGCGCCGGACAGCCTGCGGGAGTTGGTGGCGGCGGCGCGCACCGGCGGCTTCGACCTGGTCTCGCAGATGGCCCGGCTGCGGGTGGAAAGCGTGTGGGAGCGGCTCGTCGTGCCCGCCTTCGTCTACTTCTTCGCTCAGCTCTATCCCTTCCGCCGGATCGGCCTACGGGGCTCGCGCACTGCTGCCGCGGCGGGCGGCTGCGTCCTGCTGCGTGCGGACGCGGCCGAGCGGGCGCGGATTCCGGACGCCATCCGGCACGCCGTCATCGACGATGTCGCGCTCGCGAGGGCGGTGAAGGGGAGCGGGGGCCACATCTGGCTGGGGCTCGCGGAGCACGTGGACAGCGTGCGCCCGTATCCGCGGCTGCACGACCTGTGGCGGATGGTCTCGCGCAGCGCGTACGCCCAGTTGCGGCACAGTCCGCTGCTGCTCACCGGAACGGTCGCCGGCCTCGCCGTCGTCTACCTGGTGCCGCCGCTCGCGTTCTTCGTGGGACTCGCCGCGGGGAGTGCGGGGGCCGCGACGGCCGGGGGGCTCGCGTGGCTGCTGATGACGGCGACGTATCTGCCGATGCTGCGCTACTACCGGCAGCCCCTGTGGCTCGCTCCGCTGCTGCCGGTCACCGCGTTCTTGTACCTCCTCATGACGGTCGATTCCGCGGTGCAGCACTACAGGGGGCGGGGGGCGGCCTGGAAGGGCCGCACCTACACCCGTCCGGACGCCGCCCTGGACGAGCGCTGACCTGTCACTTCCTGCCGGGGGTCCAGTTCATGCCCCACCCGTAGGCGTAGTCGATGGTGCGCTGGGGACTGACACCGCGCTCGGGGACCAGGAACCGGGCCTCGCGCTGGACGATCAGGTCGCCGCCGTTGTTGGTGATGAGGGCGAGGGCGCAGACGGTCGAGGGCACGGTGCACTCGCCGAGCGAGAAGTCGATCGGCGCGCCGTTCAGCGGCTGGAGGGTCACCGTGGCGTCCAGGTCGGCGAAAGAGCGCGCACCTTCGTAGATGGTCACGAAGATGACGATGCGCCGGAAGCTCTGCTTGTGGTCGAGATTGATGGACAGGTTCTCGCCGCTCGCCGACGCACCGGTGCGGTCGTCGCCGTCGAGATGGATGTACGGCGGCTGGTGCAGCGCTCCGTAGGCGTTGCCGAGCGCCTGGACAACTCCCTTGCGGCCGTCGGACAGTTCGTACAGCGCGCAGAGGTCGAGGTCGAGATCCGCGTGCATCGCGACGGCCCGGCCCAGTTTGCTGCCCCACCCCGAGAACTGCTTGCGCACCTGCCAGTTGAGGTTCACGCGCATGGCGCCTGACGTGCCGCCCTGCTTGCTCAGCGAGACCGACGGGGCCTCCTTGGTGAGCGTGACCTTGGTCAGGCGCACCGGGGCCGGCGGAGCTGTGGGCGGGACGGGGGGCGGCGTGGTGACGGGTGGGGCGACCGGGGCCCGCGTCATGACGGGCGGCGCGACGGGCGGCCGCACGGTCGCCGGCGGAGCCACGGGCGCCGCCCCGTGCTGCGGCTCGTCCACCGTGATCCCGTAGTCCGTGGCCAGCCCTTCCAGTCCGCTGCTGTACCCCTGCCCGACCGCGCGGAACTTCCAGGCGCCCTGGCGCCGGTAGAACTCACCCAGTACGAAGGCGGTCTCGACGCTCGCGTCGGCGCTGTCGAAGCGGGCGACCTCGCTCCCCCGCTGTCCGTCGAGCACCCGGATGTACAGACCGGGCACCTGCCCGAAGGGGCCGCCGTCCGTGGAGGCGGCCAGCACCACGGTCTCGATCCCGGACTCCACGCGCGCGAGGTCGACGAGCAGTGTGTCGGTCACCTGGCCGCCCTCGCTCCGCTTGCCCTCGTGCCGCACGGCGCCGGAGGAATGCACCGGTTGGTTGTAGAAGACGAAATCGCCGTCCGACCGAACCCTTCCGGAGACCAGCAACAGCGCGGAGGCGTCCGCGTCGGGTACACCCGGCGCTGAACGCCATCCCAATTCGACGCGCAGAGCGGTCGTCGGCACGGGAACATTCGATCCCTTAGGCATTGACATGTACGCCCCCATCACGTGTCTCCGCGCCGAAGGGCGCCTCGGTCGGTCCGCTGGCCGCGCTCCCGCCAAACCTAATCCCCGGCGCGACGAACACCCAAGATCCGCACCCGAAGATTGATGGTCAACCGCCGGTAACCTGCCAGGAACTAGGCCTTTACACGATCTGAACGCGCTTTGGTGCCCTTTTTTGACGAGTTCGCTCGCATTGGGGATCCCAAGTCACTGCCGACACGGAAAACAACCCTCTTATCGGTCTCCCCAACCAGCACATCGTGGGCTTAACTTATGTGCCATGACCTCCCCCCGCTCCACCTATGGCGGCGGTTACTACTCCGCGCCGTCCTTCCCGGACACCCCGATCTACGACTCGCTCGTCGCCGAGCGGGGCACTCCCCAGATCGCCCCGATCCGAGTTCCCGCCGCCTACGACTCGGGCAACAGCTACCTGCCGGCGCTCCCGTCGGCACTTCCGGCCCTGCCCGCCGGCCCCTCACAGCAAGCCCCGGCATACGGCTACCCGCAGGCCCAGCAGCCCGCACCGCTGCAGCAGGCCCCGGCGCCCTACATTCCGCAGCAGGCCGGCGCCCCGCGCGGCTACCCGGGCGGCCAGCCCCAGCAACAGCGCCCGATGGCGCCCGGCACCGGCTACGAGGCCATGCGCCCCGCGGCTCCCCGTCCCGCTCCGGCTCCTTATCAGGATCCGTACAACGGCCAGCAGTACCGCGGGTACTGAGCCGGCGGGCACGGAGGTTGTCGGAGCGGGATTGTCGGTGCCGACTGGCACGATGGCGTCATGGGGAACGCGGAGCTGCACTCGATCCATGTCCACCCGGTCAAGGCCTTCAAGGGCCAGGCGGTGCGGGAAACCGTGGTGGAGCCCTGGGGGCTGGCCGGAGACCGACGCTGGGTAGTCATCGACGACGGGGGAAAGGTCGTCACCCAACGCCAGCAGCCACGTCTGGCGCTGGCCGCCGCCGAGCTTCTGCCCGGCGGCGTCCGTCTGTCCGCGTCCGACCGTGAGCCGGTGGCCGTTCCCGTGCCCGAGCGGCTGGGCACGACGACGCTGACCATCTTCGGGACCAAGGTGGAGGCGGTCCTCGCCGACGACGCCGCGCATGCCTGGTGCAGCGACTTTCTGGGCGCCGACGTGCGCCTCGCGCACATGGACGACCCCGCCACACGTCGCTCGATCGACGACGCCCCGCATTCCCGGCCGGGCGAGAGGGTCAGTTTCGCCGACCGCTATCCCCTGCTGCTGACCACCCTCGCCTCGCTGGACGCCCTCAACTCGCTGATCGACCAAGGCGATCACGCCGAGGAGGGTCCGCTGCCCATGAACCGCTTCCGGCCGAACGTGGTCGTGGCGGGCACGGAGGCCTGGGCCGAGGACGACTGGTCGCGGATCTCCATCGGAGAGGTCACCTTCCGGGTCGCCAAGATGTGTGGCCGGTGTGTCGTCACCACCACCGACCAGGGCAGCGCCGAGCGCGGCAAGGAACCCCTGCGGACCCTCGGGCGCCACCGCCGCTTCGGGGACCGGCTGGTCTTCGGGCAGAACCTGGTGCCCGAGACCCCGGGCACGGTCCGGATCGGCGACACCGTCACGGTCCTCGGACAAGCCGCCCGGCCAAGTTCGGTGAATAGGCCACGCACAATGGGAACCCGGTCCCCTGACACGGTCGTTGAGACTTCGCAAGGAGTGCACGAACGGCCCGGGGCGGGGTGATTTCGCTCTCTCTTCCCCGGGCTCGACGCGCGAACGGCTCCGCGGTGGGTTATCACGGAAGCGGAAGGGGGTGCGAAACGGTGCGAGCAATCGGCGGACTCTGGCGTTGGCGGCACAACCCGCTGCGCCGAAGGACCGATCTTGCCGAGGCCTGGCTGGCTCTGGCTGCCATCGTGCTCATCCTCGCCGTCGCACCCCTCGTCGGAGCCGCCGTCGGAGCCTCGGCCCAGAGCGCCCTGCAGCAGTCCGTACGGGATCAGCGTGCGGCCCGCCACGAGGTGGTGGCCACCGTCGTCAGGAAGCTGTCCGACAGCCCGCTCGACCCCGACCCCGAGACAGCCTCGGGACGGGACGCCCACAGCCGTGTGATGGCCGACTGGACGGCACCGGACGGCACATCGCACCACGGCGCGGCGACGGCCGCCCTCAAGTCCCCCGTGCCCGGGGACCACTTCACGATCTGGACCGACGCGCACGGCCGCATAGCCGCCCGCCCGCTGGACGGTGCCACCGCGACGACGCACGCCGTGCTGGCCGGGTTCGGCGCGGCCGCAATTGCGGTGGGACTCGTCGAGGGCGGCAGGCGGTTGATCGTCTGGCGCATGGTCCTTCGCCGGTACGCCCGTTGGGACCGTGCCTGGGACAAGGCGGGTCCCGACTGGGGCAGGACCGGCGCGGGCAGCTGACCGCCTTCCCACTACGGTCAACTCGGCGTGCCCGCGCACGCTACGGTGGACCGGCGAGGTCTTCGGCACCGTCGTGAGAGGCTTTCCGTCATGCCGACGGGGTTTCGGTTCGGCCTCGCAGGACCCGCATATCACGAGGTGGGGGCACAACAGCGCCATGGCACAGGGCACGGTCCAGGTGACGCACACCGGCACCTCGCGGTGGCGGCGCCGCACGGGTGAGTACGCATCGCTGGCCGCCGCTCTGGAAGCGGCGGGCGACGGTGACGTCCTCACTGTCGCTCCGGGCACCTACCGGGAGAACCTGGTGGTCCAGCGCGCGGTGACGCTGCGCGGCCCCGAGGGCTCCCCCGGCTCCGTACGCATCGCGCCGGTCGACGGAGTGCCCCTCACCGTGTGCGCCTCCGCCGTGGTCCAGGACCTGCATGTGGAGGGCCAGGACTCCGCCGCGCCCGCGCTGCTCGTCGAGGAGGGCACCCCGGAGCTGCTGGATGTGCGGATCGTCACGCGTTCCGCCGCCGGGATCGAGGTGCGCGGCGGCGCCCGTCCGACCGTCCGCCGCTGCACGGTCGACAATCCGGCCGGTATCGGCATCGCCGTACTGGACGGCGGCGGTGGGGTGTTCGAGGAGTGCGAGGTCGTCGCCGCGGGCCAGTCGGGCATCGTCGTCCGTGGCGGCGGCCGTCCGCGCCTGGAGCGCTGCCGGGTCCATCACGCCTCCGGCGCGGGCCTGTCGGCGACCGGCGAGGGCTCGTCGCTGGAGGCCGTCGGCTGCGAGATCTACGAGGTCAAGGGCTCCGGGGTACAGATCACCGGGCGGGCCACGGGCCATCTCACCGACTGCGATGTGCACCGTACGACCGGGGACGGCATCACCCTCGACACGGACGCGGTGCTCACGCTCGCCGACTGCCGCATCCACGACATCCCGGAGAACGCCGTCGATCTGCGCTCGCGCTCGGTCCTCACGCTGACGCGCACCACCGTGCGGCAGTTCGGGCGCAACGGTCTGTCGGTCTGGGACCCGGGCACGCGGGTGGACGCCAACCAGTGCGAGATCTTCGACAGCACCGGCGACTACCCCGCGGTGTGGATCAGCGACGGCGCGACCGCCGTACTCGACTCGTGCCGGGTGCACGACGTGCCGGACGCCCTGTTCGTCCTGGACCGCGGTTCCCGCGCGGATGTCGTCGACAGTGACCTCTCTCAGGTGCGGAACACCGCCGTGTCGGTCAGCGACGGCGCGACCGCTCAGCTCGACGACTGCCGTATCCGGGACGCCGCGACGGGCGCCTGGTTCCGTGACCACGGCAGCGGCGGCACCCTGTCCGGCTGCACCGTGGACGGCACCCAGACCGGCGTGATCGTCACCAAGGGAGCCGATCCCACCATCGAGCGCTGCACGGTCACCTCGCCCGCCGAGGCCGGCTTCTATGTGTCGGCGGGTGGCCGGGGCAGCTTCCACAACTGCCGGGTGACGGACAGCGGGGGCTACGGCTTCCATGTGATCGACGGCGCCCGTGCGACGCTGAAGAAGTGCCGTACGGAGCGGTGTGCGCGCGGGGGTTACGAGTTCGCCGACGCCAAAACCGCACAGGGCGCGGGCGACGGGCCGGTCATGGAGGACTGCACGAGCGACGAGAGCGCGGGCCTGCGGTCCCCGGCGCACGAGACCGCCGTACAGACGTCAAGTGCGACGACGAGCCTGCTGGGCGCGATCCCGGGCCAGCGCACCACCGAGCAGGAGCCGCTCGTCGCGGCGCAGGAGCCCGAGCAGCCGACGCGTTCGTCGCAGGACGTCCTCGGTGAACTCGACACGCTGGTGGGCCTGGAGAGCGTCAAGCGCGAGGTGCGCGCCCTCACCGACATGATCGAGGTGGGCCGGCGCCGCCAGTTGGCGGGCCTCAAAGCCGCCTCCGCACGGCGCCATCTGGTCTTCACCGGCTCCCCCGGCACCGGCAAGACCACCGTCGCGCGGCTGTACGGCGAGATCCTCGCCTCGCTCGGCGTCCTGGAGAAGGGGCATCTCGTCGAGGTGTCCCGCGTGGACCTGGTCGGCGAGCACATCGGTTCCACGGCGATCCGCACGCAGGAGGCGTTCGACAGGGCGCGCGGCGGGGTGCTGTTCATCGACGAGGCCTACGCGCTGTCGCCCGAGGACTCGGGCCGCGACTTCGGGCGCGAGGCCATCGACACACTGGTGAAGCTGATGGAGGACCACCGGGAGGCGGTGGTGGTCATCGTGGCGGGTTACACGGCCGAGATGGAGCGCTTCCTGACCGTCAACCCCGGTGTGGCGTCCCGCTTCTCACGGACCATCACCTTCAGCGACTACGACCCCGAGGAGCTGCTGCGGATCGTGGAGCAGCAGGCCGAGGAGCACGAATACCGGCTGGCCGCCGGGGCGCCCGAGGCCCTGACGAAGTACTTCACGGCGATCCCCAAGGGACCCGCTTTCGGCAACGGCCGCACCGCGCGGCAGACATTCGAGGCGATGGTCGAGCGGCACGCGGGGCGGGTCGCCCAGCTCACGGAGCCGAGCACGGACGACCTCACCCTCCTCTATTCGGAGGACCTCCCCGAACTCCCCTGAGGCGGGCCGTCGTCCCGAGGTCGCGGGGCGGCCGGCGCGCCGTCGTTCTTCCGCGCGCGGGGAAGCGGCACGTCCGGCGTCAGCCGGGCCAGCAGCTCCTCCCTCTCGACGGCGAAGGCGGGATCCGCCTGGTAGTCGGAGTGGCCCAGGATCGGCGCGGGCAGCGGGTGCTCTGTGGTGCGTCCGTAGGCCAGCGGGTCCTTGAGGGGCTCCCGGTCCACCTCAGGGCCGCACTCCCCCGCCAACCTGACGCTTCCGCCGATGGGGTCGCTCAGCCGGTACAGATTGCGCCAGCAGGCGACGTCACGGTGCAGGGAGGCGAGGGCGGCCGGGCCGAAGTGGGCCGGGAACCAGCGCCCGTACAGCCGCTCCAGTGGTGAGCCGTAGGTGAGGAGCGCGACCCGCTTGCGTACGGACGGCTTCAGCTGCCAGGCCGCCGCGGCGGCCAGCACACTGCCCTGGGAGTGCCCGGAGACGACGAGCCGTCCGCCGGTGGCACGGGTCCAGGTGGCCATGCGCCAGGTCAGGTCGGGCACGGCGCGCTCGGCGTAACAGGGCGGCGCGAAGGGGTGGGCTGCGCGCGGCCAGAAGGTGCCGACGTCCCAGAGGATGCCGATGGTGCGGCGGGCCGCCGGGTCCTTGTAGGCGCGGCGGCCCCAGGTGACGAACAGTATGAAGCCGAGGCCGATCAGCCAGGAGCCGAGCGCCTGCGCGGTCTCGGCGGCGCCCTGGACGAACGCCTGCGTCCCGTGCGCGGCCTCACTGGGAGCGTCCTCGGTCGCCAGCGCTCCGGCCAGCGCTCCCGCGCCGAGCAGCCAGGTGGCGGACGAGACGACGGCGATCAGGAGGGGCGCCCTGTCGGTGAGGGAGGCCATCGCGCGCGTGCTCGCGATGTGGCGCGTACGGACGGGGTCCTGGGGCTCGCCCTCGTAGTCGAACTCCACGGCGACCGTCTCCCGCTTGCGCAGCAGCCAGGTGCGCCAGGACAGCCAGCCGACGAGGAAGGCGAGCACGACGAGGAGCACGGGGATCGTGGAGGCCTGCCAGGTCAGCAGGACGGGCGGGCCTGGGATCGAGCTCCGGGTGCCGTCCAGCCAGTCGGCGACACGCTGGGACACCCCTCCGGACATCACGCCGCCCAGCGCGCAGGCCAGCATGGCGACGGCGGGACCGGCCAGACCGCGCATCGCGGTGCGTGTATCGGGCCGGGCGCGGAACAGGATGTGAGCCACCACTCCCAGCACGATGACGAGCAGTCCCTGGAGAAGGGCGATGCCGCCGAACGTCATGTCGCCGGGCAGCCGCCCCTGGGAGTGCCAGCCGGGCCGAGACCAGCCTGCGTACAGCAGGGTCAGGGCCAGCAGGATGACGGAACCAGTGGGCAGCCAGCGCACCAGGGGCTGGTCCAGTTCCTCGTCGAGGCGGTTCTCGGTGCGACCCCTGCGGCACACCACCCACACCACGACGACGAAACCCGCCACGAGAACGACGTCCAGGAGCAGGCCCAGGGTCGCCAGTGCGGCGGGGCCGTCCGACGTGCGGTCGTAACGCGCGGCGGAGGTGCCGACGGCGGCGGCGACCGTCAGGAGGCCCGCGGCGGTGTGCGCGGCGCGCAGCCGGGCCACCAGCCGGCGCCCGTACCAGAATCCGGGCCGGCCAAGCCCTGACCGGCCGGTCTCCTCGTCGGGCTCGGCCTTGCGGGACATCGGCTGCTGCGACTCGTACGCGCTCCAGGTGCGGTGGGACAGGTACCACAGGAGGGCGGTCAGCGCAGTGGGCACCAGGGAGGCCAGGGCGAGACGGCGGCCGGGCTGGGTCCACCAGCCGTCGTGGGACGCGGCCGGTGAGAGGAACTCCAGCCAGGAGTGCTCCGCGGCGCACGCGCGCGTGCCCGCGCACTGCCAGGCGGCCAGGTCGAGGGCGACCTCGCAGGCGGCGGCGACCAGGAGCACGGTGAGGGTGAGTCCGGCCAGGCGGACCAGCAGGCCGTACAGGCGGACCGTGCGCGTGCGGCCCCGGGTGGTGGGGCGCATCCAGTGCGCGAGGTTGACCACCATGAAGGGCAGCAGCAACAGCCACAGGGCGCGCGAGCCGTTGCCCGACGTGAGGTTGCACCATACGTAGGCCTCGGGCACCGGCCGGCCCCCTTGGGCACCGGGGTGCCGCTCGGCGTCGGCGTCGGCTATGCGCCGGTAGACGGCCGCCGTCTCGTCGCCGGTGATGCGCACTGTCCGAGGGTCGTCGAGCATCCCCTCGGGTGAAGCTCCGCCCACTCCGTGAACCAGGAGTTCCAGGGCGGGTGCGGCCGCTTCGGGCCGTTGTACGGGGCTGCCGAGCTCCCCCGTCGAACCGTTTTCCCGTGCAGCTTCCACCGCTTCGCACTTCCCCCGTGCCGCGTGTCTCCCATGTGTCATGTGCAGGCACAAGGATCCCGCCCGCGGACGCTGTGTGCACCCGTCGTCACGGAATCTCCCCGATACGTGTGACAGCAGCGTGGCGGAAGTCTGTACGGGCAGTGGCGCGGCTGTCGGTGACCCGTGCGAGGATGAGGCGTCCTGAAGCCCTCGGACGGGGAGAATGTCCACGTGGGAGTGGGTTCGGACGGAGTGTCGACAGGCTTGGACGAAAGGAACCGGAGCGGACGTGAGTGAGAATCAGAACCTCCTCGCGGAGCAGCGTCGCGCCCTGATCCTCGACGAAGTACGACGCCGCGGTGGCGTCCGCGTGAACGAACTGACCCGCAAGCTCGGCGTCTCCGACATGACGGTCCGCCGCGACCTCGACGCCCTCGCCCGCCAGGGCGTGGTGGAGAAGGTGCACGGCGGCGCGGTGCCGCTGGTCGAGGCGAGCACACACGAACCGGGTTTCGAGGCCAAGTCGGGCCTGGAGCTCACCGCCAAGGAGGACATCGCGCGCGCCGCCGCCGAGTTGGTCGCACCGGGCACGGCGATCGCGCTCTCTGGCGGTACGACGACGTACGCGCTGGCCCAGCATCTCCTGGACGTCCCCGACCTGACCGTGGTCACCAACTCGGTGCGGGTTGCTGATGTGTTCCATTCGGCGCAGCGCGTCTCCGGGCAGCGGCAGGGTGCCGCCACGGTCGTCCTGACGGGCGGGGTGCGCACGCCGTCCGACTCGCTGGTCGGGCCCGTGGCCGATCAGGCCATCGGGGCGCTCCACTTCGACGTGCTGTTCCTGGGTGTGCACGGGATATCGGTCGAGGCGGGCCTGTCGACGCCGAACCTGGCGGAAGCCGAGACCAACCGGCGGCTGGTGCAGTCCGCGCGGCGGGTCGTCGTGGTCGCCGACCACACCAAGTGGGGCACGGTGGGCCTGAGTTCGTTCGCCGCGCTCGAGCAGGTCGACACGCTTGTCACCGACGCGGGTCTGCCGGCCGAGGCCCGCGAGGAGATCTCGGAGCACCTCAGGCGCCTGGTGGTGGCCGGTGAGCCCGGAGACGATACAGACACCTGACGGTCCGCCAGCTATGGTGACGGTTGCCCTCGCCCCCACGCGGTGCGGGCGCGCTCCGTCACTGCCCGTTTCCGCCCGGAACCGCGTCCCCCCAGGGGGTTCGTACATGGCACATCAACTGCGCCCGGTAGGACCCGAGTTCATCGAGAGCGCTCCGGTGCGTCTGGTGTTCGCCAGGGTGGTGACCGCGTCCCCGGAGGCGGTCTTCCGCGCGCTCGCCGAGGATGTTCCCGGCTGGGCGGAGTGGTTCTCGGCGGTGACCCTCGCCCGGTCGGCGGAGGACGGCGCCGGGCGTGAGATCCGGCTCCGGGGCGGCATTCGCTTCCAGGAGACGGTGCTCGTGGCGACGGCTCCCGAGGTGTACACGTACCGAGTGGACGTCACTAACGCACCCGGGGCCCGCGCCCTGGTCGAGGAGTGGCGGCTCACCCCCGAAGGGACGGGCACACGGGTCCAGTGGACCTTCGCCACGGACGGCACAGCGCCTTTCCGGCTGGCGCTCAGGCTGAGCCGGGCGGCCCTGGCACGAACGTTCCGCGACACGGTGACGGCGCTGGACCGGCGGCTGGCGTCGACGAACGTCTGACCTACGCGCGACCGTCCCAAGGCCGCCTCGACCAACGCCCGGCCGGCACGTGACCGTGTCACCGCCGTCCGGCCGGCCGGTGACCCTCCCAGCGGCGTCTCCCCTACGTCAGTTCTGCCAGACACCCGTCTCCAGCAGCGACGCGATCGCCCTGGTGTACGGCGCGATGTCCAGCCCCTGTTCGGCCAGCCACGCGTCCGAGTAGTACTTGTCGAGATATCTGTCCCCGGGGTCGCACAGCAGCGTCACCACGCTCCCCGTGCGTCCCTCCGCGACCATCTCGGCGACTATCTTCAGCGCGCCCCACAGGCCGGTTCCGGTCGAGCCGCCCGCCTTGCGGCCGATGGCCTGTTCCAGCGCTCTTACAGCGGCCACGCTGGCCCCGTCCGGCACCTTCATCATCCGGTCGATGGCGCCGGGCACGAAGCTCGGCTCCATACGGGGTCTGCCGATGCCCTCGATGCGCGAACCGCAGTCGCAGGTGACGTCCGGATCGCCGGTGGTCCAGCCCTCGAAGAAGCACGAGTTCTCCGGATCGGCGACACAGATACGGGTGTCGTGCTGCATGTAGTGGACGTAGCGCGCGAGGGTCGCCGAGGTGCCGCCGGTGCCGGCTGTGGCGACGATCCACGCGGGCTCCGGGAACCGCTCCAACTCCAGCTGGCGGAAGATGGATTCGGCGATGTTGTTGTTGCCGCGCCAGTCCGTCGCCCGTTCCGCGTAGGTGAACTGGTCCATGTAGTGGCCGCCGGTCTCTGCCGCGAGGGCGGCCGACTCCTCGTACATCTTGCGGGAGTCGTCCACGAAGTGACACCGGCCGCCGTGGAACTCGATGAGGCGGCACTTCTCGGCGCTCGTCTTGCGGGGCATGACCGCGATGAAGGGCACGCCGATGAGTCCCGCGAAGTAGGCCTCGGAGACGGCCGTCGAGCCGCTGGACGCCTCGATGACCGGACGGCCCGGCCGGATCCAGCCATTGCACAGCCCGTAGAGGAACAAAGAGCGGGCGAGCCGGTGTTTGAGGCTGCCAGTGGGGTGCGTCGACTCGTCCTTCAGATACAGGTCGATGCCCCACTGCTCGGGGAGCGGGAAGCGCAGCAGATGTGTGTCGGCCGAGCGGTTGCCGTCGGCCTGCACCTTGCGCACGGCTTCTTTGAGCCAGGCCCGGTACCCCGGGTCGCTTCGGTCGACGTCGAGGGTTTCGCCGGTCCGGGTCTGCTGAGGGGTGGTCACGGCGGGCTCCTTCGGATCGCGCCGACGCCGGGTCACGAGGTCGGACACCTTCGATCATAGGCACCTTCCGCACGCTTCTCACCTGCATAAACATGCCTTTGGGCACCCCAAAGGCACCCCTGGAGCACGGGTGTGCGGGACGGCGGGGGCGCATCCGGACAAGTGCTCCCGTTCCCGTCATGACCTCGCCATGCGCACTGGTGCTCGCCGCCGGGTGCGGGCAGACTGCACCGCGGGACCAGGGTCGGCAGCGCGACGCTCATCGAGAATGAGCCGGGCCCTCTCGGTGGGGTGCACACTGGATCACGACAGAGCACGGCCGAAGCGCACAAGGGGGCGGGGCATCATGGCGGAGCCGGAGTTCACGGCCACGGGCGTGCGGATCGGGAAGAGGCTGCGTTCGCTCACCCGGGCCGGACAGGTCCGGATCAGCGATGGCAGGCTGGAGTTGCTCACCAGTTACGGGAGCGAGATCGACAGCGCGCCCGTGCAGGCGGTGCGCGCCTCCAAGCCGTGGTTCGCGCCGGAGGACCGGGCGTTGGCGGACGTCAACGGCACCCGGTACTCGCTCACCCTCGGCGAGCACGACCCCGCTCCGGGCAAGCCGGGCCCGCCCTCGGCCCGTCGTTTCATAGAGGCCGTACGCAAGGCCGCGGGGCGCAAGCACTGAAGCCACGGCGACAGGGGCTGCGGGGGCAGAAGCGCCCGCGAGTTGCAGGACCGCACCCCTTGAGTCACTCTGTTCTCACATCACTACTCTGGGTTTACCGGCGATAACGCTGCGAACCAGCCCGCCGGCCACGTCAGCAGGCGGCCGTTCCACTCAGCCACTCTGCCGGCCCGATCTCCGTCTTCTTCCGGACCTCAATTCGGGGAGTCGCAGCCGTGATCAGCCAGCCAAGCAGGCATTGCACGGTGGAGCTCCAAGCCCTGCCGTCGCGGATCGGCCAGGTCCGCAGAATCGTATCTGCGCAGTTGCGCTACTGGCATCTGGACCCCTTGATAGACCCGGCCGCGCTCGGTGTGACCGAGCTGCTGACCAACGTCCACCGGCATGCCCAGCCCGACAAGCTGTGCACCGTGGAGATCGAGCTGCTGCTCGACCGGCTCACGGTCTCGGTGCACGACCACGACCCCCGCCTTCCCGAGGTTCGGGACGCGGACCCC
Source organism: Streptomyces sp. NPDC127595 (assembly GCF_042671685.1). Lineage (NCBI taxonomy): Bacteria > Bacillati > Actinomycetota > Actinomycetes > Kitasatosporales > Streptomycetaceae > Streptomyces > Streptomyces sp. NPDC127595. The sequence continues at coordinate 431,156 of NZ_JBHXWK010000002.1, read as the reverse complement.
GCCGCCACCTGCGGGCGCGGTCTTGCGATGGTCGCCGCGGTCAGCGAGAGCTGGGGCGTGCGTCCTGACGGCGAGTCGGGCAAGGTCGTGTGGTTCACACTCCCGGCGCCGGCGCCCGTCGTGGCGGTGCCCGTCCTTCCTCCGTACGACACGGCATGCGAGGCCCCGCGTCTGCAACCGGTCGACGGCCTCAGGCCCGAACACGCTCCCGCCCGGTCCGCCGTTGCCGGCTGACCGGGCGGTGACACCCTCCTCGTACGTCATTCGGTGGCGATGGCACGCAACACGTCCAGGTGTGCCGCCCGACGTGCCGGACGCAGGCCCGCGAGGGCTCCGGCGGTGAGGCCGACCAGGGTGACCACCACGAGCTGCACAGGCGGCAGGGCGAAAGCGAAGTCGCTGTCGCTCGCACCGTCCGAGGCCTTGACGAGCACCCAGCCGAGGAAGCCGCCGAGGGCGAGTCCGCCCGCCGTACCGAAGGCGGCGACCAGGACGGACTCCCAGCGGACCATGGCGCGCAACTGCGCCCGGGTCTGGCCGACGGCCCGCAGCAGGCCGAGTTCGCGGGTGCGCTCGTGGATCGCGAGTGTCAGCGTGTTGGCGATGCCGAGCAGGGCGATGAGCACCGCGAGGGCGAGCAGGGCGTAGACCAGGGTCAGCATCATGTCGATGCCGCCGGCCGAGGACTGCGCGTACTCCTCGCGGGTCTGCACCTCGGGGTTGCCGTACTGCTCCGCGACCTTCTGGACGGCGGCCTTGCCGTCGGCCGTGCTCACGCCGTCCTTGAAGGAGACGGCGACGAGTGTGTCGGCGTCCTGGGTGCGGTGCGGGTTCCAGGCGGCGCGGGTGATGACGTAGTCGCCCGCGAGTTCCGACTGTCCGTAGACCGCGCGGACCGTGAATGTCTCCTTCTTGCCGTCGGTGAAGGCGAGTTGGGCGGTGTCGCCGACCCTGAGGTGCTGCTTGTCGGCCTCGTTCCCGGTGATGGCGATGCCGTCGGTGCCGAGGTCGTCGAGCGAGCCGCGTACCTCGCCGAGGTCGAAGACCTTGCCGAGGGTGACCGGGTCGGTGACGGTCAACGCCCGTCCCTTGCCGTTGACTTCGGCGACCCCGCGGCCCAGGCCGACGGCGTTCTCGACCGTGGGCTGCTCGGCGATCGCGGGTGCCAGCTTCGGGCTGAGACCGCTGCCGCCCGCGCCGAACGACGGGGTGCTGACGGCGACATCACCCGCGAAGGACCGGGAGACCGTCTGGTCCATGGTGGCCTTGAGCGAGGCGCCGAAGACCGTGCACAGGGAGACGACGGCGACGCCGATCATCAGGGCGCTCGCGGTGGCGGCGGTCCGCTTCGGGCTGCGCAGGGCGTTGCGCCGGGCCAGTCCGCCGGTGACACCGCGCAGCCTGTCGAGGGGCATGCCGAGGACGCGTACGGCTGTCGAGGACGCGACGGGACCGAGGACCACGAAGGCGGCGAGGGCCAGGATGGCGCCCAGGCCCGCGAGCCACAGGGACGGACTCGCCAGTACGCCGAACAGCGTGATGCCGATCGCGAGCGCGGCCAGGCCGCCGCCGACCACGGCGCGGGTGCTGGAGGCCCCGGACTGGTCGACGGCTGTCTCGCGCAGTGCGGCCAGGGGTGCGGTGCGGCCGGCGCGTACGGCGGGCAGCAGCGCGGAGCCGAGGCAGACGATGACGCCGACCGCGAGCGGCAGCGCCATGGACAGTCCGCTGATCACCAAGTCGCCCTCGGGGAACGGGAATCCGATGGCCGGGAACAGTGCTTGCAGTCCGGCCGCGATGCCGATACCGGCGACGAGACCCACGGCCGACGCGGTCACGGCGACCACGCTCGCCTCGATGAGCGTCGAGACGGTCACCTGGCGGCGTGAGGCGCCGAGTGCACGCAACAGGGCGTTCTCGCGGGTGCGTTGGGCGACGACGATCGCGAAGGTGTTGTGGATGGAGAAGGTCGCGACGAGGAGTGCGATGCCGGAGAACACCAGGAGGAAGGTGGTGAAGATGCTCAGGAACTGGCTGGAGATCATGTCGGTGTTCTCCTGGGCCGACTCCTGGCCGGTGATCGCCTCAACTCCCTTCGGCAGTACAGGCGTCAGAGCGGAGACGAGTTCCTCCTGGCTGATGCCGGGGCCGGCCCGCACGCGGATGCTCGCGGCCTCGCCGGGCTTGGCGGTGAGGTACTTCTCGGCGTCGGCCCGGGTCATACCGGTGAAGGTCACCTGGGCCATGCCGTCCTCGCCGCCGAAGGTCGCGAGGCCCACGATCGTCACCTCGACGGGGTCGGGCGTGCGCAGCGTGGTGGTGTCGCCGATCTTCAGGTCGCCCTTGTCGGCGGCGCCCCGGTTGACGACGACCTCGCCGGACCTCGACGGGGCCCGCCCTTCGGCGAGTTGGTAGGCGTTGAGTTCCGGGTCGTCGATCCAGTTGCCCGCGAGGGTGGGCGGGCCCTGGCCGCCGATGGGCTTGCCGTCGGCGCCGACGAGCTGGCCGGCGCCCTGGATGTCGGGCACGGCGGCCGCCACACCCGGGGTCTGCCCGATCGTCGATACCAGGTCGGTGTCGACGGGCTGCCGCACTCCTTCGCTCTCACCGGGCGTGGTGATGGTGTCGGCGCTGCGGACGACGGCGTCGGTGCCGCTGCTCGCGTTGCCGAACATCGTGTCGAAGCTGGCGCGCAGGGTGTCGCCCATGACGAGTGTTCCGGCCAGGAAGGCGACACCGAGGACCACCGCGAGGAACGTACCGGCGAAGCGTCGCTTGTGGGCGCGCAGGGAGGAGACGCTAATGCGCAGGGAGGCGTTCATGACGGTGACCCCTTGCCGTCGAAGGCCTTCAGCCGGTCCAGGACCTTGTCCGCCGTCGGGGATTCCATCCGGTCCACGAGGCGGCCGTCGGCGAGGAAGACGACCTCGTCGGCGTGTGCGGCGGCGACCGGGTCGTGGGTGACCATGACGACCGTACGGTCCATCTGGCGCACCGCCCGGCCGAGAAGGCCGAGCACCTCCTCGCCGGAGCGCGAGTCGAGGTTTCCGGTCGGTTCGTCGGCGAAGACCACGTCGGGCTGTCCGGCGAACGCCCGTGCCACGGCGACGCGTTGCTGCTGTCCGCCGGAGAGTTCGCTGGGACGGTGGTGAAGTCGGTCGCGCAGGCCGACGACGTCGACGAGCGCGTCGATCCACTCCCGTGAGCCCTTCGCCCCCGAGAGGTCCAGCGGCAGGGTGATGTTCTCCGCGACGGTCAGCGTCGGGACCAGGTTGAACGCCTGGAAGACGAAGCCGACACGGTCGCGGCGCAGCAGGGTGAGGCGGCGGTCGTCGAGCGTGCTCAGCTCGGTGTCGCCGATGAAGGCCGCACCGGAGGTGAGGGTGTCCAGGCCCGCCGCGCAGTGCATCAGGGTGGACTTGCCGGACCCCGAGGGCCCCATGATCGCGGTGAAGCGCCCGGCCGGAAAGCCGACGCTCACCCCGTCCAGGGCCCGCACGGCGGTGTCCCCGCTGCCGTACACCTTGACGGCGTCGGAGACACGGGCCGCCGCCTGAGTGACCGTCAGGGTGGTCATGCCGCACCGCCCTTGCCCGTGGGCCCGAACTGCTCGTCCAGGACGGAGAGCCGTCGCCAGTACTCGTCCTCGTCGATCTCGCCGGAGGCGAAGCGGCGGCCGAGCACCGCGATCGGCGCGTCACCCGTCGGGCGGGGGTCCGCCATCGCGCGCCACGGGCCGCGCCGGCCACGCCAGACGGTGCGGCGCAGGACGGTCACGACGCCGATCACGACGGCCGCCCAGATAAGCGGGAAGAAGAGGATCCACGGGCCGGGGCCGCCGTCCCAGTTCGCCAGGGTCTGCATCTCAAGTCATCTCCTCGTTCGGGATGTCTGTGGAATCTGTTCCGATGCCTTGAGACTCGCCCCGGACGGGGGTCCGAGTCGTCGTACGGCCAGCGGCTGTGTGCGTACCTCCGCGGGAGTACGAACGCTCCCCTCGGCTGCTTCCCCGGCCCCTCGACTTCTGTACCTACTGGTATGTACAGTGCGTTCATGAGCACTCCGGAGCGGCTGATCGAGTCCACGCGCGAGCTGTTGTGGGAGCGCGGTTACGTGGGAACCAGCCCCAAGGCGATCCTGGAGCGCGCGGGCGCGGGGCAGGGCAGCATGTACCACCACTTCAGGGGCAAGCCCGATCTGGCCCTCGCCGCGATCCGCCGCACCGCCGAGGAGCTGCGCGCTACCGCCGAGGGAGTACTGAGCACGCCCGGATCCCCGTACGAACGCATCGCGGCGTACCTGCGCCGCGAGCGCGACGTCCTGCGCGGCTGTCCTGTAGGGCGACTGACGATGGACCCCGAAGTGGTCGCGAGCGACGAGCTGCGGGCGCCGGTCGACGAGACGATCGACTGGCTGCGTGAGCGGCTGGCCGGAATCGTCGAAGAGGGCAAGGAGCAGGGCGAGTTCGCCGCCTCACTCGACGCGGAGGAGGTCGCCGCCACGATCGTGGCGACCGTGCAGGGCGGGTATGTGCTGGCGCGCGCCTCCGGTTCACCCGCCGCCTTCGACACGGGAGTCCGCGGCCTGCTCTCCCTGCTCAGGCCGGTCGGCGCCACCCACTCGATTCCCCGCTGAGCCCCTCAGGAGGCAACCGATGCACGCCATGCAGTACGAGGTCACGCTGCCCGCCGATTACGACATGGACATCATCCGCACCCGGGCGACGGGCAAGGGGCCGCTGCTCGACGACTTCCCCGGCCTCGGTCTGAAGGCGTACCTCATGCGTGAGCGCGGGGTCGACGGGTCGCCGGTCAACCAGTACGGGCCGTTCTATCTGTGGAACGCCCCGGAGGGCATGAACTCCTTCCTCTGGGGGCCTGGTTTCCAGGGGTTGGCCGACGACTTCGGGCGGCCGGAGGTGCGGCACTGGACCGGTCTGTCGTACGAGGAGGGGGTCGCCGCGGGTTCGCCGGCCGCGGTCGCCGTGCGGCGGCGGCAGAGCGTGCCCGAGGGGGTGCGGCTCTCCGAGGTGATGGCGGAGGCGGTGCGGGAGGCTGAGCGGCTGGCAGGACTGGACGGTGCCGTGTGCGCGGCCGCCGTCGTCGATCCCCGTCACTGGGAGCTCGTGCACTTCTCCCTCTGGGACCACGACGCGCCGAAGGCGCCGGGTGAGGTGTTCCAGGTGCTGTACGTCAACACGCCCGAGCGCGACCGGCTCCCGCGTGGCCGTCAGTGGTGAGCATGGTCCGTACCGTCCTCGGGGACACGCCCCCTGAGGACTTGGGGGTGTGCGACGCGCACGACCACCTCTTCCTGAGCAGCCCCCGGCTCGCCGACCGCCACACCCTCGGCGTGCTGCTCATCGGCCTGGGGCTCAACGCGGGCTTCCTGACCGGCTTCGCCCTGCTTGCCCAACTGCCCGTCCCCGCGGTGGTGTTCATGATGGGGATCGGCCTGGTCGGCGTCACCATGAATCCGGCGATGGTGACCCGCGTGCAGCGCGAGGGCAATGCGCGTCCCCTGGTCAACACGGTCCACTCATCGTTCATCACGCTCGGCATCATCATCGCGACCTCGCTGGGAGGGCCGCTGATCGGCGCTTTCGGGCTGCGTGCGCCCTTGTGGCTCGGCGCGTGCATGGCCCTGCTGGGGATCATGACGGTCCTGCCGGTCCTCGTCCGCCGTACCGAACAGGCCCGTGTGCCCGAGTGCGCGGTGGAACCCGCCTAGTCCCCGGCCTCGGCCAACGCGCCCAGCGGATCGTCCAGCACCGGCTGCCACGCCAACTCGGCAGCTCCGACAAGGCTGTTGTGGTCCAGGGTGCAGGCCAGGATGGGTACGCCGCCGCTCTGGCCCCAGAGGCTTCGGGCGGCGACGACGGCGCGTAGGCGGTCGGGGTCGGCGTCGAGGAGGGCGCGGTGCAGGCCGCCGAGGATGATGCGGTCCGGGTTGAGGATGTTGACCAGGCCCGCGAGGCCGAGGCCCAGGCGGTCGATCAGGGCCTCGGTGGCCTGGCGGATGGCTGGGTCGGCGTACTGGTGGCGGATCAGCTCGTTGGCCTGCTGGAGCAGCGACACCTCGGGGCCGGGGTCGAGGCCGGCCGCGGTGAGGAAGGCCAGCGGGTCCGCCTCGACGTCGAGACAGCCGCGGCTGCCGCAGTAGCAGGGGCGGCCCTCGGGGTTGACGGTGAGGTGGCCGACTTCGAGGGCGAGCCCCGAACTGCCCGTATGGAGGCGGCCGTCGAGGACCAGCGCGCCGCCGACGCCCCGGTGCCCGGTGGCCACGCAGAGCAGGTCGCGGGCGCCGCGGCCCGCGCCGTGCCGGTGTTCGGCGAGGGCGGCGAGGTTCACGTCGTTGGCGGCGAACGCGGGTCCCTGGATTCCGGCCGCGCGCACCTTCTCGGCGAAGATCTGGCGCACCGGGGAGCCCGCGGGCCAGGCCAGATGCAGCGGGTTGAGGGCGAGCCCCTCCGGTTCGGCGACGGCGGACGGCACGGCGAGTCCGGCGCCCACACAGCGCAGCCCCGTCTCGCGGAGCAGCTCGGCGCCGGCTTCGACGACGGAGCCGAGCACCTTCGCAGGATCGGCTTCGACCGTCTCGACGCCGGGCGCGGTGGCGACGAGACGCCCGCCGAGACCGACCAGAGCGGCGCGGAACCCGTCGGCGTGCACCTGCGCGGCGAGCGCGACGGGACCGTCCTCGGCGACCTCCAGGCGGTGCGAGGGCCGGCCCTGCGAACCCGCCGCCGCTCCGGGCCGCGCGTCGACCCTGATCAGTCCCAGTGCCTCCAGCTCCGCGGCCACCGCGCCCGCCGTCGCCCGGGTGACGCCCAGCTCGGCGGTGAGCACGGCGCGCGTCGGCGCGCGTCCGGTGTGCACGAGCTCCAGCGCGGGACCGAGCGCCCCGCGCCCCCGGTCCAGCCGCGCCCGCGTGTTCCCTTCCCCCGCCGCCCGGGGGCCCGCCTTGCCGTTCATGAGGGCGAGTCTCCCATGATCCGCTCCTGCGGAGGCCCGCCCGGTCGTCTAGAAGCCACTCACCCGAAGCGTGATGTTCAGCCGTCCGGTCAGCCCCAACTCGGGCGGCGCCGTGTCCGCGTACACACGCGGCACCCCGTGGTACGCGAGCCGGGACTTCCCGCCGAACACGAACAGGTCACCGCTGCGCAACTCGACATCCGTGTACGGCCGGGTGCGCGTCGCGGTGTTCCCGAACCGGAAGACGCACGTGTCGCCCAGGCTCAGCGACACCACCGGCGCGTCCGACTTCTCGTCGCTGTCGCGATGCATGCCCATGCGGGCGTCGGCGTCGTAGAAGTTGATCAGTGCGATGTCGTACGCGGCTGTCGCGGCCTCGGCTCCGAGGGCGTCCGTGACCGCGCGGCGGCCGAGGTCGTCCAGCCACTGGGGGAACGGCTTCACGGGACCGTCGTCGCCGTCGACGACCGTGCGGGCGTATCCGTACGGATACCAGTGCCAGCCCAGGCAGACCTGCCGGGCGGTCATCGTGCCGCCGCCCGGGGTGCGGACCGTGCGCAGGCCGGACGGTGGGCGGGCCCAGGCACGGCAGGCCTCAAGGAGCTGCCGTTGACGGTCGGCATCCAGCCAGTCGGGCATGTGGACCGCGTCCGGAGCGACCTCCGTACGGTCCCGGGGGAACAACATCGACATCGGCCTGTCCTCGCCCACCGCGCTGAGCTGCGGCTCCGTTAGCCTTGACCCACGATGACCGACTCTATGGCTACACCCTGGGGCGAGTACGCACTCGCCCGTTTCCCCGAGGACACCCGCGACCAGCTGCGCGCCTGGGACGCAGCAGACACGTATCTGCTGCGGCATCTGGCGGAGAGCGGGACCCCGCTGTCGGGCTCGGTCGTGGTGGTCGGTGACCGGTGGGGCGCACTCGCCACGGCGCTCTCGGCGCACCACCCGACGCAGATCACCGACTCCTTCCTCGCCCGCGAGGCGACGCGGGCGAACCTGGCGCGAGCCGGTGTCGAGGAGTCCGCGGTGCCTCTTCTCACCACACAGGACACGCCTCCCGACCGCATCGACGTGCTGGTCGTCCGGGTGCCGAAGAGCCTCGGGCTCCTGGAGGACCAGCTGCACCGGCTGGCGCCCGGCGTGCACGAGGGGACGGTCGTCGTCGGCACGGGGATGGTCAAGGAGATCCACACCTCGACGCTGCACCTCTTCGAGCGGATCCTCGGCCCGACCCGCACCTCTCTGGCCGAGAAGAAGGCCCGGCTCATCTTCTGCACGCCGTTCCCCGGGATCGCCCGGAACTCCAACCCGTGGCCCTACAGTTACGAGCTCCCCGACGGTGTCGGTACGGTCTCCGGCCGGACCGTGATCAACCACGCGGGCGTCTTCTGCGCCGACCGGCTCGACGTCGGCACCCGGTTCCTCCTCCAGCACATGCCGCGCAGCCGCGGGCCCGAGCGCATCGCGGATCTGGGCTGCGGCAACGGAGTCGTGGGTACGGCGGCCGCGCTGGCCAACCCGGAGGCCGAGGTGCTGTTCGTGGACGAGTCGTACCAGGCGGTGGCCTCCGCGCGGGAGACGTTCGCGGCGAACGTCGAGGGTACGAAGGCGGAGTTCCGCGTCGGAGACGGGCTGACGGACTTCGCCGACGGCAGCGTAGATCTCGTACTCAACAATCCGCCGTTCCACTCGCACCAGGCGACGACGGACGCCACGGCCTGGCGTATGTTCACGGACGCGCGCCGCGCGCTGCGGCCGGGCGGCGAACTGTGGGTGATCGGCAACCGCCACCTCGGGTATCACCTGAAACTGCGCCGGCTCTTCGGCAACAGTGAACTCATCGCCAGCGACGCGAAGTTCGTGGTCCTTCGGGCCGTCAAGAAGTAGCGCCCCGCAGGGTGCGCGGCGATGCCCCGAGTTCTCTGCGGCATGCCTTGTTGAAGGCCTGAAGGTCCGGGATCCCGACGGACGCGGCCACCGCCGGGATGGAGAGCGTCGAGGCGCGCAGCAGGTGGTGGGCGCGCTCCAGTCTGCGGCGGATGTAGGCGACCACGGTGGTGCCCGTCTCGGAGCGGAAGAGCCGGGCGAGGTGGTTGTGGGAGACCCCGCGGCACGGGCGATCCCCGGGATGGTGAGCGGGCCGGCCAGCCGGGCCTCGATGTGGGCGATCGCCGTGCTCACCGCGGGGTGGGGGCCGGGGCTCGTGGTGGCGGCCGGGGTCAGGTGGGCTGTGCGCCACAGCGCGGTCCAGATCTCGGCCCTGGTGCGCTCGGGGGTTCCGGGGACCGATCGCTGTCATCGCGTGGAGCAACAGGCCCGAGACCATGGGGAGTTCGGGTCCCGCGTCCTGCATGACGGGGACGGTGCGCGACGGGCCGGCCGGAGTGATGCGCAGGTGGGCGTAGAGGTGTTCCGAGCGGCCCCGGTAGCGGTAGCGGACCGTGGTGCTTCGGGCGGTACGAGGCTCACGCGGCCGGGGTGGATGGAGTGGGCCCTGCCGTCGACGGTCGGTTCGGCCTCGTACTGGTAGAGGTGCAGCTGCCACAGCTCGGGCAGCCGGAAGAGGTCCGTGGGGCTCGCGACACCGTGCACACCGACGCCGATGTCGACGACGGCGGGCGGTTCGACGAGGTGGATCACCGTCCCCCGCACGGTGAAAAAACACCAGCGGCGTTGCGGAGGCCGCAGGCCTCGCTGTGCATCCTTCCCGCGGTGGAGCACGACTTCCCGAGGTCACCCGCGCAGTACCCCGATGAGCCGCTCCACCGCCCCCGTCATCGCCTCCCGCCCCACGCCGAGGTACTCGCGCGAGTCCACGGCCGAGGGGTGGGCGGCGAGGAACTCCCGTATGGCGCCGGTCATCGCGAGGTTCAGGGCCGTTCCGACGTTGACCTTGGCGATACCGCCCACGACGGCCGTCGCCAGCTGCTCGTCCAGCACACCGGAGGAGCCGTGCAGGACGAGCGGTATGTCCAGCACCGCCGTCAGCCGCTTGAGCAGGTCGTGGTCGAGGGTCGCGGTGCGGGTGGTCATCGCGTGCGAGCTGCCGATGGCGACGGCCAGGCCGTCCACACCTGACTCGGCGACGAAGGCGCGGGCCTCGGCGGGATCGGTACGGGCGCCGGGCGCGTGGGCGTCGAGGGGCAGCGCCCCGTTCTTGCCGCCGACCTGACCCAACTCGGCCTCGATCCAGAGGCCTTGGGCGTGTGCCCAGTCGGCGGCGGCCCTGGTGGCGGCGAGGTTCTCCTCGTACGGCAGCCGGGCGGCGTCGTACATCACGGAGCTGAACCCGGCGGAGGCCGCCTGTCGCAGCAGGGCGTCGCTCTGGACGTGGTCGAGGTGCAACGCGACGGGGACACCGGCGCGTTCGGCCGCGGCGGTCGCGGCGCGGGCCAGCGGGAGGAGCCGTCCGCAGCGGAACTTGACGGCGTTCTCGCTGACTTGGAGGACGACCGGTGCGTCCACGGACTCGGCGCCCGCGATGACGGCCTCGACATGTTCCAGGGTGATGACGTTGAACGCGGCGACCGCGGTCCGCGACCCGGCGGCCGCGAGGACCAGTTCACCGGTTGCTGCGAGTGGCACAACTCCTCCTTTTCCGTGGGTGGTTGAGCCGAGGGGTGGTTGAGCCGGGGGGATGGTTGGCCGAGGGGTGGTTGAGCCGACTCAGCCGGAAGCCCGGCCGAGGATCACCGAGCGGGTGAGGTGGCGCGGCCGGTCCGGGTTCAACCCGCGGGATGCCGCGACCGCGACCGCCAGCCGCTGGACGCGGACGAGTTCGGCGAGCGGGTCGAGCTCGCCCGCCACCCACAGACCGCCGGTGGCCCGCACCTGTTCGGCCAGGCCTTCGGGCGCCTCGCCGAGCATCCAGGTGGCGGTCCCCCGGGTGGTGACGCTGATGGGGCCGTGCCGGTACTCCATCGCCGGGTAGGCCTCGGTCCAGGCCAGTGCGGCCTCGCGCATCTTGAGCCCGGCCTCGTTGGCGAGCCCGACGGTCCAGCCGCGCCCGAGGAAGGTGAACTGCCCGCAGCCGACGGCCCCTTCGGGCAGCGGCTCCCTGAGGGCGGTGCGGGCATCGGCTACGACGGCGTCAGCATGGAGACCGAGGTGGGCACGGAGCAGGGTGAGCACGGTGGTCGCGAACCGGGTCTGCACGACGGACTGTTCGTCCGCGAAACCGAGCACCACGACCTCGTCCGCGGAGTCCACGACAGGCGTGTGCGGGTCGGCGGTGATCGCTGTCGTGCGCGTACACCCCTTCAGGCGCTCCAGGAGTTCGAGCACCTCGGTGGTGGTGCCGGAGCGGGTGAGGGCGACCACCCGGTCGTACGAGCGGGCGCCCGGGAACTCCGACGCGGCGAAGGCGTCGGTCTCGCCCTGGCCCGAGCGTTCGCGCAGCGCGGCGACGGCCTGCGCCATGAAGTACGAGGTACCGCACCCCACGACGGCGACCCGCTCCCCCGCCGCGGGCAGCACGGCAGCGTGCGCCGGAGCCTGCTCGGCGGCGCGGATCCAGCACTCGGGCTGGCTCTTGAGCTCGTTCTCGACATGGGTCATGCAACGCCTCCCGGTAATGCTTGTTCATGCAAGATATAGCCACCTTTCGAGCATGAACAAGCATTCTGATGCGGGAAGGGTGCGCTAGGGTCGCGGAAGATCGAGGAACGGAGTGTGCGGATGTCGCGCGACGCCCGCTGGAAGACACTGCTGGACCTGCTCGTGGAGCGGGGCCGGCTGGATGTCGAGGAGGCCGCGTCCGAGCTGGCGGTGTCGGCTGCGACGATCCGGCGCGACTTCGACCAGCTCGCCGAGCAGCAGATGCTCATCCGCACCCGCGGTGGCGCGGTCGTGCACGGCGTCTCGTACGAACTGCCGTTGCGCTACAAGACCGCCCGGCACGCCTCCGAGAAACAGCGCATCGCGAAAGCGGTGGCCGCCCTCGTCGCGCCCGGCGAGGCGGTGGGTCTGACCGGCGGCACGACCACCACCGAGGTGGCGCGCGCGCTCGCTGTGCGCCCCGATCTCGCGTCCGGTTCACCCGCGCTGACGGTGGTCACGAACGCGCTCAACATCGCCAACGAGCTTGCCGTGCGCCCCCAGTTCAAGATCGTGGTGACCGGCGGGGTCGCGCGCCCTCAGTCGTACGAGCTGATCGGCCCTCTCGCGGACGGTGTGCTCAGCCAGATCACCCTCGACGTTGCCGTGCTCGGCGTGGTCGCCTTCGACGTCACGCACGGCGCGGCCGCTCATGACGAGGCGGAGGCCGCGATCAACCGGCTGCTCTGCGAGCGCGCCGAGCGCGTGATCGTCGCCGCCGACTCCAGCAAGCTCGGCCGGCGGGCCTTCGCCAGGATCTGCGCGGCCGAGTCGGTGGACACGCTGGTGACGGACACGGCGGTGAGCGAGGAGGCGGTGCGCGGGTTCGAGGAGGCGGGGGTCGGGGTCGTGGCCGTCTGACCGCCGCGACCGGCTGTCGGTGGCTTTGTCCGACCGCCGTGACCGGCCGTCGGTGGCCGGTGGTCCGCCCGCCGCGATCCGCCTTCGGAGACTTGCGTCCGACCGCCGTACCCGCCGGCCATGGCTTGGTGACCGGCTCGCACTGGAAGGCGTAGGTCGGGACACTGCTGTCGGAGGTGTCGGGCTGTCCCGCCGGGCGCCCGAGGGTCCCAAGCAACCGAAGGAGACCGGACGATGAGTGCATTCCCGACCGCGCGATCGGTACGGACCACGCCGGAGGGCCTCCTGTGGGAGCCCAGCGAACGCTGGGTACGCGGCCGCAAGGGCGACGTCACCGTCGTCGACAGCCGCCACCCCGTCCTCGTGTGGGAGCCCGCGCTGCCCGTCCCGACGTACGCCTTCCCCCGCGAGGAAGTCCGCGAGGACCTGCTCCGCCCGGCCAAGAACCCACCGACGGGCACGCACACGGGGTCGCGGATCTTCTACGACCTCGAAGCCGGCGGCGAGCTGGTGGAGAACGCGGCCTGGACCTTCCCCGCCGACGACCTGGCCGGGCATATCGCCTTCGAGTGGTTCGGGCGCAGTGGCCGCGGACTCGACCACTGGTACGAGGAAGAGGAAGAGATCTTCATCCATCCCCGGGACCCGCACAAGCGGGTGGACGCCCTGCCGAGCAGCCGGCATGTCCAGGTCGAGATCGACGGCACGGTCGTCGCGGACACCCGACGCCCGGTGCTGCTCTTCGAGACCGGCCTGCCGACGCGCTACTACATCCCGCGTGAGGATGTACGCCTCGATCTCCTCGTCCCGACCGACCACAGCACCGGGTGCCCCTACAAGGGCACGGCCGAGTACTGGTCGTGGCAGGGCGACGCCGACGTGCCCGCGAACCTCGTCTGGAGCTACCAGGAACCGCTGCCCCCGGTGGCCACCATCACAGGGCTCATCGCTTTCTACAACGAGGCGGTGGACATTACGGTGGATGGCGAGCGCGTGGAGCGCCCCGTCACTCCGTTCAGCAAAACGTTGTCGACGAGCTGACCGCCGGTCACTCGACCGGCCGGTTCCACCCACGTCGAGCCGCGCCCGGACGGAGATGTCGCGTGCCATACCTGGTGCCGCCGTCGGCAACACTGCCGACGTTCACTGCGCGGGGGCACGCAGGGGGCATGCGCTGTTGCCTCTCCGCTCCCCTCGCGTCCCTGTCCGCCCTGGCCGCCCTCCCCGCTCCGTACGAAATGCTGCGCTCCGGCGTCCTGCTCGCCCCCTCGCTGCTGCGGGCCACCCTCCACGGCCCGGCGCACCAGCACCGCCTCCATCCCCCCGACATCCTTGCCGCCGTCCACCTGGAACTGGTCACCCTGACCGAGGACAGCGCCATCATCACCTGGCACACCGGAATACCCGGCACCGACGACGGGACGGGGCACATGCTCCCCGCGGTCACGGAGGGCGAGGTCGTCTACGGCACTCACCCCACCCGGCTGAACCGCACCGCGTCGGAGGCCCGGCCCACCGCTCACCACCATGTGGAGCTCACGGGTCTGGAGCCGGGGCAGACGTACTACTACCAGGCGCGCTCGCGGGGCGTGGCCGCCACCCCCACCTCGCTGCACCTCATCCGCGGCAACGCCGTCGGCACCAACCGCTACGGACTGGGGACGCGCGGAGGCCCGTACTCCTTCACCACCCCGCAGCCCCCGCCCGGCCGGCACCTGCTGACGATCGCCCTCTGCAACGACCTGCACGTCGGGGAGACCACCGCCGGCCTGGTCGGGGGCGTACCCATGATGCGCGGGGTGTCGCAGGAGGCGGGGCTCGCGCCGTACCCGGAGATCATGAGCCGGGCGGTGGTGGAGGAGGCCCGGCGGCGCGGGGCGGATGTGCTGCTGGCCGCCGGGGACATCTCGGCGGGGGGTGCGCCGCGGGACCTGGCCGAGGCCAAGCGGATCCTGGACGGGTTCGGCGCCCACGGGCGGGACTACTTCGTCGTACGGGGGAACCACGACCGTCCCCGGCCAGGGCACGAGGACTCGGACGCCTTCCGGACCGGGTTCCTCGGCGGCGGGGCGCCCTCGTACTTCACCCACGACCTCGGCGGGCTGCGGATCGTGGGGCTCGACACGTACGTGAAGGAGGGCAACGGCGCCGACGCGGGCGGGCTCGGTGCGGAGCAACTGTCCTGGTTCCGGGCCCGGTTGAAGGAGGACTCGGACCGGCCCACGGTGGTGTTCGGCCACCACCCGCTGACCGTACGGGACTCCGTCTTTCCCGTGACCAGGGGGCAGCAGCTCGGCCGGCGTCAGGCCCGGGCCGTCCTCGACGCCTACGCCGATGCCCCCGGTGTCTTCCTCCACCACGCGGGTCACACCCACCGCAACAAGCGGACCGTCCTGCCGCAGGCTCCGCATGTCACGTTGCAGGAGGTCAGCGCCGTCAAGGACTATCCCGGCGGTTTCTGTCTGCTGCGGATCCACTCCGGCGGATTCGCCCTCAACCACTACAAGTCCAGCAGCGCGGCGGCCCGCGAGTGGGGCGAGCGCAGCCGCCGGGTGGCGGCGGGGCTGTGGCCGCACCATGCGCTGGGACGCTCGGTCGCCGACCGCAACAGTGTCACCGCCCACGACCTGTCCGGCGTCACCCGCCGGCCATCCCGAACGGCCTTCCAGGACACGCCTGGTGAGCCGGTGGCCGGCTGAGCGGGGCTTCAACGAGTTCGGGACGCCGCGCGTGCGGCGTCCCGAACTCGTTGGCCGACCAGCCGACCGGCAGCCCGGCAGACCGGCTCAGCCGAACAGCTTCACCGCTTGGTAGTAGGTCCACGCCGTACCGTCGCAGGACGTCTTCGTCGCACCGCTGTAGTTGAGGCAGACGCGCTTGAGGTCCTCGTAGAAGGCGCTGTCGAGGCGCGACTTGTTGGCGTCGAAGGTGCCCGCGGCCTTGTAGTTGCGGTAGCCGAAGTCGTGTCGGGCGCAGGACGTGGAGAAGGGGAAGCCGAACGGGTTGTCCGGCGAGGAGGAGCAGTAGTCCGTGGACCAGTCGAACGCGTACGCGGACCACGCGGCCTGGTTCGCGCGGGCGGCGTTCCAGGTGTTGTAGCTCGACGCGGTGGTCTGGGTCCAGTTCGAGAGGACCTGGGGCTTGTCGGCGGGAGCTGCGTCGGCCGCTGTGGCGGTGCCGACGACGGTGATCAGGGCCAGAGTTGAGGCAGCAAGGCCAGCGGCGAGTCTGCGGTGCATCCCACACCTCCATGAGGCTGCGACCCGTCCGTCGAGCCGCAGGTTCATGACAAGAGGATCGCCATCAGTGCTGTGCCTTCACACCTCACATCTCCTAATGACCCATTAACTTTCGGCTGTGCCAGGGGATCGGAACGTGAACCCGGCGGGAGTTCGCCGGGTTCACGGAGTCGGACGAGAAGCGGCGGGGTGCGGAGGAAAGGCCTCCGCACCCCGCCGTCGCACACCGCCGCCGTTACGAGACGGTCGCCGGGCTGCCCGGCGCGGGCACTGCCGGAAGCGCGGACGTCGCGCCGCCGAGGAGCCCGGTGACCAGGCCGAGCACCGGCCCCAGCAGGCCCGTGACCGCGCCGAGTACCGCGCCCAGGTCGAGCGAGGTCAGCGCCTTGACCAGGCTGTCGATCGCCGCCTGGAGCTGGGCCACCAGATCGGAGACCGGGTCGGCCGCGGCCACCCCGGCCCGGTCCGTCGTGTTCGAGGTGATGCCGACCCGCTCCTTCAGTCGCTGCTGGAGGGATGCGTTCGCCGCCTCCACCGTCGTCACGAGACCGGCCGCCTCGACCGCGTCGAGGGGGCCGGCCGGCCGCGAGGTGAGGGTGGACAGCACGTCCAGCAGAGGGTCGAGCAGGTCGTCGTGGTGGTTCACCCTGTCCAGTACGTCAAGCCGCTCCAGTACTGCGTCCGTGTCGGCGGAGGACCATGCCGCGGCGGCACCGACCGGAGCCGTCCGGGATACGTCGACAGCGGCAGCGGCGGTGCCGAGCGGACCGAAGACCAGAGCGGCGCAGACCAGGGGTGACAGGAGGAGTCCGCGGGAAACTAGGGCACGCATGCACAGTCCTTTCGAGAGCTGCAGTTCCTGGGGCCACCGTGGGAACCACCGCTCCTTCCCGCAACCGATCATGGATCCGCCATTCGGCCCCCGCGCTCCGCCGACAAGGCGCTGACCAGCACCTTCCGCCCGCAGGATGCGGCCGCCAATACGTCTACGGCATTCGGCTGTCAGGGGACTGACGCATCGACAGGTGGACCGTTCAGTCGACGAACAGCCCTCGCGCCGCCGCCCGCGCGTCGAACTCCTCCAGGCGGGCCTGAGCGTCCGGCAGACCGTCGCACATCACCTCCAGGAGAACCTGGCCCAGCAGCATCGGAGCGCTCACCGTGTCGAAGACCAGGCCGGTGCCCACGGCGGCCGGGAGGAGCAGGTCGCTGTGCGCGGCCACCGGGGCGAACGTGCCGTCGGCGATCGTCACCACCGTCAGTCCGGTGGCACGGGCGTGGCCGAGCGCGTCGAGGAGCTCGCGCGGATGACGCGGCAGCGCGAAGCACAGGAGCGCGCTCGCCCCGGCGTGCCGGGCGGTGTCGATACGGTCGGCGAGCAACGAACCGCCCTCGTCGAGCAGTCGTACGTCGGGATGCACCTTCGCGGCGAAGTAGGCGAAGCCGCGTGCCTGGGCGGCGGAGGCCCGCAGGCCGAGCACCGGGAGCGGGCGCGAGGCGGCGAGCAGCCTGCCCGCCCGTTCCACGGGCCCGGAGTCGGCGAGCAGGGAGGCAAGCTGCCGCAGGTTGTCGATCTCGGCCTGTACCGCCTGCTGGTACTGGTTGCTCGGCCGCCCGTCCACGGCGACGGCGGCCGGCGCGACATCCCGCAGGTGCCTGCGCAGCGCCGGGTATCCGTCGAAGCCGAGAGCGACCGCGAAGCGGGTCACCGACGGCTGGCTCACCCCGGCGAGTTGGGCCAGCTCGACGCTCGACAGAAAGGGCACGGCAGCTGCCTGCCGGACCAGGCAGTGGGCGATACGGCGCTGCGTCGGGGTGAGCCGACGGCCCTCGAAGAGCTGGTGCAGGCGGGCGGAGGCGCCGGGTGTGCCGGCCTCGTCGACATCGCTCTCGCTCATCTCGGTCCCCCAGCCGGTCGCAGGCAACTCCTTGTCGGCCGGTCGCACGCGTCCCCTCGTTCCTTGGCCTTCGTCTTTGCCTCGCGGGACTCACGCCCGGGCAGGACTCACGGCCGGGCGGACGGTGGCGCTGTGGCCGGACCCACGGTCGGCACCGCCCGCTCCGGATCGGCAAGCCCCAGGAAGGGTCCGGAGACCCCCGGTCAGCTGACGATGCCGGCCTGCGTCAGCCACTCCTTGGCCACGGTGCTGGCGTCCTCCTTGTCGTTGACGAGCTTCTCCATCATCTCCAGCAGGTCCTCGGTGGTGAGCTTGGCCGAGACACCGTTGAGCGCCGCCTTGGCGGTGTCGTTGACCGAGGACTTGTAGACGAGGGGCGTGATGTTCTGCGAGGAGAACAGGTTCTTCGGGTCCTCAAGGACCACCAGCTTGTCCTCGACGATGGCCGGGTCGGTGGTGTACAGGTTCGCGGCCTGGACCGTGTCCTTCTTCAGCAGTTCGAGCAGAGTGCTCTGCGCACCCGCGTCGAGCGGCTGGAACTTTCCGAACTCCACGCCGTAGATCGACTTGAGACCGACCGCGCCCTGCGTGCGGGTCTTGAACTCGGAGCCGGCGCCGATGGTCATGTCGCCCGCGACGGGCTTGAGGTCGGCGAGCGTCTTGAGGTTGTACTTCTCGGCGGTCTCGGGGGTGACCGTGACGGAGTCCTTGTCCTCGGCGGCGGCCGAGTCGAGTATCTCCACCGACGACGGGAGCTTCGCCTTCAGCTCGGCGTTGATGTCCGCGGTGCTGGTCGCGGTGCTCTTCGGGTCGACAGCGACCGCCAGCAGCGCGCCGTTGTACTCGGGGAAGACGTTGATACCGCCCTTGACGACCTGGTCGTAGTAGACCTCGCGGGCCCCGATGTCGAACTTGCGGGTCACCTTCAGGTCCTTGGCCTCAAGGGCCTGTGCGTAGATCTCGGCGAGCAGCTGGTTCTCGGGGAAGTTCGCCGAGCCGACGACAAGGGCCTTGCCGTCGCTGTCGCCGCTGCTCCCCGTCAGGGGATTCTCGTCGCTGTCGCCGCTGCCGCACGCGCTCAGGGACAGGGCGGCGATCAGGCCGAACGCGGCGCCACGGATCATGCTTCTCATGGGTTTTTCCTCTCTGAAGAGCCCTGGGGCTCTGAAACTCATGACTTTGCTGCCGGGCCCTGAAGTCCCGGCGAGACGATAACGCGCCGCAGCGCGGTGAAGAGAACCTGGACGAGGAGAGCCAGCACGACCACGACTGTGGAGCCGCCGATGACCAGTTCGTAGTCGTTGCGGGCGAGCCCGTCGACGATGAAGCGGCCAAGGCCCCCAAGACCCGGGTAGGCGGCGATGGTCGCGGTGGCCACGACCTGGATCGCGGCGACCCGCAGCCCCAGCAGGATCAACGGCAGCGCCATCGGCACCTCCACCCGCACCAACACCTCCCACTCGGTCATGCCGACCCCGCGTGCGGCATCCCGAGTGTCCGCGTCCACACCACGGACGCCTTCGAAGGTGTTGATGAGGATCGGCGGCACCGCCAGCGCGACCAGGGCGACCAGGACGGGCGTGGTGCTGAGCCCGGCGAGCGTGACGACGAGGACCACCAGGCCGAAGGTGGGGATGGCCCGCGCGAGGTTCGCGACACTGGCGACGGCAAACGCCCCGCGGCCGGTGTGTCCGACCAGGAGCCCGAAGGTGAGCCCGATCAGGGTGGCGAACAGCAGCGAGATGCCGCTGTAGGTGAGGTGTTCCAGGAGACGATGGGGGATTCCGTCATCGCCGTGCCACTGCTGCGAGGAGGTCAACCAGTCGCCCACGAGCTGGAGTTGGTTCACGAGGTCGTTCATGCCGCCGCCCCCTTGCCCCGGGCCCACGGTGTGAGCAGCCGCTGCGCGAGGACCAGCACCGCGTCGGTGACGAGCGCGAGCAGCATGATCAGGACGATCGCGGTGATGATCGGGGTCGGGAAGTCGAGCTGCAGGCCCCGGGTGATGTAGAAGCCGAGACCGCCCTGCCCGATCAACTGCCCGACCGCGACGAGGCTGATGGACGACACCGCGGCGACGCGTACACCGGCCACGACGACCGGTACGGCGATCGGCAGTTCGACCTGGACGACGCGGCGCACGGTGCTGAATCCCATCGCGGTGGCCGCCTGACGGACCGGTTCCGGGACCGAGGCGAGCCCGTCCACGACGTTGGGCACCAGGACCGAAAGCGTGTAGAGCGTCAGCGGGATCATCACCGTGCGTTCGGTGAGCCCTGTATAGCGCACGAAAATCATGAACATGGCCAGCGACGGGATCGCGTACAGCACGTTGGTCACGGTCAGGACCGGTGGGTACAGCCATCGCCAGCGATGGCAGAGGATACCGAGCGGCACCGAGATGATCAGGCCGAACAGCACCGGCAGCAGGCCCAGTTGCAGATGGACACCGGTGTAGTGACCCAGCTCACCGAGATGATCTCCGACCCAGTCCCACCGGACCAGCGGCTCCCCGTCGCTCATCGTTCACCACCGGCCGCGCCGTCGGCGGCCTTGTCGTCCCCGGCCGTCTTTGCCGCGGGTATCGCTTCCGCCGCCGGCTTGTCCCCGACCCCGTGCCCGGTCTCGTCCCCTGCCGCATCCCCGGCCATCGCCGCGGACAGCTCGTACGCGTCCGCGACGCCGATGACAGCGCCCTGCCCGTCCACGCCCACGGCCAGCCGGGAGGGCGACAGGAGCGCCGCGTCGAGGGCGGCCCGCGCCGAATCGCCGACGAGGCTGAAGGTGTGGCCGAGGGGCGTCAGAGGCGCGTCCGCGAGCGTGCCGCCCTCCGGCAGTTCGGCGACCGCGGTCCAGCCGAGCGGACGCCGGTCACCGTCGACGACCAGCACCCACGGATCGGTTGCCGCCCGGGCCACCGCCACGGAAGAGGTGGCCGGCAGCACCGGACCGTCGCGCAGCGGAAGATCGGCCGCCTTGACGAAGGACAGTCGGCGGATACCGCGGTCCTGGCCCACGAAGTCGGCCACGAACTCGTCGGCGGGATGGGCGAGGAGACGCTCGGGGGTGTCGAACTGCGCGAGCTTGCCGCCGGTTCGGAACACCGCGATGTTGTCCCCGAGCTTGATCGCCTCGTCGATGTCGTGCGTGACGAACACGATTGTCTTGTGGAGCTCCTTCTGCAGCCGGATGAACTCCGCCTGGAGCTCCCCCCGCACGATCGGGTCGACCGCGCTGAACGGCTCGTCCATCAACAGGACCGGCGGATCGGCGCCCAGCGCCCTGGCGACCCCGACACGCTGCTGCTGTCCGCCGGAGAGCTGGTACGGATAGCGCTTGGCCATCTCGCCCGGCAGTCCCACCAGCTCCAGCAGCTCCGCCGCCCGCGCCCGCGCCTTCTTCCGGCTCCAGCCGAGCAGCAGCGGAACCGTGGCTATGTTGTCGAGGATGGTGCGGTGCGGGAACAGCCCGGCGTGCTGGATCACGTAGCCGATACCGCGGCGCAGCTCCGGGGCGTTGACCTCCCGGATGTCCTGGCCCCGCAGGCTCACCGTCCCGGCCGTCGGCTCCACCATGCGGTTGACCATGCGCAGGGTCGTGGTCTTGCCGCAGCCGGAGGGACCCACCAGGACCGTGATGCCGCCCTCTTCCAGCTCCAGGGACAGCTCGTCCACGGCCGTCGTGCCGTTTGGATAGTTTTTGCTTACTGCGTCGAACTTGATCAAGGCTGCCCCTTACCCCGACTGCATATGGTCATGCAGAGTTGCCGGTGACTGAATGACAGTCAATGCTCTTTCGTAAACGGCGCGTTACGTTCCTGCGAAGGCAAGATCAGAGCGCCCGAAATATGCCGGTTGATTACTCTATGCACCTTTCTATGTAAACCAAATCCACCCCGAATGTTGTCGTCGACGGTCATGTTTCTGCCACGCCGAGGGCGTCACACCGTCCCCATCAGCCCATCCCACATGCAGGGAGCCACCCTATGGAACCGGTCCGGTTCACTTTCCTGAACGGCTCGGACATCAAGCAGCTCGAGCTGTCCGACACCGAGGTGCTCGACGCCGTCGAGCAGGGACTACGGGCCCAGGGCCGCGGAGAGACGGTCATCGAACCGCGCGTCCACCTCATGCCCGATCCCGCGTTCAACGGCCACTTCAACGTCCTGCGCGGTTACGTCGCCCCACTCGGGCTCGCCGGAGTCAAGATCGTGGGCGACTACGTCGACAACTACAAGGCCGGACTGCCCTCCGAGATGGCACTGCTCAACCTCTTCGACCCGCGCACCGGCATGCCGGTGGCCATCCTCGACGCCACCGCCATCACCGAGATGCGCACGGGTGCCCTCACCGCGCTGGGAGCACGCCATCTGGCCCGCCCGGACTCCAAGGTGCTCGGTCATATCGGCGCCCGCGCGACGTCGTACTGGAATGTCCGCCTGCTCGACCGGATCTTCGACCTCACCGAGATACGTGTCCACTCGCGCCGCCCCGAGAGCCGCAAGGCCTTCGCCGAGCGGCTGGAGCGCGACCTCGGCAAGCCCGTCATCGTGACCGAGGACTGGCAGACCTGTGTCGAGGGCGCGGACATCGTGGTGGAGGCCTCCAGGCTGGAGCGCCCGGAGCCACTGCTGAAGACCGAGTGGATCGCGCCGGGGGCGCTGGTCGTGCCGTACGGAACCATGAGCGCGGTCGAACTCTCCCTCACCGACGTCATGGACAAGATCGTAGTCGACGACTGGGGCCAGTGCCGGTCCGGGCCGTTCGGTGCGCTGCGCGCCCATGTCGAGTCCGGCAGGCTCAGCGAGGAGACCCTGCACGGCGAGCTGTGCGAGATCATCGTCGGCGACAAGCCCGGCCGCGAACACGCCGACGAGACAACGCTCTTCTGGCATCGCGGGCTCTCGCTCTCGGACATCGCGCTCGGCGCCGCCATGCTGGCGAAGGCCGCGGAGCGCGGCCTCGGCCAGAAGCTGCGGTTCTCATGACGGGCGCGCGCCACAATGATTCAGTCGTCGTCGAGAGCTCGGTCGTCGTGGACGGGCGGACGCTCTCCTACGACGACGTCGTCGCCGTGGCCCACCACGGCGCCCAAGTCTCCCTGACCGCAGACGTGTTCCCCCGGCTGGTCCGCGACCGAGCCGTCGTGGACGATGTCGTCGACCGTCAGGTACCGACATACGGCCTGACGACAGGGCTGGGCAGCCGCTCGTCGTACGCCCTGCCGCGCGAGGAACTAACGGAGTTCAGCGTCCGTACGGTCCGGGGCCGGGCCAACGGGGTCGGTGATCCGCTGCCGGTCCCTGTCGTACGTGCCGCGCTCCTCGCCCGCGTCAACGGGATCGCGGGGGGCGGCAGCGGGGTGCGGCCGGAGATCCTGAGCCTGCTCGTCGCGCTGCTCAACTCGCGCGTCCATCCGGTGATTCCCGAGGTCGGATCCATCGGCGCGTCCGACCTGAACCAAATGGCCCATGTCGGTCTGGTCGTCATCGGCGAGGGCCGCGCCGAGTTCGCCGGTGAGGTGCTCGACGGCGCCACGGCGCTGCGGCGGGCCGGTCTCGCCCCGGCCGAGCTGGGTCCGAGGGACGGCCATGTGCTGTGCAGCGCAAGCCCGTTGGCGGCGGGAAACGGCGCCCTCGCCCTCCATGAGGCGGCCGCCGTCCTCACGCTGGCCCAGGCGGTCACCGCGCTGACCTTCGAGGGTTTCCGGGCCAACACCAGCCCCCTGGACGCCCGGGTGCTGGATCTGCGTCCGGCGCCGGGTCAGTCGCGGGCGGCGCGTGAGCTGCTCGCGCTGCTGGACGGGGGCGAGTTGGGCGATCCGCGGAACGCGCGGCGGGTCCAGGACCCGGTCAGCCTGCGCTGCGCGGCCCAGGTGCACGGCGCTCTGCACGCCGCACTGGACTTCGCGGTCGCCGCGCTGGATCCGGAACTCAACGGCTGCGGTGACAATCCGGTCGTGCTGGCCGACACCGGCGAGATCCTCTCCTCCGGCAACTTCCACACCCCCGCTCTGGCTCTCGCCCTCGACACTCTCGCGCTGGCCCTGACACAGACCGCGGCGATCTCAGCCGAACGCATGCGGCGGCTGCTCAACCCGGCCGTCAGCGGACTGCCCGCGAACCTCACGTCGTACGGCCCCGAGCGCTCGGGTTTCGCCCCGCTCTCCAAGACGGCGCAGGCGCTCGTCGCCGAGATCCGCATGCTGTCCGCCCCGGTGTGCACCGACCCCCGGCACGGGGCGGACGCCGTCGAGGACGACTCGACCAACGCGGCACTCGGCGCGCGGCGGTTGACGACGATGCTCGTCCGGCTGCGTCAACTGCTCGCCGTGGAAGCCCTGGTGGCCGCCCAGGCGGTGGACCTGGCAGCACCGACCGCCCTCGGGCGGGGACCGGAGTTCCTGCACCGCGCGGTCCGCAAGGTCGTTCCGCCGCTGGACGACGACCGGCCCTGTGGAGTGGACGCAGAGCGGGTGAGCCGCGATGTGCTGGAGTCCGACGATGTCCGAAGCGCCCTGCGCGCCATGGCGGGAGGGGTGTCCTGACCAATGTCCACGTGCAAGCCGCCGTACGCGCTCAATGGGCTCGGACCGTGATTACGGTCCCAGGCTGATGGGCCCGCCCCCCTTTCCGGGGCGGGCCCATCAGTTGTGGTTCTGTGGCCGGGGATCCCCTACGGCTGTGGGGGCCTGAGACCGTAGCTCATGACGCTCTGATTGATCACGAACTGGGAGCCGGGCTCGACGAGGATGTTCCCGTCGCGTGAGTTGGTGATGGTGACGTTGCTGAGGGTGGCGCTGCCGCGGGCGCCGCCCATGGCGAGGATGCCGGATCCGTTGTTCGACTTGTCGATGGTGACGTTGGAGATCTGGGCCGTCACCGTGCCGCCGCCGGTCTTGAACTGGATACCGTCGTAGGTCGAGTCACGGATGTCGGTGTCGCGGATGACGACCCCCGGGATGTTCACCCCTTGGGCGAACAGGGTGATGGCTCCGAACTCCTGATCCTCGTTCCAGAACGCACCGCCGGTGCGGTACAGCCCGTTGTTGGCGATGAGCGTCTGCCCGGAGAAGGGCAGCGGGTCGTGGTCGGTCGCCAGCATGATGCCCGGGTAGTTCATGGTGTCGTAGATCAGGTTGTTCTCGATGGTGTTGCCGTAGCCGCCGTAGACGGCGATTCCGTTGGCCCGCCACGGCAGTTGGACCGTGTTGTTGCGGAAGTGGTTGTCGTGGCCGATGTCTACCGACTGGTCCTTGACGTACTTGCTGGCCCACACGGCGAGGGCGTCGTCACCGGTGTTGCGGAACGAGGAGTTCACCACCGTCGAATTGCGGGTGCCGTTGGCGAAGTTGATGCCGTCGGCGTAGGTGTTGCGGACCCGCATCCCGCTGAACTCCAGCCGGTCGCCCGGCCCCCAGAGCTCGGGGATGTTGCTGTAGTCGCGACCCACCCACACCCCGACGTTGGCGTGCTCGATCCATACGTTGGTGATCTTCGTGTCCTGGCCGAACCTGCCGTTGAGACCGACGCCGCCCTCGGCGTTGCCGTCGCCGCCCCGGATGGTGCCCGAGCCGAAGATGGCGATGTCCGAGATCTTGGTGTTGTCGTCGATGTCGAACCCGAAGTTGCCCTCGTGCGGGTGGTTGATGCCGCCCGCCTGGTGGGGCGGGGTGAGTGTGTAGAGCTGGGAGTGCCACATGCCGGCACCGCGGATGGTGACGTCGCTGATGCCGACCTGGTTGTACTCACCGCGGTTGAGCGGGTCGTCGGTGAGGATCTTCTGCTCCTGGCGCCACTGGCCCGCCGGGATCCATACGCAGTCGATCTGCCCGTTCTGGTCGGCGGTCACGGCACGCTGGATGGCGTCCGTGTCATCGATACCGTCGTTCGGCACGGCCCCGTACTGCGTGATCGAGACGCAGCCGGCCGGCTGGGCGGTGGGCGGGGCGACCTGCTCCAGGTCGATCAGGTCGACGATGTAGAAGGACGCCGTGTCACCCGCGTCGCGCTGCAGCCGGAAGGTGGTGCCCGCCGGGTAGGTCTGCGTGAGCAGCGCGTTCGACTCGTCGAAGAGCCGGCGTGCGTCGGTCCCCGGGGTGTTGGTGAGACCCTCGGGCGAGTCGGTGTTGCCGTACAGCCAGCTGTACTTGGAGCTCAGGTTGATCTTCCGTACGAAGGTGCCGTTCGCGTAGAGACTCAGCGTGGCCTCGGTGCCCCCGCCGCCCGCCGCGTCCGGGATCGAGTTGCGTACGACGATCGAGTTGGCCGGGCTGGTGGAGGTGAACTGGACATACTGTCCGGTGGAGTTGAGGCGGACCGAGGCACGGCCCGAGGACTCGGTGGCGAAGTTGGTGTGGCCGAAGGTCCGCAGCGGATCTGCCGTCAGGAGCGTTCCCTGGTATGTACCGTCCTCCGCCTCGTACTCGATGTACGGCACCGCCGCGCCGCGGCCGACCACGATCGAGCGGGAGAAGATGTTGTTGCTCTCGTTGGTCTCGGTGATGGTGTTCGTGGCGTCGGCGGTCGCGGTCAGCACGCTGGCACCGCTCGTCGCGGTCCACGTGCCGCTGATGGTGACGTTCGCGGTGGCGTCGGCGGCGATCGCACCGGCCGTGCCGTTGAGCGTGGTGCTGCCCACCTGGACGCGTGCCACGGAACCCGCGGCCGCGGCCGAGATGCCCCGGTTGTGCACCGCGACGGTGAAGGACACGGAGGCGCCGGCTGCCGGGCTGGCCGGGTTGGTCGTGATGCCGGTGACCTCCAGGTCCGGTCCGGGACTCTGGGTGACGGTCAGCTTGTTCGCCGCGGTGCGGCTGTTGTTGGTGCTGTCCAGTTCGGGCACGGTGTCCGTCGGATCGACCACGGCGGAGACCGTGTAGCTCCCGGTGGCGCGCTTGCCCACAGCTACCGAGACGGTCTGGGAAGCACCCGCCGCGAGCGCGCCGACCGGGGCGCTGCCCGCGACGGTGCCGTCCAGGCTAACGTTCACCGTGGTGGCGGGGGCGGCGGCCGTACCGGAGTTGCGCACGGTCGCCTGGACCGTGACGGTGTCCGACTCGGTGGGTGCGGCCGGCGTCCAGGTCAGGTCGGTGACGACGAGGTCGGGGTTCGGGGCCGCGGCGCCGATGACCTCCAACTCCGCTACCTGCGCGCCGTATCCGCTCGAATTGCTCGTGAACCTCAACTGCACGTCCGCGTACCGGCCACTGACCGGGATCGTGACCGAGTTGGCGTTCGTGGCGGGGTTGAAGGTGTAGTCGGCGGCGGCCTTGACCGAGGTGAACGCGCTCGCGGACTGCTCGCGTCCGAGCACCTGGATGTTCTGTGTCCTGGTCGCCCAGGCCGCGTTCGGGTTGAGCTTCACGGTGATTCCGCTGAGGTCCGCGTTGGCGCCCAGTTTGGTCGTCAGCGTCGCGGGCTGGCCGTTGGACTCCCAGTAGGTGCCCACCTGCCCGTCGTTGGCGTTGGTCGCCACGAACGACTGGACCGTCGAGGAGGCCTCGATCGGCTTGTTGAGCGAGAGGTTGGTCCCGTCGACGGGCGGCTCCTCGGGTTCGCCCCCGCTGTCGGTGCCGTAGACCTCGACCTCGGACAACTGGGCGGCGTTCCAGCCGGTGTTGGCGCTCACCTGCACGCGGACGTGACGCACGCTGCGGGCGGTGAAGTCCAGGGTGACCGTGTTGGCTGCGGCCGGATCGAAGCGACGCGCGGCCGAACCGGACAGGGACGTGAAGGTGGAGCCGTCGGCGCTGCCCTCGACAGACAGGGTCTCGGTCCTGGCCTCCCAGGTGGTGGGCAGCTTCAGGACGACCTGGTTGGCCTCGACGGTGCCGCCGAGATCGACGCGTATCCACTGCGGGAACGACCCGGCCGGGCCCTCCCAGTAACTCTGCTGACTGCCGTCGGTGACGTTCGTGGCGGGATAGCCGCCGAGGGACCCGCTGGTCGTGGCGCTCTTGCCGAGCGCCAGGTTGGGTCCGCGGACCGCCGCCGGTGCGGCGGTGGCGGTGCTGGGTTGGAGACCGACGGTGACCAGGCCGGCCAGAAGCAGGCCGATGGTCGTCCGTAGTCCGAATCGCTTCCGTCTCATGGCGTCCTCGTTCCATGGCAGGGGGACGACGGGGGGAGCGTGCTGAGAGATGCGGAGGGGCCGGCCGGGGCCGGGAAGTCAACGGTGAAGCGCGAAGGTACGCGAGGTGGCAGGGGCGGGCCACTGCCCGCCTGCCGAGGATTGCCGCTAGGCAGTCGTTAATTTGCGTGATTCGATCGGCTCTTTGCTCTCGCAGGACAGATTTCTGGCTACGGTTCCGTTTGTCAATGGCATGCGCACGACCGGTCGCCGAGGGGCAAGCCGGTGCCGGGGAGAAAGCTGGGCGGTGTCCGTCAGCGGGGTGTCGCACGCGCCGGCCGCATGGCGAAGCCCGGCGGATGAGCGGGAGTTGGGGATTCGAGAGCACTGCGGCGGTCACGGACCGGCGCGCTGACGGCCGGGCCGGGGCCGCCAAGTCCCGGGGCACACCCCGGTCCCCGGCCTGCGAAGACCGGGGCGTGCCCCGGTCTTCGCAGGCGGGTGGCCTCGGAAGTCTGAGCGGCCCGAGTAGGTCGGTCGACCCGCCACGGTCGCTTCACCGGCGCGTCCGCCAAGGGTCCAAGGCGGCGCCGCGGATGGGGGCTTCACCGGCCCGTCCGCGAAGCGTCCAAGGCGGCGCCGCGGATGCCCGACCGGAACCGGCGCCGGTGACGGGCACCAGGTGCTGAGGTCCGACGCCTCGTCAGGCGAGGGTCAGGCGAGGGTCAGGCCATAGGCGTTCAGCACTTCCTGGATCGGCTGATAGTAGGTGGTCCCTCCCGTGGTGCAGTTCCCTGAGCCGCCGGAGAGGATGCCGATGACCTTGTCGCCCGAGAAGAGCGGGCCGCCGCTGTCTCCTGGTTCGGCGCAGATGTTGGTCCTGATCAACCCGGAGACCACGTCTCCGCTCCCGTAGTTGACGGTCGCGTTGAGCGCGGTGACCACCCCGCATCGGACAGCTGTGGTCGCGCCCCGGCGGCAGACGCTCTGGCCGACGTAGGCGGCCGCGGTCCCGGTGATGAGCACGGTGCCGATGGTCCCGGGATGCGGCACGGCCGGGTTGGTGTACCGCACCAGGCCGTAGTCGTCACCGGGGAAGCTGGTGGCGGTGGTGGGGCCGATAGCCGTGGTCATGGCGGAGCTGGTGTACCAGGTCGTCGTGCCCGAGGTGCAGTGCCCTGCGGTGACGAAGTAATAGGTGGAGCCGCTTCTCACGTTGACGCCCGCCGAGCAGCGCCAGCCGGAGGCGTAGATGCCGTCGCCGCCCGAGAGGAGAGTGCGCAGCCGGCCGTCGAGCCGTTCGAGGGTCATGGCCCCGGCGAAACGGCTGCCGGCGATGCGGAGTCCGGCCAGATCCGCCTCGGCGACCGTGGAGTCGGCGAGGACCAGTAGTCGCCCGGTGCGCTCGTCCACGGTCCATGTGGTCCCGGCGATATCCAGGGATTCCACGGCCGAGGTCACGCCGGACACCGAGGCGGCGGAGGGTGCGGCGCCGTCCGTGGGCGCCGCAGCCGCCTGAGGTCCGGACACCGCCAGGGCGGCGGCGACGAGCAGGCTCAGCCCCGAGGCGATCAGCCGGGAACGCCTGAAGCTGATACGGCGTGCTCTCATCACCGGATCTCCCCGAGGACGGTCCGTCAGGTTCGCCACGCGCCGCTGGTCAGCGGGCGTGCCGTGCTTCAGCGCCGTGCTTCAGCGCCGTACTGCTGTGCCGTGCTTCAGCGCCGTACTGCTGTGCCGTGTTTCAGCGCCGTACTGCTGGGCGCGCGCACCGACGAAAGGCGCCCCGGCCAGGGGCTCGGGGGCGCTTCATGGCGCGCGGGAACCAGCCGGCCGGCAAGACCCGGTGGCAGCCGGTCAACGCCTCATTGTCCCCGGCCGTGCCATGCACAGGTAGGCCAACTCCGGCCGCAAAGCCGGAGTTGGCCCACTGGGGAGTGGAGCACGCCCGAACGGAACCGTGCGCAGTACGCGGAAAGACTCAGCCGGTCACCGGTGTCCAGCGGATCTGCGTACCGCACAGGGTCACCACGAGCGCCGCCGCCGCGACCACGCCAAGACCCCACACCAGGCTGCTGGAGTTCGCCACGAAACCGATGAACGGCGGGCCGGCCAGCAGGCCCGTCGTGCCCATGGCGGCGACGAGAGCCAGCGCGTCCGAGCCCTGTCTGGCGGCGGCCACGTAGACGCACGGGGTCACCGCCGCGCATCCCAGTCCGACGCAGGCGAACCCGATAAGCGCCGGCACCACTCCCCCGCTCACCAGGGCGAAGGCCAGCCCGGCGGCCGCCAGCGCGCTGCCGAGGACGACGACACGGCCGTCGCCCCAGCGGCTGCGCCAGCCGTCCGCGAAGAGGCGGGCCACCACCATCATTCCCGCCACCACGGCGATTCCCAGGGGCGCGAGTTCAGCCGACGCCTTGGCCACGTCCTTCATGTAGAGGGCGGACCAGTCGTTCATGGACCCCTCGGTGACCGTTCCGAACGCCATGGCGAGGCACATCCACAGCGTCACACGGGACGGAAGAGTCCAGCGGCTACGGCTCTTCCCCTCCTTCTCCTCGGCGAGCGCGCCCTCGGCACGCTCGTCCTCGGCGAGTAGACCGGGCCGCGCGCCGACGGCCAGCAGGACGAGGACCACGGCCGCCACACCGAAGTGCGCCCCGACCGACGAGGTAGCCGCGTTCATACCGGAGGCGAGGAGCGCCGCGAGCAGCGAGCCGCCGCTGAAGGTCGCGTGCAGCCTGGCCATGGTGTTGCGCTCGTACCGCGCCTCAAGAGCCGCTCCCTGCGCGTTCATGGCGACGTTCAGACATCCCACGAGGACGCCGTCGGCACACATGACCAGCAGGGCGACCGGATAGTTCGGCGCTGCGGCCAGCGCCAGGAGCAGGAGGGTCAGGCCGAGAGTCGACAGGAGCGCCAGCCGCGCCGAACCCAGCCGCTTCATGAGCACCGGGACCAGGGGGAAAGACGCCACGGCGCCGATCCCCGCCGCCATCAGCAGCACCCCCACCTCGGCCGCGGTCAGCTCGAGATCCGCCTTGATGGCGGGGATCCGTGCGGCCCAGGTGGCGTACTGGAAACCGAGGGAACAGAACAGCGCGGCAATCGCCAACTGAGCACGGAGAAAGGGGTTTTGAGTACGGACAGCGGGGTCATGAACACGGGACACGCACATCAGCTCGCTTCGTCGGGGCGGAGGGGCCGCGCGGCACCACGCCGGTCGGCTCAGGCTGTGCATCCAGGTCGGTCGGCACCGCCTTGGACATGTAGACGGCGTTCGTGCCGTAGCCGCCGGGAGAGATCCCCGGGTGAGCGGTGAACCCGCGCGCCGACCAGAACCTGTCGCTGTGGCCGACGGCGATCAGCGAGATCCGTTCGTCCCCACGCCTCCGGGCCGTCAGCGTGAGGTGCTGGAGAAGGCGCTGGGCCAGTCCCCTGCCGCGTAACTCCTCGGTGATAACGATGTCGTGCAGGTGCAGATTGCCCGAGCCGGGCCCCTGGCGCGGTGGGACAGCCGGCTCCCCGGCCCGTTCCAGATCCGGGTACCGGAACGCCGGATAGGGCATGGCCAGCAGGTAGCCGGCCGGCCCGGACCCGAGGTCCAGGACGAAGCACGTACTGGGCGAGACGCCCGCCCTGGACCGGAGTGCGGCCCGCCCCTCCGACAGGCCGAGTCCGGTGTAGGCGCGGGACTCCATCGCCACGATGGAGTCCCAGTCGGGGTCCGTGATGGCGCGTATGTGTACGACGTCGCTCACGGGCGGCCCGCGTTCGTCAGGGTGTACGGGAGCGGGGCGAAACCGTTGAAGCCCTCGGTCATATAACTGATCGAGTAGGCACCGCTGGACAGCACCCAGACCGGATCACCCGACGCCAGGTCCTTGGGTACGTCGACCAGGCCGTGCTCATGGTGGTAGGCGTCGTCGCTGTCGCAGGTGGGCCCCGCCACGACGGCCGGAACGCACTCGGCGTCGCGGTGCGTGGGGAACACGAGCCGGTACTGCAACGCGTCCATCTCGTAGAGGCCGTTGAACTTGCCGGCGCTCAGGTAGAGCCAGTACTGACGCTCGCCCTCCGGTCCCCGCCGCTCGGACAGCCGGGCCACCTGCGCCCGGATGACGCCGTGGTCGGCGACCATATAGCGGCCCGGCTCCATGACGAACTTCAAGTGGTCGCCATGCACCCCCCTGAGGTACCGCATCCCCTCGCGGATCACGGCGAAGATCTTGTCCATCGGCGGGTCCAGCGGCATGCCGAACCTGTCGAGGTAGCCGAGCGCCGGAAGACCGCCGCCGAGGTTGACGTGGTCCAGCGTCATCCCACGGCTGCCCAGCTCGGTCAGGACGTCCGCCACGCATTCGACGGCGCTGTGCCAGGCGTCCGCCGTCATCTGCTGGGAACCGACGTGCACGGACAGGCCTGAAGGGGTCAGGCCCAACTCCCGTGCGGCTTCCAGTACTTGCACGGCGTCGGCGGGCGAGCAGCCGAACTTGTTGCTGAGGCCCCACAGCGCCCCTTCGCCGCTGGTCGACAGTCTGCAGAACACCCGCGCTCCCGGAGCATGGGCCGCGATCGCCGCCACGTCCTCCAGGCTGTCGGTCGCGAAGTCCCTGATGCCGAGGCGATGGGCATCGGCGATGTCCCGGTCGGACTTGACGGTGTTGCCGAAGTGCATACGGCCGACCGGCACCCCCGTCCGCAGCGCCTGTTGCAGTTCACGCGGGCTCGCCCCGTCGACGCCGGCGCCTTTGCGCGCCAGACACGCGAGCACCTCGTCCACCGGACAGGCCTTCATGGCGAAACGGACGAGGACTCCCGGCAGTTCGCGTTGCAGCGTCTCGTACCGCTCCTCGATTCCGGCCAGGTCCAGAACGATCCGGTCCTCGTCGGCGGCGGTCAGCGCCGCGAGCAGAGGTGCGGACAGTTGCGTCATGGTCTCGCTCACCGCGGCCGCCCCGGTGACAGGCGTACGGGGGTGCGCCGAGCCACCCGCACCAGCGGGTCCCATGCCTCGACCAAGAGGGCGAAGGCCTCGATGTCGCTGCGGGCTTCGTCGAGGAGACGTTCGCGGCGCGTCGCCAGCAGGTCGGCGAACTCGGCGTAGATTCCGCCCAGTTTGCGGTAGGAGGTGTCCAGGATGTCCAGGCGCTGGACGTTCTCGGTGCGGTCGAGCCCCGTGCTCTCGCTCGCCAACCGGGCGACGACGGACGCGCGTAGCTGTCCCTCGTCGTCGAGCAGCGCCGGGCCGGCCTGGGCCATCCCGTCGTAGATGGAGTTGAAGTAGAGCATCGACAGCAGGAACTTGACGTAGCGCAGTTGGTACGCCATGAACCCGGAGTCGGTTCTTCGTTCGCCGGTGTAGAAGTTCTCGATGTTGCGGTTGTGCAGCACACCGGGCAGCGCGGCGTCGTGGACAAGGTGGATGAGAAAGTAGTCGCTGCCGATCGTGTCGGTGGCAGGCGGCAGCGGCACGCGTTCGTGCACCCCGTGGAAGCTGATGTTGCACATGTCCACGCGCATGGGGTCGACGAGGGCCAGCGTCGAATGGTCCTTGACGAACGGGTCCGTGCCCGCGCCGCGGAAGGAGTCGTCGACGAGTTCCTGTTTCAACTCGTCGGACCAGTGGGTGGGTGCCCACAGGCTGACCATGTCGTAGTAGACGTCGCGGTCGATCCGGAGTATGTCGCCGATGTCCACGGACAGTTCGCCCACGAAGGAGCTGCCCACCATCGCGACCCGCTTGTCCTGGTGCTGCGCGGCCAGCGCGTTCTCGGTGACATACGGCCCGACCTCGGCCGCGCGCCTACCGAGCGCCGTGAGCTCGTGATGGATGGGAAAGACGGTCTCGCCGTTCACGACCTGGTACCGGCTGTCGGAGTCCCTGCGGTGCACGGACTCGCAGCCGAGTGCGACGGCGATGAGGAACGCGCGGTTGGTGCAGGCCCCGTAGGAGAGGCGGTCGGGGAGCATCAGGTCCAGCAGGAGGTCGGGCTTCGTGGTCCCGGCCCGGCCGATCACCCGCTGGAGGAAGTCCTGTTGCTCCGCCTCGTCGATGTGGTGGACGACGATCCGCTCATCGGCGGGGAGGCGGCGCACGGTCAAGGCGTGTTCCGCGTAGGCGGGCGTGTCGCAGGAGTCGAGGATCAGGAGGTGCACTTCGGCGTCGAAGTGCTGCGCCGCGTAGGCCGCTTCCTCACCGATGGCCTCGATGGTCGCGGAGCACGGTCTGTTCGTGGGAAGGGTCAGGCATATTCGGCGCATGCCGCTTCTCCGACCGGCTCGTCCAGCTCCACACCGCTCCAGGACGCGAGGCCCAGCAACTTGGCGCCCAGTTCGTCGAGTTCGGCCCTGTCGTACCTCAGTGACTCGTGCAGCCTGGCGTCACCGAGCAGCGTCGCGTTCCAGTCCGGTGTGCTGAGGTTGCGCCACGAGTCGACCCGTGAGCGCCTGAGGGTCTGGTGGGTGTCCAGCGCCGGCATCATCGACAGGTACTGCGCCGCCCGTACGCCGTTCTGCGAGGTGTTGGGGGCCACACCGTGTGCCAGCAGTCCGTTGAATATCAGCAGGTCGCCGGCCTCGAGTTCGGGGCGTAATACGGGGAACTCGGCCCGGTCGATCCGGGGCCGGATCGGGTCACGACCCTCCGGCTGTAGTGCCTTCCAGTGGTCCAACTGCCGGAACAGTTCCGGGGAGCACTGGAAGCCGCCGAGCTCCGGCGTGATGTCGTTGAGCGCGATGATCCCCTGGACCCGCTGCGGCGGAATTCCGAGTGTGGTGTCGACATCCCAGTGCAGCTCGATGTCGAAGCCCTCGTCCGTGCGGGGTATCAGGGCCCGGTCGCGGTTCTTGATGTTGGGCGGGTTCAGGTTGAGCCGGTCGAGAGTGACCCACAGCTCCTCGCAGTCCCATACGTCGACGAACGCGTCGTAGACCCGCTGCGTCTGGCGGCTGTCCCAGAGGAGTTGGTGGTGGTACGCCTCCACGAATCCGTAGATGTGCAGGTCCCGGTCCAGGTCCGAGCGGTACTTGCGCTCCTCGTACCAGGTGTCCGGGCGCTCGGGGTCGAGCCGCTGGAAGTCCCAGGTGAAGTCCAGCAGGCTTTTGGCCGCCGAGGCGGGGATGGCCTGCTTCACCACGACGTAGCCGTAGGTCTGCCATGAGGCGAAGTCCTCTTCGGACAACACCCTGAGCGGGACGGTCTTCTTCAGATCGCGCAGGGGGGTCTGCGCCAGATAGGTCTCCGCGTCCGCGCTGAAGTAGGGGACGGGAGAAGCAGCTCGATGGAGAAATCGGTCAGGCGTGGGCATGCAGTGCTCCAGACCTCGGTCTTCCCCGTCGACAGATGTGTCCACGAGGACGGAAACGCGGTCACCGATGGCGTGCGGCACGTTCGCCACGTGGATCCGGACGTGCGACGGTCTGCTCACCTGCCGTCCGGACGCGCACCGGCGTTGTACGACGGAGCCGGCAGCGGCGCACGTCGCACAACAAGGAAGAGGGATGGCCGGCCTGCAGGGTCACCGCATCAGGTGCCACACCAGCCCCTCTTCGAACTCGCGCACCACCAATTTGGACTAGACCAACTCACCCTGTCAAACATGTCTTTGAGTGCACGTCGCACTCAAAACGCCTTCATGAACGGCGGGTTGAAAGCGGGCGGAAGGTGGTCACCTCGCACACAGGAAGGCGGCCACCTCGGACAACAGCCCCAGAGCCATGCCGGCGCCGGCCCACCAACACCCTTGACACGAACGGTTAGCCTTGGGCCAAAGCTCATTGGTCTGTACCAAATCCATGTCGTCATGTCGATGCGAGGCATCGGCGGCACGGATGCGCGGGCTCCTCCCGAAAGGCGAACGCACTCGATGGTCTCCAGCAAGCACAGCAAGGAGTTGCGTCGGCTGGCGCTCTCCGTCCTGCAGCCGGGGTTCGTGGGCACCGAGGCGCCGGCCTGGGTGCTGCGCGAGATCGGTGACGGACTGGCGTCCGTCGTGCTCTTCTCCCGCAACATCGTGTCGCTGGAACAGGTCGCCGAGCTGACCGGGCAACTACGCGCGGAGAACCCGGAGTTGATCATCGCGATCGACGAGGAGGCCGGTGATGTCACCCGGATCGAGTCCGCGACCGGCTCCACCCGGCCGGGCAACTTCGCACTCGGAACCGTCGACGACACCGAACTGACCGAGTCCGTCGCCGCCGGCCTCGGCCGCCAACTGCGTGCCGCCGGAGTGAGCCTCGACTACGCGCCCAGCGCGGACGTCAACTCCAACCCGGACAACCCGATCATCGGGGTCAGGTCCTTCGGTATCGACCCGAAGGTGGTGTCCCGGCACACCGCCGCGTGGATCCGGGGGCTCCAGTCGGCCGGAGTCGCCGCCTGCGCCAAGCACTTCCCCGGTCACGGAGACGTCGCCGTCGACTCCCACCACGGCCTGCCCACCTACGGCGCCGACCGCGAGGAGATCGCCGCCCAGGCGCTGCCCCCGTTCCGGGCCGCCCTGGACGCGGGTGTCCGTGCGGTGATGAGCGGCCACCTCCTGGTCCCCGCCTACGATTCCGAGCTGCCCGCCACTCTCAGCCCGCGCATCCTGGACGGCCTGCTCCGCCGGGAGCTCGGGTTCGAAGGCATGATCGTCACCGACGCCATCGAGATGGGTGCCGTCGCCGACCGCTACGGGATCGACGGCGCCACGGTGCGAGCGATCGCCGCGGGTGCCGACGCGATCTGTGTCGGCGGCGAGAACGCCGAGGAGGCCACCGTCGGCCTGCTCGCAGGGTCCCTCGTCGACGCCGTGGTCCGCGGCGACCTCGGCCATGACCGCCTCGAGGAAGCGGCCGGGCGCGTCCGGGAGTTCGCGAGCTGGTCGGCCGGCCTGACCCAGGCCGACACCGTCGACACGATCAGCAACGACATCGGATTCGCGGCCGCCCGCCGCGCCATCCGGCTGGCAGGAGCGGTCCAGGACGCCCTGCCCCTGTCCGCCGCACCCCACGTGGTGGAGTTCGTGGCCACCACCAACCTGGCCATCGGCAAGGAAACCCCGTGGGGTGTCGCCGCCCCGCTGCTCGAACGGCTCCCCGGCACCACCATCGCCCGCGTGCGTCAGCAGGATCTGCACTCGCGGGCCGCGGCCGTGGAGGCCTGCGCGCTGGAATCGGCCAAGGGGCGCCCCCTGGTGGTCGTCGTCAGGGACGCCTCCCGGCACGAGTGGATGGCCCGCGCCCTCGCGGACCTCATCGCGGCGCGCCCGGACGCCATCGTCGTGGAGATGGGCCTGCCGGGCGCCGCCGTACCGGGAGCGATGCAGATCTTCACCCACGGTGCCACCGCCGCCTCCGGGGTGGCCGCCGCGGAGGTACTGGTGGGGGCCCACTAGGACCTGGGCTCCCGGTACGCCGGTTGAAACCGGTCCCTGTTCCGGAGCGGCTCATCGCTGAACATTCTGTCCAGCGCCGGGCCGCTCCGGCTATGCAGATTGGGCAGTCTGCCCAGCGTTCAGAGCAACTCTTGCACAGGCTGGCTTCAGGAGCTGTGCTGTCTGTCATCGCGGGCTGCGACTTCGGTACGCCCGGGACGGTCCGCCTTTCCGCCTTCGCCTGAAGGAGAGCTCCGTCATGAGCATCGAGCAGACTCTCACCAGCCAGGAGCGCCTGGCCGAACTGGACCTGACACAGCTTCAGCAGCTCGTCGGCCTGGTCGAGTACGACGAGAACAGCGACCCGTTCCCCGTGACGGGCTGGGACGCCGTGGAGTGGGTGGTGGGCAACGCCACCCAGGCCGCCCACTTCTACCAGTCGGCGTTCGGCATGGAGCTGATCGCCTACTCCGGCCCCGAGACCGGCAACCGTGACCATCAGGCGTACGTGCTGCGCAGCGGTGCCATCCGCTTCGTCTTCAAGGGAGCCGTGGCCCCGGCCAGCGCCCTCGCCGACGCGCACCGCAAACACGGCGACGGAGTGAGCGACATCGCGCTCGAAGTACCGGACGTCGACCGGTGTGTCCGGCACGCGCGGGCCCAGGGCGCCAAGGTCCTGGAGGAGCCGCACGACATCAGCGACGAGCACGGCACCGTACGCCGGGCCGCGCTCGCCGCGTACGGGACGACCCGGCACACGCTGATCGACCGGTCCCGCTACAACGGGCCCTACCTGCCCGGGTATGTGGCCCGCTCCTCCTCGTACGTGAAGCGCCCCGGTGCGCCGAGGCGGATCTTCCAGGCCCTCGATCACGTGGTGGGCAATGTCGAACTCGGCAAGATGGACGACTGGGTGGACTTCTACAACCGGGTCATGGGCTTCACGAACATGGCCGAGTTCATCGGGGACGACATCGCGACCGAGTACTCGGCGCTGATGAGCAAGGTGGTGGCGAACGGCAACCACCGAGTGAAGTTCCCGCTCAACGAGCCGGCCGTGGCGAAGAAGAAGTCGCAGATCGACGAGTTCCTGGAGTTCTACCAGGGCCCCGGGGCGCAGCATCTGGCGCTGGCCACCAACGACATCATCGCCTCGGTCGACGCCCTGCGCGCGGAGGGGGTGGAGTTCCTCGCGACCCCCGACTCGTACTACGAGGACCCTGAACTGCGCGCCCGGATCGGCCAAGTACGGGTACCGGTCGAGGAGTTGCAGCGGCGGGGCATCCTCGTCGACCGGGACGAGGACGGTTATCTGCTGCAGATCTTCACCAAGCCGATCGGCGACCGTCCCACCGTCTTCTTCGAGCTCATCGAGCGGCACGGCTCGCTCGGCTTCGGCAAGGGCAACTTCCAGGCCCTGTTCGAGGCGATCGAGCGCGAGCAGGCCAGGCGCGGCAACTTCTGACCTGGAGCCGGCCGGCCGGGACCGCTGTCGCAACGGCGAACTCGCGTCGGCTCCCGAAGCTCCCCCCGACGATCCAATCGCCGGCCCGGCCCGTCCGGCCCGCCCACCGACCCTCAGACACTGGAAGTGACGCCCCATGACCTGGCTGGACCTGCCGTCCGACGACCTGTTCGGGATCAGCAATCTGCCCTACGGGGTGTTCTCCCCGCGCGACGGCGCCGCGCGCGTGGGGGTCCGCGTGGGCTCCCAGGTGCTGGATCTCGCGGCGGTGCTCGACGACCAGGTCTTCGCCCGGTCCTCGCTCAACGCGTTCATGTCGCAGGGCCGCGACCGCTGGACGCAGGTGCGGTCCCGGGTGACCGACCTACTGGCCGACGGCCGGCACCAGGAGGCCGTCACGCCACATCTGCACCGGCTCCAGGACGTACGGCTGAGCCTGCCCTTCGAGGTCGCCGACTACGTCGACTTCTACGCCAGTGAGCACCACGCGACGAATCTGGGGCGTCTCTTCCGTCCCGGCAGCGACCCGCTCACCCCCAACTGGAAGCATCTGCCCATCGGTTACCACGGCCGGGCCGGCACCGTGGTCGTGTCGGGCACGCCCGTCACCCGGCCCAGTGGACAGCGCAAGAGCCCCGAAGCGGCGTCGCCCGTCTTCGGCCCCTCCCAGCGGCTGGACATCGAGGCCGAGGTCGGTTTCGTCGTCGGCACCGGCTCACGTCAGGGGGAGCCGGTGTCCGGGACCGACTTCCGCGACCGCGTCTTCGGGGTCTGCCTGGTCAACGACTGGTCGGCGCGCGACCTCCAGGCCTGGGAGTACGTTCCTCTCGGACCGTTCCTGGGCAAGTCGTTCGCCACGTCGGTCTCCCCGTGGATCGTGCCGCTCGACGCCCTGGACGCCGCCTGGACCACGCCGCCCCCGCGCGATCCCGAGCCGCTGCCGTATCTCGCCGACACCGGCAAGCAGGGGCTCGACCTGGACCTCGCGGTCCGCCTCAACGGTTTCCTCATCTCCACGCCCCCGTTCGCCTCGATGTACTGGACCGGCGCACAGATGCTGGCTCACATGACGGTCAACGGAGCCTCCACCCGTACCGGCGACCTCTACGCGTCGGGCACAGTCAGTGGCCCCCGTGCCGACGAACGCGGTTCCCTCATCGAGCTCAGCGAGGGTGGCGCCCGCCCCCTCACCCTGCCCGACGGTTCGGCCCGTACCTTCCTGGAGGACGGCGACGAGGTCACCGTCAGCGGTACCGCACCCGGTTCCGACGGCAACCGCATCGGCCTGGGCGAAGTCACCGGCCGGGTCCACACCGCCGCGGGGTGACCCGGGGCGGGCGTACCATCCGGTCGGGAGCGTGGGCGGCATGGCATTGCCTCCACGACTGAATGCAATGTATACGTTGTACATGCTTTCTTCCGGTGCCCGTCCCGAAGAGCCTCCAGGGCTGCACAACCAAGCCGAACTCGCCTACCGGCGGCTGCGCGAGCGGCTGATCGACGGGCACTACACGCCCGGCGACCGGCTGACGGAGCTGGGTATCTGCGAGGACCTCGGCATGAGCCGGACGCCCGTCCGCGAGGCGCTGCGCCGGCTCCAGAGCGACGGCCTGGTGACCTCGACGGGCCGGGGTGTGGTGGTCAGTTCGCTCTCCCCGCAGGAGATGCTGCACGCGACGCAACTGCAGGGCGCGCTGGACGCGCTGGCCGCCAAGCTCGCGGCCACCGCACAGCGCGACGGCGAGTTGTCCCCCGCGCAGCTCAGCGGGCTCAAGGAGGCCTCGCGCCGGGTGGAGGAGCAGGCCGAGGCCGGTGACCCGACAGGGGCCTGGCGCGCGAATCTCGACTTCCACATGATGCTGGCCCGCCTCTCGGGCAACCCTCTGCTGGAGGACACGCTCGACCGCATCTGGGCTCGGTTCGCGATCGTGAGCCTCAGCAACATCCACCGGCGCAAGGACCTGGCACCCCGCCAGCACGACGCGATCGTCAGCGCCATCGTCGACGGCGACCCGCCGAGGGCGGAGGCCGCCGCGGCCGAGCACGCACGCGAGGCGGCGGAGATGTACGGAGAGAGCCACCACTGAGGCACGGCCCGGCGCCCGTCATGACCCGGCGCCACTTTGCCATCGCACTCGGCAAACCCGATGGCCGGGCCCGGCCGGCACTCGGAGCTACCCGCGAGTAGAGCTTTTTGCGGCAACCCTTGCCCGATCCCTTGTCGACCCTTGATGTGCAATGTATACATTGCACATCAAGGGCAAGGGTGCCTGTGGGCACCTCAGCCGTCACCACCCACGGTCGGGCGTCGCCTGCACGGCTGGGAGACGTTCCACGCGCAAGGGACAGGCGCCAACGGGTCGCCTCCGGAACTGCATTTGACGAGCCGTCACCGCTTCCGGTCGCCACCTCCGTCCCGGTGCTGTGCCATCCGGTGCCGCGCCGGTCCGCGGGGCCGTCCATGTGAACCGCCATCACGATCACCAACTTGAGGTGAATGTCATGCCAGGAATCGGCCGAAGCGGACGACACTCAGCCCTGCTCAGTGCGACGGCGGCGGTGCTGCTGCTCGCCACCGCGTGCGGATCGGGGTCGGGTTCGAGCAGCGGAGCGATCAAG
Source organism: Streptomyces sp. NPDC127595 (assembly GCF_042671685.1). Taxonomy (NCBI): domain Bacteria; kingdom Bacillati; phylum Actinomycetota; class Actinomycetes; order Kitasatosporales; family Streptomycetaceae; genus Streptomyces; species Streptomyces sp. NPDC127595. The sequence continues at coordinate 390,066 of NZ_JBHXWK010000002.1, read as the reverse complement.
ATAGGTGCCTCACTGCCGCTGTCGGGCCCGGTCGCCGATGCCTCCAAGCCCGCGTACGAGGGCTACAAGGTGTGGCTCGACCAGCTCAACGCCGACGGCGGACTGCTGGGCCGCGAGGTCGAGTTGAAGGTCCTCGACGACGGCTTCGACCAGAACACCGTCGTCACCAACTACAACCGCCTCATCAGCCAGGAGCGCTCCGACCTGCTGCTCGGCACCTTCTCCTCGAAGCTCAACCTGCCGGCCTCAGCCGTGGCCGAGCGGAACAAGATGCTCTACGTCGAACCCTCCGGCGGCGCCGAGGAGATCTTCAACCGCGGTTACGACTACCTGTTCTTCGCGCAGCCCAGCACCTCGCTGGACCTGCCCGAGCAGTTCGTGCAGTACGTCAAGTCGCTGCCGGCCGCCGAGCGGCCGAAGACGGCCGCCTATCCCACCCAGGACGACCCCAACACCGATGTCACCGTCGAGGAGTTCCGCAAGGAACTCACCAAGCTCGGCGTGAAGACGGTCTACAGCGAGAAGTACGCGCCGGACACCGTCAACTTCGACTCCATCGCCAGCGCGGTGGCGCGGGCCAAGCCCGACCTGATCATCCACGGCGCTGTCGCGGCCAACGACGGCGCGGGCTTCGTCAAGGCGCTGCAGAAGCAGCAGTTCAGCCCCAAGATGATGTTCCAGACCAACGCCCCGAGCCTCATCGGCTCCTATCCCAAGGCGATCGGCGAGGCGAACACCGAGGGCATCTTCACCTCGGCCGCCTGGAGCCCGAAGGCCGACTTCACGGGCAACGCCGAGTTCGTGGCCGCGTACACGAAGGCCTACGGATCGGCGCCGGGTGACGACGCCGCCAACGCGTACACGGCCGGCCAGGTGCTGGAGGCCGCGGTCAAGGGCGTGGGCAGTCTCGACCAGGACAAGCTCGCCGACTGGCTCCACTCACACACCGTGCAGACCATCGTGGGCCCGCTGAAGTGGGACGAGCGCGGGGTCCCGGACGGCAACATGCTGCTCGCCCAGTGGCAGAGCGGAAAGTTCGAGTTCGTCGCCCCGGCGAGCCAGAAGACCGTCGACAAGGCGGTCAACCCCAAGCCCGGGTGGTCGTAGTGGGTACGTTCCTCCAGGCCCTGGTGCTGGGGCTGCTGGTCGGCGGTGTGTACGCCCTGGTCGCCTCCGGCATGAACCTCATCTTCGGCGTGATGAAGGTCGTCAACCTCGCCCAGGGCGGCATGCTCATCCTCAGCGCCTACCTCACGTACTCGCTGTGGAACGCCACCGGCATCGACCCGCTGCTCCTGGTGCTCATCACGACGCCGTGTCTGCTGGTCGTCGGCTGGGCCACGTACTACGTCTTCATCGAGCGGTCACGGACCACCGACGCGTCGATGGCGCTGGTGACCACCTTCGGCCTCACGCTCGTCACCAAGGGCGTCATCGCCCTGATCTGGGGCAACGAGCCGAAGTCGGTCACGCCCGGCTACGCGAACCGCTCCTTCGACATCCTCGGGCTGAAGTTTCCGCAGGCCCAGGTGTACGCCTGTCTGGTCGCCGCGGTGGTCCTCACCGGTCTGTATCTGCTGCTGCGCCACACCTGGCTCGGCCGGTCCATCCAGGCCACCGCGTCCAGTTCGGAAGGCGCCCGGCTCATCGGCATCGAGGTCCGCTCCGTGTGGGCCGCCGCCTACGCGCTCGGCGTGGCGGCGGCGGGCGCGGGCGGGACGCTGCTGAGTCTGCTGTATCCGTTCATGCCGAGCTCGGCCGACCACTGGATCGGACTTACGCTCGCCATCATCGTGCTCGGCGGCATGGGCAGCCTGCCCGGCAGTGTGCTCGGCGCCCTGGTCATCGCCGTCGCCGAGTCGCTGACCTCCACGTACGTGGCGCCCGACTGGGCCGTCGCGGTCCCTTATCTGGCCATCATCCTGGTGCTCGTGGTCCGCCCGCAGGGCCTGCTCGGCACCCGGCTGCGAGAGGACATGAGCCGCGCATGACCATCAACCGCCTACGGGCGTACGGGATCGGTCTCGCCGCCGCAGGCCTCGCCGTCCTCCCGCTCGTCAACGACAACGCCTATCTGCAGAACATGGCGATCATGGGGTTCCTGCTGGCCGTCATGGCCTCCGGCTGGAACATCATCTCCGGGTACGCCGGCTACATCTCGCTCGGGCAGAGCGCCTTCCTCGGCGTCGGCGCCTACACCACAGCCCTGTTGTCCATCCACACCGGCATCTCCCCGCTGCTGGCCGCGCCGGTGGGAGGTGTCGTCGCGGCCGCCTCCGCCCTCGTCCTCGGTCTGGTCGGCCGGCGCACCCGCGGTATCGCCTTCGTCATCATCAGCTTCGCCTTCCTGGAGTTCACGGCGCTGCTGGTGTCCAACTGGGGATCGCTGACCAACGGCAACCACGGGCTCGCGCTGCCGCTGCCGACCTGGGACCGGGCGTATCTCAACTGGCCGTTCTACTACTACCTGTTGGCGCTGCTCGCGCTGACCGTGTGGGGCTCGTGGGCGATCCGCCGCTCCAAGTTCGGCATCGGCCTGATGGCGATCCGCGACGACGAGTCGAAGGCGGACGGCATCGGACTGCGCACCGACCGCTACAAGATGTTCGCGTTCGCGGCCAGCGCCTTCCCGATCGGTGTCGCCGGCGGCGTCTACGCCTACTACATCGCCTTCCTCGAACCGGCGTCGATGTTCGACATCGTCATCGCCATGCAGATCGTGCTCGCCGCGCACCTCGGCGGCGTTGGCACCCTGTGGGGGCCGGTGCTCGGCGCCTTCCTGCTCGAGTTGCTCAACCAGCTCACCAACCAGACCCTCAGCGGCCCCGACGCCGGTTCGTGGCGACTGATCATCTACGGTGCCCTGCTCGCGGCGATCGTCCTGTTCTTCCCCAAGGGCATGCTCACCGAGGGCGCCGCCTGGGTGACCCGCCGACGCCGCACCGGGCCGCAGGCGGTGGCCGGCACCCGGCTGACCCCGGTTCCCGACGCCCTGCCTCCCGCCGCCGTGGTCCGCGACCGCACCCCCACGACGGCGCAGGGTCCACTGCTGCAAGTGGCCGCCCTGAGCAAGGCGTTCGGTGGGGTGCGCGCCGTCGACGACTGCTCGTTCACCGTGGAGCGCGGTTCGATCACCGGACTGATCGGGCCCAACGGGTCCGGCAAGACCACGGTGTTCAACCTCCTCGACGGCAGCCTCCCGGCCGACAGCGGCAGCATCCACCTGGGCGAGCGGCGGATCGACGGACTGCCGCGCTGGCAGCGGGCGCACGCCGGACTGGCCCGCACCTTCCAGGCCACCCGGGTCTTCCCGCAGCTCACCGCGGTGGAGAACCTCGCCGTGCCAAGCCGCTCGTTCACCACCGCGGGACTGGCCGCCTCGGCGATCAGCGGCAAGGAGGCGGCGCGGGCCCGTGAGTGGCTCGACTTCGTCGGTATGCAGGCGTACGCCGAACACCGCGCGGGCGACCTGTCGTACGGGCAGCAGAAGCTCGTCGAACTCGCCCAGGCCCTGATGCTGGAGCCCGGGATACTGCTGCTCGACGAACCGGCCGCCGGCATCAACCCGGCGCTCGTGGAACGGCTCAGCGGCATCGTCCGCAAGCTCAACGAAGCCGGCACGACCGTGGTGATCGTCGAGCACAACATGCCGTTGGTGCTGTCGCTGTGCGACCACATCCACGTCCTGGCGCAGGGACACGTCATCGCGAGCGGCCCGCCCGGACAGATCGAACAGGACCCCGCCGTCCTGGACGCCTACCTCGGCGACCACACGCCGGGCCCGGGCAACACCCCGGCCACCACGGGAGCCAACTCATGATCACCTTCAGGAATCTGGTGGCGGGCTACGGACGCGCCGGCGACATCCTGCGCGGCGTCGACTTCACCGCCGCCGAATCCGCCATCACCTGCATCGTCGGCCCCAACGGAGCGGGAAAGTCCACCGTACTCAAGGCGTGCAGCGGGCTGTTGCGCCCCCGCGGGGGCCAGGTCCTGCTCGGCGACGAGGAGATCGGCGGCCACTCCCCCGCGGAGATCCTGCGCCGCGGAGTCGTCCAAGTGCCGCAGCACCACGGGCTGTTCCCGTCCCTTACCGTGCGCGAGAACGTCATGCTCGGCGCCTACGTCAACCGCAAGGAACGCGAGCGCAACCGACGCCGGTACGAGGAGATCACCGAGCTCTACCCGCTCATCGCCGAGCGCGCGGACGACAAGGCCGCCTCCCTGTCCGGCGGTCAGCGCCGCACCGTCGAGTTCGCACGCGCCCTCATGCTGCGCCCCCGGGTCGTCCTCCTCGACGAGCCGACACTCGGCCTCGACCCCAAGGCCGCCAAACAGCTCGCCGACTCCGTCACCACGCTCAACCAGGAAGGGGTCACCGTCCTGATGGTCGAACAGAACGTACGGTTCGGCCTCACCCTCGCCGACCACGCGGTCGTCATGGAAGGCGGCCGCGTCCTGCACACCGGCGCCGCCGACGCGCTGCTCGCCGACCCGGACATGGCCCAGCTCTTCTTCGGAGCCGCTCCCAGGCAAGAGGCGTCATGAGCGCGCCACTTGGGCCGCGGCAGCCCGTCCACCCCGATGAGAAGTAGCCCTGCTAGCGCCGGAAGGCTGCCATGACCAGCACATACCTGAGCCTGATCCAGACGATCGCCACCTCCGGGGCCCGCGCCGCGCAACCCGTCCACGTCGACGGTCTGGAACTCCTCGCGATCCCCCAACTGGCCTACGACATCCCCGGAACGCCCGCGCACATGAACGGCGGCGACAGCGAGACCGAGCTGTTGCTGCTGCGCCGGGACGAGGACCGCTTCGAACCGTGGGGCACCCTGGAGGGACCCGGCGGGGAGGACGCCGAGTCCTTCACCATCGGGCACCGGAACTTCCTGGCGGTGGCGAGCATCCGCACCGGAGCCGGGCCCTACGACTACACCGTCCCGTCCATGCTCTTCGAATGGGACGGCGCCCGGTTCGTGCCCTTCCAGACCTTCGACTCCTTCGCCGCGAAGCAGTGGCGGTACTTCACCGTCGACGGCCGGCACTTCCTCGCGCTGGCCCAGGGAGTCGCGCTCCCCCAACACGCCGAGCAGAACCGGCCGTCCGTCATCTACGTCTGGAACGGCACCCGCTTCGCGCACTTCCAGGACATCCCCTCCGAGTGGGCGTACAACTGGCACCTGTTCACGGTGGGCGGCCACACCTTGCTCGCCCACGCCGACCATGTCGTGCCGAGCGTCCTGTACCGCTGGGACGGGACGCAGTTCGTTCCCCATCAGGACCTCGCCACGGCCGCCGGCCGGGCGTTCGCCACCTTCGACGACCCCGGCGGCAGCGGTACGTACCTGGTGGTGGCCTGTATCGACGACGGCTCGCGGGTGCTGCGCTGGGATGCCGCGGCGGACCGGTTCGTGGAGCACCAGAAGCTCGCGGGGGTGGGCGCGCGGGAGCTCGCCGTCGTACGCACCGCCCGCGGGCTCTATGTCATCCGGGTCAACTTCATTCAGGGCCCCCGGACCGGTCCCACGTCCGCGCTGCTGTCGCAGATCTACCGGTGGGACGGGGACCGGCTGGACATGGTCGCCACGTTCCCCACGACGGGCGGCACCGATCTCGCCGTGCTGGACAGCACCTCGGGTCCGCTGATCGTGCAGACCAACTCGCTGACGGCCGAACTGCGCTTCGCCGCCGAGACCCGCGTCTACCGCTTCACGGACTGAGGGCGGACTGACGGCCGGCCGAGTCCCGCTCGGCCGCGTCTGCCACTTGCCATACGAAGCCCTGCGAGGCCCTGCGAAGCCCTGCGACGTCTTACGAAGCCCTGCGACGTCTTGCGAAGTCTTGCGACGTCTCGCGAAAGAGAGACCGACATGTCTGATCACGAGAGTCCCGAACTCATCGACCTGTTCACGGCATATACAGCCGGCCCCGATTCCATAGGTGCGCATCTGCGCGCAGCCGCGGCCCGGGCTCATGCCCGCGATCCGCTGCTCGTGGTGACCGGGGCGGACATGGCGCTGTACCCGGGCGACGGCCGGCCGCCGACCGTCCTGGCCTACCGGTTGAGCAACCGCGGCTTCAAGGAACTGGCCGCCGTATCGCATCTGGGCACCGCGCTGGCCTCGCTCGTCGAGCTCTACGGCCACGACCCGGGCGGGGTGTGGCGGGCGGATGCCGAGAAACTGCTGCACCAGGTACGGCGTTCACGCGCGGCCAACAGCACGGCCCTGTGGCGCGACCGGATCGCCGCCGTCGCCCACCGGGGCCGGGAGGAGGCCATCGCGACGATGGTCGACTACGCCTGCGCCGTCACCGAGCGGTATCTCCTGCGTGCGCTGGCCGACCCGTCGTCCTGCCTCAACCACCGGACGCTGCGCGAGGAGTATCTGGAGGACGGTCCTGACCTCCCGGTGTCGTTCAACCGGATCATGGTCGCCACGTTCTTCCTGGTCGGCATGGACAACGCGCACCGGCTCATCGCCTGGTGCGACGGCCAGAACATCGACTGGGCCCGCACCATGGTGGTCGTCGTCGGGCAGATAGGGCGCCCCACGGCCGGGGTGACATGGCGTACGAACGGTGTCGCCGGCACCGTACTGGCCGCCTCGCGGCACACGCTGCCGCTGGAGCGCCTCTACATCGCCCCGCACGCACCCGGATTCGCCACGCCCGTCGGCGGAGACCTGAGCGAGGTCGAGGCGCTGGAGCCGGTGCTACGGCAGTTGTGGGCGGGCACCAGGGTGACGGTCGAGCTCGGCGCAGCCATGTTCGAGGGCTATCCGGCGTTCTCCCCCGGCGACGACCGTCCCGGGCTCCTGGGCGAGCGGACGGTCACCCGGGCCGACGAGGTCATCACCGAACAGCCCCGCATCCGCTCCCCCAAGGACTGGTTCACCCTCGTCACCCGGCTGCGCCTGGTCATGGAAGACCCACGCCAGCTGCTGTCCGGCGCGGTCACCGACTACGCCGCCCAGCAGCTCATCGAACACGGCAACAACCCCCTGACCGTCACCGTCCCGGGCCTCGACGACGAGCCCTACCCGGCCTACGGCTCCGTCTCCGCGGCGGCCTGACCAGAAAGCGACTCCCCCATGCCCCAACACCCCTTCTCCGGTGGGTTCCTGGAACGCCTGCACGCCGGCGAACCCACCCTCATGCTGGCCGTCCGCGGCAGCCGCACGACGGACGTCGTCCACATCGCCCGCTCGACCGGCCACCACAGCATCCTCGTCGACCTCGAACACTCCACCATGTCGACCGATGTCGCCGCCCAGTTGTGCGCGTCCGCCGACAGTCTCGGGCTCACCGCGCTGGTCCGGGTCCCCGAGCGCGAGTACGGGATGATCGGCCGCCTCCTGGACGGCGGAGCCCACGGGATCATCGCGCCGCGCATCGAGACGGTGGGGCAGGCACGTGACATCACCCGCGCCTGCCGCTTCGCCCCCCGTGGACAGCGCTCGCAGACCAACATGGTCCCCCAGCTCGGCCTGCGCCCCACGCCCGCACGGGAGTTGAACCCGGCGCTCGACGACGCCACGATCGTGCAGATCCTCCTGGAGACGCCGGACGGCGTCGCGAACGCGGAGGCGATCGCCGCGCTGGACGGCGTGGACATGCTGGCCCTCGGCGCGAACGACTTCACCGCCGAGCTGGGGGTGCCGGGTCAGTACGACGATCCGCGCGTCCGTGACGCGGTGAAGACCCTGGCGGACGCCTGCCAGAAGCACGGAAAGCTCATGGTCCTCGGCGGCATCGGCGACCGGACGATCCTGGACGCGCTCGTCCCGCTCGGCGTCTGCTCACTGCGCATCACCGGCACCGACACGGCACTGCTCTTCGAGGCCGCGCAGGCCCACGCCCAGCAGGCATTCACCCCTCCCACCGAGCAGGCCCGCTCAGAGTAAGGACGGACCCCCATGACCACCGAACTCCCCGAGCCGTCGCCGATGCGGGCCGCCGAGAGCAATACGCTGCCGCGCTTCCAAGTGCCCCCCGACAGCTGCGACACGCACTTCCATGTCTTCGAGCCCGGCTATGCGCACGTGCGCGACCGGTTGTACGCGTTCCCGGACGGGACCCTCCAGCAGTACCTGCGTCTGACCGAACGGCTCGGCATCGAACGCATGGTCCTCGTGCAGCCCACCTACTACGGCACGGACAACAGCCTGCTCGTCGAGGTGCTCAAGAAGGTCGGCTCCCGCTGCCGGGGTGTGGTGCGCATCGAGGAGGACACCCCCGACACGGAACTCGACTTCTACCACCAGCTGGGCGTACGGGCGATCCGCCTCGACCTGTTCGCCCGCGCCTCCTGGCCGACCGACGACCTCATCTCCTACGTCCGCAGGATGGCCGACCGGGCACGGCCGCGCGGCTGGCATCTGCAGTTCTACACACCCGGGACCGTCGTACGGGACCTGCTGCCGTTCCTCGCCGACCTCGAAGACACCTTCGTCATCGACCACATGGGATACATGAAGGAGTCGGACGGGCTGACGGAGACGGACTTCGAGCGTCTGGTGCGCGTCCTCGACGGAGGGAGCTGCTACATCAAGCTCTCCGGGCCGTACCGCATCGCCAAGGACAAGCCACTGTCCTCCGTCGAGCCGCTCGGCCGCGCCCTCGTCGCGGCCCGCCCCGACCGCCTGGTGTGGGGCTCGGACTGGCCGCACCTGATCGACGGCCAACGGGACACCGGCGAGCTGCTGAACCTGCTGGCCGACTGGGCCCCCGACGAGACCGACCGCCGACAGATCCTCGTCGACTCCCCGGCACGCCTGTTCTACACGGACTGACGACGGAAGGCCGCAGGAGTATCCGCTCCAGGAACTCCGAGGCCATCCGCCGGGTGCGTACACAGGCGTACGGATCGACTCCGGTGGTGGCGGAGAGACCCGGCCGGCACCGCTCACGCGAGGACCTGACCGGCCCCGGTCGCCGCTCAGTCAGCGGTGGTGTCGGAATCGCTCACGGCACCGTCGCCGGACGGCACGGACGACGCCGGAGCGCTTGGGCTGGAGCTGGCACTTGGGATCGCGCTCGGGCCGGAGCTGGTGTCCGGCTGCGGGCTCGCGTCCGGTGCGGCGGAGCTGTCCGTCCGGGAGGCAGTGCCACTGGACACACCCGGGGTGGGTGTCGGGCTGTCGGCGGGAGCGGAGTCACCGTCCGTGCCGCCTCCCACCGAAGTCCCCCTGCCCGGCTCGTTCTTGACCACCGCCGATACCGGCTTGCCCGCGATCAGCTCGACCGCGGTCACCGTGACCATCGCCAAGGCGAACACCAAGCCCGTCGCCAGGGCGTACTTCTTCCAGCCGAAGGACTTCCGGGAGGAGCCACCCCGATAGGTGGTGACCGACTCGCCCGTGGAGGGCGCGGTCGTCACAGCGTGCCCGGCACCGGGGCCATGGGGCGACGGCGTCGCGTCGGCAGCCGTGGCGTCCGCCGGTGACCCGAACGCCGCCCGGGCGTCCGCGCGTTGTTCCGCACGCTCCTCGCCCGGCGTCCTCGGCACTCCTACGGGCGGCACCCGGTTACGGATCTCCTCGCCCGTCCGCCGGAAGGCATGCGAGAAGACCGCGGCGCCTGCGGTCGCGCTGGTGCTGACCACGGCGGCGCCGATGATCGTCCCGGTCACCCCCAGCAGGGAGGCCAGCACCGCACCCACCACCGTCGCGAGCGCGCTCGCCGCGACCTGCACAAAGGTCAGGTCGAGCACCTTGCGCCCGGGTGCCTGCTCCCCTTCTTCTCTTTCTTCTCTGCGATTCTCCATCAATCGATATCCCTTGATAGTTGAGCGTGCCGGCACCCGACGCCCGTCTCGGCACCGTGTCCATCGGTGCGATGGCCGACAGCAAAGACCAGGCCGAACCACAACTCGCCGACCACGCCCCTGACGGCGTGATGCGCGTGACTCCCGCTGCTGTTGACGGACAGCCCGCCCCTTGTTGGCGCCCGGGAAGATCCGCAAGAGCCTGCGGAAGAGCGAGGCTCCCCAGCGATGCGGACAGTGCCACGGAACGACTGCCCCGCTGCCGGTGTTTCATCTGCGATCAGCGACCGCAGCCGTTACTTGTCAGCCACACCGGCACCCAGGACCAGGCCGACGACGCCGGCGTCGCTCAAGCACCTTGCCCTCTCCCCGGCTTCAACCTAGCCTGACTTTGTGCCGCAAATAAACAAAACCAGGACGGAAGACACCGCACCAGACAGCACGCTCACCCGGCTCCGGGTGATCATCACCGCCTTCTTCGCCCTCGACGGCTTCCTCTTCGCGGGCTGGGTCGTCCGCATCCCCGCGATCAAGGACCAGACCCACGCCTCCGCCAGCACCCTTGGCCTGGCACTTCTGGGCGTCTCCGTCGGCGCGGTGCTCACGATGATGATCACCGGACGGCTCTGCCGCCGCTACGGCAGCCACCCCGTCACCGTCATCTGCGCCGTCCTCCTCTCCCTCAGCATCGCTCTGCCCCCGCTCACCCACTCCGCTGCGGCTCTCGGGGCCGCGTTGTTCGTGCTCGGCGTGGGGTACGGCGGGCTCAACGTCGCCATGAACAGCGCGGCCGTCGACCTTGTGGCCGCGCTGCGGCGGCCGGTGATGCCGAGCTTCCACGCGGCGTTCAGCCTGGGAGGCGTGGTCGGTGCGGGGCTCGGCGGTCTGGTCGCCGGACAGGTGTCGCCCACCCGCCATCTGCTCGGGCTCACGGCGATCGGCCTGCTCGTAACCGCCGTCACCGGGCGTGCACTGCTGCGGTACAAGCCCCCGGCGCCACCGGATCACATGCGCCACGAGGAGGGTGCGGAACGGCGCCTCGACGGGCGTACCCGCGGGCTGGTCGTCGTCTTCGGCCTGATCGCGCTGTGCACGGCGTACGGCGAGGGGGCTCTCGCGGACTGGGGCGCGCTGCACCTGGAGCAGGACCTGCACGCGCACCCCGGCGTCGCGGCCGCAGGCTTCTCCTGCTTCGCCCTCGCGATGACCATCGGGCGCCTGAGCGGAACGACGCTCCTGGAGCGGCTGGGCCGGACCCGGACGCTGGTCGCGGGCGGCACAACGGCTGCGCTCGGCATGCTGCTCGGCTCCCTCGCACCTTCGGTGTGGGCGGTGCTGCTCGGCTTCGCCGTCACCGGGCTCGGGCTCGCCAACATCTTCCCCGTGGCCATCGAACGCGCCGGGGCGCTCGCCGGACCGAGCGGGGTCGCGACCGCTTCCACCCTCGGCTACGGCGGCATGCTGCTCGGGCCGCCCGCGATCGGTTTCATGGCCGACTGGTACTCACTGCCCGTGGCACTCACGAGTGTGGCCGCCCTCGCGGCGGTGGCCGCGCTGATCGGCTTCGCGACACGACGCGTCGCCATCAACTGAGGCCGGGCGGACGGCACTTACGGCCGAACAGACCACCCCGGCCAGTCGCCCTGGCCTCCACCCGCAAGCATCCGCGGGTCAGTCGCCCCGATCGTCACCCGCCGGCATCCGCGGGCCGGTCGCCCTGATCGCCACCCGCCGGCATCCGCGGGTCAGTCGCCCTGGTCTCCGCCGGCCAGCATCCGCGTCAGCACCGCACGCTGCACCGGCAGCACCTCGCCGTGCAGGCCGCGCCCCTTCGGCGTGAGGCAGACGCGCACCCCGCGACGGTCCTCCGTGCACATGCCGCGCGTCACCAGACCGTCCCGCTCCAGGCGGGCGATCAGCCGGGACAGCGCACTCTGACTCAGATGGACGCGCTCGGCGATCTCCTGCACGCGGTAGGAGGCGCCGCCGTCCGACGCGGCGCTCCCGGCCAGCACATCGAGCACCTCGAAATCGCTGGCACCGAGGCCATGCCGGTGCAGCTCGCGGTCCAGCTCACAAAGGGTGCGCGCATGCACCGCGAGGATGTCGCGCCACTGGTTCACGAGCACCTGCTCGGCCTTCTTCGCCGCCATGGGCGAACGGTAGCAAAAAATCTCCTTTGTTGCATCGGAATTAAATGCGTTTGCATTGAATGCATGCGCATGTATTGTCTCCGGCATGACCTCTCCGCTCACCACCTCCGCAACCGAGGGACGCTGGACCCCTCGGCTGTGGGGCACCCTGCTGGTGCTCTGCGCCGCGATGTTCCTTGACGCGCTGGACGTGTCGATGGTCGGCGTCGCCCTGCCCTCCATCGGCTCCGAACTCGACCTCTCCACCTCGACGCTCCAATGGATCGTCAGCGGCTACATCCTGGGCTACGGCGGCCTGCTCCTCCTCGGCGGTCGCACCGCCGACCTCCTGGGCCGGCGCCAGGTGTTCCTCGTGGCTCTGGGTGTGTTCGCGCTCGCCTCACTGCTCGGCGGCCTCGTCGACTCGGGTCCGCTGCTCATCGCCAGCCGCTTCATCAAGGGCCTGAGCGCGGCGTTCACCGCGCCCGCGGGCCTGTCGATCATCACCACCACCTTCGCCGAGGGCCCGCTGCGCAACCGCGCCCTCTCGATCTACACCACCTGCGCCGCCACCGGCTTCTCCATGGGCCTCGTCCTGTCCGGCCTGCTCACCGAGGCAAGCTGGCGTCTGACCATGCTGCTGCCGGCGCCCATCGCCGTGATCGCCCTGTTCGTCGGCCTGAAGCTCCTCCCGCGCAGCGAGCGCGAGAAGGACCACAACGGCTACGACATACCCGGTGCGATCATCGGCACCGCCTCGATGCTGCTGCTCGTCTTCACCGTCGTAGAGGCGGGGGAGAGCGGCTGGGCCTCGGCCCGTACGCTGCTGTCCTTCCTCGCGGTCGCCGTCCTGCTGACTGTGTTCGTGCGGATCGAGCAGCGCTCGGCCGGTCCGCTGATCCGGCTCGGCGTACTGCGCTCCGGCACCCAACTCCGTGCCCAGCTGGGGGCGATGACGCTCTTCGGCTCGTACGTCGGTTTCCAGTTCCTGGTCACGCTGTACATGCAGTCCCTGCTCGGCTGGTCAGCGCTGCACACCGCGCTCGCCTTCCTGCCCGCGGGTGCGATCGTCGCGCTGTCCGCGACGAAGATGGGTGCGATCGTCGACCGGTTCGGCACTCAGCGGCTGATCGTCGTCGGCTTCGCGCTGATGATCACCGGATACGCGCTCTTCCTGCGGGTCAGCCTCGACCCGAGCTACGCGACACTGATCCTGCCGTCGATGGTGCTGATCGGAGGGGCCTTCGCGCTGATCTTCCCGTCACTCAACATCCAGGCCACCAACGGCGTCGACGACCATGAACAGGGCATGGTCTCGGGACTGCTCAACACCTCGGTCCAGGTGGGCGGCGCGATCTTCCTGGCCGTCGTGACGGCGGTCGTCGCCGCGAACTCCTCCGGGGACTCCTCGCCGCAGGCCGTCCTCGACAGCTACCGGCCCGGTCTGCTGGTGGTGACGGTGATCGCCTTCGCGGGCCTGCTGATCACCCTGCCGGGGCTGCGGACGCGGCGTACGCGGGAGTCGATCGTGGTCGTGAAGTCCGTACAGGAGCCGGCCATCCAGGAGGAGGCGGGCGCGGACCGCGTGGCGGTCCGCGACTGAGGGGGACGCCTCAACGGGCGTGGGACCGGCGGGCGTTCTTGCCCACAGGTCCCACGCCTGTTTGACTCGGCGTATGGGGTTCACCAGGGGGCGGCGGAGTCAGGCCGAGCGTGACGCGATCACCGTCGAGATCGGATACGCGCTGTTGAGCGCGGCGTTCGCGGGGGCCGTCGTGTTCGGGGCCGTCGCCGGTCCGGCACTGCTCTTCGATCTCCCCGGCCCGGTCGCCAAGGCCCTGCTCGGGTCGGGAATCGTGCTCGCCGCCGTCCTCTTCGCCGTACGCACGGTCAGCGTGCTGCTCCGCTTCGGCCACGAGGGCGGGAGTCAGCCGAGCCAGCCCGGCCGCACCAGCCCCGACTCGTAGGCCAGCACGACCAGTTGGGCCCGGTCGCGGGCGCCCAGCTTGACCATCGTGCGGCTGACGTGGGTCTTGGCCGTGAGCGGACTGACGACAAGTCGCCGCGCGATCTCGTCGTTGGACAGTCCGATGCCGACCAAGGCCATCACCTCCCGTTCCCGCTCGGTGAGTTCGGCGAGGGACTGGAATGCCGCGGGCTCCTTCGACCGGGCCGCGAACTCTGCGATCAGCCGGCGGGTCACACCAGGCGAGAGCAGCGCGTCGCCCCCGACCACGGCCCTTACCGCGCGCAGGAGTTCCTCCGGCTCGGTGTCCTTGACCAGAAAGCCTGAGGCGCCGGAGCGGATCGCCTCGAAGACGTACTCATCCAGCTCGAAGGTGGTGAGCATGACCACCTTGACGTCCTTGAGCTCAGCGTCTTCCGTGACACGGCGGGTGGCGGCGAGGCCGTCGAGCCGGGGCATCCGGATGTCCATCAGGACGACGTCGGGGCGCAGTTGGCGCACCTGACGCAGCGCCTCCTCGCCGTCGGCGGCCTCGCCGGCCACCTCGATGTCCGGCTGCGCGTCGAGCAGCGCCTTGAAGCCTGCCCTGACCAGCAACTGGTCGTCGGCGAGCAGTACGCGGATCACCGTTCCTCCTTGGCCTTCAGCGGCAGTACGGCCATGACGCGGAACCCTCCGTCATCACGCGGACCCGCCTCGATCGTGCCACCCAGGGCCGCGGCCCGCTCCCGCATTCCGGCCAGTCCGTTGCCGCTGCCGCCCGCGTCCACGCCGGTCGCGGGCCCGTCGTCGTCGATACGCAGCCGTAGCGCGCCCTCCGCCCGCTCGACCAGCACGCGCGCGTGCCGCGATCCCGAATGCCGTACGACATTGGTGAGCGCCTCCTGGATGATGCGGAAGGCGGCCAGGTCGGTGCCCGGCGTGAGTTCCGGGGGCTCGCCCCGGACCTCGACCGTCAGGCCCGCGCCCGACGCCTGTTCGACGAGTTCGGGGAGCCGGTCGAGCCCGGGCGCCGGAGCGCGCGGCGCCTCCCCCGGCGCGCGCAGCGTGTCGAGCACCTGCCGGACCTCGCCGAGCGCCTCCTTGCTCGCCGCCTTGATCGTGGTGAGCGCCGTGCGCGCCTGTTCCGGGTCGGAGTCCAGGAGCGCGAGCCCCACACCCGCCTGGACGTTGATCACCGAGATGCTGTGTGCCAGGACGTCGTGCAGCTCGCGCGCCATCCGCAGCCGCTCCTCGTCGGCACGCCGTTTGGCGGCCTGTGCCCGCTCGACCCGGTCCCGGGCCCACTGCTCTCGGCGTACCCGGACCAGCTCGGACAGCGCCACGATCGCCACGATCCAGGTGGCGACGGCCATCTCCTGCCCCCAGGCCGCCGGCTTGTCCCCCGACGGCGGCAGCCACCGGTACAGCCAGTGCGCCACCAGCACATGCCCGGCCCAGAGCATCCCCACGGCCGCCCAGGCGGCTCTGCGGTGCCCCGCGACGATCGCGCTGAAGCAGCCCAGGGCGACGGTGAAGAAGACCGGCCCGTACGCGTATCCGGCACCCAGGTAGAGCATGGCCGCCGCCGCGGTGCCGAAGACGACGAACACCGGGTACCGCTGCCGCCACAGCAGCAGACCGCACCCCACGAGCAGCAGCGCCCGCGCGAAGAGGTCCAGGGACGCGCGTTCGCCCTCCTGCGCATGGCTCGCGAAATTGGAGCCGACGAACACGAAGACGGTCAGCGCCAGCGTGGAACGCCACGGCCAGCGGGCGCGTCGCTCCCGGTCGTCCCCTCCGCGCCACCCCGGCGGTCCGTGCCGCCACCACTGGGGTGGGCCGCCCCATGCCGGGGACCTGGGAGTGCGCTGCTCTTCCATGACGGTCACGCTAGACGCGCCTGGCGTCCCAGAGCGTCAGCCGGGCGAGGTGATCACACGTACTCCCCGCGTAGTACCTCCTGCGGCTCCTCCTCGATGCCGATACGCCGGTGAAGTCGCCGCAGCGGCTTCGGTGCCCACCAGTTGGCGCGGCCAGCAAGGCGCATCGTCACGGGGAGCAGCACCACCCGGATGAGGGTGGCGTCCACGAGGATCGTCAGGGCGGTGCCGAGGCCCAGCTCCTTGAGGAAGACGACGCCTCCGGTGACGTACGACAGGAAGGAGAGCGCGAGGATCCCGGCCGCGGCGGTGATCAGCGGTGCGCTGCGCCGGATGCCCTCGCCGACCGCGCGCTCCGTGTCACCCGCCCTGTCGTGTTCATCCTCGATGCGGGCGAGTCTGTCGTGTTCCTCCTTGATACGGGCGAGCAGGAACACCTCGTAGTCCATCGACAGTCCGTACGCCACACAGAACATCAGCACCGGAACGCTCGGCTCGATCGAGCCGGTCGGCGTGAATCCCAGCACCCCGGACAGATGCCCGTCCTGGAACACCCACACCAGGCAGCCGAACATCACGCCCAGGCTGAGCAGGTTCAGCAGCGTCGCCTTGAGGGGCAGCAGCACGCTGCCCGTCATCAGGAAGAGGATCAGGTACGTCGCCGCCAGGACCAGCCCGATCGCGAGGGGCAGCCGGTCCAGGAGCGTCGAGCGGAAGTCGGTGGTCTCGCCGGGGTAGCCGCCGACCAGTGCCCGGGCCGGCGCCGGGGTGTCCCTGACGTGTTCGACGAGCGCGGGTACGTCGCCGTACATCGCCTCCTGAGTCGGGATGAGCGCGAGGCGTACGCGGCCGTCGGGTGCCGTCAGCCCGTCCTGGCCCGGAGGGCCGGTGCGCTGCCCGTCGCGATAGGCGCCCTGCGGGGCGTCGACCTGGAAGATCCCCGGGATTCGGGAGAGCTCGGCGGCGTACGCGCGGGTGTCGGCCGGCTTGTCGAGGACGACCTGCACGGTGTCGGTGGCTTCGGCGGGGAACTCCTCGTGGACTATCTCGGAGGTGGTGCGTGAGGACGTGCCGACGGGCAGTGTCCGTTCGTCGGGGAGCCCGAAGCGCAGGCCGAGCAGGGGCGACGCGGCGAGGAGGAGGACGGTGAGGACTCCGGCGCCGGTGACGAGCGGGCGGCGCATGGCCCGTAGGGCGGTGCGGTGCCAGAAGCCGGAGGCAGGTGCGTCGGGGCGTTCCACACGGTGGCCCCAGCGGGCCAGCGCGGCGGGCAGGAAGAGCACCGCTCCGGAGACCGCCGTGAAGACGACGAGGACACCCGCGTACGCGAACGAACTCAGGAAGAAGAACGGGAACACGAGCAGCGCACACAGCGAGACCGCCACCGTGACTCCGCTGAAGACGACGGTGCGTCCGGCGGTGGCGGTCGCCCGCACGACGGCGGCCTGCTGTGCGTGCCCCGCCGCGCGTTCCTCGCGATACCGGTTGATCACGAACAGGCTGTAGTCGACGCCGAGTCCGAGTCCCAGCACGAGCGCGAGGTTCGCCGCGAACGTCGACACCTCGGTGAACTGCGCGAGCAGCCGCAGCCCGGCAAGCGTGCCGAACACCGACAACAGGCCCACGGCGACGGTCAGAAGAGCGGCGGCCGTACGCCGGTAGACGAGGATCAGCAGGAGTACGACGGCCGGGATCGCCAGCGCCTCCGCGCGCAGGAAGTCGGCGCGGGCCTGCTCGCCGACCTGCCGGGAGATCTCCTCCTGTCCCCCTGCTCGCACGGTCAGTTCGGGTGTGACGCGGGTCAACCGGGGCGAGAGAGAGGCGAGTTCCCGGCGGGTCTCGGTCGCGCTGCCTTCGAGGCTCGCGAGCACGAGGGCGCGAGTGCCGTCGGCGCTGCGCAGGGCGGCGCTTCCGGCATCCCAGTACGAGGTGACGTCCGTGACCATGGGCAGGTCCTCGACCTCGGTGGCCAGGGCGCGGGCCGCACGGGCCGTGGCGGAGCTGTCCACGTCTCCGTCGCGGGCCGTGACGAGCAGCGCGAGACTGGGGTTACCGGTGCCGAACTCCGCACGCAGGACGTCGCCCGCGCGCACCGATTCCGTACCGGGCGCACTCCAGCGTGCGAGGTCCAGGTCGCCCTGGGCGCCCGCGCCGTACGCGCCGAGACCGAGGAAGACGAAGAGGGCGCCGAGCAGAACGGCGCGACTGCGCCGCACAGCCAGCCGGCCGAGGCGGGTCAACATCGTGGTGGCCTTTCTCCGGAGGTCCTTGCCAGGCCACGGTCACCGGCGCCGCTGACCATCCGCTGGAAGATCCACTGGAATGCGAGGACCCGGGCCACGCCGGTTCCGGGCTAACCTCGAACTCATGGGTGACGGGACTCCGCACGGCACGCACGACCGCCTACGCTTCGAACTGCTCGGCCCGCTCCGGGCGTTGCGCGACGGAGCGGAGATCCCCCTCGGCCCACCCAAGCAACGCGCGGTGCTCGCCGTGCTGTTGCTGCAGGACGGCCGCCCGATCTCCTACGACGGTCTGGTCGAGGCAGTGTGGGGCGGCGCCCCGCCCGCGCATGTCCGCAATCTCGTGCAGAAGTACGTCTCCGGGCTGCGCCGCGCCCTCGGCGACGGGGCGGAACTGGTGTGGACGGGCAGCGGCTACCGGCTGACCGGCGCGGAGGCCGACGACCTGCGGGAGCGGCGGAAGCTGGTGGACGCGGCGCTTGCGGCACGGGACGCCGGGGAGCTGCGGCGCGCGGGCGAACTGGTCGCACAGGCAGAGGAGTTGTGGCGCGGAGAGTTCGCGGAGGGACTACGGGCCCCCTACTTGGCGGCCGAACGGCTCCGGTGGGCGGAGAAGCGGCTCACCGTCCTCGAAGCACGGCTGGCCGGCGAGATCGAGCTCGGCAGGTCTTTCGAGTACGTCCATGAACTCGTCCGGCTGGTCGCCGCGCATCCCTTGCGCGAGCGGCTCGCGGAGCTGCTGATGCTCGCGCTGTACCGGACCGGCCGGCCTACGGACGCGCTGGTCGCCTACGAGGGCGTACGGCAGCGTCTCGCCGAGGCAGTCGGCGCGGATCCCGGGCCCGCGCTGCGCTCGCTGCACGCGCGGATCCTCCGTCAGGACCCTGAGCCGCTGGACCCCTTGGCCACCGTTTCGGCGGGCTGAGGGAACACCAGGCCCACGCCGTGGGCCAGTTGATCCGCCGCGTGCCTGAAAAACGCCTCGCGGTCTTCGACGACCCGGTGGAACTGGCCGAACAGTTCGAAGCTGATCAGCCCGTAGAGCTGCGCCCAGGCGGCCACGAGCGCCGTGACGACCTCGGGCGGGAGGTCGGGCGCGAGGTCGGCGGTCATCCGCTGGGCCTCGGTCTTCAGCTCGGCGGGCAGGCGGGGGCGGGCGACCCCCTTGCCCTGGTACGCGTCGCGGACGATGCCGATCAGGAGCAGGCCCACGCGGGACGCGGCCGGGACGGTCGTGTCAGGCGCGGTGTACCCGGGCACGGGCGACCCGTAGATGAGCGCGTACTCGTGCGGACGCTCCAGTGCCCAGTGGCGCACCGCCACGCAGACCGCTGTCCAGCGCTCGCGGGGGGCGGCGCCGGCGACTCGGGCGTGCGCGGACTCGGCGGCCTCGCCAAGGGAGTCGTACGCGTCGATGATGAGTGCGGTCAACAGGTCGTCGCGGCTGGGGAAGTAGCGGTAGAGCGCGGAGGAGACCATGCCGAGCTCGCGGGCCACGGCCCGCAGCGAGAGCTTGGCGGCGCCCTCCGCCGCCAGCTGACCGCGCGCCTCGTCCTTGATGGCCGCGGTGACCTCGATCCTTGCTCGGGCACGTGCCCCTCGTGCGGTACTCATGCGGGGCAGTGTGCCACGTTTCCGGAGCAGTGCACACAAAGGAGAGCGGCGCTCTGAAATCGGAGCGGTGCTTCCGCGATGGCGAACGCCCGGGTCGCGACTCCCGGGCCGTGTCGCCTCCCCCCTGCCGCGGCACTCACCGACGTGAGCAGTGCACCAAAACGAGAGCGCCGCACAAAAACGAGAGCAGTGCTCTTGCTTTGGATCACCGATCTCGTACAGACTGCTCTCAAGCGAGAGCACTGCTCTCCCAAACCAGCGAGAGCAGTGCTCTCCAAAACCCAGGAGGAACCATGTCGTCGTCGGCCCACTACATCAAGCCCAAGTCCTTCGACAGGGCCATGAACGGCCTCGTCGGCTGGCTCGCGCGCCACGGCGTGAGCCTCCTCGGCAGTGCCGAGCTCTCCGTCAAGGGCCGCAAGAGCGGCGAGTGGCGGAAGGTTCCCGTCAACCCGCTCCCGTACGAGGGCGGCCCCTACCTCATCTCCGCCCGCGGCCACTCCGAATGGGTCCGCAACATGCGGGCGGCCGGCGGAGGACGGCTTCAGGTCGGGCGCAGGACCCAGGAGTTCACGGCGGTCGAGCTGGCCGACGCCGAGAAGCCGGTGGTCCTGCGCACCTACCTCAAGAAGTGGGGCTGGGAAGTGGGACGGTTCTTCGGCGACATCAATGTGAACTCCAGCGACGAGGAACTCCTCGCCGCCGCGCCCAAGCACCCGGTGTTCCGGATCACGGTCAAGCCGTGACCCCCTACGGAGCCCGCGGCCCGGAACCTACCGGTCGAGCGCGTTCAGCGCGCGACCGATGATCGGGCGGGAGCGGACGACCTCACCGAGCGAGGTCGAGCCGCGCGTGATCCCGGCGAAGGCACTCCACGCGGGCCGGAAGCCCGTGATCACCGCGTGGAGCACACCCGGCCGACGCTCGAAGGCCGAGAGCATCCGCTTGCCGACGCTCATCTC
Organism: Streptomyces sp. NPDC127595; assembly: GCF_042671685.1. Classification (NCBI taxonomy): domain Bacteria; kingdom Bacillati; phylum Actinomycetota; class Actinomycetes; order Kitasatosporales; family Streptomycetaceae; genus Streptomyces; species Streptomyces sp. NPDC127595. The sequence continues at coordinate 369,521 of NZ_JBHXWK010000002.1, read as the reverse complement.
GACGCCGAGTCCCGCCTTGATCGCGAAGGCGTAGTTCAGGGCCTGGCGCCGCGTGTCGACAGCGTCGTGCGCCTCGGCGATCCGGACCGCCCACTCCCCCGCGAGCCGCCCGGAGCGCAGGGCGAAGGAGATGCCCTCGCGTGTCCAGGGTTCCAGGAGCCCCGCCGCGTCCCCGCACACCAGCACCCGGCCGCGCGACAGCGGCGAGTCGTCGGCGCGGCAGCGCGTCAAGTGGCCGGAGGAGATGCTCGGTTCGAAACCGGCGAGCCCGAGCCGGGCGATGAAGTCCTCCAAGTACCGCTTGGTGGCGGCGCCTTCACCGCGTGCGGAGATCACACCGACGGTGAGCGTGTCCCCTTTGGGGAACACCCAGCCGTAACTGCCTGGCATGGGACCCCAGTCGATGAGGACGCGTCCGGCCCAGTCCTCGGCGACGGTCTCCGGGACGGGGATCTCCGCCTCCAGGCCGAGGTCCACCTGGTCGACCTTCACACCGACGTGCGCGCCTATGCGACTGGCGCTGCCGTCCGCGCCGACGACCGCCCGTCCCAGCACCGTCTCACCGCCCTGGAGGACGACGGCGACGGTACGCCGGTCCGGAACGGCGGAACCATGCTGTTCGACGCGCGTGACCGTGACGCCCGTGCGCAGTTCGGCGCCCGCCTTCTGTGCGAACTCGACCAGCTGCTGGTCGAACTCGGGGCGGTTGATCAGCCCGAACAGCATCTGCCGGGAGCGCCTGGTGCGCGTGAACTTCCCGTCCAGCGAGAACGTGACCGCGTGCACGCGGTCCTGGAGCGGCAGTTCGAAGCCGGGCGGCAGCGCGTCGCGCGAGGGGCCGATGATTCCGCCGCCGCACGTTTTGTAGCGCGGCAGCTCCGCCTTCTCCAGCAACAGGACGCTGCGTCCCGCGACCGCTGCCGCATAGGCGGCCGAGGCGCCTGCGGGCCCCGCGCCGACCACGACGACGTCCCACACCCGCTGCCCGTCGTCCGCCGAAGAGTTCTCGCTGCTCACGATGGTCTTTTGCTCCCAGTCCAGCCGTCTGCCGCACGTGTCTCCCGCATCCTACGGCGGCCATCGCCGCAGGCCACTGTGGGAGGATCGGCAGCGTAGGCGCCCTGCACACCGGGAGCCGCTTACACACCGCACGATCACCTGTACACAGAAGTACAACGTCGCACCCACAAGGAGCGTGCCCATGTCGTCGAATTCGGTCGCCGAGACCGTCGCCTCCCTGATGCCCCGGGCGAAGGCGGAGCTCACCGAGCTGGTGGCCTTCAAGTCGGTGGCGGACTTCGATCAATACCCCAAGAGCGAGAGCGAGGGCGCCGCGAACTGGGTCGCCGACGCCTTGCGCACCGAGGGTTTCCAGGACGTGGCACTGCTCGACACCCCTGACGGCACACAGTCGGTGTACGGCTTCCTGCCCGGTCCCGAGGGTGCGAAGACCGTCCTGTTGTACGCGCACTACGACGTGCAGCCGCCGCTGGACGAAGCGGCCTGGGTGTCGCCGCCGTTCGAGCTGACGGAGCGCGACGGCCGCTGGTACGGGCGGGGCAGCGCCGACTGCAAGGGCGGTGTCGTGATGCATCTCCTCGCGCTGCGTGCGCTGAAGGCGAACGGCGGCGTGCCCGTGCACGTCAAGGTGATCGTCGAGGGTTCGGAGGAGCAGGGCACCGGCGGTCTTCAGGCATACGCCGAGGAGAACCCCGAGTTGCTGACCGCCGACACCATCGTCATCGGCGACGCCGGCAACTTCCGGGCCGGTCTGCCGACGGTCACCTCGACACTGCGCGGCATGACCCTGGTACGCGTCTCGGTGGACACCCTCGAAGGGAACCTGCACTCGGGCCAGTTCGGCGGCGCGGCGCCCGACGCGCTCGCCGCGCTGATCCGCGTACTGGACTCGCTGCGCGCCGAGGACGGTTCGACGACGGTCGACGGGCTGGCCGACGACACGGAGTGGGACGGCCTCCAGTACGAGGAGGAGGCGTTCCGTGCGGACGCCAAGGTGCTCGACGGGGTGGAGCTCATCGGCACCGGCACGGTCGCCGACCGTATCTGGGCGCGTCCGGCCGTCACCGTCCTCGGCATCGACTGCCCGCCGGTCGTCGGTGCGACCCCCTCCGTGCAGGCGGGCGCCCGCGCGCTGGTCAGCCTCCGGGTGCCGCCGGGCATGGACGCGGCCGAGGCGACCAAGCTCCTCGAGGCCCACGTCGTGGCGCACACGCCCTGGGGAGCGCGGGTGAGCACCGAGCAGATCGGCGAGGGGCAGCCGTTCCGCGCCGACACCTCCAGCCCGGCGTACGCGTCGATGGCCGAGGCGATGTCGGTCGCGTACGAGGGCCAGGAAATGCAGTACGCGGGCATGGGCGGCTCCATCCCCCTCTGCAACACCCTCGCCTCGCTGTACCCGCGGACCGAGATCCTCCTCATCGGCCTCAGCGAGCCGGAGGCACAGATCCACGCGGCCAACGAGGGCGTCTCCCCGGACGAGCTGGAACGCCTCTCGGTCGCGGAGGCGCTCTTCCTGCGGAACTACGCGGCGAGTTGAGAGCGCGGGCGGGCCGCTGAGGCGGCCCGCCCACAGCGCAGGACCTGCTCTGTGCAGAGGCCGCACCGCGGAATTCGGCGAGACCACGACCAGGGATGGCAATCTTGGCGCGGTGGAGACCTCCGACCTGACACACGCAGTGCGCCTCGGCATCCACAGTGAGGTATCCACCTCCCTGGCCCGGTACGGCGATCGCGAACTCGGCGATCTGGTGGCGACCGCCCAGCCCCTGGGCACCGGCATCGGCGGGAGATCCGCGCTGCTGGACGTCGCCGGAACGCCTGTCTTCGTCAAACGGGTGCCGCTCACCGATCTGGAGCGGCTGCCGGAGCACACCGAGTCCACGGCCAATCTCTTCGGCGTGCCGTCCTTCTGCCAGTACGGCGTCGGCGGAGGGCCGGGATTCGGGGCCTGGCGGGAACTCTCCGCGCACACGATGACGACGAACTGGGTGCTGGGCGGGCGGTTCGGAGGCTTCCCGCTGATGTATCACTGGCGGGCGCTGCCCGATTCGGCGCAGCCGCTTCCCGACGAACTGGCCGACGTGGAAAGGGCCGTCGCCTACTGGGCAGGCGCGGAGCCGGTACGCCGGCGCATCGAGGCTCTCCGCGACGCCACGGCGAGTCTCACTCTGTTCATGGAGTACATCCCGCACAACCTCCACCGCTGGCTGGGCAAGCGGCTCCAGGAGGAACCCGGCGACCCGGCGGCGTACTCCCTGGTCGAGGAGGGACTGGAAGCCGGGGTGTCGTTCATGAACGCGCGCGGACTCCTGCACTTCGACGCGCACTTCGAGAACATCCTCACCGACGGCCGCCGGCTGTACTTCACGGACTACGGCCTCTCACTCTCCTCACGCTTCCAACTGTCGGAGGAGGAGGCCGGCTTCTTCGCCCGGCATGCGAACTACGACCGCTCGTACACGCAGTCGTACCTGGTGAACTGGCTGATCACCGCCCTGTACGGGTACGGGAGGGACGAACGGGAGGAGATGCTGCACGAGTGCGCCGAGGGGAGGCGGCCCGAGGGAATCCCGCAGACCGCCGCCGCGATCATCACCCGGCACGCACCCCTCGCCGCCGTGATGACGGACTTCATCCGCAGGCTCCGTCAGGAGACCCGGCAGACCCCGTATCCGGCGGAGAAGCTGCTCCGGCTCGGCAACTCCTGGCGCCCGTGACCTCACCTCATGGCGACAACGTCAACCGACCGGAACCCCCGCCTCCAAGTACAACGCCGCCCCCCGCTCCCGCGCCCGCAGCGCCCATCGCAGCCGCTCGTAGCGCACGGGTGGCAGCAGACCGGCCGCCTCCTGCTCGCTCACGAAGCGCCAGTCGCGCAGTTCGGGGCCGGGGAGGAGCAGGCGTCCGGCGGCGGCGGTGTCGAGGCGGCCGCCGTCGAAGAGGAGGCGCAGGCCGCCGAAGCCGGGCGGCGCGGGCGGCTCCCAGTCGATGACGAGCAGGCCGGGTACGTCCTCGAGCTGCAGGCCGGTCTCCTCGGCGACCTCGCGTATGCCCGCTCGCGCGGGAGCCTCGCCGGGCTCGACGACGCCGCCGGGGAACTCCCAGCCCGCCTTGTACGTCGGGTCGACGAGCAGCACACGGTCCTGCTCGTCGAAGAGGAGCACCCCCGCGGCGACGGTCTCCGCGGTGGGTTCGGGGGTCTGCACGATCTCGCACACGGACACGTCACCGGCGTGCACGGCCTCGGCGATGCGCAGAGCGGCCTCGTACGGGGTGAGCGCGCCGGTGTCCACGGGGTGGGCGTCGGCGAGGAGCCAGGAGCTGAGTGCGGCGCGATACGGCTCGATGTGATCGTAGGACCACTGGCGCACCCGTATCTCACCGTCGGGCAGCTCCGGCGACACCTCACGCCCCGCTATTCGCTTGCGCAGGATCGTTTCCGCCGGGGCGAGGAGCACATGCCGTACGGGGATCCGGCGCGCGGCGAGGCCACCGAAGATCTCATCGCGGTACTCCTGACGCAGCAGGGTCATCGGGACCAGCAGGACACCTCCGAGCTCGCCGAGCATCGCCGCCGCGGTGTCGACCACGAGGCGTCGCCAGATCGGCAGGTCCTGGAAGTCGCCGACCTCGGCGAGGCGCTTGGGCGGCAGCAACTGCGGAAGCGTGCCACCGATGACCTCGGGGTCGAAGAGCGTGCTGTTCGGGATCAGCTCGATCAGTTCCCGTGCGGTGGTGGTCTTCCCCGCACCGAACGCACCGTTGATCCAGATGATCACGGTTCCCCCTCTTCTGTTGGCCCCCTGAGGCTTGCCCGCTCCACCCTGCCACGGAAACCAGCCCCTGATGAGGGAGCCGGAGGGAGCCGAAAGCAAGGCGCCGGCGCCCCCGCCCAGGGACACCGGCGCCGCGGATCGAACCTCTCAGCCGTTCTGGCCCAGTGCACCCTTGTCCAGGGCCAGGCTGTCACTGCTGACGGTGTGGTCGAGATTGCTGAGCGTGTCGTTGACGTCCAGGTTGTCGAGTACGTCCGTGTCGGCGTGGGAGGGCGTGACCGCCGCGACGACGAATCCGGCGGCCAGGGAGGCAATGGCAAGCATGCTTCGCTTCTTCATGCCCGGTTCAACTGCGAAGCCCTGGCATCAGTAACGGGTGGGTCACGCAACGCGACTTCGCACCATCCGGCACATCCGCAGCACTACCGTCATCCCCCTCGAAACATCCCTGGGGGGGACAAGATGACCAACCCGTACACACCACCATCAGCCGCACCCGTCCGCACCGCTCCGGTCTCGGCCCGCGAACGGTTCCTCCTGCCCGCGCTCGCCGTGGCGTTCCTCATCGGCATAGGCATCGGCATAGCCACCGGCGGCGGAGACGACAAGGAACCTGCGGCGGCCGCTGCCCAGCCGACGGCCACGGTCACCGCCACCGCCACCGCCACCGCGACCGCGACCGCGACGGAGACAGCGACACCGAAGCCCGCCGCCACCGTGACGGTCCGGGCGACGACGACCGTGAGAACGACTGTCACCGCGCAACCCGCCGCCGGCAGCGACACCGGCGACGACAGCGGCGGCGGAAGCGACGACGTCTACTACCAGAACTGCGCCGCCGCCCGCGCCGCCGGAGCCGCTCCCGTGCACGTGGGCGAACCCGGCTACGGCCGCCATCTCGACCGCGACGGGGACGGCGTCGGCTGCGAGTAGAGCGCCGCCTGCCCTACGAGGAGCCCGGAGCGTTGGGGACCACGTCCGAGGCGTTGGTCCCCACGCCGGCTTCGTTCGTGTTTCCGTCAGGTCCATCGCCGGACGCCGAAAGCAGGTCGCCAAGCGTGACCATGCCGACCCCAACGCCCGCGCCACGCAAGTGACTTCACCGGAACATCCGATGTTCTGGCATGCCTGAGTGCAGGACGAGGCACTTCCACGTCAGCCGCGACCTGCCTGCCTACGCCATGCCGCAATCAACACAACCGAACACGGGACTTGGATCCCACTCCCATTAAGGGGCAGCGTCAAGCGTTCTGACGACATATCGAACATCTGCTCTCGCATTGCGTCCGTCATGACGCAACCCTTCCAACAGTGTCCGACACGTCCTACCGTAAACGCACAGCGATGACACAGGCATGACGTCATCCCACCTTTCGCGTGCTCGGAGGAACGTAACGATGCGTCACCTTCACACCCGTACAGCCCGCCGAAGAGCGGTCGGGGCACTCGCCGCAGGACTGTTGTGTACGATCGGCCTCGCCGCGCCGGCCTTGGCCGCCCCCGCAGCCGCCCCCGCCGAGGATGTCTCCCCGACCGTGGACGACGGCCTGGCCCTCACCCCGCCCATGGGTTTCAACAACTGGAACTCCACGCACTGCCGCGCCGAGTTCAACGAGGACATGGTCAAGGGGATCGCCGACATCTTCGTCGAGAAGGGTCTCAAGGACGCCGGATACCAGTACGTCAATCTGGACGACTGCTGGGCCCTGCAGTCCCGCGACGCGGACGGCAAGCTGGTACCCGATCCCGTCCGATTCCCCAATGGACTCAAGGCAGTTGCCGACTACGTCCACTCCAAGGGACTGAAGCTCGGCATCTACACCAGCGCCGGTACGAAGACCTGCAACGAGGCGGGCTTCCCGGGTGCGCTCGGCCACGAGTACAGCGACGCCCAGCAGTTCGCGGACTGGGGTGTCGACTACCTCAAGTACGACAACTGCAACAACCAGGGCGTGGATGCCCGCCTGCGCTATACGACCATGCGCGACGCCCTGCTGGCCGCCACGCGGACAACGGGCCGCCCCATCGTCTACAGCCTCTGCGAGTGGGGCGAGAACAAGCCCTGGGAATGGGCGTCCGAGGTCGGACACCTGTGGCGTACGACCGGTGACATCAGTGACAATTGGGGCTCGATGCTGTCGATCCTCAAGCAGAACCTGCCCCTCGCCCAGTACGCCGGTCCCGGGCGGTGGAACGACCCGGACATGCTGGAGGTCGGCAACGGCGGCATGACCTACACCGAGTACCGCTCGCACTTCTCCCTGTGGTCGATCATGGCCGCGCCTCTGCTCATCGGCTCCGACCTGCGCGACGCGTCCGACGCGACCTTCGAGATCCTCGGCAACAAGGAGGTCATCACCGTCGACCAGGACCCGCTCGGCAGGCAGGGCACGGTGCTCTCCTCCGAGGGCGGGCGCTGGGTCGTCGCCAAGGAGATGAAGGACGGCAGCCGGACGGTGGCGCTGTTCAACGAGACCGGCAGCGCGCAAAGGGTCGCCACCACCGCGCGGGCCGTCGGACTGCCCGCCGCCGGCGCCTACACCGTGCGCGATCTGTGGCAGCACAAGAGCTACAACACCGCCGGCACCATCTCGGCGACCGTTCCCGCGCACGGCACCGTGCTCGTACGCGTCTCCACCGACGCCAAGTGGGCCAAGAACCCGCCCGCCGTCGAACTCGGCCTGGACGGCAGCCTGTTGGTCGAGGCGGGCAAGCCCGTCACGCTGAAGTCGACGGTGACCGACCTTGGCCGTACGGCCGCCGAGCAGGTCTCCGTGAAACTGAACGGGCCGGCGGGCTGGACGGTCAAGGCGACCTCACCGGCGGGCGCGCACACGCTGCCGACGGGCCGGTCGCTGAGTACGTCGTGGAAGGTCACCGCCCCCAAGGGCACGCCCGCGGGCTCGTACGACCTGACGCTCAAGGTGACCTACCGCTCGCCCACAGGGGTGCGCGCCGAGAGGGTGCTGCCACTGACAGCATCCGTCGTCGTGGCACCGCCCTCGGGAGTCTCCTTCCTCGGGGACCTGCCGTGGCTGTCGACGACCAATGGCTGGGGCCCTGTTGAGCGCAACACCAGCAACGGTGAGAACGAAGCGGGCGACGGCAATCCGATGACCGTCAACGGTGTCGTGTACACCAAGGGGCTCGGCGTGCACGCCGACAGCACCGTCGAGTACTACACCGGCAAAGCGTGCGAGACCGTCAGCGCGCAGGTGGGTGTCGACGACGAGGAAGGGAACGACGGTTCCGTCGCCTTCGAGATCTGGGCGGACGGTACGAAGGTGGCCTCCTCGGACGTACTCACCAACGCCCAGGCCGCGCAGGCGATCTCGGCCGACGTGAGCGGCGCCCAGACGGTGCGTCTCGTCGTCACCGACGGCGGTGACGGGAGCACCTCGGACCACGGCGACTGGGCGGACGCACAGCTGACCTGCTGAAGCCCGGAAGCAACTCGGACCACGGCGACGGGCGGACGCACAGCTCACCTGCTGACGCGCCGCCCGGCCGCCACCGGGTCAGCCGCTCACACCTGCGGCGGTCGTGTTCGCCCTGCGGGTGAGCGCGGCCGCCGCCGCGCCGACCAGCCCGGCGTCCGTGCCCATCAGCGCGGGCGCCACGGTCAGGCGCTGGACGAAGGACAGCGTCGCGTAGTCGGCCAGCGCCTTGCGCAGCGGCGTGAACAGGACGTCCCCGGCCTTGCCGACGCCGCCGCCGATGACGGCGATGTCGATCTCGACGAGGGTCGCGGTCGCCGCGATGCCCGCCGCGAGGGCCTGCGCCGCACGCTCGAAGGAGGCGGTGGCGACCGGGTCACCCGCACGGGCGGCGGCGGCAACCGCGGCCGCCGAGGTGTCGCCGTCCGGACCGGGCTGCCAGCCGCCCTCCAGCGCACGGCGCGCGATGTTCGGGCCGCTCGCGATGCGCTCGACACAGCCGCGGGATCCGCAGGGACAGAGGTCGCCGTCGAGGTCCACACTGATGTGGCCGATGTGACCCGCGTTGCCGGTGGGCCCCGGGTGCAGCTTGCCGCCCAGGACCAGGCCGCCGCCGACCCCCGTGGACACCACCATGCAGAGCGCGTTGTCGTGGCCGCGTGCCGCGCCCTGCCAGTGCTCGGCCGCCGTGATGGCCACGCCGTCGCCGATCAGCTCGACGGGCAGGCCGGCCGTGGCCCTGCGGACCCGCTCGACCAGTGGATACCCGCGCCAGCCCGGCACGTTCACCGGGCTCACCGTGCCCTCCGAGGCATCCACGGGTCCCGCGCTGCCGATACCGACGGCGCCCGCCCTGCTCCACAGCGGGGAGAGGGTCAGCTCGCGGATCACTTCCTCCACGGCCCCCATCACAGTGTCGCCGTCCTCCTGCGCAGGCGTCGCACGCTGCGCGCGGAGGAGAATCCGGCCGTGGCCGTCCACCAGCGCTCCGGCGATCTTGGTGCCGCCGATGTCGAGCGCGGCCACGAGGTCGGTGTGCATCAGTGTCAGATCTCCCAAGGCGGTCTCGAATCGGACCCGCCGCGCTGCGGGCCCGTGCCCCCGGCCGGAAACAGGGCGGAACGACGCGCCTCTGGGGGAAGGCGCAGGCCGGAGAATGCGGTGGACAGTGTCTCCCGCATCTGACAACGTTGTCCAGGCTCTATGCTCGACGCCACATCCTCATACAACCCCATGGACCGACGCATCCCCCTAGTCCATTCTCATGGATCATTCTTTATGGAGCGACGCATCCCCGTGGACGACAGGACAGGACAGCGCATCGTGGCAGAGACCGCCCGCCGATCCGAGAACCGCTATGGCAACCGTCCCACCATGAAGGATGTCGCCGCGCGCGCGGGGGTCGGTCTCAAGACGGTCTCGCGTGTGGTCAACGGCGAACCGGGGGTCACCCCGGACACCGAGCGCCGCGTCCAGGAGGCCATCGACGCGCTGGGCTTCCGCCGCAACGACAGCGCGCGGGTGCTGCGCAAGGGCAGCACCGCGAGCATCGGCCTCGTCCTGGAGGATCTCGCGGACCCGTTCTACGGACCGCTGAGCCGGGCGGTCGAAGAGGTCGCCCGTGCCCATGGCGCGCTCCTGATCAACGGCTCCAGCGCCGAGGACCCCGACCGCGAGCAGGAGTTGGTCCTCGCGCTGTGCGCGCGCCGGGTGGACGGGCTCGTGGTGATTCCGGCCGGTGACGACCACCGTTATCTGGAGCCCGAGATAAAGGCGGGCGTCGCCACGGTGTTCGTGGACCGCCCGGCGGGGCGGATCGATGCCGACGTCGTGCTGTCCGACAGCTTCGGCGGGGCCCGCGACGGCGTCGCCCATCTCATCGCCCACGGCCACCGCCGGATCGGTTTCATCGGCGACATGCCCCGCATCCACACGGCCGCCGAGCGACTGCGCGGCTACCGCGCCGCGATGGAGGACGCGGGTATAGAGGTCGAGGACGCGTGGATGTCCCTGGGCGTCACCGACCCGCAGCGGGTGCGCAAGGCGGCCGAGGACATGCTCTCCGGCGACTCCCCCGTCACCGCGGTCTTCGCCGGCAACAACCGTGTGACCGTCACGGTGGTCCGGGTCATCGCCGAGCGCGGGCGTCCGGTCGCCCTCGTCGGCTTCGACGACATCGAACTCGCCGACCTCCTCCAGCCCGGCGTCACCGTCGTCGCCCAGGACGCCGCAGCCCTCGGCCGCACCGCGGCCGAACGCCTCTTCCGCCAGCTCGACGGCAGCCTCATCACTCCGGAACGCATCCAGCTCCCGACCCGGCTGATCACCCGCGGCTCGGGGGAACTGCCGCCCTCGGTCTGAGCCATGGGCCGCCCGGATCCTCGTACGCTCGAAGCGCTGGGCCTCGCCGAGGCGCCACGTGACCATCCGCTGAGCTATCCGGGCAAGTGGCCTCAGGAGTCCGTACTCCTGGACGGGGACCGCCTGTTGCCCCTGGAGCGGCTGGTGCACAAGGACCGCGTCCCCGTCATCGCCGTCGGCTCCAACGCCTGCCCCGCCCAACTCCGGCACAAGATGGCGGAGTACGAGGTGTCCTCCCGTATCCCGATGGTGAAGGCGCGGGTCACCGGCCTGGGTGTCGGCGTCTCGGCCCATGTGAGCCTGATGGGCTACGTGTCCGCGTCACCGTTCCAAGCACCGGGAACGGTGAGCGAGTTGTTCGTCACCTGGCTCGACGAGGCACAGCTCGCGGTCATCGACGCCAGCGAGGGAGTGACGGCGCCGACCGGTGCGTACGACCGTGCCCGGCTCTCCTCGGACGACTTCCGGATCGAGCTGGAGTCCGGCGAACTCCTCCCCGGCGCCCACGTCTACGTCAACCGCCGTGGCGTCCTTCACGACGGCTCGGGTGCGCCGCGCGGGCACCCGGGCGAGCGTCCGCTGCTGACCTCTCTCCTCGGCGAATCACCGCGCCTGCGTGAGCTGTTCGGGGCCACGCCCGAGGAGTTCTGCACGAGGGCGCGCTTCGACAGAGCGCTCTGCGCGCAGGGCACCCGGCTGTTCGCCGAGGAAGGACTTGCGATGCCCTCCGGCCTGGAAGGGCCTGAAGGGCCTGAAGGGCTGGAAAAGTAAGTGCGGTCTCAGCAGACCGGGAGTCCCGGAAGCGGCGCGTCGTTGTCGCCGCCCTGGATGTAGACATCGCTGACGAAGACATTGACGTTGCCGCTGTCGTCGTCGGTCCTGGCCCACCAGACGTTGGTCCACTCGCCGTAGGTCTCCCGGCGGCCCAGGTTCTGCTGGCAGTAGAAGTAGTTGGTGCCCGCGTTGAGGGTGCCGGCCGCGGCGCCGGAGGCGGTGTAGGACGTGGCGGTGCGCCAGACCTGGCAGTTGTACCTGCCGCCGCCGATGGGGTCGCAGACCGGCTCGGGAGGGGGGTCGGGGGTGGGAGAGCTGCTGGAACCGCCCCCGGTCGCACCGCCGTCGGTGGAGCCGCCCGCGGTTCCACCCGAAGTCCCGCCGGTGCCAACGCCGTTGACAGGGACCTTTGAGGGTTTCGGAGCACTCTCGCCCGGGTGACTGGGCTTCTGTGCCGGGGGCTTGGAGTTCTTGTCGCCCAGTTCGGTCGGTCCGGAGTCGTCCGACAGGTCCACCTCGCCGCGGCTGGCTCCGCCGGAGGGCGCCGCGCCGTCGGCCCGGGGCGGCACCTGCCGGGCCGCGCTGCCGGTGTCGCCCGGGCTGTTCAGCAGTGCGACGCTCACGCCGGCCGCCGCGAGGACGACGGTGACGGCCGCCGCGGCGAGGAGGGCGCGGCCTCGGCGGCGGGGTGCGGGAGAAGTGCCGACGGCCACCGGGGCCGCCGCGGGGACGACGGGCTCCGGCGGTCCGAAACCTGGCGGTACGGAGGGGATACTCAGCGCCGTCTCCTCGTACGGCCTTGGCTCCGGTATCCGCAGCCCAGTCGTCCGGGAGTCCGTCTCAGGGGCTCGCGCGACCGCCTCCAGCAGCTCGCGCGCCCGGTCCGCGTCCGGGCGTTGCTCCGGCTGCTTGTGCATGAGCTGCCGCAGTACGGGTCCCAGTGGCCCGGCCCGCCGGGGTTCCGGCAGCGGCTCGGCCACTATCGCGGTGAGCGTGGACCATGTCGACGTACGGCGGAAGGGGGACGACCCCTCCACGGCCGCGTACAACGTGGCGCCCAGTGCCCAGATGTCCGACGCCGGGCCCGGGTCGTCGCCCTGGGCACGCTCGGGCGCCAAGTAGTCGAGGGAGCCGACCAGTTCACCACTGCGGGTCAGCTGGGTGGTCGAGCCGTCACCGGCGTCCTCCATCGTGGCGATGCCGAAGTCGGTGAGGACGACACGGCCCGAGCGGTCCAGGAGGATGTTGCCCGGCTTCACGTCGCGGTGCAGGACGCCTGCGCGGTGGGCCGCGGCGAGCGCGTCCATGACCTTGGCGCCGATCGAGGCCGCCTCGCGGGGAGTCAGGGTGCCGCGCTCCCCCAGGACGTCGTCCAGTGAGGGGCCGTCCACCAGTTCCATGACGATGAGGGGGCGTCCGTCGACCGCCACCACGTCGTAGACGGCCACGACTCCGGGGTGGCGCACCCGGGCCGCCGCGCGGGCCTCGCGCTGCATCCGCCTGCCCAGGTCGGCCAGTTCGGGGGCGACGGCGTCCGTGTAGGTGCGCAGTTCCTTGACGGCGACCTCGCGGCCCAGGATCTCGTCCCGGGCCCGCCAGACGACGCCCATACCGCCTCGGCCGAGTTGGGCCAGCACGCGATAGCGCCCGGCCAGCAACCGGCCGGTTCCGTCCGCCTGTTGGTTCTCCCCCGAAGACACCGCTGCCCCGTTCCTTGGTCACGCCAGTGGATGGCGTCCACCCTACGGGGCAGGAGTGACGGCTGGTGCCGGGAGTAGGCCCTCTGTGATGTGGTCGCCGCGCAAACCGGCGTCAAAGGCCCTCGTGAGGCTGCGGGCCGCCCGCAGACTGGTCGCGCAGTCCCCGCGCCCCTACGGAGCCCTCTACTTGGCCGAGATGGTCAAGTCCGCCCGCCTCGGCACCGCGAACCCCTCCAGCTCCGCCCGCGTCAGCCCCGTCACCCGCGCCACCTCGGCGATGTCCAGGGCGCCGCAGTCCAGCCCGCGCAGCAGATAGCCGCTGAGAGCCTTGGCGGTGGCGGGTTCGTCCATGACGTCGCCGCCGGCCTGGTTGGCGTAGCGGGAGAGGCGGGCGGCGGCCTGCTCGAAACCCTCGCGGTAGAAGGCGAAGACGGCCGCGTAGCGGGTCGGGATGTGGCCGGGGTGCATGTCCCAGCCCTGGTAGTAGGCGCGGGCGAGGGCGCGTCGGGTGAGGCCGTAGTGCAGCCGCCAGGCGTCGTGGACCTGCTCCGTCGGACCGACGGGCAGGACGTTGGTGGAGCCGTCGCAGACACGCACGCCGGTGCCCGCGGCGGCGACCTGCATGATCGCCTTGGCGTGGTCGGCGGCGGGGTGGTCGCTCGCCTGGTAGGCGGCGCTGACGCCGAGGCAGGCGCTGTAGTCGAAGGTGCCGTAGTGCAGGCCGGTGGCGCGGCCCTCGGCGGCCCGGATCATGCGGGCGACGGTCGCGGTGCCGTCGGCGGCGAGGATCGACTGGCTGGTCTCGATCTGGATCTCGAAGCCGATCCGCCCGGCCTCCAGACCGCGCGCCTTCTCGAACTCCTCCAGGAGCCGGACCATCGCGGTGACCTGCTCGGCGTACGTCACCTTCGGCAGGGTCAGGACGAGCCCGTCTGGCAGACCACCGGCCTCCATCAGGCCGGTGAGGAAGATGTCGAGGGTGCGGATGCCGCGGGCGCGGACCGGGGCTTCCAGGCACTTCATGCGGATGCCCATGTAGGGGGCCGCCGTGCCGTTCTCGTACGCCTCGGCGATCAGCCGGGCCGCGCGGGCCGCCGCTTCGTCCTCCTCGGCGTCCGGGCGCGGGCCGTAGCCGTCCTCGAAGTCGATGCGCAGGTCCTCGATCGGTTCGCGCTCCAGTTTGGCCCGTACACGGTCGTACACGGGCTTCGCGAGCTCGTCGCCGAGGCCGAGGACGGCGGCGAGGGAGGCGGCGTCCGGGGCGTGCTCGTCGAGGGCCGCGAGGGCGCGGTCGCCCCAGCTGCGGACCGTGTCGGCGGTGAACTCGTCACCGGGTACGTACACGGTGTGGACGGGCTGCCGGGTGCCGGGATCGCCGGGGTAGTGGCGCTCCAGCTCGGCGTCGACCGTGGCGAGGGAGGCGCTGATCTCCTCGCTGACGGCGCCCGTGAGGCTGGTCGCCACCTTCTCCTGCTGACCCTGACCCATTCCACACCCTCCATGTTTTCCGCAGTACGGAATCAACAATCCGTAGAACGAAGTTATCCGGGGACCTTCCCGCCGGTCAACACCCTCTTGGGCACCGGGTCACTCCCCGAACCCGCCGCGTTCACTCCCCTCTCAGCTGCCTCCAGCACACTGCGGTTCGCACCCTTCATCATCCTGCGCGAGACCAGCGATCGAAGGAGCACGCGTGCCGAACGCCAGAAGACTCACCCGTCCCACGGGACTCAAGACCGCAGTGGCCGCCGCGGTCGCGTTACCCCTGCTGAGCACGACGTCCGCCTCCGCCGCCGGGAGAGCCGCCCTCCGCCTGGAGGCCATGACGTTCAACCTGCGCTACGCGAGCACCACGGAACCCAACAACTGAGCCGCCCGCCGTCCCGTGACGCGGGCTCTGCTGCTCCAGGAACAGCCCCAGGTCATCGGCACCCAGGAGTGCCTCTACCAGCAGGTCCTCGACATCGAGGCCGATCTCGGACCGCACTACGACTGGATCGGCACCGGCCGCGCGGGCGGCAGCCGGGACGAGTTCATGGCGGTCTTCTACAACACCCGCCGGCTGGCCCCGGTCGAATACGACCACTTCCGGCTCTCGGACACCCCTGCCCTGATCGGCTCGAACACCTGGGGCGGTGGCTCCATCCGCATGGTCACCGGGGTCCGCTTCCGCGATCTCGGCAACGGCGGGCGGGAGCTCCACTTCCTCAACACCCACCTGGACAACGCGAGCCAGAACGCACGCGCGCGTGCCGCCGCGCTGATCAGCCAACGCATCGCGGGACTCGGCCGTTCCGTGCCGCTGACCGTGACCGGCGACTTCAACGTCGGGGCCCACAAGAACCCCGTCTACGACACGATGCCGGCCGCCGGACTCGTCGACACCTGGGACACGGCGGCCGAACGCAGCAAGCTGTACGCCACCTTCCACGGCTACCAGCCGCTGACACCGGACGGCGACCGCATCGACCGGATCCTCGCCACGCCGGGTGTGACCGCACACCGCTCCACGGTCAACACCTTCTCCCTGGGCGGCCAGTTCCCGAGCGGCCAAATGCCCGTACGGGCGACGCTGACCCCGCCATGAGCAAGAGGCCCCTGCGCCGCGTCAACCGCGGCGGCAGGGGCCTCTGTTCATGCCTCGTACGTCGGAGACTCAGCCCTTGCGGGACTTGATCTCCTCGGTGAGCTGCGGGACGACCTCGAAGAGGTCGCCGACGACGCCGTAGTCGACGAGGTCGAAGATCGGGGCCTCGGAGTCCTTGTTGATGGCGACGATGGTCTTCGAGGTCTGCATGCCCGCGCGGTGCTGGATCGCACCGGAGATTCCCGAGGCGATGTAGAGCTGCGGGGAGACCGACTTGCCGGTCTGGCCGACCTGGTTGGAGTGCGGGTACCAGCCGGCGTCGACCGCCGCGCGCGAGGCACCCACGGCCGCGCCGAGGGAGTCGGCGAGCCCCTCGATGATCGCGAAGTTCTCGGCGCCGTTGACGCCACGGCCGCCGGATACCACGATCGCGGCCTCGGTCAGCTCGGGGCGGCCGCTGGCGGCGCGTGGGGTGCGCGCGGTGACCTTCGTGCCGGTGGCCTTCTCGGAGAAGGACACGGCGAGGGCCTCGACGGTGCCCGCGGCCGGGGCGGCCTCCACGGCGGCCGAGTTCGGCTTGACCGTGATGACCGGGGTGCCCTTGGACACCCGGGACTTGGTGGTGAAGGAGGCGGCGAACGCGGACTGCGTGGCCACCGGGCCCTCGTCGCCGGCCTCCAGGTCGACGGCGTCGGTGATGATGCCGCCGCCGATACGGAGCGCGAGGCGGGCCGCGATCTCCTTGCCCTCGGCGGAGGACGGCACAAGCACGGCGGCCGGGGACACGGCGTCGTACGCGGCCTGGAGCGCGTCCACCTTCGGTACGACCAGGTAGTCGGTGAACTCGGGGGCGTCGGCGGTGAGGACCTTGACCGCGCCGTGCTCGGCGAGCGCGGGGGCGGTGGCCTCGGCGCCGGAGCCGAGGGCGACGGCGACGGGCTCGCCGATACGGCGGGCCAGGGTCAGCAGCTCGAGGGTGGGCTTGCGGACGGCGCCGTCCACGTGGTCGACGTAGACGAGAACTTCAGCCATGGGACTTCTTCTCTCCTGCTTGCGAAAGATGAGGGGCGGTCAGGGAGCCTGCGGCAGGCCGGTGTTCTCAGATGAACTTCTGGCCCGCGAGGAACTCGGCGAGCTGCTTGCCGCCCTCGCCCTCGTCCTTGACGATCGTGCCGGCGGTGCGCGCGGGGCGCTCGGTCGCGGAGTCGACCTTGGTCCAGGCGCCTTCGAGGCCCACCTCGTCCGCCTCGATCTCCAGGTCCTCCAGGTCCCAGGCCTCCACCGGCTTCTTCTTGGCGGCCATGATGCCCTTGAAGGACGGGTAACGCGCCTCGCCCGACTGGTCGGTGACCGACACGACCGCCGGGAGGGAGGCCTCGAGCTGCTCGGAGGCGGAGTCGCCGTCGCGGCGGCCCTTGACCACGCCACCCTCGACGGAGACCTCGGAGAGCAGGGTGACCTGAGGAACGCCGAGACGCTCGGCCAGCAGGGCCGGGATGACACCCGCGGTGCCGTCGGTGGACGCCATGCCGGAGATGACCAGGTCGAAGCCGGCCTTCTCGATGGCCTTCGCCAGCACCAGCGACGTACCGATCGCGTCGGTGCCGTGCAGGTCGTCGTCCTCGACGTGGATGGCCTTGTCCGCGCCCATCGACAGCGCCTTGCGCAGCGCGTCCTTGGCGTCCGCGGGGCCGACGGTCAGCACCGTGATCTCGGCGTCATCGGCTTCGTCGGCGATCTGCAGCGCCTGCTCCACCGCGTATTCGTCGAGCTCCGAGAGCAGACCGTCCACGTCGTCACGGTCGACGGTCAGGTCATCGGCGAAGTGCCGGTCGCCGGTGGCGTCGGGCACGTACTTCACAGTGACAACGATCCTCAAGCTCACGCCGGCTCTCCTACTGCATCGTCATTTTTGGCTGCCTTCTTATCGGCAGCATAGGCGCCTGAAGCGGCCGATCCCGGTCGGGGCGGCCCGCGCTCCGACCGAAATATTACTCACCAGTACACCCAGTGGATGCCCACTAAGCAAGCGCTTTGAACTGTGACGTTCGCAACGCTGCGTAACCGACGGGTAGGGCCGACGAGTAGGACCGGACTCTGCTCAGTCGCGCAGGCCGTTGAAGCGCCCCTCGTGGTAGAGCAGCGGGCTGCCGGCGCCCGACGGGTCGCCGAGGACGACCTCGGCCAGGACGATGCGGTGATCCCCCGCGGGCACGCGCGCGACGACACGGCATACGAGCCACGCGAGGACGTCGTCGAGCACCGGAACGCCTTCGGGGCCGTTACGCCAACGGGTGGGCGCGCCGAAACGGTCGGCGCCGCTCCTGGCGAAGGTGCCGGCGAGTTCCTGCTGGTGTTCCCCGAGTATGTGCACGCCGATGTGGTCGGACTCGGAGACCGCGGGCCAGCTGGAGGCGCCCACGCCGATCCCGAAGGAGACGATCGGGGGCTCGGCGGAGACCGAGGTGAGCGACGTGGCGGTGAAGCCGACGGGGCCGTCGCCGCCGGGAGCCGTGATCACGGCGACACCGGCCGCGTGCCGCCTGAAGACGGAGCGCAGCAGTTCGGGGGAGGCGAGCTGGGGGGTACCGAGGTCGGGCGTGGCCGTCATGGACCTGTTCCTTCTGCGAGAGGTGACGGGCTGATCCGTGGCTGCTCAGCAGCCCGGACAGCGCGCACTCGCGGTTCGGGCCAGGTCCACGTGGACGCGCTCGAAGAGAAGGAGTTCCGGGGGCATACGGTCAGGCTGACGATAGGTGGTGGGTGCAGTCAAGTGCGTTCCGGTATCTGGGAGGTGCCTCACCTTGGTCACCACGGGTCAGACGGCCTCCCCCAGCGCGGCGATCACATCCGCCTTGCGCGGCTGCCCCGTCGCCCGCCGCACGATCCGCCCGTCGGCGTCGAGCACGAGGACGGTCGGGGTCTTGAGGATGTCGAGTTCGCGTACGAGGTCCAGGTGGCCCTCCGCGTCGATCTCCACGTGGGACACCCCGGGGACCAGCTCCGCCACCTCGGCGAGGATCCGCCGGGTCGCCCGGCAGGGAGCACAGAAGGCGCTGGAGAACTGGACGAGCGTGGCCCGCTCGCCGAGCCCCTCCCCCAACTCGGCCGCGCCGAGCAGCTTTCCGCCGTCGCGCCCGCGCACCCTCACCCTCCCGCTCCGCCGCCGATGCAGCACTCCGTAGGCGCTCGCCACCGCGAGCACCACCACGCACACCACGAGTCCGTTCATCTTCTCCACAAGCATTCACGAGACCGCAAAGATTCCCGGCTACGGGAATCGCGCCCGGTGCGGAATGCTTGGTTCATGGAAATCGATGTGAGAGGGCCGCGGTTCGGTGCGGCCGTGACGACCCTCGTGCTGGCGGTCGTCCTGATCAGCGGCAGCGCCTGGCTGCTCGCCTGGCAGACGCTGGCGTTCGCGCTGGGTGCGGCGGGCGGTGTGGGGCGCTCCCCGTACGGCTGGCTGTTCCGCAAGGCCGTACGCCCGCGGATCGGGCCGCCTACGGAGTTCGAGGCACCGGAGCCGCCGCGATTCGCGCAGACGGTCGGCCTCGCGTTCGCGGTCGTGGGGCTCGTCGGCTACGTAGTGGGGCCGCAGTGGCTGGGGCTCGCGGCGACCGGGTGCGCGCTCGCGGCCGCGTTCCTCAATGCCGCGTTCGGTTACTGCCTCGGGTGCGAGATGTACCTGCTAGTGCGCCGAGTCACAGTACGTACGGAGTAAAGGGGGGTTAAAACTCCGAGGTGGATCAAGGGGTGACGTGACGAGGATCTCGCCCGGTCCGGGCACCAGGACTGGCCACTCGTCCGTTCTTCGGGCACGATCTGCGCAATGCCGTAAACCTACGGCTGCGTAACTTTCGCCGGGAAACCCCTTCCCAGGCAGAGAGAAGGGCCCACCCCGTCCATGGCAGAGCTTGTCTACCGTCCCGTCGTCGGTCTCGCCCAAGTGTTGTTCAAGGCATGGGACCTCAAGATCGACTGCAAGGGATCGGAGAACATTCCGCGCTCGGGCGGCGCTGTGCTGGTCAGCAACCACATCAGCTATCTGGACTTCATCTTCGACGGCATGGCCGCCCTGCCGCAGAAGCGCCTCGTGCGCTTCATGGCGAAGGAGTCGGTGTTCCGGCACAAGATCTCCGGACCGCTGATGCGGGGCATGAAGCACATCCCGGTGGACCGCAAGCAGGGTGAGACGGCATACCAGCACGCGCTGGAGTCGCTGCGCTCCGGCGAGATCATCGGCGTCTTCCCCGAGGCCACCATCTCGCCGTCGTTCACCCTGAAGAGCTTCAAGTCGGGTGCCGCGCGCATGGCGCAGGAGGCCGGCGTGCCGCTGATCCCGATGGCGGTGTGGGGCACCCAGCGCCTGTGGACCAAGGGTCACCCGCGCAACTTCAAGCGCAGCCACACCCCGATCACCATCCGGGTCGGCGAGCCCGTCGAGGCTCCGAAGGACCAGTACGCGGGGGCGATCACCCGGCGGCTGCGTGACCGCGTACAGGAGCTCCTCGAAGCCGCGCAGCGCGCCTACCCCGTGCGGCCCAAGGGGCCGGACGACACCTGGTGGATGCCCGCGCACCTCGGTGGCACCGCGCCGACCCCCGAAGAGGTGAAGGCGGCCGAGGCGCGCTGAATCGTCACTCCGGGGCGTGGACGGTGATCCGCGCCCCGGGGCTGAACTTCTCCAGGAGTTCGGCGAGTTCGGCTCCGGCCCGCGTGACGTCGGCCACCGGCATCGGCGCCAGGCTCTCCAGCAGGAAGACCGCGGAGACCGACTCCTCGGTGAGCCGCGTGCGCGGCCCCTGGCGCCAGTTCCAGCGGCGGCAGGTCACCCCCGCGTCGTCGCACCACACCACCTCGCCCGCGTCGGGGTGCTCAACAGCCTCCTCGCCGCCCGCGACGGTCACGAAGTCCTCGTCCCCCGTGGCCCGCACGAGGCGCATCCCGCCCTGGATCCGGTCGATGTCCTCCCCGCCCACCGGGATCAAGTGGGCGACGCTGATGGCGTTGTAGAGGTCGACCAGCAGGTTGATCCGGGGCAGCCCGGCGTCCGAGAGCGCCCGTTTGGCCAGCGCCTCCGCCGAGTTGCGGGTCCGCGAGGGCTTGGAGCCGAACGCCGTGTAGGTCTCCCGCCAGGCAGCCATGTGCGGGTCCTCGTGCGGAGCGCGACCGTCCAGTCGTACGACCAGCCGGCGGGCCGCGTCTTCGAGCAGCGCCGAAGTCCTTTCGGTACTGGGCCCGTTGACGAGTCCGTACGCCTCGATGGCGAGGTGGGTGAAGCCGGGCGCGAGGGCGCGCACCTCGTCGGACACGGTGAGTGTGAGGGTCATGGCCTGCCTCAGAGTGCGGTGGGGAGCGTCTGCCAGAGGTGCGGCCGGTCTGAGGCGGCCTTGAGGGCGCTCAGCACAACCGGGTGAGGTTCAGCGTACAGTACCGGGTAGTCCATCTCATTGAACTCCTGGTCCGGAGTGAAGGCCAGCTGTTCACCGTCCAGGGAGAACTGGGCGTCCACTCCCGGTTTGTTGCCGCGCGGGTCCTGGCGGTGCCAGGCACCCCTGAACCGCACGGCGACGAGCCCGTGCACCTCGTCGAACTTCTGATAGCAGAACGCCGTCGGGATGTCCTCGGCCCGCAGCAGCGCGGCAAGGGCATGGGCCTTGGCGTAACAGATCCCGGTGCGCTGCTCCAGTACGTCGGACGCGCGCCAGGTGACACGCAAGTCGCCGGAGTCCTGTGAGTGCGGGATCTCATCGCGGACGAATTCGAATACGGACCGTGCATAGGCATACGAGTCGGCGGATCCCTTGGCGAGCCGTGCGGCCGTCTCGCGCACCAGCGGATGGTGATGGTCGATGACCTCGTCGGCGGCCAAGTACGCGGACAGGTCTGTGGTTTTCTGGATCAGCTCCATGCCCGCAGAGCATAGGAATGCGACCACCCGAGAGTCAATGACTTTTCAGGTGACCGCATACCTATGCATCACTGCCCCGGGTTACGGGTGCGCCATCTCCTCCTTGAGTGCCGCTACGAACCCGTCCACGTCGTCCTCGGTGGTGTCGAAGGCGCACATCCAGCGGACGTCGCCCGCGGCCTCGTCCCAGAAGTAGAAGCGGTGGCGCTTCTGCAGGCGCTCGCTCACGTCGTGCGGAAGGCGCGCGAATACCGCGTTGGCCTGGACCGGGTAGAGGATCTCCACGCCGTGCACCGCGCGCACCCCCTCGGCGAGCCGCTGGGCCATCTCGTTGGCATGGCGGGCGTTGCGCAGCCAGAGGTCCTTGGCGAGCAGCGCCTCCAACTGCACGGAGACGAAGCGCATCTTGGAGGCGAGCTGCATCGACAGCTTGCGCAGGTGCTTCATGTGGCTGACGGCGTCCGGGTTGAGGACGACGACGGCCTCGCCGAACAGGGCGCCGTTCTTCGTGCCGCCCAGCGAGAGGATGTCGACGCCGACCGCGTTGGTGAACGTCCGCATGGGGACGTCCAGGGAGGCGGCCGCGTTCGATATCCGGGACCCGTCCAGGTGCACCTTCATGCCGTGCGCGTGGGCGTGGTCGCAGATCGCCCGGATCTTGTCGGGTGTGTAGAGGGTGCCCAGTTCGGTGCTCTGGGTGATCGAGACGACCTGCGGCATCGCCCGGTGCTCGTCGTCCCAGCCGTACGCCTGCCGGTCGATCAGCTCGGGCGTGAGCTTGCCGTCGGGGGTGGGCACGGTGAGCAGTTTGAGGCCGCCCATGCGCTCGGGGGCGCCGCCCTCGTCGACGTTGATGTGCGCGCTCTCGGCGCAGATCACCGCGCCCCAGCGGTCGGTGACGGCCTGCAGCGCGACCACGTTCGCGCCCGTTCCGTTGAAGACCGGGAAGGCCTCGGCCGTGGCTCCGAAGTGGCTGCGGACGATGCGCTGGAGGTTGGCGGTGTAGTCGTCCTCGCCGTACGCGACCTGGTGTCCGCCGTTGGCGAGGGCCAGGGCGGCGAGCACCTCGGGGTGGGCCCCCGCGTAGTTGTCGCTGGCGAAGCCCCGGACGGCCGGGTCGTGGTGACGCCGGGCCGCTGTATACGGGGCCTTGGGAGGGTTCACGGCTTCTCGGTCAGCCACAGACGTTTTCCGTTCACTTCAGCGGCGGGCTTGTCCCAGACGCCGGCGATGGCATCGGCCAGCTCCTTGACGTCCGTGAAGCCCGCGAACTTCGCGTTCGGGCGCTCGGCGCGCATCGCGTCGTGCACCAGTGCCTTGACGACCAGGATGGCAGCCGCGGAGGTCGGCCCCTGCTCGCCCCCGGCCTTGCGGAAGTAGTCGGCCATGGCGAGCGTCCAGGCCTCGGCGGCGGCCTTGGCGGCGGCATAGGCCGCGTTGCCCGCGGTGGGCTTGCTGGCGCCGGCCGCGCTGGTCAGGACGTACCGGCCGCGCTCGCTGCGCTGCAGCGCCTCGTGGAAGGCGAGGGAGGTGTGCTGCACGGTGCGGATGAGCAGCAGTTCGAGGAGGTCCCAGTCATCGAGGACGGTCTTGGTGAACGTCTCGCTGCCCCGCCAGCCGCCGACGAGGTGGACCAGGCCGTCGACGCGGCCGAAGTCCTTCTCGATACGGGTGGCCCAGTCGCGCGTCGACCGGAGGTCGAGAAGGTCGACCGTCTCACCGACGACGGTGGCGCCGCCGTACGCGTAGCGGGCCGCGTCCACAGCCTCCGCGAGGCGCTCGGGGTCGTTGTCCGAGCCGACGACGGTCGCGCCCGCCTCGGCGAGCCGCAGCAGTGTCGCGCGGCCCGCGGGGCCGCCTGCGCCCGCCACCGCGATCACCGCTCCGCCGAGTGCTCCGTTGCCGTTTCCGTTGGACATCGTCTTCGCCTCCGATACGTCCTCGGCACGGGCACTCACGCGGCGACCTGCTCGGCCTTCGCCGCGGTGATGCCCTTGGTGGAGGCGATCACGTGCTTGAGCTTCTTGGCGAGCGCCTCATAGAACATGCTCAGGGGAAACTCGTCAGGAAGCACGTCGTCGACGAGCTTGCGCGGAGGCTGGGTCACGTCCAGCGCGTCCGGGCCCTTGGCCCAGCGGGAGCCCGGGTGCGGGGCGAGATACGTGGCGACCAGCTCGTACGCCTTGAACCAGTGGACGAGCTTGGGGCGGTCGATGCCGGCGCGGTAGAGGTCCTCGATCTCCGCGCACAGCTGGTTGGTGACCTGCGGGGCGCGCTGCCAGTCGATGTGCAGCTTGTTGTCGGTCCAGCGGACGACGTCGTGCTTGTGGAGGTAGGCGAAGAGAAGCTGGCCGCCGAGGCCGTCGTAATTGCGGACGCGCTCGCCGGTTACGGGGAAGCGGAACATCCGGTCGAAGAGCACGGCGTACTGCACGTCACGGCCCTGCGGGAAACCGTCGGCCTCCAGCTTCACGGCCTCCTTGAAGGCGGTGAGGTCGCAGCGCAGCTCCTCCAGGCCGTACATCCAGAACGGCTGGCGCTGCTTGATCATGAACGGGTCGAAGGGCAGGTCGCCATGGCTGTGGGTGCGGTCGTGGACCATGTCCCAGAGCACGAAGGCCTGCTCGCAGCGCTCCTGGTCCTGAACCATCGCGGCGATGTCCTCGGGCAGCTCCAGACCGAGGATGCCCACGGCGGCATCGGTGACGGCGCGGAAGCGGGCGGCCTCACGGTCGCAGAAGATGCCGCCCCAGGAGAAGCGCTCGGGTGCCTCGCGCACGGCGATGGTCTCCGGGAAGAGCACGGCCGAGTTGGTGTCGTAGCCGGCGGTGAAGTCCTCGAAGGTGATGCCGCAGAACAGCGGGTTGTCGTAGCGGGTGCGCTCCAGCTCGGCCAGCCAGTCCGGCCACACCATGCGCAGTACGACCGCTTCGAAGTTGCGGTCCGGGTTGCCGTTCTGCGTGTACATCGGGAACACGACCAGGTGCTGGAGGCCGTCCTCGCGGTGCGCGGCGGGCCGGAAGGCCAGCAGCGAGTCGAGGAAGTCGGGCACCTGGAAGCCCTCGTCGGCCCAGCGGCGCAGATCCTTCACAAGGGCCTCGTGATAGGCGGCGTCGTGCGGCAGCAGCGGGGCGAGCCGCTCGATCGCGTCAATGGCACGGCGTACGGCCAGATCCGCGTCGGACGCGTCCGGCGCGCCCTCCACGGCGAAGTCGATCGAGCCGTCCTTGGCCTGCCACGGCCTGATCTCCTCCACGGTGTCCTTGAGGACAGGCCATGCGGGGTGCTCCACCACACTGGCCACGGAAGGAGCCTGCTCCTCCGTACCTACCCGCACAAGAATTTCCGTCATGTCCCACCCTCCACAGGAGAACCTCGCGTAAGAACACCGTATGCGAGTGGACTTCCTTCTCACAAGCGGGAACTCGGGGCATTATCCTGCGCACCCGCATCTTCACCGCTTTTTTTCCTGCCGGAAACCGTTCGGGCGGCTACCACTGCCGGATGCGGCGAAGGCATCGCCCGGAGTCAACCGCCGCCGGGACTCGCCCACCGCGGAGTGACCCGGGGTGGCGGCGCCGGGCGGGTCTTCCCTGACCGGCGGGGTCATTGGCCCTCGTACGAGCGGGTACATCGCAGAGCAGGGCCATTAGGCTGCGGCCTTGCCGCGTGGGCGCCGCCGTCGGAACCACGCGCGAGCCGAGCCGCCGTCGACGGAAGCGAGTCGCATCTTGAACTTCCTCACCATCGGTCACCGCGGAATCATGGGTGTCGAACCCGAGAACACCCTCCGTTCCTTCATCGCCGCCCAGCACGCGGGCCTCGACCTGATCGAACTCGATCTGCATCTGAGCAAGGACGGCGCCCTCGTCGTCATGCACGACGCCGAAGTGGACCGTACGACCGACGGGTCGGGGCCGATCGCCGAGAAGACCCTCGCCGAGCTGCGCGCGCTGGACGCGGGACGCGGTGAGAGGGTTCCCGTCTTCGAGGAGGTCCTCGACGCCCTCACGACGCCGCTCCAGGCCGAGATCAAGGATGTGGCGGCGGCACGGGCGCTGGCCGAGGTCATGCACCGGCGGGACCTGGTCGGACAGGTCGAGGTGTCCTCGTTCCACGACGAGGCGATCGACGAGATCGCCCGGCTCGTGCCAGGCGCCCGCACCGCGCTGATCGCGAGCCGGTACGGCACCGACGTGGTGGACCGCGCCGTGGACGTCGGCGCCGCGACCGTCTGTCTCAACATCCGCCGGCTGACCCTGGAGGTCGTCGAGCACGCCCGCAAGGCCGACCTGCGGATCATCGGCTGGGTGGTGAACACCCAGGACCAGCTGCGGCTGGTGCGCGCCCTGGGACTGGACGGCGCCACCACCGACTATCCCGAGATCAAGCGCACCGGCCGCTTCACCGCATGAACGTCACACCAGCGGCTTGACCAGCAGCTCGAACTGCAGGTCGTCGCGCTGCGGGATGCCGAACTGCTCATCGCCGTACGGGAAGGGACTCATCTTTCCCGTACGGCGGTAGCCGCGCCGCTCGTACCAGGCGATGAGGTCCTCGCGTACGGAGATCACCGTCATGTGCATCTCCTCGGCGCCCCAGACCTCGCGCGCGTGGCGCTCAGCCTCGGCGATGATCACCTTGCCGAGGCCCGCGCCCTGAAGCGCTGGGCTGACCGCGAACATGCCGAAGTAGGCGTGGTCGCCGCGGTGTTCGAGCTGGCAGCAGGCCACGACCGCGCCGTCCCGCTCGACGGTCACCAGCCTGCTGTCCGGCGACTTGATGACCGCGAGCACGCCCTCGGGGCCGGTCCGCTGCCCTTCGAGGATGTCCGCCTCCGTGGTCCAGCCCGCCCGGCTGGAGTCCCCGCGGTACGCCGACTCGATCAGCGCCACCAGGGCGTCCACATCGCTGTCGGTGGCATCGCGGAAGGTCAGTCCGGTGGAGGCGGTGGTGTCCATGGAGCGGTTCTCCGTTCGGTGGCGCGGCTCGGGCACCGCCGAGCGTAACCCTCCCCTACGCTTCGGCTGCATGGTGCATGTACTGAGCAGCCGAACCCTCCTGCGCCCCACCGACCCGGAGCGCTCCCGCGCCTTCTACGGCGAGAAGCTGGGGCTCGCCGTCTACCGCGAGTTCGGTACGGGCCCCGGACGCGGCACCGTCTACTTCCTCGGCGGCGGCTTCCTGGAGGTCGCGGGGCGCTCCGAGACGCCGCCGTCCCCCGCGGTGAAGCTGTGGCTCCAGGTCGCGGACGCGCAGGCGGCGCACGAGGAACTGGCGGCCGCCGGTGTCGAGATCCTGCGGTCGCCGGTGAAGGAGCCATGGGGGCTGATCGAGATGTGGGTCTCGGACCCGGACGGCACCGAGATCGTGCTCGTCGAGATTCCGGCGGACCATCCGCTGCGTTCTCGCCCCTGAAGCCCCGGATGGCCGCCACGGTGGCCCGGGACTAGCGTTTTGAGGGGGTCCGCTTCGGAAGGAACCTCATGAAGCTCGACAGGCCGGTGATCGGCGGGCCCTGCTGGACAGAGCTGGGGACCAGCGATCTGGCAGCGGCCAAGCGCTTCTACGCCGACCTGTTCGGCTGGCGTCCGGAGTCTGACGCGCGCCAGGGGGCGGGCGGCTACACCGTGGCCCACCTCGGTGACGCCGCGGTCGCCGGGCTGGCGCCGCTGTACCAGGAGTCGCAGCCCGTCGCGTGGAACGTCTCATTCGCCGTGGCCGACGCGGACGCCGCCGTGGCCGCAGTGGAGGCGGCCGGCGGCACGGTGGTCCTCGGCCCGACGGACGTGTTCGACCAGGGCCGTTTCGCGGTCCTGTTCGATCCGGGCGGCGCCGCCTTCCAGCTCTGGCAGGCGCGGTCCTTCCCTGGTGCGGGGCTGTTCAACACGCCGGGCGCCCTCGGCTGGGTGGAGCTGCTCACCCGGGCCCCCGACCGGGTCACCGAGTTCTACACGACGGTGTTCGGCTGGACGGTGAACGCCTCGGAGCACTACACGCAGTGGGGTGTCGACGGCGCCGACTTCGGAGGGATGGTGACGATGGACGACAAGTTCCCGCACGAGGTTCCCTCGCACTGGCTGCCCTACTTCACCGTCGAGAACGTGGACGCCACCGCGGATGCCGCCCTCCTGGCCGGGGGCCACCTGCTCATGGAGCCCATGTCCGTGCCGCACGGCCCCCGGATCGCCGTCGTACGGGACGCCCAGGGGGCAGCCTTCGGCATCCATGTAGAGGGTGAGAAGGGCTGAGGCCTGAGCCCGGTCACGGAGATTCAGGCGCGTGACACTCTGAGTCGGCCCTCCAGTTGGCCGAGCAACTCTGCCAGCAGGTCGGCCAGTTCGCGTTGCCGGCCCAGGTCGGTGCCCGACAGGACCGTCGTCTCGTAGGAGAGCTGTTCGGGCAGGATGCCGTCCACCAGCTCGCGTCCTTCGTCGGTCAGCCGGACGTGCGCGACCCGCCGGTCACGGGTGTCGCCGCGCCGTTCGACCAGGCCTCGCTCGGTCAGCTGCTTCAGGCGCTTGGTGACGGCAGTGCCGGAGGAGAACGTCTCGCGGGCGATCTCGCTCGGGGTCAGCTCGTGTCCGGTCCGCCGCAGCGTGCCCAGGACGTCGAACTCCGGGCGGGTGAGTCCGGCAAGGCGCAGCGGGGCGTCCTCCGCCTGCTGGAGCAGGGCGGCGCAGCGGTTGATACGGCCGATGATCTCCATCGGTCCGGTGTCGAGGTCGGGTCGCACCGCCTGCCACTGCCGTACGACCGCGGCCATGGTGTCGTCGGGCCCTACCCCCCGCCCGGAGCGGGTGTCGGAGATCTCCCCCCGCTCCGCATGGGCGTTGTCGTCCGTCGTCCGCCCGTTGGCTGCCGTCATTCCTATGCGTCCTCCAAGGAGTGCGGTCCCTGCCGTCGTACCGTCGCCGCGAGCGTACGGTGTGCGGCCTCTGCGACCGGCATCACGCGGTCCTCCGGCGGGGCGCGCCGCACCGGCTCACCTGCAGTGCGCTCAGAACGCTCCCCCGTGTACACCCTTGCGCTCGCTTGCGCCCCGCCCCGGCCGGGCATGCCCTGACCGACTGTCCGATGTCCGATGCCGTCGAGGGGAGGTGCCCGATGCACGGACCGGCTTCGCCCGGCTGGCTGCTCGTCGCGCTGTGTGCGGCGACCGGGGCCTACTGCCTTCTGCGGATGCGCAGTTCCGTCGAGGAGCAGCGCCGCGCCGCGGGCGGTGAGGCGCTCATGGGCTTCGGTATGGCCGCGATGGCCGTGCCCGCGGCGGTGGCCGCGCCGCCGCGCTGGGCCTGGCTCGCCTACGCGGCCGTGTTCGGCGCAGCCGCCGTACGCGCCCTGTGGGTGGCCCGTACGAGCCCGCACCATGTGCACCATCTGGTAGGTGCCTGCGCGATGGTCTACATGGCGGGGGTGATGGCCGCCGCTCCTGGCGGGCACACCCACGGCGGTTCGGGGGTGCCGTTGCTGACCGGAGTGCTCCTGCTCTACTTCGCCGGGTATGTGCTGCGCTCGGGCCTGCGCCTGCTGCCGATGGGCAGCGTTGCCGGCGGCGCAGGGACCGTCGGCTGGGCCGACCGCCCCGAACTGTCACAGGCCTGCCGGCTGTCCATGGGGATAGCGATGCTGGCCATGCTCGTCACGCTCTGAGACCGACGGCTCCCGACCTCGGGGCGCTGTCACGACAAGACCGTGGCGTACGTCACTTTGCCGTGGTGGCCCGTATCCTCCGGCGACACCCCGCTCATAGGCTTCGGCCATGATGGTCCCCGCGGCACTGTTGCTGCTCGGCGCGCTGGCTGCCGTGGTCGCTCCGCGACTGCTCGCCAGGGCGGACTGGGTGGACCGCGAACCGGTGGTGGCCCTGTGGGTGTGGCAGTGCGTGGTCGCGGCCGTCCTGTTGTGCTGCGCGCTGTCGATGACTCTGAGCGCGGCCGCCGCCTGGGTGGTGGTCCGGGGCCAGGTGTTCGGTCCGGCGCCGCACTCGGTCGTGGACGCCTACTCGTTGAGCACCGGGAGTCCCTGGGCCGCGACGACCGCCGTCGCGCTCGCCTGCGGTGGCGTGTGGACCGCGGCGATGCTGGTCCGCGAGATCGCGGGCGCCCGGGCCCGCCGTCGGCAGAGCCGGACCGAACTCCTTCTGCGCGCCCCGCTGTTGCCCGGCGAGGAGCCCGCCGCCGACCGTCTGGTGGTCCTGGAGGGGGTCCGCCCGGACGCCTGGTGGCTGCCCGGAGCGGCGCCCCGACTGGTCGTCACCACGGGCGCGTTGCGCCGTCTCAAGGGACCTCAGCTGGATGCCGTGCTCGCCCATGAGCAGGGGCATGCGCGGGCGCGGCACGACTGGCTGCTGCACTGCTCGGGCGCGCTGGCCAACGGATTCCCGCAGGTTCCGGTGTTCGCCGCGTTCCGCGACGAGATGCACCGGCTGGTCGAACTCTCCGCCGACGACATGGCCTCGCGCCGCTTCGGCCGCCTCACGATCGCCCTCGCCCTGGTGGAACTCAACGAGGACCGGGGCGTGTTCGGGCCCTGCCCCACCCCGCAGTCCCATGTCCCGCACCGTGTCCACCGCCTCCTCACTCCCCCGGACCGGCTCACGGCGGCCCGGCGCCTGCGGCTGACGGCGGCGGCCGCGCTGGTGCCGGTGATCCCGCTCCTGGTGACGTTCGTACCGGCGCTGCGGGCGCTGGGGTAACCAGGCGGCTGCGCGACCCGCGGGCTCCCCGAGGTTGGTTTCCGGCCCCGTACATCGGCGAGGATCAACCCATGCAATCCCCGCCTGTCGACGCACCTCCGCACACGCCGGGTCCACGGACCGCGGCGCTCACGGCGGCGGCTCTCGCCGTGCCCTCCGTGCTGCTTCTCCTGCTGGTCGCGTTCTCCTGGCAGCCACTGCTCACCCTCGACGGGGACATCGCCCGCACCATGCACCCCTGGGCGGTCGACGAACCCGGCCTCACCCATGCGTTCCGCATCCTCACGGACTGGGTGTGGGATCCCTGGACCATGCGCGCGCTGTGTGCCGCCGCCGTGGTCTGGCTGGTGTGGCGACACCGAGCGTGGTGGCCGGCCCTATGGGTGGTGGCCACATGTGTGCTGGGCACCGTGGTGCAGCAGGGGCTGAAGTCGGCGATCGGCCGCGCACGCCCCGTCTGGCCCGACCCCGTCGACTCCGCCCACTACGCGGCCTTCCCCTCCGGCCACGCCATGACGGCCACGGTGGTGTGCGGGCTGCTGCTGTGGCTGCTGCACCTGTACGACGCCGGAGCCACCCTGCGGCGTACGGCGCTCGCTCTGGCCGTCGTCTCCGTCGTGGGCGTCGGTCTGACCCGTGTCTGGCTCGGCGTCCACTGGCCGTCGGACGTCGTGGGCGGCTGGCTTCTCGGGGCGCTGATGGTGGCGCTGGCGGTGGCCTCCTACGAACGGTGGGCCGCTTCAAAGCGGTCTTGACCGGTGCGGGCCGCGCCGCGAAGGATCTCCCTCATGACGATCAAAGGCGTGCTCTTCGACTTCTCCGGAACACTCTTCCGCGTCCAATCCACCGAGTCCTGGCTGCGGACGGTGCTGACGGAGACCGGCATCCCGCTGTCCGAGCCCGAGTTGATCCGCGCCGCCCGGGACCTGGAGTCGGCGGGCGCCCTTCCGGGCGGGGCTTCCCCGGCGGAGCCGCTGCCGGACGACATCACCGAGGTGTGGGAGATCCGGGACGAGAGCGCTGAGTCGCACCGAGCCGCCTACACCGCGCTCTCCCGCCGGGTGACGCTGCCCGATCCCGGGCTGCACGACGCGCTGTACGAACGCCATATGGTCCCGGACGCCTGGCGGCCCTACCCGGACGCCGAGGAGGTACTGGACGCGCTGCGCGAGCGCGGGATCGCCGTCGGTGTGGTCAGCAACATCGGCTGGGATCTGCGG
Source organism: Streptomyces sp. NPDC127595 (assembly GCF_042671685.1). NCBI lineage: Bacteria > Bacillati > Actinomycetota > Actinomycetes > Kitasatosporales > Streptomycetaceae > Streptomyces > Streptomyces sp. NPDC127595. Next base: position 338,034 of record NZ_JBHXWK010000002.1, on the reverse strand, counting down.
CCCGTCTTCCGCGCGTACGGCCTCGACCCGTACATCGGCTCGTACGTCCTGTCGTACGAACATGGCATCCAGAAGCCGGATCCGCGGCTGTTCGCGATCGCCTGCGACGCTCTGGGGGTCGCGCCGGAGGACGCGCTGATGGTCGGGGACAGCCGTCCTGCGGACGGGGGCGCTGCGGCGCTGGGCTGCGCCGTGCACTTCGTGGACCATCTGCCGGTGGCCGAGCGCCCGGACGGGCTGCGGCCGGTTCTCGACCTGACCGGCTGACGTCCCGGCGCGCGCTCCGGGCCGCTCCTGGAACCGCCGCCTCAGCCCTGGTAGCCCTCGACCTGCGAGGAAGGACGGACCCGGGCCTCGTCCGGGTTCTCGCCGAACTCGGACTTCGCACGCCGCTGGCGCAGCAGGTCCCAGCACTGGTCGAGATCGCGCTCAAGCTGTCCAAGCCGTTCGTGCTCGGTCGAGCTGTCGATCTGACCGGACGCGAGGGCGTCGCGCAGGCGTCGTTCGTCGTCGACCATCGCCGTGATCCTGGCCAGGATCTGATCTTGATCCATGTCCACCCGCCTCCTCGGCACTCCAGCCCACTCTAAGGAGACCGCCCCTGCCCCGCACGTCCGCCTCGGATGATCCCCCGCGTCACCCGAGGCAGACGGCAGCCCGAATCAGCCCCCTGAGGGGCTTGGTCCGGACAACCTGAGTATAGTTGGCTGACAGCCAGTCAACGCAGGAGTTTCAGAATGTCCCCGCGCAGCCGATCCGTCAACGAAGAGTTGCGGCGGCGTTCCCGGGAACGGCTTCTGCAGGCCGCGGTGGAACTGGTGAGCGAGCAGGGCTACGAGTCGACGACGCTCGGCGACATCGCGGATCGCGCGGGATCGGCGCGCGGACTGGTGTCGTACTACTTCCCCGGCAAGCGTCAGCTCGTGCAGTCCGCCGTGCACCGGCTGATGCACCGCACGCTGGAAGAGGCACTGGAGCGCGAGCCGCACACCGAGGACGGCCGGGAGCGGATGGCGCGGGCCATCGACTCGATTCTGGGGCTCGCCCGGGACCAGCCGGTGCTGATGCGCCAGCACATGGCCGGGATCCTGCAGCCCGAGGGATTCGTGGAGTGCCCGGATCAACAGCGTCTCGCGCAGCTTCTCAGTGAGACCGTCGCGCGCTTCGGCTCACCGGACGCCGCCACCGACTACCCGATGCTGCGCGCGCTGCTCATGGGCGCGGTGTACGCGGCCGTGGTCCCCGGCGTCCCGATGCCGATTCCGACGCTGCGGGCCGAGCTGTTCAAACGGTATGGCCTGGAACGGGAGTTGGGTGCCCCGCCGGACACCGAGGTGCCCGGCGGGACGTGCGACACGGACCTGTCACGGTTCTTCGCGACCGACCGACAGCCGGCCGATCAGCCCGGTGGTCAGGACGACGACCGGTCCGATCGGCCGGACGATCAGTCGAAGTAGTCCGGCTGCGTCTGGACGTTCAGCTCGCGGAGCTTGACCCGCTTCGCCGGGTCGGTGCGCCGGTCGCTGAGCTTCAGTACGTCGAAGCCCTTGATGATGTCGTTCGAGTAGATGTAGCCGTTGTAGTAGTACGCCGACCATGAGCCGCCGACCGAGAACGTGGTGGTGCTCAGCGGGCCGCGCTCGAAGTAGGCGATCTCCTTGGGCTTGGCCGAGTCGGTGAAGTCCCAGACGGACACGCCACCCTGGTACCAGGCCTGGACCATGATGTCCTTGCCCTCGACGGGGATGATCGAGCCGTTGTGGGCGACACAGTTCTCGGTGTCGGCCTGGTAACGGGGGATCTTGTAGTAGCTCTTGAAGACGAGCTTGCGGTTGTCACCCTTGCCAACGATGTCGTAGATACCGTCGGCGCCGCGGTTGGGACCGATGGCCGCGTTGCAGGTGGCCGCGCCACCGCCGCCCAGCTCATCGGTGAACACGACCTTGTCGGCGTCCTGGTTGAAGGTCGCCGAGTGCCAGAACGCGAAGTTCACGTTGTCCTGGACCCGGTCGATGACCTTGGGGTTCTCCGGATCCTTGATGGAGAACAGGATGCCGTCGCCCATGCAGGCGCCCGCGGCCAGGTCCTCGGACGGCAGGACCGTGATGTCGTGGCAGCCGGTGGTCTTGGAGACACCCGGGTTGGTGGGCGAGCCCGGGTTGCCGCCGCCGTCCGGTCCCTCACCGGGGAAGAGGACGGGGAAGCCCACCACTGCCGCCTTCTCGGGCGCGTTGCGCGGCACCTTGATGACCGAGATGCCGTCGTGCGGCGGCTGGCAGTCGGGGTAGGCGGCGTTCGGCGAGTACGAGGAGACGTAGATGTATACGTTCTTCTTCTCCGGCACCAGCGTGTGGGTGTGCGAGCCGCAGGCGGTCTCGACGGCGGCCACGTACTTCGGGTTCGTCTTGTCGGTGATGTCGAAGACCTTCATGCCCTCCCACGACGACTTCTCCGTCACGGGCTGCGTCGTGCTGGCACACGAGTTGTCGCTGCGCGAGGAGTCGGTGGACAGGAAGAGCAGGTTGCCGGAGACGGAGATGTCGTTCTGCGAGCCCGGGCAGAGCACCTGCGCCACCGTCTTGGGCGCCTTCGGGTTCCGGATGTCGAAGATGCGGAAACCGTCGTAGTTGCCGGCGAAAGCGTAGTTGCCCTGGAAGGCAAGGTCTGAATTGAAGTTGGGCAGAACATCCTTGGGGATGTTCACGAGGGGCTCGATGTTGTCCGAGTGGACGATCTCGTCCTGCCCGGGTATCTCGCCACTCGTGATGGCCGCCTCGGCGACAGCCTCGTCGCTCTGGGAGACCTTCTCCTGCGCGGCGGGACTGTCCCCGGGGTCGGGGGTCGCGGCCGCCGGGCCGGCCGTGAGCAGCGCAGCCAGGAGTCCGGCCGCGGCCGCGGCAACTCCCAGGCGTCTGTGCCGCGTTCGGGGGTCTTTCAACAGGGTCACTGCATCCTCCCTTGTAGCCCGTTCGCAGTCGAACGGATCACGCACACCCCGCAGTATCGTCTTCACCATGCACAGATCAACAGACGGCAACGCAGTCGTAATGAAAGTTTCTGATCATTCTGGTTCGCAGGCATGCTAGGAAAGTCCTCAACACCCTTGAGGTGTCCGCCCCTTCGTGCGCCTCAGGAGGCCGCTGTGCTCTTCCGCCGTCCGTCCCATGCGTCCCTGGTCACAGCGTCGCTGGCGGTCGTCGTACTCGCGCTGGGAGGTTGTGACTCCGACACCGAGACCAAGTCCCCCACGACGAGCGGGCCTTCGGTGATCGTGCCCGGCAAGCCCGGCGAGGCGGCTCAGACTCTCTCCGCCGAGGACGCCGAGAAACAGCGGACGGACGACGACACCCCCAACTCGGCGGACCTCTCGTACGCGCGGATGATGATCGAGCATCACACGCAGGCACTGGAGATGACCGAACTCGCCCCGAAACAGGCCGAGTCGAGCTCGGTGAAGGCGCTCGCCGAACGGATCGCGGCCACACAGGGGCCGGAGATCACCGTCATGGAGAGTTGGCTCAAGGCGCATGACGGGGAGAGCGCCGCCACGGAGCACGCCCACGAGGCGATGCCCGGCATGGCGACGGAGGCGCAGCTGAAGAAGTTGCGCGCGGCCAAGGGCAAGGCGTTCGACCAGCTCTTCCTGACGCTGATGATCACGCATCACGAGGGCGCGATCACGATGGCGACGGATGTGAAAGGCCAGGGCAACAACATCCAGATCGAGGAAATGGCCGACGATGTGATCGCACAGCAGACGAGCGAGATCGGCAGGATGCGGGACATGTCGTAGTCATAGCCGCACGTGGCCACCGTCGCGCCGTCGCGCTACCAGGGGGCGATCGACATCGGTGCCGCGCCCGCCGCAGCCGGGAGATCGCACTCGGTGCCCGCGACCCCCGGCCGGCCGGCTGCCGCCCAACCGTCCTCCCTAGCGGCGCACATGACGCGGTGTCAGGAAACCCGCGTCGCGCGCCCCGGCGATCAGCTTGAGCGACCTGCGGCGGCTGTGTCCGGTCACATCCATCACCGCGAGCACCGGGTCGCGACCTTCTCCCTGAGCCGCGAGGTACTCCTCGGCCACAAGCCGGCGGCCCTCGACACCGCGCGGCCACGCGGGCCGCGCGCGGCGCGAGGAACCTTCCTCGTACGACGCGTCGTACGAGAGCTTGTCCCCACAAGTACCGTCGCCCGAGAGCCTTTCCCCACACGGCCCTTCGTGCGGGAGCCCTTCCCCGCACAACCCTTCGCAGGTCGGCGCGGTCCGCGCGCCGCACGCCTCGGCGAGCGGTTCCTCGATCCAGTCGGCAAGCAGATCGAGGTCACCGAGGGAGAGCGGGGGCTGGGCCCGTACGTCCTCGATCGACACCGTGCCCTCGCACACCACCGCGAGCAGGTCGACCCGGGCGCCGTCGGCGAAGGCCAGCCGGACGTCGAACCAGGAGGTCACCCCTTCGCACTCACGCACTTTCCACGCGGGAGACACCGACACGGCACCGTCGGGACCGCGGTGGTCGGAGTCACCCAGGCGATCGGACAGATTAAGAGAGGATGCTTCTAGCACATACGGAACGTAACCGCATGATCACATTCCATACGAACGGACACGCTCGCAGGAGCCGTGCGCCGACCCTGTCAGCGCAGCACCGGTGGTGCGATCCTGGAAGAGCCATCAGCGATCTCCTCGGACTGTTCAGGTTTCGGACAAGGAGTTCCGCGTGCTGCGTGTCGCCGTCGTCGGCTCGGGTCCCAGCGGGGTCTACACCGCCCAGGGTCTCGTCCAGCAGAGCCAGGTCCCCGGGGTACGGGTGGACGTGCTGGACCGACTGCCGTGCCCGTACGGCCTGGTCCGGTACGGCGTGGCGCCCGACCACGAGAAGATCAAGTCCCTCCAGAACAATCTGCGGACGGTCCTGGAGGACGAGCGGGTGCGGTTCCTGGGCGGCATCAGGATCGGCCCGGACGCCCTGCCGGCGTCCCGGCTGCGCGAGCTGTACCACGCGGTCGTCTACTGCGTGGGCGCCGCCACCGACCGCCACCTCGGGGTACCCGGCGAGGAGCTGCCCGGCAGCTGGTCGGCGACCGAGTTCGTGTCCTGGTACAGCGCCCACCCCGACTCGGTGGCCGAGGGATTCGTGCTCGGCGCACGGTCCGCCGTGGTCATCGGCGTCGGGAACGTGGCCGTCGACGTCACCCGCATCCTGGCCCGCGGCGCGGCCGAGCTGAGCCCCACCGACATGCCGCAGTCGGCGCTCACCGCGCTGGCCGCGAGCCAGGTGACGGAGATCAGCATGGTGGGGCGGCGCGGCCCCTCCCAAGCCCGCTTCACCACCAAGGAACTCCGCGAGCTGGGCGCCCTGCCGGACACCGAAATCATCGTGGACCCACGGGAGTTGGAGCTCGATCCGGCCTACACCGACCCCTCCGGGCTACCGGCCGCCAACCGCCGGAACGTCGAGGTGCTGCGGGGCTGGGCCTCCGCGCCGCCTCGGGCTGCCGCCCCGCGCAGGATCCGGCTGCGCTTCTTCCTGCGCCCCGTGGAGCTGCTCGCCGGTGAAGAAGGCGACGGCGGCGGGCGTGTGGGCTCGGTGCGCTTCGAGCGGACGGTGCCGGACGGACAGGGTGGCGTCACGGGCACGGGCCGGTACGAGGACATCGACGCGCAGCTGGTGCTGCGCTCGGTGGGCTATCGCGGAGTGCCGCTGGACGGGCTGCCGTTCGACGCGCGGCACGGCACGGTGCCGCATCTCGCGGGACGGGTCGTACGGAACGGCACGATCGCACCCGGCGAGTACGTGGCGGGCTGGATCAAGCGGGGTCCGACCGGCGTCATCGGCACCAACCGGCCGTGCGCCAAGGAGACGGTGACCTCGCTGCTCCAGGACGCCGAGATGCTCCTGCGACGGGAAGTGCCCGAGGATCCGCTCGTGGCGCTGCGCGCGGAGGGGCCGGCGCCGGTCGAGTGGGCGGGATGGCAGGCGATCGAGCGGGCCGAGGCGGAGCTGGGAGCCTCGCTCGGGCGGGGCGTCGTGAAGCTTCCGGACTGGGCCTCGCTGCTGGCCGCGGCGGCGCGGTCCGCGGGTGCGTAGCGGGCCACGTGCAGACTGCGACGGGTGCGTGGCGGACCGCCGGCAGGGTCCACGGGGACTCCGTGGGTAGGACACACATCGGCAACAAGCCAGAAATCAACAAACTGTTCAAGTCGCCTACGGTCTGAAGCTGCCCCCACATGCAAAGCTCCGCGTCCCCGCTGCTCCTGGAGTACCCATGGCAACCACCACACCCGTGCATCCCGTCGACGAGGTCCCACCCGTACGCCAGTTGGCAGCCCTCGGGCTCCAGCATGTGCTCGCGATGTATGCGGGAGCGGTGGCGGTTCCGCTGATCGTGGGCGGGGCGATGAAGCTGTCGCCCGCGGACATGGCGTACCTGATCACCGCGGACCTGCTGGTGTGCGGAATTGCCACACTCATCCAGTGCGTGGGTTTCTGGCGCTTCGGAGTGCGGCTGCCGATCATGCAGGGCTGCACCTTCGCGGCCGTTTCGCCGATGGTCCTCATCGGGACGACGGGCGGCGGACTGCCCGCGATCTATGGTTCGGTGATCGTCGCGGGGCTCGCGATCGTGCTGCTGGCGCCCGTCTTCGGCAGGCTGCTCCGCTTCTTCCCACCGCTCGTCACGGGCACGGTGATCCTGATCATCGGAGTCTCACTGCTGCCGGTGGCGGGCAACTGGGCGGCCGGCGGTGCGGGCGCGGCGGACTTCGGCGAGCCGAAGAACCTGGCGCTCGCGGGCTTCGTCCTGGCTGTGGTGCTGGGTGTGCAGCGGTTCGCGCCGGCCTTCCTGAGCCGGATCGCGGTGCTGATCGGTATCGCGGTGGGCCTCGCGGTCGCGGTGCCGTTCGGGTTCACGGACTTCGGCGGGGTCGGCGACTCCGACTGGCTCGGGATCAGCACGCCGTTCCATTTCGGGACGCCCACCTTCCACGCCTCGGCGATCATCTCGATGCTGGTCGTGGCACTGGTGACGATGACCGAGACGACGGGTGACCTCATCGCGGTCGGCGAGATGACCGACCGGAAGATCGAGCCGAAGTCGCTCGCCGACGGGCTGCGGGCCGACGGCCTCTCGACCGTCCTCGGCGGGGTGTTCAACACCTTCCCCTACACGGCGTACGCGCAGAACGTGGGTCTCGTCGACATGACCCGCGTCCGCAGCCGCTGGGTCGTCGCCGCCGCGGGCGGCATCCTCGTCCTGCTGGGCCTGCTGCCCAAGCTGGGCGCCGTCGTCGCGGCGATACCGGCGCCGGTGCTCGGCGGCGCGGGTCTGGTGATGTTCGGGACGGTCGCCGCGAGCGGTCTGCGGACGCTGGCCCAAGTGGACTTCAAGGACAACCACAACCTGACCGTGGTGGCCGTTTCGGTGGCCGTCGGCGTGCTGCCGGTCGGGGTGCCGACGGTGTACGAGAAGTTCCCGGACTGGTTCCAGACAGTGATGAACAGCGGGATCAGTGCCGGGTGCCTGACGGCGATCGTACTCAACCTGCTCTTCAACCACCTTCCCGCCAAGGGCGGTTCAGCCGCTCCCGAGCCGCCGGGCCTGACCGTCGGCGGCAGCGAGGAGGCTGTCGAAAAGCCCCGGGAAGAGGTCGTCTAGGTCGTCCCGGCGCAGGCCGTTCATCTTGGCCGTGCCCCGGTAGATCTGCCGGATCACCCCGCTCTCGCGGAGCACACGGAAGTGGTACGTGGTCGTGGACTTGGTGACCGGCAGGTCGAAGTGCGAACAGGAGAGCTCGTCGCCGACGGCGGCGAGCTCTCGCACGACCTGGAGCCGCAAGGGGTCCGAGAGCGCGTGCAGCACGGCCTCCAGCCGGATCTCCTCGCGCGCGGGGTGCGGCAGATCGCGGCTGCTGGGGGCGGGGGCTGCGGTCGTCACGGCGACTCCACATCGTCGGGGAACAGCGTCGGGGGCAGGAGTGCGGAAAATCGGGGTCGCCGAAGCTTCGTCGACGAATCTCATTGTACGAGACCTTTCGTAGTTTGACATATACCGTACTACGATGCCTATCGTACGAGACGTACACCGGCCCCGCGACGAATGGAGTCCGCCGTGAGCGCGCTCTTCCAGCCCTTCACCCTGCGCGACGTCACCGTCCCCAACCGGGTGTGGATGCCCCCGATGTGCCAGTACTCGGCCGCACCGGAGGGCCCGTCGACGGGCGCCCCGAACGACTGGCACTTCGCCCACTACGCGGCCCGTTCCGCCGGCGGTACCGGCCTGATCATCGTCGAGGCCACCGCCGTCTCCCCCGAGGGCCGCATCAGCCCGTACGACCTCGGCATCTGGAACGACACCCAGGTCGAGGCGTTCCGCCGGATCACCCGCTTCTTCAGGAGCCAGGGCACCGTTGCCGCGATCCAGCTCGCCCACGCGGGCCGCAAGGCGTCGACCGACCAGCCCTGGAAGGGCGGCGCGCCGGTCGGACCGGACGCGTACGGCTGGCAGCCGCTCGGACCGAGCCCGCTGCCCTTCGACGTCGGTCACCCGGTGCCTACCGAGCTGACCGTCGCCGAAATCCGGGAGATCGTCGGGCAGTTCGCCGACGCGGCCCGGCGCGCACTGGATGCCGGTTTCGAGATCGCCGAGATCCATGGCGCCCACGGCTACCTCATCAACGAGTTCCTCTCCCCGCACTCCAACCACCGCACCGACGCCTACGGCGGCTCGTACGAGAACCGCACGCGCCTCGCCCTCGAAGTCGTCGACGCCGTGCGCGAGGTGTGGCCCGAGGACAAACCGCTCTTCTTCCGTATCTCCGCCACGGACTGGCTGGAGGAGGACAGCTGGACGGCCGACGACACCGTCCGCTTCGCCGCGCAGCTCAAGGAGCACGGGGTTGACCTGCTGGACGTCTCGACGGGCGGCAACGTCTCCGGCGTACGCATTCCGGTCGGGCCCGGCTACCAAGTCCCCTTCGCCGCCCGGGTGAAGGCAGAGACGCCACTGCCCGTCGCCGCCGTCGGTCTCATCACCGACGTCGAGCAGGCCGAGAAGATCATCGCCAACAGCGAGGCGGACGCAGTCCTGTTGGGCCGCGAACTGCTCCGCAACCCGTCCTTCGCCCGCCTGGCGGCCCGCGAACTCGGCGCCGAGGTACATGTGCCGGACCAGTACCACCGCTCCGTCTGAGGAGCCGGGCCCACGCGATGGAAGCCGGGGTTCGCGTACAGAACGGCCGAACGGGTGCCGGTGTGCTGTCTGTTCGGCAGCCATCGGCACCCGTTCCGTCAGGCGGTCGCCGTCAGGCCGCCAGGGCGGCCGGCTCCACGTGCGCCGGGGTGACCGGCTCCCTCACCGGCTCGCCGGCCTCGGCGAGCAACGCGACCATCGTGGCGCGGGCACGCGCCACCCTGGAGCGGACCGTGCCGATCGGGCAGTCGCTGAGCTCGGCCGCCTCCGCGTAGGGCAGCCCCATCAACTGGGTGAGGACGAACGCCTCGCGCCGCTCGTCGGGCAGAGCGGCCAGCAGATCGAGCAGCGCGATGCCCTCGTCGAAGCCGGGCAGGTCGCACGGCTGGGCGAGTTCCATCGCCAACTGCCAGTCGCGGGTGTCGCTCAGCCGCGGCCGGGCGGCGGCGTGCCGGAAGCTGTCGATCACCGCCCGGCGTGCGATGGACAGCAGCCACGCGCGGGCCGAGGAACGTCCCTCGAACCGGTGCAGGCTGCCGAGCGCCCGCAGGAACGTGTCCTGGGCCAGGTCGTCGGCGGCCTGGGGGTCCGAGCTGAGATGGGCGACGTACCGCACGACGTCGCGGTGCAAGGCCCGTACGAAGCGCTCGACGGCGTCCGGGTCGCCGCCGCGGGCGGCCAGCGCCCAGGCGGTTATCGACTCGTCGACCGAAGCCGTGTCGTCGAGCGGAATGGGCAGGGCAGAAGTGATCACCAGGTGTCCTTCTCGGGTCATCCGCGATCCGGACCGCAGCGCGCCAGGCGCGACGGACCCGGTTTGGGGTGAGGCCGTACGACCGCAGGAGGTACGACCGAGACCCGAGGCACGCGACAGCGCCGCCTCGGGGAACCGGCTGTCTCAGACGACAGCGGTCCCCGTCGGCGGGCCCCTGGAGGTGATCGCGTGAACGAGAAGGAGACGGGCGGGCGCCCGGTCCGAGGAAGCACGGCCCGCGCGCACGCGCGGCCGGTGCGGCGGAGTGGGCAGCGCGTGCAGCAGCCGCAGCGGTGCGGCAAGGCGGCCCGCCAGGGCTCGCAGGATGCGGAATGCGGCGCGTTCGCCGTATCCGAGCCATAGGCCGCACAGCAGCGCGGCCACCAAGTGGGCGGCGAGCATGCCGAACGCCGACATACCGCCCATGCCGCCGATGCCATGGCTCATGTGCGCCGTGGGGTCCGCGGTCATGTTCCCCATGTCCATGGAGTCCATGTGCATCGAGCTCATGTGCGTGGCGTCCATGCGCATGGAGCCCATGTCGTGCCCCATGGCGTCCACGCCGGAGGCCGTCACCGGCGTCATCGACTCCCCGGCCGACTGCGCGAGCGAGAAGGCCGAGTGAAGGACGCCCTGGGTGACCACCACCACGGTCATGACGAGCGGAAGCCCGCGTTCATGGCGGGCCAGGCACCAGCCCAGACCGCCCGTCAGCACGGCTGCCGCGCTCATCGCCCACCAGGGCACCGGCGAACCGGACATCAACACGTGCCCCAGGGCGGCGAGCAGCACACAGACGGCCGCGAACATCGCGGCCCGTACCGTGCGAGAACACCACCCAGCAATCATGACGGGCTCATCCTTGCATCCGGAGCTCGTGCGTCATGGTGCAGTACGGGAATCGCCCCCGTTCCGCTCAGAGTGACGCCTCCGCCGGGCGGACCACCACCGCCACCATCTTGACCGCCCCGCTGCGCTCGAAGTGCAGCGTGAACGGCACGAGGTCGCCCGCGCGCCACCCCGCCCTCGCCCGCAACGTCACATCCAGACCGTGCGGGGACATGGCGAGGTCCCCGCGGGCCGGCACGGTCGCCGAGTCCACCGTGTCCCGGTACGCCACCCCGCCGCCGGCCGTGCGGTGGCGGCTGAGCTCGATCTCACCGCCCAGGGCGGACGAGGCGACCTTCAGCAGCCTGTCCTCACCGTCCCCCGAGTTGGAGATCCGGAAGAACGCGGCGGTGTCCCGGTTGTCGCCGTACGGAAGGAACACGCGTCCCGAGACGACCTCGATCCGGGCCGGTGTGCCGGCCCTCCCGAACGCCGTCCAGGTGGTCAGGCCGCCCAGCGAGACGGCGCACGCGGCGACGGGCGCGAGCGCGGCGAACAGGGTGTCGGTGAGCCGACGGCGGGTCGGACGCCAGAGGTGTTCGGTCATGGCCGGTGACTCCCGGGGTTCGCAGGCCTGAGGTGCTCCGTCATGGCCGGTCGCTCCCGGGGATCGCAGGCCAGATGTGCTCCGTCATGGCCGATCGCTCCCGGGGATCGCAGGCCAGATGTGCTCCGTCATGGCCGATCGCTCCCGGGGTTCGGACGCCTGAGATGTTCGGTCATCGCTTGTGGCTCCCGGGTTGCGGCGACCTGCACCCTCCGCCGGGCGACCTGCGGTCTCGGCCGCGTGCCGGCTGCCAGGCGCGCAGCCGCAGGCTGTTGCCGACCACGAGGACCGAGCTCAGGGACATCGCCGCCGCGGCCACCATCGGGTTGAGCAGGCCCACCATCGCGAGCGGCACCGTCACCGCGTTGTAGCCGAAGGCCCACAGGAGGTTGACGCGGATCGTGCCCAGGGTGCGCCGCGCGAGCAGTACGGCGTCGACCAGGGCCTCGATGTCACCGCGCACCAATGTCACGTCGGCGGCCCCGATGGCGGCGTCCGTGCCCGTGCCCATGGCGATGCCCAGGTCGGCTCCGGCGAGCGCGGCGGCGTCGTTCACCCCGTCTCCGACAACGGCGACGCGGCTTCCTTCCGCCCTCAACTCCCGTACGAGGTCTGCCTTTCCCTCGGGGGTGCAGCGGGCGTGCACCTCCTCGATGCCGAGTGCGGCGGCGACGGACCGGGCCGGCGCTTCACGGTCCCCGGTGGCGAGGACCGGCCGTACCCCGAGGCGCCTCAGCCGGTCGACGGCGTGGTAGCTGCCGGGTCGTACGACGTCACCGAGCTCGATCAACGCCTCGGCCACCCCGTCCACGCGGACTAACACCGGCGTGTGCGCGGCGGCCTCCGCCGGCGGAAGCGCGTCCGCGAGAGCCGTGGGCAACTCCTCGTCTGGCGCAACGACTTCGACAAGACGGCCCTCGACCCGGCAGCGGACTCCCAGGCCCGGCGAGGCGCGGAAGCCGACGGCTTCCGGCAGCGGCTGTCCGGGCAGGGAACGGCGCGCGTACGACACGATCGCGCGCCCCAACGGGTGTTCCGAGCCCTGTTCCGCCGCGGCGCCCAGCCGTAGCGCCGCGTCGCGTCCGAGGCCGCCCGGCACCGCGGTGACGCGGGCGACGGTCATATGGCCGGAGGTGAGCGTGCCGGTCTTGTCGAGGACGACCGTGTCGATGTGCCGGAGCGCCTCCAGGGCCTGGGGTCCGCTGATCAGGACGCCGAGTTGGGCACCCCGGCCGGTGGCGGCCATCAGTGCGGTCGGGGTCGCGAGGCCCAGGGCGCAGGGGCAGGCGACGACGAGTACCGCCACGCACGCGGTGACCGCCGCCTGCGGATCGGCTCCAGCACCGAGCCAGAAGCCGAGGACGGTTACGGCGAGCGCCAGCACCACCGGCACGAACACGCCGGCCACCGAGTCGGCCAGCCGCTGCGCACGCGCCTTCCCGGCCTGAGCATCCGTCACCAGTTGCGCGATGCGCGCGAGTTGGGTTTCGGCGCCGACCGCAGTGGCGCGTACGAGCAGCAGTCCGCCGGCGTTGACGGCGCCACCCACGACTGCCGAACCCGGCCCCACCTCGGCGGGCCGGCTCTCCCCGGTGACCAGGGACAGGTCCACGGCGGAGCTGCCCTCCACCACCTCGCCGTCGGTGGCGACCCGCTCACCGGGCCGTACGACGAATACCTGTCCGCGCCTCAACTCCTCTATGGGCACACGCCGTTCGACGCCCCCGTCCACACGCACCGACACCTCTTTGGCGGCGAGCCCCGCGAGCGACCGCAGCGCCGCCCCGGTCCCCCGCCGCGCCCGCGCCTCCAGGAACCGCCCGGCCAGCACGAACAGCGGTACGCCGACGGCCGCTTCGAGATAGACGTGCGCCACGCCCTCCGCGGCGGAGGGCAGCAGGCTGAACGGCATCCCCATCCCCGGCTCGCCCGCACCCCCGAGGAAGAGCGCGTACGCGGACCAGGTGAAGGAGGCCACCACACCCAGCGAGACCAGTGTGTCCATGGTCGCCGTCGAGTGCCGCAGACCGCGCAACGCCCGTGTGTGGAAGGGCCAGGAGCTCCACACCGCGACCGGCGCGGCCAGCATGAAGCACAGCCACTGCCAGTTGCGGAACTGCAGGGCGGGCACCATCGACAGTACGAGGACCGGTACGGCGAACAGCGCGGTGACCACGAGCCGTTCCCGCTCGCGCCGCGCGTCCTCGGTCTCCCCGTCGTCCTCTCGTCGGCGCGGCTCCGGCGGCTTCGGCAAGGCGGCCGTGTATCCGGCCTTCTCGACGGCGGCGACGAGTTCATCGGGGCGGACATGCGGCGGATGGCTGACGTGGGCGCGCCCCGTGGCCAGGTTGACCGTCGCGGTGACGCCTTCCAGCTTGCCGAGCCGCTTCTCCACGCGCCGCACGCAGGCCGCGCAGGTCATGCCGCCGACCGCCAGATCGGTGGTGACCAACTGGCCGGTGCCGAGCGCCGGTTGTGTGGCGGTCATGGCGTGCCTCCCCCGTGCATGCCACCCATGTCTTCGCCCATGTCACCGTCGCCGCCGTCGCCGTTGCCCGTGCCGGTTCTGTGTATGGCGGGTGCCACGGGACCTGCGGCGGATCCGGCGGCGTACGACACCGTGAAGATCAGGGCGAGCAGCAGGACGAAGCCGCAGAGGGCGGGCGGTGGAAGGAACTCCCGAGGCGTCACACCGCAGGAGTCGGGTCCGGGGAAGGAGGAGTTCCTGGGCATTCGGGTGACCCGCGCCACACTCGGCTCTCGGCGGAAGCAGCCCGTGGGTCGGGGTGGGTCCGCACGCCCGCTGGGACGCCTCCACCACCCCCAGGTCCCTTCAGCGGACGCCACCGCCCCCTCGGTCAGCCCGTCGTGCGCCCCCAGATCGGCTCGAACCGCTCCCATTCCTCGCCCCACTGGTCCATGCGGCGCCGTTCCAGGCGGCCACGGACGAGCCGCCCGCAGGCGCAGGGCACGGCCGCGACGCTCAGGCCGATCAGGACCCCCACCATGGCGGCCCGTAGCTGGGCCTGGGACGCGGTCGCCGGCCTGGTGACGAGGCGGCCCTCGGGGTCTGTCCAGACGGTGACCGGGGTGCCCTCGGTGGTGCCGGCCCGCACCCGCGCCTGGCCGGTACGGAGGGAACCGTCCGGCGCGGTCCAGCGGACCTTCACCCAGACCCGGTCGGCGCCGCTTTCGGTGAGGGGCGACTCGGTGGCGTCCTCGATGAGCAGAGCGGGGACGGAGTGCCACTCGGCGCGCTGCTGGGCCAGCCCGTGCTCCACGGACTGTGCGGCCGCCAGGCCGATGAACACCCCGCCGAACACGGTGAGCGTCCAGACGACGAGTACGACCCAGGCCTCCAGAGCGTCACCGCGGCGCCGCAGCGGACTGCGCCGCCATCGCCACAGCCACACCTTCGGAACACGGAATGCCGCCATGACCGGCACCTTCCTCACGACCGCACGGACACGCCACATCCCCCTCCCATACGCGACCGGTCCGCGCCTTGCTCACGCCGACTCCGTCACTCGCCCGCTCCAGGGTCTCGCCCGTTCCGTCCACGCTCGGCGGAGACCGCCGACGATCCACGTTGACCTGCGGAAACACCGAGTCCAGAGGTGACTGTCAGTGCTGGGGTGCAGACTGGCCCGTACCTGAGACAACGACGTCGCGGAGGTGGTCGGCATGGCCGACGTACTGCTCACCGTGGGCACCCGCAAGGGGCTCTTCATCGGCCGAAGGCGCGCCGGCGCCTGGGAGTTCGACGAGAGTCCGTACTTCAACGCGCAGGCCGTGTACTCGGTCTCGATCGACACCCGGGGCGAGACACCCCGGCTGCTGGCCGGAGGGGACAGCGCGCACTGGGGCCCGTCCGTCTTCCACTCCGACGACCTGGGGCGGACGTGGGCGGAACCGGCGCAGCCCGCCGTCAAGTTCCCCAAGGACACCGGGACTTCGCTGGAGCGGGTGTGGCAGCTGCACCCGGCCGCGGCGGAGCCGGACGTGGTGTACGCGGGCACGGAACCGGCCGCGTTGTACCGCTCGGAGGACCGCGGTGAGTCCTTCGAGCTCGTGCGTCCGCTGTGGGAGCACCCCACACGGTCGCAGTGGGTTCCCGGCGGTGGTGGGGAGGGGCTGCACACCATCCTCACCGACGAGCGCGACCCGCGTGCCGTGACAGTCGCCGTGTCCACGGCCGGGGTGTTCCGCACGCAGGACGGCGGCGCGAGCTGGGCGCCGTCCAACTCCGGTGTCTCCGCGGTGTTCCTGCCCGATCCGAACCCGGAGTTCGGCCAGTGCGTGCACAAGATCGCACAGGACTCGGTGACCCCGGACCGCCTGTATCTACAGAACCACTGGGGTGTGTACCGAAGCGACGACGCGGGCGGACAGTGGACCGACATCGGCGAGGGCCTGCCCTCGACCTTCGGGTTCGCCGCGGCCACGCATCCGCACCGCGGTGACACGGCGTACGTATTCCCGATCACCGCGGACGCGGACCGCGTCCCGGCGGATCACCGATGTCGGGTCTTCCGCACGGCCGACGCGGGCAAGAGCTGGGAGCCGCTGACGGCCGGCCTCCCGGCGGAGGACCACTACGGGACGGTACTGCGCGACGCCCTGTGCACGGACGGCGCGGACCCGGCGGGCGTGTACTTCGGCAATCGCAACGGCGAGGTGTACGCGTCGGCGGACGACGGGGACAACTGGCAGCAGCTGGCCTCGCATCTGCCCGATGTCCTCTGTGTACGCGCCGCGGTCGTCGACTGAGACTCCGGAGGTCCCGCACCCGTATGAACGCATGCACCACGGCCAGGACGCCCGGTCCCGTCCCGCTCACAACCCCGCCCGGGAGGCACCTTGTTCGTCGTTCGACCGGTCATGCTCGGTCGCGCTCCGGCCATCGGTTGATCTCTGCCGCGTGTACGGCAGTAGGGTGACGCCCGTGGCACCACGACCGTTGCATGAAATCGTCGAACCGGGCTGGGCGAAAGCCCTGGAACCCGTGGCCGGACAGATCGCCGGGATGGGGGACTTCCTGCGGGCGGAGATCGCCGCGGGCCGCACCTATCTCCCGGCAGGGGCGAATGTCCTCCGGGCCTTCCAGCAACCCTTCGACGAGGTGCGCGTCCTCATCGTCGGCCAGGATCCCTACCCCACGCCGGGGCACGCGGTGGGTCTCTCCTTCTCGGTCGCGCCAGAGGTACGTCCGCTGCCGGGCAGCCTGATCAACATCTTCCGGGAGCTCAACTCCGACCTGGGCCTGCCCCAGCCGTCCAACGGTGATCTCACGCCGTGGACGAAACAGGGCGTGCTGTTGCTCAACAGGGCGCTCACCACCGCCCCGCGCAGTCCCGCGGCGCACCGCGGCAAGGGCTGGGAGGAGGTCACCGAGCAGGCGATACGTGCCCTGGCCGGGCGAGGGCGCCCGCTGGTGTCGATCCTGTGGGGCCGCGACGCCCGCAATCTGCGCCCGATCCTCGGCGAACTGCCCTCGGTGGAATCCGCCCACCCCTCCCCCATGTCGGCGGACCGCGGCTTCTTCGGTTCCCGGCCCTTCAGCCGGGCCAACGACCTGCTGACCGGGCAGGGGGCCGAACCGGTGGACTGGCGCCTGCCATGACCCGCGCCGGCCCGCGGTCCGGTGTCCTGGCGGTGGACTCGGGAGGTTCGGGGCTGCGCGCGGCGCTCGCCGTGGGCGGGCAGGTCCACGGGGTTCCGGTGATGTCGAAGGAGCCGGTGCGCACCGGTCCGCACGGTATCGACGCCGGTCATCTGCTGGAGCAGTTACTGCCGATGGCCCGGCAGTTGATGGCCGACGCCCGGGTCGAGGTACTCGGCGCGGTCGCCGTCGGAGCCGCGGGTCTGGCCACGCTCGGCGACGAGCTGCGCGCGGAGCTGCCGGCGGCCCTGGAGCGTGAACTCGGTGTGACGCGGCTCGCGTTGGCGGCCGACGCGGTGACCGCGTACCTGGGCGCGCTCGGCCGGCGGACGGGTGCGGTCGTCGCTGCGGGCACCGGCATGATCGCGGTCGGCACGGATCTGAAGAGCTGGCGCAGGGCCGACGGCTGGGGCCATCTGCTCGGCGACTGCGGCGGCGGGGCCTGGATCGGCCGCGCCGGTCTCGACGCGGCCATGCGCTCCTTCGACGGGCGCCGTGGCGGATCGGCGGCGCTGCGGGCGCGCGCCGAGGAGATGTTCGGTCCGCTGCCGGGCCTGCCGGGCGCGCTGTACCCGCGGACGGACCGGCCCGCCGTGCTCGCCGCCTTCGCACCCGAAGTGGCCGTCTGTGCCGAGAGCGACCCCGTCGCGGCGGGCATTCTGCGGGCGGCTGCGCGGAGCATCGCCGAGTCGGCGGCCGCCGTGTGCCCGCGCGCGGGAGAGCCCCGAGTCGCCCTCACCGGTGGCCTGTTCAAGATGGGCGACCCCCTCCTCGTACCCCTGAGGGAGGAACTCGTGGAGCAACTTCCGCACGCCCGGCAGATACCGCCCGCGGGTGACCCGCTGCACGGGGCCGTCCTCATCGCCGTCGACCTGGCGAGCGACGAACTCGCCCTCCCCCTGGACCGGCGGATGCTCCACGTGGTGGCCGGAGGGGCGGAGAGACCCTCTCGCCATACTGATCACTTCTGATCCGTACGTAACTCATCAGACAAAAGCGGACGGATACCGCTCACCTGCACCCTCCCCGAACAAGGGAACCCAGGAAACCAGTAATATTCGGCGCCATGAGCTCCCCCACTGGGCCCGCGTCCGGCCTGCCAGTACGAATGCCGCGACCCCGCCAGCCCGGGCGGCACCGCCGTCCGGAAGCCCTGGTGGCTCCCGAGGGCGCGCCCGCGCTCGTCCTCGCGGTACCGGGTACCCCCAGCGCGGCCATACGCAGCCTCACCGAGGAGGTCGTGAGCATCGCGCGCTCCGAGCTCCCCGGTCTCGACGCCCGGATCGGGTACCTCGACGGGGACGACGCCGAGTTCCCCACACTGCAGTCCGTGCTGGTCCGCGCCTCCGAGGAGCGCACGGCCCGCATCGAGCAGTCCCGTGCCGCCGGTACGGACGTGGCCGAGCCCGACGGGCCCGTGGCCGTCGTGGTGCCCCTGCTCGCCGGGCCGGACAACGCGCTGCTGCGCCGGATCCGCCAGGCCGTCATGGACAGCCGCGTCGCGGCGGACCTGGCCGATGTGCTCGGCCCGCATCCGCTGCTCGCCGAGGGGCTGCACGTGCGCCTGTCCGAGGCGGGTCTGGCCCGCGCCGACCGCGCCCGGCTGTTCACCGTCGCGACCGCCGCGGACGGAATCATCCTGGCCTCCGTGGGCGGCGAGGAGGCCGTGCAGGCGGCCGGGATCACCGGCATGCTGCTGGCCGCGCGGCTCGCCGTGCCGGTGATGGCGGCGGCGCTCGACGAGGAGGGTTCCATCGCGGCCATCGCCGAGGAGCTCCGCGACTCCGGATCCCAGAATCTGGCCCTCGCGCCGTATCTGATCGGTCCCGAGCTCGACGCGGGTCTGCTCGACGCGGCCGCCAAGGAGGCCGGCTGTGCCGCCGCCGAGGCGCTCGGCCCGTACCCGGCCATCGGCAAGCTCGCGCTGGCCAAGTACACCGCGGCGCTGGGCATCGCCCCGCAGCAGCCGCAGGGGGCGCCGGTGCGCTGAGCCCGGCACCACGGAGAACAGCGAAAGGGCCCGCTCCCATGGCAGGAGCGGGCCCTTCGCGTGCGTGCGGCGGCGACGGCCTGTCCGGCCGCGATCGGGCCGGAGGAAACCAGCGGCACCGCCGGACCCCGCTCCCCCGGCCTTATCGGCGCCTGCGGCGTCTCCGGCCTCTCCGGCCTCTCCGGCGTCTCCGGCCTCTCCGGCCTCTCCGGCCTCTCCGGCCTCTCCGGCCTCTCCGGCCTCTCCGGCCTCTCCGGCATGATCCGCCGGACAGGCCACAGGTCAGCCGAAGATCACGCAGGATGCCGCGGGAGCGTCGACCGAGCCGCCGCGCCTCGGTACGCCTGTGTCGGGGTCGACCGCGAACCAGGTCACGTCGCCGGAGCGTTCGTTGGCGGCGTACAGGAAGCGTCCTGAGGGGTCGAGGGCCAGCGCGCGGGGCCACGTGCCGCCGCAGGGCACCGTGGCGACCAGCCGCAGCCCCTCGCCCACCGCGTCGGGGACGAGCACGGAGACCACGTCCTGGCCGCGTGTGGCGGTCCAGACGAAGCGTCCGTCGGGCGACACGACGATGCCCGACGGGTACGCGTCGCCGTCCGGTACGCCGGGCAGCACCGGGGTCTCGCCGACGGGCCGCAGCGCGCCTTCGGCGGCGTCCCAGCGGCAGACGGTGACGGTGGGGGCGAGTTCGTTGAGTACGTACGCGCGTTCGCCGCCCGGGTGGAAGGCCAGGTGACGGGGCCCGGAGCCGGGGCGCAGCGCTGTCTCGCGGTGCAGCGTGAGCTTTCCGGCGTCCAGCGTGCACACCCGCACGGAGTCCGTGCCGAGGTCGATGCTCACCGCCCAGCGTCCGCTCGGGTCGCCCTGCACCTGGTGGGCGTGCGGGCCGTGCTGGCGCGGGGTGTGCGGTCCTGAACCGGTGTGCTGGAGCACGCTGGAAGCGGCGCCCGCGAGCCCTCCGTCGGCGCGGACGGGGACGGCGGAGACGCTGCCCGAGCCGTAGTTGGCGGTCAGGACGTGTCCGGCGAAGACGCTGAGGTGCGTCGGGCCGCTGCCGTCGACCCTCACGAGCTCGCCTGTCAGCTGCGGTCTGTCGCCGGTCACACGGTAGGCGGCCAGCGCGCCGTCGGCCGTCTCGCTGACCGCGTACAGCATGTCCCGCGCGGGTGACAGGGCGAGGTAGGAGGGGTCGGGGACGCCGTCCACCGCGCTCAGGACGGTCAGCGCGCCGCTGACCGGGTCCACGGTCGCGGTGAGGACGCCGAGGCCTCCCGCCGCCGTGAACGAGCCGATGAACGCCCGATGTTGCCGCCTGACGCCGTCTGCCACTGGGGTCCCCTCTCGCTCCCGCGTTGTCGGGGGCGACGGTAGCAGTCCATGATCCGAGGTCTAGACCAGGATCGCGCCGCGGGCGCGTTCATGTGCCTCCGGGTGATGGACGTACGCGGGCCGTCGCTCGACCGCCTCGTAGGTGCGGTGGAAGACGGGGGTGGCGCTGCCCGAGATGGGCGGCACGATCCAGGACCAGTCCGCGCCGACCCGGCGGCCCTTGCGTTCCTCCCGGCCGAGGTGGGTGAGGAAGCGCCGGGACTCGGTGTGGTGGTCGGTGACCGTGACGCCCGCACGGTCGAAGGAGTGCAGGACGGAGCGGTTGAGCTCGACGAGCGCGCGGTCCTTCCACAGGGAGCGGTCGGTGCGGGTGTCCAGGCCCAGGCGCTCGGCGATGTGCGGCAGAAGGTCGTAGCGGTCGGTGTCGGCGAGGTTGCGGGCGCCGATCTCGGTGCCCATGTACCAGCCGTTGAAGGGCGCCGCCGGGTAGCAGATTCCGCCGATCTCCAGGCACATGTTGGCGAGCGCGGGCACCGCGTGCCAGCGCAGTCCGAGCGCGTGCCACCAGGGGTACTCGGGGTGCGCGAGCTCCACTTCGAGCACCGCGTCCTCGGGCAGCTCGAACCAGCGGGGCTTGTCCTCGGCGCCCTGGACCACCAACGGCAGTACGTCGAAGGGGGTGCCGGGGCCGCCGGGCCAGCCGAGCCGCCGGGCGAGCGCGGTGAGCCCTGCGTTGCGCGGATCGCCGGTCACGGCGCCGTCCGAGCGTGTGTAACCCGCGTACCGGATGAGCTGTTCGTTCCAGATCCGCGGCCCCGGGCGGCCGGGTTCATCGGGAGCGAAGACCGTGATGAGCGCGCGGATCCGGCCTTCGCGGGTCGCCTCCCGCAGGTGGTCCGCAGCTGCCGCGGCCACGTCCCGTGTGTCCCGCACGTCCCGGCGGTCACGTACGTGCAGGGAGTGCCAGTAGAGCCGCCCGATGCAACGGTTGGCGTTGCGCCAGGCGACGCGTGCGCCGAAGACCAGTTCCTCGGTGGTGTGGCGGTACGTCCCTGTCTCCGCGATCTCCGTGTGTGCGGCGGCGATCCGCCGGGCCGGGTCTCCGAGCCCTTCCTCGGTGTGGTGGAGGGTGAGGAACTCGGCGGCGGCGCGGTGGAGTTCGTACGGGGTGAGCGGGTGGCCGGCGGGGAGGCGCGCGGTGGGGTCATCGGGGCCCGGGGGGACTTCGGCCGAACCATGGGCCGTCGGCGGCTTCCTCAGGTCGGTCGCCGGGGCGGATCGGATGGTCGGCCAGGGGCAGGTACCGGAGCTTGCCCGCACGTGATCGGCGGCTTTGTCCTGACGGCCGCGTGGGGTCTGGTCCTCGGCTCCGCCTTGGTCCGTTCGCTCTCCGTCACGGCCGCCCGGGGTCCGTTCCAGCCACCCTCCCGGTTCCCCGGTCCACGGCGCCGGGAGCCCCGGGCTTCCGTCGTCGGTGAAACGCTCTCCAGGTCCGGAGCCGTGCAGGAAATTGCGCATGGTGCACCCCCAAGGGGTTCGGCCCGCGGACCGCTCCCGCACGGTCCGCGGGCTCCGTGCGTCTGATAGCCGCGGAGTTACCCGGCCGGTGGGCTGATCCACCCTCCCTGTGTCCGGAAAAGTGCCCCATTCCGGGGTTTGGTGTCCATGCACCGACGTCAGGCGCCGATGTTCCGGGAGGCGTGCGGGGCGTGGCTGCCATCCGTACGCGCCGCCCCTCAGTGCCTCGCCCGCTCGGTCGGCCGAGGCCCCCAGCGGTCGCCGTGACCCGCTCTTCAGGCGCCGGCCAACGGGGAAGGCCGGGAAGTGCGCAGCGGCACTGCGAGTTCGGCGAGCGCGCGCTCCAGGCTGTGCAGGTGGGCGAGTGCGGGCTCGGACGCAGCGGGATACGGCAGGGCTTCGGCGACACCGGTCGGACCGCGACGTCCGCTCTCGCTGACCGTCAGGGCCTCCACTGCCGCCTTGACGCGGCCGCACGCCGCGGCGAGGCGGGCGTCGTGGCTCGCGTCCGGGTCGGCGGCGACGGCCACCAGGCCGCGCACTTCGCGGGCGCAGCCGTCCAGCAGCGTGATGACCTGGGCGGCCCTTGCCCTGCGTGCGCGGAAGGGGTTGAGCGGGTGCACCAGGGGAGCGAGCGCCATCCGGACACGGGCCAGCAGCACTTCGAGTTCGGCCGCGTGCGGTGCGGGGTCCGCTGCCCGCGAGCCCGCGAGGCGGGCGGCGGCTTCGGCGGTCGCCGCGTGGACACAGCGCAGCGCGCGCTGGATCCACGCGTCGTTCGTGGCGTGGGTGGTGACCGGCAGCACCAGAACCACGGCGAGGGCGGCTCCCACCGCGCCGATGGCCGTCTCCTCCAGACGCAGGACGAGCAGGCCCAGGTCCAGTACTCCCAGCAGGCCGTAGAGCAGGCCCGCCATCACCGTCACCGCCAGCACCATCCAGCTGTAGGAGACGGCGGCCGTGTAGAAGATCCCGAAGACACAGACCGCGACCAGGGCGGCGGTCGGAACCGGCGCCCCGTGCAGCGGGATGGCGATCAGGACGCCGACGACAATGCCCACGACCGTGCCCAGCACCCGGCGGAACCCGCGGACCAGGGTCTCGCCGCGCGAAACCGTGTTCACGAAGATCCACCAGACGGTGCCGACGGCCCAGTACCAGCGGTCCTCGGACAGCGCCTGCCCGAGGACCAGGGCGAAGGCGCAGGCCACCGTGGCCTGGAAAGCCTGCCGGGTGGTGGGGCGAGCCAGTCCGGTGCCGGGCAGCGGCCGGGGCACGGGCGCCGGCGGAGCCGCACCGCGCTCCAGGGGCCAGAGAACGAAACGTACGAGACCGGCGGCGCCCAGGGCCAGGCCCACGGCGGTGTACAGCTCGGGCAGTTGCTCCGGTACGGCGTGCAGGAACTGCGTGATGAAGAAGTTCATGAACGCGAAGATCCCGAGCGCCTGTCCCCGGGGACCCCAGCGTCGGGCGTACACCCCGCCGAAGACCACCAGCAGGAAGGCGGCGTCCCGCGCCGGGGTCAGACCGTGCAGCAGGGTCGCCAGCGCCAGTACGGGGAATCCGGCGACCGGGAGCAGAGCGGTGGTCACCCGCTGGGCGCGCACTGTCGCGTCGGCGACCGTGAAAAGGGCGAGTAGCGCCGCCAGTCCCCCGGTGATGGAAGCCGTCAGGGACAGTCCGGCGAATTCCGATGCGGCGACGGCGAACCCTACGCCGATGACGGCACGGCATGAGTTCCTCAGCCTGACCTGCCCCGGATCCGGAGCCACGAGCATTCTCTTCACGGCGTTCCGCCCGCCCCCCTCGACTGCCTCTCGCCGGAGCGCGGGCGCCCGGGGTGGCGGGAACTCGCGAACACGACGAAGCGCCGCGGTCCGGTACGGCCTCGTCGCCGTCCGGCGCTGCGCGGCGCCGCTTGTGCATGGATACAGCACAGATAAGCATCCGGAGGCACAACGGCTCAACTCACACTCGAATCCATGGACCATTGGCCCACTACAGGAGAGCGATGCCTGTCAAGGAGCCGACCAACGGACCATCGAGGTGGCCGAGGACGGCAGAGGCTCTCCGGTGTGTAGGTCGAAAGAACCAGGGCACCTGAGGTCTCGGAGGCTGATACCGATGCTCCCCGCGCTTCCGGTTCGCCGGTTGTTCCCTCCGGTACCTCCGGTTGTTCCGCGGGTGGCTACGGCAGCCGGTTCGAGAATTTCTGCCGGGAAGGACAAGAAAGATGGCGAAGTCCGCATCCCCCAAGTACACGGTCCCTGGGCTCAGTACGCACGAGGGCGGAGTGATCATTGATCTGCTGCGTATGCGCCTTCACGCGCTCAACGACCTTTCTCTCACTTTGAAGCACGTTCACTGGAATGTCGTGGGCCCGCATTTCATCGCCGTGCACGAAATGCTCGATCCCCAGGTGGACCGGGTGCGCGAAATGGCCGACGACACCGCCGAACGCATCTCCGCCCTCGGCGGGGTACCGGAGGGCACACCGGGCGTTCTCGTCACCGAGCGGACGTGGGACGACTACGGCGTCGGGCGGGCCGATGCCATCGCCCACCTCGGCGCCCTGGACCTCGTGTACACCGGCATCATCGAGGCCCACCGCTCGGCGATGAGCGAGATCGGCAAGAGGGACGCGGTGACGGAGGATCTCCTCATCGAACAGCTCCGTTCCCTGGAGCAGTTCCAGTGGTTCGTGCGCGCTCACCTGGAGAGTTCAGGCGGAACCCTTGCCACGGCTCACACCCACACGGAACGCCAGGCGGCCAAGGCCGGCAAGAAGGCCGCCAAACCGGCCGGCACGCGCTAGCGGCGCACCATTCCACGCGCCCGCAGTTCCGGACGGTGGTGGTGGAGATCGGCGAAGGCCCGGACCCGGCAACGGGTCCGGGCCTTCGCGTACGTCCGCCTCCCCGCGTTTCAGGCGGTGCGGATCACTTGCAGGGCACGTAACTGCGGACTGTCGTGCCGTTCTCGCCGGTGTGGACACGGACAAGGTCGGAGAGGAAGTGGACGAGGAACAGGCCGCGGCCTCCGATTTGTTCGGGCCGCACCGGGTTGCGGCCCGCCAGCGGGTCGGCCAGGTGTCCGTCGTCCTGCACCTCGCAGACCATCTGGTCGCTCTCCGCCCAGATCCGCAGGGTTCCCGAACCACCCCCGTGTACCACGCTGTTGGTCGTCAGCTCCGCCACGACCAGCGCCAGATCCTGCAGACGGGCGCTGCTCATCCCCCGCTCCCGTGCCTCGTGCAGCGCGAAGTCGCGAGAGGTCGGCAGGTCGTCCGTGTCGAAGTGGACCGTCGCCGCGCCCGGCGGATGACGCAGGGGCTCGTTGCAACGGGCGAGCACCGGCTCCAGCGCGTAGGCGGTGCTGGCCCGCTCCCGGCCCCCGTCGATGACGACGGGATGGGTGGCGTACGCGTCGGCGATCACGTCGGCGGAGAGAGCCCGCGCGTCGTAGGGGCACAGGATCGTCACGTCGCGCCCCTGGAAGGCCATGTTGATCAGTGCCTCGTGCTGGACGCAGGCCGGATACTCCACCTCGGTGCGGCCGGGCCAGATCGGCTCCCCGATGATGCGGACGTGGCTGTCGGTCCGGGCGTCGGCGAACGACCGCAGCACCGACGGGATGATGCGGCCGGGGTTCCGCCCGGCCAGAGTCATGTCGACGAAGTGCACGTCGGCGGCGGCCGGGCCGAGTTCGGCCCGGATCAACTCCAGCCGCGGGGCGGGAGCGGCCACGGCGACCGGCTCCGCGGCGGCCATGCCGTCCAGGAGGAACGGCACGGTGCCCTCCACGTACTCCTTGTCACTGCGGTAGAACAACGCGGGGTGAGCGAAGGGCTCTGTCCGGGTGGCCGTATTCGTCACGCCGCCACCTCGATCGTCCGGAGTTCCGGCCAGAACAGGTCGAGGATCCGCGGGAGTTCGGGCGGTGGCCGTTCCAGGACGAGGCGCCGTCTCTCGTGCAGGCCCTGTGCGGTGCGCGCGAGTTCGGAGGCACCGGCGACATCGACGAACGTGATCGCGGACAACTCCAGAAAGCAGACGTGCTCGCACTGGCCGGACACCTGGTCCAGAGCCTGCCGCCAGACGGGACGCGTGGACGGGCTGATCTCGCCGACGAGCCGGATACCGGGGCGCTCCGCGAGTTCGTACAGCCGGAGCACAGCTCCGGCGAGCTCGGACGGGGCAGCGCTCGCCGTCGGCCCGTCATCGCCGTACGCCATGTCCACTCCCGCCTCCCGGAACCCCGCCGTACGCCATCGCGACCCCGGCTCTCGGCGCCCAGGGTACCCGGCCACTCCGTAGCGCGACCGGTTCGCCGAAGGGCCGGACTGCGCCGAGAGGGCAATTCCAAGATTCTCGGGAACCCGGTGGTGTGATGTCTGCCAACCGGGGCATTCGAGCTGTGTCAACGATGCCTTCGAGGATTTGGGGTGGACGGCATGGCAGCCGTGACGGTGCTGGAGACAACGGCCTCGGCACAGTGGACGGTCGACATGGGCGGGGTGGACGGCGAGTTGGCGCTTCCGCTCATCGAGGACCCGTCGAAGGTCAAGCCGAAGGACGCGCGTGAACTCTCCCGCCAGTTCTTCGACCGGCTCGCCGTACTCGAAGAGGGCACGCACGAGTACCAGTACGCGCGCAACACCCTGATCGAGATGAATCTCTCCCTGGTCCGCTACGCCGCCTCCCGCTTCCGCAGCCGCGGCGACTCCATGGAGGACATCGTCCAGGTGGGCACGATCGGCCTGATCAAGGCCATCGACCGCTTCGAGCTCACCCGGGAGGTCGAGTTCACCTCCTTCGCGGTCCCCTACATCGTCGGTGAGATCAAGCGCTTCTTCCGCGACACCAGTTGGGCGGTGCACGTTCCCCGCCGGCTGCAGGAGGCGCGCGTCGAGCTCGCCAAGGCCACGGAGGAGCTGCAGACCCGGCTGGACCGTATGCCCACCACCCGCGAGCTGGCCGAGCTGATGTCCCTGCCCGAGGAAGACGTCATCGAGGCCCGCAAGGCGGCGAACGCCTACACCTCCACGTCCCTCGACGCCGCCCTCACCAGCAACGGCGCGGGAGAGGGCGAAAGCGCTCTGGCCGACTTCATCGGCGAGGAGGACCCCTCCCTCCAACTGATCGACGACTTCAACTCGCTGGCTCCGCTGATCGCCGAACTCGACGACCGCGAGCGACTGATCGTCCACCTGCGCTTCGTCGAGGAGCGCACCCAGGCACAGATCGGCGAAGAGCTCGGTATCTCCCAGATGCATGTCTCCCGGCTGATCACCCGCATCATCAAGCGGCTTCGCACGGGGCTGCTGGACCCGGCCGTCGCCTGAGTCCGCGCCTTCCCGTGCTCCGAGCCTTCCAAGGCTCCGATCCCGCCGTGCCGGGCGGTCACCCCTCCACGGGGTGACCGCCCGGCACGGCGGGATCCGTGTATACAGCCCCCCGTCGACACCAGGGCACCTCGAAACACGCACAGACCGAGAGGGTCCTGTGTATCCCCATCTCGCGTAGTTATGCCTCGCTACCCGAAACTTTTTTGGCCACGCTGGAGTTCCGGCCACCACTTTGTTCATCGCATGATTTCTGGGTTAGCCTGCGGCGTATTTTCTCAGCGGGCGCATCCGCGATTCTGCGGGAATGCTGCGGCGACACATAGACCGTGCGTGAGTCCGGCGTGGTTCCGAGTCCCATCCCGGGACTCCTGGGGAGCGGAACGAGGGTAAGCATGACCGTGACAGCGACCGGGCCTTCGAGCCGAACACCTGGCGAACAAGAGCTTCGTCAGCTGCTGGCGGGCCTGACCGCCGTGCGCGACGGGGACTTCGGCACACGTCTGCCGGACGATGCCGGCGGCCTCCTCGGCGACATCGCCACCGTGTTCAACGGGATGGTCGACCAGTTGTCCGTGTTCACCTCCGAGGTGACCCGCGTGGCACGGGAGGTCGGCACCGAGGGCACTTTGGGCGGGCAGGCGGAGGTCCCCGGTGTCTCCGGCACCTGGGCCGATCTGACCGACTCCGTCAACGCCATGGCCGGCAACCTCACCACGCAGGTCCGTGACATCGCGCAGGTGGCCACGGCCGTCGCCAAGGGAGACCTCTCCCAGAAGATCGACGTCCCTGCCCGCGGCGAGATCCTGCAGCTCAAAGAGACCGTCAACACGATGGTCGACCAGCTTTCCGCCTTTGCCGACGAGGTGACCCGCGTCGCCCGTGAGGTCGGCAGCGAGGGGCGCCTCGGCGGACAGGCCCAGGTGCCCGGGGTCGGCGGTGTCTGGCGTGATCTCACGGACTCCGTGAACCTCATGGCGGGCAATCTCACCGCCCAGGTCCGTAACGTGGCGCAGGTGACCACGGCCGTCGCCAAGGGCGACCTCTCCCAGAAAATCACCGTCGACGCCCGCGGCGAAATCCTCGAACTCAAGAACACCATCAACACGATGGTCGACCAGCTCTCCGCCTTCGCCGACGAAGTCACCCGCGTCGCCCGAGAAGTCGGCACCGACGGCCGCCTCGGTGGCCAGGCCGACGTGAAGGGCGTCAAGGGCACCTGGCGCGACCTCACCGACTCGGTGAACTTCATGGCGGGCAATCTCACCGCCCAGGTCCGCTCCATCGCCCAGGTGGCCACCGCCGTCGCCAAGGGAGACCTCTCCCAGAAAATCACCGTCGACGCCCGCGGCGAAATCCTCGAACTCAAAGACACCATCAACACGATGGTCGACCAGCTCTCCGCCTTCGCCGACGAAGTCACCCGCGTCGCCCGAGAAGTCGGCACCGCGGGAAATCTGGGCGGACAGGCCACCGTGCGAGGTGTCTCGGGTACCTGGAAGGACCTCACCGACAACGTCAACGTGATGGCGTCGAACCTGACCGGTCAGGTCCGCTCCATCGCCCAGGTGGCGACTGCCGTGGCCAAGGGAGACCTCTCCCAGAAGATCACGGTCGAGGCGAAGGGCGAGGTCGCGGCGCTCGCGGACGTCATCAACACGATGGTCGACACGCTGTCGGCCTTCGCCGACGAGGTCACCCGCGTGGCGCGCGAGGTCGGCACCGAGGGCCGGCTCGGCGGACAGGCGCACGTGCCGAACGTGGCGGGCACCTGGAAGGACCTCACCGACAACGTCAACTCGATGGCCAACAACCTCACCGGCCAGGTCCGCAACATCGCCCTGGTGACGACGGCGGTGGCCAAGGGAGACCTCTCCAAGAAGATCGACGTGGACGCCCGCGGCGAGATCCTGGAGCTCAAGACGACCATCAACACGATGGTCGACCAGCTCTCCGCCTTCGCCGCCGAGGTCACCCGGGTGGCACGGGAGGTCGGCAGCGAGGGCCGGCTCGGCGGACAGGCCGAGGTGGAAGGCGTCTCCGGTACGTGGAAGCGCCTCACGGAGAACGTGAACGAACTGGCCGGCAACCTCACCCGCCAGGTGCGGGCGATCGCCGAGGTGGCCAGTGCCGTGGCCGAGGGCGACCTGACCCGCTCGATCACCGTAGAGGCGTCGGGCGAGGTCTCCGAGCTCAAGGACAACATCAACTCCATGGTCGAGTCCCTGCGTGAGACCACGCGGGCCAACCATGAGCAGGACTGGCTGAAGACCAACCTGGCCCGCGTCTCCGGGCTGATGCAGGGCTACCGCGACCTCGACATCGTCGCCGACCTGATCATGGACGAGCTCACCCCGCTGGTCACGGCGCAGTACGGCGCCTTCTACCTCGCGGAGGAGGCCGCTGACGGGACGGAACTCCGGCTCGTCGGTTCCTACGGCTATCCGGACGACACGGAGCGGCCCGCCCGTATCCCGATGGGCCGCTCACTCGTCGGCCAGGCCGCCCGCAACCGCCGCGCCATCACGGTGGACGAGCTGCCGCCGGGATACGTGACGATCTCCTCGGGACTCGGGCAGACGGCACCGACGGCTCTGGTGGTACTCCCCATCGTGGTCGAGGAGCAGGTGCTCGGCGTGATCGAACTGGCCTCGGTGACCCGCTTCACCCCGGTCCACCAGACCTTCCTGAAACAGCTGATGGAGACCATCGGTGTCAACGTCAGCACCATCGTGGCCAACGCCCGTACCGACGAACTCCTTGGCGAGTCCCAGCGTCTGACGGCCGAACTGCAGGCGCGGTCCGAGGAGTTGCAGGTTCAGCAGGATGAACTGCAGCGCTCCAATGCCGAACTGGAGGACAAGGCCTCGCTCCTGGTCACCCAGAACCGGGACATCGAGGCCAAGAACCTGCAGATCGAACAGGCCCGGCAGGAACTCGAAGCACGTGCCCAGCAGCTCTCGCTGGCCTCCAAGTACAAGTCCGAGTTCCTGGCGAACATGAGCCACGAACTGCGGACCCCGCTCAACAGCCTCCTCATCCTGGCCCAGTTGCTGGCCCAGAACCCCTCGCGCAACCTCACGCCGAAGCAGGTCGAGTACGCGGGGATCATCCACTCCGCGGGCTCGGACCTGCTCCAGCTGATCAACGACATCCTCGATCTGTCGAAGGTCGAGGCCGGCAAGATGGACCTCTCCCCCGAACAGGTCTCGCTGCGCCGCCTGCTGGAGTACGTCGAGGCCACCTTCCGGCCCATGACCTCGCAGAAGAGTCTGGACTTCACGATCACCACCGCGCCCGGCGCGCCCGACGAGCTGCTCACCGACGACTCCCGGCTGCGTCAGGTGCTGCGCAACCTGCTGTCGAACGCGGTCAAGTTCACCGAGCAGGGACGCGTCGAGCTGCGTATCGAACCGGCGACCGGACACGAGATCCCGCAGGGGGTGCTGCACGCCGGAACCGTCATCGCCTTCCGGGTGAAGGACACCGGCATCGGCATCCCGGAACAGCAACTCGAGACGATCTTCGGTGCGTTCCAGCAGGCCGACGGCACCACGAGCCGCAAGTACGGCGGCACCGGCCTCGGTCTGTCCATCACCCGGGAGATCGCCCATCTGCTCGGTGGCCAGGTCACCGTGGACAGCACACCCGGCCAGGGCAGCACCTTCACCCTCTTCCTGCCCGTCGCCCGTCCCGACTTCGAGGAACTGCTGAGCGGCAGCCGCCAGCCGGACAGCGCGCCACGCGAGGACGCCACCGACGTGGTGAAGGCGGCCGGTCCGGCACAGGGTCCGGCCGGACCGCCCCGGCAGAACCGGCGTCGGCTGCTGGTCGTCGAGGAACGGCCGCGCGGTCTGCTCACCCTTGTCGCCGAGAGCGCAGTCGGGGATCTCACCCGCAGTCGTGACGACAGCGACGCCCGCAAGACGGTCGACGTCGTCACGGTCGTGGGCGCTCAGGAGGCGGCGAGCGCGCTGGCTGCCGGAGCGTGCCACTGCGTCGTCCTCGAACTCGGCATGGCGGACGGGGAGGCGGCCCGTTTCCTGGAGGCCGTCGAGGGCGACTCGGCCCTGGCGAACGTGCCCGTGCTCGTCCACAACGGCAGCCGTGTGGACCTCGCCCAGGAGCAGGACCTGCAGTCCCGGTCCGGTCCCCGGACGCTGGAGTTCCTTTCCAGCCTGGACGAGTTGCGCGAGCGCATCGCCCTGCACCTCTCCGCCGAGGAACCGGGAGACGTGCTCCCGCTGGTCCGCGCCGAGAAGCCGCAGCCCCAGGACACACGGATCGTCGGCGACGACGTCGACGGCACCACAGTGCTCGTGGTCGACGACGACGCCCGCAACCTCTTCGCCCTCAGCGGGATCCTGGAACTGCACGGATTCCAGGTGCTGCACGCGGAGAACGGCAGGAAGGGCATCGAGACCCTGCTCAGCCGTCCCGAGATCGCGGTGGTCCTGATGGACGTGATGATGCCGGAGATGGACGGGTACACCGCCACGGCGGAGATCCGCAAAATGCCCCAGTACGCCGACCTGCCGATCATCGCGGTCACCGCGAAGGCGATGCCCGGCGACCGGGAGAAGAGTCTCCTGTCAGGCGCGAGCGACTATGTGACCAAGCCGGTCGACACCGACGACCTCATCGCCTGCGTCCGGCGCTGGCTGAGCGCGTGACACCGGAAGGCGCCCGCCGGTCCGAACGGCCGGCCGGGCGCCCTCCCCGCACCCCTCTCCCCCGCACCCGCGGACGTCCCAGCCGAGGAGCAACCGCACCGTGAGCACTCCCGAACAGCCTCCGGGCACCTGGACGGCCGACCCGACGGACGGCCTGACCGACGTCGCGTCGACGTCCATGGTGGGCAGACTGGCCGCCACGGTGGACCGGTTGCGTCGCGAGGTGCAGGCCGCGCAGGCCGAAGCCGACGGCCGCGCCCTGATCGAGCTCGCCAAGGGCATCCTGATCGAACGCCTCGGCTGCGGCCCCGCACAGGCCGCCCGACAGCTCGACGAGCTGACCGAGCAGGGCAATGTGAGCCTGCTCGAACTCGCCGTCGACGTCATCAACCAGGCGGCGCGCGACCGGCTGTCCGAGGTGACCAGTGCGTTCCTCGCCGCCACGACCGGCTCCGACGACGCCCAGGACACATCCCCGGCGGTACGCCTGCGGGAGGCGGAGAGCGGTGCTCTGGCCGCCGACGACACCCAGTCGGTGGCCGACTCGCTGCTCCAGCACGCCCTGGCCCCGCTCGGCGCGGTTGCCGTCGCCATCTGGGCGGTCGGCGCCGACGGTGGCCTCACCCTGGCGGGCAGCGCCGGGTTCTCCGCCGCGGAGGCGGAGCGCTGGCGCTACGTGCCGCCCGGCGTGGCGACGGTGGCACGCCGGGCCCTGTCCGGTCGTACGACACAGTGGACCGCGTCACTCACCGAGGCCGGCCAGCCGACCATCGGGCGCACCCACTACCCGTACGGCGGGAGAGTGGCAGCCCCGGCCGGTGTCGGCGGGCGCATCCACGGCGTCCTCGAAATCGCCTGGCCGTCTCCTCTCAAGCCGCAGTCGCCCCAGGTCGCCCGCCAGGTCGAGGCGCTGGCAGAGTTGTGCGCCCACACGCTGGAGAGCCAGCCGCTCCCGAGCGACCGCACGAGCGCCAACGGCCCGCATGTCACGCCCGGAGTCGCGGAACTCATCGATCTGGTCGACGGACTGCACGATCCCGCGCTGATCCTCGAACCCCACCTCGACAACGACGGACAGCTCGCGGACTTCCGGATCCGCCATGTGAACAGCCGGTTCCTCGACCCGGCCGGCCGGCCCCGCGGTGTCGTCAACGGAGCGCTGCTGCTGGAGGCCTATCCGCTGGCCGCCGGGGAGAGCGAGCTCTTCCAGCATGTCGAGCGGGTCTACGCCACGGGGGAGCCGTTCCGGACCCACCGGATGGACCTCACGGGACTGGTCGACCAGGTACCGCTGTCGAGCGTGGCCGACATCAGCCTCAGCAGGCACGGCGACAGCGTGCTGCTCCTGTGGCGTATCGAGGACGAGACCGCACGGCTCGCCAGCCTGCTTCAGCACGCCCAGCGGCTCGGCAGGATCGGCGGCTTCGAGGAGAACCTGCTCACCGGCGAGATCACCTGGAACGGCACGCTCTACAGCCTGTACGGGCGCTCCGCGTCCCAGACGCCCGTGCCGCTGGAGGACCTGCCCGCACACGCACACCCCGACGACGCCGTGGTGATCGGCCGCTTTCTGCGCACCCTCCTCCACCACCGGCGCCCGGCCACGGCGGCGTTCCGGCTACAGCGCCCCGACGGGGTGACCCGGCATCTGCGAGTGGTGGCCGAGCCGGTGCTCGACGCCGAGAACCGGCTGTTCATCGTACGAGGGGCCTGCCAGGACATCTCGGCCCAGCACTGGACGGAGGTCGCGCTCGCGGCGACGCGTGACCAGCTCGCGCACAGCGAGCAACAGGCACACGAACGCAACCGGCTGACCCTGCAGCTGCAGCACGCGATCATGCCCCCGGCGCAGGCCCCGTTGCAGGCGCCGGGTCTCCAGGTGGCCGTCCGCTACCGCCCGGCGGAGACCGAGCAACTGGTGGGCGGCGACTGGTACGACGCCGTTGTCCTGCCCTCCCAGCGGGTGCTCCTGTGTGTCGGCGACGTGGCCGGTCACGGGATCGAGGCGGCGACCAGCATGGTGGTCCTGCGCAACGCGCTGCGCGGACTCGCCGTGACGGGTGCGGGTCCCGGCCAGTTGCTGTCGTGGCTCAACATCGTGGCGCACCATCTGACAGGCTCCATCACTGCCACGGCGGTCTGCGGCCTCTACGACCCGGTCCGGCGCACCCTGCGGTGGGCCAGGGCCGGTCATCTGCCGCCCGTCCTGGTCCGTGACACGGAAGCGAGCCCGCTGCCGCTCCTCAAGGGGATTCTGCTCGGTGCCGTGCCCGAGGCCGTGTACGAGGAGGGCGAGGTTCAACTGGCCGTCGAGGACACCCTGTTGATGTACACCGACGGGCTCGTCGAGCGGCGTGACCGGTCGGTCGAGGAGTCGATGGCCCAGTTGCTGACCAGCGCGCGCACGGTGGGCAGCACGCTGGACCACCAGTTGGACCGGCTCCTCACGTACAGCCGGTCGGACACCGACGACGACACGTGCATCGTCGGGATCCGGGTGTCGTAGCGGCCCCGCGCCGAGGGTGCGGTCAGTCGGGCTTCTCTCCGGTCCGGCAGATCTGGCGGGCGATCTCGCGAAGTTTGATGTTGCGGTCCTGGGACGCCTTCTTGAGGAGCTTGAAGGCCGTGTCCTCGCTCAGCCCGTGGCGCTCCATGAGGATGCCCATGGCCTCACCTATCTCGTGGCGTGTCTCCAGGGCGTGGCTGAGCTGCTGGTGGGTGCGGGCGGCGGAGAACGCCACGGCGGCGTGGGAGGCGAGCACCCAGCCCGCGCGCTGTGCCATGTCGTCGAAGGTGTGCGGCACCTGGGAGTAGAGGTTGAGCGCGCCGAGCTCGTCGTCCTCGGTGAACAGCAGAAAGCCCAAGGAGCTCCCCATGCCGAGCTTCCTCAGTTCGGGGGCGAAGCGGGACCAGCGCTCATGCGGTTCGCGCAGATCCTCGATGCTGTAGACCTGCCGGCGGTCGACGACGGCGTCGAAGCAGGGGCCCTCCCTCAGATCCTGCTGAATCCGGTCCGCGGTGCGCACGAGGTCGCTCGTCGCGGACAGGGCGTGGACCTCGCCACCACGGACGGTGAGGATCCCGGCATCGTCGACTCCCTTGATCAGCGTCGAGGCGTGCGCCACGATCCGGTCCAGGGTGGCCTGGACCGAGTCCTGGGCCAGCAGATCCCGCGCCATGTCCGCCAGGCCGATGGCGAACCGCTCCCAGACGTCGTCGGGTTCCTCTGCCATGTCACACCTCCTCATTCCCTGGCAGGTGACTGCCGTTCGCCCGCGCCGGCACTTTGCCGACCGCGCTTCGGATCCGCTTTCCCTGGTAAGCCAAGTTCAAGCAGACGGTTTTCAGCGCCCGGCACCTGCGGGCCGGACATCCGGGTCCCGCACTGGCTGGACATTCGGGTCATCGGCACATTTCTGTTTCACCTGTGCCATCACGGGTGACCCGAACACCGAAGGAACCCGCACCGATCCACACGACTGCGAGCGCAGGAGGCCCTTATGAGCAACTGGCGCGAATCCGCGGCATGCCGCACCGTCGACCCCGACCTGTTCTTCCCCATCGGCACCACAGGCCCCGCGATTCTGCAGATCAACGAGGCGAAGGCCGTGTGCCAGGGCTGCCCGGTACGCGACGAGTGCCTGGAATGGGCCCTCGAAACGGGCCAGAGCATCGGAGTCTGGGGTGGTACAAGTGAGGCTGAGCGGCGTTCACTGTGGCGGCGGGCGGCTCGGCGGTCCCGGGGCAACACGGCGTAGGCGGTCCCCGGCATGGGGGACACGGTCCACGCCAGGGGAGAGCGTGGAGGAGCCCACACGGGAAGGCGAGATGGGAAGCGATCCGAGTGGGGAAGGGAAACCGGCGCAACAGGGGACCGAGACACTCTCCAAGGCCTTCGACGGCCAGTTGCGCAACGTGACCGATGCGCGCCTGACGGCGGAGAGCTATCTGACCTCGCTCGCCCAGGCGTCGCCGCCGAGCGCCGCCGAGCACTGGGACGACATCCTGCTGGTGGTCACCGAACTCGTCGCCAACTCGATCCAGTACGCCCCCGGCCCCTTCGAACTGCATATGCGCCGCACCTTCGACGGCGTCCATGTGACCGTGCGGGACAGCAGCACCACTCCGCCCGCACCCCGCCCGTTCCATCCGCGTCAGGGCGGTGGCGGAATCGGCTGGCACCTGATTCACACCCTGTGCGACCAGGTCAGCGTGGTGCTGCGGCCGGACGGCAAGGACGTGCACACGTTCTTGCCCTGGTGAGCCGGCGTTCCTGCCCTGGTGCCTGGTGAGCGCCCGGTCCGGGCATCGCGGCCCGGACCGGGCTGTGCGGGCGGTCCAGCGGTCTTAGTGACCGGATCCGTAGTGGCCGCCCAGCTGGTCGCGGTAGGCGGGGTCGCCCAGGTGTTTGTCCTCGTCGAACTCGGGTGACGTCTTGATCTCGGCCTTGTCGAGGGACACGTGGACCTTCTTGGCCTCGTGGTCGATGCCCACGATCGTGCCGGCGGGCAGCATGACCTTCCTGCCGAAGATCCACACTCCGGTGTCGACCACGATGTACTGGGCGACGACTTCGACGGAGTGTTTGTCGACGGTTCCGATCTGGCCGTCCGTCGCCTCGACCGCGTAGCCGGTCAGATCGTCGTCAGGCGTGTGACCGCTGGTGGGCGTGTAGTTCCACAGGGACTCGTGCATGGGTACTCCTGGGGTCGGGGGTTGGAGCGCCGGTAGCCGACGTGTCAGTAATCGGCGGCGTGTCAGTCGCTGGTGTACCGGCAGCGCACCCACATGGGCAGGACGAGCCAGCAGAACAGGTACCAGGCGACGACCCCGGAGACGAGCCACGGCACGTACGCGTCGTGCGTGGCCACCCGGAGAATCAGCAGCAGCGAGGCGGTCATGGTCGCGAGGAGCAGAACCAGCCCCACGAAGGTCAGCCGCGACGCCCACCGCACCGCCTGCGGCTTGACGCGCCGTCCGGAGACGATCCGGTGCAGGGCCACGGGACCTATCAGCGCACCCGTGGCGCAGGCCCCGAGAACGACCGTGACGATGTAGATGGCCTTGTCCAGCTGCGCCAAATGTCCGTATCGCGGAGTGAACACGACGGTGAGCAGGAAGCCGAACAGGATCTGCACGCCTGTCTGAGCCACCCGGATCTCCTGGATGAGCTCGCTCCATCTGCGGTCGGCTCCCTCTTCCTGGGTCTCGTCCCGCCCACCGCTCCCGGTGGCTGCTTCGTTTTCCGAGGCCGTCAACTTTCCTCCCGGTTCCGGTGGTTCGGTTCGGTCGCCGGTGCGCTGCCGCCCGGTATCAGTCGCTCATCGCGGGCACCACCGCGGTCTCCCCCACGAGGTACCGACGGGCCGCCGCCAACGCCAGCCGCACATCACGGGTGCCGGTCGAGACACAGAGCGTGTACGCCAGATCCTGGGCCCGTGGGCCCGGCCTTCCCGTACCGTCCGCGGCTTCCTGGGCGGCGAGTGCCTCGTACTCCGCCACGAGCTCGCGCAGCGTCTCCGGGTGGGGCATCAGCATGTCCGTACTCCTAGGTCAGGTGAGAGCAGGCAAGAACAAGCAAAAACAGCTGACTGGTCAGGTGGTTTGCGTCGGTCCCTCAGGGGCCTGGCGGCGCGCCTCGTCGTCCAGCGCCTCGGCGCGTACACGGGCACAGCTGTTGGTGATGAGCCGGGAGACGTGCATCTGGGAGATGCCCAGCCGGTCGGCGATGCGGTTCTGGGTCATGTCCTCGAAGAACCGCATGTACAGGATGGCGCGTTCACGCTCGGGCAGGCGGCTCAGCCCTCGCTTCGCGGCTTCTCGGTCCACCACGGTGTCGAAGGTGGAGTCGGCCGCGCCGAGCGTGTCGGCAAGGCTGTATCCGTCTTCCCTGGAGGACAGTTCGGCGTCCAGGGAGAGGGTGCTGAAGCTCTCCATCGCCTCCATCCCGTCACCGACCTCGTCCTCCGAGAGGCCCGTGTGGGCGGCGATCTCGGCGGTCGTGGGCTCGGGAGATCCAGGGAGCTGGCTGAGTTCGCGCCGGGCGACCCGCACCTTGTTCCTGAGTTCCTGCACGCGCCGGGGAACCCGCAACGCCCACATGCGATCACGGAAGTGGCGCTTGATCTCGCCGGTGATGGTCGGTACCGCGTAGCTCTCGAAGGCCCCGCGCACGGGGTCGAAGCGGTCGACGGCCTTCACCAGGCCCAGCGCCGCGACCTGCCGAAGGTCCTCGATCGACTCGCCCCGGTCACGGAAGCGGCCGGCGATGCGATAGGCCATCGGCAGCCACGACTCGACCAGATCGTCGCGGATGAGGTCGCGCTCGGGCCCTTCGCCCAGCTCCACCAGCCGGGCGAAGGCCGCGGCGCAGTCCGGTGCGTCGTCGTACGGTCGTTTGGCCGCGGACCCGCTCGGAGCGGGGCCGGGGGAATGGCGTGCGGATACATCAGTGAGCATGCGAAATCGCTCCTCCACGGTGCTGTTCGGGTCTGACCGCGAGACGCGGTGCCGTCGGGCCGACGAAGGGCGCCCGCGCGGCATACCACTCCCGCCGACGCGCCTCCGGTCCGAAGCACGAAATCCAGTTGCCCGGCATTCCTCCGGTCAAACGGGTGCGTTCACTTCTTTCCGCGATACGCGTCTCTCCGCGAACCACGTCCGGAAGCCGGCCTTGTCCGAAAAGGGCACGTGATTGCGCAGGATCACTTCTCATCACGGTTTCGGACGCCAGGCATAGGCGCTGCGAGCCGGGGCATACGGGTCGGTCACGAATATCCCCGGCGGAAAGACGGAAACGAGGCCGCCGATATTCTCCGGAGTGCCTCAGGAGGACGAGAGGGGCACCACAGCCGTGATGCGCTTTCCTCCGGCGTGCAGATCCGAGACGACGACATCGCGCGCGAGACGGCAGACGATCGGCCAGCCATGGCCTCCCACCCGCAGGTCTTCCAGTTCGTCGCCACCGCGTACGACCAGCGGCAGTTGCTCGCTTCGGTCACTCACCGACAGGAGTACTTCGCGGCCGGCCAGCGTGACCTGGAAGTCCGTGACACCGCCCCCGTGCCGAATCGCGTTGGTCGTGAGCTCGGAGGCCACGAGCAGGGCGTCGCTGACCGCGTCCTCGTCGTCAGTTGTGCCGCTGCCGCGGAATCGCCCCTCGATCGCCCGCCTGACCGCCTGGCGCGCCTCGGCCGGACTGCGCGGCCCTGAGCGCGGCTGCTCCGGGACAGCCACCGTGTCGGTGGAGAGCGGACGGTTCGTCCCGTGTTCCGCGCACATGCTTTGCTCCCGAGTCTCGTTGCGTGACCTTTTCTCGTGACCTTTTCTCATGCCATTTGAAGGGGCCTTCTCGCAGGAGACGCAATTCCGGTCGTGCTTCAACTGATCCGGCTTGTCCTCCGCGGAGGGTCCACCTCTACGGCTGACCGCGGAATGGCGCTCCAAACCCCGTCGACCGCGAGCGCGTTGGGGGACATCTGGAGACTGGCCCAGCAGACTCGCCTCAAGCTGCGCCATTGGTACAGTCGGAAGTGATCACCCGAGGCGGCAGGAGGGCGGCGCACCATGGCCGTGGACGAGCTGGACACCCGTATTCTGCGGCTGCTGCTGGAGCAGCCACGCACCAGCGTGCGTGAGTACGCCCGTACGCTCGGCATCGCCCGCGGAACCCTTCAGGCCCGCCTCGACCGGCTGGAGCGGGACGGAGTGATCACCGGTACGAGCCCGGCTCTGTCCCCCGCGGCGCTCGGCCACCCCGTGCTCGCCTTCGTTCACATCGAGGTCACGCAGGGCCATCTCGACGACGTGGGCGATGCGTTGGCCGCCGTACCGGAGATCATCGAGGCGTTCTCGATCACCGGCGGCGGTGATCTGCTGACCCGGGTCGTGGCGCGCGACAACGCACACCTGGAGGATGTCATCCAGGCGCTGATCAGCCTGCCGGGCGTGGTGCGCACCCGCACGGAGGTCGCGCTGCGCGAGCGCGTCCCGCAGCGGCTGCTGCCGCTGGTGGAATCGATCGGCCGCGCGGCGAAGAACTGACCGACCGTCCCAGCGGCCACGACGCCGACAGCACCGACGCCACCATGATGCTGCGGCGCCGCAGGGCGGAGTCCGTGCCCCGCGCGGCCGACGATCTGCACGAGGCGTTCGTCCGCGGCCCGGACGGTCCGGCACCGAGCTGATCATTGGCATCCTGGAACCCATGACCACTCTCGGCGGCATCTCAGTCATCTTCGATCTCGACGGCACGCTCGTGGACAGCGAGCCGAACTACTTCGAGGCGGGCCGGCAGACGCTCGCCGAGCTCGGCGTCACCGACTTCACCTGGTCCGACCACGAGAGTTACGTCGGCATCAGCGCCCAGGAGACACTCGCCCTCCTGAAGGACCGCTATGGCCTGGCGGTGCCGCT
Source organism: Streptomyces sp. NPDC127595 (assembly GCF_042671685.1). NCBI lineage: Bacteria > Bacillati > Actinomycetota > Actinomycetes > Kitasatosporales > Streptomycetaceae > Streptomyces > Streptomyces sp. NPDC127595. The sequence goes on along the minus strand of NZ_JBHXWK010000002.1, from coordinate 297,725 downwards.
CGACACCCTGTTCGCCGAGACGAACCGCCGCTATCTGGAGCTGGCCCGCGCCTCCACGCGGGTGTACCCGGAGATGCGGAAGTTCGTGGAACTGCTGGCCGGGGACGGCGTACCGATGGCCGTGGCCTCGGGCTCCTCGCGGGAGGCCATCGAGGCGATCCTGACCGGCACGGGCCTGGCCTCCTGCCTGCCGACCGTCGTCTCGTCCGACGAGGTCGACCGCGGCAAGCCCGCACCCGACGTCTTCCTTGAGGCGGCGCGCCGCCTGGGGGCGTCCGCGCCCGACTGCGTGGTCCTGGAGGACGCCGCCCCGGGCGCCGCGGCCGCGCACGCGGCCGGGATGCGCTGCATCGCCATCCCCTACGTCGCCGCCCAGGCCGACGACCCGCGGTTCGCCACGGCGGGGCTGCTGCTGCGCGGCGGCCAGGCCGAATTCACCGCACGGGCCGCGTACGACTGGCTCGTGAACTCGGCTCCGGCTTCCTGAGCTTCCCGCGCCGACCGGCACCGGGTCACGCGGCCGCCTCGGTGCGGGTCGGCTCTCCCGCGTCCCTCCCGTCCAGGTCACGGTGGATCGGCATCCCCGATCCGGTCAGCGGAACGCCGGTCCCTCCGCGGCGGGCCGCGACGATCTCCGCCGCGATGGACAGGGCGGTCTCCTCGGGCGTACGGGCGCCGAGGTCGAGCCCGATGGGGGACCGGAGGCGGGCCAACTCGGCGTCGGTGAGCCCGACTTCGCGCAGCCGGCGGTCACGGTCCTGATGGGTGCGACGCGAGCCCATCGCGCCGACGAACGCGACCGGCAGCCGCAGGGCCGTCTCCAGCAGCGGGATGTCGAACTTGGCGTCGTGCGTGAGCACACACAGCACCGTGCGCCCGTCGGTCCGTGTGCTCCGGAGGTAGCGGTGCGGCCAGTCGACCACGATCTCGTCGGCCTCGGGGAAGCGGAGGCGCGTGGCGAAGACGGGGCGGGCGTCGCACACGGTCACGTGGTAGCCGAGGAACCTGCCCGCCCGCACGAGCGCCGCGGCGAAGTCCACGGCACCGAACACGATCATGCGGGGCGGCGGCACGCGCGTCTCGACGAAGAGCGTCACTCCGCCCGGGCAGCTCGATCCGTCCTCCGAGATCTCGACCGTGCCCGTCCGGCCGGAATCCAGCATCGCGCGAGCCTCCGCCAGCGCCGTCCGGTCCACAGCCGGGAGGCCGTCGTCACCTGTGGGAGGGCCTCCGAGACCGCCGTCGTACGAGCCCTCCGGGCCGCCGTCGTACGAGCCCTCCGGGCCGCCGTCGTACGGGCCCTCCGGGCCGCCGTGGTACGAGGTGCTCGCACCGCCTTCGTACGAGGTGCTCGCGCCGCCCTCGTACGAGGTGCTCGCGCCGCCCTCGTACGAGGTGCTCGCGCCGCCCTCGCGCAACCCGACCGAGCCCCCGAGCCTCCCGTCATGCGAACCGTCGGCGTGGACCAACAGCGCCCCGCCGAGCAGCTCGGCCGGACCGCGGACCACCCGGGCCACGGCGACCGCCTCCCGGCGCGCCGCAGCCGACAGGGCAGCCGCGAGCATCTTCCCGTCGGGCGCGCCCGCTCGCACCGGCGTGACCAGGACATCGATGACCCCGCCGCAGGTGAGGCCCACCGCGAAGGCGTCCTCGTCGCTGTAGCCGAATCGTTCGAGCACCGGGTGGCCGTCCTGGAGCGCCTGGACGCACAGCTCGTACACCGCCCCTTCGACGCAGCCGCCGGAGACCGAACCGATGACCGTGCCCTCGCCGTCGACGGCGAGGGCGGCGCCCGGGCCGCGTGGCGCGCTGCCGCCGACGGACACCACGGTCGCGACGGCGAAGTCCCGGCCCTCCTCGGCCCACCGCTTCAGCTCGTCGGCGAGGTCAAGCATGTCCGCCCGCAGTCGCCGTCAGCACGCGGTCGGGCCTGATCGGCAGGTGACGGTGGCGTACGCCGGTCGCGTGCCAGACCGCGTTGGCGATCGCCGCCGCGCCGCCCACGACCCCGATCTCGCCGATGCCCTTGATGCCGACGGGGTCGTCGGGGTCCGGGTCGTCCACCCAGTCCGCCTCGATGGGCGGTATGTCGGCGTGCGCGGCGAAGTGGTAGCCCGCGAGGTCGGCGCCGACATGGCCGCCGGAGGCCTGGTCCCTGACCGCCTCCTCGTGCAGCGCCATGGAGAGCCCCCAGACCATCCCGCCGATGAACTGGCCTCGTGCGGTCAGCGGGTTGACGATCCGGCCGGCGGCGAAGATGCCGAGCATCCGCCGTACGCGTACTTCACCGCTGGTGACATCCACGGCGACCTCGGCGAACTGCGCCCCGAACGCGTTGCGTTCCATCTTTGACAGCGCGCGGACAGCTTCGGAGGTGTCGGACCGTACGGTGATCCCCTCGGGTGGAATGCCACCGCCCAGGGCCAGTTGCTCACGCAGCTCGGCCGACGCGACGGCGATCGCCCAGGCCCAGGAGCGGGTGCCCATGGAACCGCCGGCGATCATCGCGGGACCGAAGTCGCTGTCGGCGATCCGTACCCGCACCCGCCCCGGTGCCACCTCCAGCGCGTCCGCGGCGATCTGCGTCAGCGCGGTGCGCGCCCCCGTCCCGATGTCCGCCGCGGTGATCCGGACGGTGAAGGTACCGTCCGCCTCCGCCGTGACGGCCGCCGTCGACGGTGCGGAGAGCGTCGGGAACGCGGACGCCGCCATCCCGGTGCCGAGGAGCCAGCGCCCTTCACGGCGGATGCCGGGGCGCGGGTCGCGGTCCGCCCAGCCGAACCGGCGAGCGCCCTCCCGGTAGCAGGCGAGGACGTTGCGGCTGGCGAACGGCAGCCCGGATACAGGTCCCACGTCGGGTTCGTTGCGTACGCGCAGCTCGATCGGGTCGATGCCGCACTTCTCGGCGAGTTCGTCGAGCGCGGACTCCACCGCGAAGGAGCCCGGTGCCTCGCCCGGCGCGCGCATCCAGCTCGGCGTCGGCACATCCAGCCGTACGACACGGTTCACGGTGTGATGCGCGTCGGCGTCGTACATCGCATGCCCGAAGTTGGCGCTGCTCTCGACGAATTCGCGGACGGTCGAGGTCAGGCAGTGCGCCTGGTGGTCGAACGCGCGCAGCCGCCCTTCGGCGTCGGCGCCGAGCCTGACGCGCTGCGCGGTGGGGCTGCGGTAGCCGACCAGCGAGAACATCTGACGGCGGGTCATGACGACCCTGACCGGGCGGTGCAGGACGGTCGCCGCCATCACGGCGAGGACGGAGTGCGGACGGGTGCCCTTGGCTCCGAAGCCGCCACCGACGTGTTCGGACCGCACCCGCACCGAGTCCCGGTCGAGCGAGAACAGCTTCGCGAGCTCGTCCGCCACGAACGCGCTGCCCTGGTTGGAGTCGACGACTTCGAGCCGGCCGTTGTCCCAGCGCGCCATCGCCGCGTGCGGCTCCAGGGGGCTGTGGTGCTCCTCCGGCGTTGTGTATTCAGCGTCCACCACGACTTCGGACGCGGCGAGTTCGGACTCCAGGTCCCCTTTCGCCGTCTCCGAGTTCTCCGGTGTGTACGTCCCCGGTCGCCCGGCGGAGAACGCGACGTCGTGCGCCTCCTCGTCGTACCGGACCACCAGCGCCTCGGCGGCCTCCCTAGCCTGCTCGGGCGTCTCGGCGACGACCAGAGCCACCGGCCAGCCGACGAAGGGGACGCGGTCGTGCTGGAAGAGCTGCAGAATGGGGTCGGGCTGCCCGAAGGCGTTCGTGTAGTTCGCGTGGAGGCGCGGGGCGTTCCCGTGGTGCAGGACGGTGAGGACTCCGGGCATACCGAGGACGGGCGCGTCCTCCACCGAGCGGATACGCCCGCGGGCCGCGGTGGACAACACCAGCCAGCCGTGGGTGAGTTCGGCGTAGGGGATCTCTCCGGCGTAGCGGGCCGCTCCGGTGACCTTGGCCCTGCCCTCCACGCGGGTGCGGGCGGTACCGACGGCCCGGGTCGCGGCAGCGGTTCCGGTCGTCGTGGTCGGCGCAGGCGTCGTCATCGGGAAGCCTCCTCGGTGAGTTCGGTCAGCACGGCCACGACGAGGTTGCGGATCAGCGTCACCTTGTATCCGTTGTGGGGCAGCGCTTCGGCGGCCGCCAGTTCGGCGTCGGCCGCGGCGGCGAACGCCCCGGCGCTCACCGGTCCCCCGGTCAGCACCCGTTCGGCCTCCGAGGCCCGCCACGGCCGGGACGCCACCGCCCCGAAGGCCAGCCGCACTTCACGTACGACATCACCCTGGATATCGAGAGCGGCAGCGACCGAACCGACGGCGAAGGCGTACGAGGCGCGCTCGCGCACCTTGCGGTAGCGGGAGTTGGCGGCGACCCGCGCCGGCGGCAGGGTGACGCCGGTGATCAGTGCGCCGGGCGGCAGTGCCGTCTCCAGATGAGGGGTGTCACCCACGGGGAGGTAGAACTCCGCGAACGGCAACTCGCCCGGCCCGTCCGCCGTTTCGTACGACACGACGGCGTCGAATGCTGCGAGTGCGACCGCCATGTCCGAGGCGTGGGTGGCCACGCAGTGTGCGGAGGCCCCGAGGATGGCGTGGTTGTGGTGCTCGCCCTCGACGGCGGGGCAACCGCTGCCGGGGGCACGCCTGTTGCAGGGTTTCGACAGGTCGGTGAAGTAGCCGCAGCGGGTCCGCTGAAGCAGGTTCCCGCCGACCGTGGCCATGTTGCGCAGCTGGCCGGAGGCGCCGGCCAGGACGGCCTGTGTCAACGCCGGGTAGTGGCGGCGCACTTCGGGGTGGGCGGCCAGGTCGCTGTTGGTGACCGTCGCGCCGATGCGCAGCCCGTCGTCCGGCGTGAACTCGATCCGGTCGAGGGGCAGTTCGCGTACGTCGACGAGCCGGGCGGGCCTTTCCACGCCGGCCTTCATCAGGTCGACGAGGTTGGTGCCGCCACCGAGGAAGCGTGCCTCGGGGTCGGCGTCGAGCAGGGCGACCGCGCCGGATATGTCGAACGCGCGCTGATATGCGAACTCCCTCATGCCGCTGCCCCTTCGGTCCGGCTCTCGGTCTCGGCCGCCTGGGCCTGCGCGGCCCGCTCGACCGCCCGCACGATCGACACATACGCGCCGCAGCGGCACAGGTTGCCGCTCATGCGCTCGCGTATCTCGTCGGCGGTGAGCGGCGGGATCGCTGCTTCCGGCCGGACGTCGGCGGTGGCGGCGCTCGGCCAGCCCGCCGCGTGTTCCTCGATCACTGCGATGGCTGAACAGATCTGTCCCGGTGTGCAGTAGCCGCACTGGTAGCCGTCGAGGTCGAGGAAGGCCTGCTGGACGGGGTGCAGCCGGTCACCGTCCGCCACCCCTTCGATGGTCGTGACCGTCCGCCCCTCGGCGGCGACCGCGAGCTGAAGGCAGGAGAGGGCCCGGCGCCCGTCGAGCATGACCGTGCAGGCGCCGCACTGGCCCTGGTCGCAGCCCTTCTTGGTGCCGGTCAGGTCCAGGCGCTCGCGCAGCGCGTCGAGCAGGGTGGTGCGGTGGTCGACGGGCAGCGTGTGTTTCTCCCCGTTGATGTTCAGGGTGATGGCGCTCGACGTCGAGGGGGCCATGATCGGCCTTCTTTCGCATAGCACTACAGGTGAAGGAGTCGGTGGCAATGGACATCAGTCGGCCACACTGGCCTGATCTGCCGCTACAGTGGACTCTAAGCGGACAGTTGTCCGGTAGACCGAAAACCTAACGGACAGCTGTCCGCTTAGCAAGACCCGAGCCCGGCCGCGAGGTCGGCGGACTGCCCCTGACACACGGTTCAGGTCAGCCGGAGCCGATGCCGGAAGGAGGACCAGTGCAGCCTGACGACGACAAGGACACCCCCCTGCGTGTCGACGCCCAACGCAATCGCGAGCGCATTCTCGCAGTGGCGCTGACAGAGCTGACGTGCTCGGCGGACGCCCCGCTGAGCGTGATCGCGAAGAAGGCGGGCGTCGGGCAGGGGACGTTCTACCGGAACTTCCCGAACCGCGAGGCACTCGTCCTCGAGGTGTACCGCTACGAGGTGCAGCAGGTCGCCGACGCCGCGGCCCAGCTCCTGGAGACCCGCGCCCCCGACCAGGCCCTGCGGGAGTGGATGGACCGCCTCGCGCAGTACGCCATGGCCAAGGCCGGCCTGGCCGACGCATTGCGCAAGACCGCCGGCCCACCGCACGGCACCCTGGCCAAGGTGGGGTACGGCCCCGTGACCTCGGCCATCATCCTGCTGCTGAAGGCGAACGAGGAGGCGGGCACGATCCGCCCGGGAGTGACCCCCGACGACTTCATGCTCGCCATCGCGGGACTCTGGCAGATCGACCCGCACGGAGAGTGGCAGCCGCGCGCCGGACGGCTGCTGGACCTGGTCATGGACGGCTTGCGCGCGGGCGCACCCGGGTCTTGATCGACGCCCCCGCCTCCGGTGAACTGTCGGCCTGAAGTCTGCTGCGGGTAAGGAGACTTGGGCATGAGCGTTGAACCCGGGCCTGTGCTGATCCGCAATGAGGATCCCTGGCAGTCCCTGTTCGAGAACGGGGGCACCCGCTCCGGCCGGCGCGGCCATGTGCGCCTGCGGGTCTGGCGGGCCGCGCCGGATCAGCTCACGATCGTGCTGGCCGACACATACGGCCAGGACGACTTCTTCGCGGAACTGATCCTGATGCTGCGGGCCGAATACCCCGGCGACTCGATCAAGTTCTTCTTCCACCACCCCGGCGACTGGACCGCGCAGTTGCATTACCAGCCGATGACGCTGGACGACGAGGGAGAGGTGGTCAGGGGTGCGGAACTTCCTCCCCTCACGCTCGAGAACAGGCTCGGTCCCAGCCTGAGCGAGACCGACCGACCGTAGGACAAGTCGGGCGGATACGGCGGCGCATGAGCTTCGTCCCTGGGGACGGGGTCAGCGACGGACCAGCCTGGCGTGCGTGACAGCCGCCGAGCTGACCAGCTCCGCAACCCGGTAGCCGTCGACCCCGTCCCCCAGGTTGTCGAACAGCCGCTCCCCCCTCCCGAGGAGATTCGGGAAGATGGCGAAGTGCAGCTCGTCGATCAGACCGGCCCGCAGATACTGCTGAACGGTGGCCGCCCCTCCGCCGATCCGCACGTCCTTGCCCGCCGCCGCCTCGAACGCCCGCTCCAGCACCTTCTCGACGGGCTCGTCGGTGAAGTGGAACGTGGTCCCGCCCTCCATCACCAGCGCGGGCCGCAGGTGGTGCGTGTGCACGAACACATCGTTGTGGTAGGGCGGGTTGTCGCCCCACCAGCCGCGCCAGGTCTCGTCCGCCCACGGTCCTCGCTGGGGCCCGAACATGTTGCGCCCCATGATCGTGGCCCCGATGTTCTCCTCACTGCGGGCGACGTGGCCGACATCGATCCCCGTCCTCCCCTCGGCCCGGTCGCGCAGTGCGGCGAACATCCACGCGTGCATCTCCTCCCCGAAGCCCTCGCCGAGCGGATACTCCAGTCGCTGGTCGTGGCCGGCGGCGAAGCCGTCCAGCGAGATCGTGATGTTGTGTACGCGCAGCTTCTGCATGGCCGTACTCCTTGGGTTCGTCGTTTCCCGCTCTCACTCCTACGTCGAACAAGAAACACCCGGATCGACAGCCCTCGGCGGCGACTTGCGGATCAGGAGTAGAAGTTGCGCTGCCACCGGTGCCCGGCCAGCACTGCGAGCTGGTCTGCGGTGAGCGGGCGTCCGTCGCTCACGGCCGTGTTGCGCTCGACATTGCGTACGGTGCGCATGCCGGGGATGACTGTGGAGACCGCCGGCGAGCTCAGGACGAACCGCAGGGCGTGCTCGGCGATCTCGTCGGGAGCGATGCCGAGGTCGGCGGTGAGGGCGGCGACCCGCCGTTCGACCTGCGCCGGGCGATCGTCGCGGAAGTAGCGCCTGCGGAAGTCGCCTTCGGGGAACGTCGATCCGGCGGTGATCCGGCCGGTGAGACCCCCCTCGTCGAGGGCCACCCGCACGATGACGCCGACGCCGTGTTCCGCGCAGGCCGGGAGGAAGGTGTCGGCGGGCGCCTGGTCGAAGATGTTGTAGATGACCTGCACGCTGTCCACGGCGCCGCTGCGGACCAGCGCGAGTGCGCTGTCGGGCCGGTGGTCGTTGACGGAGACGCCGAACAGGCGGATTTTCCCCTCCCGCTTCAGCTCGGCGATCGTCTCGAGCCAGTCGCCGCGGCCCAGCCAGTCGTCGCTCCAGACGTGGAACTGCAGTACGTCGAAGTGGTCGAGGCCGCTCGCGCGCAGACTGGTCTCCAGGCTTGCGCGGATGTGCTCGCCGGGGAACGCCTCGGCCGGGTCGCTGCCCTCGGGCGCCGGCCAGACGCGGTTCTTCGGGGCACCTTGGTCGCGACGAGCACCTCGTCGCCGGCTCGTTCCCGGACGAGCCGGCCGACGATCCGCTCGCTCTCGCCGTAGCCGCGAGCGGTGTCGATGAAGTTCACGCCCAGGTCGATGGCACGGTGCAGGGCGCGCAGGGAGTCATCCTCGGTGGCGCCCACCCGGCGGACTCGCCGATCCCCCACGCCCCGTAACCGATCTCGGACACGGACAGTCCACTGTGTCCCAGTTCGCGATAGCGCACCATCGACCTCCACGTCATGGTCCTCGTCCCGGCCGGGCCGGGGTCCGGGACTCCGCCACGGACACCGGTCGACGATACGGCCCGGAGATCACGGCCGTGCTCCGAGGTCCTGGAGGTCACACGCCGCGCTCCGAGGTGCTACGCACCGCTCGCGTCCAGCATCTCCTCGCGCTCGACGATCTTCACGCGCTCGCGGCCCTGCGGTTCGCCGAGCGCCTTCTCCGCGGCGTCGAGGCGGTACCAGCCCTCCCACGTGGTGTAGCGGACGTTCCGCTCGGCCAGGAACGCGTCCACTGCCTCCGGGGCGGGCGCGGCGGGCGTGTGCAGACGGCCGTTGCCGTGGTCGTCGAGCAGGCTGGCCACCGTCTCGTTGGCGTCGCCCTTGGTGTGGCCGATCAGACCGACCGGGCCGCGCCGGATCCAGCCGGTGACGTACGTCGACTGCAGGTGCTCGCCGGTCTCCCCGATCACCCGGCCGCCCTGGTCCGGAACCGTGCCGGAGTCGACGTCCCAGGGCAGCTTGGGCAGCTTGTCGGAGAGGTAGCCGACGGCCCGGTAGACGGCGCCGAGGTCCCAGTCCTTGAACTCGCCGGTGCCCTTGACGTTGCCGGTGCCGTCCAGCGCGGTGCGCTCGGTGCGCAGGCCGACGACCTTGCCGTCCTCGCCGAGGATCTCGGTGGGCGACTCGAAGAAGTGCAGGAAGAGCTTGTGCTGCCGGTCGCCGACATCGCGGATGGCCCAGTTCTCCAGGGTCTTGGCGACCATGTCGGTCTGCTTCTCACCGCGCCGGGCCGCGATCGAGCCCTCGTCGTAGTCGATGTCCTCGGGGTCGACGATGACCTCGATGTTCGGGGAGTGGTCCAGCTCCCGCAGCTCCATGGGGCTGAACTTCGCCTGCGCCGGACCGCGCCGGCCGAAGACGTGGACCTCCAGCGCCTTGTTGGCCTTGAGGCCGTCGTGGACGTTCGGCGGGATCTCGGTCGGCAGCAGCTCGTCCGCCGTCTTGGCCAGGATGCGGGCCACGTCGAGGGCGACATTGCCGACGCCGAGGACGGCGACCTTCTCGGCGTCGAGCGGCCAGGTCCGCGGTACGTCCGGGTGTCCGTCGTACCAGGAGACGAAGTCCGCCGCGCCGTACGAGCCGTCGAGGTCGATGCCGGGTATGGCGAGCGCCCGGTCGGACGTCGCGCCGGTGGAGAAGATCACCGCGTCGTAGAAGGCGCGCAGGTCGTCGAGGTTGATGTCGCCCGGGTAGTCGACGTTGCCGAAGAGGCGGACCTGGGGCTTGTCGAGAACCTGGTTCAGGGCCTTGACGATGCCCTTGATCCGCGGGTGGTCGGGGGCGACGCCGTAGCGGATCAGTCCGAAGGGGGCCGGCATCCGCTCGAAGAGGTCTATGGAGACACCGGGCTCGGTCGCCGCCACTGCGGACTTCAGCAGCGCGTCGGCAGCGTAGATCCCGGCGGGGCCGGCTCCGACAATGGCTACCCGCAGAGGGCGAGGCATGTTCAGGTTCCCTTCGAGCGACAACAGACGTACTCGCCGGGAAGCCTAAACTAAGGCAAGCCTAAGTCAGTAGTCGGGTTCGATCTATGAACTCATAAGTCCGGCTTATGAGCCCACGGGCCGTGGAAATCGCCCGGCAGACCCCTGAAAACGCGAGCGGCACTGCCGCCGTACCGATGCGGAATGACCTACGGGGCGCGGCGGTTGCAGTGACCAGACGAATGCGGCGGACGGGCGGTGCGCCTGTCCGTCCACGGCGCCATACGAGGGAGCGGGCATGACGGTCCAAGAGGTCGACCTGGGCAGCTTCGTACACGAGTGGGAGCAGTGGCACAGCGCGAAGGAAGAGGTGCTCGCGGGTCCGCACGGGTTTCTCGCGATCACGAGCCTGCGCTGGCTGAGTGCGGAGCCGGCTCGGTTCGAGGACGCCCCGGGAGCCTGGTCGAGCACCGCCGACGGGGTGGTGGTCGAGCTGGACGAGGGTGAGGAGCTGACCGTCGACGGCACGGCGGTGCACGGCCGGTACGACTTCGGGGTCATCGCCGAACGGGCCAGCGTCCAGGCCGGCTGGGGTGACGCGGTGATCGAGGTCGCCAAGCGCGGGGGCCACGACATCGTGCGGCCCCGCCACCCCGACAGCGCGCTGCGCGTCGCCTTCACCCGGACCCCGGCCTACGCGCCCGACCCCCGCTGGGTCCGCACCGGGCGGTTCCTGCCCTACGCCGAGCCGCGCCCGGTGACCGTCGGCGCCGCCGTCGAAGGCCTGGAACACGTCTACGACTCCCCAGGCCAGGTCGAGTTCGAACTGGACGGCACGCCGCACCGGCTGACCGCCTTCAACGGCAGGGTCCCGGGCAGCCTGATGGTGCTGTTCACGGACAGGACCTCCGGCGTGACCACGTACGCTGCGAACCGCTCCCTCCAGATCTCTCCCCCGGACGGCGAGGGCAGGGTGACCGTCGACTTCAACCGCGCCGGCAACCTCCCCTGCGCCTACACGGACCTGGCGACCTGCCCGCTCCCGCCGACGGAGAACCGGCTGCCGGTCGCCGTCGAAGCGGGCGAGAAGATCCCGCTGGAGCGTGGCGGCCGGCTCTGACCCTGCTTCGGGCCCGGTCTTCGTCGGCGGGCGGCGGCGCGGTGCCGCCCGCCGACGGGGGCTTCACGAGCTGCTCCTTACGGTCGCGCCGCGAGCTGCTCGTTGAAGAGCGTCACGGGGCGGGCCAGTCGTTCGCCGTCCACAGTGATGTCGACCACCTCGTTGTAGAAGGCGACGCGTCCCTCGATGGCGGCCACCGCGGGCAGCGGGTCCGGATAGCTCCAGACGATGTTCGGCGGCAGGTCGGCCCCACCGCGCCACAACCAGTACTCGGCGGTGCCCTTGTAAGGGCAGACACTGCTGTGGTCGCTGGGGTCCAGGAGATCGAAGCGGATGTCCTCCCGCGGGATGTAGTACCGCGTGGGAAGCCCGGTCTCGAAGAGCAGTACCGCCCGGCGGGTGTCCGCGACGACCGTGCCGTCGATCTCGACCTGGACATGCCGACTGCTCGGCAGGGCGTCCACCCGCTTGTGCGGATCCCGGGGGTGCTTGAAGATCTCTTCCTCCTCCTCGTACCAGTGGTCGAGGACCTTGTCGGCGCGCCGGAACCAGTCGAAGGCGATGTGGCCGGCCAGGTCCTCGGCGGGGAAGGTCCAGGCCGCGTTCTCCACCAGCTCGCCGCCGGCTTCCAGGTCGTAGAAGATCTGCGATCCGGTGCGGGTGCCCGTCGGAGGGTTCTTGGCGGGGCGGAGCAGGTCCTCACGGACGTCCTCGCGCGGGAAGGCGTACAGCGGGACGACCTGTCCGGGCTCCCACACGAGGACGGGGCGCTTGCTGTCGACGATGGTGATGTCGCCCTTGCGGCCGCGCACCCAGCGTTCGCTGGGCTCCCACAGGAGACCTTCCGGGGTGGCCTCGATGGCCACCGCGGTGAGAAGAGTGGTCATGTTCGGTTCTCCTTCGGCTCGGCCGGTCAGGCGGAAGTGACTTCGGCGACGTACGGCCGGCTCTCGCGCCAGGCGGCGAGCTGCTCGGGGCGGCCGAACACCCTCAGGTACTCCTCCACGTTCCCGTTCGCCCGCTCCCACACCGAGACCGGTTCGAAGTCGGAGCCGTCGGCGTCGGCGAAGGCGGGCAGCGGTTCGACGACCGTGTCGAGGCCGGGGTGGACGAAGACGGCCGAGGACCGACGGGTCACCGCGCCGCCGGCCACCACACGGTGCCGTCCCGGACGCAGCCGCCCGTCCGTCCAGTTCGTCAGAAGGGTGCCGGTGAACACCTGGAGGGCGTCCGGCCTGATGGGGACAGGGATCCAGCTTCCGTCGGGGCGCTGGCCATGCAGACCGGGGTACTCGCCCTGCTGGTGGAGCACGGTGAGTGCGGAGCCGTCGGCGTGTTCCAGGAGGAGCAGCTTGTCCTCGGCCGACGGTGCTTCGGCCTGCTCCGCGTCTGAACTGTGCTGCCACGTCGGGTAGTTGTTGACGACGGTCGTCGTGTAGAAGTCGTCGCCGAGCGGGAAGGTGTCCGCCGGAACGCCGAGCACACGCGCGTAGAGGCCAAGGACACGGCGGGCGACGTCGACGAACGCGTCCTGGTAGCGGTGGGTCGCGGCGCGCAGGCCCGGTTCCTGCGGCGGCCACACGTTGACGTCCTTGAAGAGCGTGGCGTGCTCCGGTGTGAGCCCGGCGGCCTCGGCGGCGATGGCGTCGTCGTACTGGCCGATGTTGTACCGCTCCAGCTCCAGCCGCCCGAAGTCGTCGGGCCACTGGCGCCAGCCGCGGTAGGGGTGTCCGGTGGGGCTGGCCAGCAGTTCCTTCTGTTCGCGGGGCAGGTCGAGGACCCGCCCGAAGCCCTCGTTGAACTCGGCGATCACCTCGGCGGGCACACCGTGGTTGACGACCTGGATGATGCCGATGGTCTCGGCGGCCCTGCGTACGGTGGCCAGCAGTTCGTCCGGGGCGTCGTCGGCGAGCGCCGCGGCGAGGTCGATGACGGGAATGTCGTCCGACATGGGGACTCCTAGGGTTCCGTGGGATCCGTGGGTCGAGGAAGGGTTCAGTGGGTGAGCGGTCGGAGTGCGTCGGCCAGGGCCTGCACGCCGGGCCGGACGGTGACGGTCTCGGCGTCGGGCACCTCGGCGCGGAGGCGGTCCAGGGACGACGCGTCGAGCGGACCGTCCTCGGTGCGGATGAGCAACGGGGCCGGTGCGGCGGCGAGTTGTTCCCAGAGCGTGGGGTCGTCGAGTCCGGTGGGGGCAGCAGCCGGGAGGCCGCCGAGGTGGTGCCGCCAGGTCCAGGTGCCGTCCGCGTCCCGCTCCGTCTCCAGCCGCGCCGTCCGTTCCGCGTCCGGCGCGCCGCGCTCGGCGAGATAGGCCGCCGCCTCGTCGGGACCGGCGAAGGCGGGGCTGGGAGAGGGCCACAGCCGAAGCCCCGGCGAGGCGGTTCCGGGCAGCGTGTCGACGAGGACGAGGCGTCCGGCGGATTCCGGGAACCTCGCGGTCAGCGCGATCGCTGCCAGTGCGCCCAACCCCACTCCCACGACGGGTACTGGGCCCGGCGCGAAGGAACGGATCGCCTCCGCCAGGGCGGCTGCCTGCCTGCGCGGGCGGTAGTCGCCCCGGCTGCGGCGGCTGGACCGCCCGTGCCCGGGCAGGTCGAGCGCGACGGCGGGCCGGTCGAGCGCCAGCAGCACGTCGTCCCAGGCACGGGCGCTCGCACCGGCGTCGTGGAGCAGAACGAGGGCGGGGGGTTTCGTGTGCCAGAAGACACCGCCCACGTGGTCGCCGGTCGCGACGGTCACCCAGCGCCGCTGGACGACGGGAGCGGGGTGCCCCGCGGGCACCCGCGCCGTCAGCTCGCCGAACTCCTCGGCGGCGGCACCGGTCGTGGTGGTCAGGGACATCACATCTCCTAGAGATCGACGGGTGTGGTCACATTGAGGTCGTCCGCCTGACGGATACCGACAGGCAGCTCCGCGGCGGCGAGATGGCAGCGCACGATGTGTCCGGCGCCCAGGTCCCGCTCCGGGGGCGGCGCTTCCTCGCACAGTCCGGTGATCCGGCGGGCGCAGCGGTCGGCGAAGCGGCAGCCGCCCGGCCGGGCGGTCGACAGGGGTGCTGCGTCGGACGCGTGCGGCGTCACGGGCCGCGCCGCCGCCTCCACCAGCAGGGCCGTGTACGGGTGGGAAGGGCCGCTCAGTACGTCGGCTGCGGGGCCCTCCTCGACGATGACGCCCCGGTACATGACGGCGATCCGGTCGGCGAGGTACCCGACGACCGCGAGGTCGTGCGAGATGAAGAGATACGACGTGCCCGTACGGTCGCGCTGCTCGGCCAGCAGCTCAAGAACCGCTGCCTGCACGCTCACGTCGAGCGCGGAGACCGGTTCGTCACAGATCACCAGGTCGGGTCGGCCCGCGAAACTCCGGGCGATCGAGACCCGCTGCTTCTGCCCTCCGGACAGCTGCCCGGGACGGCGGTCGAGGAGGTCGGCGTCGATGCGGGTGCGTGCGAGGAGGTGGCCGAGGGCGCTCGGCTGCGTTTCCGGGATCTCGGTCGGCGCCTCAGCCGGCGCCGTGGCAGCTTCCTTGCCGGGCGCTGTGGCGGTCTGCTCGGCGAGGTCCTTGGCAGGCGCTGTGGCGGGCCCCTTGGCGAGGTCCTTGGCAGGCGGCTCGGCAAGCGCCGAGACAGACCGCTCGGCAGGCACTGCGGCGGACGCCGCGGCGGGCTCCTCGGCAAGCACTGCGGCGGACGCCGCGGCGGGCTCCTCGGCAAGCACTGCGGCGGGCGCCTCGGTGGGCTCCGCCAGCGTGGCAAGCGCTCGGTTCAGTACCGTCCGCACCCGGTGACTCGGGTTGAGCGTGGCGTCCGGGTTCTGGAAGACCATCTGGATGCGCCGGCGGACGCCTGCCTCGCGCCGGGCGAGGCGAGCGGGCAGCTCCTCGCCCCGGAGACGCAGACTCCCCACGCCGTCGGGGGCGAGACCCGCGATCGCCCGGGCCAGAGTCGTCTTTCCGCTGCCCGACTCCCCCACCAGACCAAGGACTTCGCCCTCGCGGATGGTGAGGTCGACGTGGTCGACGGCGACGGTCGGCCCGAACTCCCTTACCAGCCCACGGACTTCGACAAGCGCCGCACCTGTCTCTCCGGTCCTCCGTCCGTGCGGCCGCACCAGCTCGACGGGCACCGCGCTCTTCCCCGGATGCAGGCAGCGAACCGCACGCCCCGGTACGGCATCCGGGTCCAGCACGGGTTCGGCCGCCCGGCAGGCGTCCTCGGCCAGGGTGCAGCGCGGGGCGAACGCGCAGCCCGCGATGGTCTCGCCGGGCAACGGCAGGCGGCCCGGCACGGGCAGCAGCGGCCGCTCGTGGCGGGTGGTGCCGAGGACGGGGACGGCTGCGAGAAGGCCCGCGGTGTACGGGTGGGCGGGCGCCGCCAGCACCTCCCGTACCGGCCCCGTCTCGACGAGGCGTCCCGCGTACAGCACGCCCACGCGGTCACACATCCGGCCGATCAGGCCGAGGTCGTGACTGACGAAGACGACGGCGGCGTTCAGCCTGCCGCGCAACTCCGCCAGCAGGCCGAGGACTTCGTGCTCGACGGAGGCGTCGAGGCCCGTCGTCGGCTCGTCGAGGACCAGCAGCCGGGGCTCGGTGGCGAGCGCGGCGGCGATGACGACGCGTTGCTGCTGGCCGCCGGACAGCTGGTGCGGATAGCGGCGTACCAGCCGCTCGGGGTCGGGCAGCCGCACCGTGCGCAGCAGTTCGATGACCCGCTCCGTGGTCTGACGCCGGGACAGGCCGTGGACCCGTAGCACGCCGGCGAGCTGCCTTCCGATGCGCATGGTCGGGTCGAGCGAGCCCGCCGCGTCCTGGTGCACGAAGGCGAGTTCGGCCGCCCGCCACTCCCGCAGCCGCCGCCCGGTGAGGCCCAGGACGTCGGTGCCGTCCAGCCGTACGCTGCCCGCGAGCGCCCTGCCACCCGGCGCGAAATGGCGGGCCAGCGCGTACGCCAGCGTCGACTTGCCGCAGCCGGACTCTCCGACAAGGCCGTAGATCTCGCCCGGGGCGACGCTGAACGACACGTCGTACAGCACCTGCGCGGAGCCGTACGCGCTGCTCAACCCCTCGACGACAAGGCCGTGTTCCTCCGTACTCATACCTCACCCCCGGATGTCCGGCGCGAGCTGTCCGCGACCAGCGCGACTCCCACCACTAGCGAGACGATGGCCAGCGCGGGCGCGAGCACGGTCCAGGGCGCGTTGCTCAGCCACAGCCGGTTGTCGGCGACGGCCGCGCCCCACTCCGGTGAGCCCGGGGGCTGACCGAGGCCCAGGAAGGAGAGGGTGGCGGCGGCGAACACCGCGTCGCCGAGCCGCGAGGTGGCCTCGACGTACACCGTGGGGCGGACGTTGGGGAGGATCTCGCGGACGAGTAGCGACCAGAGGGGTTCGCCGCGCAGCCGTGCCGCCTCGGCGTACGGCTTCTCCCGTTCGACGAGTGTGGCCGCCCGGACGCTGCGGGCGACGAGGGGCGTGAGGGCCGCGCCGACGACGAGGACCAGGACGAACGTCGAGCGGCCGAGCAGCGCCATGAACAGGACGGCGGCAATGATCGCGGGGAAGACCACGACGGCGTCGACGATCCGCATCACCACCTCGTCGAGCCGGCCGCCCACACCTCCCGTGACCAGACCCAGGAAGGTGCCGGTGAGTACGGCGAGGGCTGTCGCGAAGGGGGCGACCTCCAGGACGGGACGGGCGCCGGCGAGGGTGCGGGAGAGGACGTCACGGCCGAACTGGTCGGTGCCCAGCAGGTGTTCACCGCCCGGTGACAGAAAGCGGTCCTGGGGGCGCTGGGTGTCGGGCGCGTACGGCACGAGGTGCGGCCAGAACACGGCGACCGTCGTCCACAGCACGAGGACAGTGGCGCCGACGAATGCGGCCACGGACAGCCGGGCCGGCGGACGCGATGCCGTTGCCACGGCGTTCTTCGCAGATGCACTCGCCGTCGAGGCACTCATGCCGCACCTCCGAGCCGTATCCGCGGATCCAGCAGCCGGTAGACGACGTCGGCGAGCAGCACGACCAGCATGTAGAGGACGCCGAGCACCAGGGCGCTGGCCTGGAGCGTCGGGATGTCCTTGTTCTGCGCGGCCTGGAGCAACAGAGCTCCGGCGCCCGGGTAGTTGAAGAGGAGTTCGACCACGACGATGCCGCCGAGCAGATACTGGAGCTGGACGCCGAGGGCGCTGGTCGCCGGGACCGTGGCGTTGCGCAGCACATGCCGCAGCACGATCCGGGTCGCCGGGACACCGCGCAGGCGTGCCGCGCGGACGTAGGGGCCCTCCACCACGGCGACGGTGCTGGCGCGCACATGCCGTGCGACGTAGCCGGTGCACACCAGGACCAGTGAGATCGCGGGCAGGATCAGGTGCCAGAGCGTGTCACCGAGCCCATCATGCCCCGGCTGGGTCTGCGCGGAGGCGGGGAACCAGCGCAACTCCACGGCGAAGACCACCAGCAGGACGACTCCGGTGACGAACTCGGGTGTGGCGCCGAGGGCCAGGGTCGTCGAGCTGATGAGCCGGTCCGGGACGCGGTCGTGGAAGAGGCCCGCGAGCACGCCAAGGGTGAGGGCGACCGGCACCAGCAGCAGGAACGCGAACAGCGCGAGGAACAACGAGTGTCCAAGGCGCTCCAGGAGCAGGGCGCGCACGGGCACGTGAAGTGTGTACGAGGTGCCCCAGTCGCCCGTGACGAAGTGGCCCAGCCATGTCACGTACTGCACGGCGAGCGGCCGGTCCAGGCCGAGTTGGTGGTTGAGGGTCCGGACCGAGCTGTCGGAGGCCTCGCGGCCGAGCACGGTGCGGGCCACGTCACCGGGGAGCACCTGGGTGGCGAGGAACACCAGTAGTGAGACGGCGAGCAGGGTCAGCGGGATGGCCGCGAGGCGTCGCAGCAGGAACCTTCGCATGTCGTCGGCTGCCTCCCCGGTCAGACCTTGGACACGGAGGTGAGATCGACGTAACTGCTGGGGTGGGCCTCGATTCCTTTGAAGGCGCCGCTGTTGTAGGCGCGCGCCGTGCCGTTCCAGAACGCGATGACGATGGGGACGTCCTCGTGGAGGGCGTCGGCGATGATCTCCGCCTGCTTGCGTCGCTCGGCGTCGGTGGTGGCGGCGTCGTAGGCGTCGGCGGCGGCGTCCAGGGTCTCGTTGGCGTACTTGGAGCCGTTCCACACGCCGTCGCTCTTGACCATGGGGATGATGAACTGGCTCGGCACGGCCCGCCCGGCCCAGCCGACGAGGTTGGCGGTGGTGAACAGCCAGGGGGTGTCCTTGGCCTGGTCTCCGCCGTAGAACTCGCTGGAGGTCCGCTGGTCGAGTTCGACGGTGATGCCGACCTCCTTGAGCTGGCTCTGGACGGTGACCGCGTAGTCCTTGTTGGGCGGGTCGAAGGTGAGGGTGAAGCTCAGGCTGTCCAGGCCGGCCGCTTTGAGCAGTTCCGCGACCTTCGCCTGGTCCTGGGCCCGCTGTGCGATGTCGGTGGGCGCGGCCGGGAACAGCGGCGCCAGCAGATGGTCGTTGCCGAGGTCACCGAGACCGCTGCCGGCGGACTCGCGCAGCGCGGGCCGGTCGAGCCCGTAGGCGACGGCCTGCCGCACCTCCTTGCGGTCGAAGGGCGCCTTGTCCACGCGGAGGGTGAGGACGGTGACACCGGTGCTCTTGACCGTGTCGACGGCGATGGCGCCGCCCGCGTCGCGGAGCGGTTCGACGAGTGCGGGCCTGCTCAGGAACTGGGCGTCGATGTCCCCGCCCTGCAGGGCGACCAGGTCGGACTGGTCGTCGGCGTAGAACTTGACCTCGACGCCGTCGAGGTAGGGCTTGGGGTCGTTCCAGTACGTCGGGTTGCGCACCAGGGAGGCGCCGGTGGAGACGTCGTACGACTTGAGGGTGAAGGGGCCTGTTCCGATGCCGTTCTTGGCGAAGTCTCCGTCGTAGTCCTTCTTGAGGATGACCGCGTTGTAGTTCCCGGCCGAGACGAGGTACGGGAAGTCGGAGAACGCCCGTTCCAGGGTGAAGACGACCTTGGTGGCGCCGTCGGTGGCGACACCGCCCGCCTTGAGGACCGTGTCGAAGGCCGACAGGGCGGCCGACTTGCTCTTCGGGTCGAGGAGCCGGTCGAAGGACGCCTTCACGGTGGCGGCGTCCAGCTTCGTACCGTCGGAGAAGGTCACCCCGTCGCGCAGGGTGAAGGTCCACTTCTTGCCTGTCTCGTCCGAGGTCCACTTGGTGGCGAGGCTCGGTACGAGCTTGAAGTCCTTGTCCAGCCAGATCAGGTACTCCGCGACCAGTTGGTAGAGGGCGATCGCGCTGCCGTCGTACGCCGTGACCGGGTCGAGGGCGGTCGGGGGCGGCGGAGTGCCCACGCGGAGCGTGCCGCCGCGCCGGGCGGAACCGGAGGACGCCGCTCCCGCGGGCTCGTCCGAGGCGCCCGAGGCGCCCGGAGCGCAGGCCGCGAGCAGGGCGGACAGCGCACCGCCGCCGGCCAGTGCGAGGAAGCGCCGGCGCGACTGCGGGGGATGCGGCCAGGCGTCAACGTCGGGTGCAGACATGGAGTTCTCCAAGGGAAGACCGGCGGCGCGGCACAACCTGGGGGCGCTGTACGCGAGCGTGGATGAGATGGAGTGGGTGGCACGGCCGCTCATGGGCCCGTCGGCCACCCGGGGTTCCGTCGCCGAGAGGCGCATGATGGCGAGAGGCGCGGACGTCAGCGCGTGGTGGGGGCCGGTGCGGTGGACCGGCGGCTCGGACCAGTGCCGTACACGGCTCCGGTCGGACGTCTCAGACCCGCGGACACGCACACGTGCCGACGCGCAGCAGATCCACGTGGATCCTCCGGGTCAGCGGCGTGTCAGCGGTCATGGGTCATTGATAACAGCGGCGTTCCATGACGGACAATGCGGCACCTGTTTCAGAATCGAGAAACATTCCCGTCGAATTCCGCTCGTACACTCGTCGTATGACCGACTCCTGGATGCCGCCGCTCTTCGCCGCCGGCTGTCGCCGCTCCGGTTCCGACGCCCATCGGCCGTCCGAGCGCGACGACACAGGAGCGATCCGCGATGCAGTCCACGGCACACCTCACGACACCGCGGCCCCCGACCACTGATCCCACTCGCCCGTCGCCCGTATCTGCCGCGGCGCTCCGTCCGCCGCACGGTCACGCGTCGATCCAGGACCTGCTGGAGCGGGCCCGTGCCCGCCTCGACCGGCTCACTCCCGAGGACGCCGCCCGGGAACTGGCCGACGGTGCGCTGCTGGTCGACGTCCGCTCGGACCTGGTGCGGCGGGCGCAGGGCGAGATCCCCGGTTCGCTCGTCATCGACCGCAATGTGCTGGAGTGGCGACTCGATCCGTGCAGCGCCTGGCGCATCGAGGAGGCCACCGACCACGGCCTGCGTGTCGTCGTCATCTGCTCCGAGGGCTATATGTCCAGCATGGCCGCCTCCGGCCTGCACGAACTCGGACTGCTGCGGGCGACCGACATCGTCGGCGGCTACGAGGCCTGGCGCGCCGCGGGCCTTCCGGTGGTGCCCGGCGCCACCATGCCCGGTTCGTACGTCGCCGCCGCCCCCTCCCGGATCAGTCTCGACCCCGGTGGCCAGCGGATGCTGGTCGACGGCTCCCCGGTCTCCCTGACTCCTCTGGAATTCCGTCTCCTCGCGGCGCTGCTGCGCGGCAACGGGCGGGTCGTCTCGCGGGAGGACCTGCGCGCCGGCCTGGGCGAATGGGCCGGCAGCCGCAGCCGTTCCGTGGACCTGCACATCCACCGCATCCGCCGCAAGCTCGGCCCGCGCGGCGCGGCCCTGCTCACCACGGAGTGGGGCGTGGGCTTCCGGCTGCGCGCGACGCCGGCTCCGGCGCGGGGTGGCGGTCCGGCGTAGGCGCGTGGTGCCTGCTCCGGCGTAGGCGCGAGGCGGCGCTCGGGCGTAGGCGCGAGGCGGCGCTCGGGCGTAGGCGCGAGGCGGCGGTCCGGGGCACGGGCCGCTCTCGCGGCGGGGTGTGCGCCGGCTCAGCTGCCTTCGCGGAAGCAGATCAACTGGCGCTCCAGGCTGCTCTGCAGGTGTTCTCTCATGGACTGTGCGGCCCGGTCGGCGTTGCGTCTCAGTACGGCGCGCAGGATCCTGTCGTGTTCGGCGACCGTCGCCGGGCCCGCACCCGCGATGGCGCTGAGACGGAAGATGTGGAGATGCGCGTGGAGGCGCTCGACGGCGTCCGCGAGCAGTCCGCGCCCCGTCGCCGTGGCGAGCGCGTCGTGGAACTGCTGGTCGAGGGCGGCGAACCTGCCGTACACGGCATAGCTCCCGCCCTCCTCGGGCTCGTCCCGCATCTCCTCCATGAGCGCTTCTATCCGGTCCAGTTGGGCTTCGGTGGCCCGCTCGGCCGCCAGCGCCGCGGCGTGCGGTTCCAGCAGCAGCCGCATCTCGAAGAGCTCCTCGATGCCCTCGACGGTGAGGAGGTCGGTGGCTCGATATCCGGCCAGAGACCTCTTGGTGACCAGGCCGTCCGCCTCCAGCCGGGCGAGGGCCTCGCGCACCGGCGTGGGTGACACCTCCAGGGCGCGGGCGAGCGCCTCGATGCCCACCCGGGCCCCCGGCTTGATCTGATGGTCCATCACCATGGCCTTGATGGCTTCGTACACGCTGTCCGCGAGGACCTGCCGCTGAGGCAGGACCCGGGGCGGCGGGACGGCGTCGGTCGGAGCGCCGTCCGGCACGTGGGCGTGAGGCTCTTCCGACAGCATGTCCTGCCTCCCCTTGAACCTTTCGGACCAGGTAACTCATGTGAATCATATAGGGATTTGGGCGTCGCGGTCCGAGTCCCGCTGCGCGTTCCGCCGACCGTGGATGAGGCGGATGACCTGGCCGCTCATCCGCTCGTAGTCGTGTTCGTTGCTGATCTCGCCCCGGATCCGGTAGTCCGCCATGACGAGGATGCGGTCGGCCAGCGTCACCATCTCGCCGAGGTCACTGCTGATCAGCAGGATGGGCAGACCGTCCCGGGCGAGCTCCCAGATGAGCTCGTGGAAGGCGTGCTTGGTGCGGACGTCGACGCCGACGGTCGGTTCGTCGACGACGAGCAACCGGGTGTCCGCCGCAAGCCACTTGGCGAGGCTCACCTTCTGCTGGTTGCCGCCGGACAGTTCACCGGCGTTCTGCTCCAGTGAGGAGATGCGGATACCGAGGCGTTCCACGAGGTCCTCGGCGACGCTTCTTTCCCGCTTGTCGGAGACGTACCCCAGCGCCTGCGCCAGCTTCTTCCAGACGGTGACGGTGATGTTCCGCAGAATCGGCTGTTCGAGGAAGACGCCTTCCTCCTTGCGGTTCTCGGTGAGATAGCCGATTCCGTACTCGTGCAGTGCCTGCCGTGGGGAGGAGATCTTCGCCGGCTCGCCGTAGACCCGGACCTCTCCGGCCGTGACGCGTTCGAGGCCGAGGACGGCCCGGACCAGTTCGCTGCGGCCGGCGCCGACGAGGCCGTACAGCCCGACGATCTCCCCAGGTCGCACCTCCAGACCGATGTCGGCGTGGCCCGCGGCGGTGGCCACACCTGTGAGGGACAGCGCCGGCTCCGCGTTCTGGTCCACCGTCCGCGGGGAGAGGGCGGAGGCCTCGTGGGTGCGGCCCACCATCAGGCTCACGATCTCGTCGTGGGTGTGCTCGGCGAGGGGAGCCGACCGCAGTACGGAGTGCCCGTCGCGCAGCACGGTGACGGTGTCGCAGACCGCGAACACCTCTTCCAGTTTGTGGCTGACGAAGACGACGCAGGTGCCTCGGGCGGTCAGCCTCCGGATCACTTCGAAGAGCCGGTCCGCTTCCTGCGGCGAGAGGGACGCGGTCGGCTCGTCCAGCAGGAGTACCCGGCTGTCGGTGTGGAGAGCCTTGGCGATCTCGACCAACTGCTGCTGGGCGACGGAGAGTTCATGGACGGGTGTGTGCGGGTCCAGGTCGAGCCCGACGTCCCGGAGACAGCGCTCCACCGGGTCGGTCATGGCCGCGCGGTCGATGAGGCCGCGGCGTGCCGGGGGCTTCAGGAGCGTGATGTTCTCCGCCACGGAGAAGGCGGGAATCAGGTTGCGCTCCTGGTGCACGACGCCGATGCCGGCGCGGGTCGCGTCCAGCGGGGTCCGCAGGTGCACCTCGCTGCCGCTCAGCAGAAGGCGGCCGCCGTCCGGCGGGTGGACCCCGGTCAGCACCTTGATCAGGGTCGACTTGCCGGCGCCGTTCTCGCCCAGCAGGGCGTGCACGGATCCGGCGGTGAGGCGCAGGGCCACCTGGTCCAGGGCGCGCACTCCGGGGAAGACCTTGACGATGTCCTCGCACTCCAGCAATACGTCGTTCACTGGGCACCCCCGGTGCTCGGCAGGGTGGTGGGCGTGGCTCGGTTGTCAGGGGGCGGTTGCCGGTCCTGGTGCGGGCGTGCGGTGCCGAGGTGTGTCTGGTGGAGGCGGCCGCCGACGACCGTGGCGAGCACGACAACGCCGATGAGGAAGTTGACCCAGCTCGGATCGAGCGAGAACTCGGCGCGTGCGGAGTCGATGAGCCGCATGACGAACGCGGCCAGCACGGTCCCGAGAATCGCCACCGATCCGCCGGTCAGGGCCACACCGCCGATGATGGGGGCCGCGAAGCTGGGGAGGAGCCAGTCGCCACCGACGCTGCGGTTGACCCCGGGAAGTGACGCGGTCGCGATCAGCGCGGCCACACCGATCAGCAGTCCGGACAGGGTGTGCGCCAGGACGATCTGGCGGTCGGTGGAGATGCCGGAGAGCCGTGCGGCCAGCGGATTGCCGCCCGCCGCGAGGAGCCGCCGGCCCGCGATGCCCCGGTGCATGAACACGGCGAGGAGAGCGGCCACGACCAGCGACGTGACGAGGACGAGCGGGATGTTCGCGGGCGCGGCCGTGCCCAGGTCGCGCAGGGTCGCGGAGTAGCCGTCGACGGTCCGCGTCCCGGTCAGCCGGTACTGCGCCCCCAGCAGGATGGTCATGGTGCCGAGCGTGACGATGAAGCCGTTGATCTGGGTGATCACGATGAACACACCGGTGAGAGCGCCGATCGCGGTGGCGGTCAGCACACCGATCCCGACGGCGAGTCCGGCCGGCATACCGGCGTCGGCCATGAGAACGCCCATGGCGCAGGCGGTGAATCCGCCAAGGGCGCCGACCGCGAGGTTGAGCTGTCCGACGCACAGGCAGACCATCTGCGCGAGCCCGATGAGGATGGGGGTCGCCAGGTACTGCAGGAACGTCCGGACCGAGTTGCCCTCGAAGAACGAACCCGACGACGCGATGCCCAGGCCGATGTACCCGGCCACGACGACGCCGAGCAGGGTGAGTGAGGTGGAGCGGGAGAAGCGGCGCAGCGAGGAGAGGGCTTCGGCCTTCCAGGGGCGGGGAGTTGTGGGCGTCGTCATGTCGAGCGCACCACCTTTCGGTAGCTGACGATGTGGCGCACCCGGTCGGCGGACAGGGCAAGCAGCAGCACACAGCCGAGGTAGATGTTGAGGCTCTCCAGCCCCACGCCGAGCAGGTCGAGGCCCTTGCGGATGACGCCGACCAGCGAGGTGCCCAGCAGAGCCCCGATGACCGAGACGACGCCGCCGGTGAGCAGGGTGCCGCCGAGGACGGCGCCGAGGAACGACGGCAGCATGAAGTCGTCCCCGATGGAGGCACGGAAGGTCCCGGTGCTGACGGCGGCCATGAACCCGGCGAGCGCGGCCAGCAGACCCGACAGCATGTGTGCGGTGATGACGCGGCGGGCGGTCGGGATGCCCGACAGTTCCGCGGCGGCCGGATTGGCGCCCGTCAGGAGGAGTTCCCTGCCGGTACGGGTGTAGCGGTAGAGGAAGCCGAGTCCGAGCAGGGCCAGGACGGTGAACTGGGCCATTTGCGGAATCGCCGGTGAGCCGCAGACGGGACCGACGCAGATGTCGGCGAGCGAGTACTGGCGCAGCTCCGTCATCCCGGACGGTGTGCTGGTGAAGGCGGCGTTCTCGGTGAGCCCGGAGTACAGCAGGGACACCAGCCCGAGGAGCGCGAAGTCCATGGCGAGCGTCACGACGAAGGAGCTCACGCCGGTGCGGGCGATGATCCATCCGCTCAGGGCGCCGATCAGGGCTCCCGCGAGCAGGCAGACCAACAGGCCCACGGACAGCGGCAGTCCGAGGCGGTCGTAGCCGAACCCGGCGAACAGTGCGCCGAAGGAGGCCATGCGGCCCACAGCCAGGTTCATGTGTCCGACGGACAGGACGACCATCTGGGCCAGTGCCACCACGGTCAGCGTCGAGATGTCGCGCAGCAGCGGGAAGAGGACGAGCCTGGCGTCGAAGAACGCCGGGCGGAGCAGGCCGAAGAGGATGACGAGCGCGACGACCAGCCCGAGCAGGCCCAGTTGCTGGGGGGCCAGGATGCGCCGGCGAGGCGTCCGACGCTGTGGGGCCGGTGGCCGGTCGATGTCCGCCGGAGGCGGTGAGGCGGTGGTCATGCCACCCTCCGGTCGTCGATCGCGTCGTGGTCCCAGTCGATGCCGATGCCCGGCTCGTCCGGCGCCACCGCCCGCCCGTCGCGCACGGTCAGTTCGGTGCGCGTGACGGCCCTGAGCTGCGGGATGTACTCGACGTACAGGCCGTTGGGCACCGCTGCCGCGAGGCTCACGTGCAGTTCCATCAGGAAGTGCGGGCAGACCATGACGTTGTACGCCTCTGCCAGGTGGGCGACCTTCAGCCAGGGGGTGATGCCGCCGACGCGGGCCGCGTCGACCTGCACGACGGAGGCGGCTCCGGCCTCCAGATACTGCCGGAACTGCCCCAGCGAGTAGAGGGTCTCCCCCACGGCGATCGGTACGTTGGTCGCGCGGGCCAGCTTCGCATGACCGCTCACGTCGTCGGCCGGCATCGGTTCCTCGAACCAGAACGGCCCGTGGGGTTCGAGCGCCGAGGCCAGTCGCACGGCCGAGGACAGCGTCTGGGACTGGTTGGCGTCCGTCATGATGTGCAGCGTGGGCCCGACGGCCTCACGCACCGCGCGCAGCCGTTCCACGTCCTCCGCGGGGTGCGGCTTGCCCACCTTGATCTTGACGCCGGCCCAGCCGGCATCGCGGGCCGCCAAGGCCGACTTGACCAGGTCCTCGGTGCTCAGATGCAGCCAGCCGCCCTCGGTGTCGTACAGCGGTATCTCCTGGCGGTGGCCGCCCGCCAGCCGCCAGAGCGGCTCGCCGGCTCGCTTGCATCTCAGGTCCCACAGGGCGGTGTCGACGGCGGCGAGGGCCAGCGAGGTGATGGCTCCGACGGCGGTCGCCCGCGTCCGGGCGAACAGTTGCTGCCACAGGGCCTCGACGTTACGGGCGTCCTGACCGGGCAGAGCGGGGAGCAGGTGGTCGTTCAGCAGCGCCAGCACCGAGGAGCCGCCGGTGCCGATGGTGTAGCTGTAGCCGATGCCGGCCAGTCCGTCGTCGGTGGCGAGATCGACGAATATCGTCTCCTGCTTGATGAACGCCTGGACGGCGTCGGTGCGGTTCTGCTCCACGGCGATGTCGGCCAGCCTGGCCGTGGCGGAGGTGATGATGCTCATTGCGGTGTCCGGCTC
Organism: Streptomyces sp. NPDC127595; assembly: GCF_042671685.1. NCBI lineage: Bacteria > Bacillati > Actinomycetota > Actinomycetes > Kitasatosporales > Streptomycetaceae > Streptomyces > Streptomyces sp. NPDC127595. The sequence goes on along the minus strand of NZ_JBHXWK010000002.1, from coordinate 270,945 downwards.
TCCCTGGTCAACGGCCTTGGTCGGTGGCCGTGTTGGCGCGGTCAATGCGTAACGGCGTTCGGATCAGCCGCAGTTGAGGAGCTTGTCGGCGAACTCCGTCTTGAGGTCGGCGGTCCTGGCCTGCCGCGCCTTGTCGTAGTCGGCGACGTTCGCCTTGGTGACCACGAAGGATCCGGAGTCGACAACCGCGCCCGGGGTGCGCATCACGCACTGCTTGCTCTGCAGCAGCGCGAGCACCCAAGTGCCCACATCCGCCTGGCCCGTCGGGTTCTGTACGACGGTGGCGCTGACGGAGCCGTCCTTGATGGAGCTGATGATCTTGGCGTCGTCGTCGATGGCCACGACCTTCGCCTTGGATCCCGAACTCCGGACGGCCTCGGCGGCGGCGACCGCCGGGTTGTAGGCGGTGGTGACGATGCCCTGGATCTCGTTCCCCTTGGCGGCCAGCAGGTCGGACACCGCCTTCTGCGCGGTCTGCAGGTCCTTGTCGATGTCGGTGACCGTCTGGAGGAGGGTCACCTTCCCCTTGGTCTCCTGGACCGCCTTCTCCACTCCCTTGATCCGGAGTTGGGTGTTGGCGTCGACGTTGTTGCCGGTCAGGTGGACCAGGGCGCCTTTGCCGCCCATGGCCTCGATCGTGGCCTGCGTGGCCTTGTAGGCCGCGACCTCGACATCCGTGGACAGACAGAAATCAGCCTCGTTCACGTCACCGGCCGGGCACGAACCGAGTGAAGCCACCGCGAAGCCCTGCGACTTGAGGTCGGAGAACGTGCTGTTGATGTCGGTCGGCGAGACACCGAAGACCCCGAACGCGTTGTAGCCGCGCGCCGCGAGCGTGGACAGCAGGTCGTTCTGCTGTTGCTGGTCCCACTCGGCGGTCTCGTCGAACGTCACGCCCCCGAGGCCGTATTCGTCGCGCGCGGCCTCTCCCGCCGTCTTCCACGGCTGGAAGTACGGGTGGGCGCCGCCCGGCACGAGCGCGACCTTGACGGCGGAGCCGTCCGCCAGCTCCGCCGTCCCGTTCCCCGTGCCCTGTGTGGAGGCCACGCTCCCTCCGGCCGGTTCCCCGGAGTTCTTGAGAGTGCATCCCGCCAAGGCACCGGTGAGTACTGCCACAGCGGCAGCTCCGGACAAGACAGGCCTGATGCGGAGGTACGACGTCACTGTCACAACTCCCCTTGGATTCCATAGGATATTTGCGGGGAGATGCTGCGACAGACACCAGCTCACGTCAAGACATTCGACAAGAGTGGGCAACTGAAGTGGTTATGTGGTGCTTCTGGCACACGATGAGCTTCCGCCGCACAGTCAGGCCTCGCTGGCGCGCCACCAGCCTCAGGTTCGGAATTTCGGAATCCCATAGGAAAACCGAAGTCCCGCGTCGCGTAAACGGCCGAGGACCGGCAGGTCCCGGCCGTCCTTCACCCCAGCCTGGCCCGGCGTTTGCGTGGGCGGGCCTCCGGGATGGTGCTCGCCGCGTCGGCGTCGCGGACCACCCAGGCCGCTCGCAGGGCCAGCAGGTTGACGGCAGCGGCGACGAGGAATCCCACCCGGTAGGCGGTGACATCGCCGGCCGGCGCCCCGTCGACGGGCGTGTCCACGCCCACGAGAACGAGGGCGGTGGTCGCCACGGCGATACCGACGGCGCCCCCGAGCCGCCGGCCCGCGTTGAACAGCGTCGCCGCCCTGCCTGACTTGGCGGACGAGATGGTCGCGAAGGACGCCGCCTGGGTCGCCACGAACACCTGGCCGACCCCGAAGCCCACCAGGTAGAGGATGACCCACACCTGCCACAGGGGTCCCCCGACGCTCAACACGGCGAGCAGCGCCATGGACAGGCTCGACCCGACCACGCCGACGACAAGGTGCCGTCGCGGTCCAAGTCGCCGGTAGAGCAACCGGCTGGCGATCTGGGAACCGCTCATGACGCCCAGGACCTGCGGCAGGATGCTCAGACCTGAGGCCAGCGGGCTGAGCCCGCGCCCGTCCTGGAGATACAGCGACACCGTGTAGATCACACCGAGGAACGCGACCGATTCCAGCGCCATGACGACACTGCCCGAGCGGAACAGCCGGTCCTGGAACAGGCGGACGTCGATCAGCGGTGCGCGGGAACGCAACTCGACGACCACCAGGACTCCCAGCAGCGCCCCACCGGCCACCAGGCCGACGAGAACGGGCCGCACCGTCCACCCCAGGTCGGGCCCCTGCGAGAGTCCGTACATCGCCAGCGCCAGACCCGCCGCCGCGAGCAGGAACCCCAGGAGGTCGAACCGTCCCGGCTCCTGCTCGACGGTGTTGCGGAGGAACAGCGCGCCGAACACGATCGCCGCGCAGCCCACCGGAACGTTGACGAAGAACACCCAGCGCCACGACAGCTCCGTCACCAGCAGGCCGCCGAGCGAGGGACCGATCGTCGGAGCCACGGCGTTCGCCATGCTGAGGACGGCGAAGACGCGTACCCGCTCCCCCGGCGGGAAACTGCGCAGCATCATGGCCATGCCGACCGGGACGAGCATGCCGCCCCCTGCGCCCTGGAGCAGCCTGAAGGCGATGAGTTCACCGAGGCTCGTCGCGAGTCCGGACAGCGCCGACCCCAGCGTGAACACCGCCAGGGCCGTCAGCAGGATCCGCTTTCCGCCGAACCGGTCGCCGAGCCAGCCGGATGCCGGAATGAACACGGCAAGGCTGACGAGGTACGAGATGGAGACGGCGTTCACGGAGGTGGACGGGACCGAGAACGCGCGGCCGACGCTCGGCAGCGCGACATTGACGATCGTCGTGTCCATCACATTGAGGAAGACTGCGGCGACGTAGACGACGCTGACGGCCGTCGTCTGCTTGACGACGACGCCGCGGCCGCGCACGCCGTCGGCCCCGCGACCGGGCGGCCAGGAAGGCATACGAACCTCTCCAAGTGGGTCTGTGATCGGCGGGGCGGGTCGTGCCGGACCGCTTTCCCGCAGGCGGCGGACCGTCGGAGCGCTCCCGAAGGACCGCGGACCGTCGGAGCGTTCCCGCCCAGCCGCGGGCGGCCGGAGCGTTTCCCCAGGCCGGCAGACCGTCGGAGCCCAGCAAGGCGTCGTACGACCGGCTGGGCTCCGTCGGGCGTGCGTCACCCGGTCAGTCGCGCTGCCACTTCAGCGCCCGCCGCTCGAAGACGCCGATGAGCGAACTCCCGAACACCACCATCGCCACGATGATCACCAGCGCGGCGAACAGCCCGGCGGGGTCGAACTGCTGGGTCGAGGTCATGGAGTAGTAGCCCAGTCCCTTGTCCGCCGAGATGAACTCGCCGGCGATGACACCGATCATCGCGAACGACACACCGGCCTTCAGCCCGGCGAACAACGGCACGCTGACGGACGGCAGAACCACCTTGCGCACCACGAACATGCGCGACGCGCCCATGGACTGAGCCACCTCGACCAGCGGTTGCGGCACGTTGCGCATGCCCGAGTAGACGTTGAAGAAGACGAGGAAGAACACGATCATGCTGGCGATCGCGATCTTCGAGCCCATCCCGAGTCCGAACCAGAGGAGCATCATCGGTGCGAGGGCGACCTTGGGAATCCCGTTGATCGCGTTGAGGATCGGCTCCATGATCTCGCCGGCGGTCTTGAACGCGCCGAGCGCCCAGCCCACCACGGCACCTGCGGACGCCCCGAGCGCCCACCCGAGGACCAGCTCCTGGCCGGTCGCCATGATGTGGCCGTGCATCGTGCTGTCCCCGAGGACGTTGTAGAGCTTGGCTATGACGTCGACGGGGTTGCTGATGAGGAAGTAGTCGATCACGCGGCCGCTGAGGAGCTGCCAGACCCCCAGGAACAGCAGCACGATGCCGAGTTGCCCGAGCATGACCATGGTGCCGTGGCGTCCGCGTGGACGCCCTTTGGGGTTCTTCGGCCGGACCGCCCGGCCCCGTCGCATGGTGAGTGGTTCCTGTTCGCCGACGACAGCCATTGCGCTCTCCTTCTCCTCAGGACTTGGGATCGATGTCGATGTCGGTTTCGAGCAGGCTCCACAGCTCGCGCCGCAGTTCCTGGAAAGTCGCCAGATCCGTGATGTTGAAGACGTCCCTGGGCCGGTCGAGGGGAATGTCCACCGTCCGCCGGATCCGGCCGGGGCGCCCCGTCATGACCGCGACCCGGTCCGAGAGGGCGATCGCCTCGGTCAGGTCGTGGGTGATGAAGATGACCGAGGTCTGGCGCCGCTGCCACAGATCCAGAACGGTCTTCTGCATCGTCTGCTTGGTGATCGCGTCCAGCGCGCCGAAGGGTTCGTCCATGAGCAGTACTTCGGGCTCGTAGACCATGGTGCGTGCGATCGAGCAGCGTTTCTGCATTCCGCCGGAAAGCTGCCGCGGATAGTGGTTCTCGAAGCCTTCCAGGCCGACGATCTTGATCCATTCCCTGGCGCGCTCGACCCGCTCCTGCTTGGGAACCCGGCGGATCTCCAGCGGCATCATGATGTTCTCGATGACGGTGAACCAGGGGAATAGATTCGAGTCCTGGGTGATGTAGCCGATCTCCAGCTTGTCCAGTTCCCGGTCGCCCTTCAGGCACTGGATGGTCCCGTCGGTCGGCTGGAGCAGACCGGACGCGATGTTCAGCAGGGTGCTCTTTCCACACCCGCTGGGCCCGACGACCGTGAAGAACTCCTTTTCCCGGACCGTGACGGACACGTCCCGCAGAACGTCCATCATCTTTCCGCTCGGAGTCACGAACCGGTGTGTGAGATCCCCGAGGATCACCGCCGGCCGCTCAGTACTGAGATCCTGCATATCTTCCTCCGCCTCGTCCCTGCCCCGGCGTCGGCACAGACCGTGCCGGCGTTCCGCTCCGGTTCACTTCTGGTAGTCCGACGTGTAGGCCCCTTCGACCACGTCCGCGGACGGCTGGTCGAACATGCCGAGTCCGGCGAGGACTTCGACGCTCTTGGCGAACTGGTCCTCGCTCATGGCCGCGTCCTTGGCCCACTTGTAGGTCTCCATGCTGTCCGCGAGGACGCTCTCGTCGAACGAGTTCATGTCCTTGTGCAGGGTCTTCGCGGCCTCGTCGGGATGCTCGTCCAGGTAGTTGTTGGCCTTGCCGACGGCGTTGCAGATCTTCTCGCTGATATCGGGGTGCTCGGTGGCGTACTTCGTCGAGGAACCGATTCCGGACCAGGAGACTCCGTCCAGTTCGGAGAACAGATCGGAGCTCCCGGTGTCGTAGATGATGCGGCCCGGCGCGACCGAAAGAACCTGGTCGGGGATCGGCTGCGGCTGGAAGACCAGGCCTACTTGACCCTTCTGGAACGCGGCTGTCGACGCGGCGGTGCTGGCCTGCGAGAGCACGCCGATCGATTCCGCGGGAAGGCCTTCCTTCTTCAGCAGGCTTTCCAGCAGTTTCGCGCCGGGGTTGACGGTGCGGCCGCCGATCGCCGTGATGTTCTCGCCCTCCAGGGCCGCCAGTTTCTCCTTGAGCGTCATGGAATCGTTCATGTTGTTCCGGTCCCACGCCACATTGCTCACCGCGAGGATGTACGACGGGTCCACCTGCGTCACACAGACCTGCTGCAGATCCGTGTCCTGCGCCGCCGCCTGAATGACCGTGCTGGTGTTCACGGCGCCGTACTGCACTTTTCCTGTGGCGATCTGCAGACTCGCGTTCGCGATGATCTGCACCTTGACGTCGAGGCCTTCGTCCTCGAAATATCCGAGTTCGTCGGCAAGGAAGATCGGGGCGTTCGCCGGCGCCGCTATGGAGACCGACACGGTGATCTGGTCCTCCGCACCGGGATTGGAGCCACCGGCACAGCCGGCGGCCGCCGTCAGTGCGATCGCCGCTGTCATGGCGGCCCAGCGCCGTCTCACGGGTCCGGACAGTACTTTCGATGAAGCGCCGTTGCTTCGGTTGTTCATTTCAGGTCCCTATCTCGCGACTCTTCAGGTCCCGATCTCGCGGCTCTCGGACGCTCACCCGGCTTGGTCCGAAATCTCCGACGTGCGTCGCATTCACGTCCGGCGGCCGGAGCGACGAGTTTCCGGCGGCCGTCCCGCCACCGATGTCGTCAATTCCGCCTCGGCGAATGAATGGAGTCGAGTCGAGGAATTCGGCGCCCCGACCCGCGGCACTTCGCCTACAAGTGCCGGTCGTGGAAGCCCGTGATGTCTGGGGGCCGAGCAAGAGGCGGTTGGAACTTCTCTACGCTGCCTGCCGAAAGTGCTTGGCTGTACGGCGAGTTCGATGCCGTGGGCCAGCCGGAGACGGGGTGATCAGCCCGCGTCGGCGACCAGGCCGGCCTTCTCGACGCCGAAGACGGCGACGGCCTCGTCGTTGTCGGGCCGGTCGCCGCTGACGCCGACCGCGCCGAGCAGTTCGCCGTCCTCGTCCCGGATCAGCACACCGCCCTTGGACGAGGCGATCCGCCCTTCGGAGATCGCGGCCAGCGCCGCGAAGAACGCCGGGTCGCGGGTGGCGTGGCGGGCTCCGGCGGCGCCGCCCTGGCCGGTGCCGAGGGATCCCCAGGCCTTGGCGTGGGCGATCCCCGGGCGCAGAATGCCCGCCCCGTCCTCGCGTTTGACGACCTTGGGGTGACCGCCCGGGTCGAGCACGGTGACCGTCAGGGGACGCAGTCCCAGCTCACGTGCGTGGCTCAGGGCCGCGTCCACGATTTCCGAGGCCTGGGTCAGACTCAGTCCACTCATGTCTGTCGCTCCTGCTGTCTCGTCGGTGTCGGAGTAGTCGGATGGAGCAAGTGGGGGGGCTCGTGGGGAAGGCTCGTGGGGGAAGGTCGGTGCTCGCCGCGTCACGTTGTCGCGCACGCCGGGCGAGGTGAGGTGTGGTGAGCGGGCGGCTGCGGGGCCCGGAAGACCACGCGTGGTCGATGTCCCGGCAGGGCACACGGTCCGTGTCCCGGGAACGCCGCCTACGAGGCCGTGCTCAGCCGCCGGCCGCGTCCTTCGCGTTCTCGAAACGGATGCCGCCGTCGGTGACGACGGTGACGAACTTGTCGTCGTCGGGCTCGACCGGCTGCTGGATCGGCGGCAGCCCGACGGTGAACAGGACCAGCTCCTCGGTGGCCGTGAAGTGGGCCTTCTCCCCCGGGTCGGCCTCCACCGCGCCGAGCTTGCCGACCTCGGCGCCCTCCACCGTGCCGGCGCCGGAGAGCACCACGGTCAGCCGCTTGGCGTCCTCGCTCTGCGACACCCACTCGGCGCCGGCCTCGATCTTGACGAACTCGATCCAGAACTCACGCTCGGTGTACGTGCCGATCGGCTTGCGCTTGACGCCCGACCAGCCCGCCACCGGCAGCCAGTTGAGGTGATCGGGGTTGCTGATCACCACGCCGTTGTAACGCGGCTTGGGGAATTTCTGGTCCCGCAGCTCACGGCGCTCGGCCTGCGCCTCCTTGTTGTCCGGGCCACGGCCACGGCCTGCGCCCATGCCGAGCGCGGAGGCACCGGCGAACTGCAGCACGAGCTGGAGCTGCTTCGGATCGGTCAGCGGGTCGTCCTGCGGGCCGTACGTCTGGCCCTCGGGGAAGTAGCCGACCTCGCCCTCGCGCAGGATCCCCTGCTCGCCCAGGTTCATGTCGCCCACCAGCGGCAGCCGGATCTGCTCGAAGGTGTGGCAGTGCCGGGGCATACGGAAGTCGGCCTCCTGGCGGCCCAGGATGTAGCGGTAGTTCTCCATGGGCTTGCTCCGGTCGCCCATGAGCAGGTAGTTGAACGAGACCGTCCCCCTGGGGTGGTCCATCTTGAACGCGTTCTCGTCGAACGGAGCGATCTTCATCGCGGTCCTCCGTTGTCCAGTGCGCAGCCCTGTACGACCGACCGGCCGGCGGGCTGATGCAGAACGGGGCGTAAAGGATGTGCACGACCGGTCGGAGCGAGGTACTTCCGCAGTCCCGTTGCGGAACGTTCCCTCATCACGTCCGGTCGCCTTGAGACCAAGAAACCTTCTTAGTAGGTATGGTGTCAAGGTAGGTGACGTGTATTTCATGACTGGCCTTTTACCCGGAGGCGCCGGAGGCCGCCCGGCATCTACGAAGGGCGAGGTTCACGGTCCGGCCGACCAGGCAGTGATCACGTTCGGGGCAGAGGCAGCGGACCCACGAGAGCGCTGCCGCCCGGCGACCGCTCTACGGAGCCGGTGCGGTGCTCTCACGCACCACAAGTCGCGTAGGCACAAGGGTGGTTCCGTGGTCCGCCCCCTCGTGGCGCATCCGCCGGAGAACACCCTCGACACACAGGCGTCCCACTTCGGCGAAGTCCTGGTGGACGGTGGTGAGGGGAGGCAGGAAGGAGCCGGCCTCGGGGATGTCGTCGAAGCCGATGACGCTGACGTCCTCGGGGATTCTCCGGCCGCGCTCGTGCAGAGCCCGCAAAAGCCCCAGTGCCATCTGGTCGTTGGCGGCGAACACAGCCGTACAGGCCCTCTCCTCGGCGAGTCGCAGTCCCATGCGATAGCCGGACTCCGCCGACCAGTCGCCCCGCAGGACGGGCGGCAAGTCGCGGCCCGCTTCGGTGAGTTCGGCGCGCCAGGCGTCGGTGCGGCGTTGGGCGGCGAAGGACTCCTCGGGCCCCGCGAGATGCCAGACCGTGCGATGCCCCAGGTCCAGCAGATGCCGTACGGCGGCACGCGCGCCCATGGCCTGGTCGGTGTCGACCACGCTGTAGCGGTCACCGGCGTCCGAGTCGGCGACCACGACCTGCACGTGCGGGGGAAGGGAGATCGTCGCCGCGTCCAGAAGGTGCACCTCCATGATGGCGATGACGGCGTCGACGGCGAGCTCCCCCAGCCGGGAGAAGGCGCCGCGCACCTCGTCCTGAGTGGGCACGGCGACGGGCAGCAGCGTGACGGCGTAACCCTCCTGCGCCGCGGACGTGGCGATCGCCTCAAGGGTGCGCATGTTGCCCGTGGTGGAGAGGTTGAAGGTGATGACACCGATCGTGCGGAACTCACCACGCTTGAGAGCGCGGGCCGCGCTGTTGGGCCGGTAGCCCAACTCCTTCATGGCCGCGAGTACTTGCCGCCGGGTCTCCTCGTTGACACCCGCGTAGCCGTTGGACACCCGGGAGACGGTCTGCGAGGAGACACCGGCCAGTTGGGCGACATCGGCCATGGACACGCTCTGCCCACGGCGCCCGGCCCGTTGCTCGGCGCGCATGCGTACCCGATCCGTACTCGCCGAGGCGCCGTCCGCGGTGTCCACCTGTCTCCCTTGCTACCGCAGTCCGAGTTGCTCACTTGATACTCAAGTCGACTATTGACCACCGACATTGGGGCAGTGTAGACATGCCGCCATCAGATGTTTACGTAAACATAACAGCCCAGGGCCCTCTCCGGGACCGGATGTTTGCGTAAACATCGCGGCGGCGGCGTGCGACGCCGGTTCCGAGACGGACGAGCGAGGAACGACATGACGACGCTTCAGCCCCCTGCGGCGGCAACACGGCATCCGGACCGGCCTCCGGCGAAACGGGACCGCCGCTCCTGGACGGGGTGGGGGTTCATCGGCCCCTTCGTGGCCGTGTTCGCTCTCGTCTTCCTGGCTCCGATCGTGTACTCGGTCTACCTCAGCCTGTTCCGGGACCAACTGATCGGCGGCAACACCTTCGTCGGCCTGGACAACTACCAACAGGCCCTCAAGGACGACCAGTTCTGGGCCTCACTCGGCCGTGTCTCGCTCTTCCTGGCCGTGCAGGTGCCGGTCATGCTCGGCATCGGGCTGCTGGTCGCCCTCGCCCTGGACAGCGGACGCCTCTACGGCACGGACTTCTTCCGCATCACGATCTTCCTGCCGTACGCCGTGCCCGCCGTGGTCGCCACTCTGATGTGGGGCTTCATGTACGGCACGCGCTTCGGCCTGGTGGGCGACATCAACGACGCCTTCGGCGTCACGCTGCCCGACCCGCTCTCGACCGACCTGATCCTGGCCTCGATCGGCAACATCGTCACCTGGGAGTTCGTCGGCTACAACATGCTGATCTTCTACTCCGCGCTCCGGGTCATCCCCAACTCCCTTTATGAGGCAGCGGAGATCGACGGCGCCGGGCAGATCCGAATTATCACCGCGATCAAACTCCCCGCCATCCGCGGCGCCCTGGTCATCGCGACGATCTTCTCAATCATCGGCAGTTTCCAGCTCTTCAACGAGCCGAGCATCCTGCGGCCGCTGGCGCGCAACGCCATCACCACGGACTACACGCCGAACTTCTACACGTACTCGCTGTCCTTCAACGGCCAGCAGCACAACTACTCCGCGGCGGTCGCCATCATCATGGGCCTGATCACCATGGTCATCGCCTATGTCGTGCAGCTCCGCGGCATGCGCAAGGGAGCGTGAACGATGAGCAGCTCCGTCACCACCGCCCCCCAGCCCGCACCCGCCGAGCACATCGGCGGATCCAAGGGCACGCCCCGACTGCGCACGCGCCGCAAGCACGTTCCCGGTCGCCCCAAGCGCAGCGTCCTGCTGACCGTGCTCACCGGCCTCCTCCTGCTCTACACGGTGGTGCCCCTGGTGTGGCTGGTCGTCAGCGCCACCAAGACCCAGGAGGGACTCGCCGACTCCTCGGGACTGTGGTTCAGCAACGACTTCGCCCTCTGGGACAACATCAGCCAGACCTTCACGTACCACGACGGCATCTTCGTCCGCTGGCTGCTGAACACCCTGCTGTACGTCGTGCTCGGCGCCGGCGGTGCCACCTTCCTGGCAATCCTGGGCGGTTACGCGCTGGCGAAGTTCGACTTCCCCGGAAAACGCGCCGTCTTCGCCGTGGTCATCGGAGCCGTCGCCGTCCCGGGTACCGCACTTGCCGTACCGACCTTCCTGATGTTCAGCAAGATGGGGCTGACCGACACCCCGTGGGCGGTGATCATCCCCTCGCTCGTCTCGCCCTTCGGCCTGTATCTGATGTGGGTCTTCGCGAGCGAGGCCATCCCCGTCGAACTCCTCGAAGCCGCCCGTATCGACGGAGCGGGCGAGGTCCGCACCTTCTTCCAGGTCGCCATGCCGCTGCTCGCCCCCGGCACCGTGACCGTGCTGCTCTTCACCACGGTCGCCACCTGGAACAACTACTTCCTGCCGCTGATCATGCTCAAGGACCCGGACTGGTACCCCCTCACCTTGGGCCTGGACGCCTGGAACAACCAGGCCCAGACGATCGGCGGCGACGTCATCTTCAACCTGGTGATCACCGGTTCACTGCTCACCATCGTGCCGCTGATCGCCGCCTTCCTGTTCCTCCAGAAGTACTGGCAGTCCGGTCTCGCCGCCGGAAGCGTCAAGGAGTAGTCCGCCCCCTCCGGCCCACCCCCCTCGGCTTCACCTCTTCAGCCCTCGCCCGATCCACCCACAAAGAAGTGGAAGCACCTCCATGCGCAGAACAACCGGCCGCCTGCTGCGCGGCATCGCCCTGCTGTCCACCCTCGCCCTGGGCGCCACCGCGTGCGGCGGCTCCGACGACGACAGCTCCGGCCAGAAGGCGGTCTCCGCCTCGGACATCCAGGCGGCCCTGAAGAAGGGCGGCACGGTCACGGTCTGGGCATGGGAGCCCACGCTCAAGACGGTCGCCGCGGACTTCGAGAAGAAGCACCCCAACGTCAAGATCAACCTCGTCAGTGAGCGGTCCGGCGACAAGCACTACACCGCCCTCTCGAACGCCATCTCCGCAGGCAAGGGCGTCCCCGACGTCGCGCAGGTCGAGTACTTCGCGCTGGGGCAGTACTCCCTCACCAAGGGCCTGAGCGACCTGGCGCCGTTCGGCGCCGACAAGCTCGCCGCCAAGTACACCCCGGGTCCGTGGAACGCCGTGAGCGACGGTGACAAGGTGTACGGCCTGCCGATGGACTCCGGCCCGATGGCGATGTTCTACAACAAGAAGGTCTTCGACAAGTACAAGGTCGCGGTCCCCACCACCTGGGACGAGTACGTCGAGGCGGCCCGCAAGCTGCACGAGGCCGACCCCAAGGTCTACATAGCCAACGACGCCGGCGACGCGGGCTTCACCACCAGCATGCTGTGGCAGGCCGGTTCACGCCCCTACAAGGTCGACGGCACCAAAGTGACGATCAACTTCGACGACGCGGGCGCCACGAAGTACACCGACACCTGGCAGAAGCTCATCGACGAGAAGCTCGTCTCGCCGATCAACGGCTGGACCGACGACTGGTACAAGGGACTCGGCGACGGCACCATCGCCACCCTGACCACGGGCGCCTGGATGCCCGCCAACTTCGTCACCGGTGTGCCGGGCGCCTCCGGTGACTGGCGCGCGGCCCCGATGCCGCAGTGGACCGCGGGCGACAAGGCGAGCGCGGAGAACGGCGGCAGCTCCCTGACCCTGCCCACGCTCGGCAAGAACAAGGAACTCGCCTACGCCTTCGTCGAGTACGCCAACTCCGGCGCCGGCGTCCAGACCCGCATCGACGAGGGCGCCTTCCCCGCGACCAAGGCGGAGCTCGAGTCCTCCGCGTTCCAGAACAAGGAGTTCGCGTACTTCGGCGGCCAGAAGGCCAACGAGATCTTCGCCCAGTCCGCGGCCGAGGTCGCCGACGACTGGTCGTACCTGCCCTTCCAGCAGTACGCCAACTCGATCTTCAACGACACCGTCGGCAAGGCCTACATCTCCGACACCCCGCTCTCCGAGGGCCTGAAGTCCTGGCAGGACGCCTCCGTCAAGTACGGAAAGGAGCAGGGCTTCACCGTCGAGTAGTCGAGGCAAACCCGCAGCCCGCACCTAACCCCCTGTGCCACACCGGCACGCCACCCCTGTGACACACCGGAAGGAACATCATGATCTCCACCCTCCTGTCCCAGCTGAACGGGCCGGACGGTGACGCCACCCCACGCCTCGCGTACGGCGCCGACTACAACCCGGAGCAGTGGCCGCGCGAGGTGTGGGAGGAGGACGTACGGCTGATGCGCGAGGCCGGCGTCAACATCGTCTCCGTGGGGATCTTCTCCTGGGCCCGCATCCAGCCGGCCGAGGACGAGTGGGACTTCAGCTGGCTCGACGAGATCATGGACCTGTTGCACGCGGGCGGCATCGGGGTCGACCTGGCCACCGCCACCGCGTCCCCGCCGCCCTGGCTCACCACGGCTCACCCGGAGATCCTCCCGGTGACCGCCTCCGGTGAGACGGTGTGGCCGGGGGCGCGGCAGCACTGGCGGCCCACCTCGCCCGTCTTCCGCGCCCACGCGCTGCGCCTGGTGCGGAAGATGGCCGAGCGGTACGCGCACCATCCCGCGCTGGTCGCCTGGCATGTCTCCAACGAGCTGGGCTGCCACAACGTCTACGACCACTCCGACGACGCGGCCCGTGCCTTCCGCGACTGGCTGCGCGCCCGCTACGGCACGCTCGACGGCCTCAACCACGCCTGGGGCACGGCGTTCTGGTCGCAGAAGTACAGCGGCTGGGACCAGGTCCTGCCGCCCCGGCTTGCCGCCTCCCACCCGAACCCCACGCAGCAGCTCGACTTCAAGCGCTTCTCCTCCGACGCGCTGAAGGAGCATCTGCGCGCGGAGCGGGACGTGTTGCGCGAGATCACGCCCGAGGTTCCGGTCACCACCAACTTCATGGTGATGGGCGGCACCAAGGGGATGAACTACGCCGACTGGGCCGAGGAGATCGACTTCGTCTCCAACGACCACTACGTCACGCCCGGCCCCCAGGACCGGGACGAGCTGTCCTTCTCCGCCAACCTCACCAGCGGTGTCTGCGGCGGACGTCCGTGGTTCCTGATGGAGCACTCCACCAGCGCGGTCAACTGGCAGCCCGTCAACGTGGCCAAGCGGCCGGGCGAACTGGCCCGCGACTCACTGCTGCACGTCGCCCACGGCGCGGACGCCGTGTGCTTCTTCCAGTGGCGCCAGTCCGCCGCCGGCGCCGAGAAGTACCACTCGGCGATGGTGCCGCACGCCGGACCCGACAGCGAGGTCTTCCGCGCGGCCACCGAACTCGGCCGGACCCTGCGGGCACTTGGCCCGGTCGCCGGGACCGAGCGCGAGCCGGCCCGCGTCGGGATCGTCTTCGACTGGGAGTCGTGGTGGGCGAGCGAGCAGGACTCCCACCCCACCTCCCGCCTCGACTACCGCGGCGAGGCACTCGACTGGTACTCCGCCCTCCTCGCCCTCGGCATCCGGGCCGACGTCGTCACCGCGCAGGCCGACCTCGGCCGCTACGAACTGCTGATCGCACCCGTGCTGCACATGGTCCCCGCCCCGCTGGCCAAGGAACTCACGCGGTACGTCGAACACGGCGGCCACCTGGTCACCACGTACTTCTCCGGCGTCGTCGACGAGAACGACCACGTCTGGCTCGGCGGCTACCCGGGAGCCCTGCGCGAGTTGCTGGGCATCCGCATCGAGGAGTTCGGCCCGCTGCTCGACGGTGACACGGTCGCCCTCGACGGTGGCGCGACGGGCACCGTGTGGACCGACCGGATCGGCGTTACCGATCCGGAGACGGAGGTGCTGGCCCACTACCGCGACGGTACGTACGCCGGGCGCCCAGCGATCACCCGCCGTACGGTGGGCCGGGGTTCGGCGTCGTACGTCTCCACCCGGCTGGGCCCGGACGGCCTCACCGGTCTGCTGCCGGGGTTGCTCGCCCACGCCGGCGTGGGCAGCGAGCTGCCCGAAGTCGCGCGCGGGCGGGTCGAGTTGGCCGTACGGCGGGACGGCGACAGCCGGTATCTCTTCCTGGTCAACCGGACCGACGAGCCGGTGCCGCTGCCCGGGTTCACCGGGGACGTCCTGGTCGGCCGGGCGGACAAAGACGGTGCGCTCGTTCTGCCGCCGCGGGAGGTCGCAGTACTGCGACAGCCCGCTCGCTGACCCCCTGTTCCAAGGGGCACACCGTCGTGCCCTGTGCCCGTGGGGCACGGCGGTCCGTTGAAGCGACCACACCTACGAGTTGGGAGCACACCTTGATACGCCGTACCCGCACAAGACGGCTTCTGGGAACCATCGGAGTCACCGCCCTGGCCACCGGGGCAGCCCTGGTCACCGCCCCACCGACGAGCGCGGAGACGGTGACGGCGGCCGCTGTCACCGTCCGGCCCGACCCCTCGTACAAGGCGCAGAGCTTCGAGGGCTGGGGCACCAGTCTGGTGTGGTTCGCCAACGCCACGGGCGACTACCCGGCGGAGATCCGCGAGAAGCTGGCCGGGCTCCTCTTCGGCGACGACGGCCTCGCCCTCAACATCGCCCGCTACAACATAGGCGGCGGCAACGCCCCCGACGTCCAGGACTACCTGCGCGCCGGAGGAGCGGTCGAGGGCTGGTGGAAGGCGCCCGAGGGCACTACGCGCGAGGACACCGTCTGGTGGAGCGCGGACGACGCCGCCGACTGGAACCCGGACGCCGACGCCACCCAGCGCTGGTGGGTGGACCGGATCAAGAAGGACGTCACCCACTGGGAGACGTTCAGCAACTCCCCGCCCTGGTTCATGACCAACAGCGGTTATGTGTCAGGGGGGTTCAACGCCAACGCCGACCAGCTCAAGGCCGACTCCGTCGAGGACTTCGCCGCCTATCTGGCGGGTGCGACCAAGCGGCTGGAGAAGGCGCACGGCATCAAGGTCGACACCCTCGACCCGTTCAACGAACCCAACACGGGTTACTGGAGCACACGTCTGGGAGCCGACGGCCAACCCGTCGGCGGCCGTCAGGAAGGGGCGCACATCGGCCCCGAGCTCCAGCAGAAGGTGATCAGCGCGCTGGCCCCCGCCCTGAAGAAGGCGAGGACCGGTACGGAGATCTCCGCAATGGACGAGACCAACCCGAACCTCTTCGCACGGAACTGGAACACCTACCCCCGGGAAGTGCGCGGTCTCGTCGGCCAGTTGAACGTCCACACCTACGGAACCGGCGGCCGTACCAGCGTGCGCGACCTGGCCAAGGCGGCCAGCAAACCGCTGTGGATGAGCGAGGTCGAGGGCGACTGGGGCGACGGGCAGAGCTTCACGGACATGCGGCCAGGCCTCGGACTTGCCCAGCAGATGGTCGACGACCTGCGCGAACTCGAGCCGCGCGCCTGGGTGTTCTGGCAGCCCGTCGAGGACTACGACAACATGAAGCCCGGCGGGGAGTCGGCCAAGGGCGGGAACTGGGGCAGCATCCAGCTCCCCTTCAGCTGTACCTCCGCGGACACCCTGGCCAGTTGCCCGGTGTACACGAACACCAAGTTCGACACCGCCCGCAACTTCACGCACTACATCAAGCCCGGTGACCGGCTGATCAAGACCGACGACACGTCGAGCGCCGCCGCGGTCGCCAAGAAGGGCAACGCGGCGACGGTCGTCCACGTCAACAGCTCCGCCGATGCCCGCGCGGTCACGATCGACCTGGCCAAGTTCGGGCACATCGCCCGCGACGCGACCGTGACGCCCGTCGTGACCAGCGCCGACGGAAAGCTCGAACGACAGGCCCCCGTCGCGGTCACCGGCCGGCAGGCCACCCTCACCGTGCCCGCCCAGTCCGTGACCTCCTTCCTCGTCAAGGGCGTGTCCGGCGTCGCCAAGGACGCCGCCACACTCCGGAAGGGCCACACCTACGAGCTGACCGGCGTGCAGAGCGGCAAGGCGCTCACCGTGGCGGACGACGGCACCAGGCTCGTCATCAGGGCCGCGGGCGCCGCCGGTTCCGGCCAGCGGTGGCAGCTGCGCCCGATCGGCGACGACACCGGTAACCGGCAGCGCTACCTGGTCACCGACCCGACGGAAGGCAAGCGCCTGGCCGTTCGGGACGGATCCGCGGTACTGGAGGCGAACACCGGCCGGCGCGACAAGGCCGTCCAGTGGATAGCGTCGACCACGGGCGACGGCAGCTGGACCCTGGTCAACTCAGCCACCGGCGGGCTCCTCGAAGTCGGCGGTCAGGCCACCGCCGACGGATCCGCCGTCACGATGTGGACCCCCAACTCCGGGTCCAACCAGAGGTGGAGGATCGCTGACGTGACCGGCCCGACCTTGTCGTAGCCATTGCTCGCCTCTGTGCCCCCGCTTGCCCGGGGGCACAAAGGCACTAGGCAGGACTCCCCCACAGCACATGCAGGGTCGAGGGCTTACGGAAGACCAGGCCGTGCGCGGCGGTGGGGCGGTCCGGGTCGAGGCGCAGGGCGGGGAGGCGTTCGAGGAGCCGTTGGAGGGCGATGCGGGTCTCCAGACGGGCCAGGTGGGCGGCGAGGCAGTAGTGCGGGCCGTGTGCGAAGGCCAGTTGGAGGCGCGCGTTCTCGCGGCGGACGTCGAAGCGGTCGGGTTCGGGGAAGACGTCCGGGTCGCGGTTGGCGCCGGCCAGAGAGACGGTGACCAGGTCGCCGCGGCGGATCGCGGCCTGCCCGAGGACGGTGTCACGGGTGGCGTAGCGGTCGACGACCGCCGCGCCGGGTTCGAGGCGCAGGGATTCCTCGATCGCGCCGTCCAGCAAGCCGAAGTCGGCCTGGATGAGGGCGAGTTGGTCAGGGCATTGCAGTAGGTGCAGCAGCGCGTTGGTGATCATTCCCTCGGTGGTCTCGATGCCTCCGAACATCAACACCGCGGCATTGGACGCCACTTCGGGCACTGTCAGTTGCCCGGCTGCGGAGCCGAGGAGTGACGCTGGGCCCGTCTCCGCGACGGTGGCTTCCACCGCGCACCGCAGTTCCGCGTACGCCGCCGTTCCGGCGGGCTCCGCCTCGTGTCCGGCGGTGATGTCGGAGACCGCGCGCACGATGGAGTCGTACCAGGCAAGGACCGTGGCAGGGGTGGTGCCGACCAGCCCGAGTGCCTCGGTCACGACGGCGACCGCGAGCGGGCCGGCGAAGGCGCGTCGCAGCTCGCCGGCGCCGGCGGGTTCCAGTGCGGTGATGAGCCGGTCCGTCTCCCGCTCGATGAACGAGGCGAAGCCGTCACGGACTTCACGGGGGCGGAATGGAGCGGTGAAGGGCTCCCGGTGGCGGGCGTGCTGGTCGCCGTCCAGCGACAGCATGCTCGGTCCGACGACCTGCGCGGTGGAGAACCGGGGGTCGTCGACGGTGAACGTCGCGGCGTCCCGCATCACACTCAGCGCGAGGTCCCGCCGGGTCACCAGCCAACCGTCCAACTCGGGCAGCCACGACACAGGCTCTTGCGCACGGAGCAGCGCCAGTCGCGCATGCGGATCCCGGGCGAGTTCGGCGAGCGTGGTCGCGGCACCGAGCGGGAACGAGTCGACGACGCTCATCACGAGCCTTGGCCGGGAGGGGGAGAATCGATCACGGCCAAGGCTAACAATCCCTCGGAACGCGGAGAGAAGCGGACCGGTCACCTCGCTTGCGCCGTGGGGACGCTACGGAACACATCCCCGCGGTGCTCTTTGAGTACGTCCCCTATGCGCCCGTTGAGCACGCCCCGGCCGTGCCCGCGAGTACCTGCCTGCCTCAGTCGCCGACGTACCCCGCGAGGTGCTCGCCCGTGAGGGTGGACCGGGCGGCGACGAGGTCGGCAGGTGTGCCCTCGAAGACGATCTTGCCGCCGTCGTGTCCGGCGCCGGGGCCGAGGTCGATGATCCAGTCGGCGTGTGCCATGACCGCCTGGTGGTGCTCGACGACGATGACCGACTTGCCGGAGTCGACGAGCCGGTCCAGCAGGCCGAGCAACTGCTCGACGTCGGCGAGGTGGAGCCCTGCGGTGGGCTCGTCGAGGACGTAGACCCCGCCCTTCTCCGCCATGTGGGTGGCCAGCTTGAGGCGCTGTCGCTCACCGCCGGACAGCGTGGTGAGCGGCTGTCCGAGGCTGAGGTAGCCGAGCCCGACGTCGGCGAGCCGGCCGAGGATGGCGTGCGCGGCCGGCGTACGCGCCTCGCCGGCGCCGAAGAACTCCTCGGCCTCGGTCACCGACATCGCGAGCACCTCACTGATGTCACGCCCGCCGAAGCGGTACTCGAGGACCGACGCGTCGAACCGCTTCCCCTCGCAGTCCTCGCAGGTGGTGGCGACGCCGGCCATCATCCCCAGATCGGTGTAGATCACGCCGGCGCCGTTGCAGGCGGGGCAGGCGCCCTCGGAGTTGGCGCTGAACAGGGCCGGCTTGACGCCGTTGGCCTTGGCAAACGCCTTGCGGATCGGTTCGAGCAGTCCCGTGTACGTCGCCGGGTTGCTCCGCCGCGAGCCGCGGATCGCACCCTGGTCGACCGACACGACACCCTCGCCGGCCGGGATCGACCCGTGCACCAGCGAGCTCTTGCCGGAGCCCGCGACGCCGGTGACGACAGCCAGCACCCCGAGCGGGATGTCGACGTCGACATCCCGGAGGTTGTGCGTCGACGCGCCGCGGATCTCCAGCGTCCCGGTCGGCTTGCGCACCGAGTCCTTGAGGCCGGCTCGGTCGTCGAAGTGCCGGCCGGTGATGGTGCCGCCGGTCCGCAGCCCCTCGACGGTGCCCTCGAAGCAGACGGTGCCGCCCCCCGTACCGGCGCCGGGGCCGAGGTCGACGACGTGGTCGGCGATCGCGATCGTCTCCGGCTTGTGCTCGACGACGAGCACCGTGTTGCCCTTGTCGCGCAGCCGCAGCAGCAGGTCGTTCATCCGCTGGATGTCATGCGGGTGCAGGCCGATGGTGGGCTCGTCGAAGATGTACGTGACGTCGGTGAGCGAGGAGCCGAGGTGGCGGATCATCTTGACGCGCTGCGCCTCACCGCCCGACAGCGTGCCGGAGGGCCGGTCTAGCGAGAGGTAGCCGAGGCCGATCTCCACGAACGAGTCGAGGGTCTGCTGCAACGCGGTGAGCAGCGGCGCCACCGACGGCTCGTCGAGGCCGCGGATCCATTTGGCCAGGTCGCGGATCTCCATCGCGCAGGCGTCGGCGATGCTGATCCTCTTGATCTTCGAGGACCGGGCCCCCTCGCTGAGCCGGGTGCCGTCGCACTCGGGGCAGGTGGTGAAGGTGACCGCCCGCTCCACGAACGCGCGGATGTGCGGCTGCAGGGCTTCCTTGTCCTTGGACAGGAACGACTTCTGGATCTTGGGGATCAGCCCTTCGTAGGTGAGGTTGACGCCGTTGACCTTGACCTTGACCGGCTCCCCGTAGAGGAAGTCCCGCAACTCCTTCTTGGAGTACTCGCGGATCGGCTTGTCCGGGTCGACGAAGCCGGACTGGGCGTAGACCTGCACGGTCCACTGGCTGTCCGACTTCCAGCCGGGGATGGTGAAGGCGCCCTCGGCCAGCGACTTGGAGTCGTCGTAGAGCTGCGTGAGGTCGATGTCGGAGACCGCACCCCGGCCCTCGCAGCGCGTACACATGCCACCGGTGCGGTTGAAGGTCGCCTTCACGGTCTTGGTCTTGTCGGCACCGCGCTCGACGGTGATCCCACCGCTCGCCCGGACCGAGGCGGTGTTGAAGGAGTACGCGCTCGGCGGGCCGATGTGCGGTTTGCCGAGCCGGCTGAAGAGGATGCGCAGCATCGCGTTCGCGTCGGTGGCGGTGCCGACCGTGGAGCGGGGGTCGACACCCATCCGCTGCTGGTCGACGGTGATCACGGTGGTCAGTCCGTCGAGTACGTCGACCTCGGGCCGCGCCAGCGTCGGCATGAAGCCCTGGAGGAAGGCGCTGTAGGTCTCGTTGATCAGCCGCTGCGACTCCGCGGCGATCGTGTTGAACACCAGCGAGCTCTTGCCCGAGCCGGAGACGCCGGTGAACACCGTCAGCCGGCGCTTCGGGATCTCGATGCTGACGTCCTTGAGGTTGTTCACACGCGCGCCGTGCACGCGGATCATGTCGTGGCTGTCGGCAAGATGCGGCGCAGGCGACTGCGTGTCCTTCTTCGTGACCATGCTTATCGCGTCTCCATCTGTCGGGCGGAGCCGCCGTCACGGCCCCGTCGTCGCCTGGCTCGGATCTGACCGGCTTCGAACAGTACGTCTGGTTCTACTTCGTCGGCGCGGTCACGGGCAACGGTCCGGCGCCTGTCCGATCAGCGGTGCCGGCCGGGGTGGCACGCCGGGCCGAGGTGTCGGACCGACCGGCGGACACCCGCCCAGGACGTCCGACCCACCTGCGGTACGGCGTGGTCGGCGCGCCTGGACCGGACCGGCGTACGCGACGAACCCGTCTCCCCGCTCCAGCGGCAGTACGACGACGCCGGGAGCGGGGGCTCGGAGCTCATTTGTCCTGAAGCAGCCCGAGGACGTTGCCGTCGGGGTCGACGACCGTGGCCACCAGACGGCCGCCACCGACATCGTGCGCGGGCTCCTTCACGGTGGCCCCCGCGGCGATCACCTCGGCCAGCTTCGCCTCGATGTCCGGCACGTGCCAGTAGGCCACCGGTGAGGCCTCCGGGTCACCGCCCGGCACCAGCCCGATGTGCTGACCCTCGACCTCGAAGCCGACGTAGTAGGACTCGTCGGTCGTCGGCTCGACGCCGAGCAGCGCGGCGTACACCGCCTTGGCCTTCGTCAGGTCGGACACGGGGTGCAGCACGGTCTTGATTCCCTGGGTGGCAGAGCTGGTCATGGTCACTCCTGAAGTCATGGGTCTCATCGACCCGGTGGGGCTGGGACTGTCTGGCTCGGAGAGGACCTCACGTGAACCGCGATGTCCATGCCCTTCACGCTAGCTCCGCCGCGTTGACCGGCGCTTCTTGAATCCTGACCGGTCTGTGCGGCTGTGCGCCGGGGGGTGCGGCAAGCCGTCGATGCCGATGCCAGGGCAGCAAAAGGCACGTGTCCACCCGCCGAAAGGCGGACAGACATGCGCCCGGACGAACGCCCACTCACTGCGACCGTTTCCCCAGGTCAGCTGGGACCCGGTGGTTTCAAGGTCGGTCTGGAAGTGCTGTCCCGGCAGCCGTCGGCCTGCCTCCAGCAGGGCCTTGATCGCCGTTTCGTCGACGCGGTCGAGGTAGCGGGACTTCCTGTAGTTGCGGCGGCCGTGCGGATGGAGGTCGTCCCGCATGGACTGCACGGCGACGTAGGACATCCGCACCACAGGCGCACCGTTGTTGACGAGCAGCCCTATCGGTTCGACCCCCGCGTCCAGGTCGCCCGACCACACCGCGTTGATCATGACGACCGGGCGGCCGACGACCTCCTGCGGTACGCCGGGTATCGGCGGCGCCGCACAGATGATGCAGATGGCGGTCAGCTCGTCCGGAGCGGCCTCCATGGTGGAGACGTAGTGCGCCAGCGACTGCGGGAGATCGTCGAGCAGGAAGACGGCCTGCCCGAGCAGAACGTCCGTGAGGGGGTGGGTGGCCAGCGTGAACTCGGTGACGGCCCCGAAGTTGCCGCCCCCGCCGCCGCAGCGCCCGGAGCAGCTCGGCGTCCGCCTCCTCGCCCGCGTGGACGATGGTGCCGTCGGCCAGCCGCTCGGCCTACGCCCCCAGATCCAGGTGCGGTACATGCACGGTGGTCAGCGGCGGCTGGAACTCGTCGGCGAACTGCATGTCGTTGAACCCGACCAGCGAGACGTCCTCCGGGCAGCGCAGGCCCCG
Source organism: Streptomyces sp. NPDC127595 (assembly GCF_042671685.1). Classification (NCBI taxonomy): domain Bacteria; kingdom Bacillati; phylum Actinomycetota; class Actinomycetes; order Kitasatosporales; family Streptomycetaceae; genus Streptomyces; species Streptomyces sp. NPDC127595. Next base: position 248,505 of record NZ_JBHXWK010000002.1, on the reverse strand, counting down.
CTCGGGACACCTTTGTCAGCCGCGTCTCCCGACATGGACTCCGACGCCGAGCCGATGACCGAGTACCGCTAGCCCTGGCGCGGGTCCGGCTTCAGTACGGCGAACTCCGCGCCGTAGGGGTCGGCCAGCCACGCGATCCGGCCGACGTCGGGCACGTCGGCAGCGGGCATGAGCACCGACCCGCCGTTACCCTCCACTGCCGTGACGAAGTCATCGGCATCGGCGGCGGCGAAGTACGGCACCCAGCGCGCCTCCTGCTGCCCCTCCTGGAGCGGCGCCACGCCTCCGAAGGAGCCGTCCTGCTGATCGCCGTCCTTGATGCTGAGCACGCGGTAGGTCATTCCGGGTGCCTGCATCTCCTCGGACCGCCAGCCGAACAGGCTGTTGTAGAAGGCGATGGCGCGGACCGGGTCCGGGACGTGCAGCTCGACCCACAGCAGCGTGTTGTCCTCGGACGCCTTCTCCAGGCCCTGGGTCTTCCCGGGCTGCCATACGGCGAACTTCGCGCCCTGCGAGTCGGTGAACTGGGCCAGCCAGCCCTCGCCCATGACATCCATGGGCTCGGCACGCACGGAGCCACCACCCGCGACGACCTGCCCGGCGGTCTCCTGGATGTCGTCGGTCTTGAAGTACGTCGTCCAGGACGACGGGGCACCCTGCTCGGTCAGGGGCCCGAGCGCGCCGACGGTCTTACCGTCCTTCTGGAAGAACCCGTACCCTCCGGCATCGGGCCCGGCGGAGACGAAGTCCCAGCCGAAGACGCTGCCGTAGAAGGTGGCGGCGCCGGTCGTGTCGGGACTGCCGAGGTCGATCCAGTTGGGCGATCCGGTACGGAACTCTGTGCCAAGCATGCGTTTCCTCCTGGGGTCCGGTACGGACGACGCCCGACACGATGCCGATCCGGCACCGCCGTCAGGTGTTTCGCGCCCGGCGGGGCGGGGGTTTCACCTGGACGGGGCAGCGGAAAGACGGTCGCCACCGCCCAGGAGGAGCCGGCGGGGATCAAACGGAGATGGAGGTGGGTGAGCCCGAGGCTACTCCCCGTCCTGAGAGCCGGGGGCATCCTCCGAGGTATCAGGTGGCCGCATCCGCGAGCAGGAGTTCCAGGGGCCGTGGCACGCGGGCCGGATCGAGCTGCTCCACGAGCGCGCGTGCGTACTGCGCCTTCCTGCCGCTGTGCGTGCCGAGGAAGCGCCGAAGCTGCTGCTCCACGGTGCGCTCACGCTGGGCCGGCTGCTTCTGGAAGGTACGGAACGAGCGCAACTCGCCCTGTTCCTCGACGACCTGCTGGACCGAGTCGGCGCCGAGCGCACGGATCAGCTCGTCCTCGAGGTCGGCCTCACAGACGTAGAAGGCACTGAAGCCGAGTCCCGCCTGCTCCAGGCTGCGCCGGAAGTAGGGCTCCTCGCCGGCATCGCAGAGCCCCGCCAGCCGCAGTCCGAGACCCCGCGGGCCGAAGAGCTTCAGGAACCTGCCGATGCTCATCGCACCCCCCAGCGGCACGATCGCGATGCCCTCCGCGTCGAGATCCCGGCCGCGGCGCGCGGCGAGCGCTTCGAGGGCGGCCTGGTCGCTGACGCCTTCGACGAGTACCACCATGCGCAGGCCGGCGGCCAGTTCCTGCGCCGCCGGTGCGGCGTGGGTACGCCCGGCCGCCCACTCAACTGCCGCCCGGCTGAAGCGTCTTGTGTCATCCATGAGCATGAGTGTCTCTCGCCGTCCGGCGCACCGCCTCGGCAATATTTCCGGGCAGGCCAACATGCCTCAGGCGTACGTGCGCCCGCCCCCGCCCGGGCGTTGCGGCAAGCAACGTACGGGCAAGGACGGACTGACTGCCTCCGTCAGAAGCCGACGGCCACCGACAGCCACTGCGGGTTGGCGTGGGAGATGAAGGACGACTGGCTCGCGACGTCGTCGTAGGGGAAGCCGTAGGCGAGCTTGTTGATGGCGTTGTCGTGCCAGAACTTGGCGTAGTAGTTGGCCGGGGCCGACAGGTAGTACTGGTTGGGGTCCGCCTGGCCCGAGGACGGCAGGGTGGCCACATGCCGGTTGAGCGCCGCGCACATGTTGGGGTTGCTCGCCATGCTGCCGGCGCAGCCGAAGATGTACTGCGTCGTCTCGTTGACGCCGACCGACTGGGCGTAGGAGGTGAAGTAGTTCGCGTTCACCCCGCCGGGCTTGAAGCTCGCGTCGCTGCCCGGGGCGATGATGCGGTACGGGGCCTGGCTCTGCGCCAGCACCTTGAACTCCTGCGGCACGGCGTTGATGAAGTCTTGGAAGACCTGGGTGCGGGACTTGGCGAAGAAGGCCTGGGTCTCCCCGACCTGGACGTCGTAGCCGTCATAGGAGTGCAGTCGCATCGCGAGGGGCAGGCCGTAGGCGTCCACGCGGGTGGTGTTGCCGTTGAACACGCCGCCGCCGACGGTGAATTCGATGAAGTCGTAGTACTGGCTGGTCGGTGAGCCGACGTAGAAGTACATCCGGCCGGCCGAGTTGGCGGGCATGTCGAAGTAGCGCTGCTCGGCGATGGAGTGCGTCTGGCCGTTGTAGCTCCAGTACACCTGGCTGTCCGGGTAGGCGCCGTTGGTCCGGTTGAGGATCGCCACCGTGACCGCGTTCTGGGGGTTCGGGATGGCGCTCGTGTCACCCCAGAAGGAGTCCGGCGGGGGCGTCGTTCCGCCGGTGCCGTAGACCTGGAACTCCCAGAGCGAGAAGCCGTACGGGGTGGCCCGCGCGGTGCCGTACATGCGGACGTACCGTCCCGAGCCGGTGACGTTGAGCGTCTGCACGCCACCCGTGCCGGTGGTGGTGGAGTAGATCGAGGTCCATGTGGTGCCGTTGGCGGAGGTCTGGATCTGGAAGGCGGTCCCGTAGGCGGCCTCCCAGTTGAGGACCACCTGGCTGATCTGCGCCGTGGCACCGAGATCCACCTGAAGCCACTGCGGGTTGCTGAAGGCGCTGGACCATCGTGTGGTGGTGGAGCCGTCCACGGCGGCCGAGGCGGGGGTTCCCGCCGCCTCGGTGGACGAGGCGGTGGCCGGCTTCCCCTGCGAGAGCAGGGTGTCGACCGCGTGGGCCTGGGGTTGGGCCACGGAGACCAGGAGAGCCGCGAGTAGGGCGACCAACGTCGCTATGACAAGCGGGGGTCTTGGCTTGTGCGGGGTCGGCTGCCGATGCGCCGGCCACGTGGGGTTGCTCGGCATGGTGTCTCCTCAACAGGGCGGGGTCCTGTGGATCCTGACGTGCTGCCTGGCAGTCCTGAGTGAGCGCGCAGTAGGTTCCTAAGGGTTCTGAGAGCGCTCTCTCATGGGTGATTGGTATGTACCTTCGCCGATGCCTCGGTGTCAATGAAAATGACGTCCGTGCGGGCATCGGGGCGGACTGTGACAATCGCGCCGGGTGCCGGGTTCCTCGACGGACAGGGATTGGCGGGGGCGCCGAGGCCCAGGCGGGGCCCACACCGTGCCGTCGAGGTTCATGGCCGGGTGGTCGAGGTTCATGACTGGTCGCGTCGCTCGCCGCGCGAGAAGCGCGGCGGTCCCGTAGGGTCGCTGTGCCGCTACGACAGGACGGGCGGTACGGCGCGGCCCTCGCGTTCCTTCGCGCGCGTGCGAAGGAAGCTCCCCTCGCGGCCCCGAGATCACCCGGTCCGAAGATCCAACGGCCGTCTGCCGGAGGGGGCCCGCGGCGTTGCGGCTCGACGCATCAGGAGTCCCCATGTCAGGACAGTTCGAAGCGACGGTCGAGGTCGATCGGCCCGTCGAGGAGGTGTTCGCCTACCTCGCCGACGGACGTAACGACCCACAGTTCAGCCCCCGCGTACTCAAGATCGAGCGGACCCCCGACGCCCCGACCAGCGTGGGCACCATCTTCCGGAGCACCGTCAAGGACGCCGGGATGAAGACCGGCAGGGAGTTCCGCATCACCGCGCTCGAAGCCCCGGTCAAGATCCGCTGGGCCGAGGAGTCGAAGAACACCGTGACGGCACGCGAGGGCGGCTACGACTTGGAGCCGCTGGCCGACGGCAGAACCCGAGTCCGTATCTTCAACGTCCTCGAAGGCCACGGGCTGGGCAAGCTCCTCGTCGGCGTCGCACTCGCCGCCGCGCGCAAGGACGCCGACGGCTTCGGCTCCCGGATCAAGACGGCGGCCGAAGCGGCGATCACTCCGCGCTGACGCCACGTAGTCGGCCCTGGTGGGACCATCGTGGCCCTGGCCATGGAGCCGTGGAGCCGTGATCGACGTTCACGACATCTGGTGCCTGCCGGGGCCGCATGATCCCTGGCGCGTCCAGGACACTTCCTCGCCAAGGACCGCACAATCCGTCGACACCTCCACGGCAGACCCTTGAACGCAAGTTCGCGGCCAGTTCCCGGCCCGAGCAGAGCCCAAAGCCACCCGCACGCCGGGCGTCAACTCCGCCTGACACCAAACAAGTTGAAAGCGACTGGTGTGATCCGGACATCGCTCAGCCGCCTGACACCGAATCGCTTCCCAGCTGTGGCGATTCGCCGGAGCGGCGCAGCAGGCGACGCGCTGCTCGGCCGTTGGCCGTGTCGAGCATCCGTCCGCGGTCGGTCGTGACACCACGTCTCACCCAAGGAACGACAGCCGAACCAACCTGTCCGGATTGTCGCGATTGATGTCCACCAGACACACCGACTGCCACGTCCCCAGCTCCAGCCTCCCGCCCACCACGGGCAGCGTCGCGTGGGGTGGGACGAGGGCGGGGAGTACGTGGTCTCGACCGTGGCCAGGGCTGCCGTGGCGGTGTTGCCAGCGGTCGTCCGCGGGGAGCAGGGAGTGCAGGGCCGCGAGGAGATCGTCGTCGCTGCCGGCGCCGGTTTCGATGATCGCGATGCCGGCGGTCGCGTGGGGCACGAAGACGTTCAGAAGGCCGTCGCGGCCGGCTGCCGCCTCCCTGAGGAAGGCCTCGCAGTCGCGGGTGAGGTCGACGACCGTCTCCGAGGAACCGGTGGCGACGTTCAGGACTCGGGTGGTGAAGGCATCGGACATGCCGCAATCCTCGCTCATACGCCGGTCTCGCACCTGCTTCGACAGGGACCTGCGGCCGTCCACGACTGCGACTGGCCCCCGCCACAGAGTCGTAGCCGTCACTGGGTCCGCCGGGAAGATCCCGGACCCCGGTCCGGTTAGTAGGAGCGTGAACGACACCGGGGTACCAGCACGCGAAGTCGACGCCGAGGCCGGCACGGATGCCACGGACATCACGGATGCCATGTATGCCCGGGACATCACGGACGCCACGGATATCGACGTCGTGGTGGTCGGCGCCGGGCAGGCCGGCCTGTCCAGCGCCTACCACCTGCGACGCACCGGCTTCGAGCCCGGGCGGGACTTCGTGACCCTCGACCACGCCCCGCGTCCGGGCGGCGCCTGGCAGTTCCGCTGGCCCTCGCTGACGTACGGCAAGGTGCACGGGATGCACTCCCTGCCCGGCATGGAATTGACGGAGGCGGACCCGGCACGCCCGTCGGCCGAGGTCATCGCGGAGTACTTCGACGCCTACGAGCACGCCTTCGGCCTGCGGGTACGCCGCCCGGTCGACGTACGCGCCGTGCGCGAGGGCTCGCGGAACCGGCTGCTCGTGGAAACCTCGGCCGGGAACTGGTCGGCCCGCGCGCTGATCAACGCCACGGGCACCTGGGACAGGCCGTTCTGGCCTCGCTATCCCGGTCAGGAGACCTTTCGCGGGCGGCAGTTGCACACGGCGCAGTACCCCGGTCCCCAGGAGTTCGCCGGACTGCGGGTGATCGTCGTGGGCGGCGGCGCGTCCGGCACGCAGCATCTGATGGAGATCGCCCCGTACGCGGCCGGAACCACCTGGGTGACGCGCCGTCCGCCCGTCTTCCGTGAGGGGCCCTTCACCGAGGAGTTCGGCCGGGAGGCCGTGGCACTGGTCGAGGAGCGGGTCCGTCAGGGGCTGCCGCCGATGAGCGTCGTCTCGGTGACCGGACTCCCGCTGAACGACGCGATCCGGCAGGCTCTGCAGGACGGAGTCCTGGACCGGCAGCCGATGTTCGACCGGATCGCTCCGGACGGTGTCGCGTGGGACGACGGGCGTCACGTGGACGCCGATGTCATCCTTTGGGCGACCGGCTTCCGGCCTGTCATCGACCATCTGGCACCCCTGCGACTGCGCGAGCCGGGCGGCGGCATCCGTGTCGAGGGGACGCGTGCGGTCGCCGATCCGCGAATCCACCTCGTCGGGTACGGCCCCTCGGCAAGCACCATCGGCGCCAACCGGGCCGGCCGCGCCGCGGTCCGGGACATCAGGCGGCTGCTGGCGGGAGCCCCGGTCGCCGCCTGATGCCCCTTACGACGGCTCAGTGGGTCGGACTCGGGGAGGTCGAGGAGCTCTTCCGGTTCTGGTTGAACTCGGCGACGTTCTTCAAGTGCTCCTCGTAGCTGGCCGTGAAGCGCGTGTCGCCCGGCTTGACCGTGACGAAGTACAGCCAGTCACCCGGTGTCGGAGAGATCGCCGCGCGCATCGCCTCCTCGCCGGGGTTTGCGATCGGGGTCGGCGGCAGACCCATGCGCTGATACGAGTTGTAGGGGCTGCTGATCTTCGTGTCGTTCTGGCTCGTGTCCAGGGTGGAACGGTTCAGCGCGTAGTTGATGGTGGAGTCCATCTGCAGCGGCATGCCCCTCTCCAGGCGGTTGAAGATGACCCGGGCCACCTTCCCCATGTCCTCCTTGGTCGCCGCCTCGGCCTGGACAATGCTCGCGATGGTAACCGCCTGATAGACGTTCATCGCGTTGCGCTGCGACCCGGCCGCGATCGGAGCCTTGTTGAACTTCTCGTTCGCTGTGCTGACCATGAAGGTCAGCAGTGACTCCGGAGTCGACTTCTTGTCGATCGGATACGTCGCAGGGAAGAGGTATCCCTCCGGGTTGCCCTCCGCGTCGTTCGGCAGCTTCAGGTTGGCCTTCCCGAGCGACTTCTTGGCGGTGCCCGGCGGGATCCGGAGAACCTTGTCGACGGCGTCGTAGATCTGGCCCGAGCGCCAGCCCTCCGGGATCACGAGGGCCGCGGGCGGCGCTTCCTCGCCTCCCATGCGCAGCAGCGGCACCGCCACGGCGGTGGCCGCCACGACAGCTCCGGTCGCGATAAGGGCGCCCCGGCCCCGGCGCGTCAGTCGAATCATCTTCCGTGGCGGAGTGTTCATCTGCATGCGGGAACGGTAACCCGTTAATGCATATAAACCCGACATATCGTCATCTTGTAGGCTCCAGTTGGGCGTCCCGGTGGACGAGGGCGGCATAGCGCCCGTTCTGCTCCAACAGCTCCTCGTGCGTGCCCCGTTCGACCGCGTGACCGGCGTCGAGGACCACGATCTGGTCGGCCCCCCGAATGGTGGACAGCCGGTGCGCGATGGTGAGCGTGGTCCGGTTGGCCGACAGCGCGTCGATGGCCTCCTGCACGGCGTGCTCCGTACGGGTGTCCAGGGCACTGGTCGCCTCGTCGAGGATGAGCACCGGCGGGTCCCGCAGGATGGTGCGGGCGATCGCGAGGCGCTGCTTCTCGCCACCCGAGAACCGGTGGCCGCGCTCGCCCACGACCGTGTCGTACCCGTCCGGCAGGGACGCGATGTGGTCGTGGATCTGGGCCGCCTGCGCCGCCGCCCGCAACTCCTCGTCGGTGGCGTCCGGCTTGGCGAAGCGCAGGTTTTCGGCAACCGAGGCGTGGAAGAGGTACGTCTCCTGGGAGACGACGCCGACCGCGCGCGCGAGCGTGTCGAAGCCCAGGTCGCGGACATCAACCCCGTCGAGTGTGACCCGCCCGCCCGTGACGTCGTACAGCCGCGGTACCAGGTAGCTGAGCGTGGACTTGCCGGCACCGGTCGGGCCGACGACGGCGAGACTGCCGCCCGCGGGGACGGTGATGTCGATGCCGTCGAGGATCGGGCCGCTTCTGTCGTCGTAGCGGAACTCGACATCCTCGAAGCGGATCTCGCCCTTGACCCGGTCGAGGTGGACGGGGTTGTCCGGCTCGGTGATGTCTATGGGGAGGTCGAGGTACTCGAAGATGCGCTGGAAGAGCGCGAGCGAGGTCTGGATCTGCACACCGGTGGACAGCAGGCTGACCGTCGGGCGGAAGAGGCCCTGCTGGAGCGAGACGAAGGCGACGAGTGTGCCGATCGACACGGTCGGACCGCCGAGCTGGAAGGCGATGCCGGCGGTCCAGTAGATGACGGCGGGCATGGCGGCCATGACGATGGTGATGACGGCCATACGCCAGCGGCCCGCCATGTTCGACCTCACCTCGAGGTCGACAAGGCGCTCGGATTCGTCTCCGAAGGACTTCGTGAGGGAGTCGGCACGGCCCATGGTGCGGCCGAGCAGGATGCCGCTGACGGAGAGGGACTCGGTGACGGTGGCGGCCATCGTGGCCATCTGTTTCTGGCGCTCCGTGGCGATCTTCTTGCGCTCGCGGCCGACCCGGCGGCTTATCCAGACGAAGACCGGCAGCAGGAGCAGCGAGACGGCGGTGAGCCGCCAGTCCAGCGCGAGCATCGCCACGATCGTGGCGACGACGCTGGTGAGGTTGGAGACCAGCGAGGTGGCGGTGGAGGTGACGGTCGCCTGCATGCCGCCGATGTCGTTGGCGATGCGGGACTGGACCTCGCCGGTGCGGGTCCGGGTGAAGAAGGCGAGCGACATGTGCTGGAGCCGGCCGTAGACGGCGGTGCGCAGGTCGTGCATGACGCGCTGGCCGACGGTCGTGGAGATCAGGGTCTGCAGTACGCCGAAGATGCTGGTGACGACCGCGCTGAGGATCATGCCGAGCGCGAGCAGACTCAGCAGACCGGTGCGGCCCTGCGGGATCGCCACGTCCAGGATTTCCTTCAGCAGGAAGGGCGTGGCGACGGAGACGAGGGACGCGGCACCGACCAGCAGGCCGACGATCCCGAGACGGCCCCGATAGGGCCGGAACAGCTTCAGAATGCGCCGCACCTGCCGCGGCTGCTCCTTGTCGAAGCGCGGTCGGTCTCTGCCGGCACGTGGCCGGTCGCCGTCAGCGCGCAACGGTTCTTCGTCAGCAGGTGACGGGGTCCAGGTGGGTCGGTCGGGACGCATGGGCTCCTACGGGAGGTGAGACGACGATGAATTGTGGTGATCAGCGAGCAGTGGCAGTGAGCACCGATCAAGACTTGCGGAAAATTCGCGATGCTCGGCGGAGCATAGCTCACTGTTACCTATACTCACAATGAACAAGGTCCTGATATTGTTCCCGCATGACCACCCCCGATGTCGACGGCTTGCTCGCCGAGCAGCTCCTGCGGCTGACGCGCCGAGTGCACCGCATCCAGAAGCGCCATCTGGAGCATCGCGAGCTGGGCATCACACCGGCCCAGTCCCGCCTGCTGCGCACGCTCGCGCACTACGGCTCACCGCCCCGCATGGCCGATCTGGCCGAGCGCCTGGAGGTGGTGCCCCGCGCCGTGACCACTCTGGTCGACGGTCTGGAGGCGAGCGGCATGGTGCGCCGGGTCCCCGATCCCAGCAACCGGCGGGTGATCCGCATCGAGGTCACGGACGAGGGCCGCAAGGCACTGGGCGAGCTGCGCGCCGCGCGTCGATCAGCCGCGGACGAGATCCTCGCTCCCCTGACGGACGACCAGCGCGAGGTGCTCGGCGGACTGCTGAACACACTGGTGGACGGGGTGCCGGCACGGGGGCATGGCTGCTGAGGTCCCCCCGACACCACGCGGTGGTGCCACACACGGATCGGGCCGCGTTGCCGACTCCGTACTACTGAAGTCGGCAACGCGGCCCGTGTTGGCTGCCTGTTTCGGTCAACTGACCTCGGCTGCGGGCTCCTTGGCCGTCGGAGCGGGTGCGTCTGCCTCCGCCGCCTGTTCAGGTACGTCGACCCCGCCGGCCTGTGCCGGTACATCGACCCTGGCGGCCTGTGCCGGTACGTCGATCTCGGCCAACTGAGGCTCCTGTACCGGCGTCGCCGGGTTCTCCGGGTCCTCCGCCTCGCCTTCCTCCCCGAACACGATCTCCCCGTCCAGCACCTTCCTCGCCCGGTCCGCGTCCAGCGCGCCCTCCCAGCGGGACACGGCGAATACCGCGACGCAGTTGCCGAGCAGGTTCGTCACGACGCGCATCGAGTCCATGATGCGGTCGACACCCAGGAGCAGGGCGACGGCGCCGGCCGGGATGGCCCCAAGGGAGGACGCTGTCGCGGACAGCGCGAGGAAGGCCGAACCGGGAATGCCCGCCATGCCCTTGCTGGTCAGCATGAGCACGAGGATCACGGTGATCTGCTGGCCCAGGCTCAGGTCCACGCCCACGGCCTGCGCGATGAACAGCGTGCCGATGGACAGGTAGAGCGAGGCGCCGTCGAGGTTGAAGGAGTAGCCCGTCGGCAGCACCAGACCCACGGCGTCGTCACGGGCGCCGGCCCGGCGCAGCTTCTGCATCACCCGCGGCATGACCGACTCGGTGGAGGCGGTGCCGAGCGCGAGGAGGAGCTCCTCACGGATGTACCGGACAAACTTCCAGAGGCTGAGCCCGGTGACCGCCTTGAGCGCGACACCGAGCAGCGCGACGAAGAGTGCGGCGGCCGCGTAGCACAGGATGATCAGCTTGGCGTACGTCTCGATCACGCCGAGCCCGTACTGGCCGATGAGGACGGCCATCGCGCCGAACACCGCGATCGGGGCGAGCCGCATGATGAAGCCGACGACCGCGAAGATGATCTCCTGGGCCTGCTCGATGGCGGGCAGTACCTGCGGCACCCTGGTGTGCCCCAGGTGCAGCAGCGCGGCGCCCACCAGGCAGGCCAGGATGAGGACTTGGAGGAGTTCGTTCTCCGCGAAGGCGCCGATGAAACTGGTGGGAAGCGCGTTGAGGACGAAATCCGTCGTCGACGGCAGTGAACCGCCACCGGTCTTCGCGTCGACCGCCGAGGTGTCGAGCGTGGACGGGTCGACATTCATGCCCGAGCCCGGCTGAACGACGTTGGCGGCGACGAGACCGATGACCAGGGCGGCCGTGCTCGCGACCTCGAACCAGATCAGCGCCTTGAGACCGATCCGGCCGAACGCCTTGAGATCACCGGCCTTCGCGATGCCGACGACGACCACGCAGAACACCAGCGGCGAGATGATCGTCTTGATGAGCCGGGTGAAACCGTCGCCGAGCGGCTGGAGTTCCGCGGCCGTCCCCGGCCACAGCTTTCCGACGATGATTCCGAGCACCAGCGCGCAGGCGACCTGCGCGAACAGTGAGGTACGCAGTATGTGTGCGACGCGTCGCGGGGACGGTACAGACGGCGGCACGGGCACTCCTCCGAGCAGACTTCTGGTATGCGGAAAGGTGCTTCCGCGGTGATCACTATTGAGGAGTGATTGATTCCACCGGAGACCTCCGTGTCACGTCCAGGTAAATCATGGACGTGCCACGGAGGCCTCCCCGGGGACCGCTGCCGCCTCAGCAGCCGCTGCGGTCCTCGGTCAGTACGCCCTGCACGGTGGCCAGGGCACGGTCGTGGCACCCGGCCGAGCCGTACAGCCGGTAGCGCTCACTCGTCGAACCGACCGCGTGGCGCTGGTCGCGCGGCACGTTCGCCGTATACGTCGTGTCGCCCGCGTAGGTGTCGTCGAGCCGTGACCACGAGGTGCGCCGCCCGCCGCGCTTCTCGTCGACCGCCGCCCGGTCGCCGAGCGTCAGGACGGTGCGCAGCCGGTCGTCCGCGCCCAGCGTGGTGGTTCCGTCCATCGTGTACGTCCGCTGCGTGCGGGTCACGGTGGCCGGCCCCCGACCGTCGACGGTGACCATCTCGTCGTCGGTCCAGGTGGCCGTGAGCCCGTCCGTGTTCTCACCATCGGTCCAGCGGTGCACGGAGGTGTTCGCCAGCTTGCGGCTCACCGTGGTCTTCACCCGGCCGTGCGAGGTGTCCACGTACCCGGCCACCGTCAGCCGGTGGCTGCCTTCGGTGTCCAGCCGGTGTTCCGAACCGGGTGTGTACGTCGAGGAGTTGGCGAGGGTGCCCGCCTTGACCTCCGTCAGCGCACCGCTCACGTGCTCCTTCTTCGCGTCCTGCCAGACAAGCACGTTGACCGGGGCGCTCCAGCCGGTCTGCCCCTCGGGGACACCCACGACGGAGACGTCGATCCGGTGCGGGCGGCCGTCGTTGAGGAGTCCCGCGAACGGCGTCAGGTCGTACTCGATGGGCTTGATGTCAAAAGCGCGCGGCCCCGGAATCACGTACCAGAGGAAGGGGTTGGACCAGCCGCCCGTCCACACGGTCGGGAACGGCTCTGCGATACCGGCGAGTTGGCCGTCGACCTTGATCTGCACTTCCCGGTAGGGGCCGTTGTCGGCCTCGCAGGAGTACGGCGCGGATGCGGGCACCGTCAGATACCAGTACTCCTCGCAGCCGCCGCCTGACCCGGTCGCGTACACCTCGGCGACGATGCGCTCGCTGTTGCGCGGCGTGGTGAGGGCGCCGTCCTGGAGGGTGAGGACGCGGTCGGGCGTCGCGGCTGCGCTCTGCTTGGCGGTGCCCTCGGCGGCGTAGAAGGTCAGCGTGACCTTGACGTCGATGATGCCGGTGTATGTGCCGTCGACGACGTTGCCGATAAGCATCTCGACGGGCTGTGCCGCGCGCAGGGTGTCGCTGTACCGCGTGACGTCCTTCTCGACCGACCACTCGATGCCGTCGGGCGAGGGCTGGGGAGTCGACGTACGGAAGACCTCGACGCCGCCGATGTGCAGGTAGCCGAGACGGTCGTACTGCCGTCCCTTGACGTTGCCGTCGAGCCGCAGCACGACCTTGCTCCAGCGGTCACCGCAGTCGCCGGGCGGTGCGTAGCTGCCCTCGTACGGTGTGAAGTCCTTGAACTGCGCCTGGGCGACGGTGACTTCACATGACCGCGTGTCGGGCTTGCTGACGGGCGGGGCCGCGGTCAGCGGGTCGTGCCAGTCGGTGCCGAACTCGGCGGGCGGGTCGGCGGACTGGGCGGCGGACGCCGGGCTCGCTCCCAGGAGCGTGCTCGCCAGGAGGGTCACTCCGGAAAGCATGGACATGATGATCCGTCTTCTCATGGGCGGTGTTCTACGGGGAGTTGGCGCCTGCCGCAATGGCCCCTCCCTTCACACCCGCCTCGCCGGGACCCTCAGGTCCGTCTTGTCAGCCGTCACCACGGCAGTGCGACGCCGTTCCGGTGTACGGCAGAAGGCTGCGGCCGATTCCTTGCCCTGGGGCGGAAAATCGTTTGCTTTCGACCACGCTACGACGCGAACCTTTCACGGTTTGTTGCCGACAGTTGCCGAGCTCCGCGGTCGATCGACTGCGACTCCACGGTTCCTCCACCTCTGACACGAGCCACTGGGACGTCATGCAGATTCAAGACCTTCCGTACCCCGACCCCGGGGTGCCCGACGCGCGCTCGGGTCCCCGTTTCCTGTGGTGGCTCGGCCGGAACCAGCTCGGCGGGCAGTTCAAGGCCCTCGCCTGGGGACTGCTGCACTTCGTGTCGGTCTGCGCGCTGCCGTTCTGCGTGGGCCTCGCCGTCCAGGCCGTCGTCGACCGCTCGGGTACCCGGCTGGCCCTTACCGGCGGAGTGATGGTGCTGTGCGGCGTGGGCATCGCGCTGGGCGAGACCATGCTGCACCGCGCGGCGGTCACCAACTGGATCATGGCCGCCGCACGTGTCCAGCAACTGCTGGCCCGCAAGACCGCCCAGCTCGGCTCCGCGCTCACCCGCCGGGTCGCGGCCGGCGAGGTCGTCGCGGTCTCCACCGGTGACGTCGAGAAGATCGGCTGGTTCGTGGAGGCGGTCTCCCGGTTCACGGCGGCGGCACTCACCGTCGTGCTGGTCTGCGTCGGTCTGGTCGTCTACCAGCCGGCACTGGGCGTGCTAGTCGCCGTGGGCGTGCCCGTCCTGGCGCTCGCCGTGCTGCCGCTGCTCCCCCGCGCCACCCGGCGCGCCGACTTCCAGCGCGAGAAGGCCGGCCGTGCCACCGAGCTGGCCTCCGACACCGTCGCGGGCCTGCGGGTACTGCGCGGCATCGGCGGCGAGGAACTCTTCCTCGACCGCTACCGCCGCGCCTCCCAGGAAGTCCGCCACGCGGCCGTACGCAGTGCCCGGATGTGGTCGCTGATCTCGGCGATCCAGGTGCTGCTGCCCGGTCTGCTGCTGATCACCGTCATCTGGCACGGCGTGGGTCTGGCCCGCGACGGCCGGATCACGGTCGGCGAACTGGTCACCGTGTACAGCGCTGTCATGCTGCTCAGCTACCCGCTGCGGCACTTCGAGGAGATCGCCATGGCGTACTCCTTCTCACGCCCGTCCGCCAAGCGAGCCGCCCGGGTGCTGGCTCTCGAACGCGCCATGGACAGCGCCGGGTCACGATCGGCAGAGGTGCCTGCCGGGGATCTGTACGACCCCGCGACCGGGCTGCTCGCGCCCGCCGGGCGACTCACCGCGGTGGTGTGCGGCGACCCGGACGCGGCGGGACTGCTCGCCGAGCGGCTGGGCGGACATCCCGGGGTCGAGGGCACCTCGGCGCTCCTCGGCGGAGTACCGCTGGACGAACTGCCTCTCGACTCCGCCCGCACCGCCGTCCTCGTCCAGGACAAGGACCCGGTGCTGTTGTCCGGCTCGCTGCGCGAACTGCTCGACGTGCCCTCGTCGGGCGCGGTGAGCGCCGCCGACGCGCTGGCGGCCGCGCAGTGCGGTGACGTGCTGGACGCGCTCGGCGAGGGGTCGCTGGACGCGGAGGACCCGATGGACGCCCACGTCACCGAGCGTGGCCGCTCCCTGTCGGGCGGCCAGCGCCAGCGTCTCGCGCTGGCCCGGTCGCTGATCACCGACCCCGAGGTGCTCGTCCTCGACGAGCCGACCTCCGCCGTCGACTCGCACACCGAGGCACGGATCGCCGACGGTGTCCGCGCCCTGCGCACCGGCCGCACCACCGTGGTCTTCACCTCCTCGCCGCTGCTCCTGGACCACGCCGACCGGGTCGTGCTGGTGCACGAAGGCTCGGTCGCGGCGGTCGGCGTACACCGCGAGCTGCTGCACAGCGAGCCGCGGTACCGGGCCGTGGTGACCCGGGAGACCGACGAGGAGGCCCCGGCGGGCGGCGCACTGGCGGCCGTACTCAAAGCGGAAGCCGCGCTGGACGAGATCGACGCAGACGTACTCGAAGACGTACTGGAAGAAATCGAGGAGACCGCATGATCGGCCTGGCGCCACCGGCGTACGATCCGGCGGCCCCGACGACGGCGAACACGCTGCCCGTCGGCGCCCCCGCGACCGTACGCGCCTACGTGGCCGAACTGTTCCAACGGCACCGCCGGGCCTTCCTGCTGCTCGTCACCGTCAACACCGTGGCCGTCGTGGCCTCGATGGCCGGGCCCTACCTGCTGGGCTCGGTCGTCGAGGGGGTCTCGGACCAGGCGCGTGACCTCCATCTCGAGCGCACGATCGCGCTGTTCGTTCTCGCCCTTGTCGTACAGACCGTGTTCGTACGCCAGGTGCGGCTGCGCGGCGCCATGCTCGGCGAGCGGATGCTGGCCGACCTGCGCGAGGACTTCCTCGTACGGTCGGTGGGGCTGCCGCCCGGCGTGCTGGAGCGGGCCGGAACGGGCGACCTGCTGTCCCGCATCACCACGGACATCGACCGGCTCGCCAACGCGATGCGCGAGGCCGTGCCCCAGCTCGCCATCGGCGTGGTGTGGGCTGCGCTGCTGCTGGGCGGACTCGCGGTGACTGCGCCGCCGCTCGCCCCCGCCGTGCTGATCGCCGTACCGCTCCTGGTGGTCGGCTGCCGCTGGTACTTCAAGCGCGCGCCCTCCGCCTACCGCTCGGAGGCCGCCGGCTACGCCGCCGTGGCCGGAGTCCTCGCCGAAACCGTGGACGCCGGGCGCACCATCGAGGCCCACCGGCTGGGCAAGCGCCGCATCGACCTGTCGGACCGCCGGGTCAAGGAGTGGACCTCCTGGGAGCGCTACACGCTCTTCCTGCGCTCGGTGCTCTTCCCCATCGTCAACATCACCCACGTCACCGTCCTCTGCTCGGTCCTGATGATCGGCGGGGTCTTCGTCCTCCAGGACTGGATCAGCGTGGGCCAGCTGACGACAGGCGCGCTCATCGCGCAGATGCTCGTCGACCCGGTGGGACTGATCCTGCGCTGGTACGACGAGCTGCAGGTCGCCCAGGTCTCGCTGGCCCGTCTGGTCGGTGTCCGGGACATCGAGCCCGCCGCGGGCGATCCCGGGGTGGCTCCGGACGGGCGTGACGTGCACGCGGACCAGGTGCACTTCAGCTACCGCGCAGGCGTGGACGTCCTGCGGAACGTCTCCCTGGCGGTCGCACCCGGCACCCGGCTCGCCCTGGTGGGCCCGTCCGGCGCGGGCAAGTCCACACTGGGCCGGCTGCTCGCCGGGATCTACGCACCCCGGGACGGCCGGATCACTCTTGGCGGCGCTGAGCTGTCGCGGATGCCCGCCGAGGAGGTGCGCTCCCACGTGGCCCTGGTCAACCAGGAGCACCACGTCTTCGTGGGCTCCCTGCGCGACAACCTGCTGCTCGCCCGGACGGGCGCCGTCGACGCCGAGCTGTGGGCGGCACTCGGCGCGGTCGACGCGGACGGCTGGGCCCAGGCCCTGGACGACGGCCTGGACACCGAGGTCGGCTCGGGCGGGCTGGCCCTGACTCCGGCCCAGGCCCAGCAGATCGCGCTGGCCCGGCTGGTGCTCGCCGATCCGCACACGCTGGTCCTGGACGAGGCGACCTCGCTCCTGGACCCGCGCGCGGCCCGTCACCTGGAACGCTCCCTGGCCCGCGTCCTCGACGGCCGCACCGTGGTCGCCATCGCCCACCGGCTGCACACCGCTCACGACGCGGACATCATCGCCGTCGTCGAGAACGGCCGCATCAGCGAACTCGGCGGCCACGACCAGTTGGTCGCCGCCGACGGTGCGTACGCGGCGCTGTGGCGGTCCTGGCACGGGTGAGCGAGCGGGCCGGGCCGGGCCGTGTGCGCCCTTGGACGCCCATGGGCGCACATGGTCGGACCGTGTGGCGTTGCGCGGTGCCGAAAGGGGGTGGAAGGCTGGACGTGGACACCGGCCCGGGGAATCCCCGGAAACCACCCGGTTCGCACCGGACGGCGCCTGTGTCCAGCGGCCCGCGCGCCCGCCGTCGAGCGCGGCGCTACCGGGCCCGGCCCGCATCACCTGGAGGTAGCCGTGGACAGCTCCGACGGATGGGGAGACGACGTCTACCAGCCCGACGGATCCGAGGTGCAGGACGACGCGGGGCTGCTCGACGCCGAGGACACCCTTGACGCGGACGGCGTCGGTGACCCCCTCGACCGGGGCTGGTCCCCGCCGGAGCGGCCATGGGCCGTGGAGCACTCCGGGGTGACCGCCGCGGAACGCCACCAGGGCGAGACCCTGGACGAGCGTCTCGCGGAAGAAGTCCCCGACATCGCCGCACCCAGCGGTGACGGCATCGGCGACTGGGAGAGCAGCGACGGCGAACCTCTGGACAATGAGGTGGGCACGCTCCGCTCCGGGCGTCTCGTGGCTCCCGACGAAGGAGCCCACGAGGACGAGGAGAGCGAGCTCTTCGCCACGGACGTAGGGATCGACGGCGCCGCGGCCTCCGCCGAGGAAGCCGCGATGCACATCGTCGACGAGGACTCGCCGTACGGCTGACCGGGCCCCACCACTCCCCCGCAAGGAGCATCCACCATGCAGCAGGACAAGCAGCCCGACTACCACCCCGTCGTCTTCCGCGACCGCTCCGCCGGCTACGCCTTCCTCACCCGCTCCACCGCGACGAGCGACAGGACCATCGACTGGGACGACGGCGAGACCTACCCCGTCGTGGACGTCGAGATCTCCTCGGAGAGCCATCCGTTCTACACCGGGAAGGCGCGGACAGTGGACTCGGAGGGGCGAATCGCTCAGTTCGAGCGGCGGTACGGGGGCGCCGGGAAGCAGGCCGGCGGGGAGTGACGGCCTGCCGCGGTCCCTTGTCCCGCACCCGCTGACGCCGACCCCCTACTCCGCGCCTGCGTCGTCGCTCACCGCGTCGAGCAGACGCGTCAGGTCGTCACGGCCGTAGCCCAGCAGCGCGGCACGGTGAGCGGCCATCAGCAGCAGATGCGCCACGATCTCCGCCGCATATCCGTCCTTGTCGACGTCCAACCATTCGCCGGGCTTCTCGATACCGAGGCTGTTCATCGCCAGGCCATGCTCGCGACGGATCTCGGCGACGGTGTCCGTCACGGCGTCGAGGAGTGTCGCGCCGGGCCGTTCGCACTCCAGGGCGAAGGAGCCCCAGTCGGCGGGTACGCACCCACTGGGCGGATTCTCCCGCAGGCTCGCATAGCGCGCGTCAGTGAATCCAGCGTCGTCCAGTGCCTCATGCGCCAGCCCGAACCGATGGAAGCCAGGTGGTACGGGAGGCGGCGGAGGCGCGTAATCCCAGCCGGCGTCCTCGTACACGCCGCTTGACCTCCTCCGCGTCGGCGTCCGTCACGGAGAAGCCCGTTTCTTCGTTGCGTCCGGTCGTCGCGTCGTCGTTCCGGCGGAAGGACAGGCCCATGCACACCCCCATCGTCAGCTGCAAGCGGCGGTGACCGCGTGCGCGGTAACCCCGGCGGACCCTATGAGCCCCGGATCTTCGAGGCGGGCGGTCGAGGGGGTGCGTCATCCCATCGCGTGAATGCCTTCGGCATAGTCACTACGCATGAGGCGTACCCATATCCAATGCGGCTATGTCCTGCACATCGCGCACGCGAGCACCGCCCCAGTGGGATGATGGAAAGGGAGGTGCGGATGGCGGGGTGGGAACCTCGGGAGTTGCTCCAGGAGTGGTTGGAGGCAAGCACCTATCCAGCGCGCGTTCGCGAGAACTACCGTCGTTCCGCCGCGCGTTGGCTTGCCCACTGCGCTGAAGAGGGCCTCGGGTGGGACAGAGTCGCCGCTCAGCACATCACCCTGTGGGCGCACGTGCCAGGAGCACCCCACAGGTCAACTGCGCAGCGCGTCTCGGCAGTTCGTTCCTTCTACGCCCACGCCGTACGCCAGAACGCGCTCCCGTACAACCCGGCCGCGCGCGGCCCCCGGCTGACCAGTGCCGCGCAGCTCACCCCGTCCCGTCTGGACCCCTGGCAGTCCGCGGTCCTGCTGGCCACCCTCGACGAGCGCCGCCGGACCGACTCACCCCAGCCCCGCCTGGACCGCGTCTGCGGCTATCTGCAGGTCGGCCTGGGCCTTCGGTCCGCCGAGATCCTGCGCATCACCCTCGACGACCTCACGACCGTCCATGACATCGGCGGCGACCCCGAGACCCTGCGCCTGTCCGATTCCGGCGGCCACCAGCGTCTCGTGCGGCTCCCAGCGGTGATCCGCAGCGTGGTCAAGGCCTACCTCCCGCACCGGATCCCGCCCCGCGACCCGGTCCATGGCGGCCCACTCCTCACCAGCCGGGCGGGGATCAAGATCCCGCATCACCATCCGATCGACCTGCTGCGCAGCGTGGCCGCGGCGAGCGGGCTGCTGCACGTGCCGGCGCCCGCGCCCCACCCGACGACGGCACGTGCCAGCCGGCACTGACAGGCCCGGCGTCCGCCGCAGCAGCGAGTGCACCAGCCACGCCATCCGAACCGACCGCACGCTCGCCGGTACCAGTCCACGGCCCACCTCGCCCTGACAGGAGTCACCACATGACCGACAACACACCCGACAGACCCGAGACCGCACCTGCGGCCCAGGCCCCGACCCTGGCAACCGCCACCCTGCCCTCATTCCCCACGGCACCGCCCAGCGTTCCTCCGGCCGGCACGGCAGGCCCCCAGGGTCACCCCCGCAGGCGCGCCCTCATAGCCATCGTCGCTGTCGCGGCCCTGCTCGTTGGCGGAGGAATCAGCTGGTGGGCCCTCGCTGATGGTGATGACGACGCGATGAGCCACGTCGAGGTTTCGGGCGGCAAGGTCACGGAGAGCGAGAACAGCCTTCTCGACGAGGGTGAGGAATGCGACGACACCGACGAGTTCACCTACAACGACTGCGACA
The DNA here is from genome assembly GCF_042671685.1 of Streptomyces sp. NPDC127595. NCBI lineage: Bacteria > Bacillati > Actinomycetota > Actinomycetes > Kitasatosporales > Streptomycetaceae > Streptomyces > Streptomyces sp. NPDC127595. Next base: position 228,434 of record NZ_JBHXWK010000002.1, on the reverse strand, counting down.
CCAGCACGGCCTACGAGTTCGTGTACAAGATCACTAACAAGGGCGACGAACCCGCCAACTACGCCGTGATCGTCAACGGCTTCGACGAGGACGGCGACTTCGTCGGCCAGTCGTTCGTCAGCGCGACCCACCTCGGCGCCGGCAAGACCGATGCCGACACCGGAGAGTTCAGCGAGTACGCCGAGTTCGAAGGCGCCCACAGCCCGTCCGACATCGCTTCAGTCAAGGTCGCCCACGTCGAGCGAGTCGCTCTGGCCAACTGATCCACCCGGCAGGCCGATGCGTCCCGGCGGCGTACGCCACAGCGTCACCGCCGGGAGAGGCCGGTCAGCCTCAGGCCCCCGAATCGGAGCCCACGAACCCCACGAACCGCGACCATCCCTCACACCCGACCCCGAAGTGAGGGCGTGCCACATCCTTGGAGTCCCGTACACAGACGGCCTGTTCGGCGACGGCGACCTCAATGCAACGGTCGCCCTGGGTGCCGCTGTAGCTGGACTTGAACCAGGCGAGTTCCGTCGTGCTCATAGTTCTCCTCGCATTCGCTCCAACAGGCCCCGCGAGTCTTGGGGGTTCAGGGCCTGCGAGCGCTGTGTGTCATGGCACTGATAGAGGAGGCTCACCTCTTTTGCGTCGCTGATCAGACGGCCGTTCTGCTGCCCTTCCGAGTACGCGAGCCGCCGACGCTCTGGCGTCTCCAGAAGCTGCACAGGGCCGTCCGGGCACGCGTGGAACTCGGCGTCCAGCGGCATGATCTGAAGCGTCACGTTGCGCGGAGCCGTGAGTTCCAGCACGTGGTCGAGCAAGTCGCGCGTCACCTCGGTTCCGCCCAGCCGCCACCAGAAGATGACCGAGAAACATGCGGAGTGCCGCAAGGCGGTGGCCGCAGCGGCCCATCTTGTGGTCACGCCACTGGTCCTGGCGGAACGCGACTATCTGCTGACCACGCGGATCGGCCCCGAGGCCGCTCACTGGGCCGTGGCTCACATCCGCGACCACGTCGCCGTACGGCGTTACGCGGTGCCCGAGATCGAGCCGTACCTCTCGACCGCACTGGTGACGATGCGACGACATCCGCAGTTCGGCTTCACGGACACGATGAACGTCGTCATGGCGTCCGAGTACCACACGGACTCGATCCCGACCCTGGATCGCTGCCACTTCCGGATGGCGCGATCCCCCACGAAGCGTGCCCTCACGGTCCGACCACATCGCGAAACAGCCTCAACCACGGACACGCGCGGCGGAGCCCAAAGGTGGCTGGAGGTCCGGCACAGCTGACAGCGACGCTCCCGCCCCTGGGAGTGAGCGCAAATCACATGGCATCAGTGAGCGCCGCCAATTATCCGGAGGTCCCGGCCGAGGTCACTCCCCCGACGGCTCCGGCTCAGAAGACCCCGAGCGCCGCCGCACACCCCACCCCGCCCAGCAGTATGAACACCGGCATCAGCACCTTGAGCTCCACCCAGCTGCCGGCCCGGAAGCGCAGCATCTTGGGCGGGCCGATCGGGTACCAGCGCTTGCGGCCGACCGGGATCGGCCACAGGATCGGGCAGCCCGAGACCGTCAGCGCGTCCCCGATGTCGTGGACCAGGGCGCCCAGGACGACCGGCAGCCCGAGCCACAGGTACTCCTGGCCCGGCGCCGTGAACAGCCAGTCCGCGCCGTTGCCCGGCTTGTCCAGCGTTCCCGCGAGGATCCAGGCGCTGGTCGCGGCCAGCAGCCAGACCAGGACGTCGGCGCTGGAACCGCGGGTCGCCCGCCAGAGCAGGCCCTCGATGGCGAGCACCAGGTGCACGAACAGGATGGCCAGGACCGCCCAGCGGCCCCCCGTGATCGCGGCGGCCGAAGAGCCCACGCCGAGGAACACCGCCCACAGCCAGGTGTGCGTCAGCGTTCGATGACCGCCGGAGCGGCGCGGGTCGCCCGGCTTGCGTGTCCCCTTGTAGACGGCGTACGAGAGTTTGTCGACGACCTCGCACAGCCATTTGGACAGGGGCCCGAAGGCGCGCGAGATGGTGGCCGCCTTGTGGTCCAGGTCGGGGGCGAGCGCGGCACCCGCGCAGATCAGCGCGCCGACCAGAAGGACCGGCCAGGGCATGGCATGTCCGGCGGCGGCCACAGCCGCTCCGACGCCGAGCCAGGCCGCGGCTCCCGACAGTGAGTGTGCTGGTCCCATCATGGCCGTTCCCCGCCCCATTCCTCTTGTGCCGCTGTCCAGTTGCCCGCGTGCGCTGACACTTCGTCGGCGGCACAGCGTAGCGTTCACGATCTTCGGACCGGCATCCGATTCCCCCATCGAGTGGGTTCACAGGCAAGATGGGTGCGTGACCCTTATCGATCAGCTGCCGCAGACCGCAGACCCCGACGCCCTCTACGAAGCCTTCGAGTCGTGGGTCGCGGAACGCGGTCTCACCCTCTATCCCCACCAGGAGGAGGCGCTGATCGAGGTGGTTTCCGGTGCGAACGTGATCGTCTCGACGCCCACCGGCTCGGGCAAGAGCATGATCGCCGCGGGCGCGCACTTCGCTGCCCTCGCCCGTGACGAGGTCACCGTCTACACGGCGCCGATCAAGGCGCTCGTCTCGGAGAAGTTCTTCGAGCTGTGCAAGATGTTCGGCACCGAGAACGTCGGCATGCTGACCGGCGACGCCTCCGTGAACGCCGACGCCCCCATCATCTGCTGCACCGCCGAGGTGCTGGCTTCCATCGCGCTGCGCGACGGCAAGGACGCCGACGTCGGCCAGGTCGTGATGGACGAGTTCCACTTCTACGCCGAGGGCGACCGCGGCTGGGCGTGGCAGATCCCGATCCTGGAACTGCCCCAGGCGCAGTTCATCCTGATGTCGGCGACGCTCGGCGACGTCTCGATGTTCGAGAAGGACCTCACCCGGCGCACCGGCCGTCCCACGTCGGTGGTCCGCTCGGCGACCCGGCCCGTGCCGCTGTCCTACGAATACGTGCTGACTCCGCTGACGGAGACCCTCACCGAGCTGCTGGCGACCAAGCAGGCTCCCGTCTATATCGTGCACTTCACCCAGGCCCAGGCCGTGGAGCGGGCGCAGGCGCTGATGAGCATCAACATGTGCACGCGTGAGGAGAAGGACAAGATCGCCGACCTGATCGGCAACTTCCGCTTCACCACCAAGTTCGGCCAGAACCTCTCCCGCTACGTACGCCACGGCATCGGCGTGCATCACGCGGGCATGCTGCCCAAGTACCGACGGCTCGTGGAGAAGCTGGCCCAGGCCGGTCTCCTGAAGGTCATCTGCGGTACGGACACCCTCGGTGTCGGCGTCAACGTCCCCATTCGCACCGTGCTGTTCACGGCGCTGACGAAGTACGACGGCACCCGGGTCCGGACCCTTCGTGCCCGCGAGTTCCACCAGATCGCCGGCCGCGCCGGGCGCGCGGGCTACGACACCGCGGGCTACGTCGTCGCTCAGGCGCCCGAGCACGTCATCGAGAACGAGAAGTCGCTCGCCAAGGCCGGCGATGACCCGAAGAAGCGCCGTAAGGTGGTGCGCAAGAAGGCTCCCGAGGGCTTCGTCGGCTGGACGGACACCACCTTCGAGAAGCTCATCTCCTCCGATCCCGAACCGCTGACCTCCAGGTTCCGGGTCACCCACACGATGCTCCTTTCGGTGATCGCCCGGCCCGGGAACGCCTTCGAGGCGATGCGGCATCTGCTGGAGGACAACCACGAGCCGCGCAGGCAGCAGCTGCGGCACATCCGGCGGGCGATCGCCATCTACCGCTCGCTCCTCGACGGCGGCGTCGTCGAGAAGCTCGACAAGCAGGCCGCCGAAGGTGAAGAAGGTGACGGCCGCATCGTGCGCCTCACCGTCGATCTGCAGCAGAACTTCGCGCTCAACCAGCCACTGTCGACCTTCGCGCTCGCCGCGTTCGAGCTCCTGGAGCCCGAATCCCCCTCGTACGCCCTGGACATGGTGTCCGTCGTCGAGTCCACGCTGGACGATCCGCGGCAGATCCTCGCGGCCCAGCAGAACAAGGCGCGCGGCGAGGCCGTGGGGGCGATGAAGGCGGACGGCGTCGAGTACGAGGAGCGCATGGAGCGGCTCCAGGACGTGACGTACCCCAAACCGCTGGAGGAGCTGCTCTTCCACGCCTACAACGTCTACCGCAAGAGCCACCCGTGGGTCGGTGACCATCCGCTGTCGCCGAAGTCCATCATCCGTGACATGTACGAACGGGCGATGACCTTCACGGAGTTCGTCTCCTTCTACGAACTCGCCCGCACCGAGGGCATCGTCCTGCGCTACCTCGCCAGTGCCTACAAGGCTCTTGAGCACACCGTCCCGGACGACCTCAAGTCCGACGACCTGGAGGACCTGATCGCCTGGCTGGGCGAGATGGTGCGTCAGGTCGACTCCAGCCTCCTGGACGAGTGGGAGCAGCTCGCCAACCCCGAGGTGATGACGGCCGAGGAGGCCCAGGAGAAGGCCGACGAGGTCAAGCCGGTCACCGCGAACGCCCGCGCCTTCCGCGTCCTCGTCCGCAACGCCCTGTTCCGGCGCGTCGAACTCGCCGCCCTCGACCATGTGAACGAGCTCGGCGAACTGGATGCCGACTCCGGCTGGGACGCGGATGCCTGGGGCGAGGCCATGGACAAGTACTGGGACGAGTACGAGGACCTCGGCACCGGCCCCGACGCCCGCGGTCCCAAGCTGCTGTCGATCGTGGAGGAGCCGCAGAACGGCCTGTGGCGCGTCCGTCAGACCTTCGCCGACCCGAATGGCGATCATGACTGGGGCATCAGCGCCGAGGTCGATCTTGCGGCCTCCAATACCGAGGGCCGCGCAGTCGTCCGGGTCACCGACGTCGGCCAGTTGTGAGCACAGGAGAATCCCACACATGACGAATCCAGCCGAGAGCCTTGTCGACCTGCTCGACCTTGAGCAGATCGAGGTCAACATCTTCCGTGGCCGCAGCCCGCAGGAATCTCTGCAGCGGGTGTTCGGCGGCCAGGTGGCCGGCCAGGCGTTGGTAGCCGCCGGGCGCACCACGGAACGCGACCGGCCGGTGCACTCACTGCACGCGTACTTCCTGCGTCCGGGAATCCCGGGCGTGCCGATCGTGTACCAGGTCGAACGGGTCCGGGACGGGCGGTCGTTCACCACCCGTCGCGTCACCGGTGTGCAGCAGGGCCGCACGATCTTCAATCTGACCGCCTCCTTTCACAAGCCTGAGGAAGGGAGCTTCGAGCACCAGCTGCCGCCGGCCCGCGAGGTCCCTGATCCGGAATCGCTGCCGACCTTGGCCCAGGAGATCAAGGAGCATCTGGGCACGCTCCCCGAAGCGTTGGAGCGCATGGCGCGGCGCCAGCCCTTCGACATCCGCTATGTGGACCGGCTCCGCTGGACCCCCGAGGAGATCAAGGACGCCGAGCCGCGCAGCGCGGTGTGGATGCGCGCTGTCGGGCCGCTGGGCGATGACCCGCTCGTGCACACCTGCGCGCTGACATACGCAAGCGACATGACCCTGCTGGACGCCGTCCGCATTCCGGTGGAACCCCTGTGGGGTCCGCGAGGATTCGACATGGCGTCGCTGGATCACGCCATGTGGTTCCACCGGCCGTTCCGCGCGGACGAGTGGTTCCTGTACGACCAGGAGTCGCCGATCGCGACGGGCGGGCGCGGGCTGGCCCGCGGACGCATCTACGATCTCCAGGGCCGCCTGCTCGTCTCGGTCGTCCAGGAGGGGCTCTTCAGGGCTCTGTAGGGAATTGCCCTGGCCATCAGGGGTTCTTGCGACGCAGCCAACCGAGCAGCTTCCGCGGCCGCTCCGGCTCGTCGGTTTTCCCGGCCACTTCGGCTTTCCTGGGCTCTTCGGGCTTGGGGTGGTCCGGCGTGACGAGCGGCCCCGGCCGGGAGGACATCGGCTGTGCGGCCATCGATGGTGAAGGAGCCGGCCGTGCGTCGGTCGGCTGCGAAGCCCTCGGCGCCGGGCGCGGAGCAGGCCGGAGATCGCGGGCTTCGGCGAGAAGCTGACCCAGGTCGGCCCGGAGCCAGCCGATCTCGTCGGGATCGCCGGCCGTCATGATCCTTGAGACGGTCTGCGCGGCGGGAGAGTCGGGTGTGCCGTGCGAGGCGCGTTCGGGCCGGAGGCGGTTCACATAGGCGCGCTCGTAAGGATCCTTGACGATCTCGGCCACGTCGACCGGGTCGAGCAGGGACGCCACGATCGCAGCCCGCACCCAGGGATCCTCGCTCTGCCGCAACAGGAATCCCAGGTGTCGCCCCCGCCAGTTGCGGGGACGGACGTCCAGCCCTTCGTCGAGCTGGTCGCGGAGTCCCTCGGGCGTACGGCCGCTCAGCAGCCTGGCATTGTTCTTGTCGGCCGCGAACTGCCGCAGTTCTTCGGCCAGATACAGCCACACGACCGCGCGGTAGCGGTTCAGGTAGAACCTCACCGGAACCACCAGTCCCAGCCGGGCGAGGCGCGTGAACCTGGCGGTCGTCACTTCCATGAGGGCGGCTGCCTCGGTCGTGCCCACGGTTTTGACGCGGTCCCGCAGGGACTCGGGATAGCCGTCCTCGGAGCGCACCCGGTCGATCTCGGTGCGCAGGACACGGCGTCCGCCTCCCCCTTCGTCGGGAACGGTCCGGACGCATCCGAGGTGTACGGCGAGGTCGAACTCACCACGCCTGAGATCGAGTTCGCGCGCGGCACGACTGAGCGTGAGGGACGGTCGGCGTGTCCCTGTGTCCGCCGGAGCCGAGGCAGGAGTGGCGGACACAGAGGTGCCGGCCGCGGACGTGGCGGTTGGTGTGATGGCCGTGATGGTGTTGCCGGACATGGCGGTTCTCCCCCGTCGTACGAGTTGCTCGCGCTGGCGTGCGCTTGCTTCGGGAAAAACCGTAGCCGGTTCGGCCGATCTCGCGTCGAGCCTGTGGATAACTCCGGCCGGGAGGACGTATACGCAGGTCAGAGGTCTTCGACAGGGGCATTCTCCGGATGTCGCTCGTCCACGCCGAGGTGCTCGCCGACACGGTTCACCAGCAGGGTCATCTCGTACGCGACCTGGCCGATGTCGGCCTCCGCCGCGGCGAGGACACACAGACAGCTGCCGGCACCCGCCGCGGTGACGAAGAGCACCGCGGAGTCGAACTCGATCATCGTCTGACGTACCTGGCCCGCACCGAAGTGGCGTCCGGAGCCCTTGGCGAGGCTGTGCAGTCCAGACGAGACGGCTGCGAGATGCTCGGCGTCCTCACGAAGCAGTGCCGTACTCGCGCCCCGCACCAGCCCGTCGTTGGAGAGCACCAACACGTGCCGTACGTGTGCGACGCGTGCTGTCAGGTCGTCCAGCAACCAGCCGAGCCCCGTCTGCGCCATGATCCGGTCCCCCCGTGGTGTCCCTCCGCCTGACCGGAGGATCTGGCCAGCCAGCCTTCACCACAGGCGCTGCCCCGGCAAGGAGGATGGACGCATGGCACAGAAGATGACCGATGAGCAATGGCGGGCGTTCGTCTCGCACGGAACCCGCACCGGCAAACTGTCGACCGTCCGAGCCGACGGTGGACCCCATGTGACACCGATCTGGTTTCTGCTGGACGGTGACGACCTGCTCTTCAACACCTCGAAGGAGAGCGTCAAGGGACGGAATCTGACCCGGGACGGGCGGGTCGCGTTGTGCGTGGACGACGACCGGCCGCCCTTCGCCTTCGTCGTCCTCGAAGGGCGGGCCGAGCTCTCTGAGGATCTCGGCGAACTACGGCACTGGGCCGCCCGGATCGGGGCCCGGTACATGGGCGAGGAGCGTGCCGCGGAGTTCGGGGAGCGCAACGGGGTTCCCGGTGAACTCCTCGTACGCGTAAGGATCACGAAGGTTCTGGCCTACGCCGCGGTCGCCGACTGAGAGTCGCGATCCGTCCGCGGCCGCGCCGAGAACCCCCGGAGCGGCCGCGACGTGTCTCAGCCGACGGAGTCGAGCAGCCGGGCGGTGTGCACCCGTCCGGCGTACTCGACAAGACGGATCAGCACTTCCTTTCCGGAGTCGCGGTCACGGGCGTCGCAGAGCACCACAGGCGTGCCCTGATCGAGATCGAGGGCACGGGACACGTCCTGAGCACCGTAGGAACGGGCACCCGTGAAGCAGTTGACGGCCACCACGAACGGGATGTGCCGGTGCTCGAAGTAGTCCACTGCGGGGAAGCAGTCCTCGAGCCGCCTGGTGTCCGCGAGGACGACGGCACCGAGGGCTCCCTGTGAGAGCTCGTCCCAGAGGAACCAGAACCGGTCCTGGCCGGGCGTTCCGAAGAGGTAGAGCGAGAGACCGGACCTGATGGTGATCCGGCCGAAGTCCATGGCGACGGTCGTCGTGACCTTCTGGTCCACGCCGTCGGTGTCGTCCACCGACTGTCCAGCCTCGCTCAGCAGTTCCTCGGTGCGCAGCGGCCTGATCTCGCTGACCGCGCCCACCAGGGTGGTCTTGCCCACGCCGAATCCGCCGGCGACAAGTATCTTCAACGCCAGGGCGGTCATTTCACCGTCCGAGGCATCGGAGTTCTCGGAGACCATCGATCACTTCTCTCGGGAGTGCCGGCAACGGTCGCGGTGGGTACGTCCGTTCGGGGTCCGGGTAGGTAACTCTGTGTGGGTGCGCGAAGTCAGCATCATGACAACCCCGGTCCCCCTTCGAGGGATTCGACCGCTATTTGTCCGTTGCGGACGCCTACCGTTCATCCGGTACCCGGATGTGCCAGCAAATGGGTGCAAGGCACGGCCTCTTGGTTCATCGACCACTCGCTTGTCGCCGACTTCGTTCGTCCTTACCTGGTTCATCTAGAGCGCCCTCAGTCCGTCGATCACCTCGCGGAGGATCCGCTCGTCGGGCAGTTGGGCGGGAGGTACGGGGCGGCTCACCGTGACGCAGCCCAGTTCCAGGAGATCGCCCAGAAGCACCCTGACCACGCCCACCGGCAGGTCGGCGTCGGCGGAGAGTTCGGCCACCGACTGTGTCTCGATGCGGCACAGCTCGATCAAGGCCCGGTGTTCCGGTCCCAGTGAGGTGTCGTCGTCGACGCCGGGTGCGCCCGCATCAAGTGTGACAAGGGCGATCAGGTCGAAGCGCACGCCCGTTGGGCCGGGTTTGGTGCGCCCGCCTGTCATCGCGTAGGGGCGGACGAGGGGGCCGGCCTCGTTGTCGTACCACTGGCTGCCCTCCTGCTGGAGGGCGCCCGACATGTCCTCGGTCATCTGCACCGACCGTCCTCGTTCATCCGGATGCCGGCGGCTGCGCGCCGACGCGCGCCGGTGTGTAGAGGTGCTCACCGACCCGCTTGACCAGCAGTGCCATCTCGTACGCCACCAGGCCGATGTCCGCTGTCACGGCGGTGAGGACAGCGAGGCATGAGCCGTCGCCCGCGGCCGCCACGAACAGGAAGCCGTCGTCCATCTCGACCATGGTCTGCCGTACTCCCCCGGCACCGAAGTGCCGGCCGGCGCCCTTGGCCAGGCTGTTGAATCCGGAGGCGACGGCCGCGAGGTGTTCGGCGTCCTCGCGGCGCAGCGCGGTGGACGCGCCCACCGCGAGTCCGTCGTTCGACAGCACCACCGCGTGCCGCACCTCGGCCACGCGCAGCACCAGGTCGTCCAGCAGCCAGTCGAGTTCGCCGGACTGCGGGGCGGCCCTCATGTTCGGATCCTGGATCATGCGGGGTCTCCTTCGCTGCTGTCGTTGCCCGCTTCGGGGTCGGGTGTGGCACGGAGGCCGGGCGACCGGCCACCACCGCGCGCCCAGCCGTCGCGGTAGGCCGACATGCGGTCCCGTACGAGTTCGGGGGTTCGCTGGTCGTCGGTCCCGCCACCCGGCGTTTCGACCGGCTCTTCGGAGCGCTGTTCGCGCAGCTGGGGCGCGAGACTCGCCTGCCGCACGCGCCGGGGGAGATCGTCGGACTCTTCGGGGTCCTCCGGAGGCCGGTGCAACCGCAATGTGGTGACTCCGGGGGGTGGGTTCTCGGGCGAACCGTTCACCGGGGCTTCCACACCGGTCGGTATGGGGGGCACCAGTGCGGGCCGCTCGGTGAATGTCTGGACGGAGTCCGGTTCCGGCGCGGCCGACACGCGCGCGTACTCGCGTTCCGCGGGCCTCTCCGTGTCGGTCCTGCGGGGGGAACGTTCCGCCGCGCCGCCGTGCAGCAGGGTGGTGGGCAGCAGAACGACCGCGGTGGTGCCGCCGTAGGGCGAGGTCCGCAGGTGCACCTTGATGCCGTGCCGGGCCGCAAGCCTGCTGACGACGAAGAGGCCGAGCCGGTCGCTGTCGAAGAGGTCGAGCGCCTCGGACTGCTCGATCCGCCGATTGGCCTCGGCGAGCGTCTCCTTGCCCATGCCGAGGCCCCTGTCCTCGACCTCCACGACGTAGCCGTTGCCTACGGGCTCGCCGCTGACACGGACTCGGGTGTGCGGCGGCGAGAACTGGGCGGCGTTCTCGACGATCTCCGCCAGGAGGTGGGTGAGGTCGGCCACCGCGCCACCCACCACCGGCGCTTCGGGGAGTTGTCGTACCTCCACGCGCGCGTAGTCCTCGACTTCGGACACGGCCGCGCGGACCACGTTCGTCAGCGAGACCGGCATCCGCCAGGCACGGCCGGGCGCGGCCCCGGAGAGGATGATCAGGCTCTCCGCGTGGCGCCGCATCCGGGTGGTGAGGTGGTCGAGCCGGAAGAGGTCGCTCAGCTCGTTCGGGTCGTCGGACCTGCGCTCCATGCTGTCCAGCAGGCTCAGTTGACGGTGGACGAGAACCTGGCTGCGGCGGGCGAGATTGACGAAGACCCCGGAGATTCCGCCGGCGAGCTCGGCGCGTTCGACGGCGGCACGAAGGGCGGCTCGGTGCACAGTGCCCAGCGCCTCGGCGACCTGTCCGGCCTCGTCCTCCGCGGGTGGGCCGGGCGGGGCCTCGGCGCGGACGTCGATCTCCTCACCCGCGCGCAGTTTGCGCATGGCCTGCGGAAGTTTGCGGCGCGCGATCTCAAGGGCACTGTTGCGCAGGCTCACCAGCTCGACGACGAGTCCGCGTCCGATGCGTACCGAGATGACGAGCGACGCGGCAACCGCGCCGAGCCCGAGCAGAACGGCCGCGCCGGCCGGAGTGAGCACCCCGCGTGTGAACGGGTCGGCCCGGTCCGCGACACCACGGGCCGCGTTCTCCTCGATGGTCCGCATCGCGCTCTGCACGCGCGCGTGGGCGGCGCTCCAGTCGGCTTCCGGCGCGGCGGCGATCGCTTTGCCGCCGCCTTGGGCCGCGAGCACCTTGTCCTCGACGGCGCGCACGTTCTCGTACGCGCTCCCCTCCGCGAGGTTGTCCCAGGCGGTTCGTTCGGGCCCGCCCAGATCCGCCACCGCCGCGTCGGTCAGTGTTCGGCGGGTGTCGACGGCCCCCGTGAACAGCCGCAGTCGCTCTCCGTCGAGAGTCCTGGCGAGCCGGGCGCTGGACAGCACCGCGTCCTCCTGGGCGAGCGCCTCGCCCGCCCGGGAGAATTCGAGCAGCACGCGCGCGTCGGAGCCCAGTTCGGCGTCCTGGATGCCGGTGAGCGCGCCGTCCACGGCGTAGGCCGTCGTGATGGTTTCGGTGTAGGTCCTGTACGTGTCGTCCCAGCCCGTACGGCGGTCCAGTACGGCGGCGCGCAGGGATCGCAGTCGCTCGGCTCCGGTGACGAAGGCGTCGAGGCGCGCGGCCACTCCGGCGGGCAGGTCCGCGCCGTCGGCCACGGTGTTGTGCTCGCCCAGCCGCAGCTTCGCGACCGCGCGGTCGGTGCGCCTGGCCAGCTCCTTGACGTCGTTCTCCTGCGCGGCGGCGGGGGCGGTCGCGTACCGGACGGCGGCCGCTCGTTCGGTCTGGAGCGCGGCTACGGCGGCGTCGACCGGTGCCCGGACCGTCGAGTCCACGCTCTGCAACTGCCGTAGCCGTGCGACGTCCTGAGCGGTCGTCACTGTGGCGTACGCCCACAGCGCGAGCAAGGAGACGACCGGCACCATCAGCAGGCAGACGATCTTGGCCCGTACTGTGCGGGGACGAATGCGCCACCCGACCGCGCGTGGGGGTGCTTCCGGCGGCGCGTCAGTGACGGTTTCGTCGGCGTCCGCGCGCTCGTCGGCGGGCGGGCCCGCGTGCGCGCGACGGCCTCGCGCCGGGGGCTGGGGCGACGGCTCGGTGCCGGTTTTGGGGGTCCTACGGGGTGTACGCATGGCCTCCTCGCTCGGATGGTTTCGGCTCGTGCCTGCCGGCCTGTCGTGGCCGGGGGCCGCCGTTAGCGGGCGATGGACTCGACCGGTCGCTGGGCCGACGCGGATGCCTCGCGCTCACCGGTCGTCGGCGACAGGGCGACGAACGCCGATGTCAGGAAGAGATAGGACCCGAGGCCGACGGCGAGGGGGAAGATGAACTGCATCGCCGTGGCCCCGGGCAGGGCCTCGCCGGAGGGGCTGACACGCACGCTCACCGCGATCATTCCGGTGTAGTGCATGCTGCTGACGGCTCCTCCCATGACGAGGGAGGCGACGGCGACCGCCACCGGCGACTTGATGTTGAGTGCCGCCCACAGCGCCGCGGTGGCGGCGACCACGGCGATCACGACAGAGAGTCCGACAAGGGCCGGGTCGTAGTGCACGTCTCCGTGCAGCCGCAGAGCGGCCATACCCAGGTAGTGCATGCTCGCGACGCCAAGGCCGGTGGTGAGCCCGCCGATGGCGAGGGCCCGACCGCGGTCGCGGCCGTAGCCGACGGCGAAGACGCCCGCGCCGACGACGACCATGGCGACGAGCAGGCTGACGATGGTCAGCGGCACGTTGTAGCGCATTTCCGTACCGCTGACGCTGAAGCCCAGCATCGCCACGAAGTGCATCGTCCAGATGCCGGTGCCGATCGCCGAGGCCGCGGTGAGGAGCCAGTTACGGCGCGAGCGCCCCGTGGCACCGAGCGCGCGGACGGTGCAGCGCAGCCCCAGGGCGGCGCCGATACAGGCCATCGCGTACGACAGCACGGGTGTGAGCCAACCGAAGGTGGCGTGGTCCAGGTGTCCCATGGCTCAGGGACGCTAGTCCGGGCAGGGGCGCACAAAGGGGGCGCATTTCGAAAGGTGTTGAAATATGACGGGGAGGTGCAACTGAACGATCGCGTCCCGCTCGAACGTGTGCGCCGGGTCGTACTTCGTGTCGGTGAGGGATCATGCGGAACATGAGCGACCACCACACACATGTCCAGGAATTCTTCGGGGCACGCGCGGCCGACTGGGACGCCCGGTTCCCCGACGACGGCCCCGCGTACGCGGCAGCGGTCGCCGAACTGGGACTGCGCGAGGGCGCCCGCGTGCTCGACGCGGGCTGCGGAACCGGGCGGGCTCTGCCGCCATTGCGAGCGGCCGTGGGGCCGTCCGGAGTGGTCCTGGGGGCCGATCTGACTCCAGCCATGCTGGAGGCCGCCGTGCGGGCCGGACGGGACCGCGAGGGGCAGCTACTGCTCGCGGATGTCGCCGGGCTGCCGCTGCGCGCCGAGTCGCTGGACGCCGTGTTCGGGGCGGGCCTCATCGCCCACTTGGCCAACCCCGCGGAAAACCTGCGGGAGTTGGCACGAGTCGTACGGCCCGGCGGGACTCTGGCACTCTTCCACCCGATCGGCCGGGCGGCGCTCGCGGCCCGCCAGGGCCGGCGGATCACTCCGGACGACCTGCGCGACGAGGCGAACCTCCGCCCCCTGCTGGCCGGCTCCGGCTGGGACATGACGTCGTACGTGGACGAGGACAGCCGATTCCTCGCACTGGCCGCACGCCGCGCCTGACGCCTCAGGCCCTTCCGGCGACCTCCGCCACAAAGGCATCGGGGTTGTCGAACATGATGTTGTGCCCGGCACCGGTCACGGTCACCACGCGCACTCCGGCGGCCTCCAGCCCCTCCCTGCCCGGGAGTTCGCCGCTCAGCTCGCCCTGGAGACAGACGCGGTCCACCGCCAGGTCCCGGAGCATGTGGCGCATCGTGGGTTTCGTGCCCCGCGCCAGTCCGGTCGCCGTGCGGTGCAGGGCGCGCGGGTCGGCGAGGCGCATGGTGGCCACCCAGGAGGGGCCGGCCTTGTCGAGCACGCGCGCGTGGCCGCCGTTTTCGACGTAGTCGGCCTCCTCGTACGAGGTGATGCCGCTACTGCCCGTCGTACCCGGAGGGTACGGGTCGAGGTTGGCCTCCGCGAGAACCAGCCTCGAGACGAGCTCGGGCCGCCGGTGGGCGAGCACGATGGCGACGGCGCCGCCCATGCTGTGCGCGACGAGCTCCGCCCCGGTGACGCCGTCGGCGTCCAGAACGGCCGCCAGCGCGTCGGCGTGGTCCTCCAGTGTGTAGGCAAAGTCGGCGGGCCTGTCGCTGATGCCGTGGCCGGGCAGATCGACGAACAGGGTGCGGCGGCCCGCCAGTTCGGGCCGGGCCGCGATGTGCGCGAAGTAGACCGTCGACGCCGCCCCGAGCCCGTGGACGTACACGCGCGCCGGTTCGGAACCCGCCGTCTCCGTCCAGCGGATCCGGCTTCCCTTGCCGTCGAACTCGGCCTGCTTCATCACTCTCTCCCTTGCGCCGCTTCAGCGTTCTTTCGCGCCTTCAGGAGAATACATCGGATCCGATGTATAGATGAAGCGATGTACAGCGAGTGTGCGACAGAATGTGGGCATGCTTGAGCTGGCCATCCTCGGCTTCCTGTACGACACGCCGCTGCACGGCTATGAGCTGCGCAAACGCATCACCGCGCTGACAGGTCACGTGAAGCCGGTGGCCGAGAGCACCTTGTATCCCGCGATCAAGCGACTGGAGCAGGCAGGCCTGCTGGCCCGGGCGACGCAGCCCGGATCCGTCGCGGCCCCGCGTCACGTCCTGACACTCACCGAGGAGGGCAGACGAGAGCTGCGCCACCGGCTCGCGGAACCGGTACGGCGCGATATCACCGACGAGAACCGCTGGTTCTCCGTGCTCGCGTTCCTCAGGCATCTGGAGGACCCGGCGGCGCAGGCCGTCGTACTGCGGCGCAGGCTGGCCTTCCTGGAGGAGCCCGCGAGCTTTTTCTACGAAGGTGACAGACCGCTGCGCGCCGAGGAGGTGGACGATCCCTTCCGGCGCGGCATCCTCACCATCGCTCGGGCCACCAGCCGGGCCGAGCTGGCCTGGCTGCGGGCCACGATCGACCAACTCGAGGAGAGCGGCGAAGGAGACGGGTGAGGTGCATGCGGGTCACCCCGGGAGGGTGCCTGGTCGTACCGCTTCACCGGCCCGACCCTCTTCTGCCGCCGAGGCTCCAACTCCACGTTGAGTAGCATTAGTTGACCGGTGAGCGACGACCCCCTCGGGTCGTCACGGGGGAAGGCGGCCAGATGTCCGGAATATTCGGCAGACTCCGCAAGGCATGGCGCAAGAAGACGGCCGAGGCGTCCGAGGAAGGACAGCCCGCGACACGACGGCCGGTGAAGGCTCGGCACAACCTGTTCGAGGCGGCTGCGGCGTACGTGTCGGCGTGCGCGGAGGACGACCAGGACCGGCTCGAAGAAGCCGCGGCCTGGGTGTCGCCGGAGGCCCTGTCGTTCGGCGTGAACGAGCTCGCCTGCCGGGCTGTCATCGCCCTGGCCCGGGAGCGCGACGAGTCGCCGCAGACGGTGGCCCGGACACTGCTCGGACTGCCCGCCGTGTGACGGGTGCGAGGGCCCCGGACGGTCGATTCGCCCCTGTCCGCCCGGATAGCCGCAGCTCCACCGGCGCTTGGCACTCGTGACAAGCGCCTTCCGGTCGCATTAGGGTGCGCCGACGGACACAGGCAATGGGGAGGCTGGGATGGCCGGGACGGACGATGACGCCATCGCCGCCGGGGACGACGACGCGCTTTATGTGCTGACGGCCGTACTGCTGACCCCGGCGAAGTTCCCCAGTGTGCTGGGGGACGACTACCCGGCGGCCTGCGCGGCGCTCGACCTGGCACCCCTGGCCGACGGGTACGGCCTCGTGATCGGCCAGGACGGCGAAGGCGCGCGATGGACCGTCGTCATCGACGACGTATCGCTCGTCGCCGTCGCCATCGCCTCCTGGGACTGCGGTATGGAGCACGATCTGTCGCCGGACGAGCGCACGGTCGTCTCCGCGCTGCCCGGCTGGCCCCTCGAAGTCGCCGTCGCGGCCCCGGGGGTACCGGCCCCGCACGACCCCGGGCCCGAGCTCACGGAGCGACCCCCACTGCGCCCCCCGGACACCACTATCTGGGGTCCGGCTCAACGGCGCCTCGGCGCCGACGAGATCGCGCTGCAGTGGGCGACCTGGCGGGAGCAGATCGACGACGCGGATTTCGTGAAGCCGGACGGCGACGCGACCACCGAAGAGACCCCTCAGGATCCTCCGGACCAGGCCGAGAGCACCGACGGCGAGGCACTCAGCGGTGTCCGCCGGGTCCTGGCGGAGGCCCGCTCCTACGTGGACACGCCACCTCCGCTCGGCCGCGTCCGCTCGGCCTTCGCCACGAGCGAGGCGCGGACCCTTCGCGCCGACGGCCCGGGCTGGTCCCTGGTCGCCAGGACCGACGACATCGCTTTCGTCCTCCTCGACGAGGAGCCCGGAGAAGTCCTGCCCATCGGCCGCGGTCCGGAGCTGCCCGGCCTCCTGGACGCCCTGGACAAGATGGCGGTACGCCCCAGCTGAGCGGCCCCGGCCCGCGATACCCGCATGCCATGGTCCTCGTGGGGTGAGCGTCCCAGGCTTCCATGCCGCCGCCGTACGGAGCCAGGGGGAGCAGCGCGCACAACCCCGCTCGCGGACGGAGCCAATGGCAGGCCCGCGAGCGGTGCTGTGGTCGACTCCGACGCGCTGGGCGGAGGCGTCACCGGTCGGTGGCGGATCAGCGACCGATCTCCTTGCGCGTGACGCGGCGCAGCCTGCGCCGCTGCGAGGGGTCCAACGCCAGATATGCGGCCGCCGGGACTCCTAGCACGATCAGGAAGGCGGCCCACCAGGGCAGCCAGATCAGCAGGATGAGCCCGACCGCCACACCCCCTGCGGCGATCTTCGCGTTCTTCGACATGTGTCGCCTCCTTCGCGGCTAATGCCGCTCTCTGTCCTGAGAACGGGTCCACGCCTCCCACGGTTCCGGACCGGGACCCTGATACGACCCTGAGGCCCGACCCCTAGCCAACCCTGAGAAGCTTCCCCGCCCTCGCGCACGTGGCGCAGGGCCTGCCGACGGGAGTCGGCGAGTCCGGTATCCGTAGAGGGGATACCCAAATCTCGGCAGCGCGCGTTGTTCGGAGGCCGGGCGCGCCCGCATACAAGGCGGGCTTCTTGCCTCTCACCCCAGGTGCTGTACCCTCGGCGACCCGCCCCGGTAGTCAAATTTGAGGAATGCGCCATCGCTGTGCAGAGGATTCCTGCGGCAACTCCCGCCGAGATCACTGAACTGGCCCGCTGCTGTGCCGTTTTTGTACCCCCTGGCCCCTCCCGTGCCGCCGGCGTCGCCTTCTGGCATCCGGACGGCGACGCCCCTCCCGAGGTGGCGTCCGGTTCCCGCGAGGATCTGACCGTTGTCCTGCCCGTGGACGAGGACGTCGACCTCGTGACCGTACCCGCCGTGTTACTGTCCGTGCGCGCCGCTCTGCCGGTCCTCACGCGCGCGCGTGCCGCGGCGCAGGCGCAGCGGGCGACCTCGTTCTGGGGCGCCGCCGCCGTGCTCGCTCTCCAGTTCGCCGCGCGCGGGTTGCTGCTGCCCGGGCTGACCGCCGACGAGCACGACACCTGGCGCGCGGGGCCGCTGCCGCCGCAGGATATGGAGCGGATCCGTGAGCTGGCCGCCGCGATGCCGCCCCATGCGCACGCGGTGCCCGTGGACGGCGACGGACCGCTGCGGCTGCCCGCCCCCGAGCGGCTGCTGCGGGCCTTCCTCGACGCGGTCGCCGACGCACTGCCCCGCTCGCCCGCGGCTGCGCTCGCGGCAGGTGGTCCCGCCTTCGCGGCGCAGAAGCCCCAGCACGTGCCCGAGCAGCGCGCCTGGGCCGCGGACATCGCCGCGGCGCACGACTCGGACGTACGGATTTCGCTGCGCGTCGAGGTACCAGGGCTCGCGTCGGCCATGTCGGAGGAGACCCGGCTGCCGTTCCGGGCGGTGCCGCAGGTGCACAGTGTGAGCGATCCGACGCTCGTCGCGGACGCCGCTGCCGTCTGGGCCGGAGCCTCGCCCTTCGGCCCGCGCGCGCGGATGGCCGCCCTCCTCGCGCTGCGCCGCGCGGTCCGGGCCTGGGACCCGCTGACTCCCCTGCTGTCGGAAGCCGTACCGGACGCCGTCGAACTCAACGACGAGGACGTCACGGATCTCCTCGGCGAAGGCGCCCGCAAGCTGGCGGTCGATGGCATCGACGTGCACTGGCCGAAGGAACTGGCGCAGAAGTTGACCGCACGCGCGGTCATCGGCCCTCCGGACGACGAGGAAAGCCCGGCCAGAGCGTCGTCGGACGCACCCT
This sequence comes from Streptomyces sp. NPDC127595, assembly GCF_042671685.1. NCBI lineage: Bacteria > Bacillati > Actinomycetota > Actinomycetes > Kitasatosporales > Streptomycetaceae > Streptomyces > Streptomyces sp. NPDC127595. Next base: position 209,952 of record NZ_JBHXWK010000002.1, on the reverse strand, counting down.
CGTTCCTGTCCGCGGACGCCCTGCTCGCCTTCAACTGGCGGTTCGCGCTGGGCGATCAACAGCTCACCCGGCAGGAACTGGACCGGCTGGCCGAAGCGAACCGGCCCATGGTGCGGCTGCGCGACCAGTGGGTGCTGTTCGACCCGCATGAGGTACGCCGCGCCCAGGCACAGCAGGACCGCAAGGTCACGCCCATCGACGCGCTGAGTGCCGCTCTGACGGGCTCCACGGAGATGGACGGCCTCCGGGTCGACGTACGGCCCACGGGGTGGCTGGTAGCGCTACGGGAGCGGCTGGCGGACCCGGAGGGACAGGAGCCGGTCGGGCAGCCCGCTGCGCTCACCGCGACGCTGCGGGACTACCAGCTTCGGGGACTCAACTGGCTCGCCCGCATGACCTCCTTGGGTCTGGGCGGCTGTCTCGCCGACGACATGGGCCTTGGCAAGACCATCACGCTGATCGCCCTGCATCTGCACCGCCAGACGGACGAGTCGGCCGCGGGCCCCACGCTCGTGGTCTGTCCGGCCTCCCTGATGGGCAACTGGCAGCGCGAGATCGAGAGGTTTGCCCCTGGCACTCTCGTACGGCGTTTCCACGGCTCCCGGCGCAGCCTGGAGGGCCTGGCCGACGGGGAGTTCGTCCTCACGACGTACGGCACGATGCGGCTCGACGCGCCACGGCTCGCCGAGGTCACCTGGGGCATGGTCGTCGCGGACGAGGCCCAGCACGTCAAGAACCCCTACTCGGCGACGGCACGGGCTCTCCGCACGATCGGCTCACGCGCGCGCGTGGCGCTCACCGGCACGCCGGTGGAGAACAACCTCTCGGAGCTGTGGGCGATCCTCGACTGGACGACCCCCGGGCTGCTCGGCCGGCTCGGCACGTTCCGTACGCGGTACGCGCAGACCGTCGAGGGCGGCCAGGATCCTGCGGCGGCGGAACGGCTCGCCCAGCTCGTACGGCCGTTCCTGTTGCGCCGTCGCAAGTCCGACCCGGGCATCGCGCCCGAACTGCCGCCGAAGACGGAGACCGACCGGGCCGTGTCGCTCACCAAGGAACAGGCGGGGCTGTACGAGGCGGTGGTCCGCGAGACCCTCGCGGAGATTTCCGGCGCGGACAACATGGCGCGGCGGGGTCTGATCATGAAGCTGCTGACCGGGCTGAAGCAGATCTGCAACCACCCTGCGCAGTTCCTCAAAGAGGATCAGCCGAAGATTCCGGGCAGGTCCGGGAAGCTGGAGCTGCTGGACGAACTGCTCGACACCATCCTCTCCGAGGGAGCGAGCGTGCTGGTCTTCACGCAGTACGTGCGGATGGCGCGCCTCATCGAGAGTCACTTGGCGGCGCGCGGTGTGCCAACGCAGTTCCTGCACGGAGGGACGCCCATCAGCGATCGCGAGGCGATGGTGGACCGCTTCCAGGCGGGCGAAATCCCTGTCTTCTTGTTGTCGCTGAAAGCGGCCGGTACCGGGCTGAACCTGACGCGGGCCGAGCATGTCGTGCACTACGACCGCTGGTGGAACCCCGCGGTCGAGGCGCAGGCCACGGACCGGGCGTACCGCATCGGCCAGAGCCGGCCCGTGCAGGTGCACCGGTTCATCACTGAGGGGACCATCGAAGACCGGATCGCCGACATGCTGCGCCACAAACAGCAGTTGGCGGACTCGGTGCTCGGCGCCGGGGAGGCGGCCCTCACGGAGTTGACCGATGCCGAACTGGCCGACCTGGTGGAGCTACGAGGGGGCGCACGATGACTGATCGCGACAAGGAGCGCACCTTTGCCGCGCAGCCGCCGGCGCACGGGCGGGGATTCGCGCAGACCTGGTGGGGCCTGGCCTGGCTACAGGCCCTGGAAGACGCGGCGTTGGACTCCCAGCAGGTGAAGACGGGTCGCAGGCTCGCGCGTGCCGGGGCGGTGGGCGCCGTCTCGGTGCGTCCGGGGCGCATCACGGCCGTCGTACAGGACCGCGACGGCACCGCGCACCGGGCGGATGTGCTGCTTCAGGAACTGTCCGGAGAACAGTGGGACCGTTTCCTGGACATGGCCGTCGAACGCGCGGGGCACATCGCCGCGCTGCTCGACCGCGAGATGCCTCCGCATCTGGTCGAGGACGCGGCGGCCGCCGGAGTCGAACTCCTGCCGGGGCTGGGCGATCTGGAGGCGGAGTGCGACTGCGAGGCCTGGGACCACTGCGGGCACACGGCCGCGCTCTGCTACCAGACGGCGCGACTCCTGGACCAGGATCCGTTCGTCCTGCTGCTGATGCGGGGGCGGGACGAACGCACCCTCCTGGCAGAGCTTCAGGCGCGTGGCAGCGCGCCCGCACAGGAGCCGGCGGAAACGCCGAACCCTCCTCCGGAGGGCGTGAGCGCCGCCGAGGCCTACGCAGTCCGGGACATCCTTCCGCCGCTGCCAGCCGCTCCGGCGCTCCCCGAGAGGCCGGGGCAGCCGCCTTCTCTGGAGACGGAGGCCGCTCCGGCACCGGGAATCGACCCGGCCGCCCTGGAGTTCCTGGCCGCCTCGACCGCGCGCGAGGCGTATCGGCTGCTCGCCGAGGCACTCCGTCCCGGGCACGGACAGGGCTCGGTCGAGACGGAGTTGACGCTTGGCCAGGATGCGGTCCGGATGGCTGCCGACCGCCCGGAGAGTGCGATCGCCCAGCGACTCGCAGAGGGTTCGGGGCGCGTCGCCAGGGAGCTGGAACTCGCCGTACGAGCCTGGCGGTACGGCGGTGTGGCCGCGCTGTCCGTCCTTGAGGACGAGTGGACCATCGGGCCGGAATCGCTGGCACGCGCGCGTGCCGCGCTGGAGTCGGCCTGGGACGAGGACGATCGGCCGCGGTTGCGTGCCGCGCACAACCGCTGGAGCGCGGTCGGCGCTTCGGCGCAGCTGCGGTTGGGGCGCGACGGCCGGTGGTGGCCCTACCAAATGGAACGAGGTGTGTGGAGCCCTGCGGGGCCGGCGGTCGGGGATCCCGCGACGGCTCTCGCCCTGGCGGAAAGGGACCTGGGCGGTGATCCGACGAGTGGTTGACGCGCCACGTTCACCCAGAGATCATGCTGCGTTTGGTGCCGGGGCGAACTCTGGCCGCTGTCAACCAACTTGTGCCCCAGGAGGCCAAATGTTCCCGCACGCCGTCAGTCGGCGCCGCGTCCGCCGATCCGTCGCCGCGGGCGTGCCGCTCGCCGTGGCCGCCGCCCTCGTGGTGACCGGCACCGCGAGCGCGGAGGGCCACCCGGCGCAGCCGCGGGTGACGGGCACCGCGACGCTCGGCGACATCCCGCTGGGCACCTTCAGCAATGCGCTGCTGCCTGGCACGGTGACCGACGACCGGGGCGTGGACCTCGGTGGCATCGGCAGCGACATCTACCCGGCAGGGCGCAAGGGCGAGTTCTGGACGGTGACCGACCGCGGGCCCAACGGCCAGATCAAGGTGGACGGCACGAAGCGCCGCACGTTCCCGGTGCCCGGCTTCGACCCGGCGATCGTGAAGATCCGGGTGTCCGGTGACACCGTGAAGGTGCTCGACTCGATCCCGATCACCACGTCCGGCGGGAAGCCCGTCACCGGGCTGCCCAACCAGGCGGGGCGCGACGAGGCGCCGTACTCCTATGACGCGCAGACCCCGCTCACGTACAACCCGAACGGTGTCGACACCGAGGGCATCGTGCGGGCCGCGGACGGCACGTTCTGGCTCGTCGACGAGTACGGCCCGTCGCTGATCCATGTCTCCGCGCGCGGGAAGGTGCTCACGCGTTATGTGCCCAAGGGCCTGAACCTGACCGGCACGGACTACCCGGTGGTCGAGGCACTGCCGTCCATCCTGCTGCACCGGAAGACCAACCGTGGCTTCGAAGGGCTCGCCCTGCTCCCTGGCGGTGACCTGGTGCTTGCGGTGCAGAGCCCGCTCTCGCTGCCGGACGGCGACGCGGGAGACGCCTCGCTCACGACGCGGCTGCTGCGCTTCACGCCGAAGAAGCGGGCCATCACCGCCGAGTACGCGTACCGCTTCGACCCGGTCAACGTGGTCGACCCGAGCGAGGACGACACCTCTGAGCTGAAGATCTCCTCCGTGGTGGCCGTCGGCCGCGACGAGCTGCTCGTGGAGGAGCGCACGGACAAGGCCGCGCGTCTGCAGACGGTCAAGCTCACCAGCAGCGCGAACATCCTCGGCAGCCGGTGGGACACCGACACCACGTCGCCCTCCCTGGAGCAGCTCGACGACCCGGCGGCCTCCGGCGTCCCGGTGCTGCGCAAGCGGCTGGTCGTGGACCTGGGGACGGTCGCAGGGGTGCCCGGCAAGATCGAGGGCGTCGCGCGCGTGGACGACAGGACGCTCGCCCTGATCAACGACAACGACTTCGGGATGACCGACGGGACCGGCGCGTTCGACGCGCAGGGGCGGCTGGTGGACAGCGGTATCGAGACGACCGTCACCTACGTGCGGCTGCCTCGCGGTATCTGACCCCCAGGGAGCCGTTTTCGTGCGGCACGCGCGCGTGAGCTGTGGACAACGGCCACGCGCGCGTGCCGTTCACGTCAGCGGCTCGGTGAGCTTGTGGGTGCCGCTGCCGATGTCGGCGGCGAGGCTGCACGCGACCTTGTCGATGCCGATCTGGTAGCTGCCTGGATCCGGGTACTGCACCAGGGTGCCGCGTATGGTGCCTGCGGGCTGTTGGGCCGCCTTGCGTTCCAGAGGGGCTTCGCACAGGGTCGACGCGGCCTTCTGGAGAGCTGCGTCGGTCGTGTAGCTGCCGTTGAGTTCGGCCACCTTCACGACCTCGGCGTCATGCGGTGCGGCGCATGAGCGCTTGGCGGCCTGCCCGGGCTGACCGTCGCTCGTGTCGAAGCAGTCGCCCGTCCTCAGCAGATAGAACGGCATTTCATCTTCGGCCAGGTTCGAGAAAAGCGACTCCAGGCCGCTCGGCAGCTCCGACGGTAGCCCGCTGGGAAATTCCGAGGGCAGTCCGCTCGGTAGTTCCGAAGGCAGGGACGGCAGTTCGCTGGGGAACGCGGACGGGATGCTGAACGACGGAGTGGGCGACCGTGTGCTCCCGCCGCTCTCACTGGGTGACTTCTTGTCCTCGTCGCCGCCTCCGTTGGTGGTCACCAACGCCACGGCGACGATGATTCCGAGGCCCACGAGTACGGCGAGCACAAGGAACAGAGTGCCGCGGCGCCGTCCTCCACGGTGGCCGCCGGGTCCACCCGGCGATCCCGGCGATCCCGGCGGTTGCGGTGGCTGCCAGCCTCCCCCGCCCTGTCCCGGTGGCCGGCTGCCGCCCTGTGACGGTGGACCGTAGTAGTCGCCGGAGCCGCCGGGAGGCGGACCGTAGCCGCCGGAGTCGGCGGGTGGAGGCCCATAGCCTCCTGACGACGGTGGGCCGAAACCACCGCCTCCGGAAGGCGGTGGTTCTCCCGGTGGCCGAGGAGGCTGGGGCGGTAAGGGCGGCATGGCCATACCGTCAAGAGTCGCCTCGAACCGGTCACGAGGCGACCCCTGTGCGGAAGTTGATACGGACCCATGCCATGGACCGCACGATTCCGGAGGGTTCCGCGCGGAGAGCGCCGGAAAGCACCGCAGTCCGGCAGCAGGAAGCGATGGCCGACACCCGCCGAGCGCCGGCCCCCGGCGTCCCCGCGGATCAGCCTCGCGCGCCCAACAGGTGGTCCATGGCCAACTGGTCCAGCCGCTCGAAGGCCATCCCGCGCGCGGCGGCCGCCTCCACGTCGAAGTCCTCGTAGGACGTGCGGTCCGCGAGCAGCCCCTTCAGGCCGTCCGCGGCGGTGGGCTGCGCCAGCTCGTCCAGCCGCGAGGCGCGCAGTGCGTCCTGGACCTCGGGGTCGGCGCGGAAGGCGGCCGAACGCTCCCGGAGGATCAGGTAGGTGCGCATGCACCCCGCCGCCGATGCCCAGACACCGTCCAGGTCCTCGGTCCGCGGCGGCTTGAAGTCGAAGTGCCTCGGCCCCGCGTAACCGGCGCTCTCCAGGAGGTCGACCAGCCAGAACGCCGAACGCAGATCGCCCGCACCGAAGCGCAGGTCCTGGTCGTACTTGATGCCGGACTGGCCGTTGAGGTCGATATGGAAGAGCTTGCCCGCCCACAGGGCCTGCGCGATGCCGTGCGTGAAGTTCAGCCCGGCCATCTGCTCATGGCCCACCTCGGGGTTGACGCCGTACATCTCCGGGCGCTCCAGGCGCTCGATAAAGGCCAGTGCGTGGCCGACCGTGGGCAGCAGGATGTCGCCGCGCGGCTCGTTCGGCTTCGGCTCGATCGCGAACTTCAGGTCGTATCCCTGGGAGACCACGTATTCGCCGAGGAGGTCGAAGGCCTCCTTCATACGGTCCAGTGCGACACGTACGTCCTTGGCGGCGCCGGACTCGGCACCCTCGCGGCCGCCCCAGGCGACGTACGTCTGGGCGCCCAGCTCGACCGCCAGGTCGACGTTGCGGATCGTCTTGCGCAGCGCGTAACGACGTACGTCACGGTCGTTGGCGGTGAACGCGCCGTCCTTGAAGACGGGGTGCGTGAACAGGTTCGTGGTGGCCATCGGCACCTTCATGCCGCTCGCGTCGAGGGCCTGCCTGAACCGCTTGATGTGGGACTCGCGCTCGCTGTCCGAGGACCCGAAGGGGATCAGGTCGTCGTCATGGAAGGTGACTCCGTGGGCGCCGAGTTCGGCCAGGCGCTGCACCGACTCGACCGGGTCAAGGGCGGGCCGGGTGGCGTCGCCGAACGGGTCCCGTCCCTGCCAGCCGACGGTCCACAGGCCGAAGGTGAACCTGTCCTCGGGGGTGGGCTGATAGTTCATATCGCGGCTCCTTGCTGGCTCCGACTATTTCGTCATGGCGCTTAACAAATTAGTATGCGGAGGCATCCCTGGGAAGAGACAAGGGGCCCGAAGGCAGGGACAAAGCTGTCTTGAGGCAGGGACAAGGTGCGAAACCCAGGTCACAGTGGTCCTGGGCGCCCGAAAACAGGCCGACCCCGCGGAGCCGCGGAAGAGGGAGAACCGATGTCAGCAGCCGAGGGTCCGCTCGTCGTCGGGGTGGACTCGTCCACCCAGTCCACCAAGGCCCTGGTCGTCGACGCGTCGACCGGGCAGGTAGTGGCGAGCGGACAGGCGCCGCACACCGTCACCTCCGGAGCGGGCCGCGAGAGTGACCCGAGGCAGTGGTGGGACGCGCTCCGCGAGGCGCTGCACCAGTGCGGCGACGCGGCGCACGAGGCCGCGGCGGTGTCGATCGGCGGCCAGCAGCACGGCCTGGTCACCCTCGACGCCCAGGGCGACCCCGTACGCCCGGCCCTGCTGTGGAACGACGTCCGCTCGGCGCCGCAAGCCCGCCGGCTGGTGGACGAGCTGGGCGGCCCGAAGGCCTGGGCCGAGCGCACCGGCAGCGTGCCGGGCCCCTCCTTCACGGTCACGAAGTGGGCCTGGCTGGCAGAGCACGAACCCGACGCCGCCCGCGCGACCGCGTCCGTGCGCCTGCCCCACGACTACCTCACCGAACGCCTCACGGGACAGGGCACCACCGACCGCTCGGACGTCTCCGGTACGGGCTGGTGGGCATCGGGGACCGAGACGTACGACGACGAGATCCTCGCGCGCGTGGGCCTCGACCCCGCCCTGCTCCCCCAGGTGATCCGCCCCGGCGAGGTCGCCGGAACCGTGCACTCCAGGGGTGGGCTGCCCTTCTCCAGAGGCACGCTGGTCGCCGCCGGCACCGGTGACAACGCGGCCGCCGCCCTCGGACTGGGGCTGCGCCCCGGGACGCCGGTCCTGAGCCTCGGCACCTCGGGCACGGTGTACGCCGTTTCGACGCGGCGCTCCGCCGACCCGACCGGCACTGTGGCGGGCTTCGCCGACGCGCGCGGCGACTGGCTCCCGCTGGCCTGCACGCTGAACTGCACACTCGCCGTCGACCGCGTCGCCACGCTGCTCGGCCTGCACCGCGAGGCCGTCGAACCCAGCACGGGCGTCACGCTCCTGCCCTACCTGGACGGCGAACGCACCCCGAACCTGCCGCACGCCTCAGGGCTGCTGCACGGGCTCCGCCACGACACGACCGCCGGGCAACTGCTCCAGGCGGCGTACGACGGGGCCGTCCACTCCTTGCTGGGCGCCCTCGACCTGGTGCTCGACCCGGACGCCGACCGCTCCGCGCCACTGCTGCTCATCGGAGGGGGCGCGCAGGGTGCGGCCTGGCAGCAGACCGTACGTCGTCTGTCGGGCCGGCCGGTTCAAGTACCGGAAGCCAGAGAGCTGGTGGCGCTGGGGGCAGCCGCACAGGCCGCGGGTCTGCTGACCGGCGAGGACCCCGCCGCGGTGGCGCGCCGCTGGAACACCGCCCGCGGGCCCATTCTCGACGCCGTGGAGCGGGACGAGGAGACACTCGCCAGAATCGCCGGGGTACTCTCCGACGCGGCGCCGCTGCTGGAGCGGGAGCCGAACGGGAACTGACGCGGACCGCGCGAACTGACGGGCCGCACAAGGACGGAGAGCGGACCGCCTGATCGGACGGGCCGCGCAAGAACTGAGAGCGCACCACCAGTACAGACAGGCCACACAAGGACTGAGCGCCGACCACCAGAACAGACAGGCCACACAAGAACTGAGAGAGGTATGACCGCACCGTTGCACGAGGCCCATCCGAACGGTTCCGGCCGGCCCCTGCCCGACACTCAGCAGGGCATGCGCCGCCGCAACCTCTCCCGGGTCATGCACACGGTCAACGCCGAGGGGCCGCTCTCGCGTGCGGCCGTCGCCTCACGCATCGGTCTGACCCGGGCGGCCATCTCGACGCTCGTGGACGAGTTGATCCGCTCGGGGCTCCTAGAAGAACTGGGACCCGAGCGGCCGGGACGGGTGGGGCGGCCCGGCTCGGCACTCGCCGTCAGCGGTCACGGTCCGGCGGGGATCGGCGCGGAAGTGGGCGTCGACCATCTCGCGGTGTGCGCGGTCGATCTGCGCGGCGAGGTCCGTGCGCGGGCGGTACGGCACGGGACGAATCGCGGCCGGGCGCCGGAGCCCGTGATCGCGGAACTCACCTCGATGGTCCGTCAGGTCATCGCCGAGGCAGAGCTGGAGCGATTGTGGCCCGTCGGCCTGGCAGTCGCCGTGCCCGGTCTCGTGGCGCGGGACGCACGCACCGTGGTCCGCGCCCCCAACCTCGACTGGCACGACACTGACCTCGGCGCACTACTCCCCGGCGAGCTGCCGCTGACCGTGGACAACGAGGCCAACTTCGGAGGCCTCGCGGAACTCTGGCTCGGCGACTCGACTCCCCGCGACTTTCTGCATGTGTCGGCGGAGATCGGCATCGGCGCGGCCGTGCTCGTGGACGGACGGCTCCTGCGCGGAACGCGCGGTTTCGCGGGCGAGTTGGGGCATGTGCCGGTCCGGCCCGAGGGGCCCGAGTGCCCGTGCGGTGGCCGCGGCTGTCTTGAGCAGTACGCCGGTGAGGAGGCCGTCCTGCGTGCCGCCGGCCTGGAACCGGGCGGGGACCGCGTCGGCCTGCTCGCCGAGCGTGCGGCTCAGGGCGACGCGGATGTACGGCGTGCGCTGCGCGGAGCGGGAACCGCGCTCGGCATCGCCCTCACCGGGGCGGTCAATCTGCTGGACCCGGAGACGGTCGTCCTGGGCGGAGCGCTGTCCGGCCTCGCACCATGGCTCCTGCCCGCGTTGGAAAGCGAGTTGGCGCGCCGCACGGCGGGGCCCGCCTGTGCCGTGTCCGTATCGCGGCTGGGGCCGGAGGGGCCACTGCTGGGCGCGGCGCACTCGGTGGTACGCGCGGTACTCGACGATCCGGCGTCGGTGGCCGTGACGAGGCCGTCCTAGCGGTTGGCCAACACAGGCCGGGCTCAGAGAGCGGTGGTCGGCTGTAGAGACCCGCGGTCCTACGTAGGGCCCGTGGTCGGATGAGACCCGCGGGCGTATACAGGACCCGTGCTCGGATGTAGAGACCTGCGGGCGTACGCAGAGAGCCGTGGTCGTACGTCAGGACGCGGGTCGCCGCTCGCCGCTCGCCGGTCGTCGGTCGCCGGTCGCCGGTCGTCGGAGGCCTGTTCCCCCTTTCGGGTGGCCGAGTTGTCCACAGTCCGGCCCCTGTCCACTGATTCACGGCCGTCATCCCTGCTCAACCGGCAGGCGCCGTAACGTGATTCACGCGAGGCACCGCCGTCGGACCGATGGCGGGGTGTCCCTGTCCACCGACCCCGCAAGAGCGGAGCTGTGCAGCCATGAGCGACCCCCGAATCCTGACCGTACGGCCCGAACCCGGTGAGTTCGCGTGGACGTTCGGCGGCGCGCCGCCGGTCGCACGGATCGCGCCCGGCACCGTCCTCTCCCTGTACACCGAGGACTGCTTCGCCGGGCGCGTGCGGTCCGAGAAGGACCTGGTGTCCGAGGTCTGCGAGTTCCCCTTCCTCAACCCGCAGACCGGACCGTTCCATGTGGAGGGAGCGGAACCGGGAGACACGGTCGCCGTGCACTTCGTGTCGATCGAACCGGCCCGGGACTGGGCGGCGTCGACGACGGTCCCCCTGTTCGGCGCGCTCACTTCCACACACACGACCGTCACGCTGCAACCACCGCTGCCGGAGACGGTGTGGATCTGGCAGCTCGACCGGGAGCGACGCACCGCACTGTTCCGGGCACGTGAGAGTGACATCCAGATCGAGCTGCCGATGGATCCGATGCACGGGACCGTAGGAGTGGCGCCCGCGAACCTGGAGGTGCGCTCCGCTCTGGTGCCCGACGCGCACGGCGGGAACATGGACACGCCGGAGATGCGGGCCGGCGTCACCTGCTTCCTCGGATTGAATCCTCCCCCTCGTGAACGAGGGGGATTCCTGGCTCAGGCAGCCTGACGGAACAGCGTTCCGTCAGGTCTTGCGCCATCAGCACCAGCCGGGTTGAGACCAGCCCGGATGAGCATCACGCGTGCGGAGTTCTTGTCCCGTGGGCTCACGGTTCCGCAGGCGGTACAGGTGTAGGTGCGCTCTCCCAGCGGCAGTGCGTGCTTGGCTCTCGCTCCGCACTGCGCGCAGTCCATCGTGGTGTGCGCGGGGTGTACCAGGTGCACGCGGCGTGCGTGCTTGCGGCCCATCTCGACCAGGGCCTGCTTGGTGGCGCCGATGGCGGCGTCAGCGGCCTTCTTGGCCATGGTGGTCTTGGCAAGGAACTTCGGTCTGAAGTCCTCGACGGCCAGGGCGTCATGGTCGCGGACGACGGACTTGGCCCACTTGCGGGCCGTGTCCTGGCGCTGCCGGGCTACCTTCTGGTGCGCCCTGGCCCGGAGTTTCTTCGCTGTGCGGTACCCCTTCGACCCGGTCTTTCCCTTCCTCGGTGTGCGGCGGGCCATCATCCGGTCGTACCGGGTCAGCTTCTCTTTGGCCTTCCGCCCGTGCTGGGCGTGTGGGAGGTCATGAGCATCGCTGGTGGTGGTCGCGGTCTCCGTCACACCCCAGTCGATGCCAATCACGCGGCCGGTCCCGGGGAGCGGCTGCACCTCGGCGGGGACGACGAAGCCGGCGTACCAGTGCCCAAGGCTGTCCTGGTACAGGCGCACCGATGATGGGCCGGCCGGAAGGTCTCGCGACCACACCACCGTCAAGGCGATGCCGCCCGCCAGGTGCAGCTTGCCGTCCTTGAGACGGAAGCCACGCCGGGTGTAGTTCAGCGTGGGCAGCGTCTCGCGCTTCTTCTTCCACTTCGGCGTCCCCGCCCGGCGGTGCTGCGGAACCCGTTCGCGGATGTCCTTGTGCGCCTTGGCCCTGGACTTGCCGAAATCCCGGATGAGCTGCTGCTGCGGAACACAGGAGCCCTCACGCAGCCACGGCGTGCGTGCACGGGCTTCGGTCAGCATCTTGTCGAGCTGCGCCGGGCCGCAGGTGCGCTTGTCGGTTCCCTCGGGACGGTTCTTGTTCCAGGCATGGACCTGTTTCGACTTGGCCACGCACTCGTTCCACACCCACCGGCACCGGTCCCACTCCGCCATCAGCAGCGTGTGGGCGGTGGACGGCACGCGAAGCCGGAAGGTGTACCGGGCATGCCCCGCTCCGTCGGCCCCTGTTACTTCCGCCACGCCCTCACCCCCGTCCACGTTCCGGCCACCCGAGCCCTGCCGGACGACCATACGTGCGAGACCCGTACACCCGCGCCCCTCGCCCGTCGCGATCACCCCTATCGGCGAACACGGGAACACGCGTTCACCACACTCGGCTCCGCCGAGCAAGCCGCAGCGGCGCTCCGCGCCCGGGAAGCAGGATGCCGCGACGCTCCGCGTCGCTGTCACGGGATGCGATTCCTCCCCGGCGTGAACGCCGGGGCCTCTTCGCAAGAGACCAGGTGAACGTCAAGGGCGCCCTGTTGAGCCTCGGAGACGGACACGCACGGCAGGGCGAGGGCGAGTCCTGTGGTGTCGCCGTCGAGTGCGCGATGGACACGGTAGTGATCGTCGAGCTGCTCAAGGGGATCAGCACCCCCTGGCCGCGCATCGAATCCGACACGCACATCATCTCGACCGGCTCCGCACGCCCGTTGGAGGACGCGTTCCGGATATCCCAGCTCGACCTGATGCGATGGCTGGTGCGCGACTACGGATTCAGCGAGCTGGACGCCTACCAGTTCGCGACCCAGGCGGTCGAGTCGCCGCTCGCCAACGTCTGCGACACCAACTACACGTGCGTCGCCAAGCTCCGCAAGGAATGGCTGCCGGCACGCGAGACTCATCGCGGGCTGCACGCGCAGCTGCGCGGGACGGCCGCGGCACTCGGGCTGTGAGCCGACCGTCTCCAGTACAGCGGCGACGACATTCCAGCACTGAGGCGAAAGCGATCCGACGTCGAGGCGATAGCGATCCGGAACTGACGCTACGGCAGTACGGCGCTCAAGCCACGGCTCTCCAACACTGAAGTCATGGTTCACCGGCACTGGCCACGGCTCTCCGACACCGAGGATATGGCGCACCAGTACTGGGCCACGGCTCTCCCGCACCAAGGCCATGGCTCACCCGCGATCGGGCCACGGCTCCCCCCCAGGCCACGGCTCACCACCACCAGGTCACCGCTCCCCCGCACCAAGGCCATGGCTCACCCGCGATCGGGCCACGGCTCCCCGGTGCGGGGCCGCCGAGCCGAAGGCTCTCCCGCGGGGCAGTCGCCCCGCCACCACCGAAAGGCAGATGCCCCATGGAACGGGCCAGATCGTCCCCCAGCCGGCGACGCATCCTGAAGGGCGCCGCTCTCGCCGCGATCCCCTACGCGTTACTTCCCGACGCACGGGCCACGGCACAGGCCGCGGCCGCCGACTACCCGCCCACCGAATGGGTTCCGGCGAGCACGTCCAACTACACGGCGTCCAACCGGCCGACGAGCTATCCGCTCGACTACGTGATCATTCATGTCACCCAGGAGAACTACTCCGACACCCTGTCCATTTTCCAGAACCCGCAGAAGAAGGTGTCCGCCCACTACCTGGTGCGATCGGCAGACGGGCATGTGGCGCAGTGCGTGAGGGAGCGCGACATCGCCTGGCAGGCGGGGAACTGGGACTACAACACGCGCAGCATCGGCATCGAGCACGAGGGCTGGGTGGACAAGCCCGCCTACTTCACCAACGCCCTGTACGAGGAGTCGGCCAAGCTCACCGCGGCGATCTGCACCAGATACGGCATCCCCAAGGACCGCGCGCACATCATCGGCCACTACGAGGTGCCGGGCACCGACCACACTGATCCGGGGCCGAACTGGGATTGGACGCGCTTCATAAGGCTCGTCAACTTCGCCTGAGCCACCGGCCCGGCAGCCGGGCGGCCGGCCGCCCGGCCGGAGGAATGGTCACAGAGCTTGTCCGGACCCGCACCGGGCGTGACGATGGGGCCAGCCGCATCGCTTTCCGGGAGGCCGAGTTGACCGATCCATGGGTGGCTCTGGAACCGGGTGCCGATCCCGCCGAGCGAGTGCGCGTCATGCGCCGTGCCCACAAGGCGTTCACCGAGGCGGGCACGGTGCCGCGGCCGGTCCGTTCGGTGGTGGCCGAGTCGTGGCGGCGTTCGGCTCGGGCCGGTGTCGTACCGGACGGCACCGCGAGCGTGGAGCTCACGGACGGTGATCTCGGCGCGTATCGGGCGGAGCATCCGCTGGCCCGGGTCATGCCGCTGTTCCGGGAGCTCATGGGGACGTTCGCGGCGGACGGGGAGCATCTCCTGGCGGTGTGCGACGCCCAGGGCAGGCTGTTGTGGGTCGAAGGCCATCCCGTGACGCGGCGACAGGCGGGGCGGATGAACTTCGTGCCGGGTGCGCGCTGGTCGGAGACCTCGGTCGGCACGAACGCGCCGGGCACGGCGGTCGCGGTGGACCGGCCGGTTCAGGTGTTCGCGGCCGAGCACTTCTTCCGCCGGGTCCAGCCGTGGACGTGCGCGGCGGCGCCGGTGCACGATCCGCGCACCGGGAGGATGCTCGGTGCCGTCGACATCACGGGCGGGAACCGGCTCGCGCATCCGCACAGTCTCGGTTTCGTGCAGGCGGTGGCGAGGGCCGCGGAGTCCCAGTTGGCGTTGCTCACACCGCCACGGCCGGCCGCTGACAGCATCGAGCTGTCCGCGCTGGGCCACGACGAGGCTCAACTGGTGGTGGGCGGCCGGAAGGTCGGGCTCAGCCGCAGGCACAGCGAGATCCTGGTGCTGCTGGCACGGCACCCGGAAGGGCTGACGGGTGACGAGTTGCTGTGTGCGCTGTACGAGGACGAGTCGGTGTCGCCGGTGACGCTGCGCGCCGAGCTCACCCGGCTGCGTCGGCTGCTCGGCCCGGGGCTGCTGGACTCGCGCCCCTACCGGCTCACGACGCCGGTCGAGTCCGATGTGGCGGTCGTCGAGCGGCGGCTCGCCGCCGGTGCGGTGACGGCTGCCGCGTCGGCGTACACGGGCCCGTTGCTGCCCGGTTCGGGGGCCCCGGCGGTGGTGCGGTTGCGGCGCAGGCTCGCCGACGGGCTGCGCATGGCGCTCATCGCCCGCCGGGATCCGGACCTGTTGGCGGACTGGGCCCATGCTCCGTGGGGCGAGGAAGATCTCGACGTATGGCGGGCGCTGGGCGCCGTGCGTCCGACAGCGGCCGTACGAGCGCGCCTGAGCGCGCTGGAGTCCGAGCTGTCGGCACCCCACTCGTGCTCGACCACCCCGCCGTACCCGACCACCCCGTCGCGCTCGGCCGCCCGGACGAACTCGGCCGCCCCGGCTCACTCGGCGGTTCCCTCGCTCTCGGCGCACCCGCCACGGACGCGGCCGGCACCTCAGCAGGACCCGGGAACCTCCGCAACGTACTTGCAACGTCGGCGCTCCTAGCCTCGCGGCGAGAGCTGCCCAACGGCGGGCAGCGCTTCTCCGGGAGGCAGACCAGCATGACTCGTTACACGGCGCCCGGCACAGATGGCGCGATCGTCTCCTACCAGGCGCGTTACGACCACTTCATCGGCGGGGAGTACATTCCGCCGGCGCGTGGACAGTACTTCGAGAACCCGAGTCCGGTTAACGGGCAGCCGTTCACCGAGATCGCGCGGGGCACCGCCGAGGACGTGGAGCGCGCCCTCGACGCTGCGCACGCGGCGGCGCCCGTGTGGGGGCGCACCTCGACCAGCGCGCGCAGTGACATCCTGCTGAAGATCGCCGACCGGATGGAGGTGAACCTGGAGAAGCTGGCGGTCGCCGAGAGCTGGGAGAACGGCAAGCCGGTGCGCGAGACCCTGGCCGCCGACATCCCGCTCGCCATCGATCACTTCCGCTATTTCGCGGGAGCGATCCGCGCCCAGGAGGGTTCTGCGGGCGAATTGGACGACGACACCGTCGCGTACCACTTCCACGAGCCGCTCGGCGTCGTCGCGCAGATCATCCCGTGGAACTTCCCGATCCTGATGGCGGTCTGGAAGCTCGCCCCGGCCCTCGCCGCGGGCAACGCGGTCGTCATCAAGCCCGCCGAGCAGACCCCGGCTTCAATCCACTACTGGATGAGCCTGATCGCGGATCTGCTGCCGCCGGGCGTGGTGAACATCGTCAACGGTTTCGGTGTGGAGGCGGGCAAGCCGCTGGCGTCCAGTCCGCGGGTGGCGAAGGTCGCGTTCACCGGCGAGACCACGACAGGCCGGCTGATCATGCAGTACGCCTCGGAGAACATCAAACCCGTCACGCTGGAGCTGGGCGGCAAGTCGCCGAACATCTTCTTCGACGACGTCTGGGCCAAGAACGACGACTTCCGCGACAAGGCCCTCGAAGGCTTCACGATGTTCGCGCTCAACCAGGGCGAGGTGTGCACCTGTCCGTCCCGGGCTCTGATCCAGCGCGGAAACTACCGGGAGTTCCTGGAGGCGGCGGTCGCCCGCACCGAACTCATCAAGCCGGGGCACCCGCTCGACACCGACACGATGATCGGTGCGCAAGCCTCCAACGACCAGTTGGAGAAGATCCTCTCCTATCTCGACATCGGCCGGCAGGAGGGCGCCAAGGTTCTCACCGGCGGCGAACGCGTCGATTACGACGGGGAGCTGAAGGGCGGTTACTACGTCCAGCCGACCATCTTCGAGGGCGACAACCGGATGCGGATCTTCCAGGAGGAGATCTTCGGTCCGGTCGTCTCGGTCACGTCCTTCGACGACTTCGACGACGCCATCAAGATCGCCAACGACACGCTGTACGGGCTCGGCGCCGGCGTGTGGACGCGGGACATCAACACCGCCTACCGCGCGGGCCGCGCGATCCAGGCGGGCCGCGTCTGGACGAACTGCTACCACGCCTACCCCGCGCACGCGGCGTTCGGCGGCTACAAGCAGTCCGGCATCGGCCGCGAGAACCACAAGATGATGCTGGACCACTATCAGCAGACGAAGAACCTGCTGGTCAGCTACTCCCCGCAGAAGCTCGGCTTCTTCTAGAGCCGCTGCGATGGATCCCGCCCCGCGCGTGGAGCTGACCCCCGCGGCCGCCGAACTGGTGCGGCGGCTGCGGGACATCCACGGACCGCTGATGTTCCACCAGTCCGGCGGCTGCTGCGACGGCAGCGCGCCCATGTGCTATCCGGAGGGCGAGTTCCGTACCGGCGGCTCGGACGTCCTGCTCGCCGAGTTGGAGGTCGAGGGCGTCGAGGAGCCGGTGACGTTCTGGATGGCGAAGAGCCAGTACGAGCTGTGGAACCATACGCGGCTGATCGTCGACGTGGTGTCGGGCCGAGGCAGCGGCTTCTCGCTGGAAGCACCCGAAGGAGTGCGTTTTCTGACCCGTTCCCGTCCGGTCGGCGGGTAGCCACTGCCCCGGACACCCGCCTTCTGATGAACTCCCCTTGAGTTCTCCGACAGTTGATGAGACATCAGGGGGCACGGTGACACGTCGCAACGGACGTTTCAGAACAGCACTGACGGTTCTCGCGGCATCGAGTGCGCTGGCCGGTACTGCCCTTGTGGGGGCGGCACCGGCCAGTGGCGCGCCGAGCGGCACGCGGATCGCGGCCGGCGTCCAGTACACGGAGATGGACATCCCGGCCGCAAAGGGTGTGGCGCACGCACATGTGCTGACCGTCGATATGCGCGACCCACATGTGCGGGTCGACCTCATGTATCCCGGAGCGGTCGCGTTCCGGGCGCCCGTCTCCCAGCTCGCCGCCGCCCGAGGTGCCGTCGGGGGCATCAACGGCGACTTCTTCAACATCACGGAGACCCAGCATCCCGGGGTCGCGGCGACGGGCGCGAGCGTGGGCCCGATGGTCGCGAGCGGGCGCGCCCTCAAAGCGGCGGTCCCGAACGGCCAGCGCTTCGGACCGGCTCTGCCGCCGGGAACGACCACCGAGGACGTGCTCGGCGTGGGCGTCGACCGCAAGGCCCGGCTGGACGGCCTGGCCCTCGACGGCTACGTACGCAGCTACGAGGGGAAGTGGCCGCTCGGCGGGCTCAACCAGTACGCGCTGCCGGTGGGTTCGATCGGCGCGTTCACCTCGGACTGGGGAAGCGTCTCCCGGGTGCGTGCCACCTGCGGCACGGACACCAACCGGGCCGCGCCCTGCAGTGCGGACACCTATGAGGTGACGGTCCGCAAGGGGCGGGTCGTGTCGACGGCCAACACACCCGGCAGCGGACCCATCGCCGCCGGCACGACCGTCCTGGTGGGCCGCGAGGCGGGCGCCCAGCAGTTGAGGAAGCTGACTGCCCGCTTGCCGGTCCGGGTGACCCACCGTCTGGTGGCGGACACCTCCAGGATCCCGTACAGCTTCGCGCTCGGTGGCTATCCGGTGCTCGACGACGGCGTGCCGCTGCCCGGTCTCAACAACACGACCGCGGCCGTACGGACCGCCGTGGGCATCGCGGACGGCGGGCGGCGCCTGTATCTCCTTGCCCTCGACGGGGCGCCCGAGTACCAAAGTGGGCTCACCATCGCCGAAGTCGCGGAGACGATGCTGAAGTTGGGCTCCGTCGACGCCTTCAGCCTCGACGGAGGCGGCTCCACCACGATGGTCGCCGAGCAGCCGGGGTCGAACACCGTCAGCGTCGTCAACCACCCCAGCGGAGGCGCCGAACGCCCGGTACCGAACGCCATCGGCGTGTTCTCAAGCCCCTGACGCCGACGGGCGACAGAGGACCTCGACGGATCTCACGGCTTGAGGCTGCTGACGATGTCCGCCGTCGCCGTGAGCCCGTCATGGATGGTCGGCGCCATGCTCGTGCTCGCCAGATAGAAACCGAGCAGCACACAGACCACGGCATGCGAGAGCTTCAGTGCGCCGTTGCGCACGAAGACCACCGCGAGGATCAGGAGCAGTACCACCACAGAGATGGAAATGGCCATCGTCAACCTCCTCCGCCACGTCGACGCCGCGGCTTTCGGCCGCAAGTGTCGCGTAGCGGAGGGTTCGTCCGGGCGGCTGACATGTCCCCCGAACGTGTGGTCTCCACGACCGGTCGTACGATCGCTCGCACGTGCGGGGGTGTGTGCCGCCGCGGGCTAGCGGGCGTCGAGGAACGCTTCGAGGCCCGCGAGGTCGTCGGTGTTGATGTAGTCGACGTCAGCTGCGAGGAGTTCGCTCCACAGGGCGTCCCGCGCCGGGACCGCCAGATCGGGCGTCGCCCAGAACCGCACCTTCTGCTTGCGCGCGTGCGCCGTGGCGATGATGCCCCGCAGCTTCTCGCGCTCGGCGGCCGGGAAAGGACCGTTACCCAGCCAGCTGAAGTTGAGCGTCCAATTGTCGCTGATCAGCGGCACGAAGGAGGCGGGCGCCGCGCTGCCGAGGTCGGCGAGCCGGCCGTCGTAGAAGGCGCGCCGCACACTCTGGGCCTCCATGGGCGTACGGGCGGCCCGGTCGCCAGAGATCACGGCCGTGACCGCGCCGGGGTGCACACGGCCGTGCGCGTAGGTCGTGAACAGGTTCTTGTAGCGGCGCAGGTGGCGGTCGAGTTCGAGGTACGTCGAGGAGCCCTCCGTCTTGATGTCGATGAGGAGTTGCAGGGGCTTGCGGTAACCCCGGTACACCGAGCCGTGGTTGGCCCTCACACGGGCGGCGAGGGGATCGAGGTAGAGGGACTCGATGGTGCGCGCCGGGTCGAGGTCGACGGGGTCGTGGGCGACGAGGAGCTGGTCGCCGACGAGGTAGATGTCGGCCTCGACGCTGCCGAAACGGTGGTCGAGGGCGCCGAAGAGAGGACGCGGGTGCTCGTAGTCGTTGTGCGCGTGGGCGCGCCACAGCGGCCGCGGGCGGGGCTTCCGCTCGCCCGCCAGTGCGGAGGTGGCGGGCAGGGCGACGGAGCCCGCGAGGGCGGCGCCGAGGGTGGTGAGGGCTCTGCGTCGGGTGGTGAGGGCCATGTCTGCCTCCCTGGAAGTGCCGTAAAGGACCCCAGCGAGTATGCGATCCATCGGCACCCAAGGAGCAGGCCCGTGCGGGGAGTTGGCTGGACCGCCTCGGTACGTTCACCTCGTCGGCCGTACGTTCAGACACACGCCAGCACAATGGCCCGCCCCCGAAGTGGGAGCGGGCCTGCCGGCAATGAAAGCTCGGGTCAGGGCGCCTGAAGGTCGACCAGCCCCGCCAGCGCCTCGCGGTGCGCCCCCGCCGTGCCGTACGCGATCGAGTCCGCCTTGGCACGCTTGAGGTGGAGGTGGACGGGGTGCTCCCAGGTCATGCCGATGCCTCCGTGCAGTTGGAGGGCCTCCTCGGCGGCGTGGACGGCGACCGGCGCCGCGTAGGCCTGGGCGACGGCGACCGCCAGGTCCGAGTCCTCGCTGCCGGTGGCGAGCGCGTCGGCCGCGTTCCGGGCGGCGGCGTGGGTGTTGACGACTTCCAGCCACAGCTGCGCGAGCCGGTGCTTGAGTGCCTGGAAACCACCGACGGGCCGGTTGAACTGTTTGCGTTCCTTCAGGTAGCGGACCGTTTCGGTCAAGCACCAGTCGGCCAGACCGAGTTGCTCGGACACGAGCAGTCCGGCACCGGCGCGCAGGGCGCGTTGCACGGCGGGCTCGGCATCTCCGAGCAGACGACCGGGCACGCCGTCGAGGGTCACCTTCGCCACCGGCCTGGTCAGGTCCAAGGACACCTGCGCGGTGATGGTCAGGGCGGAAGCGTCGACCGCGTACAGACCGCCGTCGTCCGCGGGCACGAACAGCACGTCGGCAATGGCCGCGTCGGCGATGCCGGTCAACTCCCCGTGGAGGGAGCCGTCTTCATGCCGTACGACCTTGTAGGCGCCGCCAGGCGGCACAGACAGGGCGACGGCGAGCGCACCCACCGTCCGTCCGGACCCCAGCGCGCCCAGCAGCTCCGCGGCCTCCTCGCCCTGGCAGGCGAGCAGCGCCTCCGTGGCGACGACGGCACTCGTCAGATACGGAACGGGGGCGACCGCCCGCCCCAACTCCTCCATGACCACGGCGGCTTCGCGGTGCGTGGCACCCTGGCCGCCCTGCGATTCGGGCACCAGGAGACCGGCGAGGCCCATCCCGTCGGAGAGCGCCTTCCACAGGTCGCGGTCGTGCGGCGCGCCGGACTCCGTGCGCGCGATGACACTCGCCGCGTCACAGTGGTCGGCGAGGAGGCCGCGAACAGCGGCGCGCAGCGCCTCTTCCTCCTCCGAGTACAACAAGTCCGCGTACACCGAGTCCGCGTACACCGAGTCCGCGCCCCCCAAGTCCGAGTGCAACGAGTCGCTCATCGCGCCAGGTCCTTCCATGCGACGTCCTTGTCGGTGCGCGGCTCGGAGGGCAGGCCCAGCACGCGTTCGGCGACGATGTTCAGCAGGACCTCGCTGGTCCCGCCCTCGATGCTGTTGCCCTTGGAACGGAGGTAGCGGTAGCCGGCGTCGCGGCCGGTGAAGTCGACCAGCTCGGGCCGGCGCATGGTCCAGTCGTCGTACAACAGCCCTTCCTCACCGAGGAGTTCGACCTCCAGGCCGCTGATCTCCTGGTTGAGGTGGGCGAAGGCGAGCTTCAACCCGGAGCCCTCCGGACCGGGCTGGCCCGCGACGAGCTGCTGGCGCACCCGCTCGCCGGTGAGGCGGGCGACCTCGGCCTCGACCCACAGCTTCAGGAGCCTCTGGTGGAGGTCGTGGGTGCGCAGTTCGGGGCGTTCACGCCAGGTCTTGGAGACCGGCCCGATCATGCCTCCCTCTCGCGGGATCCGCATGCCGCCGATGGAGACGCGTTCGTTCATGAGCGTGGTCTGCGCGACGCGCCAGCCGTCGCCGACCTCGCCGAGGCGGTGTTCGTCCGGGATGCGTACGTCGGTGAGGAAGACCTCGTTGAACTCCGCCTCGCCGGTGATCTGGCGCAGCGGCCGTACCTCGACGCCCGGGTCGGTCATGTCGCAGATGAAGTACGTGATGCCGCGGTGCTTGGGCTGGTCCGGGTCGGTGCGCGCGATGAGGATCGCCCAGCGGGCCAGGTGGGCACTGGACGTCCACACCTTCTGCCCGTTGACCACCCAGCTGTCGCCCTCACGGACGGCCCGGGTGCCGAGCGCGGCGAGGTCCGAACCGGCGCCCGGCTCGCTGAACAGCTGACACCAGACCTCCTCACCGACCCAGAGCGGGCGCAGGAAACGCCGCTTCTGCTCCTCCGTGCCGTACCCGAGGATCGTCGGGGCGGCCATGCCGAGGCCGATACCGATCCGCCGCGGGTCGTTGTCGGGTGCGCCCGCTGCCTCCAACTCGGCGTCCACGACGGTCTGGAGCGTGCGCGGAGCGCCGAGTCCGCCGAGCCCCTCGGGGTAGTGCACCCAGGCGAGTCCGGCGTCGAAGCGGGCTTTGAGGAAGTCCAGTCGGTCCGTCGAGAGCGGCGGATGAGCGGCCAGCAACTCCTGTGTCCGGCGGCGCAGTTCGGCGGCGTCGGTCATGCGACTGCTCCGTTCCCGGGCGCGGGGACCACGACGACGCGGCCCGTGGTGACACCGTCGGCGACCCGCTGCACGGCCGCCGCGGCACCGCCGAGCGGCACGCGCTCGCTCACCAGCGGCTTGATCGCACCCTGCGCGGCCAGCTCGGTGAGCCTCTCGTGGCAGTGCTGGACCAGCTTCGGGTTCTTGGTGTTGTAGAGGCCCCAGTGCAGGCCGAGGATCGAGTAGTTCTTCACCAGGGCGTGGTTCAGCGCCGGGCTCGGAATGCTTCCGCTCGCGAAGCCCACGACGACGATCCGGCCCTCGAAGGCGACGACCTTGGTGGACTGGGTGTAGGCCTCGCCGCCCACGGGGTCGTAGATCACGTCGGCGCCCCGGCCACCGGTGGCCGCCTTCACGGCGCCGATGACGTCCTCGGCTCGCCGGTCGATGACGACGTCGCAGCCCAGCTCGCGGGCGACGGCGGCCTTATCGGCCCCGCCGACGACGCCGATGACCGTGGCGCCGGCGGCCTTGCCGAGCTGCACGGCGGCGCTGCCGACGCCTCCGGCAGCCGCGTGCACGAGGAGGGTCTCGCCCGCTTCAAGGCCGGCACGCCGGTGCAGACCGAACCAGCCCGTCTGGTAGCCGATGTGCAGAGCCGCCGCCTCGGCGTCGTCGAGGGCCTCGGGCGCGGGCAGCAGGGCGGTTCCATCCGCGACGACGTACTCGGCGAAGCCGCCGTACGGCAGTGCGGGGTTGGCGAGTACGCGGCGGCCGTCCTCGGTCTCGCCGCAGATCTCCACACCGGGCGTGAACGGCAGCGGCGGCCTGACCTGGTAGTGACCGCGGCACATCAGCGCGTCCGGGAAGTTGATGTTCGCCGCGCGCACCTTGAGCAGGACCTGGCCCTCGGCGGGCACCGGCCGCTCCACGTCTTCGAGGCGCATCACCTCACCCGGCTCGCCGTTCTGGTGCACTTGCCATGCCTGCATGTGGAGCCTCCACGGACTTCTTCGTCTGACCGGGGTCCATCGCATACTAAGCGGTCGCTTGCCGATCAGGGAACAGTCGCGTGCGTCACGACCGGCTGGGCCGCGCCCTGACGTGCATCCGCTCCCCCTGCGGCCCGAACAGGCTCAGGAACTCCACGGGCCCCTCCCCCGTCGACCCGAACCAGTGCGGTACGCGGGTGTCGAACTCCGCGGCCTCCCCCGGTCCGAGTACGACGTCGTGCTCGCCGAGCACCAGCCGCAGCCGCCCGGAGAGCACGTACAGCCACTCGTAGCCCTCATGGGTCCGCGGGTCGGGCTCCATCCTGCGAACGGGTTCGAGCACCTTGAACGCCTGGAGCCCGCCGGGCTGCCGGGTGAGGGGCCAGTGCGTGCGACCGTGCTGCACGATCGGCTTGGCGCGGACCCTCGGATCGTCCACCGGTGGCGCCCCGACCAGCTCGTCGAGCGCCACCTGGTGGGCGCGGGCGATGGGCAGCAGCAGCTCCAGGCTGGGCTTGCGCAGCCCGGACTCCAGCCGCGAGAGCGTGCTCACCGAGATGCCGGTCGCCGCGGACAGTCCCGCGAGCGTCGCACCCCGCTCCTTCCGGATCCGCCGCAGCCGGGGCCCGACCTCGGCCAGCACCTCATCCGTCCGCAAGTCCTCGGTCACGCCCGTCTCACTCACGCTCGTGTCACTCATCCTCTTATTGCAGAATCGGCAAAGCCATTTGTCAATCCTGCCAGCTTCGAGGGACCTTCTCCATGGAGGTGGTCACCATGACCGAGAGGTACGAAGCGATCGTCATCGGCGGCGGCGCGGCAGGACTGTCGGCCGCGCTCGTCCTGGGGCGCGCCCGGCGCTCCACCCTGGTCGTCGACGCGGGCGAGCCGCGCAACGCACCCGCCGCGCACATGCAGGGCTATCTGACGCGGGACGGCACGCCGCCCGGGGAGTTCCTCGCCGAGGGCCGGCGGGAGATCGAGCGGTACGGCGTGGAGCTGGTCCGAGGCCGTGCGGTGGACGTGGTCCGGGACGGAGCCGGGGAGTTCGACGTGACCCTGGCGGACGGGCGGACCGTGCACGCACGACGGCTGGTCGTCGCCACCGGCCTGGCCGACGAGCTGCCATCGGTGCCGGGGGTCGCCGAGCGGTTCGGGCGGGACGTCCTGCACTGTCCGTACTGCCACGGCTGGGAGGTCCGCGACCAGGCCTTCGGGGTGGTGGCCACCACCCCGATGAGCGTGCACCAGGCCCTGATGGTCAGCCAGTGGTCGAAGGACGTGACCCTGTTCCTGCACACGGTCGCCGAGGCCGAACTGACCGACGACGACCTACGTCGGCTCGCCGCGGCCGGGGTCTCCGTGATGCCCGGCGAGGTCGCGGGGCTCGTCATCGACGACGACCGGCTCACCGGGGTGAGGCTCACGGACGGCACGGTCCACGACCGCGAGGTGGTGTTCGTCGCGCCCCGTGCGGTCCCGCGCACCCGTCTGCTGGAGCGGCTCGGCGCCGAGCTGCGGGAAACCCCGTTCGGCGCGTATCCCGTGGTCGACGAGACCGGGCAGACCACCGTCCCCGGCGTATGGGCGGCGGGCAACGCGATGGGGTTCGCCGAGCAGGTCATCAACGCGGCCGGCGCCGGCTACCGCGCCGGCGCCACGATCAACGGAGACCTCCTCTTCACGGACCTCGACGCGACCGGGCGGGCGTAAAGGCGAAAAGCAGCCCCGCCAGTGCGGAGCAACCGTGCGGGTGTGGATCGGTCCGCCCCGTAGCACCATGGCTGCATGCTGCTGAGCCGGCTCGCCCATGTGTCCCAGGAGGTCGCCGCCACCTCGGCGCGGTCCCGGAAGACCGCTCTGCTCGCCGAGCTCTTCCGGGACGCCGAGGCGGACGACGTGCCGATCGTGATCCCGTATCTGGCGGGCCGCCTGCCACAGGGACGGCTCGGCATCGGCTGGAAAGTCCTCAGTACGCCCGTCGCCCCCGCGGCGGAACCGACCCTGACCGTCCGCGAGGTGGACGCCCGGCTCACCGAGCTCGGCGGCGTCTCCGGCGCCGGATCCCAGGCCGAACGCGGCCGCCTGGTGGGCGAGTTGATGGCGGCGGCCACCGAGGACGAGCAGCGCTTCCTGTTCGGGCTGCTCACCGGCGAGGTGCGGCAGGGCGCGCTGGACGCGGTGGCGGTCGAGGGGCTCGCCCAGGCGACCGGCGCACCCGCCGCGGACGTACGACGGGCGGTGATGCTCGCCGGATCGCTGCAGACGGTGGCGCAGGCGCTGCTCTCCGACGGGCCGGCGGCGCTGGACGGCTTCCGGCTCACCGTCGGCCGCCCGGTGCTGCCGATGCTGGCGCACACCGCCGCTTCGGTGTCCGAGGCCGTCGACAAGCTCGGCTCCTGCGCGGTCGAGGAGAAGCTCGACGGCATCCGCGTGCAGGTCCACCGCGACGGCGACGACGTACGGATCTACACCCGCACCCTCGACGACATCACCCACCGCCTGCCCGAACTCACCACCGCAGCAAGCGAGTTGAAGGAGACCAGGTTCATCCTGGACGGCGAGGTCATCGCCCTGGACGAGGACGGGGTGCCGCGTTCCTTCCAGGAGATCGCCGGGCGGGTGGGCTCGCGCGTGGACGTGGCCACGGCCGCTGCCGCGGTGCCCGTCTCCCCCGTCTTCTTCGACGCACTGTCCGTCGGCGGGCACGATCTGCTGGACCTGCCGTTCACCGAGCGGCACGCGGAGCTGGCGCGGCTGGTGCCCGAGCCGATGCGGGTGCGGCGCACGCTCGTGGCAGGTCCCGAAGATCTCGCGGCGGCGGAGAAGTTCCTCGCGGACACCCTCGCCCGTGGCCACGAGGGCGTCGTCTGCAAGGCCCTCGACGCCCCCTACAGCGCGGGCCGCCGCGGTGCATCCTGGCTCAAGGTCAAACCCGTACACACCCTTGACCTGGTGGTTCTCGCGGCCGAGTGGGGCCACGGGCGGCGCACCGGGAAGCTGTCCAACCTGCATCTGGGCGCGCGGAACGAGGACGGGTCCTTCGCCATGCTGGGCAAGACCTTCAAAGGCATGACCGACGCGATGCTGACCTGGCAGACCGAGCGCCTGAGGGAACTGGCCGTCGAGGACACCGGCCACGTCGTGACCGTACGACCCGAACTCGTCGTCGAGATCGCCTACGACGGCCTGCAGAAGTCCACCCGCTACCCGGCCGGCGTCACCCTCCGCTTCGCCCGCGTCGTGCGCTACCGCGAGGACAAGACCCCGGCCGAGGCCGACACGGTCGGGACGCTGCTCGCCGCGCACCCTGAGGTGACCCGGTGAGTACAGGCAGGCGAAGCGCCGGACTGCTGTTGTTCCGGCACACGGACCACGGCCTTGAGGTGTTGCTCGGCCATATGGGCGGCCCCTTCTTCGCGCGACGGAACGCCGGCGCCTGGACCGTGCCCAAGGGCGAGTACGAGCCCGACGAGACCGCCTGGGAGGCCGCGCGCCGCGAGTTCCAGGAGGAGCTGGGGCTGCCGCCGCCGGACGGCGAGGCCGTGCCGCTCGGCGAGGTCCGGCAAACCGGCGGCAAGGTCGTCACCGCCTGGGCGGTGGAGGCCGATCTCGACCCGGCGACCATGGTCCCCGGCACCTTCGAGATGGAGTGGCCGCCGAAGTCGGGCCGCCGGCAGGAGTTCCCCGAGCTGGACCGGGTGGAGTGGCTGGACCTGGACCGGGCCAGGGCGCTGATCGTGAAGGCGCAGGCGGAGTTTCTGGACCGGCTGGCGGAGCACACGGGGTGAGAGCCGGTGTCCGCACCGGCCGCCGGTGAGCCCTCCACGTTGCGCCGCACCCCGCCGCGCGGGAGGGTCGAAGAACAGCCAGCTTCAGGAGGTCGGCCATGCCCATCGCGACGGTGAACCCGGCGAACGGCGAGACGCTCAAGACGTACGAAGCCCTCGGCGACGAGGAGATCGAGCGCAGGCTCGCGACGGCCGAAGCCGCGTTCCGTGTGCATCGCACCACGTCCTTCGCCGAGCGGGCGCGCCTGCTCCACAAGGCCGCCGACCTCCTCGACGAGGACCAGCAGGACATCGGCCGGGTGATGACCACCGAGATGGGCAAGCCGGTCAGGCAGGCCCGCGCGGAGGCCGCGAAGTGCGCGAAGGCGATGCACTGGTACGCCGACCACGCCGAGGAACTCCTCGCCGACGAGGAGCCCGCCGAGTCCGACGCCAAGGACTCCGGCGCCTCCCGGGTGATCGTGCGCTACCGCCCGCTGGGCCCGGTCCTGGCCGTCATGCCGTGGAACTTCCCGCTCTGGCAGGTCATCCGGTTCGCCGCGCCCGCGCTGATGGCGGGCAACGTGGGCCTGCTGAAGCACGCCTCGAACGTCCCGCAGACCGCCCTCTATCTGGAGGACCTCTTCCGCCGCGCGGGCTTCCCCGAGGGCTGTTTCCAGACACTGCTCGTCGGCTCCGGCGCCGTCGAGGACATCCTGCGCGACCCGCGCGTCAAGGCGGCCACGCTCACCGGGAGTGAACCGGCAGGGCGTGCGGTGGCCTCCGTCGCCGGGGACGAGGTCAAGAAGACGGTGCTGGAGCTGGGCGGCAGCGATCCGTTCGTCGTCATGCCGTCGGCGGACATCGAGCGGGCCGCGAAGACCGCGGTGACCGCGCGTGTGCAGAACAACGGGCAGTCGTGCATCGCCGCCAAGCGGTTCATCGTGCACACGGACGTGTTCGACGCCTTCGCCGAACGCTTCACGGCGGGTATGCAAGCCCTGAAGGTCGGCGACCCGCTGGATGAGGACACCGACGTCGGGCCGGTCTCCACCGAGCAGGGCCGCAGCGACCTGGAGGAACTCGTCGACGACGCGGTCGAGGCCGGCGCGACGGTCCTGTGTGGCGCGGAACGCCCCGAGGGACCCGGCTGGTACTACGCGCCGACGATCCTCACCGACATCACGCCCGAGATGCGCATCCACCAGGAGGAGACCTTCGGGCCCGTGGCAACGCTCTACCGGGTGGCCGACCTGGACGAGGCGGTGGCCCTCGCCAACGACACGCCCTTCGGACTGAGTTCCAATGTGTGGACGCGCGACGAGGCCGAGGTGGACCGGTTCGTCCGCGATCTGGAGGCGGGCGGCGTGTTCGTCAACGGGATGACGGCGTCCCATCCCGCGTTCCCGTTCGGCGGGGTGAAGCGGTCCGGCTATGGGCGTGAACTGTCGGGGCACGGAATCCGCGAGTTCTGCAACATCACCACCGTATGGCACGGAGCGTGAGCGTTCCGCGGTTACGATCCCCTCTGTGAACCGCGAAGTGACCCTGCCTCTGATCGTCGACGACCGCGGCACGTTGCAGGTGGCGGCCGCCGACGTCAGCAAACTGCTGCGCACGGTGGGCGGCCGATGGCTGCATCTGGTGGAGGCCGGCCAGGACGGGCTCGACGAGGACACGGTGGCGGCGCTCACGATCGAACTCGCCAAGCTCGCCGACCGTATCGACGTGGCCTGCATCGCGCACAGCAGCGGGACGACGTCCGACTGACCGCCCCGCATCCATCGACAGGGCGTCAGCCGACGCCGTGTCAGCCCGGTCGCCCGTCGAGCTCCCACAGGGCGTGCCAGAACTTCTCCTCGCAGCCCTGCAGCAGGCGCCCGTACCGGAGCGCCTCCTCCTCGTCGACCCGCCCCTCGTCCAGCCCGGCCTGGACGGCGGACAGCGCCAGGCTCTCGAGCTCCGGCGCGGGCCCGGCGAAGAAGTCGAAGAAGCCGCAGGCCTCGTCGTCGAAGCCGTACCGGCCGCGCAGGGCCTCCGCGATCGTCGCGCAATAGCCGCCCCACGCCGCGAAGTTGGCGTTCAGCGCGAGCACCACGTCCGCCGGTGAGCCGTTGAGTGCCAGCCAGGCGACGCAGGCGGGATAGGCCTGGCAGTCCGCGAGCGGTTCGTACCCGGCGGCGTACGCCTCGTCGGCCCCGCACGCGGCGGCGTAGGCGCCCAGCCTGTCCTGAGCCAGTGCCTCGCCATCCGCGAGCGCGTCGAAGAACGCGGCGCTCTCCGGCCCGGCGTCGGGCCGTACCGCCAGATGCAGGAACGCGCGGCGGTCCGCGGCGATCACATGGCGCTGTTCGAGGGCCAGGGCGGCGAGTGTGGAGCGCTGGGCCGCGCCGCGGGCGATCAGAGGCAGCAGGCGGTTGGCGTGAGGGGCAGGTGCGAGCTTCCCGGTGGCACTCTCCCGCAGGTCAGTGGCCGTCCTTCTCATCATGCGCCCCTTCGGTTCGGCGGTCTCAGAGCTCCTTCGACCAGGGTCCCACTGATCGGGGCCCGTCCCCGATCTGGAGTAATCCGACGAGATATCCGAGCCCTGTCGGGTGATCGTGGGTGAACCACCCTTCCGCCGGGGGACGAACGGTTCCCCGGAAGGCGAAAGTAGGCGCTTCCTCATGGCGACTTTGTGCAGACCCGCGGTCTCAGTCCCCGAGTACGTGATCACAATGGAGGAGACGCTGGAGCTGGCACGCTCCCGTCACGCCGACCACCCCCAACTCCCGCTCGCCCTGCGGCTGATCGAGAACACCGGCGTTCTTACCCGGCACATCGTGCAGCCCATCGAGGAGACCCTCAAGCACCCGGGCTTCGAGGACCGCAACAGGGTCTACGGCAACGAGGCGAAGGCCCGCGTCCCCGCCGTCGTGCAGCGGGCGCTGGACGACGCCGAGCTCCTCACCACCGACATCGACGTGATCATCTACGTGTCGTGCACCGGGTTCATGATGCCCTCGCTCACGGCCTGGCTGATCAACGCGATGGACTTCCGCAGCGACACCCGGCAGATACCCATAGCCCAGCTGGGCTGTGCGGCTGGCGGCGCCGCGGTCAACCGGGCGCACGACTTCTGCTCGGCCTACCCCGAGGCCAACGCGCTCATCGTCGCCTGCGAGTTCTGCTCGCTCTGCTACCAGCCCACCGACCTGGGCGTCGGCTCGCTGCTCTGCAACGGTCTGTTCGGCGACGGCATCGCCGCCGCGGTCGTCCGGGGCAAGGGCGGCACCGGCATCAAGCTGGAGCGCAACGCCTCGTACCTGATCCCCAAGACCGAGGACTGGATCATGTACGACGTCCGCGCCACCGGCTTCCACTTCCTGCTGGACAAGCGGGTGCCGGCCACGATGGAGCCGCTCGCTCCCGCGCTCCACAACCTCGCGCGCCAGCACGGCTGGAACGCCTCCGACCTGGACTTCTACATCATCCACGCGGGCGGCCCGAGGATCCTGGACGACCTCAGCAAGTTCCTCGAGGTCCCGCCGGAGGCCTTCCGGTTCAGCCGGGCGACCCTCACCGAGTACGGGAACATCGCCAGCGCCGTCGTCCTGGACGCGCTGCGCCGGCTGTTCGACGAGGGCGGCGCCGAGCACGCCTCGCGCGGGATGCTCGCGGGCTTCGGCCCTGGTATCACCGCGGAGATGTCCTTGGGCCGCTGGAACAACGGGAACAACACAGACACTGAAACGACGTGACCTGGATGACCGAGAAGACGATCACCGAGCCCCTGCCGCCCGTACGCCACTGGCCGGCGCTCAACCTGACCGGCGTGGACTTCGACCCGGTCCTGACCGAGCTGATGCGCGAGGGCCCGGTCACCCGGATCCAGCTGCCCAACGGCGACGGCTGGGCCTGGCTGGTGACGCGGTACGACGACGTCCGCATGGTGACCAACGACGCCCGCTTCAGCCGTGAAGCCGTCATGGGGCGGCAGGTCACCCGGCTCGCCCCGCACTTCATCCCCTCCGCGGGTGCGGTGGGCTTCCTCGACCCGCCCGACCACACGCGGCTGCGCCGCTCGGTGGCCGCGGCCTTCACGGCGCGCGGGGTGGAGCGGCTGCGCGACAGCGCCCGGCGGATGCTCGACGAACTCGTCGACGAGATGCTGGATGCCGGTCCGACCGCCGATCTCACCGAGGCGATCCTGAGCCCCTTCCCTATCGCCGTCATCTGCGAGCTGATGGGCGTCCCGGCCACCGACCGGCACCTCATGCACACCTGGACCGGGCTGATCCTGTCCTCCTCGCACGGCGCCGAGGTCAGCGAGAAGGCCAAGAACGAGATGGGCGCGTACTTCACGAAGCTCATCGGCGAGCGTGCCGGCAGCACGGGCGAGGACGTCGGTTCGCTGCTCGGCGCGGCCGTGGGCCGGGAAGAGATCACCATGGACGAGGCCGTCGGTCTCGCGGTGCTCCTCCAGATCGGCGGCGAGGCGGTCACCAACAACAGCGGGCAGATGTTCTACATCCTGATGACCCGCCCCAAGCTGGCGGACCAGCTCCGCGCCGATCCGGCGATCCGGCCCCAGGCCATCGACGAGCTGCTGCGCTACATCCCGCACCGCAGCGCCGTCGGCCTCTCCCGGATCGCCATGGAGGACGTCGAGATCAGCGGCGTACGGATCCGGGAGGGCGACGCGGTGTACGTGTCGTACCTGGCCGCCAACCGCGACCCGAAGGTCTTCCCCGACCCCGAGATGATCGACTTCTCGCGCAACCCGAACCCGCATGTGTCGTTCGGCTTCGGCCCGCACTACTGCCCGGGCGGCATGCTCGCCAGGCTGGAGTCCGAGCTGATGGTCGACGCGCTCCTGGACCGCGTGCCGGGGCTGCGGCTCGCGGTACCGCCGGAGCAGGTCCCCTTCAGGAAGGGCGCGTTGATCCGTGGACCCGAGGCCCTGCCCGTGACGTGGTGAGCGCCGGATGACAGCGTCCGAGGGGCTGCTCGTACCGCCCGGTCACGGCCGGGTCGTGCAGACGCCCGCCCAGCATGTGACGTTCAAGGTCACCGGCTCGCACTCGCGGATGGCGTCCACCTTCGAGGTCGTGGTGCCTCCCGGCTTCGACGTGGGCGCCCATGTGCACACGCGCAGCGAGGAGTTGTTCTACGTCCTCGAAGGCGAGCTGGACGTCCTCGCCTTCGAGCCACGGGTGCGCACGCCCGACAACTGGCAGCGGTGGGAGTCGAGTTCGGGCACCCGCGTGGTGCGGGCGACCCCGGGCACGGTCATCGTCGTACCACCGGGATGTCCGCACGCGTTCTCCAACCCCACCGAGACGCCCGCGAAGATGTTCTTCCAGGCGTCACCGCCGCCGGACCACGAGCGGTACTTCGACGAACTGCTGGAGATCCTGGGCACGGGCGGCCCGCCGGACTGCACGGCGATCGAGGAGCTCCGGGCGAGGTACGACATCGAGCAGCTCACACCTCTGAAACACCGGTGAGGACTGCTTCCGGCAGGCTCAGCGGATCGGCATCCCCGACAGGGTGCGCGCGATCACGAGCCGCTGGATCTCGCTCGTGCCTTCGAAGATCGTGTAGATGGCGGCGTCGCGGTGCATGCGCTCGACCGGGTACTCCCGGGTGTAGCCGTTGCCGCCGAGGATCTGGATCGCCTGTCCGGTGACCTTCTTCGCGGTCTCACTGGCGAAGAGCTTCGACATCGAGCCCTCGGCGGCGGTGAAGGGCTTGCCGTTGACCGCCATCCAGGAGGCGCGCCAGGTCAGCAGTCGCGCCGCGTCGATCGAGGTCCGCATGTCGGCGAGCTGGAAGGCGACGCCCTGGTTGTCGATGATCGGGCGCCCGAACTGCTCGCGTGTGCTCGCGTATTCGAGGGCGACCTCGTACGCGGCCCGCGCGGTGCCCACCGCCATGGCGGCGACCGCCGGACGGGACGCCTCGAACGTGGCCATCGCCGCGTTCTTCACGCGCTCGCCGCCGGACTTGGCGCGCTCACGGGCCCGGGCGAGGCGCTCGTCCAGCTTCTCCTTGCCGCCGAGGAGGCAGGAGCCGGGGACACGGGCGTTCTCCAGGACGACCTCGGCTGTGTGCGAGGCTCGGATGCCGTGCTTCTTGAACTTCTGCCCCTGGGACAGGCCCGGCGTGCCCGACGGGACGATGAAGGAGGCGTGGCCCTTGGAGCCCAGCTCGGAGTCGACGACTGCGACCACGACGTGGACGTTGGCTATGCCGCCGTTGGTCGCCCAGGTCTTGGTGCCGTTGAGGACCCACTCGTCCTTGGCCTCGTCGTAGACGGCGCGGGTGCGCATGGAGGCCACGTCGGAGCCGGCGTCGGGCTCGGAGGAGCAGAAGGCGGCGACCTTGACATCGTTGGCATCGCCGTACATCTGGGGGATCCAGGTGCCGATCTGCTCCTCGGTGCCGTTGGCGAGGACGCCCACTGCGGCGAGGCCGGTACCGACGATCGACAGGGCTATGCCCGCGTCACCCCAGAACAGCTCCTCCATGGCCATCGGGATGCCGAGGCCGGTGGGGTCGAAGTACTGCTGCGCGTAGAAGTCCAGGGAGTAGATGCCGACCTTCGCGGCCTCCTGGATGACCGGCCACGGTGTCTCTTCACGCTCGTCCCATTCGGCGGCGGCGGGGCGGATCACATCGGCGGCGAACCCGTGGATCCAGTCACGCACCTCCTTCTGGTCGTCGTTGAGCTCCATCGTGAACTCGGCCATGACCCCTCCAACAATGCACTAAAGTGTTACTTGCGGTAACTGGAGTCTGTTACTGACCAGTAGGAAAAGTCAACTCCCGAGCCACGCTCGGCAGCCCGTTCGATACACATGCGCCATTGAGTGTTAGTTTGCGCAGGCGTCACCGAATCAGCACGGGTGGGGAGACACCATGGACACCACACAGCGGACCGATCAGCAGAGGTCCGCCGACCGCCGTCGGCGCGAGCTGCTGGAGGCCGCGGACAGAGTGGTGCTGCGTGACGGCCCCGGCGCCTCGATGAACGCCATCGCCGCCGAGGCGGGCATCACCAAGCCGATCCTCTATCGCCACTTCGGCGACAAGGGCGGACTCTACGCCGCCCTCGCCAAGCGGCACACGGACGCCCTCCTCGGATCGCTGCGCGCCGCACTGGACGCGCCGGCCGAGCGCCGCGAGCGCGTCGAGGCCACGCTCGACACGTACTTGGCGGCCATCGAGGCACACCCCCAGGTCTACCGGTTCCTGATGCATCCCACCGAGGGCGGCCAGCCCGGCGACCCCGGGTTCGACGTGGGCAAGCACTCCGCGCCGCTGCTGCGCCGCATGGGCGAGGAACTCGCCGAGGTCATCGAGGAGCGGGTCGATCTCGGACCCGACAGCCAGCAGCTCGCCCGCGTGTGGGGGCACGGGATCGTCGGCATGATGCACGCGGCCGGCGACTGGTGGATGGGCGAACGGCCCTGCTCACGGGCCGAGTTGGTACGGAGCCTTGCCGACCTGCTGTGGGGGCGGCTGGCTGCGGCCGGGGACCGCGTCGGCGGGCCGGGATTCTGACGGCCGTCCTTCAACTGCGGACCGTATGTAGCCGGTCGGCGCCGTTCCCCGCGCCCCTACGGGGCGCTCCAGGACGCCCGCGCCGCCTGCCTCATGACCCTTCGGTGGCGCCAGCCCGTGAGCCGATCCACGTACACCCCACCGTCAAGGTGATCGCTCTCGTGCTGGAGGCACCGGGCGAACCAGCCGGTGCCGTGTACCCGCACCGGATCACCGTCCACCGTGAAGCCCTCGACGACGGCGTGGTCGTACCGCTCGGTCCCCGCTTCGAGGCCCGGGAGTGAGAGACAGCCCTCCGGGCCGCGCAGAACCACACCGTCCGCTTCGACGAGACGGGGGTTCACCACATGGCCGACATGGCGGAGGTCCTCGTCGTCGGGGCAGTCGTATACGAAGATCCGCAAGGACTCGCCCATCTGGTTCGCGGCGAGGCCGACGCCCTGGGCGGCGTACATCGTCGCGAACATGTCCTCGACGAGCCGGGCGAGTTGGGGGCCGAAGTCGGTGACCTCCGCACACGGGGTGTGCAGGACGGGGTCGCCGAGCAGGGTGATGGGCCGGACGCGCCCTCGGGAGCCCGGGATGGAGCCGTGTCGCATGGCCGCAAGGGTACGGTCCTTGGTGGCGCGCGAATGTCGCGCGGGCACTGTCGTGGTGCCGCGATTCGGGCACGTGAGTGGATCTCGATAGGCTGAGGGCCACACGATGCCGGAGGCAGAGGCGCGGCGCGTACGCAAGGAGGATCGGACACGATGTCAGGCAACTCGGACCCGCTGACGCCGCGGGCCAAGCTGGCCGTGACCGCGGGCAAGGCGGTCGCGGCAGCGTCGCGCGCCGCCGGACGCGGCAGCGGATCGGTGATCGGCGGCCGGGTGGCACTCAAACTCGACCCCGACCTGCTCGCACGGCTCGCCACGCACCTGGACGTCATCCTGGTGTCGGCCACCAACGGCAAGACCACCACGACCCGGCTGATCGCGGAGGCACTGCGCGCCGCGGGTCCGGTCGTGTCCAACGCACTGGGCGCGAACATGCCCGCCGGGATCACCTCGGCGCTGGCCGGGGGTTCGGACTCCCGGTACGCGGTCATCGAGGTCGACGAGAAGTACCTCTCCGGTATCGCACGGGACACCGACCCCAAGTGCATCGCGCTGCTCAACCTCTCCCGCGACCAGCTCGACCGGGCCGCCGAGACCCGGATGATGGCCGAGCACTGGCGCGAGGGCCTGGCCGGTTCCAAGGCCGTCGTGATCGCCAACGCCGACGACCCGCTGGTCGTGTGGGCCGCGTCCTCCTCACCCAATGTGGTGTGGGTGGCCGCCGGCCAGATGTGGAAGGACGACGCCTGGTCCTGCCCGTCCTGCGGCGGCGTGATGCAGCGCCCCGGTGACGACTGGTTCTGCGGCGAGTGCGGCTTCCGCCGTCCCACGCCGAGCTGGGCGCTCTCCGGCGACCACGTCCTGGACCCGCACGGCTCGGCCTGGCCGATCCATCTCCAGCTGCCGGGCCGCGCCAACAAGGCGAACGCCGCCTCCTCGGCCGCCGTCGCCGCCGTCTTCGGCGTGCCACCGCAGGTCGCCCTGGAACGCATGTACCAGGTGCAGGCGGTGGCCGGACGCTACGACGTGGTGCAGTTCATGCAGCGCGAGCTGCGTCTGCTGCTCGCGAAGAACCCCGCGGGCTGGCTGGAGACGTTCTCGCTGATCGACCCGCCGCCGACCCCGGTCATCCTCTCGGTGAACGCGCGCGGCGCCGACGGCACGGACACGTCCTGGCTGTGGGACGTCGACTACACACAGCTCACCGGTCACCCGATCTTCGTTCTCGGCGACCGCAAACTGGACCTCGCTGTGCGCCTGGAGGTGGCGAACCAGCAGTTCCAGGTCTGCGAGACCCTTGACCAGGCCGTGCAGCTCGCACCGCCCGGACGCATCGAGGTCGTCGCGAACTACACCGCTTTCCAGGACCTGAGGCGTCGTGTCGGCAACTGAGCCACGAAGGACGAAGAAGATGAGTGACAACAGCCTGCGTCTCGTGTGGATCTACCCGGACCTGCTGAGCACCTACGGCGACCAGGGCAACGCCCTCGTCGTGGAGCGCCGGGCGCGCCAGCGCGGCCTCGACGTGGCCCGTCTCGACGTACGCAGCGACCAGCCGATCCCCACCTCCGGCGACATCTATCTGATCGGCGGCGGTGAGGACCGGCCGCAGCGGCTCGCGGCGGAGCGGCTGCGCCGCGACGGCGGTCTGCACCGCGCGGTCGGCAACGGCGCGATCGTCTTCTCGGTGTGCGCCGGGTACCAGATCCTCGGCCACGAGTTCATCAACGACCTCGGGCAGCGGGAGCCGGGCCTCGGTCTGCTCGACGTGGTCTCCGTGCGCGGCGAGGGCGAGCGCTGCGTCGGTGACGTGCTCGCGGACCTCGACCCGCGCCTCGGCCTCCCCCAGCTGACCGGCTTCGAGAACCACCAGGGCGTCACCCATCTCGGCCCCACCGCACGCCCGTTCGCGAACGTGCGGCTCGGCAAGGGCAACGGCACGGGCGACGGCACGGAGGGCGCGTACAACGACACCGTCTTCGGTACGTACATGCACGGGCCCGTCCTCGCCCGCAACCCACTGATCGCGGACCTGCTGCTGAAGCTGGCGCTGGACGTGAACGCGCTGCCGCCGATCGACGACCGGTGGTACGAGGCGCTCCGCAACGAGCGCATCACGGCCGCGCAGCAGCCCGCCTGAGCGCGGCCGGGCTGCCCGCCTGACCACTGCCGCTGCTGGACTGCCCGCCCGAGCCCCACCGGACAGCCCGTCTGGCAGGGCTTGCGCTCACGTGTGCGGGGGCGTCCAGCAGGCGGACGCCCCATACGGCCCCGCCCCCTCCCGCCGGTAGGGTGGCGGGGATATTGCCGGACGACGTGGTCCGGTCTCCGGCCCACGTTGAGAAGGTATTTCGGGCGATGCGCATTGGTGTCCTCACGTCCGGCGGCGACTGCCCCGGCCTGAACGCGGTCATCCGGTCCGTCGTGCACCGTGCCGTCGTCGACCACGGAGACGAGGTCATCGGCTTCCGCGACGGCTGGAAAGGCCTCCTGGAGGGCGACTACCTCAAGCTCGACCTCGACGCGGTGAGCGGCATCCTGGCTCGCGGCGGCACGATACTCGGTTCCTCCCGGGTCCAGCCCGAGCATCTGCGTGACGGTGTGGAGCGGGCCAGGGGCCATGTCGAGGATCTCGGGCTCGACGCGATCATCCCGATCGGCGGCGAGGGCACCCTCAAGGCGGCCCGCCTCCTCTCGGACAACGGCCTGCCGATCGTCGGCGTGCCGAAGACCATCGACAACGACATCGCTGTCACGGACGTGACCTTCGGTTTCGACACAGCCGTCGGCGTCGCGACCGAGGCCCTGGACCGGCTGAAGACCACCGCCGAGTCCCATCAGCGTGTGCTGATCGTGGAGGTCATGGGCCGCCACACCGGCTGGATCGCCCTGCACTCCGGCATGGCGGCGGGCGCCCACGCCATCGTCGTACCGGAACGTCCCTTCGACATCGCGGAGTTGGCCGCCAGGGTCGGCGAACGCTTCGACGCGGGCAAGCGGTTCGCCATCGTCGTGGCCGCCGAGGGCGCGAAGCCGCGCGAGGGCTCGATGGAGTACGACGAGGGCGGCAAGGACGTCTACGGCCACGAGCGCTTCGCCGGCATCGCCCGCCAGCTCTCCCTGGAGCTGGAGGAGCGCCTCGGCAAGGAGGCCCGGCCGGTGATCCTCGGGCACGTCCAGCGGGGCGGTACCCCGACGGCGTACGACCGGGTGCTCGCCACGCGGTTCGGCTGGCACGCCGTGGAGGCCGCGCACCGCGGTGACTTCGGAAAGATGACGGCGCTGCGCGGGACCGACATCGTGATGGTCTCGCTCGCGGAGGCGGTCGAGACGCTCAAGACGGTTCCGGACGAGCGGTACGCGGAAGCGGAGTGCGTGCTCTGACGCGTACGTGGTCCGCGTAGTCGGAACTGCCCCCGGTCGCAGCAGCGGCCGGGGGCAGTTCTACTCTGGTGCGGACAGACAGCGCACAACCAGTACGAAACAGGAGCCGGCGGATGGATCACAGCGGGCACGGCATGACCATGGATCTGCCGCCGTTCACGCTGGGGCGAGGTCTGGAATGGTCGACCGACCCGTTCTTCCTTGTCGCCTGCCTGGTGGGGATCGGCCTGTACGGCTGGGGAGTCGTGCGGCTGGCGCGGCGCGGCGACAAGTGGTCGGCGGGCCGCACCATCTCCTTCGTCATCGGCGTCCTGACCGTGATGCTCGTGATGTGCACCAAGCTGAACGACTACGGCATGGTCATGTTCAGCGTGCACATGGTCCAGCACATGGTGATCAGCATGCTGTCGCCCATCCTGATCCTGCTCGGCGCGCCGATCACCCTGGCACTGCGGGCGCTGCCGGTCGCGTCGAAGCGCGGCGGAAAGGGACCGCGTGAGCTGCTGCTGATGTTCCTGCACAGCCGGTTCATGCGGATCATCACGCACCCCGCCTTCACCATCCCGCTGTTCATCGCGAGCCTCTACGGGCTGTACTTCTCGCCGATCTTCGACTTCCTGATGGGCTCCAAGGCGGGACACACCGCGATGATGTGCCACTTCCTCGCCGTCGGCCTGGTCTTCTTCTGGCCGATCATGGGCGTGGACCCGGGGCCGCACCGGCCGGGCTATCTGATGCGGATGCTGGAGCTGTTCGCGGGCATGCCGTTCCACGCGTTCTTCGGCATCGCGCTGATGATGGCGTCCGCGCCGATGGTGCAGACGTACGAGAACCCGCCGGCCTCGCTCGGTATCGACGCGCTCGCCGACCAGACCGCGGCCGGCGGCATCGCCTGGGCGTTCAGCGAGATCCCCTCCGTCCTCGTGCTGCTCGCGCTGCTCTTCCAGTGGCACGCCTCCGAGAGCCGGCAGTCCCGCCGCACGGACCGGGCGGCGGACCGCGACGGCGACAAGGAACTCGAGGCGTACAACGCCTATCTGGCCTCACTCAACGCACGCAGCCGCTGAATTCCCTTCCTTTTCCGCTTGCCTGAAACGCATATCTATTCAGTAGCATGGGGGCGAAGCCTCACGTCCGGTCTCCTGTCCGGCACGTGAGGTCCGGGGGAAACCGCAGGGGGAGCGGTCATGACATTTCACGCGTCCATGCAAAGGTCGGGATTAACGGCTACCGGCAGGATCGCCTTACTGCTGGTTTCCGTGCTGATGGTCAGCGGATGCAGCAAATCCGAACAGCTGTCCGTGGTGCGGGCCATCGCCGCGGGGATTTCGCAGGCCAATCCCTTTTTCAAGGAGGACGGCCGGCTCGGCAAGGACATGCGCCTGCCCGAGGCGCGACCGAGCGGCGGCATCCAGGCCAGCAACAGTCCGGGGTTGTACGGGGGCGCACCCGGCGGGGACGACAGCGGGACGGGCGGGGACGACGGCTCCTCGGGGCAGGATGGTGGCGGTGGGGCCACAGGGGAGTTCGGCGGCTCGACGGAACCCGGCACCTGCGACATGGCGAAGCTCAAGAACTTCCTCACCGACAGCAAGAACTCCGCGAAGGCGCGGGAATGGGCGCGGGTTCGGAATATCAGCACCGACGAGATCCCGGGGCATATCGATCAACTCACACCCGTGGTGCTGCGCCACGACACCCTCGTGACCAATCACGAGTACAAGGATGGCAAGGCCGTCCCCTTCGACGCCTTGCTACAGGCGGGAATCGCGATTCTGGTCGACCCGCAGGGACTTCCGGCGGTGAAATGCTCCTGCGGTAATCCGCTTCTCCCCTACAAGGGAAACGTCAAGAAGACGTCGGTGCAGTTCACGGACGGCAACAAGAAGTGGCCCGGCTACCAGCAGGACCGCATTGTGGTCGTCAAGCCGCCGCCGGGGGACCAGAAGATCGAGCGGCTCAAGCTCGTCGACGTCCAGGACCCCGATCACGGGATCGACCGCCCGATCGGCACCGAGGGCGAGGCGGACAAATCCTTCGACACCCACGCGGAACTCAAGGTTCCGGCCGTCACACAGCTGACGTTCGCGGCAGCGGCACAGCGCCTGGCCGACGCGGGGCTCGCGCTGGCCTACGACGGCGACGCCCTGCCCGCCGACGGCGCCCTGGTCACCGCCTCCCAGCCCACCGAGGGCAGCACGCTGGAGTGGGGCGCGGCCGTGACTCTGTTCGTGCAGGCTCCGCCCGCAGGCGGGGCCACTCCCCCGGACTCCGGTGGTGGAGCGACCGCGGGACCTGGCGAATCGAGCGCCGTACCTGGGGGCTCCAGCACCGGTCCGGGCGAGTCCAGCACCGGTCCGGGCGCATCGAGTAGCGCTCCTGATACGACGTCACCGGCTCCTTCCGGCGGAGGGTCCAGCCCCTCGTCACCAGGCGGCGGCTCACCGTCCGGGGGCGACTCCGGGTCGCCTCGCGCGTCGACGCCGCCCGGCTCGGGTGGCGGGACGGACCCGGAGCCCCCGGTGAAGAGTCCGACGCCGAGCACGCCTTCGCCGGACACCCCTCCGCCGAGCACACCGACCAGCGAGTCGGCCGACCCCACGCAGACGGAGTCCGTCTCGACCGGACCGACAACGACCGGCTCGACATCGAGCGGGCCGACGCCGGGCAGCGGACCGGCGTCGAGCGTCCGGTCCTGACCTGCTTAAACCCGCGTAGACCCGCGTAACGAACCAGCGCAGAACCCGGGAGCGACCGGATGGCACAAGGATCACCGCAGTCGGGAGTGGGCCGGATCATCGCCGGCCGGTACGAGCTGATGGACCAGGTGGGCTCCGGTGGGATGGGCCATGTCTGGCTCGCCCACGACCGGCGGCTGGACTGCGAAGTCGCGCTCAAGGAGATCAGGTTCCGCTCGGCGCCGGACGCCGGTGATGAGCACGAGTCCCGGATCGCGCGGGCCCGTGCCGAGGCGCGGCACGCGGCGGTGCTGCGGGGGCACCCGCACGTGGTGACCGTGCACGACGTCCTGGAGCACGAGGGCCTGCCATGGATCGTGATGGAGTACGTGGCGGGCGCGGAGGACCTTCGCGACTGGCTGGTCCGGCGCGGCCCGCTGGCCCCCGGCGAGTGCGCCCGTATCGGCCTCGCGGTCCTGGACGCGCTGACCGCGGGTCATGAGCGCGGCATCATGCACCGGGACGTCAAGCCCGCCAACATCCTGCTCGCTCCGGACCGCACGGGCATGCCGGGATCCCGGGTCCTGCTCACCGACTACGGGATATCGGTCCAGCCGGACTCCACCGAGACGCGC
This sequence comes from Streptomyces sp. NPDC127595, assembly GCF_042671685.1. Lineage (NCBI taxonomy): Bacteria > Bacillati > Actinomycetota > Actinomycetes > Kitasatosporales > Streptomycetaceae > Streptomyces > Streptomyces sp. NPDC127595. The sequence continues at coordinate 168,012 of NZ_JBHXWK010000002.1, read as the reverse complement.
TGGACGCTGACGTCCATCCTGGTCGGCACGGCCGGGTATCTGGCGCCGGAGCGTGCCACGGGCGGCCCGCCGACCGCGGCGGCCGATCTGTTCTCGCTGGGCTGCACCCTGTACTTCGGTGTGGAGGGGTTCGGTCCCTTCGACCGCGACACCGATCTCGCCACGGTCACCGCCGTCGTCCTGGAGGAGCCGCCACCGCCACAGCGGGCCGGGGCCCTGCGCCCGGTCATCGAGGCACTGCTGGCCAAGGATCCCGCACTGCGGCTCTCCGCGGAGGACACGGCGGCGGCCCTGGCCCGGATCATCACGCCCGAGCCCCACCCACGTACCCAGGTCGACGGTGGTTCGCAGCCGCCGTGGGCAGGGCTCGTCACGTCCGACGGCACTCCGGCAGGGCTGATTCCACCGGGTCCGGCATCACCGGGCCCGGGTTCAAGCAGCCCGGCATCACCGGGCCCGGGTTCAGGCAGCCCGGCGTCCCCGAGCCGGGATTCCGGCATCCCGCCCCGGGACCGGGGCCTCGCCGCACCCCAGGACCAGGGCCTCGCCGCCCCCGGCGCCTACACACCCACCGCCCATGGCACGCACTCCCCCACCGCCCATCCCGCGTACGCCCCCACGGCCCAGGCGTACGCCGCCCCCACCGCGTACGGCTCACGGCCGGGCCAGGGCTTCGGCCCACCGCCCCCAACCGGGCCGAGCGGTCCTCAGCCCGGCATCGGCTACGGCCCGCCGTGGTACGGAGGCCCGCCCACCCCGTCGTACGGCCCCTCGGGGAGGCGGCGCCGCAAACGCCCTCGCCTCCTGCAAGGCCTTGTGGCCATTTTCCTGGCGCTGGGTCTCGCCGCGGGCGGGGTCTGGTACGCCATGGCGAACAAGACCGTGAAGCCGTACGGCGACACGGTCGGGCTCTCCGAGCCGCTGCGGAAGGGCGACTGTGTCCGGGGCGATCCGCCTCCCTCGGACGTGGCCGGTGTCCCGCCCCTCACGCTCGATCCGAGCTGCAAGGACCTGGTCCCGGACGGGCAGGTGATGGGGCTGTTCAAGGCCGCCTCGTTCGAGGAAGCGCGCAGCCGGGGAGCGGCGCGGTGTGCGGAGCTGACGGACGAGACCGCGGGGAAACTCGCCCGGCACGTGCGGAGCATGGCGGTGGTGCCGACGCGTGAGGGGTTCGCCTCCGCCGGCGGCGATGTCGCCTGCGTGCTGGTCGGGAAACACGGCCCGGTGTACGGCCCGCTCGGCACGCTTCGCCCGTACGGGATGACCTTCGAGGACGCCACCCAGATACAGCGGGGGGACTGCCTCGGTCATGTGGACGGGGACGCGCGCGCGAGCACGCACTATGAGCTGGTCGCCTGCGACAAGGAGCACACGGGGAAGGCCGTGCAGATCACTCATCTCAAGACCGCCCCGTCCGGGCAGGAGGCCGACGAGGCGGCGGACACGCAGTGCGCGAAGGACGCGCGGCCGGAGGCGTTCGGCTATCCCTCCGCCACGTACTTCAGTCACGGCCTGCGCAGCACAGGGCTGTGGGCGAAGAAGTACTACCTGGTGGTCTGTGCCGTCGAACGTCTGGACAAGACCCCGATGCGCGGGGGTGAGTAGGGCTCCCGGCCCTGGCGAATCGCGCCCTGTCGGGTGAAAATGGGCCAAGGCCACGGCACGCGCCGCGGACCCGCCCGGAGGAGGGTGCTCAGATGCCCGGTTCGACGCCTGGTTCGACGAAGGCAATGGGGGTGCTGACCGTGGGCGGGCTCGTCGTGGTGACGGCCTACACGGTGGCGCTCGGCAGCAACGGCTGGCTGTGGTTCGGCTGGGTCGTGCTCGGCCTGATCACGCTGGGCATGGTGGCCTCGCGCAGCGCCTGAGGGTCACACGCCACGCAGCACCTTTCGCTCACCGGCCAGGCTCGACATACCGGCCCCGCGCGGTGCCTGAGGCTCACCGGCCGCACTGGACGTGCCTGCCACGCACAGCGCCTGACGCTCACTGACGCGGTAGTCGCGCGGCCGAGTGCACGCCCGGCTGGTACTTCGGCAGCCGGGCGGTGATCTTCATGCCCGCGCCCACCGCGGTCTCGATGACGAGCCCGTACTCGTCCCCGTACACCTGGCGCAGCCGGTCGTCGACGTTGGACAGTCCGATGCCACCGGAGGGGCTGACCTCTCCGGCGAGGATGCGGCGCAGCCGGTCGGGGTCCATTCCGGTGCCGTTGTCCTCGATGACGACCAGTGCCTCGGCGCCCGCGTCCTGTGCGGTGATGCTGATGTGGCTCTTGTCGGCCTTGCCCTCCAGGCCGTGTTTGACGGCGTTCTCCACGAGGGGCTGGAGGCAGAGGAAGGGCAGCGCGACCGGCAGTACCTCGGGCGCGATCTGCAGTGTGACGGACAGACGCTCCCCGAAGCGGGCCCTGACAAGCGCCAAGTAGTGGTCGATGGCGTGCAGTTCGTCGGCGAGGGTGGTGAAGTCGCCGTGCCTGCGGAACGAGTAGCGGGTGAAGTCGGCGAATTCCAGGAGCAGTTCGCGGGCGCGCTCGGGGTCGGTGCGGACGAAGGAGGCGATCACCGCCAGCGAGTTGAAGATGAAGTGCGGGGATATCTGGGCGCGAAGTGCCTTGATCTCGGCCTCGATCAGGCGGGTACGGGACTGGTCGAGGTCGGCGAGTTCCAGTTGCACCGAGACCCAGCGGGCGACCTCGCCCGCGGCTCGTACGAGGACGGCGGACTCGCGGGGTGCGCAGGCGACGAGCGCGCCGTGCACCCGGTCGTCGACGGTGAGGGGGGCCACGACGGCCCAGCGCAGCGGGCAGTCGGGCTCGAAGCAGTCGAGCCGGAAGGCCTCGCCTCGGCCGGTCTCGAGTGCTCCTGCGAGCCGCGCCATGACCTCGGTGCGGTGGTGCTCCCCCACGCCGTCCCAGGCGAGCACGGTCTCCTGGTCGGTCAGGCACAGCGCGTCCGTGCCGAGGAGCGTGCGCAGGCGCCGGGCGGACCGGCCCGCCGTCTCCTCGGTGAGGCCCGCGCGCAGCGGGGGCGCGGCGAGCGAGGCGGTGTGCAGGGTCTGGAAGGTGGCGTGCTCGACGGGGGTACCGAGCCCGCCGAGGCTCTCGGGCCGCGCCGTGCGCCTGCCGAGCCAGAAACCGGCGGCGAGCAGCGGGAGTACGGCGACGCAGAGCCCCGCGATGAAGCCGCTCATGACCTGCCCTCCGCGCGTCCGTGCCCGTTCATGACCTGCCCTCCGCGCGTCCGTTCCCCTTCATGACCTGCCCTCCGCGCGTCCGTGGCACTTCCACGCCGTCATGCCTTGGCCTCCGTGCGTGCGTGGTCCCTGGCCAGTTCCTCCGGCAGGTGGAAGCGCGCCAGGATCGCCGCCGTGCCCGCCGGTACCCGCCCCGCGGTGGCCAGCGACACGAGCACCATCGTCACGAACCCCAGGGGCACCGACCACAGGGCGGGCCAGGCGAGGAGGGCGTGCAGTGAGCCCGTGCCCGGATAGCCGGCCATGGTCGCGCCGACGGCGACGAGCGCGGAGCCGCCGCCGACCAGCATCCCGGCGGCCGCGCCCGGCGGGGTGAGCCGCCGCCACCAGATACCGAGGACGAGCAGCGGACAGAACGACGACGCGGAGACGGCGAAGGCGAGCCCGACTGCGTCGGCGACCGGCAGTCCGCCGACCAGCATGCTCGCCGCGGCCGGTACCGCCATGGCGAGCACGGTGCCGAGCCTGAAGTGCCGGACCCCGCGCGAGGGCAGCACGTCCTGGGTGAGCACGCCCGCCACCGCCATGGTCAGTCCGGACGCGGTCGACAGGAAGGCCGCGAAGGCCCCGCCCGCGACCAGCGCGCCGAGGAGGTCGCCGCCGACTCCCCCGATCATCCGGTCAGGCAGCAGCAGTACGGCGGCGTCCGCGTCGCCGGTGAGGGTGAGCTCGGGGGCGTACAGCCTGCCCAGCGCACCGTAGACGGGCGGGAGGAGGTAGAAGGCACCGATCAGCCCCAGCACGACGACGGTGGTGCGGCGGGCGGCGACACCGTGCGGGCTGGTGTAGAAGCGGACGACCACGTGCGGCAGTCCCATAGTGCCGAGGAAGGTGGCGAGGATCAGTCCGTACGTGGCGTACAGCGGGCGTTCCTCGCGGCCGGCCGCCAGCGAGGTCGACATGCCGATGTTGCTGTTGCGCTCGGCCACCGGGACCGGGTCGCCCTTGGTGAAGGTGAGGCGGGTGCCGCGCTCGATGTGGTGGACGCCCTCGGGGAGTGCGACGCTCTCGTCCTCGTACCGGTGGCCGTCGACGGTGCCCGTCGTCGTGACGCGCAGCGGCCGCGAGAGCAACAGGTCGAGGCTGTCGTCGACGCGGACGACGCTCTGCTCACGGAAGGCCGCCGGTTCGTCGAAGGCGTCGCGCGGGGCGCCGTCGCTCTGCCAGGCGAGGACGAGAAAAAGCGCGGGGACCAGCAGGGCGGTGAGCTTCAGCCAGTACTGGAAGGCCTGCACGAAGGTGATGCTGCGCATGCCGCCCGCGGCGACGGTGACGACCACGACGACGGCGACGAGCACCCCGCCGAACCAGTCGGGTGCGTCGGTCAGCACGGCCAACGTCAGCCCCGCGCCCTGTAGTTGGGGCAGCAGGTACAGCCAGCCGACGCCGACGACGAAGACACTGGCAAGGCGCCGTACGGCCTGTGAGCCGAGCCGTGCCTCGGCGAAGTCGGGCAGGGTGTACGCGCCGGAGCGGCGCAGCGGGGCCGCGACGAAGAGCAGCAGGACGAGATAGCCGGCCGTGTAGCCGACGGGGTACCAGAGCATGTCCGGGCCCTGGACGAGCACCAGGCCCGCGATGCCCAGGAAGGAGGCGGCCGAGAGGTACTCGCCGCTGATCGCGGCCGCGTTGAGCCGTGGCCCCACCGTGCGTGAGGCGACGTAGAAGTCGGAGGTGGTCCGGGATATTCGCAGGCCGAACGCGCCGACCAGGACGGTCGCCACGACGACCAGGGCGACCGCGGGGACTGCGTAGTTCTGGTCCACGTTCAGCGGTCCTCGACCAGGCGCACGAAGTCCTTCTCGTTGCGTTCGGCGCGGCGGACGTACCAGCGGGCGAGCAGGACCAGCGGCGGGTACACGCCGAATCCGAGCACGGCCCACTCCAGGCTCGCGCCGTCCGGCATCGCGGCGAACACGAGGGGCAGTGGTCCGACGAACAGCACGAGGACGGCCAGCACCACGAACGCGGCCCGGAGTTGGCTGCGCATCAGGGAGCGGACGTAGGTATGGCCGAGTGTGGTCTGTTCGTCGATCTCGGTTCTGGGCCGGTAGTAGCCGGACGTCCTGCGGGTGCGCCGGGGAGCTCCGGTGACCGTGACGCGGCGTTCGGTCGGGTCCTGCGGCACACCGTCCTCCTCAGCTCGTGGTCCGGCGCAGCAGCAGGTCGCGCAGTTCGCGGGCGTGACGGCGGCTGACCTGGAGTTCGACGGAGTCCACGAGGACGCTCACCGTACCCGCGTCCAGGCGGAGCTCGGCGATGTGGCCCAGCGCGACGAGATGGCGACGGTGGATCCGGACGAAGCCGCGGGAGCGCCAGCGTTCTTCGAGGGTGGACAGCGGGATCCGTACGAGGTGGTTGCCCTGGGAGGTGTGCAGGCGGGCGTAGTCTCCGTGCGCCTCGACATGGGTGATGTCCTCGACGGCCACGAAGCGGGTCACTCCGCCGAGCTCGACGGATATGTGGTCCAGGTCGGGTTCGTGCACCGGTATCAGCGGGGCCGCGTCCATGAGCTGGGCGGCCCGGCGTACGGCCTCGGCAAGGCGTTCCCGGCGTACCGGCTTCAGCACGTAGTCGACGGCCTTGAGGTCGAAGGCCTGGACGGCGAATCCCTCGTGCGCGGTGACGAACACCACGAGCGGCGGACTGGCGAAGCCGGTGAGCAGCCGGGCCAGGTCCAGGCCGTCGAGGCCGGGCATGTTGATGTCGAGGAAGACGACGTCGATCGCCTCGGGGCCGTCGGGGCCGGACTCCAGCGCGCGGTTGATCCGGCGCAGGGCCGCGGTCGCGTCGCTCGCGCCCTCTGCACTGGAGACCCGCGGATCGGCGTTCAGCAGATACAGGAGTTCCTCGAGGGACGGTTGCTCGTCGTCGACGGCGAGGGCGCGCAGCATGAAGGTGGAGTGTAGGAGGTATTTCCACGTCTGGACACGTTCGGGACGTGGACGCTGTCGCTGGACGGGCGTGCGCGTGCTGTCGGGCGGAGACGGACCCGCCACGGGGCCGAGCTGGGCCCTGGCGCCGCACGGACCTGGGAGCTGTCGCTGGATACAGTGCCGCCATGAGCAGCAAGCCCGCGATGTTCGACGATCTCGACCGCAGGATCATCACCGCGCTGATGGCGAACGCGAGGACCAGTTTCGCGGAGATCGGCGCGACGATCGGGCTCTCGGCCACGGCGGTCAAGCGCCGGGTGGACCGGCTGCGTGAGACCGGCGTGATCACCGGGTTCACGGCCACGGTGAAGCCGGCCGCGCTCGGCTGGCGTACGGAGGCGTACGTCGAGGTCTACTGCGAGGGCGCGGCCCCGCCCCGGCGGATCGCGGAGGTCGTGCGCAACTACCCCGAGATCGCCGCGGCCATGACCGTGACCGGCGGCGCGGACGCGCTGCTGCACGTACGTGCGACCGATGTGGAGCACTTCGAGGAGGTGCTGGAGCGGATCCGGGCCGAGCCGTTCATCCGGAAGACGATCAGTTACATGGTGCTGTCCCACCTGCTGCCGGAGGCCCCGGAGGCGGGGGCGACCCACGCCGCCCCGGATGACGCATCAACCGTGCGCTGAGGCACTCGAAGACGCACCAATCCTGCGCCGACACGCAGCTCTCGTCGCTTGTCGCACGTATCCCCCGTTTCCTACCGTGGAGACACCCTCAGTCACCACCGCAGGAAGCGGAGGAATCTCTCTGTGCCTGACAACCGTGTGCCACGCCTTCGGCGCTTTCTCGTCTGCGAACCCAGACACTTCGCCGTGCAGTACACGATCAATCCCTGGATGCACCCGGACACACCCGTGGACGTGGACCTCGCCCAGGACCAGTGGCAGGCGCTGATCCGCGCCTATCGCACCCACGGACACACCGTCGACGCCGTCGAGCCGGTGGCGGACCTGCCGGACATGGTGTTCGCGGCGAACTCCGCGCTCGTCCTGGCCGGCCGTGTCTTCGGCTCGTACTTCCACGCGCCCCAGCGGCGCCCCGAGTCCACCGCCTACGAGACCTGGTTCAAGTCAGCCGGTTTCGACGTCTACCGCTCCGAGTCGGTGTGCGAGGGCGAGGGCGATCTGATCCCGGCAGGCCGGTTCGTCCTGGCCGGCACCGGATTCCGTACGACCCGCGAGGCCCATCACGAGGTGCAGGAGTTCTTCGGCGTCCCGGTGATCAGCCTCAAGCTGGTGGACCCGCTCTTCTACCACCTCGACACCGCGCTGTTCGTCCTTGACGACGAGAACATCTGCTACTTCCCGGAGGCGTTCTCGCCCGGCAGCCGGGAGGTGCTCGCGCGCCTCTTCCCCGACGCGGTGCTCGCCACCCGCGAAGACGCCATGGCCTGGGGTCTCAACTCCGTCTCGGACGGCCGTCACGTCTTCGTCTCGCCGTACGCCGAAGGGCTCGCCGGCAAGCTCGCGGACCACGGCTACGTCCCTGTCCCCGTCGACCTCTCGGAGTTCCACAAGGCCGGCGGCGGCATCAAGTGCTGCACTCAGGAGATCCGCTCATGACCGCTCCCGCGCTCACCCGCACGTCCGACGAGCTGATCCGCGCCGAGGCGCCCGTCCTCGCGCACAACTACCACCCGCTGCCCGTGGTCGTCGCCCGCGCGGAGGGCACCTGGGTGGAGGACGTCGAGGGCCGCCGCTATCTCGACATGCTGGCGGGCTACTCGGCCCTCAACTTCGGTCACCGCAACCCGGTGCTGATCGAGGCCGCACACCGCCAGCTCGACCGGCTGACGCTCACTTCGCGCGCCTTCCACAACGACCGGCTCGCCGAGTTCGCCCGGTCGCTGGCCGAGCTGACAGGCCTGGACATGGTGCTGCCCATGAACACGGGCGCCGAGGCGGTGGAGAGCGCCGTCAAGGTGGCCCGCAAGTGGGCGTACGAGGTCAAGGGCGTCGCGCCGGACCGGGCGACGATCGTGGTGGCCGCCGACAACTTCCACGGCCGTACGACGACCATCGTCAGCTTCTCCACGGACGAGACGGCCCGGGCGGGCTTCGGGCCCTTCACACCGGGTTTCCGGATCGTCCCGTACGACGACCTCGCCGCGCTCGAAGCGGCCGTGGACGAGACGACGGCGGCCGTCCTGATCGAGCCCATCCAGGGCGAGGCGGGCGTCGTCATCCCGGCCGACGGCTACCTCACCGGGGTCCGCGAACTGACCCGCCGCAAGGGCTGTCTGTTCATCGCGGACGAGATCCAGTCGGGCCTGGGCCGCACCGGCACCACCCTCGCCGTCGACCACGAGAACGTCGTCCCCGACCTTCTCCTCCTCGGCAAGGCGCTCGGCGGCGGCATCGTGCCGGTCTCCGCGGTGGTCGGGCGCCGCGATGTGCTCGAAGTACTGCGTCCCGGTGAGCACGGCTCCACGTTCGGCGGCAATCCGCTCGCCGCGGCGGTCGGTTCGGCGGTCGTGGAACTGCTGGAGACCGGTGAATTCCAGCGCAGGGCGGCCGAGTTGGGCGTGCTCCTGCGGGAGGGCCTGGACGCGCTCGTGGGCAGGGGCGTCGAGGGCTTCCGCTCGCGCGGGCTGTGGGCGGGCGTGGACATCGATCCCGCCATCGGCACGGGGCGCGAGATCAGCGAGGGCTTGATGCGGGAGGGTGTGCTGGTCAAGGACACCCACGGTTCGACGATCCGGCTGGCCCCGCCGCTGACCATCACCGGCGAGGAACTGCAATCGGCTCTCGGAGCGTTGGAGAGGGTCCTGGCCCAGGGGGCGCGGCGCGTCTGAGAGTCGCTGACGCAGGGGGTGCGGCGCGTCTGAGAGTGGCTGACCCAGGGGCGCGGCGCGTCTGAGAGTGGCTGACGCAGCGCGGGGAGTGACGCCGGAGGGGCGCTCCCCGCGCTGCGTCGTCGAAGGGCCGCAAGAACGTTTGCCTCCCGCGCTCAGGGACACCCGAAAAGTGCGTTCAGCAGGCCTGCTAACGAAGGCGCCGGATGGTTGGGTCAACAGCTCCTGGCGCCGCCCCCTCCGATCGGCGCAAGGACCCCGGCTCGGTGCTCCGCCGAGCCGGCAGGACGACCACAGGGCGCTTCACACCACCTCCGCGCCACCTCCATGACACTCCACGCGGCATGACATACCGTCAGCAAGCAGCGGCCGGGAGCCGGTACGAGTCCGGTCGCACAGCGGCCAGGAGTCGGTACGAGTCCGGTCCGACACGGGGCGTAAGCCGGTACGAGTCCGTCGCGCACAGTGCCACCGGGCCGCACCTGCCCCTACACTGACACCTCACCGCACGCCTGCTGACCTGCTAGAACACGGCGCGGTTGAGCCGATCCGCCGGAGTGAGGAGCGCCCCGATGTTCTACTACGTGCTCAAATACGTGCTTCTGGGTCCGTTGCTGAGAGTGGTTTTCCGGCCCCGGATCGAGGGTCTTGAGCACATCCCGTCGTCGGGCGCGGCGATCATCGCGGGCAACCATTTGTCCTTCTCCGACCACTTCCTGATGCCCGCGATCCTCAAGCGCCGCATCACCTTCCTCGCAAAGGCCGAGTACTTCACCGGCCCCGGCATCAGGGGCCGCCTGATCGCCTTCTTCTTCCGCAGCGCCGGACAGATCCCGGTCGACCGCTCCGGCAAGGACGCCGGCCAGGCCGCGATCCGCGAGGGGCTCGGCGTCCTGAGCAAAGACGAACTGCTCGGCATCTACCCCGAGGGCACCCGCTCCCACGACGGCCGCCTCTACAAGGGCAAGGTCGGCGTCGCGGTGATGGCCTTGAAGGCCCAGGCGCCCGTCATTCCCTGCGCGATGATCGGCACCTTCGAGGCCCAGCCGCCGGGCCGGAAGATCCCGAAGATCCACCCCGTCTCCATCCGCTTCGGCAAGCCTCTCGACTTCTCCCGCTACGCCGGGATGGAGAACGAGAAGGCCATCCTGCGCGCCATCACCGACGAGATCATGTACGCCATCCTCACCCTCTCCGAGCAGGAGTACGTCGACCGGTACGCGGCCGTCGTCAAGGCCGAGGAGGCCGCCGAGAAGGCGGAGAGGGCCCGCAAGTTCCCGCGGATTCCGCTCAGTTGAATCAAATAGTTAATTTTGTACGTTCCTGACGCCCTGTACGCCGCGAGAGGAATCCGCGCACCGCGAAACCCTCTGGGACGGCAGGCAGCCGCGGTCGTACGGTCCCGTCATGAGACGAGCTGTGGTGATCGGAGCGACGGGACAGATCGGGCGCGCGACCGTGGGCGCCCTGGCACGGGACGGCTGGCAGGTGACGGCCGTCTCGCGGGGCGGCGACCGGGACGAGACCTGGCCCAAGGACGTACGGACAGCGCGCGCGGACCGGGACGACGATGCGGCCCTGGCCGCCGCGGTCGGCGACGGCTGCGACGTGCTGGTGGACATGGTGGCCTATGGCCGCGAGCACGCACGGCAGTTGACCGGTCTGGCGGACCGCGTCGGCTCGGCCGTGGTGATCTCCACCTTGTCGGTGTACGAGGACGACAAGGGGCGCGGGTTCGACACCCAGACCGAGCCGGACGGGTTTCCCGTGTACCCGGTGCCGATCCCCGAGAGCCTGCGCACCGTACGGCCCGGAGACGACACGTACAGCAACCGGAAGGCCGCGCTGGAACGCGAACTCCTCGCCTCCGCCGACCGGTTGCCGACGACCCTGCTGCGCGCGGGTGCCGTTCACGGCCCGTACTGCCGCACGCCCCGCGAGCTGTATGTCGTCAAGCGCAACCTGGACGGCCGGCGCAGGCGGATCCTCTCCTTCGGCGGTACGAGCCGTTTCCATCCGGCGAGCGTCCACAACATCGCCGAGCTGATCCGCCTGGCTGCCGCGCGTCCCGGGTCGCGAGTCCTCAACGCCTGCGACCCCGAGGCCCCCACGGTCGCGGAGATCTGTGCGGCGATCGACGCCGTGATGGGCGTCGAGACGGAGAGCGTTCTGGTGGACGGCCCACCGCCCGCTCCGACCGTGGGTGACACACCGTGGACCGTCCCGGCTCCCGTGGTCTGCGACATGTCCGCAGCCGAACGGGAGTTGGGCTACCGGCCGGTGGTGCGGTTCGCCGAGTCGCTTCCGGAGACGGTCGCGTCGATCGAGGCCCAACTGGACGGTCGGGACTGGCGGGAGGCCTATCCCAAGATGTTCGAGGCGTACGGCGATCTCTTCGACTACGCGGCTGAGGATGCCTGGTCGGCGACCTGAGTGAGGGGCGGCCGGGGAACCGGCCGCCCCTCACTTCACGCCTTCATGACTTGATGCGTTACGGCTTGGGTGTGGCGTGCGGCGTGCACGTCACGTCGGCCGCGTCCGTCTTCCCGGTGAGCAGATAGGTGTCCACCCGGGTATTGATGCACGGGTTGACCAGGCCGGTCACACCGTGCGAGCCCGCGTCCTTCTCGGTGATCAGGCGGGAGCCCTTGAAACGCTTGTGCAGTTCGACGGCGCCCTCGTACGGAGTGGCGGCGTCATTCGTGGACTGCACGATCAGGACAGCCGGCAGACCCTTTCCGGTCTTGACGTTCACCGGAGTCTGCTGCTTCACAGGCCAGGTGGCGCAGGGCAGGTTCATCCACGCGTTGGCCCAGGTCATGAACGGGTAGTCCTTGTTGAGCCGCGTGTTGTCCCGGTCCCACTTCTTCCAACTGGTGGGCCACTTGGCGTCGGTGCACTCGACGGCCGTGTAGACGGCGTTGCCGTTCTCCGCGGAGGCGTTGCCCGCGGTGTCCGACAGGTCGGGTGCGGCGGCGTCGACGATCGCCTGGGTGTCACCGGCGACGTACTTGCTGAACACCGTGGCGACCGGCACCCACGAGGAGTCGTAGTACGGGGCGCTCTGGAAGAAGCCGATCAGCTCGGCGGGTCCGACGACCCCGCCGATCGGGTTCGCCTTGGCGGTGGCCCGCAGTTTCAGCCACTGGTCCTGCACCTCGGCCCGGGTGTCACCGAGGTGGAAGGTCGCGTCGTTCTTGGCGACCCAGTCCTCCCAGTCGTTCCAGCGGCCCTCGAAGGCCACGTCCTGGCCGAGGTTGGCCTCGTACCAGATGTTCTCGCGCGACGGGTTGACGACACTGTCGACGACCATGCGCCGGACGTGCGACGGGAAGAGCGTGCCGTAGACGGCGCCGATGTACGTGCCGTAGGAGACGCCCAGGAAGTTGAGCTTCTTCTCGCCGAGTGCGGCCCGGATGACGTCCAGGTCGCGCGCGGTGTTCGGCGTGGTCATCTGCGGCAGCATCTCGCCGCTGCGCTCGGCGCAGCCGTCCGCGTACTCGGCGGCCAGCTTGCGCTGCGCGAGCTTGTCCGCCTCGGAGTCCGGGACGGGGTCGGCCTTGGGTGCCTTCACGAACTCCTGCGGGTCGATGCAGGAGATGGGCGCCGAGTGGCCGACACCGCGCGGGTCGAAGCCCACGAAGTCGTACGCCTTGGCCGTGTTCGCCCAGATCGGGTTCTTGTTGGTGACCCGCGTCGGGAAGCGCATTCCCGAGCCGCCGGGGCCGCCCGGGTTGTATACGAGGGCGCCCTGGCGCTCCTCCTTCGTGCCCGTGTTCCCGATGCGGTCGACGGCGAGCTTGATCTGCTTGCCGTTCGGGTGCGCGTAGTCGAGCGGGACGGTGACCCAGCCGCACTGGATCGGCTTCGCGAGGGCCCAGTCGGCCGGGCAGTCCTGCCAGTCGATGCCGGCCTTGGCGGCCTTGGCCGCGGCGGTTGCCGCGCCACGTGCCTCACGGTCCTGAGCACGGCCGGCGTCGGCGGTGGCCGACGGAGCCGCCACCGCTCCGGCTATCAGGGTCGCCGTGACGAGCGCTCCGGCCGAACCGAGCGCAGTCACCCGTTTCGTCGGTCTGATGCCCCTCAAGTGGGACCTCCCCGTACATTGTTGCGATTGGTACCCGGATCCTTTCGGCTGTGAGGTATCTGAGAACAGATGTGACGGGGGTTTCTTTACTAATCCGATAACCGGTGAGTCCTGCCCCGTTGAGCGGAGAGACCCACGTCACATGCCCTGGCGGAGTGTGTTCAGCGCTTCGTCCAGCACCCGTCGCAGCCGCAGCGCGTCGGACGCCAGTGCGGTCACGAGCACGGCGGGCCCGGCGAGCGGCATGAGCGAGGCGTACTCGCCAAGGAGCCGCGCCTGCACCGGCACGTCCGCGAACTCGGGTCGTACGACGAGCAGTTGCCCAAGCGCGCGGTGTCCCGCCAGGACAGCCGGACCGTCCCAGCCGCCGGGGGCACCGGGTCCGCACGCCACCTCCTGGTCCAGCAGCGTCCGTCCGCCGAGCCGCACGGTGAGCCGGCTGCCGAGCCGCCCGGGTTCCTCACCCGCACGGCCGAGCACCTGCTCCTCCCGGAAGACCAGCCGGGCGCCGGCCGCCAGCTCGATGCGCGAGGAGACGTACAGATCGCTCCCGTTGGCGGAGATCAACTGCTCGGGCAGCCAGCACAGTTCGCCTCCGTCGGCGACCCTCAGGCGTACGTCGTAGCGCGACTCGCCCTTGGCCTGCCCCGGCAGGGCGATGGTGGCGGCCGCCGATCCGATGTGCAGCCGGGCACCTTCGGCGGCCTCCGCCTCCACGGTGAAGTGGTCACCGCCCAGCGGACCGCTCATCGCGCCGACGAGCATGACCCGCGCCTCGGATCCGACCCCCCGGGTGCGCCGCAGGGCGAGCGGTCCGTCGCCCTCCAGCACCGGCAGGGAGGTTCCGCCCCGGCCGTCGTCCCGCGCCGCGATCCGTGCGGTGGCCCGGACCCCTGCCGTCATGCCGTCCACGCGGCCAGCCGCTCCCGCACCCACGCGGCGACGTCACCGACCCCGCCCTCGGCCCGCAACGACTGGAACACCACCGGCAGTTCGGCCCGCTGCGCCTTCGCATCCGCCGCCATCCGCCCCAGATCCGAACCGACGTACGGCGCGAGGTCCGTCTTGTTGACGACCAGCAGGTCGGCCGTGGTCACCCCGGGCCCGCCCTTGCGCGGGATGTCGTCCCCGCCCGCCACGTCGATCACGAAGATCTGCGCGTCGACCAGCCCTTTGGAGAAGGTCGCGGTGAGGTTGTCACCCCCGGACTCGACCAGAATGAGATCCAGGGACCCCACCTCGTCCTCCAGATCCTCGACCGCTTCGAGGTTGGCGGAGATGTCGTCCCGGATGGCGGTGTGCGGGCAGGCCCCGGTCTCGACAGCCGTGATCCGCTCGGGCGGCAACACCGCTTCCCGCAACAGGAACTCGGCGTCCTCTCGCGTGTAGATGTCGTTGGTTACGACAGCGAGGGACAACTCCTCTCGCAACACCCGGCAGAGGGCGGCGACGGTCGCGGTCTTGCCCGACCCGACCGGCCCGCCGAGCCCGATACGGAGGGCGCGGCGACTGCCATCGGGACGGTGGGCGTCGGCGCTGAGGGCTGAGGGCCCGTCGTGGCTGTGGTCGAGATGCATGGCTACGGCTCCAGATTCTCTGCCCGGCGGGGGTGAATATCTTTAGCCCGTCCGGCGTTTGAGGACGAGCCCTTCGGGCGAACGGGGGTCTGGGGGCGGAGCCCCCAGGCACGGGACGGGTAGGGGCGGAGGGGGCGAAAAACACCTACGACGCGAACAGACGTACAGACCAAGCCGCATGCACCTCCGCACTGATCTCCAGCAGCGGCGCGGAAGCCGCAGGCAACGCGTCGACCCCGTCGTGGAGCGCACGCCGAGCGGCCTCGGCAGCAGCACCCGCCACCAGATCCAGCTCCGGCGCAAGCCGGGCCAACGCCCCGGTGGCATCGAACGGATCCAGACTCAGCAACCGCACCGTCGCCGTCGCCGGCCCACTGACCGCCTCGTACGCGGAGCAGTACGCGGCATCATCGGGCCCGAGCCCGGCGGCCCGCGCCGCCAGCCCGAGCACCACGGGCTGATGCGCCCCCTTGGGGAACTCCCGTGCCAGCGCGTCGAGTTCGGGGGACGGCCAGGTCGCCCGGGCCGCCCGCGTCAACTGCCGCCCGAGCCGACGCGCAGCGGCACGCAGGGCGGGTGACGGCGTACGGGCGTCCGCGGCCGCGTCCAGCAGCACCGGGTCGACCCCGATCGCGGCGGCCGCAGCCAGCGAGGCCGACACAAGCCCCGCCGTGTGCAGCCGACCCCGGCAGAAGTCCTCAAGACTCGTCGCACCCGTGATCCGCCCGGCCTTGACGGCCGCCTCGGCCCCGCCGGAGTGCGCGTGGCCCCCGGCGGGAAACCGGCCGTCGGCCAGGACGAGAAGCGCTGCCCTGCTCATCAGAACCTGCTCATCAGAAGAGGAAGTAACGCTGGGCCATGGGCAGTTCGGCCGCCGGAGTCGCCTCGACCAGCTCCCCGTCGATGCGCACGGCGAAGCTGTCCGGGTCGATCTGGACGCGTGGCCGCGCGTCGTTCTCGCGCATGTCCGCCTTGGTGACCGCCCGCGTCGACTCGATGGCGACGAACCGCTTGCCGAGCGAGAGCCGCTCCGGCAGTCCGTCCTCGATGGCGAGCGGTGCGACGAAGTTGAACGAGTTGGACGCCGGCGCCCGCCCGATCGCCCCGAACATCGGGCGCGGCAGAATCGGCTGCGGCGTCGGGATGGACGCGTTGGCGTCGCCCATCTGCGCGTAGGCGATCTGCCCGCCCTTGATGACGAGGTGCGGCTTGACGCCGAAGAACGCGGGCTCCCACAGCACGAGGTCGGCGAGTTTACCGGTCTCGATGGAGCCGATCTCGCGGGCGAGACCCTGTGCGAGGGCCGGGTTGATCGTGTACTTGGCGACATAGCGACGTACGCGGTGATTGTCCGCACGGCCGTCACCGGGGAGGGCACCGCGTCGCCTCTTCATCACGTGCGCCGTCTGCCAGGTCCGCATGATGACCTCGCCGACCCGGCCCATGGCCTGGGCGTCCGACGAGATGATCGAGATGGCGCCGAGGTCGTGCAGGATGTCCTCGGCCCCGATCGTCGAGGGCCGGATCCGGGACTCGGCGAAGGCCAGGTCCTCGGGCACCGCCGCGTTCAGGTGGTGGCACACCATCAGCATGTCGAGGTGTTCCTCGGCGGTGTTGACGGTGTACGGCCGGGTCGGGTTGGTGGAACTGGGCAGCACGTGCGGCTCGGAGACCACGGTCATGATGTCGGGCGCGTGCCCGCCGCCCGCGCCCTCCGTGTGGTACGCGTGGATGCCTCGTCCGGCGATGGCGGCGAGGGTGTCGCCGACGAAGCCGGACTCGTTCAGCGTGTCCGTGTGGATGGCGACCTGGATGCCGGTCCGGTCGGCGACGGTCAGCGCGGCGTCGATGGCCGCGGGCGTGGACCCCCAGTCCTCGTGGATCTTGAGGCCGAGCGCTCCGCCGCGGATCTGCGACATCATCGCCTCGCGCGAGACGGTGTTGCCCTTGCCGAGCAGACCGAAGTTGAGCGGGTATCCCTCCATCGCCTCCAGCATCCGCGCCAGATGCCAGGGGCCCGGAGTGACCGTCGTCGCCTTCGAGCCCTCGGCCGGACCTGTGCCACCGCCGACGAGCGTGGTGACGCCGGAGGCCAGCGCCTCGTCGGCGATCTGCGGACAGATCAAGTGGACGTGCGCGTCGACTGCGCCCGCGGTCAGGATCCGCCCGTTGCCCGCGATGATCTCGGTCTCGGGTCCGATGACCAGGTCGGGGTGCACGCCGTCCATGGTGTCCGGGTTGCCCGCCTTGCCGATGCCGGTGATCCGGCCGTCGCGCATGCCGAGGTCGGCCTTGACGATCCCCCAGTGGTCGACGATCACCACACCCGTGATGACCGTGTCCGGGGTGCCGTCTGCGCGCGTAGCGCGGGACTGGCCCATCGATTCGCGGATGACCTTGCCGCCGCCGAACACCGCCTCGTCACCGGCGAGTCCGGGACCGCCGGAACGATCCTCCTCGATCTCGATGAGCAGGTCGGTGTCGGCGAGCCGGATGCGGTCGCCGGTGGTCGGGCCGAACAGATCGGCGTATGCGGCACGCGAGATCTCAGGCATCGAGGGCACCTCCGGTCTCGCCGCGCAGCCCGGGCACCACGCGGGCGCCGGCGAGCGGGACGAGTTCGACGTCGACGGGGATCCCGGGTTCGAAGCGTACGGCGGTGCCGGCGGCGACGTTCAGCCGCTTGCCGCGCGCGGCGGCGCGGTCGAACTCCAGACCGGGATTGGCCTCGGCGAAGTGGTAGTGGGAGCCGACCTGGACGGGCCGGTCGGCGGCGTTGAGGACGGTCAGCCGGGTGACCTCACGGCCTTCGTTGAAGGTGACGGGCCCGTCGGCGAACAGGATCTCTCCGGGAATCATGGCTCTCGCTCCCCCGTCAGACGATCGGATCGTGGACGGTGACGAGCTTGGTGCCGTCCGGGAAGGTCGCCTCGACCTGGACGTCGTGGATCATCTCGGGGATGCCGTCCATGACGTCGGCCCGGGTGAGGATCTTGCGTCCGGAGGACATCAGTTCGGCGACGGTACGGCCGTCACGCGCGCCTTCGAGGATGTGCGACGTGATGAGCGCGACGGACTCGGGATGGTTCAGTTTCAGTCCACGGGCCCGGCGCTTCTCGGCCACGTCGGCGGCCACATGAATCAGCAGCCTCTCTTGCTCGTGCGGGGTCAGTTGCACGGCGTCCCACCTCACAGTCCTCGCTCCGGACCGTGCGGGGCCCGGTGGCCGCAGCCACCAAAACCCCTGGTGGCGTGGATGCGCAGGCTAGTTGGACGGCGTTTCAACGACGTTAACCAGCCTTTGATCCGTCCGTGACCGTGAGGGGTGTTCTCCACCGGTGACCGCGAGCGATCCCCTCACACCTTCGAGCCCGGTTCCCTCATGCTCATCAGACCCCTCAGACCGTCCTGCAGCACCGAGACGGGCACATCTCCGAACAGGGCCAGCTGCGCCAGGTACCCCTGAGCCAGGGCGATCATGATGCGCGCGACGCTCTCGGGCGATACGTCGTCCCGCATCATGCCGGCGTCCTGATAGGCCTCGACCACCTTGATCCAACCCGCGCGGACCTTGGCGTACCCCTCGTTGATGACCGTCGACAGGTGCTCGTTGCGCAGGGTCTCGGCCCAGACCTGGATGATCAGCCGGGGGAGAATCGACTCCCCTCCGGGAGCCAGCTCCGGCCTCCTGTCCAGCATCTTGGTCAGGACCCAACCCACGAGCACGTCGGGCGGTGGCGGCGGGCTCTGCCGGGCGCCCTCTTCGAATGTCTCGCGAACCTCATTGAGCACCTCGGTGACAATGGCGCCGATGAGCTCCTCCTTGCCGCTGAAGTAGCGGTATACGGCCCCGGCCGAGAGGTCGACCTCCTTCAGCACGTCCTGCATCGACGAGGCATGGAAGCCGTTGCGGGTGAAGCAGACGGCCGCGCCGTCGAGGATCTGACGGCGGCGGGCGTCGAGGTGTTCCTGGGATACACGAGCCATGCCGTTCAACGTAGAACGAACATTCCTTCTTGACAAGGTGACGGGGTCACAGGATGGTGAGAGCACCCTTAAAACGAACGCTCATTCTCTTAATTCACACCGTCCGCATAACTCGCACCATCCGCATAAAGGGAGACCCCGCATGTCCTCCGCTCCCCCTTCCACTCCCCTGTCCGACGCCGCTTCGCCGCCTCCGCGGCACCACCGCAACATGGCCGCCGTGATCGTGTTGATCCCCGTGCTGGTGGCGCTCGCGCTCTGGACCTTCGCGTGGCCCGCCGCCCGCACCGCGCCCCGCGACCTGCCTCTGGGTGTGGCGGGTTCGGCGACCGCGACCGCGCCGATCGAGAAGCAACTGACCCACCAGGACGGCGCCTTCGAGATCCACCGCTACGCCGACGAGGCCGCCGCACAGGACGCCGTAGAGGACCGGACCGTATACGGAGCGATCGTCGCCACCGAGCAAGGACCCAAGCTGCTGACCGCGTCCGCGGCGAGCCCGCTCGTCGCCCAGCTGCTCCAGCAAGCGGTGGCCGGGCAGGTCCCTGCGGGCACGAGCGTCACCACCGTCGACGTGGTTCCCGCCCCGGCGGCGGATCCGCGAGGCGCGGCTCTGACCTCGAGCGTGCTCCCCATGGGGCTGGCAGGGGTGGCCGCGGGATCCGTCGTGACCCTGCTCGGGCTGCGCGGCTTCCGCGCCGTCGGCGCGCTGGCCGGTTCGGCCGTCCTGGTCGGCCTGGTGGCCGCCACGCTCACCCACAGCTGGCTCGGCGTCCTCGCAGGCGACTGGTGGGCCGAGGCCGGCGCGCTGAGCCTGTCGACGCTGGCCGTGAGCGGCGCCGTCGCGGGGCTCGCGGCACTCGTCGGACCACCCGGCATCGCGCTCGGCGCTTTCCTGGTCGTCCTGCTCGGCAACCCCTTCTCCGGCGCGTCCTCCGCCCCGGAGATGCTGCCCGAGCCGGTCGGAACCATCGGCCAGTGGCTGCCGCCGGGCGCGGGTGCGTCACTGCTGCGCTCGGTGTCGTTCTTCGACGGCGCCGCAGCGACCGGGCCCGCACTGACCCTGGCCTGGTGGGCCACGCTCGGCCTGGGAGCGGTACTGCTGGGCGACACGCTCAGGCGACGCGGGTCGGCCACCAACGAGACGGTCACCGCACGGGAGCCCGCGCTGGTCAACTGACGCGGGGCCCCAGCGCGCTTCTCTCCTCGGAGCCGGGCCACACGACGGCGGGGACGGTGCCGGCCGATCGGCACACCGCCCCCGCCCACACCCGTACGACCGTTGCTCGCCACTCTCGCCGAACGGCCCAGCCCCTACGACACGTTGGGCCCCCGGTGCTCCGCCGCGATGCCGAACCTCTGTCGCTCGCGCGGAGCGGGCGACGCCTCGCGGACGCTGGAGTACGAGCTGACCACCTGCTCACCCGCGGGTTCCTGGAGCTCTTCGAGGCGTTCCAGGTCGGCGGCCGAGACCAGGGCGACAAGAGGCTTCCCGTGCCGCGTCACGACGACGCGCTCACCGCCGTACACCACGCGGTTGATCAGATCGGCGAGCTCAGCCCTGGCTTGCGTCACCGGAATCTCGTAGGCCATGCCCTCCAGCTTAGACCGGGCCCTCACGCCTTCTGCTGTGAGCGATTCCCTCCTCGACCAAGCGTACGTCCTGTACATTTTTTACAGACGCCGATCAGGTCGATCAGAGGAGACACGCGCCATGGACAGCCCGTCCGCCCGCCATGTCCTGCCCGAATTCACCGAACGCACGAGCGCGGGACAGCGGACCCTGGACCCGTACTCGAAGCTGTTCGAGGAGCGGATCGTGTTCCTCGGGACGCCGATCGACGACACCTCGGCGAACGACGTCATGGCGCAGTTCATGCACCTGGAGCACCTGGAGCCGGAGCGGGACATCTCGCTGTACATCAACTCCCCTGGCGGCTCGTTCAGCGCGATGACGGCCATCTACGACACGATGCGGTTCGTCACCTGCGACGTGGAGACCATCTGCCTCGGGCAGGCCGCGTCGGCAGCGGCCGTGTTGCTGGCGGGCGGAACGCCGGGAAAACGGTTCGCACTGCCGGGTGCGCGCGTGCTGATCCACCAGCCGTCGTTTCCCGAGCCGATCCAGGGGCAGGCTTCTGATCTGGCCATCCGGGCCGAGGAGTTGACGCGTACTCGGAGGATGCTGGAGGAGATGCTCGTGCGGCACACAGGTCAGAGTCCGGAGCGGGTCGCCGCGGACATCGAACGGGACAAGATCCTGGACGCGCCGGCGGCGCTGGCGTACGGGCTGATCGACGGGGTCATCCCGAGCCGCAAGGCTCATCGGCCCACACCCGGCGCGAGGTGAGCGGCCGATGCTCCCACCCGAACTGCCCCCGCTGCCCGCACTGACGCGCGCGGAAGCGGAGTTGATAGACCGTTACCTGGACGTGGTCGACCTGCTCGGCCGCATCAACCCGGCCCGCCCCGGGGACACCTACCGAGGCCTGAGGGCCGCTCAGGCGCTGGTGGCCAAGGCGACGGCACTGCGGGACGCCCTCGCACTGATGCACCAGCGGGGCGAGAGCGAGGTGCACGCCCCGACCCTGGCACAGGCGCTGCGCGTCCTGGACGGCGAACGGCGGGCGGCCCGTGTCACCCTGCCGCCCAGTGTCGAGAGTTGACCAGCCGTATCGGTTCCGCTGACGCAGCCGCACCCCGGGCCGCCGCACACGCCGACCCTCGAGGCGTCCGGCCCGGGCTTCAAACGGCCCAGATGGTGTACCCCCGGTTGGCGTAGACGCGGGTCCTTCCAACGGCGCGGAGAAGTTGCGCAACGCGCGTAGCGCGGACGCCGACTTGAGCCCTCCGTTGCTGGTACGGGCGTCGTCGGCCTTCTGGACACTAGCTCGAACGGCAGAGTGTCCACCCGAACGGGTGAGTGGTGAGTAAGCCCACAAACTGCCGATTCCGCTCGGATTTTCCGACATCCATGCGTGAAGATCCCTTCCGACGACAAGCCCCCGCCGCACCGGCGGGGCGGTCCGGGCGGACGCCGAGTCCTGCCGCCGCCCGGATGACCGGTCGACAGATGTGCATCGGCAGGAGTGGAGGACCCAGCACGACGGTCCGCCGGAGAGATCCGGGCGGTCCTTGGGGTGAAGCCGCACCACGCGGCCGGGCTACTTCGCCAGCCCGAATCCGACAGGTCATCCTTCACAGGCGGTTGACGAAGGGTTGCGCATGACTGCGCTCAATCGTGTCCCGTCGCTGTGGACGAGGGCCGGGACGGCCTCGGCTCTCACCATCGCCGCCGTGGGCGGCAGCCTCGTGGTCCCGGGCGCCGCATCCGACGCCGCTGCGGCCACTTCTGCGACGAAGGCACTCCAGGTCGCGGCTTCCAAGAAGGGCTCCCCGTACAAGTACGGGGCCGCCGGGCCGCGCCGCTTCGACTGCTCCGGGCTGACGCTCTACTCGTACAAGAAGGCGGGCAAGAAGCTGCCTCGTACGGCCGCGGCGCAGTACAACAAGACGCACCATGTCTCCGCCTCCAAACGCAAGGCCGGAGACCTGGTGTTCTTCCACTCGGGCCGGAGCGTGTACCACGTCGGCATCTACGCCGGGAAGGGAAAGATCTGGCACTCCCCGAAGTCGGGTGAGGTCGTGAAGCTCCAGAAGATCTGGACGAAGAGCGTCTGGTACGGACGGGTCAGCTGACCTGTCCGTGGGGGTGGCGGCGCCGGCCGCCACCCCCACGGGACTTGACACAGGGCTTGAAACGGGACGAACCGGTTACTCGTCCACCATGGTCGAACAACGTCCCCGCACGGAGCGCGACGAGAAGCCGCTGGAGCGTGCCGACCGCAATTTCGCCGAGCTCCTCCAGGAGCTGCGGGTCACCCAGACCGGCGTCCAGATCCTCTTCGCCTTCCTGCTGACCCTGGCCTTCACCCAGCGATTCCCGTCGCTCGACACGACACAGCGCGCCATCTACGTCACCACGCTGCTGCTCGCCTTCCTGGCCGCCGCCATCTTCACGGCTCCCGCGGCCCTGCACCGGGCGCTGTTCCAGCAGAACGCCAAACCCGCCATCGTCAGGGTCTCCTCCTGGCTGACCCACATCGGCCTCTACGTGCTGATGCTGGCGTTCACGGGATCGGTGCTCCTCGTCGTCGACGTGACGCTGGGGCGCGGTGCCGGGATCGCCGCGGGCACGGGGACCCTCGCCGTCTGCCTGGCGCTGTGGGGCCTTCTGCCCCGGCTGGTGCGGCGCCACGTCACGTCCGCCGCCGAGGGCCGAGGAGAAGGCACGGACCCCACAGCGTGAGGTCCGCGCCACTGGCCGTATCCACTGGCCGTATCCACGGCTCTCAGGGCTCCTGCGGCCCCCCGGCCGTCACCACCGGCTCGGCCGGCGCCGTCCAGGGCAGTTCGATGGCGACGGTCTTGCCGCCTTCACGGGTGGGCCGGACGGTGAGTCTGCCGCCGCACTCCGCGGTCAGCCAGCGGATGATCACCATGCCGCGGCCGTTGTCCTGCTGGACGGCGGCGGGCAGTCGTTTGGGGAAACGCGGGTGACTGTCGGTGACGCCGAGGCGCAGGTGTTCGTCCCGGTCGAGGCGGACGTCCACCCTGAAGGTGGGTGACTGCCCGAAAGTGTGCTGGACGGCGTTGGTGGCTAGTTCGGACACGATCAGGCGTACGGTGTCGGCGACTTCGGAGTCACTCGGCAGGCCCCATTCCGCCAGGACTTCGGCGACGAATTTCCGGGCCGCGGAGACCGAGGCTGGATCGCTCGGCAGAGTGACGGATGCTTCCTGATGGTCTGCCATGGCGCGGTCGTCCCTTTCCCACGGGACCGGGGTCCGACACGGAGCGGATGGTTCGAGTACGGTCCCGGACTGGTGCTTCGCGCCAGACTGCCATTACCAGGCCTGTCACGGGTGCGATCCACCGAGATATGCATATATCTGTCGCTCGAAGCGGTGAACTCTGCGACGGAGGACCGTATTTGGGCGGCCCGGAAGGAGTAAGGAGTACGGCCATGCAGAACGGTCCCGCAGTACGCCGCCGCAAGCTCGGTGCCGAGCTGCGCTCCCTGCGCGTCGGCGCGGGTCTCACCAGCGGCGAGGCGGCCCGTCTCCTGGGCTGGCACCAGTCGAAGGTGAGCCGGATCGAGACAGGCACCAGCGGGGTCAAACCCCCTGACGTGGAACGGCTCCTGGACGCGTACGCCGTCGAGGAACCCGAGTTACGGGATCTCCTGGTCGTGCTGGCGGGCGCGGAGGGCGACGGACGGCACCACTGGTGGCACGCCTACCGGGGTGTCCTGCCGCCGACGTACCGCGACTTCATCAGTCTGGAGTCCCAGGCCAGCGGAATGCGCACACTGGAGACATGCGTGGTGCCCGGGTTGCTGCAGACACCCGAGTACGCCCGTGCGGTGACGCAGGCCGCCGTAGGGGGACTTGAGGACGGCAAGCTCGACACGCTCGTCGAGGTGCGCCTGGCCCGGCAGGACGTGCTGCGTTCGAATCCGCCGCTCAAACTGAGCGCGGTCCTGGACGAGGCGGTGCTGCGACGGGACGTCGGCGGACCGGAGGTCATGGCGCGCCAGCTGCACCGGCTGCGGGAGGCCGCCACCCTGCCCCAAGTGCGGCTTCAGGTACTGCCGTTCGACGCCGGAGCTCACATCGGAGTCACAGGGCCTTTCGTTATCTTCTCCTTTCCGAGCACATCTGATCTGGATGTGGTTGTTCTAGACCACTTGACGAGTAGCCTCTATCTCGAACGGAAAGAAGACCTAGAGGCCTACACCGAGGCCTTCAACGCCCTTCAGATCCAAGCCCTTTCGCCCGAGGACTCATTGGATTACATCGCCGTGATAGGTGACGGCGCGTAAGGAGGCACCATGTCTGCACTGCCTCGGTACGTACCTTCCAGTACTTCGCTGCACGACGTGCGCTGGCTGCGCAGCAGCCGTAGTACGGGAATGAACAACTGCGTCGAGACGGCCCGGCCGGGCCCAGGAACCTGGTCCGGACTCGTGGCCGTCCGCGATTCCAAGAACACGGCAGGTCCCGCCCTGCTGTTCGCCGCCGCCACCTGGGAGGGATTCATCGCCGGACTGAGCTGACCGTCATCCGACCGAACTGAGCGTCACCGGGTTACGCCGATCACCCGTACCGCGTGCTCGATCTGTGCGTCGGAGAGGTCCGCACGTGCGGTCAGCCTCAGCCGGGAGATGCCGTCGGGCACGGACGGTGGGCGGAAGCAGCCGACAGCGAGTCCCGCCTCGCGGCAGTCGGCGGCCCACCGCACGGCCCGTTCGGGGGACGGCGCGCGCACGGAGACGACGGCGGCGTCCGGTCGTACCGCCTCCAGGCCTTCGGCCGTCAGGCCGCTGTGGAGCGCCGTCGCGACCGCGCGGGCCCGTGCCGCACGCTCCGGCTCGCGGCGCAGCAGTCGCAGCGCCGCGAGGGCCGCGCCCGCCGCCGCGGGCGCGAGACCGGTGTCGAAGATGAAGGTGCGCGCCGCGTTGACCAGGTGGTCGATCACCGGTGCGGGGCCGAGGACGGCGCCGCCCTGGCTGCCCAGCGACTTGGACAGCGTGACCGTCACGACGACGTCCGGGGCGCCCGCGAGGCCCGCGGCCTGCGGAGCGCCCCGGCCGCCGTCGCCCAGCACGCCGAGTCCGTGCGCGTCGTCGATGATCAGCCCTGCGTCGAACTCCCGGCAGGCGGTGGCGAGACCGGCCAGCGGCGCCGCGTCCCCGTCCACCGAGAACACCGCGTCGGAGACGGCGACGGCGGGTCCCCTGTGGGTGGCGAGCGCCTTGCGCACGGCGTCCGGGTCGGTGTGCGCCACTACCTGTGTGGTGCCGCGGGCCAGCCGGCAGCCGTCGATCAGTGAGGCGTGGTTGCCCGCGTCCGAGACGACGAGGGAGCCGTGCGGTGCGAGCGCGGTGACGGCGGCGAGGTTGGCCGCGTATCCGGAGGAGAAGACGAGCGCGGACTCGAAGCCGCAGAAGTCGGCCAGCTCGCGTTCGAGTTCGCCGTGGAGCTCGGTGGTGCCGGTGACGAGCCGGGAACCGGTGGCTCCGCCTCCCCATGTCCGCGCGGCTGCTGCGGCGGCCTCGGTGATCTCCGGGTGGCGGGCGAGTCCGAGGTAGTCGTTGCTCGCGAGATCGAGCAGCGGGGAATCGGCGGGGCGCGGGCGCAGGGTGCGGACGAGTCCGGCCCGACGGCGCGCCTGCGCCTGCTCGTCGATCCAGCCGAACGCCATGGGTCCTCCTCCTGACCGGAGGGACGGGAGTTGTGCCGCCGGTGTTCTTATGAGCCGTCGTTTCTGTCAGCCGTGGTTTTTGTAGGCAGTGCACAGACCCTAGCCGCCGCCTCAGCCACCCAGGATGTGGCAATACCCACACGTCGAACCGCGTCTGTTGTGCAAACTCTCCTTGGCCGAGAGCGGTCGTATGCGCCAGGATCGGACCTCATGGACCTGCTGAACACGCTGGTGGACAAGGGGCTTCGGCGCGAGCTGCCGACCCGCGACGAAGCTCTGGCCGTGCTGGCCACCTCCGACGACGACGTGCTCGACGTGGTGGCCGCGGCCGGAAAGGTGCGCCGGCACTGGTTCGGCCGTCGGGTGAAACTCAACTACCTGGTCAACCTCAAGTCGGGTCTGTGCCCCGAGGACTGCTCGTACTGCTCGCAGCGGCTGGGCTCGAAGGCCGAGATCCTCAAGTACACCTGGCTCAAGCCGGACGAGGCCTCCAAGGCCGCCGCGGCGGGCCTGGCCGGCGGCGCCAAGCGGGTCTGCCTGGTGGCCAGCGGACGCGGTCCGACCGACCGTGACGTGGACCGGGTCTCCGACACGATCAAGGCCATCAAGGACGGCAACGAGAACGTCGAGGTGTGCGCCTGCCTCGGCCTGCTCAACGACGGCCAGGCCGAGCGGCTGCGCGAGGCGGGCGCGGACGCGTACAACCACAACCTCAACACGTCCGAGGGGACGTACGGGGACATCACGACCACCCATACGTACGCCGACCGGGTCGACACCGTCCAGAAGGCGCACGCCGCGGGCCTGTCCGCCTGCTCGGGCCTGATCGCCGGCATGGGCGAGAGCGACGAGGACCTGGTCGACGTCGTCTACGCGCTGCGCGAGCTGGACCCCGACTCCGTTCCGGTGAACTTCCTGATCCCGTTCGAGGGCACCCCGCTCGCCAAGGAGTGGAACCTGACGCCCCAGCGGTGTCTGCGGATCCTGGCGATGGTCCGGTTCGTCTGCCCGGACGTCGAGGTCCGTATCGCCGGTGGCCGCGAGGTCCATCTCCGCACGATGCAGCCGCTGGCCCTGCACCTCGCCAACTCGATCTTCCTCGGCGACTACCTCACCAGCGAGGGCCAGGCCGGCAAGGCAGACCTCGACATGATCGCGGACGCCGGGTTCGAGGTGGAGGGCGCGGGCGAGGTGACGCTGCCGGAGCACCGGGTTGTGGAGGGTGGTGGCTGTGGCTCGCACGAGGGGGGCGGCGCGTGCGGTTCCGCTTCGGCTCCTGCCACTTCCGCGGGAACGCCCGCCGAGGCGCGTACGGACCTTGTCGCCGTACGCCGTCGAGGTGCCGGAACGGATCTCGCACCCAATGCCTGACCTGCCCGCGCCCGGGTCAGTACGCGAGCTGCTCGATCTCGACCGGCGGCATGTATGGCATCCGTACGGGCCGATGCCCGGGCGGCAGGAACCGCTCGTCGTGGAGTCGGCGAGCGGCGTACGGCTGCGGATGGCGGACGGTTCGGGCGAGCTGATCGACGGCATGTCGTCCTGGTGGTCGGCCATCCACGGCTACAACCACCCGGTGCTCAACGACGCGGCGCGCGGCCAGCTCGATCGCATGAGCCATGTCATGTTCGGCGGGCTGACCCACGAGCCCGCCGTACGGCTGGCGAAGCGACTTGTCGACATCTCACCGGAGGGGCTCGAGCACGTCTTCCTCGCCGACTCCGGTTCGGTGTCGGTCGAGGTCGCCGTCAAGATGTGCCTCCAGCACTGGCGCTCGCTCGGCCGCCCTGCCAAGCAACGCCTGCTGACCTGGCGCGGCGGGTACCACGGGGACACCTGGCAGCCGATGTCCGTATGCGATCCCGAGGGCGGGATGCACGAGCTGTGGCAGGGCGTGCTGCCGCGGCAGATCTTCGCGGATGCACCGCCGGACGCGTACGAGGAGTCGTACGCGGACCAGCTCCGCTCGCTCATCGAGCGGCACGCCGACGAACTGGCCGCGGTGATCGTCGAGCCGGTGGTGCAGGGCGCGGGCGGGATGCGGTTCCACTCCCCCGCGTATCTGCGGGTGCTGCGCGAGGCGTGCGACGCGCACGACGTGCTGCTCGTCTTCGACGAGATCGCGACCGGGTTCGGGCGCACGGGCGCGCTGTTCGCGGCGGAGCACGCGGGCGTGACACCCGACGTGATGTGCGTCGGGAAGGCGCTGACCGGCGGTTATATGACGATGGCGGCCACGCTGTGCACAGCGCGAGTCGCCGGCGGGATCTCGCAGGGCGAGGTTCCGGTGCTGGCCCACGGGCCCACCTTCATGGGTAATCCGCTGGCCGCCGCCGTGGCCTGCGCGTCGATCGACCTGCTGCTCGGGCAGGACTGGCGGACCGAGGTGAAGCGGATCGAGGCGGGCCTGCGGGAGGGGCTTGAACCCGCCCTCGATCTGCCGGGCGTTCGCGATGTACGTGTCCTGGGCGCGATCGGCGTCGTCCAGCTCGACCACGAGGTGGACATGACGGCGGCCACGCGAGCCGCCGTCCGCGAGGGGGTCTGGCTACGGCCGTTCCGCGATCTCGTCTACACGATGCCGCCGTACATCACCGACGACACGGACCTTGCACAGATCACGCGCGCGGTGTGCGCCGCGGCACGGGAAGGCTGACATGACGATCCTGGTCATCACGGGGACGGGCACGGAGGTCGGCAAGACGATCGTCACCGCCGCCATCGCCGCCACAGCCGCCGCGACCGGGCGGTCCGTGGCCGTCCTCAAGCCGGCACAGACCGGCGTACGTCCGGACGAACGCGGCGACGCCGACGAGGTGGCCCGGCTCGCGGGCGCCGTGACCACGCTCGAACTCGCCCGGTATCCCGAGCCGTTGGCCCCCGCGACGGCCGCGCGGCGATCCCGGCTCGCGCCGGTGCGACCCCACGAGGTGGCGGAAGCGGCGGCCAAGCTGGCCACCGAGCACGACCTGGTGCTGGTGGAGGGCGCGGGCGGGCTGCTCGTACGGTTCGACGACGAGGGCGGAACGCTGGCGGACGCGGCACGGCTGCTGGAGGCGCCGGTGCTGGTCGTCGCCTCGGCGGGCCTGGGCACGCTGAACACGACGGAGCTGACGGCACGTGAACTCCGTCGCCGGGGGCTGGACTTCGCGGGTGTCGTCATCGGTTGCTGGCCCAACGACCCGGACCTGGCGTCCCGTTGCAACCTCGCGGACCTTCCGGAGGTGGCGGGAGCTCCGCTGCTAGGTGCGGTTCCGGAGGGAGCGGGGGTTGTCGAACCCGCCGACTTCCGCGCGGGGGCGCCGAGTTGGCTGGCGCCGAGGCTGGGCGGGACCTGGGACGCGGTCGCCTTCAGTGCCGGGTGCGCCCCGTAAGGGGCGCGGGGCTGTGACACCGTGCGGCTCCGCCGCGTGGGCGCGACCAGCCACGAACCACCCGCGGCCGACGAACCACACCAGTCACCCCTCCCCGATCAACCGCACCAATTCGATCCGCGATCGGATACCCAACCGGGCGAAGACACCGCGCAGATGGTGATCGATGGTGCGCGGACTGAGCGCGAGCCGCGCGGCGATCTCCCGGTTGGTCGCCCCCTCGGCGGCCATGCGGGCCACCATCAGTTGCTGAGCGGTCAGGCGGGTCGCGAGGTCCGCCTGTCCGCGCGCGGGGAGGGCCGGCTCCCCCAGGGCGCGAAGCTCCGCCCGGGCCTGCGCAGCACACGGCGCCGACCCGAAGTGCTCGAACGCCTCGAGGGCGCTGTGCAGCCGGTCGCGTGCCTCCGTACGGTGCCTCAGTCGTCGTAGCGCACCGCCGAACAGCAGCTCCGTGCGGGCCCGTTCGAAGTCGCGGGTGCCGGCGGCGTGCAGATCGAGGGCGGTGCGGTAGTGCTCGACTGCTTCGGGGCCGGAGGCCAGGAGGGCGTGGCAGCGGGCGCTGAGGGCGAGGTCGTCGGCGCTGCGGACGGTGCGGGCCCAGCGGTCGTAGGCGGCGTGGGCGGCCCGGGCGACGCGGGTGTCGCCGCTGCGGACGGCGGCCTCGACGTAGAGCGGGGTCGCGATGTGGCGGATGGCACGGTGCCCGTGGCCCGGTCCGAATCCGGCGAGGGCGCGCAAGCGGGCCGCGGAGGCGGCGAACCGGCCTGCGCCGAGGTCGAGGAAGGCGAGTGCGAACAGGGCCAGCGCGGCGGGCAGGCCGAGGCCACGGGCCAGGGCGTAGGAGCGGGCGGACTCGGCGCGTTCCCGGCATACGTCCTCGTCACCGGTGAGAGCGGCGAACATGGCCAGGGCTGCCTGGAGATGGCAGGCACCGTTGTCCTGACCTGTGGCGTACGCCTGACGCAGCGCGTCGAGGGTGTCGGCCTCCGCGGCGCGGGAGCGGCCGGTCCAGAACTCGGCGTACGCCCTGAACTCCATCGCCTGCGGCACGGTCACGGTCTCACCCCTGGCGCGGGCCGACGCGGCGGCCCGCAAGGCGGCGGCGGAGGCTCGCGCGTGGTCGCCGAGAAGCAGTGCCGCGATCGCGGCGTGGATGAGCAGAGTGGGGTCTCCACCGGGTCCGCACCGTCCGGCTGCCGCTTCGAGCAGGTCCCGCGCGTCCTCGTAGCGCCCCTCGAAGGCAGCGGCCAGCCCGCCCAGCGTGCCGGGCGGCACGATTCCGAGCCGGTCGGCGACGGCGACCGCCTCCCGGCACCGGCGCAGATCACCTGTATAGACGGCGGCTTCGGTGACCCGGGCGAGCAGGTGCACGGCGGCGGCACCACGTGCGAGGCGCGCCTCGGCGGTCGGCCGATCCCTGTCAGGTCTTCGCGAGCCGGTCGCGGTGCGATCCGTGTCCACCGGCGAGTCAGGGGAGAGTGCCGGGCCGCCGTCGGCCAACGACAGCTCGCCGACAGCGCCGGCCCCGACCACCGGCGACTCGTCGGAGAGCCCCAGACCGACCTCGGCCACCGGCGACACATCAGAAAGCCCGAGACCGACCTCGACCACCGGCAGCTCACCGACAGCGCCCACGCCGGCCGCCGACGACACATCGGAGAACCCGAGACCGACCTCGACCACAGGCAGCTCAACGACAACGCCCACATCGACCACCGGCGACACATCGGAGAACCCGAGACCGACCTCGACCACAGGCAGCTCACCGACAACGCCCACATCGACCACCGGCGACACATCGGAGAACCCGAGACCGACCTCGACCACCGGCAACTCGCCACCCGTGCCGTGCACGCCAGGCCTGGCGCGGACGGGTGCCTCCGGCAGTTCGCCGCCCGTGCCGTGCACGCCAAGCGTGGCGCGGACGGGTGCCTCCGGCAGCTCGCCACCGGGGCCCCGGGCAGCGGGACCGCCGTCGGCCGCATGCCGCCGAGCTGCCCGAGTGTTCTCGGCGCCCGCAGGACTCCCCCGCAGCTCATCGGTGGCCCCACTCGCCCCCTGCACCGCGCAGCGGGCCGCCGCCGTGAGGAGTGCGTCGAACGCGTCGGTCGCGTTGCCCGCGCGCAGGGCCAGCAGGCCGCTGAGCGCGTCGTCGGGGGTGGCCGCGGCGAGGCGGCGGGCGCGGTCGGTGTCGCCGGAGTGCCAGGCGTCGGTGGCGGCGCGGGCGAGCAGGTGGGTGCGCTCGCGCGGATCGGGCGCCAGGGCGGCGGCGCGCTCCAGAAGGGCGCAGGCGAGGGCGTGTTCACGCGTGGCGCGCGCCAGGTCCGCGGCCACTCGGAGCCGCGCGGCAAGCCTTCGGCTGGGGCCGAGCGCGGCGGCTCCCTGGTGCCAGGCACGGCGCGGCTCCTCGCCCTCGCCGCGCAGGACGCGCGCCAGCAGTTGGTGGACCTCGCGCCGGTCCGACGGGGGGACCGTCTCGTACACGGCGATCCGGGTCCACGGGTCGCGGAAGACGATCCCGTCGGCCGTGGCATGAGCCAGCCCGGCCGCCTCGGCGGCGTCGAGGTGCCGGGTGTCGAGCCGGGCCGCGGTGACGGCACGCAGGTAGGCCTGGGTGGCCACCGGGTGCTGGTCGGCCGCCGCGAGGAGCAGGAGGAAGCGGGTGCTGTCCGGCAGGGCGCGGACTTCCTGGCGGTACGCGCGCAGCAGCGCGGGCGGGCGAGCCGGAAGCGGGTCCAGGCCCGTGAGTTGACGCTCCGTCAGCAGCGAGGCGAGTTCCGCGGCCGCGTGCCGGTCGCCGTGGGCGGCGCGCAGCACCCGTACACGCACACCTTCGGAAAGTGAGAGGCCGAGCCCGGGCTGCGCGGCGGGTGCGCGCCGTGCCGGGTCGGGATGCTGCCACGTGGGTGTGCGTGGCGGTGGCGAAGTGGGCGGGAGAGGTGGGGGGTTCACCGGAGTCACCACCTGTATGACGTTACTGGCGGGTTAACTGACAAGTAAAGACCGGCGAGTTCACCGATGCGCCGCGCGTAGACCCCGGCCGACACTCCTGATTACCCCACCCGACTCAGGAGGCACCATGCAAACCCGCATGCGTCGCATCGCCGCGTTCTTCTCCACCGTGGCCGCCGCGCTCCTTCTGTCACTCTCCCTCTCCGCGCCCGCACAGGCCGCGACCCACAACCCCGTGATCTTCGTCCACGGGCTGAGCAGTTCGGCGAGCAGCTGGGACGACTGGATCGCCGACTTCAAGGCCGATGGCTACACCGATTCCGAGCTGTACGCGTGGTCGTACAGCTGGGGGCAGTCGAACGTCACGACCGCCCAGCAGCTCGCCACCAAGGTCCAGAGCGTGCTCGCGGCGACCGGCGCGTCCAAGGTCGATCTGGTCGCCCACTCCATGGGCCCGCTCAGCTCCCGCTACTACCTCAAGAACCTCGGCGGCACGGCGTACGTGGACGACTTCGTCTCGGTCGCCGGGACGAACCACGGCACGAGCCTGGCCGGGTGGTGCGCGTGGCTCTACACGTCCTGCGCCCAGATGAACACCGGCAGTTCCTTCCTGACCGCGCTCAACTCGGGTGACGAGACACCGGGCAGCGTCTCCTACGCCAGCTACTGGTCGAACTGCGACGAGTACCTCGACCCGGACAGCACCGCCCTTCTGAACGGCGCAACGAACGTGGGAGTCGGATGCATCGCGCACACCGACACGAACAACGACTACGGCGTCTACACACAGGTGCGGAACTTCATCGCCTGACGACCCCGCCCGACGCACCGGAGCGCCGCCGCTGTGTGGTCCCTGCGCGGCCGGGACCACACAGCGGGGGTGCCACGGACCCTCAGGGGGGACAATCGCGGTAAGACCCGTCCTCCCGGGAGGTCCGTCATGCCGCTCCGGTCCGCCAGCTCCGGCAAGGTGTCGCGGGACCCCGTGCACCATCCCCTGTTCGCGCGCTACTACGCCCGTGTCAGCGTCGCCGCCGAGACTCGGATGGGCATGGGCGGCGTACGCGGCCGGCTGCTCGCCGGGCTCTCGGGGCGGGTCATCGAGATCGGTGCGGGAAACGGACTGAATTTCGCGCACTATCCGAGCACCGTCTCGGAGGTCGTCGCCATCGAACCCGAGCGGTTGCTGCGGCAGTTGGCTGTCGAGGCCGCCCTGCGCGCCGAGGTGCCCGTCGACGTGGCGCCGGGCACGGCGGAGGCTCTGCCGGTCAAGAGCGAGGCCTTCGACGCGGCTGTGGTCTCGCTGGTGCTGTGCAGTGTGCGCGATGTGCCACGCACCCTCGCCGAGCTGCGGCGCGTGCTCCGGCCCGGCGGCACCCTGCGGTTCTTCGAGCACGGCCGAGGCGGCGGGCGTTCGATGACGTACGCCCAGCGCGGTCTGGACCGCACGGTGTGGCCGCGGCTCAGTGGCGGCTGCCATCTGGCGCGCGACCCCATCGCCGCGCTTCGGGATGCCGGGTTCGAACTGGGCCCGTACCGGCGGATGTTGATGCCCGAGAAGGGACCGCGGCTGCCCACCTCCTACTGCGTACTGGGCACCGCCCGCCGCCCCGTGGCCGAGGGTGGCGAACCCTCGGCGGAGGCCTCATAAGCTCCACTGCCGGAGTTCCTGCGCGATGTCGTGCACGGTCGCGTCGCCGCCCTTCACCAGGCGGGCGAGCTCCCGCACCTGCTCGGGAGACGTGACGACCTTGAGGCCGCTGGCGACGAGATAGCCGTACGCGACGGCCGAGGCGAACATCGCGTTGGAGCGTTCGAGCGCGGGTACGTGCAGGAGGAGTTGGAGCAGCGCGGCGGCGCGGGCGTGCGGGCTGTCGTAGACGGGAATGCCGAATATCTCCGCCTCGTGCCGGCTGACGGCGGCGACGAGGGCTCCCCAGTCGGTGACCTGGGGGTCTCCGGGTGTCTGGTGTTCGGCGATCATGAGGAGCCAGGCAAGGTCGACTCTGAGACTGCTCAAGGGATCAGCGACGACCTTCGCGCGTGCTCGCGTGGTCGCCGGCCCGGTTGGCCGCTCGACTTCCTTCTCGGTCCGAGCCGAACTCCTCGGCGAAGACGCTCTCGTACTGCTTCATGAAGTCGGCGGCGGCGTCGACGAAGGTGTGGCCGACTTCCCCGGTGTCCTGTCTGACCAGCTCTTCGATGTAGCGGTTGACACTCATCCCGCGCTCCAGAGCTCGTTCGCGAGCGGCCCGGGCTGTGCCCTCGTCCACTCGTACGTTCAGCTGAGTCTTCGCCATACCTAGAAGCTAGCGCCGAATCGCTAGCACCGGCAAGAGGGCATCCCTGACCCTGAGGGTGGAGATTGCCCCTTACACGGGTATCAGGGGCAGGACCTGGGGCGGAGAAGGGCCCAGCACTTCGGGGGGATACCGGGTGTGCCCAGGATCACACTAGGCTCGGCCGCGACAAGGGAGTCGGGACGTCCATCACTGAGGAGGCGGCCTTGTCCACACCTGCTGCGGAGCACGTCGTCGGCCGGGCGGAAGCCGAGGGGACCGCCGCTCGCGCCCGCGGTCTGACCAAGGCCTACGGCTCGGGCGAGACGACCGTGCTCGCCCTCGACGCGGTCGACGTCGACATCGCGCGTGGCCGGTTCACCGCGGTCATGGGCCCGTCGGGCTCCGGGAAGTCCACCCTCATGCACTGCCTGGCGGGGCTCGACACCGTTTCGGCCGGACAGGTGTGGCTCGGCGACACCGAGATCACCGGGCTGAAGGACCGCGAGCTGACCCGGCTGCGGCGGGACCGGATCGGCTTCATGTTCCAGTCGTTCAACCTGATCCCGACGCTGAACGCGGCCGAGAACATCACCCTGCCCATGGACATCGCGGGCCAGAAGCCCGACCAGAAGTGGCTGGACCAGGTCATCGACACGCTCGGTCTGCGGGACCGGCTGAAGCACCGGCCGTCGCAGCTCTCCGGCGGCCAGCAGCAGCGCGTTGCCTGTGCCCGCGCACTCGCCTCGCGCCCCGAGCTGATCTTCGCCGACGAGCCGACCGGCAACCTCGACTCCCGCGCGGGGCTCGAAGTCCTCGGCTTCCTGCGCGAGGCGGTCGACACACTGGGCCAGACCGTCGTCATGGTCACGCACGACCCGAGCGCCGCCGCCCACTCCGACCTGGTGCTCTTCCTGGGGGACGGACGGATCGTCGACGAGATCGAGCGGCCGACGGCGGACGCGGTGCTGGAGCGGTTGCGGCGCTCCACGGGCGGGCAGGGCGGCAGGCAGACGTCCGCTACCGACGCGGTCCCGGTACCGCTCGATGACGGTGACGGCTCCAGTGCCGCAGGTCCTGACGGCAGCTCCGATGTCGTGACCAGCGAAGGCGACTCCCGCCACACAACCACGACCGACCTCGACGCCGGTCGCGCAAGCGCAGACGGCGACACCCGCCGCACAACCACCACCGACCCCGACCCCGACGCCGGTCGCGCAAACGCCGACGGCGACACCCGTCACACAACCACCACCGACCCCGACGCCGGTCGCGCAAACGCCGACGGCGACACCCGCGACGTAACCCTCGACAAGGACTGAGGCGGTCGTGCTCAAGGCGACACTGCGGAGCTTTCTCGCGCACAAGGGGCGGCTGCTCCTCTCGGCGCTGGCGGTCGTGCTGTCCGTGGCGTTCGTCGCGGGCAGCCTCATCTTCTCGGACACGGTCACCCGCACCTTCGACCGGCTCTTCGCCTCCACTTCCGCCGATGTGACGGTGGGCCCCAAGGACGATCTCAACTCCCAGATCCCGTCCGGGGCCGCCGATACCGTGCCCGCCTCGCTGGCCGGCCGTATCTCGGAGATCGACGGGGTCGAGTCCACCCACGCGGACGCGTCCGTCGAGAACATCACGGTCGTCGACAGCAAGAACGAGTCGGTCGGGCCGACCACCGGCGCGCCCACCATCGCCACCGACTGGTACCTCACCGACCGCAGCCCGGTGAAGCTGACCTCCGGCCGCGCACCGGAAGGGGCCAGCGAGGCGCTGCTCGACGCGGACACCGCCGAGAGCAAGGACGTGAGCGTCGGCGACACCCTGACCGTGCTCGCGCAGCCCGGTACGTTCAAGGTGGAGATCGTCGGCATCGCCACCTTCACCACCACCAACCCCGGTGCCGCGCTGGTGTTCCTGGACAGCCGGACCGCGCCCGACCAGCTCCTCGGGAGCCCGGACGCCGCCACCAGCATCTCGGTGGACGCGGCCCCGGGCGTCACCGACGCCGTGCTGAAGCAGCGCATCGCCGCCGAACTCGGCACGGGCACCTACGACTTGAAGACGGCCGACGAGCAGGCCGAGGACGCCGCCGCCCAACTCGGCGGATTCCTGGACGTCATCAAGTACGTCATGCTCGGCTTCGCCGGAATCGCCGTTCTCGTGGGCGTCTTCCTCATCGTCAACACCTTCTCGATGCTGATCGCCCAACGCACCCGCGAACTGGGCCTGTTGCGCGCCCTCGGTGCCGATCGCCGACAGGTGCGCAGGTCGGTGCTGACCGAGGCGCTGCTGCTGGGTCTGGTGGGTTCCACGCTCGGCCTCGCCGCGGGCATCGGGCTGGCGGCCGGACTGATCGAGCTCATGGGCGTGTTCGGCATGAACCTCAAGTCCACCGAGATGGTGATCGGTGTGGCGACGCCCGTGTCGGCGTACGTCGTCGGGGTGGGCGTCACCTTCGTGGCGGCCTATCTCCCGGCGCGGCGCGCGTCGGGTGTCTCCCCCATGGCGGCACTCTCGGATGCCGAAGTCGCCGGTGTGGGACGGCCGTTGCGGGTGCGTGCGGTGGTCGGCTCGGTCGTCGGGG
Source organism: Streptomyces sp. NPDC127595 (assembly GCF_042671685.1). Lineage (NCBI taxonomy): Bacteria > Bacillati > Actinomycetota > Actinomycetes > Kitasatosporales > Streptomycetaceae > Streptomyces > Streptomyces sp. NPDC127595. The sequence goes on along the minus strand of NZ_JBHXWK010000002.1, from coordinate 130,921 downwards.
CGGCCGGCGCCGCCGCGCTCGCGGGCTGCGCCGCCTCTTCGAGTACGGCGACGTCGTCGTCACTGCTGGGACTCGGTGTCGTCCTGACGCTCATCGCCACGGTGATCGCGGGTCCGCTGCTGGTGCGGCCGGTGATCCGCGTCCTGGGCGGAGCCTTCCCCGCCCTGTTCGGCTCGGTCGGCCGGATGAGCCAGCGCAACGCGCTGCGTAATCCGCGCCGCACGGGGGCCACCGCGGCCGCCCTGATGGTGGGCCTCGCCCTGGTCGGCGGGATGTCCGTGGCGAGCGCGTCCATGTCCAAGTCCTTCGACGAGCAGATCGACAAGACGCTGGGCGCCGACTTCGTGATCCAGAACAGCAACTTCGTGCCGTTCTCGCAGGAGGTCACCGACAAGGTCCGCGGCACGGAGGGCACCGGGCTCGTCGTCCGCCAGCGCTTCTCACCGGTCGCCGTGCGGCTGCCCGACGGCAAGCGGGTCGAGACGACCGCCACCGCCTACGATCCGCAGCTCGACGAGGTCGCCCACGTCACGTACACGCAAGGGAACAGCGCGGCGGCGCTCGACGACGGGAAGATCGCCATGGACGCGGACTTCGCGAAGGATCACGACGTCACCGTCGGCAGCACGATCCCCGTCGAGTTCCCCGCCGGACGGAGCACCGAGCTGACGGTGGGGGCGCTCACCGACCAGGACGGCTCCGACGGGTTCGGGATGCAGGGCGGGCTGTTCTTCGGCTTCGCCACGATCGAGAAGTACGTGCCGGGCGGTCAGGACTCCGCGCTGTACGTGAACGCGGCCTCGGGCACCGGCGCCGACACACTGCGCGCGAATCTGGACAGGACGCTCGATCCGTATCCGCAGGTGCAGGTACGCGACCTGGCCGACTACAAGAAGCTGGTCCACGACCAGATCGCGGTGCTGCTCTACCTGGTGTACGCGCTGCTCGGGCTCGCGATCGTCATCGCGGTGCTCGGCGTGGTCAACACCCTTGCCCTGTCGGTCGTGGAGCGCACCCGCGAGATCGGGTTGCTGCGCGCCATCGGGCTCTCCCGGCGTCAGCTGCGCCGGATGATCCGCCTCGAATCGGTGGTGATCGCCGTGTTCGGCGCGATCCTCGGCCTGGCGCTCGGCCTGGTCTGGGGCGTTTGTGTGCAACAGGTGCTGGCCCTTCAGGGCATGAAGGCGTTCGCCGTTCCCTGGACGACGATCATCGCGGTGGTGGTCGGTGCGGCGCTCGTGGGCATCGTGGCGGCGCTGCTGCCGGCGCTGCGCGCGTCCCGTATGAACGTGCTTGCAGCTATCGCACACGAGTGATGTCCCGACGAAAGTGCTTGCAGCCATCGCACACGAGTGATGTCCCGCCCCCGTCAATTCGCCCAGGGCTGAGGAGAGTTCATGCCCCGTCGCTTCCGTTTCGGCGTCAGCCTGACGAACCCCGCGCCCGCCGGCGAGTGGCGCGAGAAGTGCCGCCGGGCCGAACAGCTCGGTTACGACGTGATCCTGGTCCCCGACCATCTCGGCATGCCCGCGCCGTTCCCGTCCCTGGTGGCGGCGGCCGAGGCGACCGAGCGGCCCCGCGTCGGCACCTTCGTGCTCAACGCGGGCTTCTGGAATCCCACGCTGCTGGCCCGCGAGGTGGCCACCACGGACGCGCTGACCGGCGGCCGCCTCGAACTCGGGCTCGGCACCGGCTACATACAGGCGGAGCACGACACCGCGGAGCTGCCCTTCGGCTCCGCACGCGAGCGGGTGGACCATCTCGTGCGTACGGTCGAGGAGTTGGAGCGGCTGCTCGGTGCGGCCGAACAGCCGCCGCGGGTACCGCTGTTGATCGGGGGCAACGGCGACCGGATGCTGCGGCTCACCGCGGAGCACGCCGACATCGCGGCGTTCACGGGAGCGCGGTCGGTGCCGGGCAGCGTGACGGGGACACTGGCGCCGCTCACGGCGGCGGAACTGGACGAGCGGGTGGCGGCGTACCGGAGCCTGGCAGTGGGCCGCAAGGAACCCGCCGAGCTGAACGTGCTCATTCAGATGGTCGTCGTCACCGACGACCGCGAGGCCGCGGTGCGCGAACTGCTCCCCCGCGTGCCCCAGCTGACCCTGGAACAGGTCCTGGACCTTCCCATCTTCCTGATCGGCACTCTGGAACAGCTCACCACACAGGTGCGGGCGCAGCGGGAGCGGTACGGGTTCTCGTATCTGACCGTCCTGGAGCCGTACATGGAAGCCTTCGGGACGGTGATCAAGGCACTGCGCGAGGAGTGAACCCACTGCCCGGATAGTGGAACTCCGCGCGCTGCCACAACCGTGCGTGTTGTCATCGCGGCATGACTGAACTGCGGATACGGGCCGCGGCGCCCGACGATCTCGACGCCGTGCTGGCCTTCTGGAAGGTGGCCGCCGAGGGCACGAGCATCAGCGACGACCGGGACGGCGTGGAGCGGCTGGTCTCCCGCGACCCCGAGGCGCTGATCCTCGCAGAGCGTGCGGGCGAGCTGGTCGGTACGGTGATCGCGGGCTTCGACGGCTGGCGCTGCCATCTGTACCGGCTCGCGGTGCATCCCGGACGGCGACGGCTGGGGATCGGCTCGGCGCTCCTCGCGGCCGCCGAGGAGCGGTTCGTACGACTGGGCGGGCGCCGCGGCGATGCGATGGTGCTCCAACGGAACGAGACCGCGCAACATGCGTGGCGGGCGGCGGGGTATGCGCCCGAGGAGCAATGGCGCCGTTGGGTGAAGCCTCTCGGCGACTAGGCTCACTTGACCATCCCTTTACCATGGGTCGATCCGTCGGCCCGCTGAAAGGTGTGTGAGCGTCCGCCCATGGGCGAGCCTCCCCTCGTCCGACGCCGCGATTCCCGCAGCGTCGGACGACATCGCGCGGTCCCCCCGGCCCTGGCCGATCATGGGACGGAGGTGACCCGATGACCGAACTGCTCCTCCTCCTGGTGGCAGTCCTGCTCTCCCTGGCCTGCGGCGCGTTCGTCGCGGCGGAGTTCTCGCTGACCACGGTCGAGCGCAGCGAGCTGGAGCGGGCCGTCGAGCGCGGCGAGGTCGGCGCCCAGGGCGCCCTGAAGGCCGTACGGAACCTGACTTTCCAGCTGTCCGGCGCCCAGCTCGGCATCACCGTCACCAACCTGGTGGTCGGCATGCTCTCCGAGGCGTCCATCGCCAAGCTGATCGCGGGCCCGCTGGAGTCGGCCGGCGTCTCCACCTCGGCGTCGCACTCGGTGGCGCTGGTCATCGGTACGGGCCTGTCGACGGTCTTTCTGATGGTCGTCGGCGAGCTGGTGCCCAAGAACTGGGCGATCTCCTCGCCGCTGGCGGTGGCCAAGCGGGTGGCGACACCGCAGCGCTGGTTCAGTGCCGCGTTCCGACCGTTCATCGCGCACCTCAACAACATGGCGAACCGTGTCGTGCGACGCTTCGGCCTCGAACCCGCGGAGGAGCTGGCCTCCGCGCGCGGACCGCAGGAGCTGGTGGCCCTCGCCCGGCACTCCGCCAAGGAGGGTTCCCTTGAGGCGGACACCGCCGAGCTGTTCGTGCGGACGCTGAACCTCGCCGACCTGACCGCGGAGAACGTGATGACTCCGCGCGTCCAGGTCATCGCGCTGGACGCGCAGGCGACCTGCGAGGACGTGGCGAACGCGACCCGGGCGACGGGGCTGTCCCGGTTCCCGGTCTACCGCGGCAGTCTCGACTCGGTCGTCGGCGTCGTACACATCAAGGCCGTGCTGGGCGTGCAGGCGGAGCACCGGAGCCGCACCCCCGTCTCCCAGATCATGCGCGAACCCCTGTTCGTACCGGAGTCGCTGACCGTGGACCGGCTGCTCGACCGGCTGTCCGGCCAGCGCACGATGGCCGTGGTGATCGACGAGTACGGCGGCACCGCCGGGGTCGCCACGCTGGAGGACATCGTCGAGGAGGTCGTCGGCGAGGTACGCGACGAGCACGACCCGCACGAGTTGTCCGACCTGGCACCGGTCGGCACGGACGACGACGGCCGCGCGCTGTACGAGGCCGACGGATCCCTCCGCACCGACCAGCTCGCACGGGTCGGGCTCAGGGTGCCCGACGGGCCGTACGAGACCCTCGCGGGCCTCGTCGCGACCGAGCTCGGCCGCATTCCCGCCGTCGGGGACAGCTTCGAGGTCGCCGGGTGGCGGCTGGACGTGGTGGACGCCTCGGGCCGACGCGCCGCACGTGTGCTGCTGCACGCGCCGCGCACCGAGGAGGAGGGGGCACGATGACCGCCGTACAACTGCTGATCGGCCTCGCGACGCTCGTCGTGAACGCCTTCTTCGTGGGCGCCGAGTTCGCGCTGATCTCGGTCCGCCGCAGCCAGATCGAGCCGCACGCCGAGAACGGCGACCGGCGGGCGCGCAGCGTGCTGTGGGGACTGGAACACGTGTCCGCGCTCCTTGCGGCCGCGCAGCTCGGCATCACCCTGTGCACCCTCGTCCTCGGCATCGTGGCCGAGCCGGCGATCGAGCATCTGCTGGAGCCGGTGTTCCACGCGGTGGGGGTGCCGGACAGCGCGGGTCACGCGGTCTCCTTCGTGATCGCGCTCGCCCTGGCGACCTATCTGCACATGCTGCTCGGCGAGATGGTGCCGAAGAACGTCGCGCTCGCGGAGCCGGTGCGCACCGCGCTGCTGCTGGGACCGCCGCTGGTGTGGCTCTCCCGGGCACTGCGTCCGGTGATCTTCACCATCAACACCTTCGCGAACACGCTGCTCAAACTGCTCAAGGTCGAGGTGAAGGGCGAGGTATCGGCGACCTTCACGGATGACGAGCTGGCCCGCCTCGTCAAGGACTCCAGCGCCGCGGGACTCATCGACGACCGCGCCCAGGAGCGGCTGAACGACGCCCTGGAACTCGGCCGCCGGCCCGTCCGCGATGTCGTCCTCCCGCTGGAACGCGTGGTCTACGCGCGCGTGGGCGTCACTCCTGAGCAGTTGGAGCAGCTGTCCGCCGAGTCCGGCTTCTCACGCTTCCCCGTCGTGGACGAGGGGCGCCGTATCGTCGGCTATCTGCACGTCAAGGACGCCCTGGACGCGACGCCGCGCGACCGTCCGTTCGAGGTGTCGGACATGCGGTCCATCGCGCGCGTCCGGGAGAGCACCCCGCTGGACGACGTGCTCACCGCGATGCGGCGCAGTCGTACGCATCTCGCGGCCGTGCTGGGCAGCGACGGGCGGCTCGCGGGCCTGGTGACGATGGAGGACGTGCTTCGGGAGCTGTTCGGGAAGCGGGTGTGAGGGTGGGTCCGCGGGCGACGGGGGCGGGACCGGCGGGGCTTGGCGTGTTCCGGCGGGGCTTGCGTGTCCCGGCGAGGCTTGCGTGTCCCGGCGAGGCTTGGCGTGTTCCAGGCGGGCTTTCGTGTCCCAGCGGGGCTTTCGTGTCCCAGCGGGGCCTGACCTACCGACGGGTATGCGTGCGGGTTAACATTTTTCAGCCATGCAGACGAATGCCACTTACACCAGCCTTGTCGCGGTCGGCGACTCCTTCACCGAGGGCATGTCGGACCTGTTGCCCGACGGCTCCTACCGGGGCTGGGCCGACCTCCTGGCGGGCCGGATGGCCGCGCGGACGCCCGGGTTCCGGTACGCCAATCTCGCGGTCCGCGGGAAGCTGATCGGGCAGATCGTCGAGGAACAGGTGGACGTGGCGGCCGCGATGGCGCCCGATGTGATCACGCTGGTCGGCGGGCTCAACGACACGCTGCGGCCCAAGGTCGACATGGGACGTGTCCGCGGTCTCCTGGAGGAAGCCGTGGAGCGTCTCGCCCCCGCGTGCGAGCAACTGGTCCTGATGCGCAGCCCCGGCCGCACCGGCCCGGTTCTCGAACGGTTCCGGCCCCGTATGGAGGAGCTCTTCAACCACGTCGAAGACCTCGCGAAGCGGCACGGCGCGCTGGTGGTCGACCTGTACGGGGCGCCCTCGCTCGCAGACCCCCGTATGTGGGACGTGGACCGGCTGCACCTGACCGGCGAGGGGCATCGCCGCGTCGCCGAGGCCGTGTGGCAGGTGCTCGGGTACGACCCGGAGGACACGGACTGGCACACGCCGATGCCGCCCACGGCGCCGCCCGGCTGGATCGCCCGCCGGACCGCCGACGCCCGCTTCGCCAGGCAGCACCTGCTGCCGTGGATCGGCCGCCGCCTCACGGGGCGCTCGTCGGGGGACGGGCTTCCGCCGAAGCGCCCCGAGCTGTATCCGTACGAGGAGCCGCCGGCGTAGGCCACCAGGGACCGCCGGCGTCGACCGATGGGCGCTGGCGGGCCCAGCCAACAGAACGGAGCCGCGTGTGAGCGCCAACGTCATCAACCTCAAGGGCCGTATCCACGACTTCGGCCCCCGGCTCGAACACGCGCCCGGGGACCTCGTCTACGTCGGCCGCCGCTGGACCATGGGCCACTGGGACCTCCCCCCGCACCCGCTCTACAACCCCTTCGCGTACGACACCCCCACCAAGAAGCGGGACGGCACCCGCGCCGAGGTCATGGACAAGTACCGCGCGTATCTCCTCGACCGCCCCGACCTGCTCGCTCAGGTACCGGCCCTCAGTGGCATGACCCTGGCCTGCTGGTGCGCCCCCGAGCTGTGCCACGCCGACATCCTGGCCGAGATCGCGGAGGGCTCCGGCCCGATCCGCTCGGCTCGGTAACGGCTCACAACGGGCCTACTGGTTCCCGACCGGAAGCAGGCCGCGCTCGCCGAACACCTTCTTGGCGACGAGGGTGGCGTTGAGTGCCTTGGGAAAGCCGCAGTACCCCACGGTGTGCAGCAGCGTCTCGGTGATCTCTTCGGGGGTGAGGCCGACGTTCAGTGCCGCGTTCAGGTGCACCTCCAACTGCGGTTCGCAGCCGCCGAGGGCGGTGAGCATGCCGAGGGTGACCAACTGCCGGTCGCGGGGAGGCAGGCCGGGGCGGCTGTAGATCTCCCCGAAGCCCCAGGCGACGATCTGGTGGGCGAACTCGGGGTGGATGTCGGCGAGGGCATCGATCACGCTCCGGCCGCCTTCGCCGACGACGGCTACGAGGGTCTCCATCCCGCGGTCGAAACGTTCCTGGCGGGACTCGGCCGAGGAGGGATTGGTCATGGTGCTCCCGTTTCTTTCTGCCTGGGGACTGACTGTCCAAGGGTGATGGCACGACCCTAGGACCTGGAGCGCGCTCCAGGTCGAACACTGGGAGGGCGGGCGAGCACCTGATGTGGGGGATCGCCACATGGCCCTGCGGTCGTGGATGTTGTCCGGAAGGCCTCCGACCTGGTCTCCCGGGACTGTGCGCACGGTCCGGGGCCCCAAAGACGCCGGGTAAACTCCCTACACGTGACTCCCGCGCCCGCAAAGCCCCGTATCCCCAACGTCCTCGCCGGACGTTACGCCTCCGCCGAGCTCGCCACGCTCTGGTCGCCCGAGCAGAAGGTGCGGCTTGAGCGTCAGCTCTGGGTCGCCGTGCTGCGGGCTCAGAAGGATCTCGGGATCGAGGTGCCGGACGCCGCCATCGCCGATTACGAGCGGGTGCTCGACCAGGTCGACCTGGCCTCGATCGCCGAGCGCGAGAAGGTCACGCGGCATGACGTGAAGGCGCGGATCGAGGAGTTCAACGATCTCGCCGGGCACGAGCAGGTCCACAAGGGCATGACGTCCCGGGACCTCACGGAGAACGTCGAGCAGCTCCAGATCCGGCTCTCGCTGGAGCTGGTACGCGACCGTGCGGTCGCCGTCCTGGCACGGCTCGGCAAGCTCGCGGGCGAGTACGGCGAGCTGGTCATGGCCGGCCGCTCGCACAACGTGGCGGCGCAGGCCACCACCCTCGGCAAGCGCTTCGCGACCGCCGCCGACGAGCTGCTGGTGGCGTACGGCCGGGTCGAGGAGCTGCTCGGCCGCTACCCGCTGCGCGGCATCAAGGGCCCGGTCGGCACAGCTCAGGACATGCTCGACCTGCTCGGCGGCGACGCGGCGAAGCTCGCGGATCTGGAGCAGCGGATCGCCCGGCACCTCGGCTTCTCGCAGGCGTTCACCTCCGTCGGCCAGGTCTATCCGCGCTCGCTCGACTACGACGTGGTGACCGCGTTGGTACAGCTGGCGGCCGCTCCGTCCTCGACCGCCAAGACGATCCGGCTGATGGCCGGGCACGAGCTGGTGACCGAGGGCTTCAAGCCCGGCCAGGTCGGCTCCTCGGCGATGCCGCACAAGATGAACACCCGCTCCTGCGAGCGCGTCAACGGCCTGATGGTGATCCTGCGCGGCTATGCCTCGATGACCGGCGAGCTGGCGGGCGACCAGTGGAATGAGGGCGATGTGTCGTGCTCGGTCGTACGCCGGGTCGCGCTGCCCGACGCGTTCTTCGCGCTGGACGGCCTGCTGGAGACCTTCCTCACCGTCCTCGACGAGTTCGGCGCGTTCCCGGCCGTCGTGGCGCGTGAGCTGGACCGTTACCTGCCGTTCCTCGCGACGACCAAGGTCCTGATGGCCGCGGTGCGCGCGGGCGTCGGCCGGGAGGTCGCGCACGAGGCCATCAAGGAGAACGCGGTCGCCTCGGCCCTCGCCATGCGTGAACAGGGCGCCGAGCGCAACGAACTGCTCGACAAGCTCGCCGCGGACGAGCGCATCCCGCTGGACCGTGCCCAGCTCGACGAACTGATGGCCGACAAGCTGTCCTTCACGGGGGCCGCCGCCGACCAGGTCGCCGTCGTCGTCGGCCGTATCGAGGAGATCGTGAAGCAGCACCCGGAGGCCGCGGGCTACACGCCGGGGGCGATCCTCTGACCCGCTTCACCCCGCAGGAACTGGAGGCCGCCCGCGACCGTCTCGTCCCCGACGTGGCCGCGGTCGGCCTCCGCGTCCTGTTCTGCGGTATCAACCCCGGCCTCATGACGGCCGCGACGGGCCACCACTTCGCCCGCCCCGGCAACCGCTTCTGGCCGGTGCTCCACCTGTCCGGCTTCACACCGCGTCTCATGAAGCCCGCGGAACAGGGCGAGTTGCCGTCGTACGGCCTGGGCATCACGAACGTCGTGGCGCGCGCGACCGCTCGTGCCGACGAACTGACCGCCGAGGAGTACCGCGAGGGCGGCCGGCTGCTCACCGCCAAGGTGGAACGGCTGCGGCCGCGCTGGCTCGCCGTGGTGGGCGTGACCGCGTACCGGGCGGCGTTCGATGACCGCAAGGCCGCCATCGGCCCCCACGAGAGGCGGATCGGGGCCAGCAGGGTGTGGGTGCTCCCCAACCCCAGTGGTCTCAACGCGCACTGGACGGCGGCGACGATGGCGGAGGAGTACGGGCGGTTGCGGGCGGCTGCCTCCGAGGGTTAGCGGGGCGGGGCGACTGCCCCAGGGTCAGCGGATCGGGGGCGGCTGCCACCCTGGACCAGGGGATCAGGTGCGGCTGCCACCGAGGAGCAGCAGCTCGGGGCGCGTTCCACCCAGGGCCGGCAAATCGGGGGCGGCTGCCACCGTGGACCAAGAGAGCCCGTGCGGCTGCCACCAGGGACCAGGGGATCCGGTCCGGCTGTCACCGAGGAGCAGTAACTCGGGGCAACTGCCGTCCAGGGGCGGCGGATCGCAGGCGGCTGCCGCCAGGGCTTGCCGGGCGGGCGGCGCCGCTCGCCACCGGCGGGCCGGCGCCCACGTCCGCACGTCCGCGTTCTAGACGACGGGTCAGGCGTCGCGGCGGCGAATGCTCCACGTGCCGGCCGCCAGGGCTGCCGCCGTCCAGGCCGCGGTCACGGCGAGCCCCGTCCAGGGTCCGAGGGCGCCGTCCCATGTCTCGTGGAAGACCACCTGGCCCGCCTTGTCGGGCAGGAAGTCGGCCACGCCTCCGGAAGCGCTGCCGACGACGAAGGAGACGATCAGGAGGAACGGGATCAGGATGCTCAGGGTGGCGACACCGCTGCGCAGGACGGCGGCGAGACCGGCCGCGAACAGGGCCATGAGCATCAGGTAGATGCCGCAGCCGACGACACCACGCAGGCCCTCGCTCCAGCTCAGCCCGCTCGCTTTCGTCCCGAGAGCCGCCTTCCCGACGGCCAGACTCACCGCCCCCGTGACCAGGCCGACGGCCAGCACGGGAACGGCGATCGCCACCGCCTTGGCCGCGAACCACCGCAGCCGGTCGGGCACCGCGGCCAACGACACGCGGAGCGCACCGCCATGGAACTCGGCCGAGACGGCCTGCGCGCCGAAGGTGATGGCCGCTATCTGTCCGAAGCTGACGCCGAAGAACGCCGAGAACAGCGGGTCGAAACCCTCCCCTTCGGTCCCCTCGGTGTCGAGCCCGGCGATCGCCGAGAAGAGCGCGGTGGCGAGGAGAACGCCGCACAGCCCTCCGACCAGCGACCGCAGGGTCCGGATCTTGATCCATTCCGCGTGGAGTGCGGGTGCGAACGTCATGGTCAGGCCTCCTGGGACTGCGTCGGGGACTGCGTGGCGGCGAACTCGGTCTCGGCGGCCGTCAGATCGAGGTAGGCCTGTTCCAACGTGCCCTCCTCCGCGGCGAGTTCGAGAATGGGCACCCGGGCGCCCGAGGTGAGGAGTCCGATGTCATCCAGGCGCGCGTGGAGGACGGTCCAGCGTCCGTCCTCCCCTTCGACCGCCTCGATGCCGTGCTCGGCGAACAGGCCGCCCAGCGCGGCGCCATCGGTGGTGCGCACCCGGACACGGGGCTGCACGCGTGCGTCGATGAAGTCACGCATGGGCGTGTCGGCGAGCAGCCTGCCCCGGCCCAGGACGACGAGATGGTCGGCGAAGGACGCGGTCTCGTTCATGAGGTGGCTGGAGACGAGGACGGTGCGGCCCTCGCGGGCCAGCGCGCGCATCAACTCCCGGATCCAGATGATCCCTTCGGGGTCGAGCCCGTTCGAGGGTTCATCGAGCAGCACCACCGGCGGGTCCCCGAGGAGTGCGCCCGCGACGCCCAGCCGCTGGCGCATACCCAGGGAGTACGTCTTCACCCGGCGCCGCGCGACGGAAGCGAGCCCCACCTCTTCAAGTACGGCGTCCACACGGCGCTCCGGGATGCGGTTGCTTGCGGCGAGCGCCCGCAGATGGTCCCGGGCGGTGCGCGAGCCGTGCGGGGCCTGCGCGTCGAGCAGGGAGCCGACGTGGCGCAGGGGTTCGTGGACGGTGGTGTAGGCGCGGCCGCCGACGGTGGCGGTGCCGGAGGTGGGCCGGTCCAGGCCCAGTACGAGCCGCATGGTGGTGGTCTTTCCGGCGCCGTTGGGACCGAGGAAGCCGGTGACACGGCCGGGGAGAACGCTGAAGGTGAGCCGGTCCACGGCGCGCTTGCTGCCGTACTCCTTGGTGAGGTCTTGGACGTCGATGCTGGTCATGGCCTCAGACTGGCGGCCGGTGAGGGGGCGTCACCTCCCCCGCAGGTGGCAAGCGTCTCCCCCGCCTGGGGGAAGCCCGTTGTCAGTGGGGCCTGTCACGATGGCGCAATGGCCCGTTTTCTGCGCCCGCTGCTTCGGGGGACGACGTACACGCGTTGGCTGCATCTGTGGGTGCCGATGCTGTTCACCAGCGTGTGGTTGTTCATCGACATGTCGAAGCCGTGGATGCCCGCCGTGCTGCTGGTTCCGCTGGGGCTGATCCCGGCCGTCCGGCGGGGTGAGGGCGTCCAGGCGCAGTTCATGCTGGCGCGAGACGGCGGGGAGGGGGCCTTCTCTGTCGCTCCTTCGGTCACGTGGCGGGACCGCTGGCGGACCGTGCTCTGGCTGGAAATCCGGCTGGTAGGCGGGTTGGCGGCAAGCTGCCTCACCGTCTGGCTGCCGCTGATCGCCTTCGATCTCGTCTACGCGGCGACCGGTCACGATACGACCGACAACCCCTTCGTGCCCTCGCACCCCCACTGGGCCTACGCGCTGCTCTTCCCCTTCCCGCTGCTCGCCCTGTACGGCGCGGTCGTCGGCCTCGGTGAGCTGATCACGGTGATAGCGCGCCGGCTGCTCGGCCCTTCGCCCTCCGAGCGGCTCGCCGCCCTGGAGGAGCGCACCGAGCAGCTCCTGGAGCGCAACCGCATCGCCCGCGAGCTGCACGACTCCATCGGTCACGCGCTGACCGTGGCGGTGGTGCAGGCGGGCGCGGCCAGGGCGGCCGGTGACCCCGCGTTCACCGACCGGGCGCTGGGCGCCATCGAGGACACCGGCCGGGCCGCCCTGGAAGACCTGGAGCGGGTGCTCGGCGTGCTGCGGGAGGCGGAGCGTCCGGTGAGCAGCCGCCCCACGCTGGCCGAGGCCGACCGGCTCCTGGAGTCGGCACGCGCTTCCGGAGCCAAGGTCGACGCCGAGGTGACGGGTCCGGTGGAGACGGTCCCGGGGCCGCTGTCCCGCGAGGGGTACCGCATCCTCCAGGAGTCGCTCACGAACGTCCTGAGGCATGCGGGGAGTGTCCCGGCCCGGGTCCGTATCGAGGTCGAGGACGGCAGGCTCGTCCTGGAGGTCCGCAATCCGCTCACCGCGGAGATGCCGGGGCCCGGCAGGGGCAGCGGGCTGCGTGGCATACGCGAGCGGGCGGCGCTGCTCGGCGGCCGGTCCCGTACGGGACCGGACGAAGGTGACTGGCAGGTGCATGTGGAGCTGCCACTTCGCTGATCTACGCTGGCCGGATGCCGGTCACCGTTCTCCTCGTCGACGACGAACCCCTCGTCCGTGCCGGTCTGCGTGCCGTCCTGGAGGCCCAGCCGGACATCGAGGTCGTCGGTGAGGCGGCCGACGGTGCCGCGGTGATCCCCCTGGTGCGGAAGCTGCGGCCCGATGTCGTCGCCATGGACGTACGGATGCCCCTGATGGACGGCATCGAGGCCACCCGCGCGGTGCTGCGGACCGTGGCCGATCCGCCGAAGATCCTCGTGGTGACGACGTTCGAGAACGACGAGTACGTCTACGAGGCGCTGCGCGCCGGAGCCGACGGGTTTCTGCTGAAGCGGGCGCGGCCCGCCGAGATCGTGCACGCCGTACGGCTCGTCGCCGAGGGCGAGTCACTGCTGTTCCCCGCCTCCGTACGGCAGTTGGCCGCCGAGTACGGCGACAGCGCCGGGAATCCCGCGGCGCGTGCCGCCATGGAGCGGGCCTCCCTGACCGAGCGTGAGGCGGAGGTGCTGCGGCTGATGACCAGGGGCCTGTCGAACGCGGAGATCGCCGCACGGCTGATCGTCGGGACCGAGACGGTCAAGTCCCACGTCAGCGCCGTACTGACCAAGCTGGGATCCCGGGACCGTACGCAGGCGGTCATCGCGGCGTACGAGTCGGGGTTCGTGGCACCCGGGTGAGTCCGACCCGTCAGTAACCAACTGGTCCCCGGCACTCGCCGGGGTCCGCCGCGCCGAGTACGATCCGGCCAATACGCGCACGAGCTGGGAGGACGGACGTTGGGGCAGTTGACCGGCGGGGATCCCTCTCTGCTGCGAAGGATCAATTCCGCAGTGGTGCTGCACGCACTGCGCACCACGGACTGCGCGACCCTCACCGAGATCACCCGGGTGACCGGACTTTCCCGGCCCACGGTCGAGGGAGTGGTCGAGGGGCTGATGGAAGCCGGCCTCGTGGTCGAGAAGGCGGCAGAGGAGGGCGCTGCCCGGCGCCAGGGCCGTCCGGCGCGCAGGTACCGGTTCCGGGCCGAGGCGGGGCATCTGCTGGGCCTGGAGATCGGCCCGCACCGGGTGTCCGCGCTGCTCGCGGATCTGGACGGCAAGGTGCTGGGCGCCATGTCCAAGGACGTGGAGGAGGCGGCGTCAGCCGACGAGCGGCTGGAGCGGCTGCGTACGGCGGTCGCCGAGCTGCTGCGCCGGGCCGGTGTCGCCCGCAGTTCGCTGCGTGCGGTCGGGGTGGGCAGCCCCGGGATCGTCGAGGCGGACGGCACCGTACGCCTGGGCACGGCGCTGCCCGAGTGGACCGGCCTGCGCCTGGGCGAGCGGCTGAGCCGTTCCTTCAAGTGCCCGGTGCTGGTCGAGAACGACGCCAACGCGGCGGCGGTCGCCGAGCACTGGAAGGGTGCGGCCACCGAGTCGGACGATGTCGTGTTCGTGCTGGCCGGGCTGAGTCCGGGCGCCGGTTCGCTGATCGGCGGACGGCTGCACCGGGGGTACGGGGGCGCGGCCGGGGAGATCGGCGCGCTGCATCTGCTGGGCCGTGGGGTGACGCCGGAGACGCTGCTGTCCACCACGGACGAGCCCTTGCACCCGCTCGACGAGCAGGCGGTCGCCGAGGTGTTCGCCTACGCCCGGGGCGGCGACCAACGGGCCGTCGCGGCGGTCGACCGTTTCATCCAGCGTCTCGTCCACGACGTCGCGGCGCTCGTCCTGGCGCTCGACCCGGAGCTGGTCGTCATCGGCGGCTGGGCGGCCGGTCTGGACGGCGTACTGGAGCCGCTGCGGCGGGAGTTGGCGCGCTACTGCCTGCGTCCGCCGAAGGTGGCCCTCTCCATCCTGGGTGAGGCGGCCGTGGCGACGGGTGCTCTGCGGCTGGCTCTGGACCATGTGGAGGAGCAGTTGTTCGCGGTGGAGGGAACCGTGACCGCGCGCCGCTGAGCGGAACCGGCCCAGGGAGCATGCAAAAACGTCCCGCCCCGGAGTCTTCCGGGGCGGGACGGTCGTACGGTGGGCTGCTGCCGTTCGGTGGCAGTCCGCCCGGATCCTGGCTCGGGAAGGCACGCTCCTCGGGTCGTGGCTCAGGAAGCCACGCGCTTCGGGTCGTGGCTCAGGAAGCCTTGCGCTCGGGGTCGTGGTGGATCTCCACGCCGCCCGAGTCGCCGAAGGTCAGTCGGCAGGTGTCGGCACGGTAGGTGGCGATGGATACCGCCGCGGTGCGTCCCTCGGTGAAGAAGCGGGTCGTGACGACGAGGACGGGCGCTCCGGGAAGCCGGTCGAGCTCCCTGGCGTCGTCCGCGCGGGCCGAGCCGAGCTCCACGGCGCTGTCCTGACCGTCCAGGTCGAGACGCTGCAGCTCGCGCAGCACGGCACGCGCGCGTGCCGGTCCCGAGGGCGCGTCTATCGCTGACAGGTCGGGCACCGAGGACGCCGGGATGTAGAGCAGTTCGGCGGCGACCGGCTGACCGTGTGTCACCCGGGAACGGCGCACCGTGTGGACCTGCTCGTCGTCGCCGGATTCCAGGATGCCGGCGACGGCCGCGGGCGGGGCCGCCACCGTGCAGTCCGCGGGCTGCCAGGCGTCGCCGACCGCGCCGGGCCACACGTGCTGCTCGGATCCGACGGCCACACCCACACGCGGCGGGGCGACGGTGGTGCCCACCCCGCGGCGGCGCTGCAGACGGCCTTCCAGTTCGAGCTGCTCCAGAGCCTGGCGGAGCGTCGCGCGGGCGACCCCGAACCGCGCCGCCAGATCACGCTCGTTGGGCAGGATCTCCCCCACCGTGAAGTCGGAGTCCAGTGCCTCACTCAGCACGGTCTTGAGATGCCAGTACTTCGGCTCCGGCACCGATTCCAGCTGCTGGGTCCCCACCCTGTCCTCCGCAATCGCCGTGGCCCGGCGGCGTTTTAGCGCCCTTGTTTATTAAAGGTTCCTGCACTATCCCTGTGACCATATGTCCACCCCCACACTTGGTCAAGACCAATCCTCAATCCCTTACGCATTGCGCAGGGGCAGTGCCGCAGAGCGTTCACAGGACGTTGGTGCTGGGTGATGTTCGCGACACAACGCCGAAAGCCCCCGTCCAAGTGACGGGGGCCGGCGGTTGCCCAAAGGGGTCTGTGCGGGTGCTCCGGGACTTCTGACGGGCTACCGGTCGGCCAGTGAAAGCAGCTTCTCGGGGTTCCGCACGATGTAGACGCACTGGATCCGGCCGTCCGCGACGTCCAGTTGGAAGACGCTGTCGGGCTTGCCGTCGAACAGGGCCAGGATCGCGGTGCCGCCGTTGATCTCCAGGAGGCGGAACGACACGTCGGCGCCGACCAGTCCCTTGCGAGCCGCGCCCTGGAGGAACCGGCCCACCTTGTCGGCGGACTCGATGACCCGCAGCGGCGCCTGCGACAGCCCACCACTGTCGCCGACCAGCCGTACGTCCGGCGCCAGCAGGGACATGAGCCTTTCCAGGTCACCCTCGGCCGCCGCGGCGAGGAACCGCTCGGTGAGTTCGCGGCGCTCGGCCGGGTCGACCTCGTAGCGCGGACGCCGTTCGTCGACGTGCCGGCGGGCCCGGGCGGCGAGTTGGCGTACCGCGGGCTCGCCCCGGTCGAGGACGGTGGCGATGTCCGCGTACGGATAACCGAACGCCTCCCGGAGGACGAACACCGCACGCTCCAGGGGCGACAGGGACTCCAGGACGATGAGGACGGCGAGGGAGACGGAGTCGGCGAGTACGGCCCGCTCAGCGGCGTCGGGGACGGTGTCCCCGAAATCGGTGACGTAGGGCTCGGGGAGCCAGGGACCCACGTACGCCTCGTTGCGTGACTTGACCTGGCGCAGCCGGTCGATGGCGAGGCGGGTGGCGACACGCACCAGGTAGCCGCGCGGTTCGCGCACCTCCGCCCGGTCGGCGCCCGACCACCGCAGCCACGCCTCCTGGACCACGTCCTCCGCGTCGGCCACCCGCCCGAGCATGCGGTAGGCGACGCCCATCAGGACGGGACGGTGCTCTTCGAAGATCTCAGTCGCGGTGTCGGCGGTCACGGTTCCATCCCATACGACTCGCCGTGTCCGTGTCCAGGCAAAATCGGCCCAAAGCACTTACGGGCGTGGTTCGTGACGACCGGGGGCTACCCGCCGGTAGCAGTTGCTGACAAGCTGTCTACGAGCCGGTCCGTCAGCGTGTCCCATACCCCGGAAGAGGAGCAGCCTCATGTCCGCCACGGTCTCCTTCAGCCTCCCCTCTCCACGCGGCCCGAGGACCGTGACCGTGTCCTACGCGCGCGTGGGCACCGGCGAGCCGCTGCTCCTGCTGCACGGCATCGGCCACCACCGGCAGGCCTGGGACCCGGTCGTCCACCTCCTGGCGGCCGAACGCGACGTCATAGCCGTCGACCTGCCCGGCTTCGGCGAGTCCCCGCCGCTGCCCGAGGGGCTCACGCACGACCTCGGGACGGTGGTGCCCGCGCTCGGCGCGCTGTGCGAGGCGCTGGAGATCGGGCGGCCTCATGTGGCGGGCAACTCCCTGGGGGGCCTGCTGGCCCTGGAGTTGGGCCGCGAGAAGCTCGTACGGTCCGTCACGGCGTTCTCGCCGGCCGGGTTCTGGTCGCAGGCCGAGCGGCGGTACGCCTTCGGTGTGCTGCTCGCGATGCGGCACACCGCGCGGCGGATGCCCGTCCCGGCGGTCGAGAGGCTGTCGCGTACGGCGGCCGGGCGTGCGGTGCTGACGGGCACCATCTACGCCCGTCCGGGCCGCCGTTCACCCGAGGCCGTCGTCGCGGAGACCTTGGCGCTGGCCCACGCCGAGGGTTTCACGCAGACCCTCCGGGCCGGCGCCACCGTCCGGTTCACCGACGACGTCCCCGGGCTTCCGGTCACCGTGGCCTGGGGCACCAGGGACCGGCTGCTGGTGCGCCGCCAGGGAATCCGCGCGAAGCACGTCATTCCGCGCGCCCGGCTGGTCAGGCTGCCCGGATGCGGGCATGTCCCGATGAACGACGACCCGGCGCTCGTCGCCCGTGTCATCCTCGACGGCAGCCGCTGACCGACGGCCCGCCCGGGCCAACACGCCTGATCCCAGGGCGACTCCGGCGCCGACCAGCGCGCTCCCGGCGGCCTGCGCGGCGCCGTACGAGCCCGTGCCGGCGAGCGGCGCGGTGGCGGCCGCCGCGACGGGGATGAGGCCGGAGAAGAGCGTGGCGCGTTCCGCGCCGATCCGCCGCATGCCCATGTACCAGCACACGAAGCCGACGACCGTGACGACCGCCGCCTGCCACAGCAGCGCGGTCGCCTCGGTCGCGTCCGGCATCCGAAGCCAGGCACCGCCGTCGACCACCACACCGGCCGCCGCCGACTCGGCCGCGGCGATCCCGCAGACGGTTGCCGACAGCAGCCGCGGCCCGAGCGGTCGCAGCACGGGCACGGCCAGGACCGCGAAGCCCACCTCTCCGACGAGCGCACACACGGAGTACGCGATTCCGGCGCCGTCCGTACGGCCCCAGCCCTGGACGGTGAAAGCGCCCACCGCCACGAGCAACGACCCGTACAGGACGAGGCGTTGCGGGCGGCGGCCCTCGCGGAGGGGGACGATCACGGCCACGAGCATGGGGGCGCAGCCCACGAAGACACCCGGAACTGCCGGTTCCGCCGTCCGTTCGGCGGCGATCACCGCGAGGTTGAAGCCGACCATGCCGACCGCCGCGAGCAGCGCGAGGCGGCCCCACTGGCGCGGCGTGAGCCTCCGCAGCGGTGCCGTGCCGCCTCGGCCGACCAGTGGCAGCAACAGCAGGCAGGCGAGTCCGTAACGCAGGAACTGGCCGCCCGCGTACGGATAGTGGCCCAGGACGCTGTTGGCGGTGAAGGAGGCTCCGACGAGGACACAGGCGAGGGCGGCGAGCAGCGCGCCCCGGACGGGGGTGACGTTCATGGGAGTGACGCTATGAAGGGACGCGGTCCGGTTTAAGGTCCACTTCCATGACGTCATCGGGGACCAATATGAGGGACACCCCGGACCCGGGGCCCGGGGGATCGACGCCGACTGCCTGGACCGCCGCCTGGGAGCTCCTCCTGCCGGCCGCGTCGGCACCGGCACGGGCGCGTGGGCGCACGCTCCAGGAGGCGCTGCGCGAGTCGGTCCGTTCCGGCCGGCTCGCTCCGGACACCCGGCTGCCGTCCAGCCGTGAACTCGCGGCCGATCTCGGGGTGTCCAGGGGGCTGATCACGGAGGCGTACGAGCAGCTCACCGCGGAGGGGTATCTGCGCAGCGGCCGGGGCGCGGGGACCTGGGTCGGCGGTGCCGCGCGGGCCGCCCGTCCGGGCACGCGCGATCTCGCTCCGCGAGCGGCCGACGCGCGGGCCGACTTCGTTCCCGGGACACCGGACCTGTCGCTGTTCCCGCGTGCGGCGTGGGCCGCCGCGCAGCGCGGGGTGCTCGCCGAACTCCCGCACCGCGCGCTGGGTTACCCGGATCCGCGTGGCCTCCCCCGGCTGCGTACGGCCCTCGCCGGGCTCCTCTCCCGGCGCCGTGGGGTGGTCGCCGACCCGGAGCGGGTCGTCGTGGTCTCCGGGGTCGCGCAGGCGATGACGCTGCTCGGATTCGTGCTCCACGCGCGCGGGGTGCACGACGTCGGCGTCGAGGATCCGGGCAGCCCCGAACACGCTGCGCTGTACGCCTCGGCCGGCGTCAGCACCGTACGACTGCCCCTGGACGCGGAGGGGCTGGCGCCCGGCCCCCTGGAGGCGTCGGGCGTACGAGCCGTGGTGACGACGCCCGCCCATCAGTTCCCCCTGGGGATCGCCTACTCCGCGCGGCGCCGGGCCGAACTCCTCGACTGGGCGCGGTCGGTGGACGGCCTGGTGATCGAGGACGACTACGACGGGGACTTCCGTTACGACCGCGCCCCTGTGGGCGCGCTCCAGGGGCTCGACCCTGAGCACGTCGCCTACACGGGGTCGGTCAGCAAGTCCCTCGCGCCGGGGCTGCGGCTGGGCTGGCTGCTCGTGCCCGCGTCGCTGGCCGAGGAGGTGGTCGAGCGCAAGCGCACCATGGATCTCGGGAACCCCGTCGTCGATCAGGCACTTCTGGCCCGCTTCATCGAGCGGGGCGATTACGACCGGCAACTGCGGCGCTGCCAACGCGTCTACCGGGAACGACGCGACAGCCTCGTATCGGCCCTGGAGGAGCACTTTCCCGGCACCGAGGTGTCCGGGATCGCGGCTGGTCTGCACGTGATCGCCGTGTTGCCGGAGCGGTACGGGCCACGCGACCGCTTCCTGGAGGCGGCTGCGGCGGCCGGGGTCGCCGTGCGTCCGCTGGTGCACTACGGGGAGGCGGTCGACGACGGCGTACGGCTGGTGCTGGGGTACGCGCACCTGTCGCCTGCGCGGATCCGTGAGGGCGTACGGCTGATGGCGGACGCCGTGCGGTTCTGAGACGCGCGGTCGCTGCCGGCTTCTGAGACGCGTGCTCGTTGTCGGCGGGCACCGGCTCGTTGTCGGGAGGCACCGATTCGTTGTCGGCGGGCACCGGTTCCCTTGTGCTCGCGGTCCGCTGTTCACCTGTGGTTTCCGTGTGCGCTTCGGTGCACCAGTAGTTGTGGCATTGCCCATTGGCCGGATCCGTCCTTGGAGGCGCATTCATGTCACACCGTCCGCAGCATCCGTTCCCCGGTCGCCGCAGCGTTCTGCGTGGTTCTCTCGCCGCCTCCGCCGCACTGGCCCTGCCCGCCGCGCTCGGCGCGGCGCCGGCGTTCGCCCTGTCCGGGCGGCCGAAGGCGGGGTGGGGCGTCCAGACCGGAGACGTGACCGCCGACTCCGGACTGGTGTGGGTACGGTCCGACCGCCCGGCCCGGATGATCGTCGAGACGTCGGCGACCGAGTCGTTCCGCAACCCCCGCCGGTGGCAGGGGCCGCTGCTCGGCGCCGGGACCGACTTCACCGGGACGACTCGGCTGCGCGGGCTGCCCTCGGGCGAGCAGATCCACTACCGCGTGCTGCTCGCCGACCCCGACGACCCGCGTCGCACGGGCGAACCGGTGACCGGTACCTTCCGTACGGCGCCGCGCGGGCGGCGCGACGGGGTGCGTTTCCTGTGGTCGGGCGACCTGGCGGGACAGGGCTGGGGCATCAACCCGGACCGCGGCGGCTACCGGATCTACGACGCCATGGCCAAGCTCGACCCCGACTTCTTCATATGCAGCGGCGACAACATCTACGCCGACGGCCCGATCGCTGCGACCGCGGCGCTTCCCGACGGCAGCACCTGGCGCAACATCATCACCGAGGAGAAGTCCAAGGTCGCCGAGACGCTGGCCGAGTTCCGCGGCAACTTCCGCTACAACCTGCTGGACGAGAACCTGAAGCGATTCAACGCCCAGGTTCCGTCCGTCATCCAGTGGGACGACCACGAGGTGCGCAACAACTGGTACCCCGGTGAGGTGATCGCGGCCTCGGACACCCGCTACACCGAGAAGAGCGTCGACGTCCTGGCCGCCCGGGGCCGCCGCGCGTTCAGCGAGTACTTCCCCCTCTCCACGCTGCGACCGGACAACCAGGACGGCCGTGTGTACCGGGTCCTGCGCCAGGGGCCGCTCCTGGACGTGTTCGTCCTCGACATGCGGACCTACCGCAACGCCAACTCCCCCGGCACGCAGAGCACCGACCCGCAGGGCATTCTCGGCGCCGAGCAACTGGAGTGGCTCAAGCGGGAGTTGTCGCGGTCGCGTGCGGTGTGGAAGGTGATCGCCGCGGACATGCCGCTCGGCCTGGTCGTGCCGGACGCCACCGAGGGGCAGCCGAACATCGAGGCGGTGGCCCAGGGCGACCCGGGTATGCCGCTCGGGCGCGAGCTGCAGATCGCGGAGCTGCTGCGGTTCGTCAAGCACCGGCGGATCACGGGCACGGTGTGGCTGACGGCCGATGTGCACCACACCTCGGCGCAGCACTACCAGCCCTCGCGGGCCGCCTTCCCCGACTTCGAACCGTTCTGGGAGTTCGTCTCAGGACCGCTCAACGCCGGTGCCTTCCCGGCGAGCGCGCTGGACAACACCTTCGGTCCGGAGCGGGTGTTCGTGAAGGCGCCGACCGCGTCGAACGTCTCGCCCGCCGGCGGTTACCAGTTCTTCGGCGAGGTCGACA
The DNA here is from genome assembly GCF_042671685.1 of Streptomyces sp. NPDC127595. NCBI lineage: Bacteria > Bacillati > Actinomycetota > Actinomycetes > Kitasatosporales > Streptomycetaceae > Streptomyces > Streptomyces sp. NPDC127595. Next base: position 109,196 of record NZ_JBHXWK010000002.1, on the reverse strand, counting down.
TCGACGGCGACAGCGGCGAGTTGACGGTGCGACTGCGCGAGCAGGACGGAACTGTGCTGTTCACACAGGTACTTCAGCCGGGACGTGTGGGGCAGTAGCAGTCGGGAGCCGGGGTGACGCGTCGTCCGGTCCGGTGGCTCTCCCGTATTCTCGAACCGCCGACCGCGTACCGGAGTCATCCCCCGGTGCGCGGTCTCGTTCACTTCCCCTCGCCGAGGGTGCGAAGAGAATCAGCCATGGGTCGCTCTGACCAGCGGAGCAACGTACCCGACCGAGGATGTAAGCAAAACCCTTGCAAAAAGAACCACAAAAGGTACGGAACGACACTTAACCGATCAGTCACAGACCGTTCGTGATCACGCAACACCGTTCCCCCACAGTGGCTGTATGACTCCAGACATGTCTGATGTGACGCGAACGAAGCACGGGCGCCCCGTCCACCACTGGCGGCGGGATGTCGTCGAACTCGCCGCCCTGTTCACGGCCGTCACGGTCGCGGACGCCGTCGCCAACCTGATCGGACACGGACCCGACGGCATCGCCCTGCTGATGACCTCGGCCGGAGTCCTGGTCGCCACGGCCGGCTTCCACACTTGGTGGGCACGCCACCACGGTCACGCGCCACCGGCGGACGATACGGGTGCCCGGCCGCTCGCCGACGGGAGCCGGGCCGGACCGTCCGAGGAGTCCGCGTCGCCCGGGGCCCTCTCCGGGGAGACCACGCTGTGGCGGTTGCGGACGACGGTGAAGGACGCGCCGGGTTCGCTCGCCGTGCTGTGCTCGGCACTGGCGCGGCACCAGGTCGACATCCTCAGCCTGCAGACACATCCGCTGGCAGAGGGCACCGTGGACGAGTTCCTGCTGCGCGCCCCCGCGGAGCTTGCCGCCTCCGAGATGACCCGCGTCGTCTCGCGGGCCGGCGGCACGGAGACGTGGATCGAGCGGGCCGACGCCCACGACCTCGTCGACGCGCCGACTCGGGTACTGGGTCTGGCCACCCGTACGGCCCTGGACACGGCGGAACTGCCGCTCGCGCTCCGGCAGTTGCTCGGCAGGTGCACCATCCGCTCACTGCCCGCCAAGTCGCCCCGGTCCGGCCGCGCGGAGGAGAGTGCTCCGGTCGAGGGAGCACTTGAGGACACGGTGATGCGCCTGCGGGCGCCGGAGGGCGGGGTCATCACGGTGGAGCGACCGTATCTGCCGTTCACGCCGACGGAGTTCGCGCGGGCACGGGCGCTGGTCGAGCTGGACGCGCGGCTCGGCCCGCGGATCCCGCGCAGCCAGGACACACTGACTCTGCCGGAAGGCAACGCCATCAGCGTCCGGCGGGCCGACGCGGCCGACCTCGACGCCGCCAGGGCGATGCACGAGCGCTGCTCGCCCCACACCCTGCAGATGCGCTACCACGGTCCGGTCAGCGACGCGGACCGCTACCTCAACCACCTGCTCAGCCCGCGCTTCGGGCGCACCCTCGCCGCGCAGACGGCATCCGGGCGCATCGTCGGGCTCGGCCATCTCCTCTGGGACGGCGACGAGACGGAGATCGCGCTCCTCGTCGAGGACGACTGGCAGCGCCGCGGTATCGGCGCCGAACTGCTCGGCCGCCTGGTGACGATGGCCGTCGAGGCGGGCTGCGAGAGCGTGTACGCCGTCACGCAGTCCTCCAACACCGGCATGGTCGCCGCGATGCGCGGCCTCGGCCTTCCCCTCGACTACCAGATCGAGGAGGGCACGCTGGTCATCACGGCCCGCCTGGAGGCGACTCCGGTGACGTCACGGCTGCCGTATGACGAGGGACAGCGTGGGGAGCCGGTGGTGCGGGACTAGATCCCCGCCGCGCCCGGCTGTGCTCCACGGACCACGGACCACGGAGCACGGACCGAGGGGCTGACGGGGCTGACGGGGAAAGGCGAGCGAGCAGCATCCGTCGCCGTTGGCCCCCTCCCCTCCCTCCGGCCTCCGCCGGCCGAATTCTCATATGCGGACCAGTGGCCCCATTGACATGCTGAGGCCATGAATTCTCAGCTCGACTGGATCCCCACCCCCATCACCGCCGACCTCGTGCGCGGTGCGCTCGATCTGGAGCGCACCGAGCACGGGCTGCTGCCGCACCGGCTGCCCGCCCGGGCCCGCGCGCAGTCCGCCGACGGGCAGTTGGCCATGGCGGAGGCCCAGCCGTCCGGCGTACGACTGGCTTTCCGCACCCGGGCCACCGCCGTCGAGCTGGACACACTCCCCACCAAAACGGTCTACCTGGGGGCGCCGGCGCGCCCTGACGGGGCGTACGACCTGCTCGTGGACGGCGTGCCGGCCGGCCGGGCGAGCACGCCCGGCGGCACTGTGCTGACCGTGGACATGACCACCGGCGCCGCCGAGACCCGGCCCGGCCCGGTCGGCACCGTCCGCTTCACCGGGCTGCCCGACCGGGAGAAGGACGTGGAGATCTGGCTGCCGTACAACGAGATCACCGAGCTGGTCGCGCTGCGCACCGACGCCCCCGTCGAGCCCGTGCCGCACGGAGGTCGCAAGGTGTGGCTGCACCATGGCAGTTCCATCAGCCACGGTTCCGACGCGGAGAGCGCCAGCACGACCTGGCCGGCGCTGGCCGCCTCCCTCGGCGGCGTGGAGCTGATCAACCTGGGGCTGAGCGGCAGTGCCGTGCTAGACCCGTTCACCGCCCGCGCTCTGCGCGACACCCCCGCGGACCTGATCAGTGTCAAGATCGGCATCAACGTGGTCAACACCGACGCGATGCGCCTGCGTGCCTTCATCCCGGCGGTGCACGGCTTCCTCGACACCATCCGCGAAGGCCACCCCAGCACGCCGCTGCTGCTCGCCTCGCCCATCCTGTGCCCCATCCACGAGGACACCCCAGGCCCGACCATGGTGGACTTCAGCGGCCTCAGTGAGGGGAAGCTCAGGTTCCAGGCCGAGGGGGACCCCACGGAGACAGTCGCCGGGAAGCTGACGCTCAACGTCATCCGGGACGAGCTCTCCCGCATCGTGAAGCAGCGGGCCGCCGACGACCCCCACCTGTACTACCTCGACGGCCGCGAGCTCTACGGCGAGGCGGACTTCGCCGAACTGCCGCTGCCCGACCTGCTCCACCCGGACGCCGCCGCACACCGCCGCATCGGCGAACGCTTCGCCGAACTGGCCTTCCGCGCCGGCGGACCTTTCGCCACCCAACCCGCCTGAGAAACCCGGTACTTCAGGATCGAGCGAAGGGCCGGCCAAGCGCTCCGTCGAGGTCGGCCCACAGATCATCCACGTCCTCCAGCCCCACCGACAGCCGCAGCAGCCGGTCGCCGACCCCGGCGTCGCGGCGGTCCGCCGCGTCCACGACACGGTGACTGATGGAGGCCGGATGCTGGATGAGGCTGTCCACACTGCCGAGGCTCACGGCGGGGGTGATCAGCCGGACCCCTGCGATGACGGCGTGCGGGTCGCCGTGCACCTCGAAGGCGATCATCGCGCCGCCGACCCGCGGATAGTGGACGCGGGCCACGCGCGGGTCGGCGGTGAGGCGGCGGACCAGTTCCGCGGCGTTCGAGGACGCGGCCCGGACGCGTACGGGCAAGGTCGACAGACCACGCAGCAGCAGATAGCCGGCCAGCGGATGCAGAACACCCCCGGTGGCGAACCGCACTTGGCGCAGCCGGCCCGCGAGCTCCTCGTCGCAGGCCACCACCCCGGCCATCACATCGCCGTGTCCGCCCAGGTACTTCGTGGCGCTGTGCAGGACCAGCCGCGCCCCCTGCTCTGCGGGGCGTTGCAGCACCGGCGTGGCGAAGGTGTTGTCGGCGAGCAGGGGAACCGATCCGCAGGCGTGCGCGACGGCCCTCAGGTCGAGTTCGGCGAGCGTCGGGTTGGCCGGGGACTCGACCATCACCAGACCCGTGTCGGGCCGCAGCGCGTCCGCTATGCCGGCCGGGTCGACCCAGGTCACCTCGGAACCCAGCAGCCCGGCGGTGAGCAGATGATCGCTGCACCCGTACAGGGGCCGTACGGCGACGACATGCCGCAGGCCCAGCGCGTTCCGTACGAGCAGTACGGCGCTCAGCGCGGCCATGCCGCTCGCGAACGCGACCGCGCTCCCGGTGCCTTCGAGGCGCGCGAGGGCGGTCTCGAAACGGGCGACGGTCGGGTTGCCGAGCCGGCCGTAGACGGGCGGGCCCTGCGGTTCGGCGCCGTCGGTGGCGAACGCGTCGATCCGGGCGGCCTCGCCACGACTGTCGTACGACGGGTAGGTCGTGGACAGGTCGATCGGCGCCGCGTGCAGACCCTGCCGGGCGAGGTCCTCGCGCCCGGCGTGTACGGCCTCGGTGGCGAGCGCGCGGGTACGGACCGCGCTGTCGGAAGCGTGGCTCGTCGTTCTCGGTTCGCGTGTGTCGTAACTGACGGAGTCCATGCCCCGAGCCTGAACAAGGACCGGATGGGCGGTGCAGTATCCCGTGCTACGTTCGCCACATGGCCGATTCCGTCGTACTCGATCCGGTGGATCTCCATCTGCTGCGGCTGTTGCAGAACGACGCCCGGACGACGTACCGCGATCTGGCCGCGCAGGTCGGTGTCGCGCCCTCGACCTGTCTGGACCGGGTGAGCAGGCTGCGCCGCGCGGGAGTCATTCTCGGCCATCAACTGCGGCTGGATCCGGCGAAGTTGGGACGGGGCCTGGAGGCGTTGCTGTCCGTGCAGGTCAGGCCGCATCGGCGGGAGTTGGTCGGGCCGTTCGTGGAACGGATCAGGGCCATGCCGGAGTCGCGCTCCGTCTTCCATCTCACCGGACCCGACGACTATCTGGTCCATGTGGCCGTCGCCGACATGGCTGACCTGCAACGACTGGTCCTCGACGAGTTCACGTCCCGGCGTGAGGTCGCGCGCGTCGAGACCCGGTTGATCTTCCAGCAGTGGGACTGCGGGCCCCTGCTGCCGCCGCGGCGAGAAGGCTGAACGCAGGGCCATGCCCTGAGCGAACCCTGATGACGCGGACCGTGTCCTCGTATGAGGATGTCCGCATGTCAGAGACGAAGAGCCCGCTGCCCCGCGAGGTCGCCGACGCCTATGTCGACGACCTCATCGCCCTCGACCCGGTCACCGGTACGTACCTCGGCGACAAGGCGAGTTCCAGCAAGCTGCCGGATGCCTCGCCCGCGGGTCAGGCCGCCCTGGCCGAGTTGGCGCGCAGAACTCTGGAGCGGCTCGACGAGGCCGAACGGCAGCCGGGCGCGGACAGTGACATCGAGCGCCGCTGCGGCCGTCTGCTGCGCGAGCGGCTCACCGCCGAACTCGCCGTGCACGACGCCGATGACCACCTGCGCCTGGTCGGCAACATGCACACCCCGGCGCACGCGGTGCGCGAGATCTTCACCCTCACTCCCACGGAGACCGACGAGGACTGGGCCGCGATCGCGGAGCGGCTGCGCGCGGTGCCGGGTGCGCTGGGCGGCTACCGCGAGTCCCTCGCCCTCGGCCTGGAACGCAAGTTGTACGCGAGCCCGCGCCCCACCGCCACGTTCATCGAGCAGCTCACCGAGTGGTCCGACACGGACGGCCAGGGCCGCGGCTGGTTCGAGGACTTCGTCACGCCGGGTCCCGAAACGCTGCGCGCGGAGCTGGACACCGCCGCCCGGACCGCGACCGAGGCCCTGGTCGCCCTGCGGGACTGGATGCGCGACGTCTACGCGCCCGCCATCGAGGGCGCGCCGGACACGGTCGGCCGCGAGCGGTACGCCCGCTGGTCGCGCTACTTCAACGGTACGGACCTCGACCTCGACGAGGCGTACGCGTACGGCTGGGCGGAGTACCACCGCCTCCTCGCCGAGATGAAGCGGGAGGCCGAGAAGATCCTGCCCGGCGCCGAGACCCCCTGGGTGGCGCTCGCGCACCTCGACGCGCACGGCACGCACATCGAGGGCGTCGACGAGGTCCAGGCCTGGCTGCAGAACCTGATGGACGAGGCCATCGACAAGCTGGACGGGACACACTTCGAACTCGCCGAGCGGGTAAGGAAGGTGGAGTCGCACATCGCGCCTCCCGGCAGCGCCGCGGCCCCGTACTACACAGCGCCGTCGGAGGACTTCTCGCGCCCCGGCCGTACGTGGCTGCCGACGATGGGCCAGACCCGCTTCCCCGTCTACGACCTGGTGTCGACCTGGTACCACGAGGGCGTCCCCGGCCACCACCTCCAGCTCGCGCAGTGGGCCCATGTCGCCGGGGACCTCTCCCGCTACCAGGCCACCATCGGCGGAGTCAGCGCCAACGCCGAGGGCTGGGCGCTCTACGCGGAGCGGCTCATGGACGAACTCGGCTTCCTCACCGACGCGGAGCAGCGCCTCGGCTACCTCGACGCCCAGATGATGCGCTCGACGCGGATCATCGTCGACATCGGCATGCACCTGGAACTGGAGATCCCGGCTGACTCGCCCTTCCACCCGGGTGAGCGGTGGACTCCCCAGCTGGCGCAGGAGTTCTTCGGCGCGCACAGCAGCCGTCCGGCCGACTTCGTGGAGAGCGAACTGACCCGCTACCTGACCATCCCGGGGCAGGCCATCGGCTACAAACTCGGCGAGCGTGCCTGGCTGCTGGGCCGCGAGAACGCGAAGAAGCGCCATGGCGACGCCTTCGACGCGAAGGCCTGGCACATGGCTGCCCTGTCACAGGGGTCGCTGGGCCTGGACGACCTGGTGGACGAGCTGTCCCGGCTCTGACGGTCATCGACGGCGGGCCGGGCTCGGGCCCGGTCGACGCCTGAGGCCGGGCTCGGTCTCCTACAACACGAGCCCGGCCTCCGTCGTTACACCGACTGCCTCGCGGGGCCCCACGTAACGCCTCAGGAGGGCAACCGCCGCAGCTGTACGAGGCCCACCCAGGTCTCGGGCCCCGGCTCCGCGTACGTCGCACGCACCGCATACCGGCCCGGCTCCAGCGCGACCCTGAGATGTTCCGTGCGCGTCGATGCGGTCCCGGGCCAGGCCGCGTCGAACAGGACCACCGGGCCGGGCACGTTCCAGTGCATGTCCGGCTCCCAGACCGCCGCTTCGAGTGCGGCCGGGACGCGGGCGAGCAGCTCCTCCGCGGAGTCCGCGGCACACCACCGTACGAAGGCGTTGTGCTCGGGAAGGAAGGAGGTCGAGGCGGGTTCGTCGCCGAGGACCAGGGCCCGGGTGTCGCCGACGGGTACGAGGCCGATGAAGCCGTCCACGTCGCAGGCCCGGTCGTAGTCGGAGTACATCTCGTCGCCGTCCGCGCCCGACCAGAAGGACAGCACCGTCTCCGGGATCGCTATGAGCGGCCCGCCACCGGACTCCACCCACTCGACCGCACCCAAGTCGTCGTTTCTCGCCATGCGCAGAAGCTACACGGCGGGCGGCGGGCGGAAATTCGCCGTCCCCTCCCTGTCCGATACGCCACCCTCGACACCCATGACAGCCCGAACTCCCTTCCTCTCCATGCGCGTTACGCCGACCGGACACGCCCTCGCCGACGCGGCGGACCGCCACTCTCCTGCGGCCGGTGCCTGAGGTCGTACGGCACTGAACCCGGCATACCGTACGAGGGGTCGTACGGGAGGCTGAACCTGCACCGTACGGAGGGCTCAGCAGCCGCAGTCCGCCGCATCCACCGGCGCTGTCAGCGGGTCCGTGGCGCGGCGCTCGCGTCCCTCCCAGGTCTCGAACTCGAAGCCCTCGCGCACCCAGTACTCGAAGCCGCCGAGCATCTCCTTGACCTGGAAGCCGAGTTCGGCGAGCGCGAGGGCCGCGCGGGTCGCTCCGTTGCAGCCGGGGCCCCAGCAGTACGTGACGACGGGCACCGACCTGTCCAGGAGCTGCTCGGCCTGCTCGGGGATGAGCGCGGTCGGCAGGTGGACCGCGCCGGGGACATGGCCCTGGTCCCAGGACTCGGTCGAGCGGGAGTCGAGGACGACGAACCCGGTGTCTCCGCCGTCGGCGGCGAGGGCGGCGGCGACATCGGACACGTCGGCGTGGAAGGCGAGGCTCGCCCCGAAGTGGGCGGCGGCCGCGGCGGGAGACGCCGGTGCGACGCGCAGAACGGGGTTCACGACGACGGATGTGCTGGTCGCGCCGGTCACAGTCATGTGTGGGCTTCCCTCCCGGTCCCGCCGAACCAGTGCCCATCCGCACCGGCCGCGCAGGACTTCCTGGTCAGAAATCTACGTCCGGCGCTCCCCTCCCTGAAGTGGCGATCCACGGCATCGCTCTTGATTCGCCGGGGATATCCCTGCTATCCCTCACACATGACCGCGTATTCACCGGACGCCACCGACTGGCACATCCTCGATGTCCTCCAGCGTGAGGGCAGGGCCAGCTTCGCCGAGCTGGCCCGTGCCGTCTCCATGTCCGCGAGCGCGGTCACCGAAAGGGTCCGCCGGCTGGAGGAGGCGGGTGTCATCCAGGGGTACGCGGCCGTCGTCGACCCGGAGAGCCTGGGCCTGCCGATCCTCGCCTTCGTCCGGCTCCGGTATCCGAACGGCAATTACAAGCCCTTCCACGACCTGGTCGGGACGACGCCCGAGATCCTGGAGGCGCACCACGTCACGGGCGACGACTGCTTCGTCATCAAGGTCGCGGCGCGCTCCATGAGCCATCTGGAGGAGGTGGCGGGCAAGATCGGCACCCTGGGCTCCGTGACCACGAGTGTCGTCTACTCCTCGCCGCTCCCCCGGCGCCCACTGGGCCACTGAGCGAACGAGTACCGGGGAACGTCATCACCCCTGGTCGCCCCGCTGCCGTACCTCCGAACCCGTTCTCCCCTTCACGACTTCCAACTGGGCGTGGATGCGGCGCCGCAGGTCGGCGACATGGCTGACGATGCCGACGCTGCGATCGCGCTCCCGCAGGGAGTCGAGCACGTCGAGGACCTCGTCGAGGGTCTGTTCGTCGAGGCTGCCGAAGCCCTCGTCGATGAAGAGCGTGTCGAGCCGCACCCCGCCGGCCTCGTCGGTGACGACGTCCGCGAGGCCGAGGGCCAGCGCGAGGGAGGCGAAGAACGTCTCGCCGCCGGAAAGCGTCGCCGTGTCGCGCTCCCGGCCGGTCCAGGCGTCCACGACATGCAGTCCGAGCCCGCTGCGGCCACGCCCGGCGCGGTCGTCGGAGTGCACGAGGGTGTAGCGCCCGGAGGACATACGCAGCAGCCGGACGGTCGCGGCGGCGGCGACCTGTTCGAGGCGGGCGGCAAGGACGTAGGACTCCAGGCGCATCTTGCGCTCGTTGTCCGCCGAGGTGCCGGCCGCGAGACCGGCCATGCGGGCCACGCGGTCGTACGCCTCCCTCAGCGGCGCCAGGCGGCGTACGGACGCGGTCGCGCGCGTGGACAGCCGGTCGAGTTCCCCGCAGCGCCGGGCCGCAGCGTCCTGCGCGGAGGCGGCCTCCCGCAGCCGGCGTGCGGCGGACTCGGCAGCCTGCTCGGCGGTCCGCAGGTCGGCGGGCGGCTGCTGGGCGGCGGCCACCGTGTCGGGTTCGGCGAGTACGGCGCGTACCGCTGCCTCCTCCGACTGCCAGGCGTCTAGCCGCCGTTGGAGCTCCCGGTGAGCCGTGTCGTCGAGCAGTGCGTCGGACGCTGCCCGCGGCGTGTCGAACCCGGCGCGGAAGGCAGCGTCGGCGAGTCGCGCGTCGGCGTCCTTGAGCCGCTGCGCGGTGTCCTCGGCCGCGCGCACCGCGTCGGCGGCCTCGGTGAACAGCGCCATCTGCCGCTCCAGCTGCGCGGCCCGCGCGGCCACGCTGCCCGCGGTGCCGCGGGCCTGGTCCAACTCCTCCTCCAGGGAGGCTCTTTCCTGGTCGTTCCGGTCGCGGTGCGACACCCGGGCCGCGGCCCGGAGTGCGGCCCGCTGCTGGGCTTCCGCCCGCCGTTCCTGTTCAAGACGGGCCTGCGCGAGTCGCTCACGTGCGGTGTGCAGCCCCGATGCGGCGGTCCGTGCCTCGGCGTGTTCCCGGTCCAACTCGCCGACTTGCTCGGCGAGTTGCGCCGTGGGGGCGTCGCCCGCCTCTGCGGTCGCCGCGGCCAGCGCCTCCCGGACCACACCGAGCCGCCGTTCGGCTTCCGTGCGCTGGTCGTCGGCGAACTGGTAGGCGGCGAGGGCCTGTTCCTCGGCCTCCCGGCCGACGTGTCCGGCGATCTTCCGTGCAGGGGCCGGGTGTTCGGTGCCGCCGCACACGGCGCAGGGTTCGCCGTCGACGAGACCGGCGGCGAGTTCGGCGGCGATGCCCTGGAGCCGCTGTTCCTTCAGGTCGAGCCAGTGGGCGCGCGCGTCCGTGGCGCGTTCGCGGCAGGCGAGGGCCTGCTGCTGGGCGTCGTCCGTGTCGCGGGCGAACTGATCCCGCTGGCGGGCCGCGTTCAGCCGGGCCTGCGCGGGGTCGCGCTGCACGGCGAGCTGCTCGGCGCGCGTCGCCGCCTCCTGCGCGGACTCGATGCGCTCCTCGAGAGCGGTCCGGGTCGCCTCCCAGGTGGCGAGCCAGCTCTCCGCGTCCTGGAGCACCTCCTCGTCGGCGCGCTCCTGACGGTCCAGGTCGACGCGCTCCGCGGCGAGTTCGGCCAGTCGGCGCTCGGCGCGGCGCGCGGACTCCAGGCCGCCCAGCTCCTCGGCCGCCCTGCGCGCGGCGGACACGAGTCCGGGCGCACCGGCTCCGGCGAACGTCTCCGGCAGCGCGGCACGCGTACGTGTCTCCTCGGCGGTCGCGCGTCGATGCTCGGCCTCGGCGGCATCACGCAGGTCGAGCGCGGGGGCCACCGCCTCGGCCTTGCGGCCCCGCTCCATCCGCACCTGGGTCGCACGATGGTCGTCGGCCCGCTCCTCCAAATGCCTGGCCTGCTCCTGCGCCTGGCCGAACCGGCGCTGCAGCCGGGCCACCTCGCGCACGTCGTCCAATAGGTGGCCCGCCGCGACCTGCGCGGATTCGGCGGCCAGCCGCGCACAGTGGGCGATGGTCAGCCGTTCACGTGCGGTGCTGCGGGCGATCGCGGCGGAGCCCAGGATGGCGTCGGCGAGCCCCGGGTCTCCCGGCGCGAGGCCGGGCAGCTCCATGGCGTCGCCGCCCGCCTGTTGCATGCGGTGGGCGTCGGCGAGCAACGCCGTGTCCCCGTCGCGTACTTCACCCTCGGCCACGCGCCGCCGCTCGGCGAGCCGCTTCTCGACCTCGGCGAACCGGTGCGTGTCGAAGAGGCGTCCCAGCAGCTTGCCGCGGGCCTCGGCGTCCGCCCGCAGGAAACGCGCGAAGTCGCCCTGGGGAAGCAGCACGACCTGGCAGAACTGCTCCCGGCTCATACCGAGCAGCTGGGTGATCTCCTCGCCGATCTCCTGGTGGGAGCGGCTGAGGTCCTTCCAGGAGCCGGCCGACGCGTCGTACTCGCGCAGCCAGCTCTGCGCCTTCTCGATCGTCGTGCCCGCGACGCGCTTCTTGGGCCGCTCGAAGGGCGGCTGCCGGCCGATCTCCAACCGGCGTCCGGCGACGGAGAGTTCGAGGGTCACCTCGGTGCGCGTGCTGGGTGCCGCGTGGTCGCTGCGCAGCGAACCGCCCTGTCGGGCGCCCGGCACCGCTCCGTACAGCGCGAAGCAGACCGCGTCGAGCACGGATGTCTTGCCCGCGCCCGTCGGTCCGTGCAGCAGGAAGAGCCCGGCGGCGGACAGTTCGTCGAAGTCGACCCGCTGGGCGCCGGCGAAGGGCCCGAACGCGGTGATGTCCAGGCGGTGCAGCCTCATCGGGCGGCCCCCATGGAGGCGCGCGGAGGTGCGGTCTCCCGTGGAGGTGCTGCCGGCAGTGGCCGTGCGGTCTCCCGCGCAGGTGCTGCCTCCAGTGGCTGTGCTGCCTGCCGGGGAAACGCCGTCCCTCGTGGATGTGTCGTCACCGGGCGACCTCCCGTACGGCCTCGTCGGCGCGGACCGCGTCGAACGCGTCCCGCAGCACCGCCTGTTCGCGTACGTCGGGGCCCGCGCCGCGCACATGGGCGACGAAGTCCTCCGCGATCTGCTGCTCGCCGCGGCCCGCCAGCCGCCGGGCGTAGGAGAGATCGGGGTCCTCCGGCGCCCGCTGCGGTTCGAAGACGAGACTGAGCGTGTGCGGGAAGCGCTCGGTCAGCCGGGCCATGGGCTCGGCCGGGCGCACCGGGTCGGTGAGGGTCGCCTCGACCCACGCCTCCTCGTGCCTCTCCAGCTCCGGATCGGCGAGCAGTTCCGCCAGCTCTCCCCGGATGCGGGCGAGTGCCCGGGGGACGGGGCAGTCGATCCGCTCGGCGCCGAGCAGGCCCTCGGGGCCGAGGTCCACCAGCCACATGCTCTTTCGGTGGTCGGTCTCCGAGAAGGAGTACGGCAGCGGGGAGCCCGAGTAGCGCACGTGCTCGGTGATGGTCTGGCTGCCGTGCAGATGCCCGAGCGCGGTGTAGTCGACGCCGTCGAAGACCCCGGCGGGCACGGCGGCGACCCCGCCGACCGTGATGTCCCGCTCGCTGTCGCTGGCCTGTCCCCCGGTGACGAAGGCGTGCGCGAGGACCACGGAGCGGGTGCCGGGCGGGCGCGTGGCGAGGTCGGCGCGGACCCGGTCCATGGCCGCGGCGAGCACCGCCTCGTGGCCCGCCTTCTCCACCCCGAACTCGTCCTTCACCAGGGACGGTTCGAGATAAGGCAGCCCGTAGAAGGCCACGTCGCCGTGCGGGTCGGCGAGCACCACCGGTGTGCCGCAGGCCGAGGCCTCGGTCCGCAGATGGATGCCCGCCCGCCCGATGAGCCCGGCACCGACGCCGAGCCGGCGCGCCGAATCATGGTTCCCGGAGATCATCACCGCCGGCACTCCGAGGTCGGCCAGCCGGTGCAGGACATCGTCGAAGAGCTCGACCGCGGCCAGCGGAGGGACCGCCCGGTCGTACACATCCCCCGACACGACCACCGCGTCCACATCACGCTCACGCGCGGTCGACACGAGGTGGCCGATGAACTCTGACTGGGCGCCGAGCATGTTCACCCGGTGGAACGCCCGGCCGAGATGCCAGTCGGAAGTGTGCAGAAGCCTCATGATCCCCGAGACTAACGGGCGGGTCGGACATCACGGGCGGCTACTCCCGTATCGGCCCTCGCCGCCGACAGCGACACGGCTCGGTGACACGTCCCCGCATGGGTCACGCGTCCCCGTACGCCTCCCCGCCGAGTTCCAGCCCGGCCGTCCCGGCGGTGACATCGGCCAGCCATGCCCGGAACGGCTCCACCTCCGCCTCCGGCAGCCCGATCTCGATCGTGACCGCCTCGCCGTAGCGAACGTCACGCACCTGCCGCCCGGTCGACCGTAGATCGTTCTGGACCTTGCCGGCCCGCTGGTGGTCGACGGTCACCGTGGCCAGCCGGAACCTCCGGCGGGTGAGGGTGCCCAGGGTGTCCAGCGCCTCGCCCACCGCGCCGCCGTACGCCCTGATCAGTCCGCCCGCGCCGAGCTTGACCCCGCCGTAGTAGCGGGTGACGACGGCGACGACGTACCGCATGTCGCGGCGCAGCAGCATCTGGAGCATGGGGACGCCCGCGGTGCCGCCCGGTTCGCCGTCGTCGCTCGCCTTCTGGACGGCGGCGTCGGCTCCGATGACGTACGCGAAGCAGTTGTGGGTGGCGTCGGCGTTTTCCGTGCGGATGCGGGCGATGAAGTCCTGGGCCTCACGCTCGGTGGCGGCCGGGGCGAGGGCGCACAGGAAACGGGAGCGGTTGACCTCGGTCTCGTGCACGCCCGCGCGGGCCACTGTGCGGTACTCGTCCGGCATCACGCCAGCGTATGCGCCCCACGCACGCGTGGAGCACGCCGGCGTCCCCGCCCGGTAGCCCCCGGCGAGGGTGTGCACGAAGAGAACTCCGACGCGGCATGGTTCGCGGGGGCCTCGGCGCTCGCCGGGCTGCTCAACCGCGTACCGCGCTACGGCGCGGCCCGCCCACGGAGAGCGGACCGCGCCGGTCAACTACTTCTTGTACGCGCCGGCCACGATGCTCGGCGTCGCGGTGTCGCCGTCCGAGGCGACTGCGGTCCCGGCGCCTGCGATCACGATGGCGATCCCGGCCGCGATGACACCGATTCGCGCAAGTTTGGTCATAACTACCTCCCGTTGGTTGTAACTGACACGCTACCGATCTGAACCGTCCCACGACGACGAACCTGCTCTTCTGCACGCTGGTCACCCATGTCACCGAGCGCCCCGACGGCATCAGGATCGCGGGGATTTTCACGTGGGTCAGGCGTGCTTCTTGCCCCTCGGCACGACCATGTCCGTCAACAGCGCCGTGCCGGGGACGAGTTCGTTCCAGTCGGCGCCGTGCCAGGCGAGGATCGCGACAGCCGAGGTAGGGAACTTCGTCCGTACGTCGTCCAGCGCGTCGCCGAGGCTGTCCCCGGCCAGTTCGAGCACCAGCTCCTCCAGACCCGGGTTGTGCCCGATCAGCAGCAACGTCAGTACGTGATCGGGGACTTCGGACACCGCTGCCAGCAACTCCGGTACGTCGGCGCCGTACAACCGCCGTTCCAGGCGCACCGGAGGTGGAGTGCCCCACTGTGCGGCGGCCAACTCCCAGGTCTGCCGGGCCCGTTCAGCGGTCGAGCACAGCGCGAGGTCCGGGAGGCAGTCGGCGTCGGCGAGGGCGCGACCGGCGGCCGGGGCGTCGCGGAGGCCGCGCGGCGCGAGGGGCCGTTCATGGTCGGCCACTCCCACGGGCCAGGCGGACTTGGCGTGCCGCAGGACGACGAGTCTGCGCAGCGGGACGGTCCCGGCGCGGGCGTTCACAGCACCGAGCCGATGTCGCGGGTGAGTTCGAGCCCAAGGAGACGGTCCGCGTAGGCGTACGTCTCGAACCGGGCGCCTTCCGGCACGTCCTCGGCGCTCTCCACGCGCCGCAACACGTCGAGTACGGCGGGCACGTCGAGGTCGTCCTCCCATGCGGCCCGCAGTTCCTGCCGTACGGCTTCGGGGACGGGCTTGGACGGACGCGTCGCCCAGGTGGCGACCGCCTTCCGCCAGCGTGCGAGCGTCTCGCGAGCGCCTTCGAGGTCGGCGGCGGCGAGGTCGACGGGCTCCCGGCGCGGGGTCGCGAGCAGGATCATGCGCAGCAGGGCCGGATCGGCCGTGCCGGTGACCGGGGCGACCTCGACCCGGATGCCCTCCGTGGCGGTGTAGCCCGGCGCGAGGACATGAAGGGCCGGGCCCGCGCCGGCCGTACCCGCTTCGGCGCGGCGGATGCCGAGCGCGTCGGCGCGCGCCCGGAGGTCCGGGGGCGGGTCGGCCGCGGTGACGGTGGGCGTCCCGCCGAGTTCCAGGGCCCGGGCGAGCACATCGGCGACCAGCAGCACCCGCAGCGCGGACGTGTCGGCCCCCGGCAGATGCACCTGGACACGGGCCAGCACCCGTCGGGCGCGGACGGCATCGGTGGACTCGCCTGTTCGAACATCGGTGATACGCAGCACGAAGTGAGCGTAGGCGCGCGGAGGGCCGGGCGCAGGGAGGTCGAACCTATTCCGGACAGCACCGAGCCCCCGTAGAGGTATTCCGCTCGCCCGGGCGGCCCCCGGAGCCCATCGGGAATCGCCGGGCGCCCGGGGCTGTTGCCCGGCACAGGCGCCCTTCGACGGGAGGGGCGAGGCGTCGGGACAGAGGAGACAGGCCATGTACGGCGACGACGAGACGACTCGCAGGATTCTCCAGGACCTTGGTGACACCTGGGCGGTCGTGGGCCTCTCCACCAACCGGCGGCGCGCGGCATACGGTGTCGCCGAGGTCCTGCAGCGGCACGGCAAGCGGATCGTGCCGGTCCATCCGAAGGCGGAAACGGTCCTCGGCGAGCAGGGCTACGCCTCCCTTGAGGACATCCCCTTCGACGTCGACGTCGTGGACGTCTTCGTCAACAGCGACCTCGCGGGACCCGTCGCCGACGAGGCCGTAAGCATCGGCGCCAAGGCGGTCTGGTTCCAGCTCGATGTCATCGACGAGGGGGCGTTCGACCGGACGCGTGCGGCGGGCCTGGACATGGTCATGGACCGCTGCCCCGCGATCGAGTACGGCCGGATGCGCTGACCCTCAACTGGCCCGAGCGGCGAAAGCGGTTGACACCTCTCGCTGATCACGGGTTCCCTGCTCCGGTGTCCACCCTTCGTATCGAGCAGCCGGACGACGAGGCCCGTCTCAGGGACTGGCAGCACGTCCACAACGTGATCGTCCCGCCCGCCGCCATGTCACTGGACGACGTACGGGAGCGTGTGCGGCGCTACCGCCTCGAGGTCGCGTACCTCGGTGATGTCCTGGTCGGCTGCACGACGGTGCGCCCGCCCGCGGACGACAGCGCCACCGCCACGGTGATCGCCCGGGTGCTCGCCGAACACCGCGGCCGGGGCTTCGGCGAGGAGCTCTACGCCCGCGGCCTCGGTCAGGCGCGCGAGTGGGGCGCCGAGGTGATCGAGACCGTCGTCCTGGCGTCCAACGAGGACGGGCTGCGGTTCGCCGAGAAGCACGGGTTCACCGAAGTCGAGCGGTACTCGCTGCCGGGAGACACCGTCCAGTGGATCGACCTGCGCCTGGCCTGAGGAGTCAGTGTGCGTGGCCGAGGAAGGTGGTGACGGCCTCCGTGAAGCGGCGGGGGTCGTCGAGCCAGGGAAAGTGACCGGCGCCGGGCAGAACCACTGTCTCCGCCTCGCGGAACAACTCAGCGATCGAGGCGGCCACCCGGGGAAGCGGGCCGCTGTCCAGCTCTCCCGCGAGGACCAGAACCCGCGCGTCCCACCCGGCGACGACCGCACGGGCTCCGGCCGGGTCGAAGGCTCCGGGAGACGCGTACAGGTCCGCGGCCTCTTCGTTGGACTGCTCGACGTGGCTAGCTGCGTGCATCCGGGCCGCCGTGTCCCAACGGCCATAGAAGAACGGAGTGACCGCGTCCCAGTCCGCCTCGGTCCCGTATCCGGCCCAGATCCGCTCGTAGGATTCGTTCGCATCAGCGAACCACGGCTCGTCCTTTCGCAGCGCGGCAGCCTCCCGACGATGCTCCTCGGTGAAGTCGACACCCAGGGCGCGCGCACGGCCGGTGACGAGCGTGAGGGTGCGGACGCACCCCGGGTGCCGGGCCGCGTAGAGAAGGGCCAGGTCGCCGCCCGCCGAGTGGGCGAGAAGATCGACGCGCTCCAGCCCGAGGTGCGCGCGGAGGGCCTCGACGTCGGCGACCTGCCGGTCGCAGCGGTACGTCGCCGGGTCGGCCGGAATGCCGGAGGCGCCGGTGCCCCGCAGATCGAGCACGATCAGCCTGCGGTGTTGCGACAGTCCGCCGAGATCGCCGAGATAGGCGGAGGCGCGCATCGGGCCACCGGGCAGACAGAGCAGCGGCTCGCCCTCGCCCATCACGTGATAGGCGAGTTCGGTGCCGTCGGGAGCGGTGAAGGCGGGCATCCGGCCATCCTGCTGACCGACCGGCGATCACCGCAAGCACCCGGCTCGGCAACAGCCCGACCTGGACCGATACGACCGCAAACAGATGTTCACCTTTACCCGGCCATACGCGGGCTTTGCCTCAGGTTAGCCATGTGTACAGATGCGATTGCTTCCATCGAAGAATGGACCACATCACGTTCCTCGTGGCGGTCGTCATCGTCACGGCGCTGGCGTTCGACTTCACCAACGGTTTCCACGACACGGCGAACGCGATGGCCACGTCCATCGCCACCGGTGCGCTCAAACCGCGAACAGCCGTACTGATCAGCGGCATCCTGAACGTCGTCGGAGCCTTCCTCTCCACCGAGGTCGCCAAGACGATCTCGGGCGGCATCGTCGACGACACCCTGGTCACACCAGGCATGATCTTCGCCGGCCTGGTCGGGGCGATTCTGTGGAATCTGATGACCTGGCTCGTCGGGCTTCCTTCCAGTTCCTCGCACGCCCTGTTCGGCGGACTGATCGGAGCGGTGTGGGTCGGCGCGGGTGAGCACGGCGTGCACTTCGACATGGTGGTGCAGAAGATCCTGATCCCGGCCGTGGCCTCGCCCCTCGTGGCGGGCATCGCCGCGCTGCTGGCCACCTACCTTGCGTACCGGATCACCGCACGGACCCGTGAGAAGACGGTGACCAAGGGCTTCCGGCTCGGCCAGATCGCCTCGGCCTCGCTGGTCTCGCTGGCCCACGGCACCAACGACGCGCAGAAGACGATGGGCGTGATCACCCTGACGCTGATCTCGGCGGGGGCGCTGGGCCACGACGCCGGTCCCCCCGTGTGGGTGATCGCATCGGCCGGTCTCGCCATCGGGCTCGGTACCTATCTGGGCGGCTGGCGGATCATCCGCACCATGGGCAAGGGCCTCACCGACATCCAGTCGCCCCAGGGCTTCGCCGCCGAGGCGGCCTCCACGACTGTGATTCTCACCTCGGCCCACATGGGTTTCGCGCTCTCCACCACACAGGTCTGCTCGGGCGGCATCCTCGGCGCCGGCCTGGGCAGGCGTCTGGCCGAGGTCCGCTGGGGCACGGCGGGCCGCATGGTGATCGCCTGGCTGGTCACGCTGCCCGCGGCCGCGCTGGTCGGCGGGGTCTCCGCGAGCGTGGTGACGCACGGCGGGACCTTCGGCATCGTGGTGATCGCACTAGTCGCCCTGGCCGTCGCCGCGGCCATCGTGATCGCCTCGCGCCGCAACCCGGTGAGCGCCAAGAACGTGAACGACGGCCATGAGGTCACCATCCGCAGCGCGACGCCGGCCGATGTCGGCACGGCCGCCTGACCCGGGGAGTTTCGGACATGAATATCGACTGGAGCGCACTCGGCGAGGTTGCCGCGGTGAGCACGGGAGTTACCGTCGGAGTGGTGGTCGTCTTCGCCCTCGGCGTGCTGGGCCTGGCCCGGGTCGAGTCCGCGCGCGAAGGTGACGGCGGCACCGACACCCTGGCGTTCGCCCAGGCCGGGCTCTGCTTCCTGGCCTGCGCGGCCGTGGTGGCGTACGGGATCTACCTGATCGTGCCGCAGTTCCACTGAGACCCGACACCGAAGTCGGGCACTGGTACTGGCGCAGACATTGACATTGACGCACCGGGAGAAGGGAAGGCTGACATGACGCCACTGATGGCGGGAATGAGTGTCGACTACAGCGATCACGACGACCCCGTGCTGATCCGCCCTGACGGCAGCCCGGTCGATACCTGGCGGGAGAACTACCCGTATCCGGAGCGCATGGAGCGCAAGGAGTACGACTGGCACAAGCGCCTCCAGCAGATAGAACTGCTGAAGCTGCAGAGCTGGATAAAGGAGTCCGGGCGACGGCTCGTCATCGTCTTCGAAGGACGGGACGCGGCCGGCAAGGGCGGCACGATCAAGCGCTTCACCGAGCATCTGAATCCGCGTGGCGCACGGGTCGTGGCTCTTGAGAAGCCGACCGAGCGCGAGCGCGGGCAGTGGTACTTCCAGCGGTACGTGGAGCATCTGCCGACCGCGGGCGAGATAGTGATGTTCGACCGGTCCTGGTACAACCGCGCCGGCGTCGAGCGCGTCATGGGCTTCGCCACGGACGACGAGTACCGGCGCTTCATGCGGCAGGCGCCCGCGTTCGAGCGGATGCTGGTCGACGACGGTGTGGACCTGATCAAGTTCTGGTTCTCGGTCTCGCAGGGCGAGCAGCGCACCCGCTTCACGATCCGCCAGGTCGACCCCGTACGGCAGTGGAAGCTGAGCCCCATGGACCTGGCCTCGCTGGACCGCTGGGACGACTACACCGCCGCCAAGGTCGCCATGTTCCGCGAGACGGACACCGAACAGGCGCCCTGGACCGTGGTGAAGAGCAACGACAAGAAGCGGGCCCGCGTCGAGGCCATGCGCAGCGTCCTCGCCCGCTTCGACTACACCGACAAGGACGAAGAGGTCGTCGGCAGCCCCGACCCGAGCGTCGTGGGCGCGGCGGCGAACCTGCTGGAAGAGGGCGAGGACGACACCGCCCACATCTTCTGACGCGGATGCCGGCCCGGCTCGGCCTGCTGAGGCACGCGCCGTTGCGCTCTCAGTCGTGAGCCGGGCGGTCGTTGAGACGGTGGTCGGCGAGGTTCAGCGCCTCGTCGACCACCCGGCGCAGATGGCCGTCGCCGAGTGAGTAGATCACCCGGCGGCCTTCCTTACGGGTGTTCACGAGCCCGGCGAGACGGAGCCGTGCCAGGTGCTGGCTGACGGCCGGTCGCGCGGCGCCGCATGCCTCCGTGAGTGTGCTGACGTCGGCTTCTCCGCCGGTCAGAGCGTGCAGCAGGGCGAGGCGCGTGCGATCGCCCAGCAGGGCGAGGAGTTCCGCCGCGAGCGCGAACTGTTCTTCAGCAGGAGTGCGCGGGTGCGCATCGTGTGCAGGTGATAGGTGCGTGCGTGCGCTCATACGCACATAATGGCTCCGTGGACGGTGCCGCGTCCACTCCGCGCACCGGAGAGGGGCCCACGTGAGCGACGAACACACCCACACCGACGATCACGATCACGATCACGATCGGGGTCACGACCACGACCACGGCCACACGCACGCGCACGCGCACGCGCACGGCCGGAGTCACACCCACGACCGCCCCGAGGGCCACTCCCACCCCCGCCGCTTCCCGCACCGCCTACGCCACCTCCTCACCCCCCACTCCCACGAAACCGCCGACAAACTCGACTCTGCCCTGGAGTCGTCGGCCCGAGGCATGCGCGCCCTCTGGGTCTCCCTCCTCGTCCTCGGCGCAACTGCCGCCGCGCAGGCGGTCGTTGTCGTGTTCTCGGGATCGGTCGCGCTGCTCGGCGACACGGTGCACAACGCGGCCGACGCCCTCACCGCCGTGCCGCTCGGGATCGCCTTCGTACTGGGCCGCCGCGCGGCGACGCGACGGTTCACCTACGGCTACGGCCGGGCGGAGGACCTCGCGGGCATCGTGATCGTGCTGACGATCGCCGCGTCCGCCGCCTTCGCGGCCTGGACAGCGGTCGACCGGCTGCTGAACCCCCGGCCGGTCCACCACATCCCGGTCGTCGCCGTCGCCGCGTTCATCGGCTTCCTCGGCAACGAGTGGGTCGCCCGCCACCGCATCCGCGTCGGCCGCGAGATCGGCTCGGCCGCGTTGGTGGCGGACGGACTCCACGCCCGTACGGACGGATTCACCTCACTGGCCGTCCTTGTGGGTGCGGGAGGCGCGGCACTCGGCTGGCAACTCGCCGACCCGCTGGTGGGGTTGGCGATCACTGCCGCGATCCTGCTGGTGCTGCGGGATGCCGCACGCGAGGTGTTCCGACGCGTGATGGACGCGGTCGACCCGGCGATGGTGGACCGGGCCGAGGAGGCTCTGCGCGAGGTGCCGGGTGTGCACGGGGTGGGTGAGCTGCGGCTGCGCTGGATCGGGCACCGGCTGCGCGCCGAGGTGGCGGTCGTGGTCGACGGCGAGGTGAGCGTACGCCGGGCCCACGACATCGCCGTGGAGGCCGAACACGCCCTGCTGCACGCCGTACCGAAGCTCACCGCGGCCCTGGTCCACGCCGATCCCGCCCCCGCACCGGGCGAGAGCGACCCGCATCTGACGCTGGCGCATCACGCCACGGTCTGACCCGCCGTCAGGCGACAGGCACCGGGCGACGGCACCCACATCTGACGCGGCCCATCAAGCCATCGCCCGACGCGTCACCTGACCCTTCGTTCAGGCGACGCCGAGCCCCTCCAGCACCACCACGTTGGGCAGTTCCGCGAAAAGCTTCCCCGGCACCAGAAGCTTTCCGCGTCGCCGCCCGCTTCCCACCAGTACATACGGCAGCTCGACGACCGCCGAGTCCACCAACACCGGCCAGGCGCCGGGGAGTCCGATGGGGGTGATGCCGCCGTACTCCATGCCGGTCTCTCCGGTCGCGATGTCCATCGACGCGAACGAGGCCTTGCGGGCGCCGAGTTGGCGGCGGACCGCGCCGTTGACGTCGACGCGGGTCGCGGACAGGACCACACACGCGGCGAGCGTGGTCTCGCCGCCACGCTTGCCCGCGACGACCACGCAGTTGGCGGACTGGTCGAGCAGTTCCTTGCCGTAGTGCTCGACGAAGGTCGCGGTGTCGGCCCAGACCGGGTCCGTTTCGACATAGACGATCTGGTCGGCGGGGATGTCTCCGCGCCAGTCGCGTACGGCGTCTGCGACCGGGCGGGTGAGTTCGCCGAGGCAGTCGGGGGCGGGCGTGGCGTGGTCGAAGTGTCCGATCGGTGCGCGCATGACGGCACGCTAACAGCCGCGCGCGAGCCCTCGGTCAGGAGTCCCGGTGCACGCCCGGCACCGACACAGTCATGATCATCTCCACCGGCGCGTCACTGTCATTGCCGTACGTGTGAGGGGTGTTGGCCTCGAAGGAGGCGCTGGCGCCCGCGGGCACGCGGTGCTCGATGCCGTCGACGGTGAGGGTCAGCTCGCCCGCCGTGACGTGGAGGAGTTCGACCGTGCCGGTGGGGTGCGGGTCCGAGGGGCTGCCCTCGCCGGGCATCAGCCGCCAGTCCCACATCTCCAGCGGTCCCGGCGCCTCGGTGCCCGCAAGGAGCCGGTTGTAGCTGCCGGCGTCGGTGTGCCACAGCCGTACGGCCTGTTCGGCCGGGACGATCCGGACCTTGGGGCCCTGCTCGTAGTCGAGGAGGGTCGTGATGCTGATGCCGAGCGCGTCACCGATCTTGACGACGGTGCCGAGGCTGGGGTTGGTCCTGGCCTGCTCGATCTGGATGAGCATGCCGCGGCTGACTCCGGCACGGGCGGCGAGCGCGTCCAGCGTGAAGCCGCGCTCGGTTCTCCAACGCTTGACGTTGCGCGCCAGGGACTGGGTCAGCAGGTCGAGGTCCGACACATTCCGTCCAATATTCTGAATGACAGAGTTCAATTCACTGCACTATGGTGTGGTGCACCAGATTGTTCACCAAACTGTACTGCGAGGGACTCATGACAGCACTCTTCGCCCTGGCCACCAGCCTCCTGTGGGGCATGGCCGACTTCGGCGGAGGACTGCTGACCCGACGTATGCCCGCCCTCTCGGTGGTCGTCGCCTCGCAGACGATCGCGGC
Source organism: Streptomyces sp. NPDC127595 (assembly GCF_042671685.1). NCBI lineage: Bacteria > Bacillati > Actinomycetota > Actinomycetes > Kitasatosporales > Streptomycetaceae > Streptomyces > Streptomyces sp. NPDC127595. The sequence goes on along the minus strand of NZ_JBHXWK010000002.1, from coordinate 86,178 downwards.
GGGCGTCCTGGGCGTGGTCGTGCTCGCCACCGGCGGGTGGAGCGAGGCCGGACCGCAGCTGTGGTTCGCGGTGGCCGCGGGCCTGGTCGGTCCGGTCGCGATGCTCTCCTTCTACAAGGCGCTGGCGCTCGGCCCGATGGGCGTCGTCTCACCGCTCGGCTCACTGGGCGTCGCCGTGCCGGTGGGCGTGGGACTCGTCCTGGGCGAGCGCCCGGGTCTGCTCCAGTTCGCGGGCATCGCGGTCGCCGTCGTCGGGGTCGTGCTCGCGGGTGGGCCGCAGCTCAAGGGCGCCCCCGTCCAGCGGCAGGCCGTCCTGCTCACCCTCCTCGCCGCCTTCGGCTTCGGCGCGGTGATGTCCCTGATCGCGGAGGCCTCGACGAACCTCACCGGCCTCTTCCTCGCCCTCTTCGTGCAGCGCGTGACCAATGTGGCGGCGGGCGGCACGGCCCTCTGCATCTCGGTGAAGCGCGGCGCCAAGGCCCTCCCCGAGGGCGGTCTCCCATGGACCCTGCTCCCCGCGCTCGCCTTCGTCGGCCTCGCCGACGTGGCGACCAACGGCACGTACTCGATCGCCGCCCAGCACGGCCCGGTCACCGTCGCCGCCGTCCTCGCCTCGCTGTATCCGGTGGTCACGGCCCTGGCCGCACGCGGCATCCTCAGCGAGCGGCTGCGCGGAGTCCAGGCGGCGGGCGCGGGTCTGGCCCTGGTCGGCACGGTCCTGCTGGCGACGGGCTGAGTCAGCTCTCGGTGCGTACGTCCCCGGGGGCGCCCTGAACGTCGAGGTCCAGCTCCGCCAGGCGCGCCGCCGTCTCCTCGTCGAGCCCCGACAGCGCCGACAACTGCTCCGGCGTCACCCCGTCGGGAATCGGCACCGGCGCCGGCGTCCGCAGCGGTGGCTGCCATCCGTCCACCACGTCCCAGCGCCGTACGACGCGAGCGGGCGCCCCTGCCACAACGGCATGGTCCGGCACCTCACCCCGTACCACCGCACCGGCGGCCACCACCACGTTCCGCCCGATCCGCGCGCCCGGCAGGATCACCGCCCCGGTCCCGATCCAGCAGCCGGGCCCGATCTCCACCGGCTCCATCCGCGGCCACTGTTTCCCGATGGGCATGTGCGGATCGTCGTACGAGTGGTTCGTGGACGTGATGTACACATACGGCCCGAAGTAGCAGTCGCTGCCGATGGTGACCGTCGTGTCGGCGATGACATGGCTGCCGCGGCCGAGCACGACACCGTCGCCGATGCGCAGGATCGGGTCGGGGCCGAGGTCGAGGTCGGGCATCAGGCCGGCGGTCAGCGTGACCTGTTCGCCGACGATGCAGTGAGAGCCCAGGTGGATCCACGGTTCACCGAAGACAGTGCCGAGCGGGAAGGCCAGTCTGCTACCTGTTCCCATCGCGCCGAAGCGGAACCGGCCCGGGTGTTCGGCCGTGATCGCGCCTGTGCGCTGCACCCAGGCCCAGCCCGCGTGGACGGCACGCTGCGCGAGGTGGCGCCGCCATGATGAGAACGTGTTCCTGTTCGTGGGCACCCGCTCACGGTACTCAGCACGCGGTGTGCCGATGCGGTCGTACGGCTGTGATCTTCGCCCCACCCGGGCCCGCACCCGATGGCATTTCGATGGCATACGGTGCCGGTGAATCGACGAGAAGGAGACGGTGATGACGCAGCGGGCGCTGATCGCGGAGTTCGGCGGCAAGGAGCCGAAGGTGGACCCGGAGGCGTTCGCGGCACCGATGTCCGTGGTGATCGGCGAGGTGACTCTGCACGCGGGGGCGAGCGTCTGGTACGGCGCGGTGCTGCGTGCCGAAGCCGGCCCGATCGTCATCGGCGCCGACAGCAACATCCAGGACAACTGCACGCTCCACGTCGACCCGGGCTTCCCCGTCACCGTCGGCGAGCGCGTCTCCGTCGGGCACAACGCGGTGATCCACGGCGCCACCCTCGAGGACGGCTGCCTGGTCGGGATGGGCGCGACGGTCCTCAACGGCGCGGTGATCGGCGCCGGTTCCATGGTGGCCGCGCAGGCGCTGGTGCCGCAGGGCATGCGCGTACCCCCGGGCTCGCTGGTCGCCGGCGTACCGGCCAAGGTCAGACGCGAGCTGACCGACGAGGAGCGCGCGGGCATCTCGGAGAACGGCAGGCGGTACACCGAGCGCGCGAAGGCACATCGCGCGGTGCACGAGGGGAACTGACCGAGTCCGGTCCGGTCGGACTCAGTCGGCCGGCACGGCCGGTGCTTCAGCCGGCCCGGCGGCAACCAGTCGGCCAGCACAACCGCTGCTCCAGCCGGCCCGGCGGCAACCAGTCGACGGCGAGCGCCCGGAACAGCCAGTGCATCAACGAGCTCAGCGGCCCGATGCCGGCCCAGCCTGAAGCAGTCGCCGACGCAGCCGGCGCTTCAGCCGACTCGGGTGCCTCGTACGGGCCCCGCGTGAATCAGTCGACGGCGGGCGCCGGCACGGCCGGTGTCTCGGCGGCCTCGGCCGCCTCGTGGCGCGCCGCCGCCCTCTTCGCCTTGCGGCGCACGATCAGCATCGAGGCGAGCCCGATGAGCACTGCGAGGACCAGACCGAGATAGGAGAAGCGCTTGAGCCAGTCCTCGGCGACCACGCCCACGTAGTAGATGACGGCGGTGGTGCCGCCGGCCCAGATGATCCCACCGAGGACGTTGGCGATCAGGAACTTCCAGTACGGCATCTTCAGGACGCCCGCGAGCGGGCCCGCGAAGATCCGCAGCAGGGCGATGAAACGGCCGAAGAAGACGGCCCACATGCCCCACTTCTCGAAGGACCGCTCGGCCGTCGCGATGTGCGCCTCACCGAAGTGCCTGGGGAACTTGGCGCCCAGCCAGGCAAGGAGTGGCCGTCCGCCCTTGCGGCCGATGGCGTAGCCGATCGAGTCGCCGACGATCGCTCCCGCGGTGGCGCACGCCCCGAGGACGACCGGGTTGACCCCGGCGTGCTGCGAGGAGAGCAGTGCCGCGGAGACCAGGATGATCTCGCCGGGCAACGGGATGCCGAGGCTCTCCAGGCCGATGACCAGCCCCACCAGCGCGTAGACGGCGACCGCGGGCACCGTCTCTAGCCATTCCTGGACGTGCAACGCCGGTTCCTCCCGTTTCGCCCGCCCTGCGTTCGAAGCGAGCAGCGAGTGCGCGCCGGGCAGCGTCTCTGATTGGCCTCGCGAGCCTAACCGTTGCTCAGGGAGGGGAGCCAATCGCCTCCGGCGGCGGCGAGGCCGGTGCGCCGGACGACCGGGCGGCGTGTCACGCGCTCACCTCCGTGGCCGGGTCCGGGGACCGGCGGCTCAGCGACCGCCCCTGATCGCCCCCGTGACCGACAGGGCCGTATCCCGGCTCAGTTGTTCGGGCGCAGCGTCCAGACGACCGTCATCTCACCGGTCACCGCACCGTCCCCGCGCTGGATGGCCACGGCGACGGGGAACTCCGGACGCTGACCGGCGTCGAGTTCGGCGACGACGTCGACGGCGGGGCGGCCGAGCGTGGCGGTGGCCGTGATGGGCCCCATCGCGAGCTTCTTGTACGCGATCTCGGCGCGGACGGCGAGCGGCACGGCGCGCGACAACTGGTCACCGAACGCGGCGAGGACGATCGCCCCGCTCGCCGACTCCCCCAGCGTGAACATCGCTCCGGCGTGCGGGCCGCCGACATGGTTGTGGTAGTCGTTCTGGTCCGGCAGGGCCACCACGGCCTTCTCCGGCGTGGTCTCCACGAAATCCAGGTTCAGGGTCCGGGCCATCGGCACGGTGGCGGCGAGCATCTCGCCGATCGACATCTGGTCTGCGCTCATACCCGCATGTTACCCACGAGTAGCAACTGTTGACCAGCGCCCGGCGCGGTTCGCAGGATCGTTATGCCGCCTGTGCGGCCAGGGGGCAGCGGTCCACCCCTGACATCCCGTCCGGTACATGTCTGACGAGACGCAGTGACCGAAACGAGTCACAGGCGGCACTAAGGTGACTCCCCATGTGGCCAGGACAGCAGCCGCCCGGGGGCGAGCAGAACCCGCAGGACCAGAACCCGTACCAGCAGCCGGGGTACCAGCAGCCGAATCCGTACCAACAGCCCGGATACCAGCACACGGGGTATCCGCAGGCCAACCCGTACGGAGAGCAGCCGGGGCAGCCGCAGTGGGGGGCTCCGACGGTGCCGCTCGGGGCGCCGCAAGCCCCTGGCGGTCCGGGTGGCGGCGGGAACAAGACCAAGATCACGGCAATCGTCGCGGCGTCCGCCGTCGTGGTCGCAGCCGGTGTCACCGGCTTCCTCGTCCTCGGCGGCGACAAGGACGACAACGCGGGCGGCGATCCGTCCAAGTCCCCCTCGGCGTCCGCCTCCACGTCGCCGAGCGCTAGCGGCGGTGACGACAACCCGCGGGGCGGCGACGAGGAGCAGGCGACGGTCGCGGGCTGGAAGGTCGTCGTCAACCCCAAGTGGGGCACGGCCTTCGACGTACCGGCGGACTGGGAGGTCCAGACTCCGGGTACGTTCATCGGCTTCGAGGACGACAAGAAGGGCGACGGTTCGGTACTGATCGGCATGTCCGCTCCCGCGTTCCTCCAGGAGAAGTGGTGCACGTCCGACTCCGACAAGGACGGCTACGAGGAGGAGTCGGCGCTGGCAGCCGTGGGGACCAAGGGGCAGAGCGGCGCCAAGAACACCGACGACGTCGCACAGAACGACTCGGCCTGGTGGGTCTTCGGCGGCTACACGGACCAGAAGGACGCCTCGAAGAAGCTGCTCACGATCGGCAAGCCGAAGGCGTACACGACAACTTCGGGCATCACGGGCAGCGTCGCGACGACGTACTCGTCCGGCGTCCCGAAGAAGGACAAGTGCTCCTCCGACGGCAAGGCGACCACCTTCGCCTTCAAGAACTCGGCCGAGGACTTCGTGTCCTGGACCTTCTACGGAGCCAAGGGTGTGTCCGAGGAGGTCTCGGACGCGACCGTGCAGAAGATCCTCAGCACGGTACGGCTGCACGGTGAGCCGACGGGGTAGGGCGCGGGAGCGGGTGAACCCGGGACGCGCTCACCGTGCCGACATCCCGAGGCGGTGAGTCGCGGCCCGCGCGGCAAGGAGTTCCGTAAGGCCGTGCGCAGGGTCCCTTGACCTGCGGACCATCCCCTCCTGCCGTTGGCAAAAGGTTTGGCAAGCCGGCCCCTCGGCAGGGATAGTCACCCGGTGACCTCTGCCGCCGACTCCCCCCGACGCCTGCGCCGCCCTTCCTGGGCCGGCCGGAACTACACCCTGCTGACCGCCGCCGCGATCGCCACCAACCTGGGCAGCCAGGGCGCCCTGATCGCCTCGGCGTTCGCGGTGCTCGACACCGGCGGCGACGGGGGTGACGTGGGACTGGTGGCCGCGGCGCGGACGTTGCCGCTGGTGCTCTTCCTGCTGATCGGCGGCGCGGTGGCGGACCGGCTGCCGCGCCACCGGGTGATGGTGGCGGCCAACGCCCTCAACTGCGTCTCGCAGGCGGCGTTCGCGACGCTGGTCATCGCCGGCGAGCCACTGCTGTGGCAGATGATGCTGCTGAGCGCGCTCGGCGGCACGGGGCAGGCCTTCTTCAACCCGGCGGCCGAGGGCATGCTGATGTCCTCGGTGAGCGGGCCCCAGGCGAGCCGGGCCTTCGCTATGTTCCGGATGGCGATGCACGGCGCCGGGCTCGGCGGCGCGGCCCTCGGCGGGGCGATGGTGGCAGCGATCGGGCCCGGCTGGGTGCTGGCCGTGGACGCGGTGGCGTTCGCGGTCGCCGGGTCGCTGCGCGCCTTCCTCGACGTCAGCCATATTCCGGCGCGCAAACCCGGCGGTGGCCTGCTCTCCGATCTCCGTGAGGGCTGGCGGGAGTTCATCGGACGACAGTGGCTGTGGACGATCGTCGCGCAGTTCTCCGTGGTCGTCGCGGTCGTCGGCGCGGCCGAGGCGGTCTACGGTCCGCTGGTCGCCCGGGACAGTCTCGGCGGGGCGGGCCCGTGGGGGCTCGCCCTCGGCGCGTTCGGCCTCGGTACCGTCTGCGGCGCGCTGCTGATGACCCGCTGGAAACCGCGCCGCCTCCTGCTCGCCGGCACCCTCTGCGTCTTCCCCCTCGCCGCCCCGTCCGCCGCGCTCGCGATACCCCTGCCACTGGGCTGGCTGTGCGCGGTGATGCTCGTCAGCGGTCTGTCCATCGAGGTGTTCGGGGTCTCGTGGATGACCGCGCTGCACCAGGAGATCCCCGAGAACAAGCTCTCGCGTGTCTCCGCCTACGACTGGTTCGGGTCGATCGCGATGGTTCCGCTGGCCACGGCGCTGGCGGGCCCGGCGGAGCTGGCCTTCGGCCGTACGGCCTCCCTGTGGGGCTGCGCCGTCCTCGTCGTGGTGGTCACGGCGGCGGTGCTTTGTGTTCCGGACGTACGGAATCTGACGCGGCGGACGAAGGCGGTGGCGCAGGGGACGCCCAGGCCGAACGGCGTACCGGGGTCAGCCGATGCTGAAGGCACCGTCGGGCGGCTCGGGTGAGGGGACCGCGTCCGCGTCCCGTACGGGCTTCGCGCCGCCGATGAACTCCCGCAGCACGGCGCCGTGTTCGACACGCGCCGGGAAGGCGTCGGAGGCGGTACGGCGGGCGAGGGTGGCGGTGTCGAGCGGGCGGTGGGAGGCCACGAGCACCGCGTTGCCGAAGCGGCGGCCGCGCCGGACCCCGGGTTCGGCGATCAGCGCCAGCTCCTCGAAAACCGTGGCGAACGTGGCCAGTTGGGAGCGCAGGAAGGCGAAGGGCGCGGCGTCGGCGAGGTTCGCGAGGTAGACACCGTCCGCGCGAAGGACCCGCTCGGCCGCCCGCGCGTAGGCCACGGAGGTGAGATGCGCCGGGACGCGAGAGCCGCCGAAGACGTCCGCGATCACGATGTCGACGGAGTCGGGCGCCGCGGCCTCGGTCCAGGCGCGGGCGTCCGCACCGTGCAGCGCGATGGCCGCGCCGTCGGACACGGGCAGGTGCTCGACGACCAGGGAGAGCAGGCCGCCGTCGGCCTCCACCACGTCCTGCCGCGACCCCGGCCGCGTCGCGGCGACATAGCGCGGCAGGGTGAGCGCGCCTCCCCCAAGGTGCAGTACGTCCAGCGGCCTCCCCGGTTCCGCGACCGTGTCCACCACATGCCCGAGCCGGCGCGCGTACTCGAACTCCAGATGCGTCGGCGCGTCCAGATCGACATACGACTGCGGCGCCCCGTCCACCGTCAGCAGCCACGCCCGCTTCCGGTCCACGTCCGGCATCAGCTTGGCGATCCCGTGATCCACGTCCCGTGTCACGGGTATCGGCTCGTCGTCCACGGGTCCATTGTGCGGCCATCCTCCATCAGCTCCGCCCGAGACCATCCAGCCCGTCCGGCGTTTGAGGACGAGCCCTTCGGGCGAACGGGGGTCTGGGAGCGGAGCCCCCGGATACGGGACGGGCAGGGGTGGAGGGGGCGAAAACTGCCCGCCTCGGAGGAGGGTGCGGGCGCCTGCACCCCGGCAGGCACCCGCACCCCACACCCCCGTCAGCCGACCGACGTCACCGTCCCCGCACCAACGGTCCGGCCCCCCTCCCGGATCGCGAAGCCCAGCCCGAGCTCCAGCGGAACGTCCCGCCCGAGCTCCACCGCCATCGTGACGGTGTCACCGGGCCTGGCGACGGCCACCTCCCCGAGGTCGACATCGCCGACCACGTCCGCGGTGCGGATGTAGAACTGCGGCCGGTACCCGGTGGCCACCGGCGTCGTACGACCCCCCTCGCGCGCCGAGAGGACGTACACCTGCGCCGAGAACCGACGGCTGGGCACGACACTTCCCGGCGCGGCGACGATGTGCCCGCGTCGGACGGCGTCGCGCGGCACCCCGCGCAGCAGCAGCGCCACGTTGTCCCCGGCCTGCGCCTCCTCCATCGGCTTGCCGAAGGTCTCGAGGCCGGTGACCACCGTGTCGACGGCGGCGCCGAGCACTTCGACGCGGTCTCCGACCCGGATCGTGCCGCGCTCGACCGCCCCGGTGACGACGGTCCCGCGCCCGGTGATCGTGAGCACGTTCTCGACCGGCAACAGGAACGGCGCGTCCAGGTACCGCTCCGGAATGGGCACGTACGTGTCCACCGCGTCGAGCAGCGCGTCGATCGACGCCGTCCAACGGGGGTCCCCCTCAAGGGCCTTGAGACCGGACACCCGTACGACCGGTACGGACTCTCCGCCGTACCCGTGCGCGGAGAGCAGCTCCCGGACCTCCAGCTCGACGAGGTCGGTGAGCTCCTCGTCACCCGCGTCGGCCTTGTTGAGCGCGACGACGATGTGGTCGACGCCCACCTGCCGGGCGAGCAGCACGTGCTCGGCGGTCTGCGGCATGATCCCGTCGAGCGCCGAGACGACGAGGATCGCCCCGTCGAGCTGGGCGGCCCCCGTGACCATGTTCTTGATGTAGTCGGCGTGACCCGGCATGTCGACATGCGCGTAGTGCCGGGTGTCGGTCTCGTACTCGACGTGCGCGATGTTGATGGTGATCCCGCGCGCGGCCTCCTCCGGCGCCCGGTCGATCCGGTCGAACGGAACGAAGGTGCCGGAGCCACGGTCGGCGAGGACCTTGGTGATGGCGGCGGTCAGGGTGGTCTTGCCGTGGTCGACGTGACCCATGGTGCCGATGTTCAGGTGCGGCTTGGTCCGCACGTAAGCCGTCTTGGGCATGGCTGTACCTCGAAGCCTCTTCAGTGTCAGCGGAGCTGAGTGATGGCCCCGGCGCGTATGAGCCGGGACGGGGACCCCAAGGACTTGCCGACCCTCCCCCTGCGGGGTCCGCCGGACGATCCGGGAAGGGTCAGCTTCGGGCGCCGTCTACGGCGGCCACGATGATCGGGACGGCAGCCTTCGGCGCATCCGCGACTGCGGATGCTGCGAGGAGGAAGGCGTACCGGAACATGAGGAGATCTTCGCCGACGCGTCTGCCCGCGTCGAATGGTTTTTCGCACCCTGGAGGGGGGTGTTTCCGCTGGTGCGCCTGGAGCCCTCAGGGGCCGATGTTCTCCAGGGACCGCCGGCCCTCAGGGACCGATGTTCTTCAGAGCCTCGCGCACGGACAGCGGCGCGAACCGCCCGCGTTCCCGGGCCACGAAATCCCGTACAGCCTGCGGATCGGTCTTCGCGTACTCACGCAGACACCAGCCGATCGCCTTGCGGATGAAGAACTCGGGGTGCCCGGCCTGGCGGACGCAGTACCCGAAGAGGCGCTCGGTGTCGGTGGCGTCCTTGTAGCGGAGCTGGTGGAGCAGGGCCGTGCGCGCGACCCACAGGTCGGCGTCCGTGATCCACGCGTCCATGTCGGTCTTCAGTTTCGGGTCGGCGGCCACCAGGCCTCCCACCACGTGGGCGGCGAGTGCGTCGACGGTGTCCCACCAGGAGACCGTGGAGACGAGATGCCGCGCCACCGGCAGGAAGCCGGAGGACAGGCGTTTGACGTGACGGTGCAGGTAGTCGACGGCGAAGTAGTGGTACTCGCGCTCCGGCAACGCCCAGCAGCGAAGGGCGACCGCGACGCAGTCTGCCTCGTCGGGAGGCGCGGTGTTCAGTAGGACGGTCCGCGACAGGGCGCGGCGTTCGGGTGTGGTGAGGCCGAGGAAGGGCGCGATGTCCTTCATGTACGAGCGCATCGACTCGGCCCGCTGCGGATCGGCCGCCGCGGCGTACGTGACCGTGACCCGTTTCAACAGGGTTTCCGCCAGGACGCTGTTCGGCACCTCGAACGACCACCCTGACGTTCCGGAAGCTGTGACGCCCATGAGACGAACCATACGGCGATCACACATCTCGTTCGGCTAGTGTCACCGGATGCTCGATGCCACCACCCACTCTGGGGGCACCGCCACGGCCACTCCCCCGGCCGCCGCCACGGAGCTCTCCGTCGCGAAGGAACTCGCCATCGCCGCGGAGATCGCCGTCGGCAGATCTCCAGGTCCGACCGCCACACCAGCCGTCCTGGCCGCGCGCTGCACGAGAGCCCTGCTCTCGCCCTGGTCGCGGCTCTCTCTGCTGATGGTGCTGCTCGCGGGGGCCGGGTCGAGTGTGCTGCTGTTCGAGCCACAGCGGCTCCTCTCCGACGGCTGGCCGTCACAGCTCAACGGTGCGGCGGCGGTCGTAGCCTTCGCGGTGGCGTACGGCCTTGTCACGGTCGCGTTCATGCCACGGCCCCTGCTCAGCCTTGCGGCGGGCACGCTCTTCGGCTCCCAGCTCGGCCTCGCCGCTGCCATCGGGGGCAGTGTGCTCGGTGCGGGACTGGCTTTCGGGCTCGGCCGGCTGCTCGGGCAGGACGCGCTGCGCCCGCTCCTGCGTGGGCGGTGGCTGAAGGCGGCGGACGGACAGCTCAGCCGCCACGGCTTCCGCTCGATGATGGCGGCGCGGCTGTTCCCGGGCATCCCGTTCTGGGCGGCCAACTACTGCGCGGCCGTCTCCCGGATGGGCTGGCTGCCGTTCCTCCTGGCGACGGCGCTCGGCACGATCCCGAACACCGCCGCGTACGTCGTCGCCGGCGCCCAGGCCTCGGCACCGACATCGCCCGCCTTCCTCATCGCGATGGCCTTCATCGCCGTACCGGCAGTCGCCGGAGTTGTGGTGGCCTGGCGCAAGCGCCACCACCTGCGCGGCCGTTAGCCCCGGCTACCCCGGTCAAGCCGAAGGCGGTCTCACACGGCCTCCAGGACCATCGCGTTGGCGAGCCCGCCCGCCTCGCACATCGTCTGCAGCGCGTAGCGGGCTCCGTGAGCGCGCATCGCGTGGACGAGGGTGGTCGTCAGACGCGTTCCGCTGGCGCCGAGTGGGTGGCCGATCGCGATCGCCCCGCCGTGCACGTTGACCTTGGCCAGGTCCGCGCCCGTCTCCTGCTGCCAGGCGAGGACGACGGTCGCGAAGGCTTCGTTCACCTCGAAGAGGTCGATGTCGGAGAGGGTGAGGCCCGCCCTGCGGAGCACCTTCTCGGTGGCCGGAATGACGCCGGTGAGCATCAGCAGCGGGTCGGAGCCGGTGACGGCGAAGCTGTGCAGGCGGGCGATGGGGCGCAGGCCGAGACGGGCGGCTGTCTCGCCCGACGTGATGAGCACGGCCGACGCGCCGTCGTTGACGGGGCTCGCGTTGCCCGCGGTGACCGACCAGTCGATCTGCGGGAAGCGCTCGCCGAAGCCGGGGTCGTGGAAGGCGGGCTTGAGTCCGCCGAGAATCTCCGTGGTGGTGGCAGGCCGGACGCACTCGTCGCGGGCCACCCCGTCCAGGGGCGCGACCTCGGCGTCGAACAGACCCTTGTCCCAGGCCGCGGCCGCCTTCTGGTGCGAGCCGACCGCGAACGCGTCCATCCGGTCGCGCGAGATGCCCCACTTGGCGGCGATGAGTTCGGCGCTGATGCCCTGCGGCACGAGGCCTTCCGGGTAGCGCTCGGCGACTCCGGGTCCGAAGGGGTCCTTGCCCGCCGGCACGTTCGACCACATGGGCACGCGGCTCATCGACTCCACGCCGCAGGCGATGACCATGTCGTACGCGCCCGACATGACCCCCTGCGCGGCGAAGTGCACGGCCTGCTGCGAGGAGCCGCACTGACGGTCCACCGTGGTCGCGGGCACCGTGTCGGGGAAGCCGGCGGAGAGTACGGCGTACCGCGTGGTGTTCATGGCCTGCTCGCCGACCTGGTCGACGGTCCCGCCGATGACGTCGTCGATCAGCGCCGGGTCCACTCCGGAGCGTTCGACGAGGGCGCGCAGCGTGTGAGCGAGGAGTTCCACGGGGTGGACGTGGGCGAGGGAGCCGTTCGGCTTGCCCTTGCCGACAGGGGTGCGTACGGCTTCGACGATGACGGCGTCACGCATGGCTGATCTCCAAACTCAACGAGTTTGCATTTCAAACTCACCCGGCGACCCAGCGTAGCTCAGTGGGTTGGAACAACCAACCCACCCGGTAGACTGGTCGCATGAAGGACGCCCGCCCCTGCTCGATCGCCGCCACTCTCGCTCTGGTCGGCGAGAAGTACTCCCTGCTCGTGCTGCGCGAGGTGGCGCTCGGCGCCACGCGCTTCGACCAGCTCGTCCGTAACATCGGCGCCCCGCGTGACGTACTGACCGCCCGGCTGAAGCGGCTCGTCGACGCCGGAGTGCTGGAGAAGGTCGAGTACAGCGATCGCCCCAAGCGCTATGAGTACCGGGCCACGGCGGCCGGACTGGAACTGCAGCCCGTCCTGCTCACACTCATGGCGTGGGGCGACCGGCACCTCCAGGAGGACGGCTTCCGGCCCATGGTGCTGGAGCACACCTGCGGCAACGAACTGGTCCCGCAGGTCGTCTGCAGGGAGTGCGGCAAGGAAGTCGAACACGGCGACCTGACGGCACACCCGCAGGCCCCGGGCTGGACGGTGGCGGGACCCACGGCGGCCTAGCGGACGGCCACCGCGAAACCCGGGCCACTCACTGATCGTAGACGTCGAGCCGTCCGCACATCCCGAACCGGCCGTGCGCGGACGGCTGTTCAGTCCGTACGAGGGCGTCGCCGAGGTGGGAGGTGTCGCCCCGCTCAAGACGGTCGAGCTGCTGCCCCGTGGCCGCGGCTGCCGCCTCGGCGCCCCGCCGCCACCGCTCGCGCCACTCGGCGAGCCGGGGCCGGACCAGAAGGCCCGCGGCCCGGTGGAACGCCGCGAGCGACTCGGGTCCGTCCGCATCGCACAGCGCCCGATAGCCCTCGACAGCGAGGTCGCGCCTGGCCCGGGCGACCCGCTCCCGTTCCTCCTCGGGCGCGTCGGCCGGGATGACCGTCGCGGCGGCGTATGTCTCGGCATCGGTCAGGTAGCGCGGCGGCAGCGTGAGCACGGCGTCGCCTGCCTCCGGCAGCCCGCCGTTCTGCATGAGGACGGTGATGCGCAGGTCGTCCTCGTTGACCAGCCGGTGGATGGTGCCCGGCGTGAACCACGCGACGGTGCCGGGTGAGAGCGGCGTGACCTGGTACCCGGATGTCGTCAGCGTCTGCACCTCGCCGCGCCCGCCGGTCACGACGTACGCCTCAGAACAGACCAGGTGCACATGGGGAGTTCCGCCGCGGACGCCGTCGGCCGCGGGCCAGTCGTAGGCGCGCAGGTGTGAGACGGCGACGGCTCCCGGGAGGCCGGCGAGGCCCGCCTCACCCGGTGCGCCCCACGAGCTCACCACGGGTGCTCCTCCAGGTACTTCGCGATCTCCTCGCGTTCCCAGGCCCCCTCGGCCACGACGACCCGATAGCGGCGGGTGAGCGTGTCGCCGGGTGCCAGTTCCAGTTCGTCGTAGAAGGCGAGCGACGGGGCGACGGCGGCGAAGGGCTGGCTGCGCACGAACCAGTGGGCCGGGTGGGCTCCCGCCTCCCCTGAGTGATCGTTCTCCGGGGCGTGCGCGAAGACGAGCGTCGCGTGTCCGTCGGAGCCGTCGTGTTCCCCCGAGTACGCGAGCCAGGGTGCCTGCCGGCCCATCAGCTCGGCCCCCTCGGAGTCGGGGCTGATGACCCGCCCGTCGCGGAAGGACCGCGGTCCGCGCCAGAACAGGCCCGTGTAGCCAGCCATTTCGCGCCCCCCGGTGGTCGGACTGCCGAAGCGCAGTGGCACCTCCCGCCGGTTGGTGACCGCGGTGGTCCACGTCAGCGCCCAGGAATCCGACTCGGGATCGACGTCGTGCACCTCGATCCGGCGCTCCTCGTCGGCCCACAGTTCACCGTCGTACGGATGCCAGGTGAGCCGCTCCGAGATGACCGCGCGGCTGCCGTCCGAGTCCACCCGGTCGAAGGCGATGTGCGCCATCGATCCCACGCGCTCCGGGAGTTGGAGGTATCCCTCTCCGTGAACGTATGTGTTGCCGCCCCACAGGTTCTGGCCGGAGAGGTGCGAGGCCGTCATCTGGAGACCCTTGTGCCAGCGGTGGTCATGGGGCCGGTAGTCGGTGACAACGTTGTTCGCGAGGGTCCTGAGGGGATGCAGATACGGCTTCGGCGACTCCCACGCGGCCTCCGGACGGTAGACATAACTCAACAGCTCGACGCCGGTGCCGGCTTCGCTGATGGTCACGCGCTCGCCGTGCGCGTGGACGATGCGCAGGCCGCCCTCCGGAGGCGTGGTCATGCCGGCACTCCCTGGGACTCCTGGGACACCCGAGAGCCACGAGACACCGCAGGCGCCCAGCCCGGCGCTCCCCCGTGCAGGGCTGTGTAGTACGGATCCCCCGGACCGATCTCCCCGGCACGGACCGTCGCATCCGTGAACGCCGATTTGTACAGCGCGGTGATCAGTTCGAGGCTGGTGCGCCCGTCGGCGCCACTGCTGCGCGGCCGTTCGCCCGCGCGCATGCTCGCGACCAGCTCCCGCAGTTGTGCGAGATGCGAACTCGGCACATCCATACCGAAGTCGCGCCAGGTTGCCACGTCGGCGTCCGGGGTTCCCGGAACCGGAGTGATGCGCCAGTTGTCGTTGCTGTGACCGTAGAGGTGGGTGAGCTCGACGGTGGCTCGTTCGCAGTCGATGCGGATGCGACTGACCTCGTCCGGGCTCAGCACGCTGTTGACGACGGTCGCCAGCGAGCCGTTCTCGAAGCGGACCAGAGCGGTCGACACGTCCTCCGTCTCCACGTCGTGCACGAGGCGTCCGGCCATGGCACGCACCTCGCTCCAGGGCCCCATCAGGTCCAGGAGCAGGTCCATCTGATGGATGCCGTGTCCCATCGCGGGCCCGCCGCCCTCGGTCTCCCAACGCCCGCGCCAGGGCACGGCGTAGTAGGCGGCGTTGCGGTACCAGGTGGTCTGGCAGTGCGCGACGAGCGGACGGCCCATGGCCGACTCGGCGATCAGCCGCTTCACATGGCGCGCGCCCGAGCCGAACCGGTGCTGGAAGACGATCGCGGCGTACGGTCCCCCGCCCAGCCCCTCCTCCGCCTCGACGGCGTCGAAGTCGGCGAGCGTCGGGACCGGCGGCTTCTCGCACCACACCCACGCACCGGCGCGCAGCGCGGCAACGGTCTGCTCGCGGTGCAGGGTCGGCGGCGTGCAGATGACGACCAGGTCCGGCCGCTGCTCTTCGAGCATGCGGTCGAGATCGGTGTACGCGTGCTCAATGCCCGCCTCCGCACAGAACTGCCGTACGGCGTCCTCGGCGATGTCGACCGCGGCGACGATCTCCGTCTCGCCCTCCTCGGCGAGCCGCGCGAGCGCGGGCACATGACTGCCCCGCGCGATGGCACCCGTACCGATGACGGCGGCCCTGATACGGCGGCCGTCGAGCGGGGCCGCGAGACGGTTCGGGGAGCTCGCGGGGGTGGTGGCATTGCGGGGTGTGCGCATGGGCGTGATCAGCACTCCATCGGACGTGGTCGTCAGACGTTGGCCAACGCCTGGTGACACCCGGGCGAGCCCCGGCGACAGCAAGCGCTTTCCCAACTGCTGAAACGTAAGCGTCGGCCCAGCCGCAGGTCAACACCTGGAACGCGGCCGTCCAGCACCCGGACCGACCACCGAGGCGTCCCGCGCCCTCCGCCTACGAAACCCCTGTGGCAGGACTGTCGGACGGGGACGCTACGCTGCCCTCAACACCACCCGTGATCACCGCGATCAGCGGCGCGGCGCGGTGCGCCCGTCGCCCCTCCACGATCAGTACTGGGACCACGTAACTTCATGTCTTGGTTTGAATCCCTCATCCTCGGACTCGTCCAGGGGCTGACCGAGTTCCTTCCCGTGTCTTCCAGCGCGCATCTGCGTCTGACGGCGGCGTTCGCGCACTGGAAGGACCCCGGCGCGGCCTTCACCGCGATCACCCAACTCGGCACCGAGGCCGCGGTACTGATCTACTTCCGCAAGGATGTCGCGCGGATCATCTCGGCGTGGTCACGCTCGCTGGTGAACAAGGCGATGCGCAGCGATCACGACGCGCAGATGGGCTGGCTGGTGATCGTCGGCTCGATTCCGATCGGTGTGCTCGGGGTGACGCTCAAGGACCAGATCGAGGGGCCGTTCCGTGATCTGCGGATCACCGCCACGATGCTGATCGTGATGGGCATCGTCATCGGTATCGCCGACCGGCTCGCCGCCCGCGACGAGACGGGCGGGAAGCACCGGGCCGCCAGGGAACGCAAGACACTTCAGGACCTCAACACCAGGGACGGCCTCCTCTACGGCCTCTGCCAGGCGATGGCACTGGTCCCCGGCGTCTCCCGCTCCGGTGCGACCATCAGCGGCGGTCTGTTCATGGGCTACACCCGTGAGGCGGCGGCGCGTTACTCCTTCCTGCTCGCCATGCCGGCCGTCCTCGCCTCCGGGGTCTTCGAGCTCAAGGACGCCAGCGAGGGGGGCCATGTCGACTGGGGCCCGACGATCTTCGCGACGGTGATCGCGTTCGTGGTCGGGTACGCCGTCATCGCATGGTTCATGAAATTCATCTCGCACAAGAGCTTCATGCCGTTCGTCTACTACCGCATCGCGCTCGGCATCGTCATCATCGCGCTGGTGACGACGGGCGCGCTCAGCCCGCACGCCGCGGAGTCGGCGGGCTGACAAGCTCGGTTCCGGCACGCCACCACCGAGTCGGCGTGCCGAGGGCTCAACTCCCGGGCAGGGGGCGGGCCCAGGGCTCCTGCTGGATCCGCAGACCGTTGGCGACGTAGGCGATCGTCCGGTACCAGCCCGCGAGGACCAGTAGCTCCAGGACTTCGAGTTCGTCGAGATGCTCCCGCGGTCCGTCCCATGTCCCGTCGCTCAACTGCGAGGTGGCGTGGAGTTCGTCCACGGCACACAGCAGGGCCGTCTGGCGTGCGGACCAGGCGGGGTCGTCGGGTTCGCCGGTCGCGGTACGGGTGATCTGCTCCTGACCGAGTCCGGCCGCTTCGGCGAACGCCGCCATATGGACGCCCCACTCGTACGCGCATCCGGCGCGGGCCGTGACGCGGGCGATCACGAGTTCGCGGTCAGCGCCCCCCCCAGCCGGCCGTGGCCGAGGAGGCCCGCCCCCAACACCCGCATGCGCGAGGCAAGTTCGGGGTGGCGCTCGACGACCTTGAAGAGCCTCAGGGGTTCACGGGTGGCGCCGGGCGGCAGTGAAAGCGGCAGCCGTGACCAACCACATACGACCTGAGTAGCCGTCTGGTAGCGGACTGTCAGTCCTTGCCCTTAGGCTTGCACCATGTCCCCCAACTTCGTGGCCTCTGGTTCCGTGCGGTCTGCCGCCGCGGTGAACGAACAGATCCGCGCGCTGTGGATGCGCGCAGGCGGCTCCCTCTCGGCGCAGGAGCGAGCAGAGTATGAGCTGTTGGTCGTGGAGTGGGCCAAGGCGATACGCGGCGAGATCATCGAGGCGGCCTGAGACCGCAGCCTGATTCCCGAGGTGGCCTGAGGCCGGAGTCCTGACGGGCCCTCGGGGGCGGGCAGTTGAAGTGACGCTTGCCTCACCGCCCCCCGGACACCCGCAGCACCGCCCCCGTCGTGTACGAGGCGTCAGGGGACATCAACCAGGCGATGGCCGCGGCGACTTCCTCCGCCTGGCCGGCCCGGCGGAGCGGAACGGCGGATGCGACGCGCTCGGCCCGGCCCGGATCGCCCATCGCCGCGTGCATCTCGGTGTCGATCATTCCCGGCGCGACCGCGTTGACGCGGATGCCGTCGGGGCCTAGTTCCTTGGCGAGGCCGATCGTGAGGGCGTCGACGGCCGCCTTGCTGGCCGCGTAGTGGACGAACTCCCCCGGACTGCCGAGCGTGGCTGCCGCCGAGGAGACGTTCACGATGACGCCGCTTCCCCAGGCCGCCATCGAACGGGCGGCCCGGCGCGAACACAGCAGCGTGCCCAGGAGGTTGACCTCCACCACCCGCCGCAGATCGGCGGGGTCGGCATCCGCGAGCCTGCCGAGCGGGCCGGTCACCCCGGCGTTGTTCACCAGACCCGTCACCGGTCCCAGCCGGTCCGCCGCCGTGTCGAACAGCCGCTCCACGTCGGCTTCGTCGGAGGTGTCCCCTCGGACCGTGACACAGCGCGCCCCGGCGGCCCGGACAGCGGCGGCGGTCCATTCGGCGGCGGCGCCGTCACTGACGTATCCGAGCGCGATGTCGTGCCCGTCCGCCGCGAGGCGCGTACAGGTCGCCGCGCCGATCCCCCGGCTGCCTCCCGTGACGACCGTGACAGGACGTGGCATAACACTCTCCCAGCAGCGCTAATGGATCACTCTACGATCGCAGATGCACCGGCATGTCGTCGTCGAGAGGATCGCCTCCCGTCGGGCGGCGCCGCCTCCCCGCGGTCGCGTTCCCCGCACGTACGAGGCGGTGGATCTCCGTTGCGAGCGGCGTCACCTCGCAGATGTTCGCCATCGGGCCGACCGCTGACTCGCAGCCCGAGGCCCAATTCGAGCGCCCTCGGACCCGGCTGCTGAACCCCTTCAGCAGACGCGTCGCGCTCTCACCTCGGCCCGTGCCGGTGTGCCCCGCCACATCACCGCTGCTCCGTCGTGCCGCCTGTTTCCGTCCTCGCCGGTTCGATCTCGTACGGAAGCGTGACGACGAGCGATGTTCCGCCGCCGTCCGGGCTGTCGATCCTGATCGTCCCGCCGAGCGCCTCCACTCGGTCCTGCAAGCCGACAAGTCCCGAGCCCCGGCTGGAATCCGCTCCGCCGACACCGTCGTCGCGAATCGACAGCAGCAGGCCACCGTCGTGCAGCGAGAGTGAAACCTCTATGTGCGACGCTCGCGCATGCTTCGTCGCGTTTGCCAAAGCCTCCGACGCGACGAAGTACGCCGCAACCTCGATCGCCTCAGGGAGCCGCGTTTTCGTCGTGACATCGAGCTCGACGGGAATCGCCGAACGGCGCGCGAGCGTCCGCAGGGCCGGACCGACACCGCCCGCGGAGAGGATCGCGGGGTGGATCCCGCGCGAGATCTCCTGGAGGTCGTCGATCGCGGCGGCCAGTCCCGTCGCGAACCGGGACAGCGAGGCTCGAAGATCGTGTCTCTCGGGAGGAACATTCGCCTCCTCGGCCCGCACATCCAGTACGAGCGAGACCAACTGCTGCTGCGTGCCGTCGTGGAGGTCCCGCTCGATCCGACGGCGAGCCGCGTCGGACGCCGCGACGATCCGTCTGCGCGAGGCGGCAAGCTCGGCCCGGCTGTCCGCGTTGGCGATCGCGGTCGCGAGCAGCTCCGTGAAGTCGGTCATGCGCTGCTCGGCGTCGGCCGGAAACTGTTCGCCGTTCGTTCCGGCGCCGATCGCCCCCCAGAGAGCGCCTCCGACCATGATCGGAACCGCCACGGAACTACGAATCCCCAACCGCTGCGCCCTGCCCTTGACGGATTCTGCCGCGCGGCCGAAGTCGTCGACGCGAGCCGACCGGCCGGTCCGCACCACCTCGGCCAATGCCAGCCCCGACTCGAGTTTCAGCCGACTGCCGACCGGCAGTATGTCGGGCGCGGTCCCGCTGCTGGCCACGATGGACATCGTCCCGTCAGGCTCCAGCCTCCCGATTGTTGTGGCCTGGGCGTCGAGAAGCCTCTCCCCCTCCGCGGCGACGGCCGCGAAGACCTCAGCCGGCGGCACACCCCTGGCGACCAGAGTCGCCACGCGCCGCAGCGCCGCCTGCTCACCCACGAGCCGCCTCAACTCGCTCTCGGCCCGCCGACGATCTGTCACGTCGCGCGCCATCCCGTACATGGTCCCTTCTTCGAGAACAGGGGTCGATGTCCACTCAAGTACTCGGTACGAGCCGTCCTTACGAACGAACCGGTTCTCGAACGCCGTGACCTTCATCCCTTGGGAGATCCTGACCCCCTGTACGGCAGTCTTCTCACGGTCGTCCGGATGGATGAGCTCCAGGTACGGCCGCGCCAGGAACTCCTCCTGCGTGTAACCGAGTATCTGTTCCACGGCCGGATTGATTCGCGTGAGACGCCCCTCGAAATCGGCGACCGCGATGAGATCGGAGGAGAGACGGAAAATGCGGTCGAGTTCGTCCTGCGCCTTCGCTCGCCGCGCCGCGTTGACCCCGAGCACCCAGGCGAGGGCCGCGAGGACGAGGCCCGCCGCAAGGATGATCCAGGGCAGGAACGCGGCGGCCCCGTGCACCGACTCCTGCGGCGCGGCGACGTCGAACCGCTGTCCTGCCATCGTGAACGTGCTGTGTACGGCCGCCGCCCCACCGAGATCTCCAGCAGCGGTGCCGCCGACGGTGAGTTGCAGCGGCACCGAGTCCGTGGCCGCTGTGCGCAAGGAGAGTTCGGATACGAACAACATCACGAACCCCGGTTCGACGCCTCCCTCGCTGAAGCGCGGGGCGGACCTGACGAGAAAGAGCCCTTTCGTACCGTCTCGTAGGGTCGCCAGCGGAGTTGCGCTTGCCTCATAGAGCCCACTCGCGCGGGTGACCGCCGCGGCCACGCCCGGTTCGTTGCCGAGATCGATCCCTGGCACAGTCACCGGAGGGGTACCTGAGACCAGGGTCGCCGGCAGATACGAAGGTTGCGGTCCGACCGGCACGATCCTGAGACGCGGGTCGCGGGTGACGATGGGATGGCCGATCCGGCGCTCGTAAGCGGCACGGCTCGCAGCGGGTACCTGTTCGGCCCACGCTGCGGTGGGGAAGCCTGCCGGGCCGAGCCATCTGGATGCGTTGCTTTCGAACTCCCCGCCCGTGATCTGGTTCCCTGCGGCGCTCGCCATGAACCGGCGGAGACTCTCTGCCAGGGCGGACCCCTGTTCGACGCGCTCGCGAATCTGCGCGGCCGCGAGTTCGGCGCGGTGCTGGGAATCGCGTTGCGCGTCTCGCTCGCCCAGCAGACGAGCACCGAAGAACCCGGCAACGGTCAACCCCAGGACCATCGCCACGGTGAGAATCTGCCGAGGCCGCATGCTCAACTCCGGTATGGAACGAGACAAGTCTCCTCCTTCGCCGCTGCCAGAGAAAGACGCGTTTCTTGGACGTCGGTGCACGGTGCGCTAGCGTGGCGGAATCGGTCAAGAGGGGGCCCCAGGGCGGGGATTCGGCCTCTCGGCGGTGCTCCCGAACCGGAGGCACTGTCCGAGAACAACCGGCTTCGCCCGGCGGAGCGCAACGCGCCGAGCCCTCTCCCGTCCGGATGGTCATCGTCCTTAATGCCCGGGCGAGGAGGTTCGATGACGGACCAGCCCAATGGCCCGCCCACCGGCGGTTTCCACCGTGCGGTGACCCGCAGGTCGTTCCTGGAGTCCACTGCGGCGGTGATAGGTATGCCGTTCGCAGGATCGCTGGTCGCGGGCTGTGGCGGCCGAGCCACACCGTCCAAGAAGTTGGTCGTCGCGGCGGCTACGACACCTCCCAGCCTCGACTGGGAACTCGTGTTCGGCAAGGAAGTGTACGACCACGTCTTCAACCTCAACGACCGGCTGACCCGTTGGAAGGCCATCCCGGCGCCCGGCGAATCGGGCGGCTTCGACCTCGCGTGGCAGGCCGGCGACTTCGAGGACATCACCGAGCCGCGCATGGCCGAGGGCTGGGAGGTCACCGACGGCGGGAGAACGTACACGTTCTCGCTCCGCAAGAACTGGCCGAGCCACGCAGGGAACGAGTTCACGGCCGCCGATGTGAAGTGGACCTTCGACCGAAGCTTCGCGGTCAAAGGCATCACGAGCTTCTACAACACCCTCGCCACCATCGAGCGACCGGAGGATGTGAAGGTCCTCGACCGCTACACCGTCCGCATCGAGCTGGCGGAGCCGGGGCCTGACCTGCTTCTCACGATGAGCGAGTTCTGGCGTGCGATGGTCGACTCCAAGCTGGCGAAGAGCCATGCGACCTCGGACGATCCCTGGGCGAAGCGCTGGCTGAAGAGCCACGACGTGGGCTTCGGTCCGTACAGACTCACCGAGCTCAGCCCTGGGCGCCAAGTCGTCTGGGAGGCCCACAAAGAGCATCCCTTCCCTCCCGCGATCGAGCAGATCACGTTCAAGCAGGTGCCGGAGTCGTCCGACCGACTCGCCGCGCTGATGACCGGGGAAGCCCAGGTCGCTCAGTACCTGTCGCCCGCGGACATGCAAACGCTGCAGAACAGCAAGGACATGCACCTCTGGAACTTCCAGGGCTATGTCATTCACTCGAGCCCCATGAACCCGAAGTACCCACCACTGGACGACGTCCGGGTCCGACAGGCCCTGTCCTACGCGACGCCTTATCAGCGGATCATCGAGAAGGTCTACCGAGGGTTCGCCGGGGCGGCCCACGGCCCCATCTCGGATCACGCGGCCGGATTCGACCCCTACTTCCACCCGTACACCTACGACCCCGAACGAGCACGCGAACTGCTGCGGGAGGCAGGCCATACGAAGGGTTTCACGACGACGCTGGCCTACAGCACCGCGGAGCCGCTCGGAGAGCCCGTCGGGGCCGAGCTCCGGAGCGCTTTCGGAGACGTCGGAGTGACACTCGAACTCGAAGCGCTCCCGCCCTCGACGTATACGCGCGCGTTGTTCGGTGGCGAGCGGCCGATGTTCTTCCAGAGCTTCGGGGCCGATTCGCCGGACCCCGCCTACGCGCTCGGAGTCTTCTACCAGTCGAAGAGCTCCAACAACTGGGGCGGATACAGCAGCGCAAAGGCCGACGCCTGCCTGGTCGAGGCCGGCCGCCCTGAACTCAGTTGGGACCAACGGATCGAGGAGCACCAGCGCTGCTCCAGGATCATCGCGAACGACGCCCCTTGGCTCTGGATCGCGCAGCCCGGCTTCCAGGTGGGCACACGAAGGGACGTGACCGGCATCAACTGGTACGCGGGTGAGGGGGTCGACTGGTCCAAGGTCGACTACACGAACTGACGTCGGTACAGCCTTGGTTGCCCGCCGACGCTCAGCCGGAGTCCGGACGCCGGCGAACTGGCCCCGCCCCAAGGTCAGTTCGCCGGTACGACGGTGATCACGACGTTGCCGGCCTTCTGACCGGTCTCGACATACCGATAGGCGTCGACGATCTCCTCCAACGGGTACCGACGGTTGATGAGCGGCCTGAACTCGCCCGCCTCGATCAGGTCCCGGAAAAGCCGCATCATCTCCTGATCCTGCTTCGGGAAGGGGAACTTGACCTTCCTGCCGCGGCGCAGAGGTGTGACGAGCGGCAGGAGCAGGTTCTGGCATCAGGGGCCCAACTCCGAGGAGTTGCACCGCCGCCGAGCCGATGGCGCCAGTCGCGCCGTGGACGAGGACGTCCTGCCCGGCTCGGACGCCCGCCTTCCCGATGAAGGCCAGGGCGTAGTGCGAGCCCTCGGTCCCGGGAGCGACCTCCTCGAGAGGTCACGCCCTTCGGAATGGTCGCGATGGCCCGTCCTGCGGAACCGACAGGTACTCGGCGTGGGTGCCGAACGCGCCCCCGTTGTACCCGAACACCCGGTCGCCGACCGTGAAGGACGTGACGCCGCTCCCGGCCGCTTCCACGACTCCCGCGTACTCGGTCCCGAGCACGGTCCGCCGCGGCCGGGCAGGGCCGGTGAGCATGCGCAAGAAGAAGGGCCTGGCGGCCCGGTACGCGCGGTCCGTCCGGTTGACCGTCGTCGCGTGCACCTTCACCAGCACGTCGCGGTCCCCGATCGAGGGCCTGCACACCTCGGCCATCCGGACCACGGCCGAGGGCCCGTACCGGTTGCGCCCAACTGCTTTCATGAGCGGGCCTTAGCGGCAATACCGAGCAGCGCTCGGCGGCTGAGCCCGGCTACGCCGCCGTCGACGTCGCGACGTGCTGCTTCACGAGTTCGTACGACCTAAGCCGGTCGGCCAGTGCATAGACGGGCGTCACCAGCATGAGCTCGTCCGCACCGGTCGCGTCGACCAGGCTCGCCAGTTGCTTCGCCACGCTGCCGGGTGAGCCGTATGCCTGCTGTGCGCGGAAGCCCGTCAGTGCCCGCGCTTCCTCTTCGGTGAACGAGTGGGCCGCCGCCTCTTCGGGCGTGGGGAAGGCGAGGTCGCCCCGTCCCTTGAGGAGTGCGGCCTTGACGACCACCATCGGGCCGGCGAGCCGGGTGGCCTCCTCCTCCGTCTCGGCGCACACCGTTTCCACGCAGATCAGCACACGCGGGCGCGCACACCAGCGAGAGGGGGCGAAACGCTCGCGGTAGTGCTTGAGCGCGGCCAGGGTGTTGTCGGGCCGGATGTGATGGGCGAAGGCGAGCGGCAGTCCGAGTTCCGCGGCGAGCGCGGCACCGGCCGTACTCGACGACAGCAGCCACGGCTCCGGGAGCGGGTCGAGCGCGACCTCGTCCACCAGGAAGCCTAGAGTCGCCGACACGTCGTCGCGGTACTCGTCGTCCGTTGTCGGACCGGCCCCGCGGCGCAGTGCCCGCGCCGTGGAGTCGTCGAAGGTGCCCGGGCCACGGCCGATGCCCAGGTCGATCCGTCCCCCGTGCAGTGCGGCCAGCGTGCCGAACTGCTCGGCCAGCATGATCGGGGCGTGGTTCGGAGCGAGAACGCCCCCGGAGCCCAGCCGGATGGACGACGTCAACGCGGCGGCGTGGGCGGTCAGGACGACGGGCGGGAACGCTCCGATGGCCGGTGAGTGGTGATGCTCGGCGTACCAGAGCCGCAGATATCCGAGCTCCTCAAGACGTCTGGCGAACTCGGTGGTGTCGCGCAGTGTGTCCGCCGCTCGGGCGCCCGTCTGGACCATGGCCACTTCGAGCGCGCTGACCGGTACGGTGATCATCCGGTCAGTATAGGAAACGCCCGACAGCGCCAACCCCCGCTGCGCGCAAGGCCGATCGGCCGCCGGACCCGATGACCACTGAATATCACCGCTTAGCCCCTTGGCGGGGCACGCTCCGTAGCCAACACTGATCCAATGACGCAGCGTGTGGAGCTCGCGACCGTGATGGACCGGTTCGCCGTGGACGGACTCGTCACCGAGTACGCGGTGGCAGTGGACGACGGCGACTGGGAGGGGTACCGAGGTCTGTTCGCGCCGGACGGACGCGCGGACTACCGCTCCGCCGGTGGAATCGAGGGGGATGCCGACCAGGTCGCGGGATGGCTTTCCCGGAACGTGGGACTGTTCCCGATGCGCCAGCATCTGATCGTCAACCGGCGCGTGCGGTTCGAGCTGCTGGAACAGGACACCGGCGACACCGCCCGGATCCAGGCGGACTACATCAACCCGATGAGGTTCACGGGAGACGACAGCGCTTCCACCGCGCCCGACTTCGTGTGCGGCGGCCGCTATGCCTTCGCACTGGTGCGTACGTACGACGGCTGGCGGCTGCGCGAGGTGGTCGTCCAGGAGAAGTGGCGCCGCACCTCCCCTGCACGTCAGGAGCCCGCAGCCACCAGCTGACCGTGCCGTCCCCCCAACAACTCTGAACGGCCGTCAACCGAGCGTCCCGGCCCGACACCCCCTGTCGGAGATCGTCCGCAGCGCGCACACTGGGGGGACGCACCGGGGAGGGGAGGCGCCGCATGAACAGGCCCGAGCGATGGCTCACCTCCCCCTGGCGACGCGGCATCCTGGCCGCGCTGGCCGGCGCGCTGCCCGTGTTCGCCTTCCCCGCCCCTTCCTTGTGGTGGTTCGCGTACGTCGCCCTCGTGCCCTGGATCCTGCTGGTCCGCTCCGCCCCGACGGCGAAGGGGGCGGCGTACGACGGCTGGCTCGGCGGACTCGGTTTCATGCTGGCCGTGCACCACTGGCTGCTGCCGAGCCTGAATGTGTTCACAGTGGTGATAGCCGCGCTGCTCGGCGCGCTGTGGGCCCCCTGGGGCTGGCTCGTACGACGGTTCCTCGGCGGTGTGCCCTCGCTCGGGCAGGTCGCGGCGGCGCTCGTGGTGCTGCCGTCCGGCTGGCTGATGGTCGAACTCGTCCGGTCCTGGCAGGGCTTGGGCGGCCCCTGGGGTCTGCTCGGGTCGAGCCAGTGGCAGGTGGGGCCCGCGCTGCGGCTCGCCTCGGTCGGCGGGGTGTGGCTGCTCAGCTTCCTGGTGGTGACGGTCAACGTCGCCGTCGCCGTGCTCGTCTCGGTGCGCCAGGCCCGAATACCCGCCGTGGCCGGCCTGGTCGCCACCGCCGCCGCGACCTCGGCGGCCTGGGCGTGGTCGCCGCGCCCCGAGGTGGACGGCACGACCCGGATCGCCGTAGTACAACCCGGAGTCGTCGACGGCACGGACAGCATCGAGAAGCGCTTCGCGCGCGAGGAGACGCTCACCCGCACGCTCGCCGGACAGGACCTCGACCTGATCGTCTGGGGCGAGAGCAGCGTCGGCTTCGACCTCGCCGACCGGCCCGACCTGGCGGACCGGATCGCCGCGCTGGCCCGGCTCACCGGCGCCGACGTCCTGGTGAACGTCGACGCGCGCCGCTCCGACCGTCCCGGCATCTACAAGAGCTCGGTCCTGGTGGGCCCCCAGGGCCCGACCGGCGACCGGTACGACAAGATGCGGCTGGTCCCCTTCGGCGAGTACGTTCCCGCGCGCAGCGTCCTCGGCTGGGCGACGTCCGTGGGCAAGGCGGCGGGCGAGGACCGCAGGCAGGGCACCGAGCAGGTGGTGATGAACGTCGGGCACGGGCTGCGGGTCGGCCCGATGATCTGCTTCGAGTCGGCGTTCCCCGACATGAGCCGCCATCTCGCCCAGGACGGCGCCGAGGTACTCCTCGCGCAGTCGTCGACTTCGAGCTTCCAGAACAGCTGGGCGCCCGAGCAGCACGCCTCGCTCGCCGCGCTGCGGGCCGCCGAGACCGGCCGCTCGATGGTGCACGCGACACTCACCGGCGTCTCCGCCGTCTACGGTCCGAGCGGCGAGCGCGTCGGCTCCTGGCTCGGCACCGACGCGAGCACGACGATGGTGTACGAGGTGCCGGTGGCACGGGGTGTCACGCCGTTCGTCCGGTTCGGCGACTGGCCGGTGCACGCGGCCCTGCTGGTATTGGCGGTCCTGTGCGCGGCGGAGGGCGCACGCGCGTTCAGGCTGCGGCGGCCCGTTCCTCCACCGCGCGTACCACCTGCTCGCACAGCTCATGAGTCGCCAGTGCGTCCCGGGCACTGAGCACCTTGCCCGCGCGCACGGAGTCCAGGAAGGCGAGCACCACCTGCTCGATACCGCGCTGCCTGGCCACCGGTACCCAGTCGCCGCGCCGCCGCACGGTCGGCTGCCCCTTGTGGTCGATCACCTCGGCGAGATTGAGCACCTGCCGCTTGGTGTCCTGACCCGAGACCTCGAGGATCTCCTCCGCCGAACCGCTCAGCCGGTTCATCACACCGAGCGCGGTGAAACCGTCCCCGGCGAGCTGAAGGACGACGTGGTGCAGCAGTCCGCCCTCGACACGGGCGCGTACGGTCACGTCGTCGATGGGCCCCGGCGCCAGGAACCGCAGCGTGTCGACGACATGGATGAAGTCGTCGAGGATCATGGTGCGGGTCCGCTCCGGCAGCCCGATGCGGTTCTTCTGCATCAGGATCAGCTCGCGCGGGTGGTCGGCGCACTGTGTGTACCCGGGCGCGTGACGCCGGTTGAAGCCCACCGCCAGGCTGACGTTCCGCTCCTCCGCGAGCCGCACCAGCCGCCCCGAGTCGGCGAGTTCGTACGCGAGGGGCTTGTCGACGTACGTCGGTACGCCGGCCTCCAGCAGGCGTGTGACGATCTCGGGGTGCGCCACGGTGGCCGCGTGCACGAAAGCGGCGTCGAGGTCCTGGGCCAGCAGCTCCGCAAGGTCGGTGTGGCGCTGCGCCTGCGGGAGGTGGAGGCTGTCGGCGACCCGGGTGAGCGTGGCGGGTGTGCGTGTCTGCACATGCAGCTCCACACCCGGCTGCACGCTCAGCACCGGCAGATACGCCTTCTGCGCGATGTCACCGAGTCCGATGCAGCCGACCTTCACAGGGGGTCTCCTCAAGGGGTGCGTTGCGGGTTGTGGGATACGTCCCGGTTTTGACCTCGCCGGATCTCGTCCGGCCTCCTCGGGAAGCATACGGCTGTGGGGGCGGACTCCTCAGGGCCGCCGGGTCACCTCACGGATGCCGGCGCCCTCCGGAGGAGCGGAAGGATCACCCGTGCGGGGCATCCTCCGCTTGTCCGCTCCCCAAAGAGGGCCCGACACAGCAGAGTTGCCCGGGTGCATCGATCAACCACGACCGCGACGCTTTTGGTCACCGTGGCTGTCACCGCCCTCTCCGGCTGTGTGACCGTCCAGCGGCCCCCCTCTTCCGGCCTTCCGCCCGCGCCGTCCGGCCCCTCCGTGCCCCGTCCGGACGGCCAGGCCGAGCCGCAGATCGTGCAGGCACCGGCGCGGGAGGCTCTGGAACTCATCGGCCCGTCCCGAAAACCCTCCCCCAGTGCGCCCGCACCACGCAGCGCGGCCCCTCCGCCGCCCGCCGCGGCGCCCCCGACCACTCCACGCCGGCCCCGCACCGCCCCGCGGGCCGAGCCCGCACGCCCCGAGCCGCGCGTCACCGTCCCGCCCGTCGTCCCGGAGGTCCCGACGACCACGGACGTGTGTGCGCTGGGCAGGAAATACGGGGGCTGGACGGCGGACAGCCCGGAGGCGGTCATCTGCGAGGGAACGTACGGCCGCTGACGGAACCGGCGTCTTCCGGCGCGCCCTCCCCCGGGCACCCGGAAGTCCCGCGCACCCGTGGAGCCTCGTACCCAGGCTCCCCGAAGTCCCGCGCACCCGCCTGCCCGGGTACCCCGAAGCCCCGCGTACCCCCGGCCCCTCCCTCAGGACCGCCGTCGCGGCGGCCCCAGCGTCTCCCCTCCGGGCCCGCCCGAGGGACCGGGGCCGCCCAACGACCCGGGCCCCTCGCCCTGCCCCGGAGTCCCGTCCCCGTCGAGCCGCAGCTCCAGCCGGCCGATCGCCGCCCGGACACCGTCCCCGTAGCTGTCCTCCCCGAGGGCGCCGACCGCACCGCGCGCCCGGCGCAGATGGGTGCGGGCGGCCTCGGTGCGGCCGAGCTTCACATAGTCGGCGGCGAGATTCAGATGCAGGGACGGATAGAACGCGCGGACCGCGAGCGACTCGTGGTGCTCGGCGATCCGCCCGTCGGTGAGCTCCTCGGCCGCCGACAACGCCCGCAGGTCCCAGGCGAGTTCGTCCGAGAAATCCTCCTGCGTGTCGGCCATATAGTGCGCCAGCGTGCAGCGGTGCAGGGGGTCGCCGTCCTCGCCGATCTCCGCCCACAGGTCCAGGAAGCGGCCCCGGGCCTCCTCGCGGTCACCGCCGTGGTGCAACATGATGACCTGCCCGATCCGGGTCATCATGGCATCCGGCGCCGCCTGCTCCTGTTGCTCCGCCATCGCGTCCTCCACAGGCTCGTCACTGATCATCACGACGCCAACGACGCTAACGGCAGCCACTGACAATCACGCTCAGGCGCCTCCGTACTCCGCTGGACCAGGCCGGTGACGGTCCTGGCCCGGCGGAGGCCCCAGCGGGCAGCCGTCAGCCTTCAGCCGAGGTCCGGAATCCGCCAGTCGATCGCCTGGTGGCCCTGGGCGGCCACGGCCTCGTTGATCTGCGTGAACGGACGCGAGCCGAACCACTTCTTCGCGGACAGCGGCGAGGGGTGAGCCCCCTTCACCACCACGTGCCGCTCCTCATCGATGAGCGGGAGCTTCTTCTGTGCGTAGTTGCCCCAGAGGACGAAGACCGCCGGGTCGGGCCGGGCGGCGACGGCCCGGATGACCGCGTCCGTGAACTTCTCCCAGCCCTTGCCCTTGTGCGAGTTGGCCTCACCGGAGCGCACCGTCAGCACCGCGTTGAGCAGCAGCACGCCCTGCTCGGCCCACGGCATCAGATAGCCGTTGTCCGGGATCGGGGTGCCCAGCTCCTCCTTCATCTCCTTGTAGATGTTGCGGAGTGAGGGCGGGGTCTTCACACCGGGGCGGACGGAGAAGCACAGACCGTGCCCCTGGCCCTCGCCGTGGTACGGGTCCTGACCGAGGATCAGCACCTTGACGCGCTCGTACGGTGTCGCTTCGAGCGCGGCGAAGACTTCCTCCCGCGGCGGATAGACGGGGCCTTTCGCGCGCTCCTCCTCGACGAACTCGGTGAGTTCCTTGAAGTAGGGCTCCTGCAGCTCGTCGCCCAGGACGTCGCGCCAGGACTCGGGCAGCATGGCGATATCGGTCACGTCAACTTCCTCCGATGTGCGGTCACTTCCAGACCACAGAACCTACCGCCGCCCACTGACAATCGAGTCCGGGCCCCGCGCTGCATCCGGGTCCGAGCCTCCGCGCTACCAGCTGGTCTTCCGGTACAGCGCCCACATCGTCATGATCGTCGACGGGTCCAGGGCGACCTCGCCACCCGAGATGTCCTCGCTCGCGGCCACGTACTGCTTGCCCTGCCACAACGGCAGCAGCCGGGCGTCGTCCACGAGGATCTGCTGGGCCTCCTCGAACTCCTTGACCACGGCTCCGCGGTCGGTCTCACGGCGTGACTCGGGAAGCAGGTTGCTGGTGATGTACGGGGACGGATACGGCGTACCGAGCGCGTTCTCCTCGCCCACGAAGGGCGCGATGAAGTTCTCGGCGTCCGGGAAGTCGGGGAACCAGCCTCGCCCGAACACCGGGTACTCGCCCTTGCGGTAGCCCTCTTCATACGTCTTCCAGGGACGGCTCTTGAGGGTGACCGTGAACAGGCCGGAGTCCTCCAACTGCCTCTTGAGCTCCCGGAACTCGGGTGCCGTCTCGGAGCCGTAGCGGTCGGTCGTGTACCAGAAGGTGAGCGGGACGCGCTCGGTGATGCCCGCCTCCAGGAGCAACTGCCGTGCCTTGGACGAACTGGGGGACCCGTAGTCGTCGAAGAAGCCCACCGTGTGGCCGGTCAGCCCCTTCGGGACCATGGAGTACAGCGGCTCGACGGTGTCCTTGTAGATCTTGTTCGCGATCGCCGGCCGGTCGATGATCTGGGCAACGGCCTTGCGCACGGCGGGTATTGCGGCCCACTTGTCCTTCGGGTTGAACACCAGGTAGCTGATCTCGGTGCCCGCGCCCTCGATGAGCTGGATGCCCTTGTCCCGGTCCTGCCCGCGGAGGGAGACGATGTCCGCGGCCGCGAGGCCGCGGTAGGTGACGTCGATGTCCTTGTCGCGGAGAGCTGCGACCATCTGCGCCGAGTCCTGGAAGTAGCGGATGGACACCGCGTCGTTCTTGCGGTCGGCGAAGCCCTTGTAGCGGTCGTTGCCGACGAGTTCGGCCTGCTTGCCCTCTTCGTAGGACCGCAGGATGTAGGGCCCGGACCCGGAGACGTGGCCGTCCTTGCGCAGGGCGTCGAGGGGGTAGTCATCGGGATCGACGATCGACATCGCGGGCGTGGCGAGCACGAACGGGAAGGTCGCGTCTGACTGGTTGAGGTGGAAGACGACGTCACGGTCGCTCAAAGCCTGGACCCGGTCGAGGCTGCCCAGCAGTCCCGCGGGGCCGCCGACCACACCGATGGTCCTGATCCGGTCGATCGAGTACTTGACCGCCCGGGCGTCGAGCTTGTCCCCGTCGGAGAACTTCATGTCCGCACGCAGCCGACAGCTGTACGTACGATTCGACGCGTCCGT
This sequence comes from Streptomyces sp. NPDC127595, assembly GCF_042671685.1. Classification (NCBI taxonomy): domain Bacteria; kingdom Bacillati; phylum Actinomycetota; class Actinomycetes; order Kitasatosporales; family Streptomycetaceae; genus Streptomyces; species Streptomyces sp. NPDC127595. Next base: position 54,668 of record NZ_JBHXWK010000002.1, on the reverse strand, counting down.
GAACTTGCAGCTCTCGGCCGCGTCGGGCGCAGGCTCGACCGAGCCGTTGGGATAGCTCAGCAGCGTCTGGTAGATATTGCGGAACAGCTCCCAGGAGCCGTCCCAGGAGGCCGCCGGATCCAGCGTGCTCGGCGCGCTGGTCGTACCCACGACGATCGGCCCCTCGTCCGCCGGCGCGCCCGAGGACAGGACGCCGCACCCGGCCACCAGGGATATCGACGTCAGCGTCGCCAGCTGCCGCAGCGATCGGTTCCGATTCCGGTTGAACACGCGCTCGCTCCTCGATCTGCCGTACCAAGGGACGACGGCAGACCATACCGCAGTACCCCGCCGGGGGAACCGTGTTCCCGGCAGGGCACTTGATCAGCACGTATGTGACTACGTTGTCATGCTGATGTGCGTCCGCGATGCGTTGACGCGGGTGCGATTTCTGTCAACTTGTATGTCGGCACAGGGGGCGATTTCGTGCGTCGAGGCTGGCCCGTTTTCTACGTCGACAGGGGCGCCGTCCGTGTCAAGGCGCGGCGCCCCGGCGCTGACGTCATCCCACCCCGGCGTTGAGGAAGATGCCGCCGTCGATCACCAGCGTCTGGCCGGTGATCCAGTCCGACTGCTGCGAGGTGAGGAACGCGGCGGCGCCGCCGATGTCCGAGGGGACACCGAGCCGGCCGAGCGGGTAGGCCGCGACGACCTCCTCCTCACGGCCCTCGTAGAGCGCCTGCGCGAACTTGGTCTTGACGACGGCGGGCGCGATCGAGTTGACCCGCACCTTGGGCGCGAACTCGTGCGCCAGTTGCAGGGTCAGGTTGACCATGGCGGCCTTGCTCATGCCGTACGCGCCGATGAACGGCGAGGCCGAGATGCCTGCCAGGGAGGCGATGTTGACGATCGCTCCGCCGTTGTCCTTCTGCCAGGCGTGCCAGGTCCGCTGGGCGAAACCGAGCGCAGAGACGACGTTGGTCTCGAAGACCTTGCGCGCCACGTTCAGGTCGAGGTCGGCGATGGGGCCGAACACCGGGTTCGTACCGGCGTTGTTGACCAGGTAGTCGACGCGGCCGAAGGCCTCCATGGTGCGCTCGACGGCGACGGCCTGGTGCGCCTCGTCGTGGGCCTTGCCCGCGACGCCGATGACGCGGTCGGCACCGAGTGCCTCGACGGCCTCCTTGAGGGAGTCCTCGTTGCGGCCGGTGATGCAGACGCGGTCACCGCGGGCGATCAGGGCCTCGGCGACGCCGTAGCCGATGCCGCGGCTCGCGCCGGTGATGAGCGCGACCTTGCCCGAGAGCTCGGGGAGTGTGGTCATGTCCGTGTCCCCCGGCTTCAGTTGAGCGGTCCGCCGGCGACGTACAGCACCTGGCCGGAGACGAATCCGGCCGCCTCGCCCGTGAAGAAGGCGATCGCGTTGGCGATGTCGTCCGGGTTGCCGACGCGCTGCACGGGGATCTGGGTCGCGGCGGCGGCCTGGAAGTCCTCGAAGCCCATGCCGATGCGGGCGGCCGTCGCGGCGGTCATGTCGGTGACGATGAAGCCGGGGGCCACGGCGTTCGCGGTGACACCGAACTTGCCGAGCTCGAAGGCGAGCGTCTTGGTGAAGCCCTGCAGACCGGCCTTGGCGGCGGAGTAGTTGGCCTGGCCGCGGTTGCCGAGCGCGGAGGAGGAGGAAAGGTTGACGATCCGGCCGAACTTCGCGTCGACCATGTGCTTCTGAACGGCCTTCGCCATCAGAAAGGCGCCGCGCAGATGCACGTTCATGACCGTGTCCCAGTCGGACGTGCTCATCTTGAACAGCAGGTTGTCGCGGAGCACGCCCGCGTTGTTCACCAGGATCGTCGGCGCACCGAGCTCCTCGGCGATCCGCGCGACGGCCGCCTCGACCTGGGCCTCGTCGGAGACGTCGCAGCCGACCGCGATGGCCTTGCCACCGGCGGCGGTGATCTTCTCGACGGTGTCCTTGCACGCGGCCTCGTCGAGGTCGATCACCGCGACGGCGCGGCCCTCGGCGGCCAGTCGTACGGCGGTCGCGGCACCGATGCCGCGCGCGGCACCGGTGACTACGGCGACGCGCTGCTCAGTGGTGGACATTGCTGGTTCTCCTCGCCCTTGAAAAGCCCTGCGGCCTGAACTTGTCCTGCGGCCTGAAAAGCTCTGCGGTCCGAATGGGCCCCGCAGCCTGACCTGCCCTGCGGCTCACACGGTACGCCCGTCCAGTGAGCGACCGCTTAGTACCTTCGGTAGACGTGACGCTAGAAGCCCTGGCACCCGGTGTCAACGTCACACCGCGCGCGTGTGATCCATTACCTGACCAGCAGCGCGAGCAGCCGCTCCACCTCGGACTCCGGATCCGCGGTCAGCCCCGTGTGCACGGGCCCGGGCTGCACGACTGTGGAGCGGGGCGCGATCAGCCAGCGAAAGCGCCGTCCGGCGTCGTCGTGCGCCGCCTGACCTGCCGCTTCCCCTCCCGCGCAGACCCCTTCGACAGCGCGCAGCGCGGCCCGTACGCCCGGCACGTCGGCCTCCGGATCCAGCGCCCGCAACTTCGTCTCGTCCAGATGCGTGCGGGCGGCGACGAACGACTTGGCCCGGCAGTACACCAGCACACCCGCGTTGAAGCACTCGCCGCGCTCGACGCGGGGAACCACCCGCAGCAGCGCGTACTCGAAGACGTCCCGCTCGCTCACTTGGTCCCCTTCGTTCCGTCGGCGCTCTCGCTGCCGTCGATGCCCTTGACGCGCTCATGGATGCCGGCGGCGCGCGCGAGCAGCGGTTCGGCGTACGCCCGCCGCAGGGCGTCCGTCGTGTCGAAACCGGGTTCCCCGTCGAGCCATTCGTCCGGGATCTGGGCGGTCACCTCGGCGAGCAGTTCCTCCGTGACCAGGGGCGCCAGTTCCGCGGCGGCGGAGGCGATGTCCGGCCCGAAGGGCGCGAGTGCGTGGTCGGTGGCGTCGTACGGCTTGGCGGCGGAAGCCTGTGCTCCGGGCCAGTTGTGGTGCCAGATCATCGTGGCGCCGTGGTCGATGAGCCACAGCTCGCCGTGGAGCACGAGCATGTTGGGGTTGCGCCAGGAGCGGTCGACGTTGTTGACCAGCGCGTCGAACCAGACGATCCGTCCGGCCTCCTCGGGGCTGACGCGGTGCGCGAGGGAGTCGAAGCCGATCGCGCGGGAGAGGAAGTTCATCCCGAGGTTCAGCCCACCGCTCGACTTCAGCAGCGCCTGGACCTCCTGGTCCGGTTCGCCGAGCCCGAGGACCGGGTCGAGGCCGATCGTCACGAGCCCGGGCACGCGCAGACCCAGCCGGCGGGCGAGTTCACCGCACACGACCTCGGCGACCAGCGTCTTGCGGCCCTGCCCGGCGCCGATGAACTTCATGACGTACATACCGAGATCGTCGGCCTCCACGAGCCCGGGCAACGAACCGCCCTCACGCAGGGGCGTGATGTAGCGGGTCGCGATCACTTCGTTGAGCATTTCCCCAGGCTATCGGGCGGCTGATCTCCAAGATCGAGGCGCACCTGCCCGAATCGCGACTCACGCCGGGAGTTGAGGCCAGGTCTCGATGCGGCCGACGCGCCGGCGGCGCGTCTTCTTCGGACTGCACACCGACCCCGCCGCCATGGCACCCGGGCCGCAGCCGGTAACGGTGCCCGCGGAGGCTGCCCAGGACCAGGCGGGGTCCATCTGAGCAGGCCGGCCGTTCCCAGGATCTCGATCGCGTCAAGAGGACGCTCACCCTGAACGGTGCCCGCGGCCGGGCCGTACTCCTGTGCGGATCGACATTTCGTACCGTAAAGGGGAAACCAGCATGACCAGCGAATCGCTTCAGCCCGTTTCGGCGCCGTCCCGCCGCACAGTCGTGGCAGCGGTGGGAGCCGCGGGAATCGCCGTCGCGCTGACCGCGTGCGGGTCGGAGAACGAGTCCTCCGGCTCCGCCGCCGGTACCGTTCTCGCGAAGACCTCGGACATTCCCGAGGGCGGCGGCAAGGTCTTCGAGGCGCAGGGCGTGGTGGTGACCCAGCCGGCCGCGGGCACGTACAAGGCGTTCTCGTCGAAGTGCACCCACCAGGGCTGTGCCGTGAAGGGCATCGCGAACAACGTGATCACCTGTCCGTGCCACAACAGCGAGTTCTCCGCCGCGGACGGCAGTGTCAAGAAGGGCCCGGCGACCCAGCCCCTGGCCGCCGCGAACATCACGGTGGACGGGGACTCGATCACCCTGGCGTGAACCGGTTCCGTGTGTACGAGGCGGAATTCACGTCCGCGGGACGCGACGCGGACGCTTGAAGCAGGCCAGTACGTCGTCGGTCGACGTAATCGTGGCCACCAGGGAGAGCGTGTTGCGGATCATCACGGGGGTGTAGTCGGAGGGCACACCCGCGATGGCGTCGGCGGGCACCACGGCCGTGTAGCCACGGTTCACGGCGTCGAACACGGTGTTGGGAATGGCGACGTTGGCCGAGACGCCCGTCACGACCAGGGTGCGGCAGCCCAGGTTGCGCAGCAGCGCGTCGACATCGGTACCCGTGATCGGCGACAGCCCGTGCAGACGCCGTACGACGAAGTCCTCCTCGGCGACCTCGATGGGCGGCACGATCCGCACCGCCGTGGTCCCCGTCAACTGCTGTACGGGGAGCCGCTCGGCCGCGCGGAACAGCCTGGCGTTGCGATTGGCGCCCCGGCCGTCCGGGCGGCGCTCGGCGATCGCGTGGATGACCTGTACCCCGCTCTCGTGCGCGGCGGCGACCAGCTTCGCGACGTTCACCAGCGCCCCCGACGACCGCGCCTCCTTGGCGAGTTCGGGCAGCGCGCTGTCCTGCCCCACGACACCCTGCTGGCACTCGACGGTGAGCAGCACGGTGGTGACGGGGTCTAGGAGTTCACTGAGCTGTTCGTACGACGGCATGGCTCCCCCTGGTCGCGGGCGGTCGGAGCGGCGAGACTGTCGGAGCGGGCAACACTGTCGGGCGGGAACTGTCAGAGCGGGCGAGACTAACGACCATTGCGCCAGGACGGAAGAGAGCCCATGCTTTCCTGACGCACCGTCAGATACCTTGGGTGCCAGATCCCGCCATGTACACCGGGTACGTCACAGAAGAGGGGACCGTATGGCCGTCACTCAGCGCCGGGGCCGGAGGATCATGATGACGCCCGGCGAGCTGGACAAGTTCCTGAGCAGCGAGCGCACTTGCCGGGTCGCGACCGTCTCCGCGGACGGCGCCCCGCACGCGAGCACTCTGTGGTTCGTCTGGGACGGCACCTCGCTCTGGCTGTACTCGATCACCCGCAGCAAACGCTGGGCCGACCTGCGCCGCGATCCGCGCGTCGCCGTGGTCGTCGACGCCGGGGAGGAGTACGACGAGCTGCGGGGCGCCGAGCTGTCCGGCACCGTCGAGTTCGTCGGCGAGGTGCCTCGCACGGGCGAAGACGTCCCCGAACTCACCGCGGTGGAGCGCCTGTTCGCCCGGAAGAACTTCGGCCTCGACGAGCTGCCGCACGACGGCAGGCACGCGTGGATGCGGCTGACGCCGGACGTGATCGCTTCCTGGGACTTCCGGAAGCTCGCCGCGCTGTAGCCCTCGGTCAGTTGCGCCCCGGCTCAGGCCACCGCCCGCCCCGTCCTCCTGAGCGCCTCCACCGCCGCCCTGATGGACGGCCGCCGGTCGGCGTCCTCGCGCCACACCGCGTGCACATACCGGTGGACTCGATGCCGCACGGGCACGGTCCGCACCCCGGCCGGCATCGGGTCGCGGCCGAGGCGGGGTGCGACGCAGACACCCAACCCGGCCGCGACCAAGGCGAGTTGGGTGTGATGCTCACCTGCGAGATGGGCGATCCGGGGCTCTATCCCCTTGGCGCGCAGCGTGTACACCAGCCACTCATGACAGAACTCACCCTCGGGCCAGGAGATCCACTCGTCGTCCGCGAAGTCCTCCAGGTCGACCGTGTCCCGGCCGGCGAGCGGGTGCCCCTCGGGCATCGCGACGTCCGCGGGATCGTCGAGGAGGGTGGCCTTGACCAGCCCTTCGGGCACGGGCAGCGGCTTGTTGTACCAGTCGAGCACGACGGCCAGGTCGAGATCGCCGCGGACCAGACCCGCGACTCCATGCTCGGGCTCCAGCTCCCGCGAACGCACCCGCAGCCCGGGATGCTCGGCCCGCAGCGCACCGAGCACGGCGGGGAACAGCCCGCGCGCGGCCGTCGGAAACGCGGCCAGCCGCAGCTCCCCGACCACTTGCCCGCGCTGCGCCTCGAGGTCGGACTGGGCGAGTTCGACCTGCGACAGGATCCGCGCGGCATGATCGGCGAGCAGCCGACCGGCGTCGGTGAGACGCACCCCGCGCCCGTTCTTGGCGAGGAGCTGCTGCCCCACCTCACGCTCCAGCTTGGACATCTGCTGGGAGACGGCGGACGTGGTGACATGCAGCCCGTCGGCCGCGCCGCTCACCGAGCCGTGCCGGGCGAGGGCGTCGAGAGTGCGCAGGCGCTCCAGGTTCAACATGTAAGCAATGCTACGAGATATCTGACTCTAAATCTCGCTTGTGCTACGAGATCGTTCTGCCTCATCTTTGGATCCATGAGCGCCGTCGTCACGCCCGCACCGTCCCCCCGACCGACGAGAGTCCCCGCCGCCGCGCCGCCCTCGACTGGCGGATCCGTTTCGGCGTCCTCTCCCTGATCTGGGGCTTCAGTTTCCTGCTCATCAAGGTCGGCACGGAGGGGTACGCGCCGTTCCAAGTCACGCTCGGACGGCTGGTGTTCGGGACCGCGGTCCTCGCGACCGCGATGGCGGTGAAGCGGGAGCGGCTGCCGCGCGGGGCACGGACCTGGGGGCACCTCGCGGTCGCGGCCCTCCTGCTCAACGCGCTGCCGTTCTCGCTCTTCGCCTACTCCGAGCTGACGATCCCCTCCACCCTCGCGGGCATCTGCAACGCGACCTCGCCACTCTGGGGCATGGCCCTGTCCATGGTCGCCCTCTCCGAGGACCGGCCGACCAGGCGCAGGGTCGCCGGTCTCGGCATCGGCTTCATAGGCGTACTGACAGTCCTCGGTGCCTGGCAGGGCTTCCACGGCCTGGACGCCACGGGCACGGCGATGGCCCTGACGGCCTCGCTGTGCTACCCGATCGGCTGGATCTACATTCGCCGCACACTGGCCGGCACCGGCCACTCGCATCTGTCGATGACCGGCGCTCAGTTGCTCCTTGCCACCGTCCAACTGGCCCTCGTCACCCCGCTGTTCACCACCCTGCCGAGCCGCTTCCCGCTCGTCCCGCTGCTCGCGATCGCCGCCCTGGGCACCCTCGGCACGGGTCTCGCCGTCCTCATCCAGTACGGCCTGGTCGCGGAAGTCGGCCCGACGACGGCCCAGATGGTCACGTACTTCATCCCGGTCGTAGCCGCGGCGGCCGGCGTCGCGATCCTCGGCGAGTCGCTGGCCTGGTCGACACCGGTCGGTGCGGTCATCGTGCTGGCGGGGGCGGCGCTCACCCAGTCCAAGGCACGCCGATGACTCACGCGTAATGGCGGGCTGACGCGGGTGCGACGGCGGAGGCCACCGCGTCCGCCAACGGCTCGATGTCGCCCGGCGTGAGAGTGGAGACAGTGATCCGCAGACCGGGCGGCGCGCTCACCCTGAATCGCGCCCCGGGCGCCACGGCCCAGCCGGCGTGCAGCAGCCGGGCGACCGCCCCGGTCTCGTCCGGCACGGGAACCCACACGTTCATCCCGCTGCGCCCCCGCGCCGCGACACCCCGCTCGTCGAGGGCACCGATCAGCGCGTCGCGTCGCCGTTCGTACGACGCCGCCACGGCCGGTACGTCCACCGCGCCGCTGGTCCACAGCTCCACGACCGCACGCTGCAACAGGTGGCTCACCCAGCCAGGCCCGAGCCGCTGGCGCCCGTGCACGTGGTCCATGGTGACGGGATCTCCGGTCAGCACGGCGAGCCGCAGATCAGGCCCGTACGCCTTGGCGACCGAGCGGACCAGCGCCCAGTGCCGGGTCGTACCGGCCAGTGGATGCAGCGGCAGGTCGACGATCCGGTGCCCGTGGTCGTCCTCGATGAGCAGGGTCGACGGATACTTCTTGAGCACGAAACGCAGGGCACGCGCGCGCGTGCCGGTCACGGCGGCTCCGGTCGGGTTCTGTGCGCGGCCCGTGACGATCAGGGCCCGCGCACCGGCGTCCAGCGCGCGCCGTACGTCGTCCGGGACCGGGCCCTCGTCGTCGACGCCCATGGCGACGACACGCAGCCCGAGCGCCGGCACGAGGTCGAGCAGACTGCCCCAGCCGGGATCCTCGACGGCGACCGCGTCCCCGGGTTTGAGGTGGGTCACCAGCACTCGCTCGATGGCGTCGAGCGATCCGGAGGTGACGACGACAGGGCCCTCGGGCACCGAGTCGGCGTCGAGTTCGGCGCGCGCGAGCCGCGCCAACTCCGGCTCGACAGCCGCCTCCCCGTACATCACGGGCTCCCGGTCCGACCGCTCCGCCGCCACCGCGAACGCCTCGGCGAGGCCGGGCAGCAGCGCGCGATCGGGATTCCCGTCCGCCAGATTCCGTACGCCGTCCGGCACCTCGACCCGGATGTAGTCGCGCCCCGTCGTGGCCGGCTTGGCGCGGATACGGCTGCCCCGGCGGCCCGCGGTCTCGATCACCCCGCGCTCCCGCAGCGTGCGATAGGCGGCCGCGACGGTATTGGGATTCACCCCGAGCTGCGCGGCCAACTCCCGCATGGGCGGCAGCAGTCGCCCCGGTTCCAGCTCCCCCGCCCCCACCGCACGCTCGACGCTCGCCGCAATCTCGGCTGCGCCCCGGCCTTCGATCCGATACTCTCCTAGCACAAACAAGATTATGCACTAGTACAATGGAGAACGCAATGCCGGAGACGAGCACGCAGCCCGGGACGGCGCAGCCCGCCGCCTACACCCCGACCGACCGCACCGTCCCCACCCGTTCCGCGAAGCGCGCCGCGTACGACAAGGAACTGGTCCACTCGATACTCGACGAGGGTTACGTCTGCCACCTCGGCTTCGTCCGCGACGGCGCTCCGGTCGTGCTCCCCACCCTCTACGGACGCGTCGGCGAGCGCCTCTATGTACACGGTTCGACGGGCTCGCGCCCCCTGCGGATGACCGGCCAGGCCGATCCCGGACTGCCGGTCTGCCTGACCGTCACGCATGTGGACGGTCTGGTGCTGGCCCGGTCCGCCTTCCACCACTCGATCAACTACCGCTCGGTGGTGGTGCACGGCATCGCCCACGAGGTGACGGACCCGGACGAGCGGCGGACGGCTCTGGACGCACTCGTCGACCATGTCGTGCCCGGCCGTTCGTCCGACTCGCGCCCCGCCAACGCCAAGGAACTGGCAGCCACCGCCGTGATCAGCCTCGACCTGAACGAGGTCTCCGCGAAGCTCCGCACCGGCGGCCCGAACGACGAGCCCGAGGACCTCTCGCTCCCCCACTGGACCGGGGTTCTCCCCCTGACCAGGGGGTACGGCGCCCCGATCCCCTCCGTGGACCTCGCCGCCGGCATCGAGGTTCCGGACTACCTGGCGGCGCTGTGATGCCGATAAACGGACTCAGCGGCGCCGACGAGGGCAGGGCCGCCCCCGTCGTCGCTCCCCCGCAGTCACGTCAGATCAGCACCTTCTCCCCCCGCTCCCCTTCCGGCTGACGCCGTCCGGCCGCCGCGCTCCGCGCTTCCGCCACCGCGAGCCCGGCGACCGATCCCAGCATCAGCAAGGTGCCCGCGAGCGTCGCCGTGGTGAGTCGCTCACCGAGCAGTGCGACGGCCAGCACGGCGGCGCTCACCGGCTCCAGGAGCATCACCACGGAGACGGTCGCCGACCGCACGACAGCGGCCCCGGCGAAGTACAGGCCGTATGCCAGGGCCGTGGGGACGGCGGCGATGTACGCCAACAGGGCCAGTACGTGCGCCGGTTGGGCGGCATGCGGGACCATCCCCTCGGCCAGGCCGAAGGGGAGCAGGCAGACGGTGGTCACGGCGAAGGCCCAGACGGTCGTAGCGGACGCGTCCGCGCCGCCGTCGCGCCCCCACCAGCGCGTGAGCAGGGTCATCACGGAGTACCCGGCCGCGGACACGACCGCGAGCACGACCCCGTAGGGCCGCACCGTCGCCTCCCCGCTGCCGAGCACCAGCACCGCGAGCCCGCACAGCGCGCCGACGACAGCGGCCATCCCGCCCCTGCCGAGCCGCTCACCCATGGTCACGCGTGCCCCGAGAGCGATGAGTACGGGGCCTGCGCCCAGCGTGACAACGGTCGCCACGGCAAGGCCGGTCGCTTCGACGGCGGCGAAGTAGGCGGTCTGGAAGACGGCCAGCCCGAAGCCCGTGACGCCGATCCGCAGAATCTTGCGGTTGAGCGGCTCACGCACGGCGGGCCTGACCCGGCGCCGCGGCAGGCGCACGGCGAGCAGCAGCACGAGTCCGCCCGCGCAGCGCCAGAAGGAAAGGGCGATCGGCCCCATGTCACTGGCCCGGTAGACCAGCGACGCGGCGGCGCCCGCGGTGCCCCAGGCGGCACCGGCGACGATCAGATAGAGGAGGCCTCGCCCGACGGGCAGGCCGGAAACGGCATTCGACACGTGTTCTCTCCGCAGATACGCAGAAGTTCAGGAAGGACCACGTCTCCGTCCGTGCACGGAGGCACAGGCAACGGGAGGGTCCTCGGACCTCGTCTGCGGGCAGCACCGTTGTGCCCGGCGGCTCAGCCGGGCAATGTACTCCGGAGGGCCCGCCTCAGGCGGCCGGAGGCGGAAGAACGAGTGCGTCCGAATGCATGATCGACACCCTAGACGGCGCTCCCACGGGCCGACAACTCCCTTTCGGAGCTTTCCGGACCGTCACCCGCGCCTGCGGCGACCGCGCCCTCGGAAGCCTTGGCCGGCGCCGACGACTGCGCGATGAACGCGCCGACCAGCACCACCGCACCGCCGACGATCTGCGGCGCCGAGAGGTGCTCGCCGAGCAGCACCCAGGCGAGGACGGTGGCGATGACCGCTTCGAGGCAGGCCACGACGCCCGCGACCTGCGGCGAGAGCCTGCGCACGGAGAGCACTCCGGTGACGTAGGCGACGACCGTCGCGATCAGCACGATCCAGCCGAGGAGCAGGGAGGCGGCGACGGCGGTCCCGTCCATCTCCGCGGTGCCCCCGAGCACGGACCAGTCCATGTTCCAGGGGCGGGAGACCACGGTCAGCACGAAGGCGCCGACGAGCAGGCCGTACGCGATGACCCCGAGCGGGGCAGGAGCCTTGTCCCCCGCGTCGCTGCCCTGGTCGGAGAGCACGAAGTAGCCGACCTGGCAGCAGGCGGCACCGAGCGCCAGCAGCAGTCCTACGACGTCGAAGCTCAGCCCCGACCACACCTCGACCACGCAGGCCAGCCCGCCGACCGCGAGGACGACTCCGAGGGCCGCGGCGCGCGTCACGGGCCGGCGCTGCACGAACCGCACCCAGCCGAGCACGAGCGCGGGCGCGAGGTACTCGACGAGCAGCGCGACCCCGACGGGGATCCGGGAGATCGCGGCGAAGTAGCAGGCCTGCACACCGGCCACGGCGAGCAGTCCGAAGCCGGCGAGCAGTGCGGGGTGGCTGCGCAGCAGGCTCCGGTGACGTACGGCCAGCGGCAGCATCACCAGCGCGGCGCCCGCGACCCTCAGCCACACCACGTGGAGCGGATCGAGACCCGCCTCGATCAACGGCTTGGCGGCGACACCCGATCCGCCGAAGGCAACCGCCGATGCCAGCGCGAGGCCGAGGCCGATACCCCGCCCACGGTTGCCCTGACTGCCCTGAGACGTATGCACTGGCACATGATGACAGGAGGCGACATGAGCGTCACCCCCGATGACACCTGTCTCAGCGTCTGGACGCCGGCCTCAGCGACTGCGAGTGAACTCAGGACCCCACGTCGCCGCCGCCGACGTACTCCTCGAACCCGGCCTGGATCCGCCCCAGCAGCACCCCGGCGTCCACGCCCGCGCGCCCGAGCACCTCGACGGCCCGCGACTGGGGATCGACGACGACCGCCGCCAGCAGATCGACGCCGCGGGCCCGCTCGTCGCCACGCAGTACGGCCCGCTCGCACGCCTCCTCCATGGCACCGGCCGCCGCCGGGGACCAGCCCGCCTCGGCCACCATCGGTACGGCACCGGAGTCCTCGACGGTGCTCTGCCAGCGCAGCCCGTAGCCGATGCTGCGCTGCACGAGGTAGCCGAGCAGCCGGGCGACCTGCGGTCCGCTGTCGAAGACCGCGCGCACCTCAGGGTCGGATTCCAGCAGTGAGTGCAGCAGATGGGCCGTGTCGATCTGCTTGTCCCCGTCCCTCAGCGCTCTCCTGCGCGCACCGGAGATCATCGAAGCCAGCTCGGCGCTGAGCCTGGCATCGAGTTCGGTGCGGTGCGGGCCGCTCTCGGCGGCGGGCTGTTGAGGGATACGGGATGGCACAACCCCTACCTCATCAGTCCCTGCGCGCCGGGTCATCCCCGGCGGGCAGCATTCTCACGTCCGACACAAGGTGGGCATGCCTGCGCGGGTTCTCCTCCTTACGGATGACATCGCGCCGTTTCATCCCAGGGGCGCGTGCCCTCTCGCTTCGCGCCCCATGCGCAACCGGGACGCTCCGGCGCTCGTCCCTCAGGGACATGGAGAGCAGGTGTTGGCTGGTGGCCCTGCCTGCGGTCGACGGCAGGCAGTACGTGTACCGGGTGTACGCCCCTGGGGACGCGCTGCTCGCCGACCTGTTCTGGGAGGCCTGGCACTGTCACGACGAAGGGCCCTTCCCCCGCGCGTGGGACCTGTTCGACGCGGCGGTGATACAGCGGGTGGGCTGATTCTCCGCCTCGGCCCGTTCCAGCGGCGAGCCCGCACTCCGCCCATTCCTGACGGTTCATCAGTATTGAATGTTGAGGAGCCTGCGGCTACCTTCCGCGACACCGTAGCTGCGCCGGACGCAGCACCCGACACAAAGGGGTGGCCGGATGGCCGAAGTCAGCGCGGAAGCACGCATCGAGGCGCCTGCCGAGAAGGTCTGGGCGCAACTCACGGACTTCTCCTCGTACGGCGAGTGGAACTCGACCCACACCAACTTCCCGAAGGGCGGCCCCGCCTCACTCCAGACCGGCGCCACGTTCGAGGAGAACATGAAGCTCATGGGCTTCCCGGCCGAGGTCAACTGGACCATCGACGAGCTGGAACCCGCCCGCACGCTGGCCATCAGCGGGAAGGGCCCGATGTCGGTGAACGTCACCACCCGCTACACCCTGACCCCCGACGGCGAGGCCACGACGGTACGCATCGACGGGGAGTTCACCGGCGCGGCCGTCTCCCTGATGGCGGGCAAGCTCAAGGACTCGGCGACGGCCGCGCTCGACGAGTCGCTGCGCAAGCTCGCCGGGCTGGTGACCTGAGCACACCCGGCCACACAGGGCCGCACACGGAGATGCGCCCCGCGGAAAGGCTTCCGCGGGGCGCATCGAGGTACGAGGTACGACAGCACGCTGCCGTAAGGCCTCGCCAGCTCTCGTCAGTCCTCGTCAGCGAGGATCAGGTACAGCTTCTTGCGGGTTTCGTTGATGACCGCCAGCGCCTTGTCGCGCTGGTCCTTGTTGCCGGTCTTCCAGACCTGCCCGAAGGCTTCCATGAGGCCGAACCCGGCCTGCCGGATCTCGTGCAGCGTCTCCCAGTCGACCCCGCGCCCGGCCTCTTCCCAAGGCGCGTCGGGGCCCTCGTCGGCCGCGGTGCGGCCGGCCTCGGTGAGCGAGAACAGCTTCTTGCCGCCCTCGGCCGCACTGGTGATCAGGCCCTCGTCCTCCAGCAGCTGAAGGGTCGGGTACACCGAACCCGGGCTGGGCTTCCACGCCCCGCCGCTGCGCTCGGCGATCTCCTGGATCATCTCGTAACCATGCATGGGCCGGTCCTTGAGCAGAGCCAGGATCGACGCGCGCACGTCGCCGCGCCGCGCCCTCCCCCTCATTCCGCCCCGGCCGCCACGTCCACCCCAGGGACCAGGGCCGAAGCCCGGTCCGCCAAAGCCGGGGCCACCGGGACCACCCGGTCCGAAGGGCCCGAAAGCCCTGCGCCGCCCCTCGAAGCCGCCCCGACCCCGATGGCCGGACCCGCCTTCTCCCTGTCCACGCTCGTATCCGAATTCCTGTCCATGGGAACGCATCGCAATCACTCCATTCCATCGTTGATCGGTCGCGATGCGTCAACGATATATCGGAACGACGATCCTGGCAATCCTCCATGGCATCAAATTCACCCACTCCGCCGGGCTCGGTCATCCGCGCGCGTTCGCGGCCACCCCTAGGTGCACCCCCGGCCTCGGACCAGGGGTGGGAGAGCCCAGGGATCCGGGAATCCCCCTCGTTCCCCGGGTGGATCCGTCGCGTCGGCGTGGACGGGCAGCATCGTCCTCGCCACCACGACGCGGACCACGGGGACAGCGAGGGCGGGAGAAGAAGGATGAGGGGCTCACGATTCGGGGCGTTGGCGTTCCTGACGTTGTGCGTGCTGGTTCCCACGGCGGGCAGTGCGGTCGCCGCGCCCGCCGTCGTACCCGACGGAACCGCGTTACAGACGGCGCTGGACCGGGTGACGGCGACCGGTGCGGTTGGTGCGGTCGCCGAGGTACGGCAGGGCATTGCCGTATGGCGCGGCAGCAGTGGCAAGTCCAGGCTCAACGGGCGGCAGTCGGCGCCCGTGGACGGCCGCTTTCGCGCCGGGAGCGTCACCAAGACGTTCACCGCCACCGTGGTGCTCCAACTGGTGGGCGAGGGGCGGTTGCACCTCTCCGACACCGCCGAGCGGTGGCTCCCGGGGCTCGTCCCCGCCCTCGGAGGCGACCGGATCACGGTCCGGGAACTGCTCGACCACTCCAGCGGTCTGCCCGAATACACCGAGGGACTGCTCGACGGCGACGCCCCCTACGACCGTTTCCGCACCTGGACATCCGCCGAGCTGGTCCGCCGGGCCGTCAAGGACGGCGACCGGATCCGCCCGCTGCTGTTCCCGCCGGGCACCGATCACCAGTACTCCAACACGAACTACATCGTGCTCGGGATGATCGTCGAAAGGGTCACCGGCCGCTCGTACCGCACCGAAATCGACCAGCGCGTCATCCGGCCCCTCGGACTCCGGGACACCCGTCTTCCGGGCTCCTCGACCTTCATCACCGGGCCTCACTCCCACGGCTACGAACCGGTGGAGAAAGGGGACAGGAGCGTTGTCCCGGTCGACTACACCACCGTCAACATGTCCATCGCCGGCCCCGCCGGCGAGATCATCTCCACCACCGCCGACCTCGACCACTTCTTCCGCGCCCTCCTCAGCGGCGGCCTCCTGCGCCCGGCCGAGCTGCACGAGATGACCACCGACACCAGCGGCGCCGGCAGGGGCCTCGGCCTGGAGACGGCCACGCTCCCCTGCGGCACGATCGCGGGCCACGGCGGCGGCGCCCCCGGCTACCGCACCGTCTCCTTCCACTCGCTCGACGGCGCCCGCCAAGTCACCGTGAACTGGACCGACTGGGGCCCCGACACCGACGCAAGCCCCGCGGCCCTCGCCCTGATGACCGCCGCACTCTGCCCCTCGTAACCACCAACACCTCTAGAGTCGCCCGCGTGACTGAGCCCACCTACCTTGCCGCGGTCAGGGAGTCGTACGACACCGTCGCCGCCGACTACGCACAACTGGTCCAGAAACCAACGGAGTTGGATCCGTTGTCGCGCGCGATGCTGGCCGCGTTCGCCGAAGTCGTGCGGGCCGCCGACCGTGGGCCGGTCGCAGACCTGGGATGCGGCCCCGGCAAAGTCACGGCGCATCTGGCAGACCTGGGGATACGCCCCTTCGGTATCGACCTGTCCCCGAAGATGATCGAACTCGCCCGGCAGGCCTACCCGAGCCTGGACTTCGCCGTGGGGTCGATGACCGCACTGGCGATCAAGGACAACGAACTCGGCGGCATCCTGGCCTACTACTCCACCCACCACACGCCGCCGGAGCAGTTGCCCGTCGTGTTCGCCGAGTTCCATCGCACGCTCGCGCCCGGCGGCCATCTGATGTTGGCCGGCCACGTGGGAGACGACGTACATCTGCGTCCCACGCATGCGTACGGCGGCCATCCGGTGTCCTACGAGTCCCACCTGCAGCCGCCGGATCGGATCGTCACGCTGTTGGGCCGGGCCGGACTGGTCGTCACCTCTCAACTACTGCAGGAGCCTGGCGAAGGAGCGCGGAGGACCATCGCCACCTTTCTGGCACGAAAGCCCGAACCGCCCTTGTCGTCATAGCCAACCGTCCTCCCGACGAACCGAGTCCACGCGTCTCACCCAACAGAAGGATGCAGATCGCTCCCGAGCCCGCACGCGGGCGGCGGTGCCGGAGCACTGCCGTCCCGCCCTGGCCGAGGTGAAGTCCGTTCCTTGTGCGGCTACTTACCGGTGCACAGCCGCGGTCAATGTCCGCAGGCCGCGTGCGAGTGGCTCGGCCGGCATACGGCTCCGGTGGCGCGCAGGGTCTTCGCCGCGGCGATCGATGCGTGCGTCGTCCGTGTGGCCGCCGTCGTCGAACCGGCGTCGTGGACGATCTCGCCACCGATCATGGTGAACTCGGCCTGGGTGCCGTGGATTTCGCTCGCCTTGATCTTGAGCAGGTCGCGGTCCGTGCGGACGAGGTCGGCCTGCTTGCCGACTTCGAGAGTGCCGGTGCGGTGCTCCTGGTGCAGTTGGTAGGCGCTGCCCAGGGTGTGCATGCGCAGCGAACTGAGCCTGGACAGGCCCTCCTCCGGGTGGAAGGCCGGGGTGCCGTCCGGACCGGTGCGGGTGATGGCCTAGTCGACCGGGCGCCAGGGGTTGAAGTCGTCGACCGGCCAGTCCGTGCCTCCGGTCAGACGGACCCCGGCCCGCTCCATCGCGCGCGCGGGGTAGATGCGGGCCTGCCGCCCCGCGCCGATGTACGGCAGCAGCGAGTCGGTGGTGTACGAGTCGTACTCCGTCCACTGGAGTTGGAGGCAGGCCAGGACGCGGGCGCGGGCCATTCGGCGGATGTCGGACGCGGCGACGAGCTCGATGTGCGCGAGGGTGTGCCGGTTGTCGCGGTGCCGTCCGCCGTGACGGAAGGCCGTCTCGTACGCGGTGAGCGCGGTGCGTACGGCGCGGTCGCCGATGGCGTGGGCGTGTATCTGCCAGCCGGCCGGGTCCAGTACGAGGGCGAGGTTGGTGACGGTGTCCTGGTCGAAGTAGAGGTTGCCGCGGTCGGTGCCGGGTTCCCAGTGCGGGTGGGCGTCGGTTCCGGTGTTGACCAGATAGGGGTCGAGCATCGCGGCGGTGTGCGCCGGGTATTCCATGACGCCGTCCATGAACACCTTGGCGGTGCCCGTGGTGACCAGGTCGGAGCCGGCCAGATTCTTCTTGAAGGCCCGGAGCGTGGCGAGGGCGGCTCGGGGGTCCTTGGCCTGTTCGGCGGAGAGGCGGTAGGCCAGGCGCGTGCGCAGCTTCAGCTTGTTCGCCGCAGCGAGGGCCGAGTACAGCGCGACGGAGTCGTCTCCGGTCGCGGCGTCCATGGCCGAGGTCACCCCGGCGGCGGCCAGCATCGCGAACGCCTCGCCCAACGCCGCCACTTGCTGGGACGGGGTGGAATCCGGGATGACATCTCCGACCAGGCTTCCGGCGGTGTCCTTCAACAGGCCGGTGGGCTCACCGGAGGCATCGCGCACGATGGTCCCGCCGTCCGGGTCCGGGGTGCTCCTGGTGATCCCCGCCACGGCCAGGGCACGGGAGTTGACCCAGGCGTTGTGGCCGTCCGAGGAGCGGACGTAGATGGGCCGTTGGGTGGCGAGCGAGTCCAGGTCGGCCTTGGTCACGACGGTCCCGGCCGGCAGGACGCCGCTGGAGTTCCACATGCCGATCTGAAGCCAGCCGTCGGGCTCCTGGTCGGCGGACGCCGTGAGGGCGGAGGTGATGACGGACCTGATCTGCGCGATCGTCAGCTGGGCGTCGCCGAGCGAGACGGTGTGCAGGGAAAGGCTCGCGGAGACGGGATGGACGTGCCCATCGTGCAGGCCCGGCATGACGAAGCCGCCCTTGAGGTCGACCGACTCGGTGTCACTGCCGACGAACCGGCGGATCTCGCCGTTGGAGCCGACGGCCAGGATGGTCCCGTCACGGCCGACGGCCAGTGCCTGCGCGGGACGACAATCGGGTCTCCCGGTGAAAATCACCCCGCTGTGAAGTACCGTCGCCGCCGAGCGACGCCGCGTGGAAGTGGGGGCCGGCGTGGCGGCGGAAGCAGGCGTGGCAGCCGTGAGGGGAAAGGCGGCGGCTGCCGCCGCAGCGCCCGCGCCGACGAGGAATGTTCTGCGATCGGTCCGTTGGGTCATGACCGTCCTTTCACCAGGATGTCGCCCGGAGTTGTTGGCTCAAACGGTCATTGGTTACGTGGTTAACCACAAGTACGACTTGGAAACGGAATTAGTCGTGGACTGCCGCTGTAACAATGGGATCCGTATTCTTGGATGATGAATGCGGTGAGAATCGTGGACATAGCGCGGACGGCCGAGGTGTCGACGGCGACCGTGTCGCACGCCCTCAAGGGCACGGGCCGTATGACCGAGACGACCCGCAGCCGCGTACTGGAGATCGCCTCGCTGCTCGGCTACCCGACCCGGGAGGCGCACGTCCGCACCGGGACTCTCGGCCTCGCGGTGCCCACGCACCGGGACTTGGCGTGGAACTTCGTCAACGTGGCCTACTACGCGCAGGCCGTCACCGCCGCCACGTCCGTCGCCCACCGCCACGGCTACGCGCTCAGCGTGCTGCCGTCCACGCCGGGCAGCGGGCAAGCCCTCGACCTCGACGGCGTGGTCCTGATCGACGCGCCGGCCAAGGACTCCCTCACGGACGCCCTGCGTCGGGCCGGGACACCGCTGGTCTTCGTCGGCCGACCGGTGGACGGCCGCCCTGGCGACCGCTGGGTGGGCAGTGATCACACCCTGGCCGTACGCTCCGTCCTCGATCACCTCGCGGATCAGGGCGCCCGCCGGATCGCCCTGATCGCGGGCCCGGGCCCCGAGTACTACTCATGGGTCTGTCTGGAGGCCTACCAGGACTGGTGTGCCGAGCACGGCCAGGAACCGCTGTCGGCGCCGCTCGTCCCAGGAGTGGGTTCCGACCCCGCCGCACACACACTGCTGGGGCACGCCGACCGTCCGGACGCCGTCTACGGCATCTACAGCATGTCGGGACGCTCACTGCTTGACGCGGCCCGGCACCACGGTCTGCGGGTGCCCGACGACCTCCTTGTCGCGTGCATGAGCGAAGACCCCGTCTATACGGACACGGAACCGCCGGTCACCACGCTGAGCCTCTTCCCCCGGCTGGCCATGGAGGCTGCGGTCACCGCGCTCGTGGATGCCATCGAATCACCGGGGGCCCACGCCCCGGTCATGGTGCCCCACCGCCTGACCGTACGGGACTCGACCCTGCGCCGGCCCCGCCGCGGCTAGCGCGGCGCGGCCTCCCGGCAGGCCCCCTTCACGACGTGTCGTTCAGCGTGTCTCGGTCACACGTCCTGCGGCGGACCCTCGAAAGGCTCGGTGGACTCGTCCGCCCGGACCACGCACAGCGCCCAGATGATGAACGCCGAGAAGGCGATCATCACGATTGACCAGACAGGCGAGTAGGGCAGGGAGAGGAAGTTGGCGATGATGATGAGGCCGGCGATGGCCACCCCGGCGACGCGCGCCCACAGTGTCGCCTGGAAGAGTCCGAAACTGACGATCACGGCGAGGGCGCCCAGAACCAGGTGGATCCAGCCCCAACTCGTGAGGTCGAACTCGAAGACGTAGTTGCGTGTCGCGACGAAGACGTCGTCCTCGGCGATCGCCATCACGCCCCGGCAGATGTCGAGTACGCCCGCGATGACGAGCATGACGGCTGCGAAGACCGTCAGGCCCTCGGCCCATGGCCGTTCGGTCGTCTGCGCATGCGCGGTGTGGGTCGCGGTCATGGTGCTACCTCGTTTCAGGCTCGTGCGGTGATGTCAGTGACCGGAGCCGGAGGCGACGGCACCCGCCCGTGCCGCCGGGCCGTGGTCGCTGAGGACCAGTTCCTTCGCCCTGCGGAACTCCTCGTCCGTGATGTCGCCGCGGGCACGTATCTCGGACAGCTTGGCGAGTTCGTCCGCACTGCTGGGCCGGCCGCCACCGCCTTGGGCGGTCTCCCGGACGTAGCTGTCGAAGGCCTCCTGCTGCGCGCGTACCTGGGCCGCCTCTCTGCGGCCCATGTTCTTGCCGCGGGCGATCACGTAGACGAGGACGCCCAGGAAGGGCAGGACGATGACGAACACCAGCCAGCCGGCCTTGGCCCAGCCGCTCAGGACGTCGTCCCGGAAGATGTCGACGACGATCCGGAAGAGCAGGACGATCCACATGATCCACAGGAAGAACCACAGCATGGACCAGAAGACGCTCAGCAGCGGATAGTCGTACGCGAGGTACATCTGCCCACTCATGTCTTTCCTCCGTCCCGGGCGTTCGCCCGGCAGCCTTTCTCTGCCGCCTCAAGCCTGCCCAGGCAAGGACGGGTCGGCTTCACCCGCGGAGGGTGAGCAGACGGTCGGTCGCATCCCGGGCCGGGAGGGCCGGTCGCATCCCGGGCCCGCACAGTCGGCACGGCGACTCTCCGATCGGCCCGCGGGTCGACCCGTGGACACCCGAGGACACCCGAGGACACCCGAGGACTCAGACCGTCCCGTCGGAGCCGTGCGTTCCCGCGATGCCGGACCGGCGGAGTGCCGCTCGCCATGCGAAGGCGATGGCCACCTCGACCAGGCCGAGCAGGACGAGCCAGAGGCCGAGCAGCCGGGTCAGAGCCCGGGCCGACTCGGCAGGCAGGGCCAGCACCACGATCCCCGCGAGGACGGCGATCACCGCGGCACCCACGACGAAGCCTCGGTGAGGCAGGTCCTTGGCGGCGATGGCGGTGTAAAGGGTGAGGATGCCGGACACCAGCCAGACGATCCCGACGATCAGCGAGAGCGCGGCGACGGTCTGCAGGGGATTCCTCAGGCAGAGCACCCCGGCCAGGACGAACAGCACCGCGAGGAGCAGCTCTGGCAGCCGTTCCTCGTGCTCGTCCCGGGCGAAGGCCGCCACGAACCGGAAGGCCCCGGTCACCAGCAGGTACAGACCGATCAGGACCGCAAGAACGTGCAGGGTCTCGTCCGGCCAGACCAGGACGAGGACGCCCGGAACGAGCGTCGCGATCGCCGAACCCAGGATCCACTCCCACGAGCGCCCGAGTCTGGCCAGCACGTCCGCGGGATCACCCGCCGGTGCGGGAGCCGCCCCGCCGGGCATGTGTTCCGGTTCGGTACGCGGTGCCGGATCACGCGACATGGTCATGGCTCCTCCTCACGCGATCGGGCGAGTCGCTTCCGGACCGCCGACGGGGCGGTGTGCGGAGATCTCACCGGGCCAGCATCTCTCCAGGCGTCGGCCACCGGGTCACCCCCGGCGGGTGATCCGTGCCCGCCGCCGAGCCGATGAGGTGGGAGCCCGAGGACATGTGTGGAGGTTCACGCCCCCATGTACGCGGACGGCCCCTGTACGCGTCCCACCACGCCGACCACGTTCAGCGCCGCCGACCACGTTCTGCACCGCCGCCCGGGTTCGGCGACCTCGCCGCACGGCTACTCGCGGGGGGCGCCGCCGGAGCGACGGGGCCGCACGAGGGAAAGAGAAACCGTTCAGGAGGACTGAGCCATGGCCATTCCGAGCGCGTTCACGGCATCCCTGTCACCGGCCGAGAGAGCGGCGTACGGCAGGAGCGCGCGCAAACGGGCCTCGCGTTCCTGCCACGGCCGGTTCGAGGCCGACGAGAAGCGACCCGACCCCGTCGAGGTGATAGGGCGTCAATCCGAGTCGCGACTGCCGGAGTTGGTGCCGATCCGCCACAGCCGCATGCTCGAGGCCCCGTTCCGCTTCTACCGTGGCGCGGCCGCAATCATGGCCAGGGACCTCGGGCCCCTCCCCGACACAGGCCTGACGGTGCAGCTCTGCGGAGACGCTCATCTGCTCAACTTCCGGCTGCTGGCCTCTCCGGAACGACATCTGGTCTTCGACATCAACGACTTCGACGAGACCCTGGCCGGGCCGTTCGAATGGGACGTCAAACGGCTGGCGGCCAGCTTCGCGATCGCGGGCAGGGCCAATGGGTTCTCCGTCAAGGAGCAGAGCGGCGCTGTGCGGGCATGCGTACGGGCCTACCGGCAGCGGATGCGGGAGTTCGCCGGCATCCGCACCCTGGACATCTGGTACGCGCAGGACGACGCCGACCACATGCGGGAACTGCTGGCCTCGTCGATGGACAAGGAGGCCAGGCGCCGCACGGCCGAGGCGACGTCACGAGCCCGCACCCGCACCCACCTCCAGGCCTTCGCCAAGCTCACCCGGGTCACGGCCGACGGACGGCGTATCGCACCGGATCCACCGCTGGTCACCCCGCTCCGGGAGCTGCTCACGGACTCCTCCGAGGACGCGGAGGAGAAAGAACTCCAGGCCATCGTGGACGGTTACGCGCGAACCCTGTCGTCCGAGCGCCGGCACCTGCTCCGCCACTACCGCCTGGTCGACATGGCCCGGAAGGTGGTGGGCGTCGGCAGCGTCGGAACACGCTGCTGGATCCTGCTCCTCCTCGGCAGGGACGACGGCGACCCCCTGCTGCTGCAGGCCAAGGAGGCGCAGGAATCGGTGCTCGCCGCCCACATGGGCGGCGACCCCTACGACAACCAGGGCCGCCGCGTGGTGGCGGGTCAGCGGTTGATCCAGACGACCAGCGACATCTTCCTGGGCTGGACCCACGTCGTGGGCCTCGACGGACGCGGCCGGGACTTCTACGTGCGCCAACTGCGGGACTGGAAGGGCATCGCGCGGCCGGAGACCATGGACCCCGACCTTCTGAGCCTGTTCGCGCAACTGTGCGGAGCCAGTCTCGCGCGAGCGCACGCCCGCTCCGGCGACCCTGTCGCCATCGGCGCCTACCTGGGCGGTAGCGACCGCTTCGAGCGCGCGCTCATCGAATTCGCCCAGGCCTACGCCGACCAGAACGAGCGGGACTTCGAGGCGCTGGGCGCCGCCGCCCGCTCCGGCCGGATCCGGACGGCGAGCCTCTGAGGCCCGCAGCGCGCACAGCGGACGGCGCTCGCCGTGCCTACGGGCTACTCCGGCATCTGACGCATCTCCAGAACCCGTAGCCCCAGCGACTGGCAGCGGGCCAGCAGCCCATACAGGTGCGCCTCGTCGATGACGTGCCCGAACAGGACGGTCTGGCCGGACATGACCACATGGTCCAGTTCGGGAAAGACCTTGGTCAGCGTCTCCGACATGTGTCCGTCGACACGGATCTCGTAGCGCATGAGCTGCTCTCCCCCGGGAGGCCTGGGACAGGCGGGCTGCGCCCTTACTCTGCGATCGTCCGCCGCAAGCCGCCGGCGGGCCTCACCCCGTACAGGTGATAGCCCCGGCACGCGCTCCACCTGCGGCAACTGCACCGGCCCGAGGGGCTCGCCGAGGACCGTGCCGTCGGCGCGACCCTGGAACAGCGCCTCAAGCAGCGCCTCAAATAGGCCGGCGCTCCAGAGCACGCAAACAAACACAGCAAACAAATACATCTGGAAGATCAGTGCGTCACAAAGATCTTGAACGCGATGATCAGCAGGCCCAGCAGCAGATTCACCGACGCGGTGACGGTCACCAGGCGCCACGAGGCACCGGCACGCCGCGCCGCGGCCGCAGACCAGCCCACCTGGCCGGCCACGGCGACGGAGAGCGCGAGCCAGAGGGCGCCCGTCACATCGAGGCCGAGGAGGGGACTGACGGCCACAGCCAGGGCAGGCGGTACCGCCGCCCTGACGATCGGCCACTCGTCACGGCACACCTCGAACACGATCCGACGGTCCAGGCGGTGCTCCGCCAGGCGCGCCCCGAAAAGGTGGGCGTGCACATGCGCGACCCAGAACACCACGCCGGTGAGCAACAACAGCAGCACCAGCTCCAGGCGCGGGAACGATCCCAGTGCGCCGGCGCCGACCACCACCGAGGCGGCGAGCATGGACCCGTACACCCCACCGGTGTAGTCGGCACGGGCCCGGCGCTCCTCGACGCGGCGCGCTCGGTCCGTGACCTGCTCCGCCTTGGACATCGCGGCCCTCCCTCGAAGTCAGCCGGCCGAGCCGAGTGCATCGGCCGGTGCGCCGGTGTCGGACCGCTTCGGACGGTCGGCCCGCCGGTTCGGCAGATGCGGTGTGACCAGGAAACTGACCAGGGTGATTCCACCGGTGGCGAGGATCGCCGCCTTCAGACCGTCCAACTGCGCCGACGCGTACGAGTCCGCGAGGGCGTCGACCTCGGGCGCCGGCAGCCCGGCCCGTTCGGCCGCCGAGCGCACCTGCTCGGTCGGCACGAAGGTGATCCCTGCTTCGAGGGCGACACCGGTCTGCTGACGGGTTTCCTCCGACAGTCGCGGGTGGTTCTCCACCTGTGTGGTGAAGGCGTGGGCGAGAGCACCGATGAGCAGCGAACCGATGAGCGCGGTACCCAGTGCGGAGCCCAGGTTCTGGGCCGTGAACTGCAGTCCGCCGGCCTCGCTGCGTTCCTCCTCGCTCACGCTGGACTGCACGACGTTGCCCAGTTGGGAGGCGAGCAGGCCCATACCCACGCCGAGCAGGGCCATGGCGCCGGCGAACTGCGCGTCGTCGATGACCGGGTCGATGGTGGCCAGCAGCCACACGATGGCGGCGGCCAGGGTTGTCAGAGCCAGTCGGACCACCCGGCGCGGTCCGGCCACCCGCGCCAGCCGTGCGGCGCACATCGAGGCCGCGAGCATGGTCACGGACACCGGGAGCAGCCGCAGACCGGTCTGGAAGGCGTCGAACCCCTGAACCACCTGCAGGTACAGCGGGATGGTGAAGAACAGCCCCAGCAGGATGAGGTTCTGGCTCAGCAGTGACATCAGGCCGGAGCGCAGCGCGGGCTTGCGCAGCAGGGGCAGATGTACGAGGGGCTCGGCACCGCGGGCCTCCCGTCGCCGCTCCCAGTGCACGAAGACGGCCAGTACGGCCACCCCGACGCCGATGACGAACAGCGTGGGCGCGAAGCCCACAACGGTGAAGGGCGGATTGCGGGGCTGGACCCATCCCCAGGTGCTGCTCTGCAGCACGCCGAGCACACCCAGCGCCAGCCCGGCCGCCGAGAGCACGGCGCCGACTCCGTCGAGCCGGGGGTGCGGACCGGTACGGGGCGATTCCGTGATCGCCCGGTGGAAGCACAGTACGGCGATGACGACCACAACCTCGCCGGCGAACACCAGCCGCCACGTGAGGTACGTCGTCACCCAGCCGCCAAGGAGCGGGCCGACCGCGATCCCGGCCCCGGCGAGTCCGCCGATGACCCCGTAGGCGACGGCCCGGTCCCGACCGCGATAGGACTCGGCCACCAGGGCCGCCATGGCCGGCAGCACCATCGCGGCACCGAGCCCTTCGATGACCGACCAGCCCAGTATGAGGACCCACAGGGTGGGAGCCACGGCAGTCAGGGCCGACCCCGTGCCGTAGACGACGAGGCCCGCGAGGAAGAGGCGGCGTCGGCCGAAGATGTCTCCGAGCCTGCCGCCGATGATCATGAATGCCGCCATGACCAGCGCGTACAGCGTGATGACGGCCTGGATGGCGGTGACCTCGGTGTCGAAGTCCTCGACCAACTGGCTGATCGACACGTTCATGACGGACGTGTCGAGAACCATCAGGAACTGAGCGGTACCCAGGACGATCAGCGCCCGCCAGTGCGTCACGGTGTCCACCTCGCCGAGTCGGCCCGGGACGGCGGCGAAGTCGGCCGGGCAGCGGCGGAGAAGTTCCCAGCCGCCACCCCTATCGCAGCCGACGAGCTCCCCCTGCGCCTCACCCCCCACGGGCGAGCCCGGCCGAGCCCGCCCACCGCAGGGCTCACTCCACGGGTTCACTCCACGGGTTCACTCACGCCCAGACGGTCACAGCAACCGCAGCTCTCGCGCGCGGCGCACCGCGTCGTAACGCCGGCTCACCGCCAGCTTCCGGTAGACGCTCTTGAGGTGGGTCTTCACCGTGTTCACCGAGACATACAGGTCGGCGGCGATCTCGTCCGTCGACATCATCTGGGCCAGCCGTCGCAGCACATCCCGCTCGCGTCCGGTCAGCTCCTCCACGACAGGCGCCGGTGACTTGTCCTCGGTCGGGGGCGGTCCGCCGTCCGGTGGCGGGCCAGGAGTGAGCCAGCCCGCGGCCAACCCCCGCAGCGGTACGAGGCCCAGCAGCGGCCGGATCCACGGCCCGGCCTCGATGAAGGGACGCCGCAGCCGCTCACGCCGGGCCTCGTGGAGAGCCTGGCGAACGAGCCTGCGCGAGGCGGTGACGTCCCCCGCCTGGTGGGCGGCCCGCGCCCGCACCAGCGAGGCCCGGACGGTCACCGCCGGTCCGATGCGGCCCTCGGGGCGCAGGCCGTCGAGCAGGTCGATCGCCGCGGCGGGCCTGCCCGCGGCGAGCTGAGCCCGCGCGGCCCCCACGACGCATGCCGCCTGGCCGTCGGGCACCGCTTGCAGCAGCTCGGCGGCCGTCTCCGGCCTGCCCTCCGACAGGTGCACGGCGGAGGCGACCAGCGCGGATTGCCCCACTGCCCAGGGGGAGACCACGTCGGCTGCGACCGCCGGTTCCGCCACTGCGAGCGCGGCTCTGGTGTGGCCGTTGGCCGACAGCAGGCCTGCGGTGGCGATGGCCCGCCCCGCTTCCGTCACCGGGTCCCGCATCTCGCGCTGCGGGCCGGCCGCCGCGTCGAGGAGACCCCGGGCCTCAGCCAGTTGGTTCCGGTCGACGGCGACGGCCGCCAGGACCAGTAGCCCGAGGCCGGAGCCGGACTCCTGAGGCAGACTGAACCGCTCCGCCGTGTGCATCGCCGCCAGCGCTTTGCGTTCCGCTCTGCCGAGCCAGCCGTTCAAGTAGTCGATCAAGGCCAGATGTCCCAGGGCCTCCCCGCGCGGGAGTGCCGTCGAAGCTCCCCCGGAGCAGCCGACCGCCGTGGTGAGGGCGGCACGGGCGTCGTCGAAGCGCCCGGCCCACAGCCGCGTCGAGCCAAGATGCGTCATCAGGAGGGCGGTGAGTTCGGGGTGCCCTTCCAGAAGGCGGGTGGGCATTCCCTCCTGGAGTTCCTGGGCCGCCGCCGCGGCCGTTTCCGCCCTTCCCGGCGAACCGGTCAGCCGGGCCGCCAGGGTTTCCAGGAGGGCACAGCTCAGCCGGGCCGCCGCGAAGCCGGGTGAGCCGCCCTGCGCGGGCACCGGCTGCCCCGCCAGGCCCTGCTCGGCGTGCCGCAGGTGGGACAGGCCGCGGTCCAGGTCGTACCGGGACAGCTCGCGGGCCGCACGGACGAGATCCGTGGCGGGGCTCGTGGCCTCGGGCCCCATCCGTGAGAACAGTTCGGTCAGGTCGTCGCAGCGCAGGCCGGTGAAGAGCTGCCCGATGGCGAGATCGTCGACGAGGGCACCGGCGGTGAACTCCCAGTCGCCCGCGGCCGCACCGTGCCCGAGTGTCTCCGCGAGGGATCCGGAGCGCCGCAGCGATGCTGCCGCCCGCCGGTGGAGTTCGGGCTCCAGGCCGGGAGACTGTGCCCGCAGTTGGGCACGGAGGATCTCTCCGAACAGCGGGTGGAGGCGGTACCAGTCGTGCCCGAGGTGCTCCACGAACGCGTTCTCGCGGTGCAGTGCGGCCAGGACGGACGCGGCATCGGTGCGCTCCGTCAGCGCGTTCGCCAGTTCGGGACAGAAGCGTTCGAGGACGCTGACCCGCAGCAGGAGGTCCTGCGTCGGGGGGCTCTGCCCCTTGAGCACCTCCGCCAGCAGGAAGTCGGCGACTGTGGTGTGGTCGGCCTCGAACTCCTTCAGATACGTCTCGGGATCCGGGTTCTCCCGCGCGGCCAGGGCGCACAGCCGCAGTCCGACGGCCCATCCCCGGGTCCGCTCCACGAGCGCGCGGGCGGCGTGCACGGGAAGGCGCAGCCCGTGCGACTCCAGCAGCACGGCCGCTTCGTCGGGGGTGAAGGCCAGCTCCGCGTCCCTGATCTCCGTCATGTCGCCGGCCGCTCTGTAACGGTGCAGCGGCAGCAGCGGCTCGGTGCGGGTGACCACGATCAGGCGCATGCCCTGTCCCGAGTGGTGCAGGACGAACTCCAACTGCTCCGCGATCTCCGGGTCGGTCACCCGCTCGTATCCGTCGAGCACCACGATGGCGGGCCGGTCCCGATCGCTCAGTTCGGCGGCAAGTCGTACCAGGAGCGTGTGGTCGACGCGGCTCGGGTCGGCGGGGAAACCGACCTTGGCGGACAACGGCACACCGGAGACGCGCAGGGCCTGCAGCAGATACGCCCAGAACGTTCCGCACCCCTGGTCCGCGTCCGTGGTGAGCCAGGCGACGGGCGTGTCCCGTGCCGCGGTCCAGTCGGCGGCCAGCAGTGTCTTGCCCGCCCCGGCAGCTCCGTTGACCAGGGTCAACGGAGTCAGAAGTGCCTGATCGAGGTGCCTGACCAACCGCTCCCGGCGCAGGAAGGTCGCGGGCCGCGTCGGTATCGCGAACCGCGTACGCAGAAACGGGTCTCCCTGGGGATCGGTGCGCGGCGCGGTCGCTTCCGGACCGTCTTCCGCCAACCCGGCCATGGAACTCACCGCCACTGTTCGTCAGCTCATGGGCAGCGCTCCCTCCAGCATCCCAGCGTTCCCGCGCATGTGCGCGGGATCCGGCCCCTCGCCCCAGCGTTCGCGCGCATGTGCTTGCCGGGCCCGGCCTCTCGTCCGGCGGAGCGATCGACGACCGCCGTGCACTCCGCCGAGTCCGTGGAAAGGCCCGTCCTCAGTGGATCGCGTCCATCTGGTGATCCAGCGAGAGAGCGGCCGTGATCAGCGCCAAGTGAGTGAAGGCCTGCGGGAAGTTCCCGAGTTGCTCGCCCGTCGGACCGATCTCCTCGGCGAACAGACCCGCGTGATTGGCGTACGTGAGCATCTTGTCGAAGGCGTACCTGGCCGGACCGAGCTGTCCCGCCTGCGCGAGCGCGTCGACGTACAGGAAGCTGCACAGGGAGAACGTGCCCTCGCTGCCACGCAGTCCGTCCGGAGACGCCTCCGGGTCGTACCGGTGGACGAGGCTGTCGGAGACGAGTTCCTCTTCCATCGCCTCCAGCGTGGACAGCCAGCGCGGATCCTTCGGCCCCACGAATCCGACGGTGGGCATGAGCAGCAGGGAGGCGTCGAGGGTGGTCTCGTCGTATTGCTGGACGAACGCCCGGCGCTCCGTGCTCCAGCCGCGCTCCATGACCTGGCGCATGATGTTGTCCCGTGCAGCGCCCCATTCCACGAGGTCGGCGGGCCGGGCGAAGTCGCGTGCCATCCGGATGCCCCGGTCGAAGGCGGTCCAGCACATGACGCGGCTGTAGGTGAAGTCCCGCTGCCCGCCCCGGGTCTCCCAGATCCCCTCGTCGGGCCGGTCCCAGGCCTTCACCAGCCAGTCGAGCACCCCGGACAGGGCCTTCCAGCCGTCGTACGGCGGGACCTCGCCGGAGTCCTCGGTCGCCTGCGCCAGCGCCAGCGCCGCCTCACCGTAGATGTCCAGTTGCAGCTGGCCGGCGGCGCCGTTGCCCACCCGTACCGGCGCCGATCCCCGGTAGCCCTCGAAGTGGTCGAGAGCCTCCTCCGGCAGGTCCGGTTCGCCGTCGATGCGGTACATGATCTGCAGCGGCTCACCGCTCACGGTGCGGCCCGCCCGGACCCGGTCGCCGAGCCACTTGCGGAACGCGTAGGCCTCCTCGATGTAGCCGAGTCCCAGCAGCGCACCGACCGACAACGAGCCGTCACGCACCCAGGTGTAGCGGTAGTCCCAGTTGCGTGTGCCGCCGAGCTGCTCGGGCAGCCCCATGGTGGGCGCCGCGACGGGTGCTCCCGTCGGCGCGTACGTCAGCAGTTTCAGGGTGATGGCCGACCTGTTCACCATGTCCTGCCAGCGTCCGCGATACCGGCTGCGGCGTACCCACGCATGCCAGAAGTCCCGGGTCCCCTTGAACAGTGTCCGCACGCCCTCCTCCGTCAGCGGTGGCACGGGCGCGTCGTCCGCATCACCCACTGTCAGCAGTACGGCGGCGAACTCGCCCTCGGCCAGGGTGAGTTCACCGCGTACGTCGTCCCCCTCCCTGCTCCACCGGATGGGACCGGCCGTCCGCAGCGACGCCTGGGCGCCGGGAGCCTCGAAGCGGACCGCGTCCTCGCCCACGTCGGTGCGGTGCCCGGCTCGGCCGTAGTC
The DNA here is from genome assembly GCF_042671685.1 of Streptomyces sp. NPDC127595. NCBI lineage: Bacteria > Bacillati > Actinomycetota > Actinomycetes > Kitasatosporales > Streptomycetaceae > Streptomyces > Streptomyces sp. NPDC127595. Next base: position 24,282 of record NZ_JBHXWK010000002.1, on the reverse strand, counting down.
GAAGCGGGGCCGGCACTCCAGGGTGAAGCGGACCTGGCCACGGGTCACCCTCAGGATCCTGACCAGCCGGTGCCGGGCCGCCGCGCGCTCCGGATGCTCCACCGGCATGAAGTCGATCACCTCGCCCACCCCCGCCTCCCCCAGGAAACGGGTCACCAGGATCGCGGTGTCCTGCAAGTACAGCTGCACCGGCGGGCGTTGGGTATCGGCGGCGACGGTGAAGTGCCCGCCGCGGTCATGGTCGAGGAGCGAGGCGAACACGCTGGGCGAGTCGAACCTGGGCGCGCACAGCCAGTCGACCGTGCCGTCGGAGGAGACCAGCGCGGCGGTCTGCAGGTCTCCGACCAGCCCATGGTCCGCGATCGGGGGATATCGTCGCATGTCGGTGTTCCCTTCCGGCCGGATCGTCCTGGGGACCCGGGCAACCCGGGCACCGTGGGCCCCGCATCTGCCACCCTCGCCGCGCCGGGGCGCGCCCGGCCTCCCCCGCCACGGGTGAGTTCTCGGACATCAGCGCGTCCGGCGCTCTGCGGGTGCGGTCGAGCCCACCGCGGAGCAGGCTGGAAGCGCGCCCGGAGATGGGGCAGCCGTGCGCCGGACCAAGCGCAGTGGGAGCTCGGAGGTGGTCGCCGTGGCGCACAGCGATCCCGGCCGGGACGTGGACGAGACGGCACTCTCGATGCTGGAGGCGCTGTTCACGCAGTCACCGATCGGGCTCCACCTGCTGGACACCGACCTTCGGGTGGTGCGGGTCAACACCGCCACTCCCCTCATGCGCGGAGTGCCCCTGGGCGACCTGCAAGGACGCCCGGTCCGCGATGTCTACGACATCGTCGAAGGCAGCGATCTCGAGACACTCCTGCGCGAGGTGCTGGACAGCGGAGTCCCCCTCCTCCAGCGCGTCGTCCGGGCGCGCGTCAAGGGGAACCCGCCTCAGGAGCGGCGCTTCGAGATCAGCGCGCTGCGCCTGGAGAGCCCACGCGGGTCCGTGCTCGGTGCGGCAGTCACCGCGATCGACGTCACCGAACGGGAACGGGCCCGCACCCGCACCGAGGTGCTGGCCGCCGTACGCCGACAGGTGGGACGCACCCTGGATCCGGCCGTGACCGGCGAGGAGCTCGTCCCGACCGTGGTCCCCGCGTTCGCCGACATCGCGATCGTGGAGGTGGTGGAGGCCGTGATCCGCGGCGACGACCCACCGCACGCCCCGCTGCCCGCGGGCACGCCCCTGATGCGCACGGCGTTCCGCAGCAGCCGGGCGCAGCCGCCGCAGGCCCATCCGGTGGGCGACGTACGCCGCCTGCCGGCCCCGACCCCTTTCACCCAGGCCCTGGCCGACCTGAGTCCCCGCGTGGTCGCGCTCCACCCGACCGCACCGTGGCTCTCCGTCGATCCCCCGCGCGCGGAGGCCATCCACTCATCCGGCGCCCATTCCCTCCTCGTCGTCCCCCTGGCACTGCGCGACTCGGCGCTCGGCGTGGTCAGCCTGTACCGAAGCGGAAACTCTCCCCCGTTCGACGAAGGCGACCGGGAGCTCGCGGTCGAGCTGGCCACCCACACGGCGTTGTGCATCGACAACGCGCGGCGCTACACACGGGAGCACACGGTCGCCGCGACGGTCCAGCGCCAGCTGCTGCCCCGCCGCCCGGTGACCCACCCGTCGCTGGAGACCGCCTACCTCGCCATCTCCGGCGCCGACCCCGGTGCCTGGTACGACACCATCGCCCTGTCCGGCGCCCGCACCGCCCTCGTCGTCGGCAAGGTGTCGGGGCGCGGCCTGAACGCGGCCGCGACCATGGGGCAGCTGCGCACCGCCGTACGCTCCCTGTCCGCGTTCGACCTCGCCCCCGACGAACTCCTCGCCCGTCTGCACCACACGGCGGGACAGCTCGCCGCCGAACGGTCACACCTCCCGTTCGGCGATCCACTGCGCCGGGAGGCGCTCACCGCCGACTGCGTGTACGCCGTACACGACCCCCTCACCGGCACGTGCACGATGGCGGCAGGGGGTCAGCTGGCTCCCCTCGTCGTGCGCCCCGACCGCACGGTCACCGGCCCCGGCGCACCTGCCGGGCCGCGGCTGGGCACGGCGGAGGGCGCGCCCTTCGCCGCCGTCGACATCGAGGTGCCGGACGGCAGCGTCCTGGTGTTCACGAGCGATCCGCTGCTCACCGCGTATCTCGCCGAACCCTCAGGCCCGTTGCCGTCGGCGCCGGACTACCGCGAGCGCCCGCTCCAGGACCTCTGCGACGCCCTCGTCTACGCCCTCCCGGCAGGTCTGGGCGCCGGCGACGCCGCGATGATCGTCGCGCGCACCCGGTCCTTCCCGCCGGACCGGATCGCCGCGTGGCCGCTCGACCCCGACCCCGCGGCCGTGTCCCTCGCCCGACACCGCACGCGCGGACAGCTCGCGGCGTGGCACGTGGACGACGAGACGGCCTTCAGCACCCAGCTCATCGTCAGCGAACTCGTCACCAACGCGGTCAAGTACGGCAGCCCGCCACTTGAGCTCCGCCTGATCCATGACCGCACCCTGACCTGCGAGGTACGGGACGCCGGCGCGGCCGCACCCCACCTGCGCCACGCCGGCACGGTCGACGAGGACGGACGCGGTCTCTTCATCACCGCGCAGCTCGCCCAGACGTGGGGCACCCGCTATACGGCGCCGGGCAAGACGATCTGGACCGAGCAGGCACTGCCCGGCGTCACGGGGCCTGACGGCGTGGGCTGACCCCCAAATGTCCGGACCGGGGAGCACCTCCGCCCAAAACCGAGCCAGCACAACGGAATTGGCCTTGGCGGACTGTTTCGCGGAGCGGTTAGCGTCGCTCCCATGCGGATTCGAATCGTCGACGCGTTCACCGACCGCCCCTTCGCCGGCAACCCGGCCGGGGTCCTCCTCCTCGACCCGGCCCCGTCCTTCCCGGAAGACACCTGGCTCCAGAACGTGGCGCGGGAGGTCAACCACGCCGAAACGGCGTTCACCCACCGCCTCCCCGAGGGCGCCGACGCCGACTGGGCGCTGCGCTGGTTCACACCCGTCGCCGAGGTCGCGATGTGCGGGCACGCGACGCTGGCGACCGCCCACGTGCTGCACACCACGGGTGCCCACGAGGGACCCGTACGGTTCGCCACCCTCAGCGGCGTCCTCATCGCCACGCCCCACGAGGACGGTTCCATCACGCTGGACTTCCCCACCGCGCCGCTCACCCCGGTCGAGATCCCGGACGGCGTCGCCGAAGCCCTGGGCGCCGAGCCGCTCGCGGTCTTCGACACCGGCCCGAACATCGGCGACCTGGTCATCGAGGTCGCCGACGAGAAGACGGTCCGCGGCCTCACCCCTGACCACAAGGCCCTCGCGCGGTACTCGGTACGCGGCATCATCGCGACGGCCCGAGCCGAAGACCCCTCCCAGGGCTACGACTTCGTGTCCCGCGGCTTCTTCCCGAACCTCGGCATCGACGAGGACCCGGTCACCGGCAGCGCCCACACAGCCCTCGCGCCCTACTGGTCCGAGCGCCTCGGCAGCCCCGACCTCACCGGCCTGCAAGCCTCCGCCCGCTCCGGCCTCGTCCGCACCGAACTGCGCGGCGACCGCACGCTCCTCACCGGCCGCGCGGTCACGGTCATCGACGGCGAGCTGCTCGCGTAACAGAGCAGAAGGGGCGTACGAGAATGCCGTACGCCCCTCCAACATCTCCGCGCGCGCCCTTCAGTGCGGGGTCATGCCGTGGGCAGCCAGCCCACCTTCCCCGCCAGCAGCGCGTAGCCCACGAAGGCCCCGATGTCGAGCAATGAGTGCGCCACGACCAGCGGCCCGACGCGGCCCCAGCGCCGGTACAGGTAGACGAAGACCACGCCCATCGCCATGTTGCCGACGAAGCCGCCGATGCCCTGGTAAAGGTGGTACGAACCACGCAGCACCGCGCTCGCCACCAGCGCGGTGACCGGCGTCCAGCCCAACTGGCCCAGGCGGCGCAGCAGATACCCGACGACGATCACCTCTTCGAGGACCGCGTTCTGGATCGCGGACATGATCAGCACGGGGTACTTCCACCACACGTCCGGCAGTGCTTCGGGCACCACCGTGAGGTTGGCGCCGAACCCCCGGGCCGCCAGATAGAAGGCGATGCCCGTGCTGCCGATCCCCGCCGCGATCACGGCCCCGCGCCCGAGGTCCGGCCAGGGGCGCGAGCGGTCGAAGCCGATCACGCGCAGCCCCTCGCGCTCGCGCAACAGGAAGTGTGCGACGAGCGCGACCGGCACCAGCGCCGACGCGATTCCGAAGAGCTGCCAGGCCAGATCAAGCCAGGGACGCCCGGGCGCGGCCGAGGCGTTGAGGGTGGCCGCCTGGTCCTTGAGCCCCCCTGGCTTGGTGGCCGACCCGACAAAGCTGATCAGCGCGGAAACCCCGCTCGCACCGAGCGAGAGTCCCAGGACGAGCAGCGTCTCGTCCCGGAAAATTCGTCGCGTCAGCCCCTTCGTCGGAAAAGAATCGGCCACCGCCCCTGCCTCCACCTGCACTCCCGCCTCCAGTTGAGTAATCCCGCCTCATCCCCATCTTCCCCCCGCTAGGGTCTCGAAAGAAGTTACGAAGATCGTGCGCGACTGGCCGTCGGGGGGACGGGCGCCGTACGGGGCGTACCTCCCCTTTTACCTGCCTTGCGACCGTTTCACGGCTCAAGGCTCAACAGGGAGGCACCACCTTCATGGGACGTCACAGCTTGCCCGACGAGTACGGGGCGGGCACCGCCGACCCCCGACCACGCGCGCGCCGTCGCACAGTGGCCATCGCGACGGCGCTCGTACTCACGGTGGCGGGGGGCACGGCGGCCGCGGCGCGCGGTGGCCTGCTCTCCTTCGGCTCCTCCTGCCAGGACGACGCGGTGCACGTCGACATCGCCGTATCGCCGGACCTGGCACCCGCTCTCACGGCTACGGCGGACTACGCCCGTGAGCGCGACATCACCTCCGACGGCCGCTGCCTCGACGTCGGCGTGACCGCCCGCGAGTCGTACAAGGTCGCCGACGCGCTGCTGACCGGCAAGAAGTCCGACGTCCAGGCGTGGGTGCCCGACTCGAACCTGTGGGTGCAGCGCGTCACCGGGGACAACGACGCGACCCAGGTGAGCGATGTGGGCAACGTCGCGTCGTCTCCGGTCGGCGTCGCGATGGTCCCGACGGCCGCCAAGTCGCTGGGGTGGCCCCAGAAGACGTACACCTGGACCGAGTTGGCCGGCGCCACGATGACGAGCGACCGCCTCAAGCTCGGGGCCGCCGACCCGGCTCGCAGCGCGACAGGCCTGCTCGCACTGACGCAGCTGAGCACCGCGGCGGGACAGACCGAGGGCGGCGACACCCAGGCGGCCGCCATGGCCGAGGCACTCTCGCAGCGCACCTCCGACAGCGACAGCCAGGTCCTGGACACGCTCCCCCGCGACTCCTCAGGCACCGAGCAGGGCAACCCGAAGCGGAACCAGGCGCTGATCCTCTCCGAACAGGCGGCCTTCGCCCACAACTCCTCGGACGACAGTCCCGACAGCCTCGACCTCTTCTACCCCAAGGACGGATCGCCGCAGCTCGACTACCCGTTCACGCTGGTAGACGAGGTGCGGCTGAGCACCGACGAGAGTCGCGCGGCGCTGCGGTTCATGGCGCTGCTCGGCGAGCCGGAACCCCAGAAGGTCCTGGAGAGGCACGGCTTCCGCACCGACGACGAGAACCCCTCGGCCGCACTGGTCACCGCGGCGGGCGGTCGCGCCCCACAGCCTTTCGCCCGCGCCGCGGCCGAACCGGCCTCGACGAAGGCGATCGAGGAAGCCCTCGGCATGTGGACGATCACCGTGCAGAGCGCCCGGATCACCACGGTCGTCGATGCCTCCGCCTCCATGACCGAGCCGGTGCCGGGCACCGACCAGTCCCGGATGGATGTCACCAAAGCGTCGCTGTTGCAGGCGCTCGCCACCTTCACTCCGGAGGACGAGATCGGGCTGTGGAGGTTCTCCACCCGTCTCGACGGCAACCGCGACTACCAGCTGGTCGTGCCGACCGAACGGCTCGGCGGCGCCGTGGGCGACGGCACCCAGCGGGACAGGCTGTCGGCCGCGTTCAGCGCCCTGGAGCCCGTCCCCGGCGGGGCGACCGGCCTGTACGACACGACGCTCGCCGCGTACGAGGCGGCCACGTCCTCCTACGAGGAGGAGAAGTTCAACGCGCTGGTCCTGCTGACCGACGGCGTCAACCAGGACCCCGGAAGCATTTCGCGCTCGGCCCTCGTCACCAGGCTGCAGGAGCTCACCACCCCGGAGCGCCCGGTGCTGCTGATCGCGATCGCGGTGGGCCCGGACGCCGACCAGGCGGAGGTCGAGGAGATCGCCCAGGCGACCGGCGGCTCCGGCCACCAGGTCAACGACCCGTCGCAGATCCACTCGGTGATCCTCAAGGCGATCGTGGCGGCGGGCAGCCAAGGCTGACGCCCACGGCCACTCCAGGACCTCCGCTTTGGAGACGGGCAGCAGGCACCCACCGCCACTCCGGAACCCTGCCTCTCAGCTCACGAAAAGGCGATCACGGAGACGGACAGCCGTAGTTGACGCCCACCGCCACTCCAAGCCCCCACTTCTCAGCTCAACGAAGCCGGCTCCGGCAAGCCCACCGGCCAGGTGTGCACGGGTTCCCCGAGATGCATCAGCTCGCCGTAGCGCCGCGTGGTCGCGGCCAGCGCGACATCCCGCGCCAGCCCCTTCTCCAGCGCCCGGTGGAAGGTCGCGGCCTGCCAGCTCGCTCCGTTGACCCGCAGCCGGCAGCGCTCCTCGATGACGCCCAGGTAGAGGTCCCGGTCGGCGGGCTCGATCCCCCACGCGTCCAGTCCCGCGGCGGCGAGCGGCAGCAGCTCGTCCCGTACCAGGGCGACGGCCTCGACCTCGTGCGTCCCGCCGTACCGGCCGCGCCCGGGCCACTCCAGGCGCGCGTCGATGCCATGGCGGCAGGCGGCGTCGAAGTTGGCGGCCGCCGAGGCGAAGGGCAGCCGCGTCCACACGGGCCGCGGCTCCTCGGCGAGGGCGCGGACGAGCCCGTAGTAGAAGGCGGCGTTGGCGATGACGTCGGTGACGGTGGGACCGGCCGGCAGCACGCGGTTCTCGACGCGCAGATGCGGGACGCCCTCGGCGACGCCGTACACAGGCCGGTTCCAGCGGTACACCGTGCCGTTGTGCAGCACGAGTTCGGCGAGCTTGGGGATGCCCCCGGCGTCGAGGACACCCAGCGGGTCCTCCTGGTCGCCGATGGGCAGCAGCGGCGGGAAGAAGCGCAGGTTCTCCTCGAAGAGGTCGTAGGCGGACGAGATCCACCGTTCCCCGAACCAGGTGCGCGGCCGCACTCCCTGGGCCTGCAACTCGGGCGGCCGGGTGTCGGTGGACTGCTGGAACAGCGGGGGCCGCGACTCGCTCCACAGCTCGTGACCGAAGAGGAAGGGCGAGTTGGCACCGACCGCGACCTGGGCCGCGGCGACCGCCTGCGCGGCGTTCCACACATCGGCGAACCGCCCCGGGGTGACCTGGAGGTGCAACTGCACGGAGGTGCAGGCGGCTTCGGGCGCGATGGACTTCGACGTACAGACGAGGCGTTCCACTCCCTCGATGTCGAGCGTGAAATCCTCGCCGCGGGCGGCGACGATCTGGTCGTTGAGCAAGGTGTAGCGGTCGACGTCCGACAGGTTCGAGGAGACCAGGTCGTCCTGGGCGAGTGTCGGCAGAATGCCGATCATCACGATTCCGGCGTCGACTTCCTTCGCCTTCCTGTGGGCGTATGCGAGGGAGGTACGCAGCTCCTCGGCGAGCTGGTCGAATACCCGGCCGCCCAATCTGTGTGGGGCTATGTTGACTTCCAGGTTGAACATGGCGAGTTCTGTTTGGAAATCGCGGCTCGCAATCCTTTCCAGTACCTGCGCGTTCATCATTCTGGGCGTGCCGTCGGTCCCTGCGAGATTCAGCTCGATCTCCAGGCCCATGAGGTTCTTCGGGCGATCGAACCGCTCCTCCGCCAGCAACCGCGCCAGCCCCGTCAGACACTGCCGGAGCTTGTCGCGGTAGTGCCGGCGATCGGACAGGTCGAACAGCCCTGCCTCGACCTTCTCTCCCATCGAAGCGTCCTTCCTCGGATGGGCAGGCCGTTACTCCGGCCTCTGGCGTCCCGGGTCACCGGGGATAATGCCCAGGCAACGCGATCGATAACGTCCTGGAGGCACCCGCTGCCCGCTACTCTGGACTCGAGTACCCACAGGCACATTCACCAGGCATGAACCAGCGCCCGGTTTCGTTCCGAGGCGATCTCGTGAAAAACGCCGACGAGAATCGGCCGACCGCTCCGACGAAGCATTCCGAGGTCATCGCCGCGCTTTCGCACAGAACCAGGATAAACCTCTCGTTTCGGCGACCGAATAGTGCCTTGCCCTTCATATGTGGGACGACTAGACGAAACACCGCGTGAACACGGCTCGTATAAACTCCGCGAACGAGGCAGAGAGTTGGCGCTCGCGGTCCTAGGTCCTGCTGTCCAGGTGCCACGCGGCAGGCGACACATTGTCGGCGGATCCAGATCCCTCGCCCCTTCGGCCCCGAGAGCTGACAACGCCGTCCGCCCCCTCCCTCGCGCCACCTTGCCTGTCGAACGAGAGGCGACCCATCATGCCGCTGCACCTACCCCCGGCTCCCGCGCCGGCCCTGCGCTCCGTCCTCACGGCACTCGGTTCCCCCACCGCCGTCCGGGAGGCCCGTACGCCGTCCCTGCGTATGGCTCAGGGACCCGTCACACCCGAACTCCCGCTGCCCGTACACATCCTGGACCGCATCGCCCCCGCGGGCGCGTCCGCCACCCGGCTCACCGGGTGGCGCTTCCTGATCCGCTGCGGCGACCGCATGGTCGCGGCGGCCGACACCATGCTGACCCCCGACGGCTGGGCCTTCTCACGCTTCTTCGAGGGCCCGTACATCGCCGCCACCGAACGCGCGCTGCGTCAGGCCGAGGCCATGAAACAGCCCTACCAGGCACGTCTCCTCTCCGTGCCGGAGCTGTACATGCTCACGCTCTGGCTGCACGGCAACACCACCGCGGACGGCGCCGACGGCCACCCCGCCGCCACCGACATCCTGGTCCCGCTGGCACCGGCCCCACCCGGCATCGCGGCACACCGCCCGCACCGCGTCGCCGAGCTCCTGCCGGTCCTCACCCACCGGCTCACTCCCGCACCTCTGCTCAGCTCCCCCGCGTAGCACCCGCACGCCGGCTTCCGTGCCCCGCCACCGTTCCCTCGGCAGCGGGGCACGTCGCTCGTTCGGGCCCCATACCGCTCGTACGAGGGAAAACGCAGCCCGCTCCCGACCGGACTAGCCCTATTCGGCCACCGCGAACCACCCGAAAAGACGGCACAGTTGGAATGAACCGTCCGCACGGGTGATGCGTCATCAACCTGTGAGGAGTGCTGCCGCTAAATCCCTGCGGATTGACGCCCGTAGGGCAACACTGGGTTCCAAACCACACAGCAACGGGGGGCGGCCATGACCACATCGAGCCGCGGGACAGACACCACAGCCATCACTCACCTCTCAACCCAGCGAAAGATCCCACCAATGTGCCAGCACAAGACGCCGTGTCCGACAGCCGAATCCGCCGACCGGGAGTCCGCCCGTCTCGTGGCGCACCACCCGGAGCAGGGGTGGAGCCTGCTGTGCAACGGCGTTCTGCTCTTCGAGGACACCGGTGAGCTCCTGCCGGACGGCCAGATCATCGCCCCGCACCGCCCGCTGGGCAGCGAGCACGTGATGACGGCGGCCTGAACCGCACCACCGGGCGGCTGCGGCAGAGCCACCCAGAACATAGAGGGGCCGGCCCGGAGACGCATTCTCCGAACCGGCCCCGACGCGCATCCGAGGGTGATTACTCCCCGTAGCCGTCCAGGTCGCCAGCGCTGATCAGTCCCAGCAAGCGTTCAGGTGTCAGCGCTGATCAGTCCCGGTAGGCATCCAGTCCCCGACCGCAGACCAGGTCAGTCCTCGTAGGCGTCCAGCGGCGGGCAGGAGCAGACCAGGTTCCGGTCGCCGTACGCCTGGTCGATCCGGCGCACCGGCGGCCAGTACTTGTCCGCGACCGAGACACCGGCCGGGAAGACGGCCTCCTCACGGCTGTAGCCGTGCTCCCACTCCCCGCCGAGCGAGGCGGCGGTGTGGGGAGCGTTGCGCAGCGGGTTGTCGTCCGCCGCCCACTCGCCCGAGCCGACCTTCTCGACCTCCGCGCGGATGGCGATCATCGCCTCGCAGAACCGGTCGAGCTCGACCAGGTCCTCGGACTCGGTCGGCTCGATCATCAGCGTGCCGGCCACCGGGAAGGACATCGTCGGCGCGTGGAACCCGTAGTCGATCAGGCGCTTGGCGATGTCGTCGACACTCACACCGGTCGCCTTGGTCAGCGGCCGCAGATCGATGATGCACTCGTGCGCGACGAGCCCGCCGGGACCGGTGTAGAGGACCGGGTAGTGCGGCTCAAGGCGCTTGGCGATGTAGTTCGCGGAGAGCACGGCCACCTGCGTGGCCCGCTTCAGCCCCTCGCCGCCCATGAGCCGGACGTACGCCCACGAGATCGGCAGGATGCCCGCGGAACCCCAGGGAGCGGCCGAGATCGGGCCGACACCGGTCTCGGGACCGGCCGCCGGCTGCAAGGGGTGGTTGGGCAGGTACGGCGCCAGGTGCGCGCGCACCCCGACCGGACCGACGCCCGGACCGCCGCCGCCGTGCGGGATGCAGAAGGTCTTGTGCAGGTTGAGGTGCGAGACGTCACCGCCGAAGTGCCCCGGCTTGGCAAGCCCCACAAGGGCGTTCAGGTTGGCGCCGTCCACGTACACCTGGCCGCCCGCCTCGTGCACCTGGGCGCAGATGTCGGCGACGTGCTCCTCGAAGACGCCATGCGTCGAGGGGTACGTGATCATCAGCACGGACAGCTCGTCGCGGTACTGCTCGATCTTGGCCCGCAGATCCTCGACATCGATCTCCCCGTCGTCCGCCGTCTTCACGACGACGACCTTCATGCCGGCCATCACGGCGCTCGCCGCGTTCGTGCCGTGGGCGGAGGACGGGATCAGGCACACGGTCCGCTGCTCGTCGCCGTTCGCACGGTGGTATCCGCGTACGGCGAGCAGCCCGGCCAGCTCGCCCTGCGAACCGGCGTTGGGCTGCAGCGACACCTTGTCGTACCCGGTGACCTCGGCGAGCCGCTCCTCCAGCTCATGGATGAGCGTGAGGTAGCCCTGCGCCTGCTCGGCGGGCGCGAAGGGGTGCAACTGCCCGAACTCGGGCCAGGTGACCGGCTCCATCTCGGTCGTCGCGTTGAGCTTCATCGTGCAGGAGCCGAGCGGGATCATGCCTCGGTCCAGCGCGTAGTCACGGTCGGAGAGCTTGCGCAGGTAGCGCAGCATCGCCGTCTCGGAGCGGTACGAGTGGAACACCGGGTGCGCGAGATACTCGTCGGTGCGCAGCAGTGCGGCCGGAAGCGTGTCCTCGGCGGTCGAGTCCAGCGCCTCGACATCACCCTCGACACCGAACGCGCTCCACACAGCGGCCAGTTGCCTGCGCGTGGTGGTCTCGTCGCACGAGATCGACACCAGGTCGGCGTCGACCAGGTGCAGGTTGACCCCCTGGTCGCGCGCGCCCGCCACGACCTCGGCGGCCCGGCCCTGGACGCGCACGGTCAGCGTGTCGAAGTAGGCGCCGTGTACGACCTCGACTCCGCCCGCCTTCAGCCCCTCGGCGAGGATCGTCGCGTAGCGGTGCGTGCGCCGCGCAATCGTCTTCAGCCCCTCCGGACCGTGATAGACGGCGTACATGCCGGCCATCACCGCGAGCAGCACCTGAGCCGTGCAGATGTTGCTCGTCGCCTTCTCGCGACGGATGTGCTGCTCCCGCGTCTGCAGGGCCAGGCGGTACGCCTTGTGTCCGTCCGCGTCGACGGACACCCCCACCAGCCGGCCCGGCAGGCTGCGCGCGAACTTCTCGCGCACCGCCATGTACCCGGCGTGCGGACCACCGAAGGCCATCGGCACCCCGAACCGCTGCGTCGTACCGACCGCGATGTCCGCGCCCAGCTCACCCGGCGAGGTCAGCAGGGTCAGGGCGAGCAGATCGGCGGCGACGGTGACGACCGCTCCCAGCTCGTGCGCCTGCTCGACGAGCGGCTTGATGTCGCGTACGGCACCAGAGGCGCCCGGGTACTGGATCAGCACGCCGTTGATCTCACGCCCGGCGATCTCGGCGGGGATGCCCTCGCCCAGGTCGGCGATGACGACCTCGACGCCGGTCGGCTCGGCGCGGGTCCGGATGACCGCGACGGTCTGCGGCAGCGCGTCCGCGTCGACCAGGAAGAGACCCTTCTTGTTCTTGCCCATGCGCCGGGACAGCGCCATCGCCTCGGCGGCCGCGGTGCTCTCGTCGAGCAGCGAGGCGCCGGACGTCGGCAGCCCGGTCAGCTCGGCGACGACGGTCTGGAAGTTCAGCAGCGCTTCGAGGCGGCCCTGCGAGATCTCCGGCTGATACGGCGTGTACGCCGTGTACCAGGCCGGGCTCTCCATGACGTTCCGAAGGATCACCGGCGGAGTGAAGGTCCCGTAGTAGCCGAGCCCGATCATCGAGTCGAGTACCTGATTGCGGTCCGCGAGGGAGCGCAGTTCGGCCAGTACCTCGGCCTCGGTGCGCGCGCCCGGCAGCTCCAGCGCCTCGGCGTTCTTGATCACGTCCGGCACCGCGGTGGCGGTGAGCTCGTCGAGCGAGCCGTATCCGACCTGCGCGAGCATCTTGGCCCGGGCTTCGGTGTCGGGGCCGATATGGCGCTGCTCGAAGGGGATTCCCTGTTCGAGCTCGGAGAGCGGAATGCGAGGGGCGGTCATTGCGGAGGCCTCCTGGTCTGACGCGACCTTCGAGGGGCACCCCGGCACGGGTACCCCGACGGCCTCCCCCTCTGTCATCTCAACCTGAGAGTTTCACCGGCCCGCCCGCCCGCTGCGACCCGACTTTCACCGTCGGTGAGAGCGGGAGCCGTCGTCGGCACCCGCTCTGCTTTCCAGAGTGACCTCGTCCGTGCGGTACGTGGGCCTGAGAGATTCCGGGGAGGATTTGCTCCTTCGGCGCCTCCGGTGGTGTCCGGAGGACTCTCCCGCACAGGGTCAGCAGCCGTTTGCCAGCCTACCAGCGAGGACAACTCCCGAGCCTTCGAGTGGCCACCTTCCTGAATCTGCTCTTTTGTAGTGCTTACGGATGAGTTGCGACCAAATGGAGGGCACCGTGCAGACCGACATCGATCCGCGCAACTTGATCGGCCGCAAGGCATTCGACCGCAACGGCGCCAAGATCGGCACGATCGACGAGGTCTACCTCGACGACGCGACCGGGATCCCGGAGTGGGCGGCCATACGCACGGGACTGTTCAGCAGGGACGCCTTCGTGCCCCTGGAGCCCAGCGAACTCGTCGAAGGCACTCTGCGCATCCCCTTCGAGCGAGCGCTGATCAAGGACGCGCCCGACTTCGGCGTCGGCCGCCACCTCTCCCCCGAACAGGAACTCCAGCTCTACCACCACTACGGCCTCGACCTGGCATCCCCGCCTCCCCTACCGGACCGCGACTTCGGCCGCCTGGCGGGCCCGGACGAGGCCTGAAGCCGCGACCCGCCCCGCCCCGCCCCAAAGCAATGCCCGCGGCTCAACCTTCACGGTGATGACCGACGCTCCCTGCCACCAACGGCAACGGCTCCGCCGGCTCCAGCTCCGGATCGTCGGTCCGGAACGTCCGCACCCGCCCGGGCCCGGAGTACGGCGTCTCGAACCGAACCGTGACCCGCCCGAGCCCGCTGCCCTGCACCCACCCGTGCCCGAACTCGGCGTGCCGCACATCGTGCCCCGCGGGCCACCGCCGCTCAGCCGGCGGCACATGCTCCTCCGCGGACTCCTGCGCCACCTCCTCCTCCGTGTGCTCCTGCGCCGCCAGCTCCCCCGCGGCGGCCTGCGCCTGTGCGAACAGATCCTCCTGCGTGTAGTCGGCAAGACCGGAGACACCAACACCGAGCAGCCGTACGCCACCGGTCGTGTCCACCGACTCCAGGAGCCGCGCAGCCGCCTCCCGCACCACCCCGGAGTCGTCCGTGGGCCCCCGCAGCGTCTCGGACCGGGTCAGCGTCGAGAAGTCGTACCTGCGCACCTTCAGCACGATGGTGCGCCCCGACAGCCCGGCTCCACGCAACCGCTGCACACACCGGTCGGCGAGCCGCTGCACCTCAAGACCGACTCGCACCCGGTCATGGATGTCCACGTCGTACGTATCCTCGACGGACACCGACTTGGTCTCCCGCTCGGCCACCACGGGCCGGTCGTCGTGCGCCAGCGCCATCGCGTACAGCGCGTGCCCGTGGGACTTCCCCAGCAGCCGTACGAGCTCGTCCTCGCCCGCCTCGGCGAGCTCCTCGACGGTGGTTATCCCGGCCCGTCGCAGATGGTCACCCGTCGCCGGCCCCACGCCCGGCAGTGTCCGCACCGGCATGGGCCCCAGCAGCGCACGCTCGGTCCCCGGCTCTATCAGCACCAGACCGTCGGGCTTTGCCTGCTCCGAGGCGATCTTCGCGAGCATCTTGGACGCAGCGAGCCCCACCGATCCGGTGAGACCGGTGACGGCCCGGATTTCCGCACGCAGCTTCACCCCGGTCAGCCGCGCCGACGCCTCGTCCCAGGCCGCTCCCCCTGCCTCCAGATCGACGAACGCCTCGTCCAGGCTCAACGGCTCCACCAGCGGCGACAGAGCCCCCAGCAGCCCCATCACCTGCTCGCTGACCTCCCGGTAGATCCCGAAGCGCGGCACCAGATACGCGGCGTTCGGCGCGAGCCGGCGTGCCTGGGCCATGGGCATCGCGGAGTGCACCCCGAAGACCCGCGCCTCGTACGAGCAGGTGGAGACGACTCCACGTGGTCCGAGCCCGCCCACGACGACCGCTTTCCCGCGCAGGCTCGGCTTGGACGCCTGCTCCGCCGAGGCGAAGAAGGCATCCATGTCGAGATGCAGGATCGTGGGCGCGGTTCTCACATCTCCGATGCTGCCCTACGCCACTGACAATGCCCCGGCAAGCCGGGGCACCATCAGCCTCTTCCGCTCCACAGATCCTCAGACCGCGCGATTGCGCCTTCGCGCCAGCTCGTCGGCGGGGTTGTTCCGCACCAGCGTCTCGCCGGTGTCCACGCGCTCCCCGTGCAGCTGCGAGAGCGCGCCCTCGACATCCCGCCACACCACACCCACGGCGATCCCGAAGACCCCCTGGCCGCCCTGGAGCAGCGCGTGGACCTCGTCGGGGGACGTGCACTCGTAGACCGTGGCGCCGTCGCTCATCAGCGTCATCCGCTCCAGATCCCGGAAACCGCGCTCCCTGAGGTGCTGGACCGTGGTGCGGATGTTCTGCAGCGACACCCCGGTGTCGAGGAATCGCTTGACGATCTTCAGGACGACCACGTCCCTGAAGCTGTACAGCCGCTGCGTCCCCGACCCGTAGGCGGACCGCACGCTCGGCTCGACCAGTCCGGTCCTCGCCCAGTAGTCCAGTTGCCGATAGGTGATGCCCGCGGCAGCGCACGCCGTGGGACCGCGGTAGCCGATCTCCTCGGAAACCGCCTCACCCTCACCTTCACCGGGCACTGCTGTCGGCCGCCGCAAAACGTGATCGGCCGTGTTGCCATGAAGCGGGTACGGACCGCTCTCCCCCAGACCGCGTCCGGGAGCACCCCCAGCCGTACCGTCGCCGCTGCTTCTCACGCCGACCTCCGTCCTTGACCTGCCTTCTCGACGGTAGGCAGTCACCAGGGGTGCGTCAACGATCGCCACACTCGGCACGCCGAGTGATAATCACCCTAGGAGTGGTTTCCCGTGCCCCACCGCGGGGAAAGGCTAGCCGAATGCTCTCCGAGCGAGCCGCGGCACACCACACTGGCCGCTGGCAATTGCCGCCCGGAGCTCTCCGAGGCCCGTGTCCTCACTGGCTGTTGGTGCCGAAGTCCTCGGGCGAGATCTGGTCGAGGAACTCGCGGAACTTCTCCACTTCGTCCTCCTGCTCGTCCGGGATCGCGATCCCGGCGTCGTCGAGCACCCCGTCACTGCCGTAGATCGGCGTCCCGGTGCGCAGGGCCAGCGCTATGGCGTCGGAAGGCCTCGCACTTACCTCGACCCCGCTGGCGAACACCAGTTCCGCATAGAAGACGCCCTCACGCAGGTCCGTGATGCGCACTTCGGTGAGCTCCTGACCGACGGCTTCCAGCACGTCCTTGAACAGGTCGTGGGTCAGCGGTCGCGCCGGGGCCATGCCTTGCTGGGCGAAGGCGATCGCCGTCGCCTCCCCCGGTCCGATCCAGATGGGGAGGTAACGATCGCCTCCCACTTCACGCAGAAGCACGATCGGTTGGTTGGAGGGCATTTCGACCCGGACACCTACGACATCGAGCTCGTTCACACAGCAACCCTAGGCCGTGCCCGGGACGTTTGGGTAGTCGGGCACGGAACGGGTGGGCGATCCGACACCCGCGAAGCGCCCGGGGTCAGGGCAGCCGCACGCCGAGCGCGGTCTGCACCAGCGCCGCGTGCAGCTTCACCGTGAGCCCCGCCAGCTCCTTCGTACGCGCCTCCGCGTGCGCCCTCGTCTGCGGATTGCGATGCCGCCGCAGCGGGGCCACCACCTGATCGACCAGACCCGCATCACGCTCTGCCGCGGCTTTCATCGCGCGCAGGTGTCGCGGCTCGATCCCGAACCGGCCCAGCTCGACGACGAGCGCGGCGACGGTCACCGCTTCGGCGTCGTACGCCCCGTCCGAGAGAGGCACGATGAGGCCGTACGACTCCCACTCCTCGAGTTCCGGCTCGCCGATCTCGGCAGCGGCAAGCAGCTCCGCGCGGCCGACCCGGGCTGCCGTGGGCGCGTCGGGGTCGGTGAACAGCTCGCCCTCGCCCGAGTCGCGCTGACGCCCCACAGTCGGCAGCCGCACCGCCTCACCGCGCTCCAGGGCGTCCAGATACTCACGGATGACCTTCAGCGGCAGATAGTGGTCCCGCTGCATCCTCAGGACGTGACCGAGGCGCTCGACGTCGTTGGCGCTGAACTTGCGATACCCCGAAGGGGTCCGCTGCGGCTCGATGAGCCCCTCCGACTCCAGGAACCTGATCTTGGAGATCGTGACTTCGGGGAACTCGTCGCGCAGCACGTTGAGCACCGTGCCGATGCTCATCAGTCCGCTGTCCGTGGCGGCGGTACCGTGGCCGGCACCGCCGCTCGGTGATCGAAGCATGGACCTTCCTGAGGGTCCCCCCGGACGGAGCCCGGGGGAGGGTCAGATGCCCCGCTGGCTCGCGTAGAAGACCAGCCGGTACTTGCCGATCTGCACCTCGTCGCCGTTCGACAGCGAGACCGAGTCGATCCGCTCCCTGTTGACATAGGTGCCGTTGAGGCTGCCGACGTCCGACACCGTGAACGAGCCGTCGGCGACGCGGCGGAACTCCACGTGGCGGCGTGACACGGTCACGTCGTCCAGGAAGATGTCGCTCTGCGGGTGACGCCCGGCCGTGGTCAGCTCACCGTCCAGCAGGAAACGGCTGCCCGAGTTCGGACCGCGGCGCACCACCAGGAGCGCCGAGCCGAGCGGCAGCGCGTCGACAGCCGCCTGCGCCTCCGGGGAGAGCGCCGGCGAGAGCGTCTGGCCCGTCACCTCGGCGTCGTAGGCCTCGAGGCCCGAAATGGAGATCGTGGACGTCGTCTCGGACGGACGCTCCGCGGTCACCCCGCCCCGCAGCGGCGCACCGCAGTTGGAGCAGAAACGGCTGTTTTCCGCGTTGCGGTTACCGCACCTCGTACACACCAGGGCCGACATGGACGGATCCTCCTGCCGCGGCTGCCCTCCAGGGGCATGGGAAGCGTACGGGTCGGCGGCGAACCCTCCACCCGTACTTGAGGCTGACGGTTCCCCGAAACCTATGCGGCCGGACTGGGCAGGGTCAACAGACGGCGCGCCCTGACCACCGGAAATGTCACTGCCAGGACCACCGACCTCGTCCCGGAACAGTGGACGTTCGCCACTCTGGTCCTCGGCATCTCCATGGCGTGGTGCACGGTGCCGGGCAGTGGCGTTGTCGCCGCCCTCTCCTCGTGCGCTCTTGCCGAACAACTTCGCAAACAACTTCACGGGCGATTCCCCTTGACCGAAACAGACCCGCCCGTGGGGCAGGACGAACCCTGATTGAACACACCGGTCGACCCGGACATCCTCACAACGTCCGTATCCACCTGACAGTTTCCACCACGCACCACCCATTCGGTGCGCCGACCCCCCGCAACCTCATGCCCTGGCCGGGCACCCCTCATGCAGCCCCTCTTCACTCGGACGACCGAGCGTAGTCAGGCTGCTTCGCCGGTCGCAAGGCGTCCACGACGATCTTCGTCGAAGGCTCGACCGTGACGATGGCCTGCTCCTTCTCCAGTGTCTGCACCACCCCTCCGGGGATGTTGAGCGCCGGCTCCAGATCCTGCGACTTGCCGATGACCTTGAAACGGTAGGGCTGGGTGATCTTGTTCCCGTCCACGCTCACGCCCTTGTCGGAATCCGTCAGATAGGTGCTGGCGACGACCCGTACACCGTTCACCTGGATCGCCTCCGCACCGGCCGCGCGGAGCTCCTGGATGGCGTCGAGCAGCATGTCCGCCTCGACCGTCCCTTTGGTGTCGTTGATCGTCAGGGTGATGCCGGGTCCCTGCGCGGCCACGGTGCCCGCAAGAATGCCGAGTTGCTTCTCCCTCTCGACAGTCTGCTTGCGTGCCTCCTCGGCCTGGTCCGAACTGTTCTCCAACTCGGTGCGCTGATCTTCGAGACCCTGCTTCTCGTCTTCAAGACGCTGTGTACGGCTGTCCAGTTCATCGAGGATGCGTACGAGATCTTCCTGACGTGCGCCGCGCAGGGCGCTGCCGCTGTCGCTGTTGGACGCCACCTGGACGGCCAGACCGAAACCGAGGCCGAACAGCAGCAGCGCGACGATGAGTTGCGCACGGGACACCCGCGGCGGCCACAGGCCCTGTACCAGTCGCTGACGGCCGGTCAGCGCCGGCCCGGCGGCGCCCACTTGCGGCTCCTCCGGCTCCCGCTCCGGTGGCGCGGGAGCCGCGGCCCGAACCGCTTCGGGAAGTTCCTTGCGCAGACGATTCTCCGGGGTGCCGGGAGTCGTCGATGCCTCGTCGTCGTTGCTCATCGGCCTCACGCCCGGAACACGTGACGACGGATCGCCGCGGCGTTGGAGAAGATGCGGATACCGAGGACGACCACGACACCCGTGGAGAGTTGGGCGCCCACACCCAACTTGTCGCCCAGGAATACGATCAGCGCGGCCACGACCACGTTCGAGAGGAACGACACCACGAAGACCTTGTCGTCGAAGATGCCGTCGAGCATCGCGCGCAGGCCTCCGAACACGGCGTCGAGTGCCGCCACGACGGCGATCGGGAGGTAAGGCTCGACGACTGCCGGAACCTCGGGCCGGACCAACAATCCGGCCACGACTCCCACGACGAGGCCCAGTACGGCGATCACGATGTGCCCTTCTCTGTGCTCGGCTGTGCTGTACGTACGATCACACTCGGTGCGGCGGTCAGCCGGATGTCGTCGTCGACTGAAATGCTGGTCCGGATGCCGTAGTTCTCCTGCAGGGCATGCAGATACAGCCCGTCGGCACTGTTCTGGAACCTGGTGCTGAGCCGCTGGCCGTCCCCCACCGCGAGCACCGTGTACGGCGGCACCAACGGCCTGTTGTCGACCAGTATCGCCTCGCCCGCGGCCCGGATCGCCGACAGCGCGGTCAGCCGCTGGCCGTTGATCGAGATGGCCTCTGCGCCCGACTCCCACAGCCCGTTGACGACCCGCTGCATGTCACGGTCGCGCACGCGACCGGTGTCGGAGAACCCGGAGGTCTCCCGCGGATCACCGTTGCCGTCCTGACTTGCTTCCTTGGCGTCGTCGACGACGAGTTTCACGCCCGGGCCGTGCACCTCGGTGGCGCCCGACAGAATGCCCACCAGGTCGGCCTGCTCGCTGCCCCCGTCTGCATTCAGCGCCGCACGCTGCCGCGCACTCACATCGGCCCGCAGAGTGTCGACATTCCCTTCGAGTTTGTCGGCAGCGGCGGTCTCGCGCTCGATACGGTCGATGAGTTCCTGGCGTTCCTTGGCGATGACCGGGGCCGCGATCCGCGCGTTCGCCGCTCCGAGGGTCACCACCAGGCCCGCGAGGACCAGACCGGCCGCCAGACCGAGCTTCGCCCGCACCGTCCTCGGCATACCGCCGGCACCCTCGGCCTGCTTCCGGGCAGCCGCCTCGGCGTATCCGTCGTCAAGGCTGTGGTCCATCACATTGGTGAGCAGCGACATGGAGGCGTCCGGGCGCGCGGGGCGCATAGGACTGCTCCGAACGGGGGGCTGCTGCGGCATGCCGCACATCGTCGCACGTCGCGGGCGCTACCTCCGAATGGCCCCACCGGCGTGCCGGACAGGCCCCCTTGGGGGCACTTGTCCGGCACGCGCGCGTGCCAGGCGTTTCAGCGACCGGCGCTGTCCACGACCGCCGCCCACTCATCGAGCAGCGCCTCCGCGGAGGCATCGTCGGGCCCCTCGGCCCACAGATGCGTCACCGCCTCGGCGGGATCCGGGAGCACCATCACCCAGCGCCCGTCCGTCTCCACGACCCGTACGCCATCGGTGGTGTCCACGAACCGGTCACCGGCCTCCTCCACGACCCGCCGCATGACAAGTCCCTTTACGGCCCAGGGAGTAGCGAGATCGCGTTTGAGGACATGCGCCCGCGGAATCCGCGCATCGATCTGGCTCAGCGTGAGCTGTGTCCGCGCCACCAGCCCGATGAGGCGTACGAACGCCGCCGCGCCGTCGAAGACACCGCTGAACTCCGGGATGATGAAACCACCGCGCCCGTCGCCACCGAAAATCGTCGAGTCCTCACGTCCGACCCGCGTCAGATCGTCCGGGGAGGTAGTCGTCCAGTCCACCTGCGTGCCGTGGTACGCGGCCACCTGCTCGGCAATCCGCGTTGTGGTCACGGGAAGCGCCACCCGCCCGCTGCGCCGCTCAGCAGCCACCAGGTCGAGCATCACAAGGAGAGCCCGGTCGTCCTCGACGATCCGCCCCTTCTCGTCGACGAGCGAAAGCCGCTCACCGACCGGGTCGAATCGCACTCCGAACGCCGCCCGCGCGGACGCCACGATCTCACCGAGCCGCACAAGCCCGGACCGCCGCGCATCGGCCGTCTCAGTCGGCCTGGACTCGTCCAGACCAGGATTGATGACGAGCGAGTCGACCCCGAGCTTGCCGAGCAGGCTGGGCAGCACGAGTCCCGCGCTACCGTTCGACGCGTCCACGACGACCTTGAGCCCCGACTCGGTGATCCCCGTCGTGTCGACATTCCGGAGCAAGGACCCCGTGTACGAGTCGAAGACACTGGCCGGGAAGTGCAGATCCCCGATCTCACCGGGGAACGCACGACGGTACTCCTGCCGCGCGAACACCCGGTCCAGCTTCCGCTGACTCGCCTGCGACAGATCCGCACCCTGTCCGTCGAAGAACATGATGTCGACGGAGTCCGGCACACCGGGCGTCGTACGGATCATGATCCCGCCCGCACTGCCCCTGGCCGTCTGCTGCCGGGCCACCGGCAGCGGTACGTTCTCCAGATCGCGTACGTCGATGGCGCTGGCCTGCAGCGCCGAGATGACCGCCCGCTTCAGGGCACGAGCACCTCTGGAGTGGTCGCGCGCCGTCGTGACCGTGGAGCCCTTCTTGAGCGTTGTCGCGTACGCACCCGCGAGGCGCACGGCGAGTTCCGGGGTGATCTCCACATTCAGAATCCCGGACACTCCACGAGCGCCGAAGAGATGCGCCTGGCCCCGCGACTCCCAGATCACCGACGTGTTGACGAACGCGCCGGCCTCGATGGTCTTGAACGGGTAGACGCGGACGTTTCCCTGAATGATCGATTCTTCACCGACGAGACATTCATCGCCGATGACGGCGCCGTCCTCGATCCGGGCGGCCCGCATGATGTCGGTGTTCTTGCCGATCACGCAGCCGCGCAGATTGCTGTGCTGCCCGATGTACACGTTGTCGTGCACGACGGCCCTGTGCAGGAAGGCCCCCGTCTTGACGACGACGTTGGAGCCAATGACGGTGTGCTCACGAATCTCGGCGTCCGCCTCCACCTTGGCGTAGTCGCCAATGTAGAGAGGCCCGCGCAGTACGGCATCGGGGCTCACCTCGGCACCCTCTGCCACCCATACGCCCGGCGAGATCTCGAAGCCGTCGATTTCGACGTCGACCTTGCCCTCCAGGACGTCGGCCTGCGCCTTCACATAGCTTTCGTGGGTACCGACATCCTCCCAGTAGCCCTCGGCGATATAGCCGTAGACAGGCTTGCCTTCCTTCATCAGCTGGGGAAAGACATCTCCTGACCAGTCGACGGAGACATCGGCCTCGACGTAGTCGAAGACCTCCGGTTCCATGACGTAGATGCCGGTGTTCACCGTGTCGGAGAAAACCTGGCCCCAGGTCGGCTTCTCCAGAAAGCGTTCGACCTTGCCCTCTTCATCGACGATGGTGATGCCGAATTCAAGGGGATTCGGTACACGCGTCAGACAGACGGTGACCAGCGCGCCCTTCTCTTTGTGGAAATTGATGAGATCCGTGAGGTCGAAGTCGGTCAGGGCATCGCCGGAGATCACGAGGAAGGTGTCGTCTTTCAACGCTTCCTCGGCGTTCTTGACACTCCCGGCAGTACCGAGTGGCTTCTCCTCATTGGCATAGGTGAGCTCCATACCGAGCTCCTCGCCGTCACCGAAGTAGTTCTTGACGAGAGAAGCCAAGAACTGAACAGTTACGACGGTCTCGTTGAGCCCATGCCTTTTGAGCAGCCGTAGCACGTGCTCCATGATCGGGCGGTTGGCCACAGGCAGGAGCGGCTTGGGCATGCTTGAGGTCATCGGACGAAGGCGTGTGCCTTCGCCTCCGGCCATCACGACGGCCTTCATGTCGGAAGCGTCCTCCTTGAAGAGACGACGGTCTAGCCGACTTCACCCGTCCAAATTGTCCCGCACTTTTCGTCCGCGGGCCATCGAGCCACTACAGCCACGCAATGGGCGAGCTCAATCGGTCGTGGCGTCCGCCCTGACAAGGCGGCGGACCTGAACCACATAGAGGACTCCTGCCCACCAGTACAGGGTTGTACCCCATCCGGCGAACGCCCATCCGAAAATAGCACCTAGTGACGCGATCCACCCGCTTGCGTCACTGAGCAGCAACAACGGGAAGGCGTACATCAAGTTGAAGGTCGCCGCCTTCCCCAGGAAGTTCACCTGTGGCGGCGGATAGCCGTGGCGCCTGAGGATGCCCACCATCACCAACAGGACCAGCTCGCGCGCCAGGAGGACAGCGGTCAACCAGAGCGGGAGAATCTCTCGCCAGGTGAGGCCCACGAGGGTGGACAGAATGTAGAGCCGGTCGGCCGCTGGATCGAGCAGCCGGCCAAGGCTGCTGATCTGGTTCCAGCGACGGGCGAGCTTCCCGTCCAGATAGTCACTGATACCGCTGAGCATGAGCACCAGGAGTGCCCATCCGTCGCTCTTGGGGCCGCCGAACTCGGGCCAGAGAATCAGCCACAGGAAGACGGGCACGCCAACGAGGCGCGCCATGCTGAGGATGTTCGGGATGGTGAGGACCCGGTCTGTCTGGACGCGGGTCTCCTGGACCTCCACCCGGGGGCCTCCTGTGGGAAATGAGCCAATGATGCCCCCTGACCCTACCCGCAGCGCTCACCCTGTTGTGCGGAGGGGTGGGGGCGCCATCAGAAAACAAAAAAGCTCCGGCTCCTGGACGATAAGTCCAGGAGCCGGAGCTCTAAAGATAGTTCGGCGGCGTCCTACTCTCCCACAGGGTCCCCCCTGCAGTACCATCGGCGCTGTGAGGCTTAGCTTCCGGGTTCGGAATGTAACCGGGCGTTTCCCTCACGCTATGACCACCGAAACACTATGAAACTTGTCAACCGGAGCCGTGGCATGGCTACGACGGTTGTTCGTGGTTTCAGAACCAACACAGTGGACGCGAGCAACTGAGGACAAGCCCTCGGCCTATTAGTACCGGTCACCTCCAGCGGTTACCCGCCTTCCAGATCCGGCCTATCAACC
>NZ_JBHXWK010000001.1:1114914-1449590 GCF_042671685.1 Streptomyces sp. NPDC127595 | reverse complement strand
GTCTGCTCCGCAGACACGACGCGACGACGCTACGCGTCGTTACCATCGCTTCGCGATGGAGCATTGCGCTCCGCGCAATGCAGCGGGACTCCGTCCCGCCAGCCCGGAATCGCTCCGCGATCCGGACCGGTACAGGCCTGCTCCGCAGTCCCATACCGGAGCTGACGCACCCTCCGGGCGCGTCAGAAAAGAAGCTGGCTGCGTCAGCAAGGAATTATGCGCCGTCGCCGGTTCGCCCGGTTGGAGATCAGTAGGCCACTGAAGAAGACACTCATGAAAGCCGGGTAGAGAGCCTGGCCTGTGTGACCCTCAGCTATTCGCCACACCGTCCAGGCCAGGCATAAGCCCACCATCGGCCAGCACATCCAAGCCACCCAGCGGGCCCCGGCTTGGTCCAGGCCGGCGGATCGTGCATTTCCGATGATCGGGTCACGGATAAAACCTCCGCCGTACGGGTGCCCGCATTCACCGCAGGCAGGCGGGGGTCCGGGTCCTCTTGTCAGATTCGGTCACCTCCGGACGGTTTCAACCGCTTCCGACCAGACCTGGTGCGTCACTTTCACATGTAGCTTGATTCTGGGATTATGACGGAGTACCTCCTCCCTCCTGAGGGTCGCAAAAAACGCTAACCCTGTCGAATTGAATGAATTCGTCATTTAGGGGTCTGGATGGAATCCAGGTTGAGATAATACTGCCTCTCTAAATATCGAGAATTCGAGGTATTGTGACTCAGATAAAATTGCGTCCGCATCAGGCCGAGGCAGTCGATAACGTCGTTCGTATTCTCGGGACACCGCCCGGTGGTCATATGCCGCCGGAGGGACTGAGGACTCAGGTAATCGCTGCGACCGGTTCCGGGAAATCTCTGATCGGCGCAGAGTCCGCGCACTGCCTTTCTGCTCGCCGTGTTCTCGTTCTGGTGCCGACGTTGGATCTGTTGACGCAGATGGCCGGTGCGTGGCGTCGGGCGGGTCGGTCGGGGGCGATGGTCGGGGTGTGCTCGCTGCGGGCTGAGGAGAGTCAGGGTCTGCCGTGCACGACGGACCCGGACGAGCTGGTCGCGTGGGCGGCGGGGCCGGAGACGGTGACGGTGTTCGCCACGTACGCCTCCGTCGGGTTGGGCATTCTCCAGCGCGCGCACGCCGCTGGCCTGGGTGTTTGGAGCCTGATGGTCGTGGACGAAGCTCACCGGACCAGTGGTGACGGCCTCAAGCCCTGGGCTGCAGTGCATGACCAGACGCAGCTTCCTGCCGAGCGTCGGCTCTACATGACCGCGACCGCGCGGATCTGGGAGGCCGAGGGAGACAGGCCTCGCATGGTGGCGTCCATGGACGACGATTCGCCCGTGTTCGGTCCGGTGGCGTACAAACTGACGCTGTCTGAGGCGATCGGTCGGGGCATCGTGGCGCCGTATCAGGTGCTGTGCCTCGACATTCGCGATCCCGATCTGTACTCAGCGCTGACCAGCGAGGATACTGGGTCTGACGCGGTGCGCGGCGCTCGTCTCGCGGCGGTGCAGACCGGGCTGATGCGCGCCGCAGCCGAGGAGCGCTTCCGGCGCGTGCTCTCCTTTCACAGCCGGGTCCAGGAGGCGGAAGCCATGGCGGCCTCGGTGCCGGCCATCGCGGCTCGCCTCGCCGAGGACGACCCCCACACCTACCCGCCCGCAGCTCAGGTGTGGGCGGACTGGTTGTGCGGTGAGCATGCCCCCGGACATCGCCGGAATGTGCTCGATGAATTCGCCTCTGATTTTCTCGGGGGACCGGACTATGTGGGTCAGAATGTACGTTCAGAATTGCGTGTTCTGAGTTCCGTTCGTGTTCTCGGGGAAGGTGTGGATACCGCCGAGTGCGATGCGGTTCTTTTCGCGGATGCGCGCGGTTCGATGGTCGACATTGTGCAGATGGTCGGACGTGCCCTGCGGTTGGGTCCGGACCATGGGAAACTCGCAACACTGATCGTTCCGGTATTCCTCGGACCGGACGAAGACCCGAGCGAAATGCTCACCTCGGACGCGTACAGCATCCTGAGCAGGATCCTTGGCGCCCTGCGAGCGCACGACTCGGACACGATCGAAGCGCTCGCGGATCCGCGTCTGCGCAACAGCCACCCGGCTGTCGAAGAAGTGGACGGCGAGGGCGAGCTGGGGGAACGCGATCAGGACGACGGCGACCAGGTGCCTGTGTCCGCGCGGGCTGCGGGAGTGCTGCGGTTCAGCGAGGAACGTGACCCGGCGGTGCTGACGAAGTTCGTGCAGTTGCGGGTCATCGACCCGGAGAAGGCGTACTGGCGGCGTGGGATCGAGGCTGCGACGCGGTGGTTGCGCGAGACGGGCAGCACAGAGCTGCGGGTGCCGTTCATGTATGTCACCCCGGAGGACTGGTCCTCGGTCGGCTCCCACCCTTTGGGGGTGTGGATCGCCGATCAGCGCCGGTACTACGCGGCCGGCACCCTGGAGGCCTCGCGCGTGGCCGAGTTGGTGACGCTGGGCATGGTGTGGTCGGTGCACGCGTCGGCGTGGGACGCCGGCCTTGATGTCGCCCGCTCCTACGCGGCTGTGCACGGGCACTTCCTCCCGCCGGCGTCGGCGGTGTGGGGCGGGGACGGTTTTCCTATCGGGGTGTGGGCGAAGAACCAGCGCGCAGCGGCCCGGAGGACGCAGCAGAACGCCTTGCGGCGCATGCGTGGGGAAGCGGGTGTCTCCAGCGCTGGTGATCTGTCGGAAGGCCGTCTGGGGTCGCTGGAGGATGTGGATCCGGGGTGGTGTCCGGAGTGGGAGATTGGGTGGCAGCGCGGCTACCGGCTCGCCCTCGCTCACGTGCGCGCCGGTGGCAGTCTCCCGGCCGGGGCGGGTGAGGTCGTCGTCCAGGGCGAGGACCTCGGAGTGTGGGTCGCCGGGCAGCGGGCGGGGTGGGAGCGGCTGATGCCTGCGCAGCGGTATTTGCTGGAGACGATCGGTATCGAGCCCGGGGTTGAGGGCGCGGGCGGGGTGGTGTCGGCGCCTCGTACGCAGGATGCGCGGTGGGCTGCGAACCTCGCTGCCGCCCGTCAGTTCCATGCCAGGGAGGGGCATCTGCGGCCGGCGCGCAAGCACGTCGAGGTCGTGGACGGCGAGTCGTACAGACTCGGGGCGTTCTTGGACAACGCCCGCCGCAGGGTTGGGAAGTTGAGCCAGGAGCGGCGGGTGCAGCTGGCCGGTCTCGGTCTGGAGTGGGCAGTGCAGGAGGGTGGGGCGTGATGTGGGGTGTGGAGGATCTGGCGCGGGCTTCGGTTCGGCGGCAGGGTGCGGGACTGGGCGCGGAAGCCGCACGGCGGGAGCGAGAGCCCAGGAGCAGTTGGATTCCCTCGTCGACGTGGGGCGGTATGCGACGGATCCGGAGGATCTTTCGGAGCGGTGGGCCGCCCGGCACGCGGAATGGCGGCGCGTCGCCGCCCTGATGGGCGTCCACGGCTGGCCGGCCTAGGACCCCGAACAGGATGTCGGGGGCAGCGAGTGGGCGCGGGAACGCGACGAACGGCGAAACGGCGCCCTGGCGTATGCAGCGTGGGAGTAGGAGCGCCAGGACGCGCGTGATGAACTACGGACCGAGGTCTGGCTGGGCGCCGATGTCAGTCGACGGCTGCGCGTTATCGCCGCCCGCACCGGCCTGCGCCCCGAGCAGTTGCTCGCCCAACTCTCCGACCATGTCCGCATGAACGACGACGACACCCTCACCGTCAAACCCTTCACTCTGGCCCGGTCCGGTGCGGTGGTGTTCGTCCTGGTCGGTTGACCCGCTTGTCAGGGTGGGAGACAACCATGGACTGACCTCTGGTCAGAGTTCGTAGGGGTAGAGAGCGACCTTCTCGCGCTCGATGAAGAGCTCGGCCCAAGTGCCGGCAGCGCCTTTGGGTAGCGGATGACCAAGGTCCAACAGGATATGCGTGCCGTCCAGGTCCAGCAGGGCGGCACCATCCTCTGTGAGGTTCAGCCGGCCCCGCAGGACAACGCAATGCCCGCCAGTACGGACCTCAGGGCCGATACCTACAGCCGGCTTGGCGTTCCGCCCCCAGACAATGGCCTCGTCGATCGTCCACTCGACGTGATACTCGCCAGGCTCTGCGGCCAGGTCTCCGCACCAGCGGACTGCGGTGTGACCGAACGAGGTTCGGACATCGGCCAGCCAGGGGGTTCCGGAAAACCTCGCGACCTTGACCAGTTCGATCAGCACAGGTCGATCATGCAGTATTCGAGGTGCCACCGGGACCTGTGAGGTTTCGGCGCTGCCTGGCATAGGTTCGCGGGAGCATGTGCGCTTTGCCGAAGGGCTTGTTCGAGGTCAGGATGATCGAGCCCTTCTTGTAGCGCTTGGAGATGGCCTGGAAAACCAGGTGCGCCTCGGCGCGCTCCAGGGGCTGGTAGCCGACCTCATCGCCGATGAGCCTGGTACGCCGCATGCACTGGATGCACCGGCAGGCCGGAACAGCGTGGCCTGGGTGACCGCGGCGGCGCCCAGCACGTCGGTGGCCAGGTGAGACCGGCCGCTCAGGGGGAGACGCAGAACGGTGGTGTGCCGCCGCTGCTCTGGGTGGTGCGTCTGTTCGCCCGGCGAACCCGGGCCCGCATTCTGCGCAGATCACCGGTGGTCTGCGCGATCAGGTCGATACGGGGTGCGGGATGTGGGATGCGGGTGATGCTGTGCCGGGGCCGGCGACGTGGACGGCACTGGTCACCTTGCGGATCGTCAGGTGCGGGTGGAGCGGGGGTGCGCGGCGGCCCGCACCCCTCGGGTCCGACGGTGTGTGTGGGGCGCTGCAGAGGACGCGCCCCAGCGCGCCATGAGGTCCATCAGGACCGCTCAACCCTCGGCCAGGGCCCGCGGCCTCGGCGGTCAACTGGGCGTCCGGGTGGGCCGCTGGGCGGGTGGGGCGTCGCACGGCCTGATATCGCGTTGCCTTCACCATCATGGGAGAGGCGGGCGGCGGGCCCCATACTGCCCCTCGTCATGGAATCCGTGCCACTCCGCCCCAGCCCGCGCGGTCGGTCAGCAGGCCGGTGTTCGCGTCGGGGCGCCAGCGGGGCCAGCTTGTGAACCCGGGTTCGATCAGTTCGGTGCCCTCGAAGAGCTCGATGGCCACCGACGGTTCCCGGAAGATGTAGGGGATCGCCCCGGAGTTGTTGTATTCGTCCTGCACCACTTGATGTTCCTGGTCCGCGGCGGTGGAGTGGCTCAGTGACAGGTAGCTGCTGGGGGGAAGCTGGTTAACCAGTCGGCGCACAAGACCCCGGGCTTCGGCCCAGTCGACGATATGGCCGAGCACATCGCTGATGACCAGAGCGGTCGGCTCGGTCATGTCCAGCGTCTTGGCGGCACCTGCCAAGACGGTGTCCGTGTCGCGCATGTCTGCCTGTACATAGGCTGTGGCGCCCTCCGGGGTGCTGGTGAGCAGCGCATGGACGTGCAGCAGCACGATCGGGTCGTGATCGATGTAGACCACTCGGCAGTCGGGCGAGATCCTTTGTGCGACTTCATGGGTGTTGTTGCTGGTGGGCAGTCCGGCGCCCAGGTCGATGAACTGGCGGATGCCGGCTTCCCTGGCCAGGAACGTGGTGGTGCGCCGGAGGAAGTCCCGCGATTCCCCGGCGAAGGGGACGATCTTGGGGTATTTGCTGCTGTAGGCGTCGCCGGCGGCCTGGTCGGCGGGGTAGTGGTCCTTCCCGCCCAGCCAGTAGTTCCAGACGCGTGAGCTATAAGGGACGGACGTGTCGATCTGCGGGGACGGACGGGCCGGGCCGGTCATGACAACGCCTCTTTCGTTCTTTCGATTCGTCAGGGTGAGGTGCGGCAACGCAGGTCCGGCAGACCCGTCCTGTCCGGTGGCTGCTCGTTGGGGTGGCTACAGGGCGCTGGATGCGGTCGCACGGTCGCGTAGGGTTCGCAGGCTGATGCGCACACCGTCCTCGTCTTCGATGTGCCATTCGTTCATGCCCTGACAGGTCTTGGTGCCGCGGGCGACCGCGCCGGCCTCGTCGGCCCGGCCGTAGGGAGTGCCTCCTGTGGCGTTGAGGATGATGCCGCCGTTGTCGTCAATGGTTGCCCAGTGATCGGTGGAACGGTAGGTGAGCACGATTTGGGTGCCGGGCTTGAGCACCTGGGCGTCGATCATCTTGGCGACATCTGTGCGGCGGCGGCCGGTCACCGGCCTGCGCCGCGCCGCGGCCGGGTGCGCCTGGGCAGCAACCGGCGCGTTGGGGCGAGTCTGTTCGCTTCGGGTGCTTGCGGACAGGCCAAGGCGGTCGGGGTTCCAGATGTGTTCGAACAGGCGCACGTACAGTTCTTGCCGGGTCTGGACGACGGTGGTCATGGTCTCCTGAGGTCCGAACGCCCTGAGGATCTTGTCCAGTCGGTGGGTCTTGATGAACTCGCGCAGCAACGGGTTCCGGCGGTCGTATCCGGGGGCGATGACGCCCAGGAGGACGTTGCTTCGGGCGTAGAGCGGGGATTTGTCGTGCAGAGGCAGGTCGTTGATGCTGGAGTTCTCGCGGCCCATCAGGAGGCCGAGGCCGCCGAGCTGGTTGCGTCGGCTGCGGAAGACGACGGCGTCCGGGATCTCGTGTGCGACCCGGTGGTGATGGTTCGCCCACAGGTGCTCGATGTGGAACCGGTCCCGGTCGAGGTAGGCCAGTACGTGGTGCGGCCTCTGGCAGGCTTCCTCGACGTAGGCAGTTGCCCGGGCCAGGAGATACCTGATCTGGTGAGCGTTGTTGCCGCGCAGTCCCAGGGTGACCGCCTCGGCGGGTGAGCCGCCGTCCCGTTCGGCGAGGTCGCCGAGCACGGCGGCAACGTCGTTCGGTGTGCGGCAGCCCCGCAGGGCGGGGACGAGAGTGGTGTGGACGAGGGCGTCGGCGTCGGCCGACTGTACGGGAAGGTCCTGCAGGACCCGAAGTGCGTACCACCGGTCCATGTAGGAGGCGACCAGGCGGCCTTTGTCCTTGGCGTCGGAGGGCTGGTCGCCCGGGCCGATGGCGGCAAGGACGGCGACTGCCTGGCCGTGCAGGCCGTTGCGTTCGTTGTAGAGCACTGTCTCCAGCCGGTCGCCGTCCTTTTTGAGTTCGCGGCTCGCGGCGAGCAGGGGCCGGAACAGCCTCGCCGACTTCAGCAGATCCTGTACGAACTGCAGGAAGCGGTCCGGGCGTTCGGCCACCAGTCCCAGGTGTGGGGCGTTCCGCCGGACCCACACGTTCAGGTTGGTCTCGATCTGACGGCGGTCCTCGTCCTGGCCCTCGCGTGCGCAGCGGGCCAGGAGGAAGGCTTTGATGAAGCGGGATGCGGCGGCGGGGTCCTCCCGGTCGGTGGTCAGCTCCCTGAGCATTTCCTGCCACTGGGTGTTCAGCTGGTCCTCGTTCGCGCCGACGTGGGACAGCAGATGGCTTTTGAGGAGGTCGACGGCGGTGAGGCGGGCTCCGCGGTCGTTCATCGTCTCGAACATGCGGTAGCCGTGGTCGGGGCCGGCCGCCCGGATTCCGACCAGTGCCACCCGGTCCAGGAGCCACTCGGTGAATCGGTGGAGATTCTCCGCGTCGAGGTCTTCCGAGAGCTGTGATTCGATCTGCCGGCTGCGGGCCCACAGGTTGCGGCGTGAGAGTGAATCACCGGCGCCTGTTTCGTACTTACGGCCCTCAGCAACGGCTCGCAGAACGGGTTCGTGATCGGTGATACCGACCGCGAAGTGCTCACCGTCGGTGGTGATCACGCGGTTGAGCCGGTCGACCGATCTGCTGTATCCGAACTCCTGTGCCAGGAGGCGCAGTTGCAGAAAGATCAGGTGCAGGGTGACGAAACGCTGCTGTCCGTCGACGAGGCAGCGTCTGCTCCGCGACTGCTCGTAGTAGACGAACGGGCCGAGAAAATACTGTGGTGCCGTTCCCGGCCTGCGCAGGTATGCCGGGTCCGTCGACCAGCCCTTGAAGGAGTCGCACAGGTCCCTCAGCAGGGTGCGTACTTCGTCCTCGCCCCAGGTGAAATCACGCTGGTAGTAGTCGACCTCGTAGGTCATGTCACGGAACAGTTCCTTCAGACTGAAGCCCTGGGACCTGATCTCATCAGCACCCATCCCACCACTCCCCCGGCCTGCGTGACGTACGCCCATGCTCTCAACTCCCCCAGGAGCAGAACAGATGGCCTGCATCCGGCAGACGTGCCGGCACGTCTGCGCTGTGACCGAGGCACACGCCGCGCAGTGTCCGGGAGCAAGCGGGGCAAAGCCGGTGCGTCGCCCTGCCCCTGAGCCGGCCGGCCACGTGCCGGACAGAACCGACTGATCGGGGGGCCGGCCCCAAGCGGTGCTCGCGAGGACATCGGCGGCGACCACGTAGGCGGCCCCGGGGGTCGGCGATCTGGTCCGAGCGGACGGCCAACACGCGGAGAGGGGAACGGCCTGCGCGCGTGAGTGACACCCCTTCCGCGCCAAGTGTGGTGATCCAGGTACCGACCCTGGCCAGGATCTCCATCTCGGACCAACCCGTGTGTTCTCGCAGGAAGGCTGCCTCGTACTCGTTGGTGAAGAGGAACTGCGCGCCGTCCACCAGCCGACGGACCTGTTCGCCTTCGAGCCGGGCCAGTTGCTGGGCGGGATCGGCCGCCACGGCGATGCCCAGTCCGTGGGCCGCCGTGGTGTGCCTCAGCATCGCCGCCATCCGCGCCAGCAGACTGCTGACCTCGTCCGTGAGTTGCTGCCGGAGACCAGGACCGAGGACGCCGGGCGGCGTCGTATGCGGTACGGCATCTCCAGGTACTCCTCGACCGCGGTCAGGGCTTCGGTGAAGGTCTCCGCCTGGTGCTCCCGTCTCACTGCCCTGTGACGAGGATTCTTTGTTGGCACAAAGGAGGGATGGTTGACGCCGGTCAGAGTTCGATCCGCGGCGTGCATGATTCGGTCACGGGAACGGAAGGATCCGGGGGGCTTTCTCGGCGCCCGCAAACAGGCCGGGCGCCGCTCCATGCGATGGGAGACCGATCAACGATGTTCACTCCGGTGCGGAGCAGAATACGGACGGCCGCGCTCGCGCTCTCGGCCATTACGGCCCTCGCCTTAGGTGCGACCGCCACGACCGGCGCGGCAGCGGCCCCTACTGCCGCGAAACAGGGACCGACCTCGGTGGCGTACGTCGAGGTGAACAACAACAGCATGCTGAACGTCGGCAAGTACACCCTCGCCAACGGCGGCGGCAACGTCTTCGACGTCGCCGTGATCTTCGCCGCGAACATCAACTACGACACGGGCACGAAGGCGGCGACCCTGTACTTCAACGAGAACGTGCAACGCGTCCTCGACAACGCCGCCACGCAGATACGGCCCTTGCAGCAGAAGGGCATCAAGGTCGTCCTCTCGGTGCTCGGCAACCACCAGGGCGCGGGCTTCGCCAACTTCCCGTCCCAGCAAGCGGCTTCGACGTTCGCGAAAACACTGTCGGACACCGTGGCCAAGTACGGCCTCGACGGCATCGACTTCGACGGCACCGTGCGATCGACCGCGACGAAGCACGCCGTCTCCTCACCACAGGCGGGGTGCCGGCGTGCCCGTTCTGCCACCCCGACACCCAGCTGCGCATCATCGACTTAGCCGTCCGGCGGGGCCGCTGCGGCGGAGCCTCGAACGGCCGTACCATCTGGCCCGTTATCTCGCCGACTGGGCGACTTGCGATGATCGCCTAGAACAGGACCCTGCCGATGACCACGACTCCCCCGCCGCCCATCAGCGAACCGGATCCGTCCGCACTGACCTGCCCCGGTGACCGTGTGGGCATCTGCGCCGCGTGCCAGCGCAAGACGCACCGGTACGGCTCCGGCGGCTGTCCGCTCTCTCTTGGGGTGTGTCCGCTGTGGTGTGACGTGGGGTGAGGTGGGTTCGCTGAGCTCCTGGGACTCGTTCTCGGGGGGTGTGGCTCTGCGGCGGGTTGTTGTACGACTCGTGGCAGGAGTTGATGGTGCGGGCGTTTCCCGTGGTGATGCCGTCCGGGCAGAGGTACTGGACGGTCCTTGACGACGACCTGGAAGTCGTCGCTGTTGCTGATCAGTGGCTTCGGAATCTGCGGTTCGGTCGGGACCGGGCGGAGTTGACGACGAAGGCGTACGCCGGCGGCGTCGCGCTCTATCTGCGGTGGTGCCGGTCGACGCGCCGGGAGTGGACGGCGGCTGGCCGCGACCTCGGTCTGTTCATGGTCTGGCTGAAGCACACCCCGGCGCCCCGGGACGGGGTGGTGTCGGCGGTGCGGCCGGGGCCCGGTGCCGTCCCAGTGCGGGGTGAGCGCCGGATCAACCGGGTGCTCGTCGCGGTGCGGGGGCTGCTGTCGTACGCGGTGTCGGTGAGCAAGGCACCGAGGTCGGTGCTCGGGCAGATCTACGAGCTCGCCGACAGCCGGGACCTCCCGGCGGAGGCGCAGGGCGAGGACGGCGGCCTGTTCTACCGGCTGCGTCCTGTGCACTCGCTGCGTGAGCCGGAGACGCAGGTGGACCGGGCGGAGGACGCCGAGCTGGTGGCCATGTTCGCCGCCTGCCGCAACGCGCGCGACCGGCTCGTCGTCCTGCTGGTCGGCAGGGTCGGGCTGCGCCGCGGCCAGGTGGCGGGCCTGCGGCGCAGCGATGTCCATCTGCTGCCGGACTCCCGTGCGCTGGGCTGCGACTACCCGGGCGCCCATGTGCATGTGCGGCGGTGGGAGAATGGGAACGGGGCCTGGTCGAAGTCGCGGCACTCGTGGGTGGCGCCGCTGGACTTCCTCGTGGTGTCCGCGTTCGACCTCTACTACGAGGAGCGGTACCGGCTGCTGGGGGCGGGTGGGAGTGACTTCCTGCTGGTGAACCTGTTCCAGGCCCCGCTGGGAGAGCCGATGTCTCCGGAGGCGGTCGGGGAACTGCTGGAACGGCTCAGCGACCGGGCGGGGCTGGACAGGAGGGTGGGCGCGCACATGGCGCGCCGGGCGTTCGCGTCGAACGTGGCCGATGCCGGAGGTTCTCCGGATGAGGTGCAGGCGGTGCTCGGGCAGAAGGGTCCCGACTCGCAGGCGCCGTACCTGTTCCCGGATCCGAAGCGTGTGAGGGCGGCGGTCGACCGGGTGCCGTCACCGCGTGGGCTGGGCGGGCCGGAGGGGGAACGGTGACGGCCTCGCGCGCAGCAGCCCTGCCGGGCAGCAAGTCGCCGGCGGGCGATGAGCGGTTGAAGGAGGTCCTTCGCGCCCTGGACGAGGACTTCCTGGTGGTATTGGGGTGGGACTGGGAGCGGCGGGTGATCACGTGGCCGCGGCGGCATCCGGTGATCGGGCTGCCGGACTGCCCCGTGCCGGGGTGTCCCCTGGCGATCACCGTTTCGACGCGGCCGATGTGCGGAGGCTGCATGGAACGCTGGCGCGGCTGCGGTCTGCCTCTGGAGGAGTTCCTGCTCGTGCCGAAGCAGACCAGCCGCGGTACCGGCCAGGGCCCGTGCGTGGTCGCAGGCTGTAGACGTCCCCGCGTCACCGTCGCCGGCCGGCTGTGTCTGGCGCACCGTGTCCAGCACACTCTCTTTGACGAGCGAGAAGCACCTGGCGCCGTCCACAATCCGCAGCTACCAGTGCGATGTCCGCCTGTTCAGCGAGTTCCTCATCGACGGCCGCTACGGCTGGGGGCCGGCCTGCGAGGAAGCCTTCGGCACCTTCCCGGTGGCGGTCTGCCACGAGTGGAACACCATCGCCCACCTCAACGACTACGAGGGCGACCCGGAGGCGAAGCCGTTCACCCGGGAACAGCTGCAGCTCTTCCTCGACTACGCCGACGACCAGGTCGACCGGGCGGTGCGGGCCAAGCGCAAGGGTGCCCTGGCCGCCTACCGGGACGCGACCCTCTTCAAGGTCATCTACGGCTGGGGACTGCGGCGGACCGAGACCTCCAAACTCGACCTGGTCGACTTCGGACGCAACCCGCAGGCCCGCCAGTTTGGCCGGTACGGCACGCTCAACGTCCGCTACGGCAAGGCGAAGAAGGGCCAGCCGCCACGCCGGAGGAACGTGTTGTCGGTGATGGACTGGGCCGTCGATGCGGTGGCGGACTACGTCGAGAACGTCCGCCCGCGCTTCGGGTTCCCCGACCACCCGGCTCTGTGGATCACCAACGGATGGGGCACACCGCGGCAGCACATCAACTGGACCCACTACATCTTCTACGGCGCCGACATTCGCGAGTCGGCCCTGGACTGGTTCATGAACCAGCTCAGAGAAATCGCCCGGATCCCGGCTTCCGACGACGACGGGGACCTCATCCGGGGCCTGTTCCTTGCCAGCCACGAGGTCGATGGGGCGGCCGAGTGGCAGATCCGCGAGGGCCAGCTCTTCGTCTCGTCCGCCGACGCCAGACACCAGTACCTCGACGAATAGCCACACCTATTCCGCAGGTTCCAATACCCGACTCCACCATTACACGTCAGCGACAACTTCATGAACACTGCTCTGAGTAGGGCACTGGCACCGGCGTTCGCCGGATCTTGAGGAGGTACGGAGATGGACGGCAAGCTCGATTACCGCTGGCATCTGCGCAAGGTGATGGCCGAGCGCGGGATGTTCTCCACCACCGACCTCATCGCGCCGTTGTCCGACCGGGGGATCACCCTCTCCACCAGCCAGGTGTATCGGCTGGTGGTGGAACGTCCCGAGCGGCTCAGCTTGAAGATCCTCATGGCGCTGCTCGATCTCCTGGACTGCACGATGGACGACCTCATCGAGCCGGTCGCCGCCACGGGCACCGTCGCCACGCGGCCGAAGAGGGCCGCCGTCGGCGGGTCCACGAACACTGACAGCCTCGGGGACCTGCGTCCCAAGCGGGCACGGATCACCAGGACCTAACCATGACGAAGCGTCAGGACTGGGAGGCCAGCGAAGAGATCGGAACTCTGCTCACTCCGCTGTCCGAACTGGAACCCGCACTTGGTCAGGAAGCCCTCCTGGGGGCGATCGGTCGGGCCGCGGCCCGACCCGACGGACGACGCCGCCTTGCCCGTGACGTCGCGCGGCGGCCCGAACTCCTCACCGGCCAGGGTGTGTTCGCCGACTCTCCCAGTGTCCTGCGGTTCATCGACGCTCTCGTTGGTGCCGGCGCCTCGGCCGTGATCGCGCCGTCCTGCCCGCGCTGCGGCAAGCAGAGAAAGCTCGGCCCGCCCGTCGATGGAGTACGCATCTGCCACGGATGCAGAGCGAAGGCCCGGGCCCTGCCATGCGGCCGGTGCGGGAAGACCCGACCCACCGCCCGCCGCCACGACAACGGACATCCCATCTGCCAGAACTGCTGGCATCAAGATCCCCGGAGCTGGAAGCCGTGCACCGGGTGCGGGAACAACCGGCGCGTCGCCGCAATCACCCCAGACGCCTCCAGAACTGCCGCCCCGGCCACGACCTCCCCTGCACGTTCTGCGGGGCCACCGACAGCCGGATCGGCATCTCCCGCGCGATCAGCAAACCGGTCTGCGAACGGTGCCGTCA
This sequence comes from Streptomyces sp. NPDC127595, assembly GCF_042671685.1. NCBI lineage: Bacteria > Bacillati > Actinomycetota > Actinomycetes > Kitasatosporales > Streptomycetaceae > Streptomyces > Streptomyces sp. NPDC127595. The sequence continues at coordinate 1,436,107 of NZ_JBHXWK010000001.1, read as the reverse complement.
ACGCTGGATCGTCTGCTCGGCCTGCGACACCAGGGCCGTACTCAAGGGCGGCACCCACGACAAGCCGCTCTGCGCCCCCTGCCTCAACCCCGATCCGGCGTTCTGGAAACGCTGCTCGACCTGCCGGATCACCTGGCAGCTCTCGACGGCGCAGTGCACGCGGTGCTCCCTGGACCGGAAGCTGAAGGCCCTCTTCACCCCGCTCAGCGGCACCACACTGCCCGAACTCGATCAACTCCGAAAGGCACTCGTTCAATCCGACCGGCCCGACAGCGTCGATACCTGGCTGACCAGACGCGGAGTCCGCACCACTCTGCGCGACGTCGCGAGCGGACGCCGCCGCCTCTCACACGAGTTCCTGGACACCATGCCGCCCAGCCTCACCCTGAACCACCTGCGAGCGATGCTGGTCGTCTCCGGCGTTCTCCCTCACCGAGACGAACTCCTCGCCGCCCTTGAGATCTGGATCGACCAGGTCCTGGCCTCGCGATCGTTACCCGAGCACCATCGGGTCCTGCACGGATACGCCGTCTGGCACCAGCTACGCCGACTGCGCGGCCGCCTCCACGGCAACCCCGTCACCGACCAGCAGGCCAGGAACCTGCGCCAGCAGATCACCGCCGCCACGGCCTTCCTGGACTGGCTCGAAGACCGAGAACTGACCTTGCAGACCTGCACCCAGGCCGACATCGACCTCTGGCGCGCGGATCACCCCGGTCACCGGCAACGGTCCGCGAACTTCGTACGGTGGGCAGTGACCCACCGGCATGCCTCCCGCCTCACCGCACCGAGCACCCGCTGGCAAGGCCCGACCGGCCCCCTGGACCAGGACCGCAGGTGGACCGATGCCCGCCGCCTGCTCCACGACGACACCTGCCCCCTCGTCACTCGAACCGCCGGACTGCTGGTCCTGCTCTACGCACAAAAGCTCAGCGACATCACGGCCTTGACCGTCAAACACGTACGCCACCACGATGCCCGCACCAGCCTGCACTTGGGCAGCCGCCCTATCGTCCTGCCCACCCCGCTGGACGCTCTCGTCGACGAACTCGTCGCCATCCGCCGGTCACCGGGAAGCGGTGTCCTCCACGAGGAGTCCGCCTGGCTGTTCCCAGGGCACCCCGCCGAGGGCTCCCGCTGACCGAAGGCGCACTTGCCCGGCGCCTGCACGCCCTCGGGATCACCCCACGACACAGCCGGAACACCGCTCTGTTCGCCCTCGCCGCCGAACTCCCCGCAGCGATCCTGGCCAAGACCTTGGGGATCCACATCCAAAGCGCGGTCCAGTGGCAGAAGATCGCCGCCGGAGACTGGAACTCCTACGCCGCCGACGTCAGCCGGCGCCCAAGGGCCTGAGCCCAAAGGCATTCGGACAAGTTCCAATACCCGACTCCACCATTACAAGGCATCACCGAGGGCGCCCCGGACGCGGTGCAGGTCAGCGACCGCTTTCACCTGTGGCAGGGACTGTCGAAGCGGATCGGGGATATCGCCGCCGCCCACCGCGGCTGCCTGCCCGCCGCGGTGCCCGAGCCCGAAGTGGCACCGTCACCAGGGAACCCAGCGGGACCGTCCGACGAGGCCGATACCCCAGCCCGCCTCCACGCGAAGCATTTGTTCGAGGCGGTGCATGCGGTGACCGACACCGGTCGCTCGCTCAACGCCGCAGCCCACCAACTGGGCCTGAACTGGCGCACCGTGCGCAAATACGCGCGAGCCGCCACCTGGCAAGAATGCGTGCGCCGCACCCGGCCCCGCCGGCCCACCAGCCTCGATCCATACCTGGAGTACCTGCGACAGCGGTGGGAGGAAGGCGAGCACACTGCGACGGTTTTGCACGAGGAGATCGTCGCCAAGGGCTACCGCGGTCACTACCAGCGGGTCAAGATGGCCATCGCGCCGCTGCGCTGCGGCTTACCGATCGACACGCCGCGCGAGCGACCACCCTCGCCCCGTCAGGTCGCCCGCTGGATCACCACCGCGCCATCCCGGCGTGGCCTGCAGGCCGTCGAGGCACTCGGACGGCTGCTCGAGCACTGCCCGGAACTGGACCGAACCCACAACTTGGTGCGTCCGTTCGACGCCATGCTCGACGCCCGCGATGCCGCCCCGCTGCCGGACTGGCTCGCGCAACTCACAACCTCCCGCCTCCCGCCGCTGGCCAGCCTGGCCAAAGCCATCCGAGAAGACCAGCCAGCGGTCGTGCAGGGCATCACCACCCCGTTCAACTCCGGCGTCAACGAAGGCCGCATCACCGATCTGAAGCTCCAGAAGCGGATCATGGCAGGACGCGCAGGGTCCCTCTGCTCCGCCACCGCGTCATCCTCATGGCCTTGCTCCGACGCCGCTACTCGTGACGGAGTGTCACCGGCGCACGGTGGCATACTCCAGCTTCACGGAAATCTTGCCAGGGCCACTTCAGGGAGTACGCGGACATCACCAGCCTCGACGCCCAGCAAGCCGGCCCCGCCGACCTGGCCGCCGCGATCCGCGGGCACGGAGGGAGTGGAGAACTCCTCGCACCACATCAGAGACGTCACCTTCGCCGAGGACGCCTCCACCGTCCATACCGGGACCGCACCACGGGCCATGGCCACCCTCCGCAACCTCTCCATCGGCGTGCTGAAAACCCTCGGAGCCGACAACATCGCCAAGACCACCCGAGCGATCCGCGACGAGCCCCAACGAGCACTCCCCATCCTGGGCATCACCAACGATCCGGACACCCACGGAACTTGATCAAGCCCTGGTTGACTGGTGATCGAATTCTCGGCGAGACTGGACGCATGGTGAAGCGCCGGAATCGAGTAGGTGCACGGTCGACCTTGCGGGAGCGTGCGGGGTTCGGCGCCTGTTGTCGTCCGTCCGTCTGATTTCCCGGCCGGCCGAAGCGGCTCCGCCATCGCGGGCCGGCTGATCTCCTCCCCCCTTTTTTAGGGTGTGACAGCCTGTCGGGAATCGTATCGAAAGCAATCTGGAACAGACGTCTGTTCCAGAATCTTCGGCATGCGGTCGAACGTATCATTACGGTGTTCGTCGGGACGGCGGATAACCGGGCCTGAACGAGCATACGTGGACCGGCCGTCGGTCAACCATAATCATGACCGGTTACCTCGCCCCGGAATACCGGTGCCCGTAAGCCTGCGTCCCAGAGGATATACGGAGGGAAGTGTCCAGTGGATGCCAGAGTTCACAGGAAACGACCGGAGGGCGGCGCATTCAAGAGCCCGCCGGTGGAGGCCATACCGCGTTTCCGCCCGCAACTCGGCGCCCCCTCGCGGGTGGCGATCGACCGGATCGTCGAATCGGATTCGCTCCGCTCCGGCGGGTTGGACGAGGAGCACGTGCGGATGCTCGCCGAGTCCGGGGCGCCGCTGCCGCCGATCATCGTCGACCGGGCGACGATGCGGGTCCTCGACGGTGCGCACCGGTTGCGTGCGGCGACCCTGCGTGGTCGGCGGGACATTGAGGTGGAGTACTTCGTCGGCGAACCCAGGGACGCGCTCGTCCTGGCAGTCAACGCCAACATCGCCCACGGCCTGCCGCTGTCCCAGGCCGATCGGGCGACGGCGGCCGCCCGGATCATGCTGTCCCACCCCGAGTGGTCGAACCGGGCGATCGCCCTGGTCGCCGGGCTCTCCCACCAGGCGGTCGGGGAGATCCGGCGGCGTGCAACTGGCCAGGACGACCGGTTGCACAGCCGGGTCGGCCGGGACGGGCGGGTCAGGCCCCTGGACAGCGCGGGCGGGCGCAGGCGGGCAGGCGAGCTGATAGCCGAGGACCCGGGAGCCTCGCTGCGCACGGTGGCCCGGCTGGCCGGGATCTCGCCCGGCACGGTCCGCGACGTGCGCGAGCGGCTGCGGCGCGGCGAAGATCCGGTCCCCCAGGACGGCAGGCCGCGCCGACAGGAGGACCCCCTGGCCGTCAGGAGCACAGGGCGGGAACCGTCCCCGGCCCCGCCGTCCGCAGGGCCCAGCACAAGGGACACCCCAGAAGCCGCACGCGGCCAGGACGTTTCATCGGTGCTGAACCTGCTACGCAACGACCCGTCGCTGCGTTTCAGCGAGGCCGGCCGGGCGCTGCTGCGCCTGTTGCACGCACATGCCTCGCTGACCGCCCAGAGCGAACTGTTACTCCAGGCCATTCCGGCGCACAGCGCGGGCCTGGTAGCGAATGTCGCCCTGGAATACGCGGGGGCATGGCAGCGGATCGCCGAGCGCCTGCGATTCCCGGGCGAACCTGGCGGTATGGCCATCGGTGAATAGCCGGAATCGGCCGGACCGCCCACAGCCCGCGCGGCGGGCCCGGCGGGAGTTATCGGGACGGTGCCGGGCGAACCGGGAACGACAGCGGAGAACGACGGTGCATCAGCGGCGACTGTGATCGCTTGACCTAGTTCAGCGGGGGTGCCAGCATCGAATGCGTTCACGGGGTGCGAAATGCTCAGGGGAAACTCGCGATGACCGGTTTCCGGTGATTGCGAAGCAATACCGAAAACCGGGTCGGGTACGACAGGGGAGGCAGCAGATGTCCTTGAATAGCTATGACGAATGGTCACCGCTCAGGGAGGTGATCGTCGGTTCCGCCCGGAACTACACCTCGCACGAGCGCGAGCTGTCGTTCGACCTGTTCTTCCACGACAACATCACCCGCTCGGAGTGGTACTACCCCCGGCTGACCGCGGTCGGCGACAGACGGGACGGCCCGGTCCGCCCGTCGCGCCAGTCCATCAAACAGCGCTACGTCGACGAGTTGAACGAGGACGTCGACGGGATCGCCAGGACCCTGGAATCCCTGTCGGTGAAGGTCCACCGGCCCCTGGACGTGGACAGTGCCACCGCCGAGGTCAGCACACCGGCCTGGTCGGCCTCGGTGGTGCCGCCGCTGAACGTCCGCGACAACACCCTGATCCTCGGCGACGAGATCATCGAAACACCCCCGATGGTGCGTTCCCGCTACTTCGAGACACAGTTCCTCACCCCGGTCTTCGCGGAGTACTTCCGGCGCGGTGCCAAGTGGACGGTGATGCCACGGCCGTTGATGACCGACGCCTCCTTCGACCTGTCGTACGCCAGCGCCTCCGTCGGCGGTCCCACCGAGCCGATCGCCAACCCGAAGACGTCACCCTACGACGTCGGGTTCGAGATGATGTTCGACGGCGCCCAGGTGCTGCGGCTCGGCCGCGACCTGGTGGTCAACATCTCCACAGCCAACCACGCGCTCGCGGTGGACTGGCTGGAGCGCCACCTGGAGGGTCGGTTCCGCATCCACCGGGTGCACCGGCTCAGCGACAGCCACATCGACAGTATGGTCCTCGCCCTGCGCCCGGGCCTGCTGCTGGTCCGCTCGGAGGCCGTGCGCGACCAGCTGCCGGAGCCGCTGCACACGTGGGACGTGATCGTTCCCCCGCCGCCCGAGGCGAACAACTTCCCGCACTACGACGACGACGACCTGGTCCTCACCAGTCTTTTCATCGACCTGAACGTGCTGTCGGTCGGCCCGGACACCGTACTCGTCAACGACGCGTGCCCGGAACTGATCCGGACGCTGGAGAAGCACCGCTTCACCGTGGTACCGATCCGCCACCGCCACCGGCGGCTGTTCGGCGGAGGGTTCCACTGCTTCACCCTGGACACGGTTCGCGAGGGCGGGCCGGAGGACTACTTCAGCTGAGTCCTGCGGTCGGGCACCAGCCCCGTACCCAGGGCGGGGTGGGCAGAGCCGGGAAGGCCCAGGGACGGCAGGCGCGGGACCAGGGAGCGATCAGCGCCCCTGCCAGTTCGGCGGCCGCTTCTCGACGAAGGCCGCCGGCCCCTCCGAAGCGTCCCGACTGAACATCCGGGCCTCCTCCTGTGGATAGCGGGTCGCGAACGCCTGCTCCAGCGACAGGGTGGCCGACCGCGCGGCCGCCTCCTTGACCGCGCGCACGGACAGCGGAGCACAGCGCAGCAGGTCGGCCACCCAGGCGTCGACGCAGGCGTCGAGCTCCTCGACTGGCGCTACCTCGTTGACGAGGCCGAGTTCGTAGGCGCGGGCAGCGGTGAGGGGGCGTCCGGTCATCAGGTGGCCCATCGCGGTCCTGTAGGGCAGCTGACGGGAGAGCCGGAAGACGCCGCCAGCACCCGCGATCAGCCCGAGACGGACCTCGGGGAGGGCGAAGGAGGCGTCCTCGGCAGCGATGATCAGATCGCAGGCGAGGGCGAGTTCGAAGCCTCCGCCGAGGGCATGACCGCGGACCTTCGCAACGACCGGCTTGGTCAGGTCGAACCGCTCTGTCAGCCGGGGCCAGCCGGGCTTGCCGCGGCTGCCGAAAGTCGAGGTGCCGGCGCTACCGACGCGGAATCGCGCGACCAGTTCCCCGAGGTCCTGGCCGACCGAGAAGGCCCGTTCCCCGGCGCCGGTGAGCACCGCGACCCACAGGTCGGGGTCGGCCTCGAAGTCGTCCCATATCAGGGCGAGTTCCTCGTGCATCCGCAGGTCCATCGCGTTCAGCACCCGTGGTCGGTCGAGGGTGACGTACGCAACGTGGCCGCGCTTCTCGTAGCGGACCCGGGGTTCCTCGGCGGCTGCGCCGGCATCCGTGCTGGAGGGCTGCATGGCACCGCAATCTAGTACCGGCCCGGGGGTGTTCACACGGGCCGCTCCGACCAGCACGGGAGGATCGATCGATGGCGCTCAGCGAAATGACACGGCTCGCGGGGTCTGCAGACACCGGGCCGGACGGCCCCTCGGCGCGGATCGTCGGGGTCGGTACCGCGGTGCCTCCCGACGCGTACACCCAGGCGGAGGTGCTCGACGAGCTACGGGTCGAGGATCCGAGGATCAGGTCGCTCTTCCTGAACAGTGCGATCGAACGCCGCTTCCTGTGGTTGCCTCCACGTGGGCCGGACGGGCTACGCCGCCCAGAGTCCCAGGGGCAGTTGCTGCGTAAGCACGTCCGCGGCGGGCTGGCCATGGGCCGTGACGCAATCGAGGCGTGCCTGGAGGCGGCGGGGGCGCGGGCCTCAGACGTACGGCACCTGTGCGTGGTGTCCTCGACGGGCTTCCTGACACCCGGCTTCAGCGCCCTGCAGATCAAGGAGCTGGGCCTGCGCAGGGACTGCTCGCGGCTCGACGTGGTCGGGATGGGGTGTAACGCCGGGCTGAACGCGCTGGGCGCCGTCTCGGCGTGGGCCCGCGCCCACCCGGGCGACCTGGCGCTGATGCTGTGCGTAGAGACCTGCTCGGCCGCCTACGCCTTCGACGGCACCATGCGCACCTCGGTGGTTAACAGCCTGTTCGGGGACGGCGCGGCGGCCGTGGCCCTTATCGCGGACCACCCGGGTCAGGGTCAGCCGGCGGGGTCGGACGGGGGTCGGCGGGGCCCGTCTGTCCTGGGGTTCTCCAGCTGGATCATCCCCGACGCGGTGGACGCGATGCGCTACGACTGGGACGAGGACCAGGGACGGTTCAGCTTCTACCTGGATCCCGAGGTGCCCTACGTAGTCGGGGCCAACGCCGAGCACGCCCTGCGTTCCCTGCTCACTAGCACGGGGCTGCGGCGCTCCGACATCGGCCACTGGATCGTGCACTCCGGAGGTAAGAAGGTCATCGACTCCGTGCGGCTCAACCTGGGGCTGTCCGCCCACGAGGTCCGGCACACCACCGGGGTCCTGCGCGACTACGGCAACCTCTCCAGCGGCTCCTTCCTGTTCTCCTACCAGCGCCTGCTGAACGAGGGCGTGGTGGCGGCCGGTGACCACGGGGTGCTGATGACGATGGGGCCCGGCTCGACGATCGAACTGGCGCTGGTCCGGTGGTGACGGAGACCACCGGCGTACGGGCGTGGCGGCCACCGTCTATGGAGGCGAGCGCGGACTCGGGTGCGGGCGCAGATACGGAAACAGGAACGGGCGCGGACTCAGGTGCGCGCAACCAGGAACAGGTGCGAGCGACAACGGAGCACAGTTCGGTCGAAACCGACAGAAGGGACATGACGGTGATGGGCACACGGCATGAGGTGGACGAGCGAACGGACGGCCTCGGCCACCACCTGGAGTTCGACGGCGGGTCGGGGCTGCCCGCACTGACCGCCCGACTCAATGAGCTCTGCGACCGGGTGGAGGAGCAGCCGCAGGCCGTGGTGGTGCTGCGCCCGGCTGCAGGGACCGGGGAGGACCGATCCTGGCCGGGTAGGGCCCGGATCCAGGACGTCAACCGGTGGGAGCGGGCGGTCCGCCGGCTGGAGCGGTCGCCCGCGGTGAGCATCGCGGTGGCGTCGGGCACCTGCGCAGGCCCGGCACTGGACCTGCTGCTGGCGGCGGACTACCGGATCGCCGGGGCCGACCTGCGGTTGCTCCTGCCGGTCAACGACGGCCACTTCTGGCCAGGGACCGGCATCCACCGGCTGGTCACGCAGCTGGGTGCCGCCCGGGCCCGGCAACTGGTCCTCTGGGGAACTGAGTTGACTGCCGAGCGGTCCCTGGGGACCGGACTGGTGGACGAGGTCGCCGACGATGTGCCGGACGCCGTCCGCACCGCCACGGTCTGGCTCGGCCGGGCGGCCGGCGCCGAACTGGCCGTCCGGCGCGCCCTGTTACTGGCGGCGGGCGCCACACCCTACGAGGATGCACTCGGGATGCATCTCGCCGCCTGTGACCGGGAGTTGCGCCGCCTCACCGGCGGCGGCACCGGCGCGCCGCCGCCGCACACCCCCGCCGGCCCGGGGCCCGCGGCGGGCCCCGGACGGGACGCCGACCAGTGAGCGGCGACCTCACGGTCCACGGCCCCGACCGGGCCGGACGCCCGGCGGCGGCGCGGAAGGCCGCCCCCGTGTGGGACGCCGACCCAGCGACGTGGGGGACGACCCCACCGCCCCTCGGGGCCGGCCTGGCCGAGGACGCGACCGCGCTCGCCCGCTACGCCGCGGCGGCCGATCGCGAGCTCGCCACCTTGCCCGCCGTGCCCCAGCGCGACCGCCGCCAGCGCGACGCGGCTGCCAGGATCCTGCGGGCCGCCCGCACCCTGCGCGACCGCTTCATCGCCCAACACGCGGAGGCGGTCTACGACGAGCTGACCGGGGCACGCTCGGTCCACCTGCGCATAGACGCGCTGGCTCGCGCCGCGGCCGACCGCTTCCCCGGCCTGGTACCGACCCGCGCGCAGCTCGACGCCGAACGCGCCCTCGCCCAGGCCGACAAGGAGGGGCGGGAGATCGACCAGGGCATCCTCTTCCGCGGCCTGCTCCGCTCCCCCACGGCGGGACCACACCTGACCGACGCCATGCTGCTGCCCACTCGGCGGGCGCTCGACCTGCTCTCCAGTTTCCGCCGGACCGGACGGCTCGACCTGGGCGTGGTCCTGATCGAACGCAGGGGGGCGGCCGCCCACCTGACCCTGCGCAACACCCACTGTCTCAACGCGGAGGACGACGCGCTCGTCGACGACCTGGAGACCGCCGTCGACCTCACCCTGCTGGACGACCAGGTCACGGTGGGGGTGCTGCGTGGGGGCGAGATGACCCACCCCCGCCACGCGGGCCGGCGGGTCTTCAGCGCGGGGATCAACCTCACCGACCTGCGCGAGGGCCGCATCTCCTTCGTGGACTTCCTGCTCCGCCGCGAACTCGGGCCGATCGGCAAGATCACCCGCGGACTACTGCCGGTGCCCGGCGTCGAGTCGTTCCCGCATCGCACCGTCCAGAAGCCGTGGATCGGCGCGGTGGACTCGTTCGCGATCGGCGGCGGGATGCAGCTGCTGCTCGTCCTCGACCGGGTCATCGCCACCGAGGACGCATACTTCAGCCTTCCCGCCGCCCAAGAGGGCATCGTGCCGGGTGTCGCCAACCTGCGGCTGCCCCGTCTCACCGGCGCCCGGGCCGCCCGCCGCGTCATCCTCACCGGGCAGGTCGTCACTGCCACCGACCCGCAGGCCTCCTTAATCTGCGACGAGGTGGTGCCCTCCGACGGGATGGACGCGGCCGTGGAGACCGCCGTGGCCGCCTTCGACAACCCTGCGGTCCTCGCCAACCGGCGCATGCTCCAGCTCGCCGAGGAGCCGCCTGAGCGGTTCCAGGCCTACCTGGCGGAGTTCGCCGTCACCCAGGCGCTGCGGCTCTACAGCGAGGACGTGATCGGCCGGATCGCCCGGCCCCGACCGGAGGGGGACGGACGTGCCGACGATCGACCGGCGTGATCTGCACGGCGCGCTGGCCGAGCCGGTGCTCGGCTCAATCGGGTTCCTGAACGAGGTGATGGGCCGCTACCCGGATGCGGTCTCCTTCGCCCCCGGCGCCCCGCACCCCGCTTTCCTGCGCGAACTCGACCTCGACCGGCACGTCCGGCGCTACCTGGACCACCTCGGCGACGACCGCGGCCTGGACCCCGATCGAGCCCGGCTCCTGCTGGCGGAGTACGGGCCGAGCCGCGGCCTGATCAACGACCTGCTGGCGCAGGCGCTGCGGCTCGACCAGGGCCTGGACGTGCCGGAGCGCGCGATCGTGGTGACCGTCGGCGCCCAGGAGGGCATGCTGCTGGCGCTGCGCGTGCTGCACCGCTCCACCGACGACCTGCTGGCGGCTGTCACCCCGTGCTTCCCCGGCGTCCTCGGCGCGGCCCGGCTGCTGGACATCGGCGTCGTACCGGTCCACGAGAGCCCCGTCGGGATCGACTTCGACGAACTCGCCGAGGTCTGCCGGGCGGCCAGGTCGGCCGGCCGCCGAGTGCGGACCCTGTACGTCGCCCCCGACTACTCCAACCCGTCCGGCACCGTACTCGACCCGCCCGCCCGGCTTCGGCTGTTGGCCGCCGCGCGACGGCAGGACTTCCTGATCCTGGAGGACGGTGCGTACGGTTTCACGGCCGCGCCCGGCGCCGCCCTGCCCACCCTGAAGTCGATGGACACCGACGGCCGGGTGATCCACCTGGGCACCTTCGCCAAGGTCTGCCTTCCCGGCGTCCGGGTCGGCTTCGTCGTCGCCGACCAGCCGGTACGCGACACGAACGACGCACGCGACGCCGGCGGCACTGGCCGGCTACTCGCCGACGAGCTCGCCGCCGCCAAGACCATGGTGACGGTGAACACCTCGCCGATTGGCCAGGCCGTGGTCGGCGGGATGCTGCTGGAACACGGCGGCTCCCTCGCCGCGCTGGGCCGGGAGCGGTCCGTCCTGTACCGGCGCAATCTCGACCTGTTGCTGCGGGCACTGCGGCGCCGGCTCTCCCCCGACGCCCCGGGCGTGCCGCCGGGGATCTCCTGGAACCGGCCCACCGGCGGGTTCTTCGTACGGCTGCGCCTGCCGTGCCCGGTCGACGCCGAGCTGCTGGAGTACTCCGCCTCGCGGTACGGCGTGCTCTGGACGCCGATGTCCGCGTTCCACCTGGACGGCGCCGGCGACCACGACCTGCGCCTCTCGTGCAGCTACCTCGACCCGGACCAGATCGAGGAGGGCGTCGACCGGCTGGCCCGCTTCCTGCGCGACCTCCCGACGGCCCCGTCCGGCGGCCGTCGGACGAGGACCGCCGGAGCCGAGTCCGTCCCGCGCGGGCGCGGCACGAGCGGGCCCGTCCACGCGTCCCCGGGCACCGCGCCAGTCCACCCCACCCCAGACACCCGTCCGGTCGCACCGGCCGGCCCGACGAGCGGACAGCAACGATGACCGACCGCCCCAACGCCGTCCCCGGCCCCGCCCCGCAGCCCCTGCCGCCCGCGCGGCTCCAGCAGCTCGTCGACGAGCTGCGCGACGCCGACCGGCGCAACCGCGCCGCCGTGAACCTGATTCCCAGCGAGACCCGGCTCTCCCCGCTGGCCGCCCTGCCGCTGGCCACCGACTTCTATAACCGGTACTTCTTCGACGAGCACTCCGGCTTCCGCGGCGGCTTGGCCGCCCACCGACTGGAGAGCGAGGTCGCGGCGGGCAGCCTCGCGCGGCTCTCCGGCGCCCGTCACGTGAACACCAGGCCGGTCTCCGGGATGAGCGCAATGACGCTCGCCATCGCTGCGCTCGCCGGGCCCCGCGGCAACACCGTGATCAGCGTGGGCGACGAACACGGCGGCCACTACGCGACCCGGGAGGTGGTCGAATACCTCGGCTACCGCTCAGCCACGGTGGCCTTCCGGTCCGGGCGGGTCGACCGGGACGACCTGGTCCGTGCACTGCACGAGGGGACGCCGGGCCTGGTCTACCTCGACCTCCAGCACAGCCTGCACCTGCCCGACGTGGCGGCCGTCGTGGAGACTGTGCGCCGGCACGGGCGCGGCGTTCCGGTCCACGTTGACTGCAGCCACACCCTCGGCCTGGTACTCGGCGGGGCGGTGCCCCACCCGCTGGAGGCGGGCGCCGACTCCATGGGGGGCTCCACCCACAAGACCTTCCCCGGCCCGCACAAGGGCGTGCTGATCACCGACCGGCCGGACGTGGCCGAACGCTTCCACGAGGCCGACATGCGGCTCATCAGCAGCCACCACTTCGCCGAGAGCCTCTCCCTGGGCCTGGCCGCCGCCGAGTTCGAGCACTTCGGCGCCGGGTACGCCGCCGCGACCCTCGCCAACGCCGAGCTGCTCGCCGAGAGCCTGCACGAGGAGGGCTTCGAGGTGGCCAAGGCCGGCGAGACGTTCACCCGCACGCACCAGGTCTGGGTCCGGATCGGCGACCCGGAGGACACCCAGCGCTTCTTCGACCGGGTGACGGCGGTGGGTCTGCGGGTCAACCGGCTGAGCCGGCTGCCCGGCTGGGACGGCCCCATGATCAGGCTCGGCACCAACGAGGTCACCTTCGAGGGCGCCGGCCCGCGGAGCATCCGGCTCATCGCGGCGGCCCTCGGCCACGCCCGCCGGGCGGCGCCCGGACGCGGTCCTGACGCACCGGAGATCCGCGCCTCGTTCGGCCGGCCCCACTTCTTCGACGACCCGGCCCACCTCGATCCGGACGCCGCCTTCAACCCCGTCACCGCGTTCGCCGCCGCCGGCCGCGGCTGACCGACCGTCCGCCCCGATCCCATCAGGAGGGTTGAGTGGCCACCGACTCCCGCGACCCCGCCAGCTTCGTCCGCGGCGTCACCTCACTGTGGCAGGAACTGCTCCGCGTCGAGCAGGCCGCCCCGCACGACAACTTCCTCGACCACGGCGGCACCTCGGTCACCGCGATGTTGCTGCTCAACCGGCTGCACCGCGACTGGGGCCTGGAGCTGCCCATCCGGGCCTTCCTGCGCGACCCCACCCTGGGCGGCGTCCTCACCGCGCTCGCCGGATTGGCGGCCGCCGCGCCCGCGTCCGACGGTCCGCGACGGGCGGGCCCCGCGGCCCGGCGCACCCCTCCGGCCCGGCTGGAGGCCGCCCCCCGGAACGGACCGCGCGACACCTTCCCGACCACCCCTGCCCAGCGCCGGCTGCTCTTCCTCGACCGCTACGACGGCGGCAGCCCGGCGTACCAGATGCCAGTCGTCGCCGTCCGGGTCGAGGGGCCGCTCGACCCGGACGCCCTGCGGACGGCACTGAGCGCCCTGGTCGCCCGGCACGAACCGTTGCGCACCACCTTCACGCTCGGCGACGAACTGCTCCAGGTCGTGCACCGGCAGGGCGAACTGCCCTTGGCCGAGACCGACCTGAGGACGCTCCCGGCGGCCGGGCGGCAGGCCGGCGCCGACCGCTGGGCGGCCGCGCTGGCCGCCGCGCCGATGAACGTGGAGACCGGGCCGCTCGCCACCGCCAGCCTCGCCCGGCTGGGCACCGAGGAGTACCTCTTCGTCCTGGTCGCGCACCACCTGCTCATCGACGGCTGGTCCGTCTCCGTGCTCCGCGCCGAACTCGCTGAGCTGTACCGGGCCGCCGTGGAGGGCCGCCCACCCGCCCCGGCCCTGCGCGACGACCAGGGCCCGCCCCGCCCGCAATACGCCGACGTCGCGCTGCGCCGGGCCGAACGGCTCCGCGCGGGCCGGGAGCGCCCGGGGCTCGACTGGTGGCTCGACCGCCTCCGGGACCTTCCCGCCAGGTTCGACCTGCCGCTGGCCGACCCGCGCCCGGCCGTGCCGGGCCGGACGGGCGGACTCCACGGACATCGGCTGCCGGTCGCCGTCGTCCGGCGGATCGGCGCGCTGGCCGCACGGGCCGGCGCGACCCCATACCACGTCCTGCTGGCGGCCTACCTGCTCCTGCTGCACCGCTACAGCGGACGTACCGACCTGCTGGTCGGCACCCCGGTGTCCGGCCGCGAGGAGCCCGGACTGGAGTCACTGGTCGGCCTGTTCACCAACACCGTGGTCATCAGGGCCGACCTGTCCGGGCCGCTGACCGGGGTGGGGCTCGTCTGCCTGGTCCGGGACGCGGCGCTCGACTCCTTCACCCACCAGGACGTTCCCTTCGAACGGATCGTCTCGCGGCTGCGGCTGCCCCGCGACCCCGGCGCCAACCCCGTCTTCCAGGTCTTCTTCGCGCTGCACAACCAGCCGCCGGCCGATCCTGAGCTGGCCGGCACCCGGACGCTGCCGCTGCCGGACGACCGGCGCTTCGCCCGGTTCGACCTGAGCCTGGACGTCACACCGGTCGCAGGGGCGATGGAATGCGCCTGGGAATACCGCAGCGACCTGCTGGACCGCCCCCGGGCGGAGCAACTCGCCCGGCACTGGACACGGTTGCTGGACGGCCTCATCGAGGAGCCGGACGTCCCAGTGTCCGGGCTGCCGCTGCTGGGCGAGGAGGAGGCCCGCGCCCTCGTCCTGCACGGCCCCCCGCCGGCGGGCCCGGAGCCCGGCCTCGCAGAGCTGTTCGCCGCCCGGGCGGGCGCCCACCCCGGGCGCGTCGCGGTCGTCGGCGCCGGGGCCCGGCTGACCTACCGGGACCTCGACCGGCTGTCCGACGCCGTAGCCGCCGGGCTCACCACCGCTGCCGCCGGGACCGCCCCCGGGGCCGCGCCGGCACCGGTGGGGATCCACCTGCCTCGCACGCCCGACGCGGTGGCCGTCATGCTCGGCGTCCTGAAGGCGGGCCGGCCCTACCTGCCGCTCGACCCCGGCCAGCCGGCTGGCCGGACCGCCGCCCTGCTCCGGGACTGCGGAGCGGGCACCGTGGTGACCGGCGCCGCCGACGCGGGCGCGCTGCACCGGGCGCTGGCCGCGGACCCGGCGGGTCCTCCGGTCCCGGTGGACCCTTCGGACCCTTCGGACCCTTCGGACCCGGCGATCCTGCTGGTCGAGGAGCTTCTCGCCGCCACCGCCAGCGGTACCGCCGACCGACCCCACGCCCCGGCCCGGCCGACCCCTCCCGGCGCACTCGCCTACATCACCTACACCTCGGGTTCCACCGGGCGGCCCAAACCGGTGGCCGTCCGCCAGGACGCGCTGGCCGGGCTCGTCCACGGCACGAGTACAGAACTCGGGTTCGGCGAGGACGACGTCTGGGTGTCCAGCCACACCTTCACCTTCGACGTCAGCGCCTGGGAGATCTGGGCCCCGCTACTGACCGGCGCCCGGCTGGTGATCGCTACCGCCGCCCAACAGCACGCACCCACGGGCCTGCGCGCCCTGCTCACCGAGGAGGCCGTCACCGTGCTCTGCCTCACCCCGTCCGTCCTGCGCGAACTGGCCCGCCTGGGCCTACCGGAGGGCGGCGCCCTGCGCCGGGTCTTCGCCGGCGGTGAGGCGCTGCCCTCCGACCTCGCCCGTACCCTGCTCGACTGGCCTGCCGAGTTGTGGAACTTCTACGGACCGACCGAGGCGACCGTGTGGGCCGCCGTGCACCGGGTGCGGCCGGCCGATCTCGACGGACCGAGCGTGCAGCTCGGCCACCCGGTCGCTGGCACCCGGCTGAGCGTCCTCAACGACCGGCTCCAGCCACTGCCGCCCGGCGTCCCCGGCGAACTCTTCATCGGGGGAAAGGCGTTGGCCGAGGGCTACTACCGAAGGCCGGACCTGACCCGGGAACGCTTCCCCCCCGACCCGACAGCCGGGCCCGGCGAACGGCTCTACCGCACCGGGGACAGGGTCGTGCTCGGCCCCTCCGGGGAGCTGCGCTTCCTCGGGCGCGCCGACGACCAGGTGAAGATCCGCGGCTTCCGGGTCGAACTCGGCGAGGTCGAGGCGGCCCTGCGGGCCGCGCCCGGGGTCCGTGACGCCGCCGCCGCACTGCGGCGGCGAGGCGAGCACACCGTCCTCGCCGGCTACCTCGTCCCAGAACCGGACCGCGCCGGCCCCGCACTCGCCCGCCAGGTGCTGGCCGCACTCGCCGAGACGCTGCCCGCCCACCTGATCCCCACCCTGCTGACCGAGATCCCCGCCGTCCCGCTGACACCCAGCGGCAAGGTCGACCGGCTGGCGCTGCCCGAACCGGCGGCCGCCACCGGGGCGCCAGCCGCCGGGTACCGGCCGCCCGCCGACGATGTCGAGCGGCGCCTGTGCGCCCTCTGGGAACGGCTGCTCGGCGCTGACCGGGTCGGCCGGCACGACGACTTCTTCCTCCTGGGCGGCGACTCCCTGATCGCGATGCGGCTCACCACCGAGGCCGAGCGGGAGTTCGGCACCTCCCTCACCCTTCCCGACGTGTTCCGGCACCCGACCGTCCGAGCGCTCGCCGCCATGCTGCGCGGCCCCGCCTCCACCTCCGAGGAGCCGACGCCCGACCACCCCACGCCCGGCCCGCCGTCCGCGGCGCTCCTGGAGGCGGACGCGGTCCTGGACGCCGCCATCGCCCCCGGGGAGGCCGTGCGATGAGCGCACCCACCGTGCTGCTCACCGGCGCCACCGGCTTCCTCGGGGCGCACCTGCTCGCCGAACTGGCCGCCGCCGGCGCACGGGAGATCCGCTGCCTGGTCCGGGCCCCGGACTCCCCCGCCGCGGCCGAACGGCTGCGGGCGGCCGCCGCCCGCTACGGACTGGCCGAACCGTCCCGGGCCGTCCGGTCGTGGCCGGGCGACCTCGGCCGCCCCCGGCTGGGACTGGACAGCGTCGCCTACGCGGCCCTGGGGCGCGGTCTCGACCTGGTCGTCCACGCCGGCGCCCGGGTCAACCTGGCCCTGCCCTACGAGGCGCTCAAGCCCGTCAACGTCGACGGCACCCAGGAGATCCTGCGGCTCGCCGCCCAGGGCCCGACACCGGTTCCGGTGCACCACATCTCCACGCTCGCCGTCTTCGGCCCGGACACCCCGGTCGAGGAGACCCTGCGGCTCCCCGCCCCGACCGATCTGGCCAGCGGCTACGAGCAGAGCAAGTGGGTGGCCGACCGGCTGGCCGCCACCGCCGCCGAACGCGGCCTGCCGGTGGCGATCCACCGCACGGGCCGCCTGTTCGTCAACAGCGCCACCGCCGGCCACAATCCGCAGGACCTGCTGGTCCAGGTGCTCACCGCCGTCGTGCGCCTGGGCACGGCCCCGGACTACGAGGCCGTGCTGCGGCCCGCGCCGGTGGACTGGACGGCCGGCGTCCTGCGCCGCCTCGCCCTGGCCCCCGACGGCCTCGGCCGCGCCTACCACCTCACCGGACAGCAGCCGCTGCCGTGGAGCGCGGTGCTGGACGCCGTCGACGCCGGCGGCCCGGCGCTGCCGCGTACCGACTACCGCCGCTGGCTGCGGCTGCTGACCGAGCACGCCGACCACAGTGGTGACGAGGTGCTGCGCCGGCTGACCCTGGTGCTCGGCGCCCGTCCGCCGTTCCTCGGAGAGGACGCCGGCACGCCGGCCAACGCCCGCTCGCTGCTCGGCCCCGCCTTCGACCGGGAGCACCCCGCGTCGGCCGCCGGGCTGGTCACCCGCCTGGTGGCACGGCTAGCTGCCGAACCGCCAAGCCCGCCACCAAGCCCGCCACCGGGGGACGCCACTGACCCGGGGCCCGCGCCAGGCCCAGCGCCGGTCGCGCCGGCCGCCCCGGCCGGTGTCGGCCCGGACCGGCCGACGGGGGAACCGTACGCACCCGGGGGCACCCGATGAGCGACCTGTACCTGTCGGCGCTGGCCCACGTGCACGGTGAGCCGCGGCCGATCGCCAGCCTCGCCGAACCCGGCGCCGAGGAACTCACCGACCCGCTCCACGGCCTGGCCTCCTACCGGCAGAGCGAACTGCCGAGCTGGCGACTCGCCGCGCTCGCGGGCGAGCGCACCCTCGAACTCGCCGACGGCGCGCCCGATCTGCTGCTCTACATCAGCGAGAACGACGAGGACATCGCCGACTCGCTGGCCCGGCTGGCCGACCGGCTCGGCCTGCCGACCGTCGAGTACCTGGCCCTGGCCGGGCACGGCTGCGCCAACCTGGGCCCCGCGCTGCGGATCGCAGGGGACGCGCTCGCCTCCGGACGCCACCGGCGCGTCCTGCTAATCTCGGCCGACCGCGCCCCGGCGGGCGGACGGCTGATGAAGTCCGGCCTCTCGGTGTTCAGCGACGGCGCTGCCGCCGGCGTGCTGACCCGCTCCCCACCGGACCGGCGCTCCGCCACCTTCCGGATCGACGCGGTGGGCCTGCGTACCTCGGTCAGGGCCGGATCGCGATCCGCTCCGGGACTGCTGGATATCGTGGAGCTCGCCACCGACGCGGTGACCGACATTCTCGCGGAGACCGGCCGCGGCCCGGAGGACTTCGACGCCGTCGTCTTCGCCAACTACCGCCTCCAGAGCCAGGGGTTCCTCGCCACCGCGATGGGCTTCGGCCAGGACCGGCTCCTCCTCGGCGACGTCGCCGGACTGGCCCACAGCTTCTCCGCCGACCTGCTGATCACCCTGGAACAACTCGCCGCCGACGGCCGCACCCGGCCCGGTCACCGCCTGCTCGTCTCCGCCACCGGTCCGCACGCCTGGTCGATCCTGGCCGTCGAACAGGTCGGACAGCAGCCCCGAGAGGAAGGACCCCACCGATGACCGACTCCCGAGAGACCGACCCGGTCCGCGAGCGCTTCGACCTGATCGTCAACGGCCCGGCCCTCTTCAGCGCGCTCGTCGCCGGGCTGGAACTGGACCTCTTCGGCTACGTGTCCCGCCACCCGGCGCCGCCGGCCTTCGAGGATATCCGCGCCTTCACCGGCCTACCCGCCCACCAGGCCCGCGTCCTGCTGCACGCCCTGTGCGCCACCGAGCTCCTGGACGTACGGGACGGCGGCTACGTCAACTCCCGGTTCGCCGAGGAGACGCTCACCTCGGACGGCCCGGACGGCTGGCGGCACATCCTCGACGGCTGGCAGCAGATCTACAACCCCGCCTTCGCCCACACCACCGCCGCGCTCCGCGCCGGCACCAACACCGCGCTGGCCGGCCACCGGGGCGAGGAACCCACGCTCTACCGGCGCCTCGCCCACAACCCCGAGCTGGAGGCCGTGTTCCACGCCTCGATGGCCGCCTTCAGCCTCCGGACTCTTCCCGCGCTGTTGGAGCACATCGACCTGACCGGGGTCGGTGAACTGCTGGACGTCGGCGGCGGCGACGGCACGACGGCCCGCCACCTCGCCGGACGCTTCCCCGTGACCCGGATCACCGTGCTGGACACCCCGAGTGTCAGCGAGCTCGCCGACCGGGCCGAGCCCTTCGCTGGACGCAACCGGATCACCCTGCGCCCCGGCAACATCCTGAACGACCCGTTCCCACCGGGCGCGGACGCGGTGCTGTTCAGCCACGTCCTGGAGGTGTTCCCCGCCGACCGGATCCGGCAGCTGCTCGCCAAGGCCATCGAAGCGCTGCCCAGCGGGGGGCGGGTGTTCGTCTACGGGTTCGTGATCGACGAGGAGGAGCGCCGGGGCGTCTACTCGGCCCGGCTCTCGCTCTACCTGAACGTCCTCGCCAGCGGCGGCGGCATGGCCTACCCGGCCGCCGACTACGAACGCTGGCTGCGCGAGGCCGGCTGCGTCGACGTCGCGACGGTGGCCGGACTCCCCTTCGAACACGGCCTCACCGTCGCCACCAAGCCCTGAGCGCCGAGCACCGAGCGCCAAGCCCTGAGTCCTGAGCCCCGAGCCCTGAGTCCCGAGCCGGGTGCCCCGAGTGCTGTGCCCCGCTCCCCGGCGGCCCCTGATCACCCCGCCCCTCAGCGCCCCACACCATCGAGCGAGAGGAACCACCGTGCCCCCCGAGCAGGCGCTCGAACCCGAGCCCGTCCGCCACCCCACCGCCCGCTCCTGCCCGTTCGACCCGCCGCCCGAGCTGGGCCGGTTCCGGGAGAGCACCCCACTGCGCCGGCTCGCCTATCCGGACGGCCACCTCGGCTGGCTGGTCACCAGCCACCGACTGGCCCGGACCGTCCTGGCCGACGACCGGTTCAGCGCACGGGCCGACCTCAAGCACGTGCCGGTCCCGCGTCCGGCCGCCGACCCTTTCATCGGCGCAGAGGTCCAGCCCGGCTGGTTCGTCGACCTCGACCCGCCCGAGCACACCCGGTACAAGCGGCTGGTCATCAGCAGCTTCACCGCGCGCCGGATGGCCGAACTCCGGCCCCGGATCGAGCGGACCGTCGAGGAGCATCTGGACGCGCTGGCGCAGGCCGGCCCGCCGGCCGACCTGGTCGAGCACTTCGCGCTGCCCGTCCCGTCCACCGCCATCTGCGAACTCCTCGGCGTCCCGTACGGGGACCGGGCCGAGTTCCAGCACAACAGCACGGTCCTGTTCAGCCTCACCGCCGACGCCGGGGAAGGCGTCGAGGCGATGCGCGCGCTCGACGACTTCCTGCTGCGCCTGGTCCGGCACAAGCGCCGGGTCCCCGGCGATGACCTACTCAGCCGGATGGCCTCCACCAGCGACCTCACCGACGCCGAGGTGGCCGGGGCCGGCGTCCTGCTGCTCACCGCCGGCCACGAGACCGTCGCCGGCATGCTCGGCCTCGGCGTCTTCGCCCTGCTCTCGCACCCCCGTGAGTGGCGGCGCCTGCGCGAGCGGCCGGACCTGGCCGACAACGCGGTCGAGGAACTGCTGCGCTACCTGTCGATCTTCCACTTCGGCGTCCCCCGAACGCCGTTGGAGGACGTCGAGCTCGACGGACGGACGATCAGGGCGGGCGAGAGCGTCACCATCTCGCTCTCGGCGGCCAACCGCGACCCGCAGCGGTTCCCTGATCCGGACCGGCTCGACCTCGCCCGCGCCACCGGCGGGCACATCGCCTTCGGGCACGGCATTCACCAGTGCATCGGGCAGAACCTGGCGCGGCTCCAACTACGCGTCGCCTACCCGGCACTGGCCGCCCGCTTCCCCGACCTGCGGCTCGCCGTCCCCGCCGGGGAGGTCCCGCTCGGCGGCGACATGGGCTTCTACGGCGTCCACCGGCTTCTGGTGGCCTGGTGAAGGGACACACGTGCACGTCTACTCGGTGACCCCGCCCTCACGGCCCGGCGAGGGTCCGGTGCCCGTACCCGGTGCCTACCGGGCCCGGGTCGCGGCGACCGCGCGCGCCGCCGAGGCGGCCGGCTGGTCGGGCATCCTGGTGCCGCACAACCTGCGTGAGGTCGACCCCTGGACGGTCGCCTCCTACATCGGCGCGGTCAGCCCCGAGCTGACCCCGCTCGTCGCCGTCCAGCCCTCCGGCACACCCCCGCACACCGCCGCCGCCTGCGCCGCCGCATACGCCGAACTCTACGGCCGTCCCCTGTACTTCAATCTGGTGGCGGGGGCCCGGGACGACGAGATGCACAGCATAGGCGAGCGTCTGGACCACGACGGGCGCTACCGGCGGTTACGGGAGTACGCCCAGGTCCTGCGGGCGCTGCTGGCGGGTGCCGAGGCGGAACTCACCGGCGAGCACTACACGTACCGCCGTCTTCGGCTCGAACCCCGGGCCGCGGTGCTAGCCGGGTGCAAGGTGTTCATCGCGGGCTCGTCGCCGCAGAGCGTGGCACTCGCGGTGGACGAGGCGGACGTCGTGGTCACCCACCCGCTACCCTTCGAGCGTTGGCGCGAGGAGTCGCTGGATCCGCTGCGGCGGGCCGGCTACCGGGGTGAACTCGGCATCCGGATCGGCATCGTGAGCCGCGAGAGCCGCGCGGAGGCCCGCCGGGTCGCGAACCTACGCTTCCCCCAGACCTGGCTGGCCCGGCAGGAGACCGTGCTCAAGACCGGTTCGCGGAACCACTGGGCGCGCGACCTCGCCACCCTGGCCGTCGAGCGGGAGGCCGCCGAGGACGGCTCCGACGCGGCGGACCCGACGGACGGCACCTACTGGCTGGGCGCGTTCCGCAGCGGCCGGGCCAGCGCGCCCTTCCTCGTGGGCTCCTACCAGGACGTGGGCGCGGCCCTCGGCGCCTACCTGCGGGCCGGTGTCGGCCACGTGCTGCTGAACGGCGTCGAGCAGGAGGACCACGCGCACACCGGGATCGCTCTGGAGGAGGCGGCGCGCACACTCGATGGCATTCGCGACCCCCGTGGCAACGAACATGATTGACGTAATGTCACGTGCGTGTTGCACGCTTTCGATTGCACGACTGGCTTCCTTTCGGCGGTGCTAATCTCGCCGAATGTCCGGACCGGCCCCCACCGACGTGATGTCGGGCCAGAACTCAGTGGAATACCACCGACCGAACCTCCTGCTACGCACTCTCGGCAAACGGTTCCGCGTTCCCGTCACATTCGGCGTGGTCGCCGGAATCGCGGGAATGCTCGCACGTTCGTTCATCCCCGTGGTCATCGGTCTCGCCGTCGACCGGGGAGTCGTCGCCCACGACAGACCGGCCCTGCTGCGCTGGGCCGGCCTGCTGGTCGCCCTGGTGCTGGCCCAGTCGATCGCCGGACTGGCCCAGGAGCGCTGCGACTTCAGGAGCATGACCGGCCCCTCGTACCACCTGGTGCACCTGATCAACGCGCAGGCCGCCCGCCTCGGGTCTGGCCTGCGGGCCCGGACCACCAGCGGCGAGGTGGTGAGCATCGGCGTCGGGGACATCGAACCGCTCGGGGCCGCGCTCGCCGCCAGCTCCCGCGGAGTGGGCGCCGTGGTGGCGATCGGCGTGGTCGCCACCATCGTGCTGTCCTCCTCCTGGCAGCTCGGCCTGATCGTGCTGGTCGGCGTGGGCGTCAACTTCTGGCTGCTCGCGCTCCTCCTCCGGCCGCTGCGGCGGCGCCAGCAGGACCTGCGCCGCCAGCAGGGCGAACTCATGGGCATGGCCGTGGACATCGCTGGCGGCCTGCGGGTGCTGCACGGCTTCGGCGGCGAGCAGCGCCTCGCCGAGCGCTACCGGCTCGAATCGCAGCTCACCCGGCGCCTAGCCACCCGCACGGCCCGGGTCGAGGCGGCCCTGTCCGGGGTGAAGGTCCTCGTCCCCGGTGTGCTCGCCACCGCGATCGTGTGGCGGGGCGCCGACCTGGTCCTCGCCAGCGAACTGAGCGTCGGCCGTCTGATCGCCTTCTACGGCTACGCGGTCTTCCTGGTGACTCCGCTGCGCTGGCTGACCGAGACGGCTGAACTCCTCACCCGCGCCCAGGTATCCGCCGCCCGGGTGAGCCGCTTCCTGGCGCTCGAACCGCACCTGGCCGACCAGGGCGCTGCCGACCTGCCGGCCGGGCCCGCGGAACTCGTCGACCCGGAGTCCGGACTCAAGATCCGGCACGGGGAGTTCACCGCCATCGCCTGCTCCTCGACCGGTGAGGCCGCCGAACTCGCCGACCGGCTCGGCCGCTACACCGACTCCGCCGTCACCTGGGGCGACGTTCCGCTCACCGAGCTGCCGCTGGCCGCCGTGCGCGAGCGGATCCTCGTGGTCCACAACGACGACCACCTGTTTGCCGGCCGCCTCGGGCTCGAACTCGACCCCCTGGACCGGGCGGGTGCGGGCGCCCTCGCCGCGCATGCCCGCACCGCCTCCGCCACCGACGTCATCGACCGGCTCCCGCAGGGACTGGACAGCGAAGTGCAGCCGGGCGCACGCGACCTCTCCGGCGGCGAGCGCCAGCGGCTGCGGCTCCTGCGCGCCCTGGCCGTCGCCCCCGAGGTCCTGGTGCTGGTCGAGCCGACCGGCGCCCTGGACGCTCACACCGAGACCCGCGTCGCCCAGCGGCTGCGAGCCGGACGCGCCCGGCGCACCACCGTCGTGTTCACCACCAGCGCGACCGTACTCGGCGAGGCCGACACCGTCCTGTACGTCCGCGACCTCTCCGTGGTCGGCGAGGGCCCGCACAGCGCGCTGCTCGCCGACGCCGACTACCACGCACTCGTGACCCGAGGGAGCGACCCCAGGTGACCGCACTGCCCGTCGTCTCCTCGAAGACCGTCCGCCGCCACGCCCGGCGCCTCCTGCTACGCCACCCCGTCCGCCTCGTCCCCGTGCTGGTGCTGCACGCGCTGGCCGCCGCCCTCGGGCTGACCGCTCCCTGGCTACTGGGCCGGTTGGTGGAGGACGTCCAGGCCGGCCAGGACACCGTCGCCACCGTGGTGCCGGCGATCCTCGGCTTCCTGCTGACCCAGTCCGTCCTGATCGGCCTGGCCGTCCACCAGTCCGCCCGGCTCGCCGAGCAGGTCATCGCCGAGCTTCGCGAGGACTTCGTCCGCGACCTGCTCCGGCTTCCCCTCGCCAGGGTCGAGAGCGCCGGGGTCGGCGACCTCGTCACCCGCTCGACCAGGGACGTCGACGCGCTGGCGCGCATCGTCCGGGACGCCGTGCCGAGCTCCCTGGTCGCGCTCACCGCGATCGTCACCACCCTCGGCGCCCTCCTGCTGACCGGCCCGCTCATGGTCGTGCCCTGCCTGCTCGCCCTCCCGCTGCTGTGGCCAGCGGCCCGCTGGTACCTGGCCCGGGCCCGTGACGGGTACCTGCGCGAGCGCTCCTCCTACGCCCGCACCGCCGAGGTGCTCACCGAGACCGTCGAGGGCGCCCGGACGGTCGAGGCCCTCGGCACCGCCCCATGGCGGGTGGAGCGCATGCGGCGGGCGGCCCGGGAGTCGTACGGCGCCGAGCGCCACACGCTCTGGCTGCGCAGCGTCTTCCTTCCCGTCACCGACACGGCCATCGCCGTCCCGACGATCGCCACGCTCGTCCTCGGCGGCATCGGCTACGACCGGGGTTGGGTCTCCCTCGGGGCGGTCACCGCGGCCACCCTGTACGCCCAGCAGCTAGCGGGCCAGATCGACGTGCTGCTCTACCAGCAGGACAAGCTGCAGGTCGGCGGCGCCTCGATGGCGCGCCTGCTCGGGGTGAGCGAGACGGCCGAGGTGGGCGGGGCGGGCGGGGGCCGTCCGCAAGAGGACCGACGGGGCGCCGACGGGGCGGGCCCCGAGGTCCCGTCCGCGCCGCGGACGGAGGCACGGGTGGAGGCACGGGTCAGGACACCGACCCGGGCGTGGGCAGGGACCGGGGCTGGAGCAGGGACCGGGGCGCGGGACATCGTGCTGCTCTCAGTCAGCCACGCCTACCAGGGCGGACCCGACGTCCTGCACGACATAGACCTGACCGTCCGCGCGGGGGAACGGCTCGCCGTCGTCGGACCGTCCGGCGCGGGCAAATCCACCCTCGGCCGGCTGATCGCCGGGATCGACCGGCCCCGCGCGGGTTCGATCACCGTCGCGGGCCTTCGCCTGGACCGCCTGTCCCGGTCCGAACTGCGCGCCGAGATCGCCATGGTGACCCAGGATTACCACGTCTTCCGGGGTTCCGTCCGCGACAACCTCCTCCTGGCACGGTCCACCGCCGACGACCGCGAGATCGACCGGGCGCTGACGGCCGTCGGCGCCGACGGCTGGGTCACCGAACTGGGCCTGGGCACCCCGCTCCACGACGGCGGTCGCCAGCTCTCCCCGGCCGAGGCCCAGCAGCTCTCGCTCGCCCGGCTGCTGCTCACCGACCCGCACACCCTCGTCCTCGACGAGGCGACCTCACTCCTCAACCCGCGGCTCGCCCGCGACCTGGAACGCTCGCTGGCGGCCGTCTCCCAGGGCCGCACGGTGATCTCCATCGCCCACCGGCTGCACACCGCCTACGACGCCGACCGGGTGGTCGTCCTGGAGGACGGCCGCATCGTGGAGAGCGGGCCGCACCGGGACCTGCTCGGCCTGGACGGCGCCTACGCCGCCCTCTGGCGCTCCTGGCACGGCGAGGGCGCCCGCGCCTGACCCCACCCCCGCGTCGGCCCGTGTCCGGCCCCCCGCTCCGGCCCCCGCTTCATCGCCCGCCGGCGGGGCCGGACGCCTTTCCCGCAGGGGCCTGCTTCCGGAGCACCGCGCATTTCCGCGAGAACGTCTCGCCATTCCCGATGCCCGTGCGCAAATCCCTTGCCCAGGTGGTCGGTTGACGCGCTGTCGGGCGGCGCGATTTCATGAGGGGAACAGCGGGAAGTGGGAGTGCGTCACGCACCCGAAGGACCGACCGTGTGCGGACTGCCACGGCGGGCAATTCCCGGTCTCCGAATCCAGCCGTGTCCGCTACCCAGGTGGTGAGGGAGTTCGATGGAGGCTCAAGCGATCCCGGTCGAGGCGCGGCACGGACCCGCCGCGACACCGGCACCCACGACGCCAGCGCCCGTGCCACCGGCGGGCGACGACGGGACGCTGACCGGCCGGTTCCGGGCGACGGCCACCGCCCACCCGGACCGCACGGCGGTCCGCGGGCGCTCGGGCGCCTACTCCTACCGGGAGTTGGACCGCCTCACCGACGCCACCGCCCACCGACTGGCCGCAGCGGCCCCCGCCGTCGGGCGGATCGCCCTGCTCTGCGAACACGACCTCGGCGCGGTCGTCGGGATCTGGTCGGTCCTCAAGAGCGGCAACGCGTACGTCCCGCTCGACCCCCGCCAGCCCGACGGACGGCTGACTCGGATCCTGGCCGACGCCGACGTGTCCGCGATCGCGTACGACACCCCTCTCGCCCAGCGGGCCCGCTCGCTGGCCCAGGAAACGCCGCTCGTCGAACTGCCCAGCCATCCGGGGACAGGGCCCGCCCCCGAGGGCGGGGAGCCGCGGGCTCCGTTGCCGGAGCCGACCGGCGGCTCGGTCGCCTACCTGCTGCACACCTCCGGCTCCACCGGCCGCCCCAAGGCCGTCGTGCAGAGTCACCGCAACGTCCTCGGCCACGCCCTGGAGTACGCCCGCCGGATCCGGATCGGCCCCTCCGACGAGGTGTCGCTCACGGCGCGCTACACCTTCGACGCCGCGGTCATGGACGTGTTCGGCGCCCTGCTGAGCGGCGCGGGCCTGAACGTCCTGGAGCCGCTGCTCCCTGCGGCGGAGCTGCGCGCCGCGCACCGCCGTGCGGGCACCACCGTGCTGCACTGCACTCCGTCGCTCTTCCGGCACCTGCTCTCCGACCTCAACGACACCGGCGGCACCGACGGCACCGGCAAGACCCTCAGGGCCGCCCGGCGCGACCTCCCGGTGGAAGGAACCCCGTCCCCGGGCGCTGCCCCGGACCCTGACCCGGACCTGGCGTCGGTGCGGGTGGCCGTCCTAGGCGGCGAGGAGGCCGTCGGAGCCGATCTACGACAGTTCCGGCGGCACTTCAGGGCAGATGCCGTGCTGGTCAACGGCCTCGGGCCGACCGAGTGCACCCTGATCCTCCAGCACCGTGCTGGTCCCGCCGACGCCGACCGCCCCTCGGTGCCGGTCGGCCACCCGGTGGAGGGCGTCCGGGTGGAACTCCAGGACGCGGATGGCCGCCCGAGCGCCACGGCCGGCGAGCTCGTGGTGATCGGCGAGCGCGTCGCCCTCGGTTACTGGCGACAGGCCGAGGCGACCGCCGCCGCCTTCGGCACCCGCCCCGACGGTACGCGGTACTACCGCACGGGGGACCTGGTCCGCAGGCTCCCCGACGGATCGCTGGTCCACGACGGCCGCAAGGACCGGCAGGTGAAGATCCGCGGCCACCGCGTCGAGCCGGGCGAGGTGGAGAACCGGCTGCGCGCCCACCCGAGTGTCGCCCAAGCCGCGGTGGTGCTCGACGCACCGCCCGGGAGCGTGCCCCAACTGGTCGCCTACGTCACCAGCGCCGCCGGACTCCCCGCCGAGGAGGACGAGTTGGCCGACTACCTGGGCAGGCAGCTGCCCGAGTACGCCGTCCCGGGGCGCACCGTCGTGCTTGAGCGCATGCCGCTCGGGCCGACCGGCAAACTCGACCGCGCGGCGCTGCCCGCACCGCCCGAGCGGCCCGAACCGGGTAGCGGCCTGCCGACGACACCGGTGGAACGGCAGGTGGCCGGCCTCTGGTGCGACGTCCTCGGCACCGCCGCCGCCGGTGTCGGAACGAACTTCATCGCCGCCGGCGGCGACTCCATCCGACTGCTGGAACTGCTGACCCGGATCAGGGCCGACCTGGGCGTTGAGATCCGGCTCGCCGAATTCCTGCGGGCTCCGACGATCGCCACGCTCGCCCTGCTCGTCGAACGCGACGGCCGGCTCCGGCCGTCCGGGAGGGAACACCAGTGACCCGAGTACTTATCGGCAACGACTTCAGCGAGGACGCGCGCACCGACCGCGGATGGACCGGCTGGTGGGTCCAACGTCTGGCCTGGTTCGCGCGCGAGGGCGACGTCCTCGTGCTTCCGGTGGCGCCCGAGGCCGACTTTCTGGCCTACGTCACCGCGCTGACCGAGGTCCCGGCCGACTCACTGCGCGCGGTGGTCCCGCCGCCGGGCGCGACGGGGACCGGCACGCTCTCCCCGGACCGGCTGGCCGACCCGGTTTTCCTGCGCGAGCTGCGCGAGGCCATCGGCAACCGCCGAGTCACGGAGGTCTTCCCCCTCTGGCCGGACGTCCCGGTCGCCCGGCTGGTGAGGGAGCTCGGCATCGGGGCGGCGCTGCCGGGCTACGGCTTCGTGGACCAGGCCGGCGGCTTGCTGCTGAACAGCAAGTCGGCCTTCCGGGCGATCGCCGGCGGTGCCGGAGTCCCGGTGCCGCAGGGGACGGTCGGCACGAGTGCCGAGGCCGTCGAGCCGACCGTCCTGGAGCTGCTGGCCCTGGGCCATCCGGCCATCGTGAAGCACGACTTCCTCTCCGGCGGCCACGGCAACGAGATCCTCAACTCCAGCGGCCCGGTGCGGCCGGTGGGCGCCCGCCGCGTCGTCGAGGTCCGCGACCGCGACGAGGTCCGCGCCTACCTGGCGGACCGCTGGGAATGGCTCACCGGCGGCGGCCGCAGCCGCCCCGTCGTCGAGCGCTACTACCGCGACAGCTCCGCCTACTTCGCCGAGTTCCTGATCTCCGACGCGGGCATCCGGCTGACCGGCACAGGCGAGCTGCTGTCGGCACCGTACGCGGTGGGCCAGATCATGCCGGCCGTCGGGCTGGAGCCGCACACCTTCGAGCGGCTGGTCGAACTCGGCCGTCGGCTCTGCGAACCGCTGCACGCGCTGGGCTACCGGGGCACGCTCGGCGCGGACGCGATCGTCACCCCGGACGGGGAGGTGCTGTTCACCGAGTACAACGGCCGGGTCACCGGGTCCACCCACATCTACGGGGTGATCGGGGAGCAGGTGGTCGGCCCCGGCTACGGCGAGGACCGGGTGATCCTGGAACGGGTCTGGCCGGAGGGATGGTCGGTCCCCTCCTTCGCTGCGGCCGTCGAGCGCCTAGCCGCCACCGGCACCGGATGGAACCCCGGCACCCGGACCGGCGTCGTCCTGACCAACGCCTTCGACGGCGAACACGGCGTGATGTACTGCATCGTCGCGGCGGACCTGGACGACGCCTGGGCCCGGGACGCCGCGCTGAAGGACGTCTTCGGCGCTCAGGCCTCCCCCGCCGCCGCCCCCACGCTCCACCTCGCCGACCCTCCCGGCACCACCGTCGCCGCCACGACCGCTGCCCTCCCCGGCGGGCGGGCATGAGCACGGGTGCGGACACCAGCCCCGACCCGCGCGCGGACCCGCCGCCGCCCGGTACCGACGGCCCCGGCCGGCCCCCGGCCGTCCGCGAGGTGGTCACCGGCGGCGCGGTGATCCGGGTCCTGGTGGACGACGGCGCACCCGAGGACGTGCCGTCTCCCGCGCCCGCATCGGCGCCGGTGCTCTGGCCGAGCATCGGCGAGTACCCGATCTACGATCCGACCTCCTACCGTGTCCTCGCCACCGACGAGGAACGCAACAGCCGCTTCCGGACGGCCCTCAGCCGACTCGCCCCCGGCCGTACGGTGCTGGACCTCGGAACCGGGCAGGAGCTGGTCTGGGCCCGCGAGGCGCTCAGGGCAGGCGCCCGGCACGTGGTGGCCATGGAGGAGATGCCCGCCTCCTACGCGGGGGCCCTGGACAACCTGCGCGCCCTCGGCCTGGAACGGGAGATCACCCTGCTCAACGGCGCCTCCGGCGCCCTGGAGTCCGGCTCCCGGGCCGAGGTCTGCATCGCGGAGGTCATCGGCTCCCTCGCCGGAGCCGAGGGGGCGGCGGCCGTGCTCACGGACGCCCGCCGGCGCCATCTCGTACCGGGCGGCACGATCGTCCCCGAGCGGGCCGTCACCCTCGCCGCCCCGGCCTGCCTGCGCGGACTGCTCGGGGGCCGTACCCCCGCGTTCTCGCCGGCGGGAGTCACCTATCTGCAACGGATCTTCGACTGGAACGGCGCCCCGTTCGACGTCCGGCTCCGGATCCGGGACCCGGCCGTCGACGCCGTCCTGTCGCCCGGCGAGCCGGTGGAGGTCCTCGACTTCAACGGTGACCTGCTGGTCGGCCAGCACCGGGCGGCGCACCTGGTGATCGACCGCCCCGGCCCGGTCGACGGCATCCTGACCTGGCTGGAACTGCGCTGCCTGCCGGACGGCGAACCCCTCGACGCACTGGCCGTGAAGTCGAGTTGGGCCTCCGTCTACCTGCCGCTATTCGACTCCGAGATTCCGGTTGCCCCCGGCGACACCATCGATCTCGCCTTCACCACGACGCTCAGCGACGACGGCCTCCACCCGAACTATCGCGTGGAGGCGATCCTACGCACCGCGGACGGCGTGATCCGCACGGGTGCCCACCACTCCCCCCACCACGGCACCACCTTCCGGGACCGCCCCCTCTACCGCACCCTCTTTCCCCAGCCCGCCCTGCCCCCAGATCCGCGGCCACCCGCACTCAACACCCCCGCCACCCGGAGGGATTGACCCGCCGCCTCGTCCTGCCCTTGCCGTCCACACTGCCCGTGCCGTCCAGGTGATGCCCGCCTCCCGGCGGAAGACCCCGGCACGGCACACCTGTGGTCCCGGCGAGGCGCCGGGACCACAGGGCAGGGAAGGGAGCCGCGGCGGCCGACCGAGTGGGCGTGGCGCTGTTCCGTTTCGGCGGTCCGCGCGCGGCACGCGATTGAAGACTAAGAGGGCGTTTGATGTAGCCGAATTGCTGCTTACGCCCTAGTAGGTTCCTCGCCAGGTTGGTGCGGTCTCGTCCGTTATGCGATTGGCGAGGTTGTCGATCGAGGCGACGTGGATCATGGCTTCGGAGCTGGCGGTGAGGGTCTCGTAGTCGCGGGCGAGACGTCGGTGTATCATGATCCAACCGATACTCCGCTCTACTACCCATCGCCTTTCACGACGTGAAAGCCGCGAACTCCGGGGTTTCTGTTGACGACTTCGACGTCGATTCCGAGCTGCGCGCCGTGCTCGACGACGGCCTTCTTGAAGCCGGTGTCGACCCAGCTCTTGGAGATGGTCGGGTACGTCTTCTTCGCCTGGTCGAGGAGGCGTATTCCCAGCGCGTTTTCGGAGAGGCTCGCGGCGGTGACGGTCACAGCGAGGATCAGGCCGATGGTGTCGGCGAGGATGCCTCGTTTCCGACCGACGATCTTCTTCGCGGCGTCCGTTCCCTGGCTGGTCACGGGCACGTTGGTGGAGGTCTTCACGCTCGGGACTGTCCTAAAGATTGTGTATGCCCCAGTGCAACCCAGATGGCATGAGGTGTGGCCTCTGCCGGGAAGGATCACGCATGGGGATCAAGGACGAACGCCCCCGCGACAGCGCGAACATCGTACGGACGGGGGCGGTGTTGGCGAGAGCGGCCCAACTGGACCGGGATCTGGCCGAGCAGTTGATCGAGCGGGCCCGCCGCGAGGGGGTGAACCTGGTAGGCGAGGGCGGGCTGCTGTCGAGGCTGGTCAAGCTGGTCCTGGAAGGGGCTCTGGAGGCCGAGATGACCGAGCATCTCGGCTACGAGAAGGGTGATACGACCGGCACCGGCTCGGGCAACTCCCGCAATGGAACCTCCCGCAAGACGGTGCTGACCGACGTCGGTCCGATCGAGCTGGACATTCCCCGGGACCGGGCCGGGTCCTTCACGCCGGCCGTGGTGCCCAAGCACTCCCGGCGGGTGCAGGGCTTCGACGCCGCGATCCTGTCGCTGTACGCCAAGGACCTGACCACCGGGAGATCCAGGCCCACCTGGCGGAGATCTACGACGTCGACGTATCCCGGGACCTGATCTCCCGAGCCACCGACAAGGTCAGCGAGGAACTGAACGCCTGGCGCAACCGCCCGCTGGACACCGTCTACGCCGTCGTCATGATCGAGGCCATCGTCGTGAAGATCCGCGACGGCGCAGTTGAAAACCGCCCCGTCTGTGTCGCCGTCGGGATCAATCTTGAGGGCGAGCGGGACGTGCTGGGCATGTGGTTCGGCACCGGCGGCGAGGGTGCCAAGACCTGGATGACCTGGCTCGCGGAACTGAAGAACCGCGGCGTCCAGGACGTCCTGATCGCCTGCTGCGACGGGTTGAAGGGCCTGCCGGAGTCCATCGGCAACATCTGGCCCATGGCCGACGTCCAACTGTGCGTGGTCCACATGGTCCGGGCCAGCTTGAAGTACGCCTCCACCAAGCACTGGGCCCGGATCGCCAAGGAACTGCGCCACGTCTACACCGCACCGACCGCCGACGGGGCCCGCTTCACCGAGTTCGAGGACGTCTGGGGCGCCAAATACCCGCCACTGGTGGCGGTCTGGCGTCGCAGCTGGGAGCACTTCGTGATGTTCCTACGGTTCCCGCCCGAGATCAGAAAGATCGTCTACACCACCAACATGATCGAGAGCCTGAACTCCCGGTTCCGCCAGGCCACCCGCCGACGCGGCCACTTCCCCGACGAGAACTCGGCCCTGAAGGTGCACTACCTGGTCATCCGCGACCGGCAGCCCAACCGGCCCAACGCCACCGGCAGAACCCGCAACTGGAAGGAAGCCATCAACACCCTCGCCGGCTACTACAGCGACCGCGCCACCGACCACCAGTAAGCAAGCAGAGCACCGGGCTTACACAAAGAAAAAGGCTCTGGCCCGTAATCGGTGGTAGCGAAGGGTGACGTTTGTCGTTGGCATGGTGTGCGCGATGTCAATGAGCTTGTGGCGGTGGTGTTTTCAGGATTGTCGGCCCTGGTCATCGAGGGGGTGATGGGCGAGGGTGAGCTCATCCGGGTGTCGGCGCGGACCCGGGACGATCCGGTGCCGTGCCCCGCGTGCGGGACGCGAACAGCGCGGGTGCACGGGTTTCATGGGCGGGTGCTCGCGGACGTGCCGGTGGACGGACGGCGGATCGTCGTCTCGGTGCGGGTCCGCCGCCTGGTGTGCCCGGTTCTCGACTGCCCGCGGCAGACGTTCCGCGAGCAGGTTCCCGGCGTCGTGGAGCGCTACCAGCGCCGCACCAACCGCCTGACCAACCAACTGAACTCCGTGGTCAAGGAGTTAGCGGGCCGGGCGGGCGCCCGCCTCTGCCGCGTTCTGGCCTGCGCGATCTCCCGCTCGACCGCCCTGCGCATGCTCATGCGCCAGGTGGTGACGCCGCTGCGCGTCCCGCGCGTGCTCGGCGTCGACGACTTCGCACTCAAACGCCGGCACCGCTACGCCACTGTGATCATCGACGCCGAAACCGGCGAGCGGATCGACGTCCTGCCCGACCGCACCGCCCAGACCCTGACCACGTGGCTGCGCGAGCACCCCGGGGCCCAGTACGTCTGCCGCGACGGCTCCGCGACCTACGCCGAAGCGATCCGCCAAGCCCTCCCCGAAGCGGTACAGGTCAGCGACAGGTGGCACCTCTGGCCCAACCTGTGCAGCAAGGTCCTGGCCGAAGTCCGCTCCCACGCCGCCTGCTGGGCCACCACTGTGAACCCCACCCGACCTGGGGGCGTGCGCGAGCAGACCACCCGCGAGCGCTGGCAGCGGGTCCACCATCTGCTCGACCGGGGCGTCGGCCTCCTCGAATGCGCCCGCCGCCTCGATGTCGCCCTGAACACCGTCAAGCGGTACGCCCGCATGAACTCGAATGCGCCCGCCGCCTCGATGTCGCCCTGAACACCGTCAAGCGGTACGCCCGCATGAAGGAGCCCACCGGCGACCGCCGCGCGCCCCGCTACAAGCCCACACTCGTCGACCCCTACCGCGACCACCTGCGCCGACGCCGAATCGAAGACCCCGCGGTGCCGGTCACTCACCTCCTGCGCGAGGTCAAGGAACTGGGCTACACCGGCAGCGCCAACCTCCTGGTCCGATACATCACCCAAGGCCGCGCCGAGGGCGACAAGCCAGTCACCACCCCGCAGCGTTTCGCCCGCCTCCTGCTCACCCGCCCCGAAAACCTGCGCGACAAGGACACCGCACTACTACGGGAACTCGTCAAGGTCTGCCCCGAGCTCACCGAACTCACCCGCCTCACCGGCGAGTTCGCTCAGTTACTGACCCCAGCGGAGGGCAACGACGCCAAACTCACCGACTGGATCACCACGGTTCGCGCCGTCGACCTGCCCCACCTGCACTCCTTCGCGAACGGCCTCGAACTCGACCGCGCCGCCGTCGACGCCGGCCTCACCCGCCCCTACCACAACGGCCGCACCGAGGGCGTCAACACTCGAACCAAACGGATCATGAGACAGATGCACGGCCGAGCCGGGTTCCCCCTGCTCCGCCACCGCATCCTCCTCCAATGATCACTACGCGGCGCTACCACCGACTACGGGCCAGAGCCGCTCGCTTTACAGACCCAGGGGCTGGTCGACCGCATCACCCCGCCCACGCCTGTACGCCCTTGGTCACGCAACTATGACTGAGCGCTCGCGTTGGCCGGTTGAGCGTTCGGTCTCCAGGCTGTCCATCACCCCGCGTCCCGCCGGGTGAGCGCGTGTGCGATCGGCTCGCCACTACGCTGCGCGTACGTCATCCGTTCGCGTACCTCACGCAGGGTCCGGGGACGATATCCAGGCCCGCCACAGCAGCTTTTGTGGAATCTCACACCGGCGTTCAGCAGCACCGTCAGTGTTCGCCACGCCGCGACATCCCGCCGCCGAGGCACGGCGAACGCCGAACCTGCATGGATCAGCGGCTCCGCACAGCGGGGACAGGTCCGCTGTCTCGTTCTGTCGTAGGGCTGCTTGTAGGAGGCCCGGCAAGAGAGGCAGACGTACGAGGTCTTCGCATGAGCCATGCGCTCAAGCCTAGAGATCATCCTGGGCGTCGACCAGTGAATTGAAGGAGATCGAGAGTCCAGGCAGGAACGTCGGCGGGCCTTCCAGACTCGACTGGCGAACTCAGGAGTTGTCACTAGCGGGTGTCGAGCGAGCTGGCAAAAGGGATCGGTCGGAGCATCCTGATTGTCACAGGCGAAGCATCCGTCTTGTCACACACGCTCATTTCCGCCTGTCACCGCGGCCCGCACTACGCTAGCGTCAAGTCCATGATGTACGGCTCAACGGCACCCACGGCGCAGGCAAGACGGCCCCGGTGTCCTAGCCCAGACACCAGCCGCAAAGTAGGTTGCGGGTAGCCGGATGCGTCCCGTTTCCCGGTCCCGGGCGCCGTCGTTGGTCTGATCAAGTGATCGAGGCCAAAGGGGCAGGCATGCGGCAAGAGTGGTCGCCAGAGGAGCTGCTGGCGAACTGGACGCTGGTAGACGGCGACTGGGACCTGATGGCGAACAAGAGCGGGACGACCCGGCTCGGCTTCAGCCTGTTGCTGAGCTTCTTCGAGCTGGAAGGCCGGTTCCCCGATGTGCTGGGAGAGGTCCCGCCATCTGCGGTGGAGTACGTCGCCGAACTGCTGAAGGTCCCGGCCACCGACTTCGCGAAGTACACGCTGATCGGCCGGACCGCCGAGTACCACCGCAAGCAGATCCGCGGGGCCCTGGGGTTCCGGCCGTCGACAGTCGCAGACGAGAAGGCCCTGGCCGAGTGGCTGGCCGTTGAGGTCTGTCCGGTCGAGCTGGTGGGGGACCGGCAGCGCGAGGCCCTGCTGGTCGAGTGCCAGGCCCGGAAGATCGAGCCGCCGGGCCCGACCCGGGTTGAGAAGGTAGTCGTCGCGGCGCGGGGCAAGTGGGAGAAGACGCTCTGCGCCCCCACGATCAGCCGCCTGGGCGAGGCGGGCACGGCTCGGCTGCTGTCGCTGGTGGCTTAGGACAACGAGGCGGGGACCGCCCTGCTGGCCGCGCTCAAGCGCGACCCCGGCGCGGTCGGCCTGGACTCCCTGCTGACGGAGATCACCAAGCTGAACGACGTGCGCAAGCTGGGGCTGCCCGACGGGTGGTTCGCGGACCGCTCGGAGAAGCTGGCAGGCGCGGGCGATCAAGATGTACCCCTCGGACTTCCGCGACACGAGCGAGGACGTACGGATCACCCTGCTCGCGGCGCCGTGTTCGTCCCGTCAGGCGGAGATCACCGACGCCCTGGCCGACCTGCTGGTCGCTCTGGTTCACAAGATCAACGCTCGTGCCGAGCGGCGGGTGGAGAAGCAGCTCACCGCCGAGTTGAAGAAGGTCCCTGGCGCACTCCGAGAAGCAGGATGCCACCGCGACCTGGAAGAAGACCTTCGGCCATCACCCCCTCGTCGCGTTCGTCGACCACGGCGAGACCGGTTCCGGGGAACCGGTGGCCGCGCTGCTTCGGCCCGGCAACGCCGGCTCCAACACCGCCACCGACCACATCGAAACCGCCCAACTCGCCCTGACCCAACTGCCGAAACACCTGCGGCGGGGCCGCCAGACCTTGATCCGCACCGACTCCGCCGGCGGCACCCACGCCTTCCAAGGACTGGCTCACACGGCCGGGCCGGTGGCTGTCGCATTCCCTCGGAATGACCATCACCGACACCCTCCACCAAGCCGTCCTGAAGATCCCGAAGAAGGCGTGGACACCGGCCTACGACGCAGGCGGCACCGAGCGACCCGGCGCCTGGGTCGCGGAGATCACCGACATGCCCGACCTGCGCACGTGGCCGAAGGGCATGCGGCTGGTCGTCCGCAAGGAACGCCCGCACCCCGGCGCCCAGTTGCGCTTCACCGACCTCGACGGGCTACGGCTCACCTGCTTCGCGACCAACACCCAAGGCGGCCAGGTCGCCGACCTCGAACTACGCCACCGCAGACGGGCCCGCTGCGAAGACCGCATCCGAAACGCCCGCGCCACCGGACTGCGCAACCTCCCCCTGCACGACACGGCCCAGAACCGGATCGGGCTGGAGATCGCCTCCCTCGCACTCGACCTCCTCGCCTGGATGCCCATGCTCGCCCTGACCGGCCAAACCCGCCGCTGGGAACCCAAAAAGCTCCACGCGGGGACCGTCGACGGAACCACTGACGATGGGCGCCCGGTGCCGGTGCCCGTGGAGGGATCTCCGGATTTCGTCGGCGAGTTGGGCCTGGGCAGGCATCATCAGGCAGTGCCTGTCCAGCCTCTGTCTGACGTCGGTGTGACCGCTCGCCGGAGTTCGCCTCCGGCGCGCAGGGCGGCAGCGAGTGCGACTCGAATCGGTAGGGGTGTATCGGTGAACTACTCCGCGCACCATGCAGGAGCGGTGTGCGGAGTAGCCATCCCACGGTCGCGGCCCGCCACCAGCGCGGACAACTGCCCTGCGCACTCCGGCAGTTCACGCACCGCACGGAACACGAGCGAGCGGTCGCGGTCGCCTCCTCAGGTAGGTCACGCAGTGAACACCTCGACCAGCGACCAGACGGCGAGGACGAGCATGCACATGCCACCGATGCGCTGGACCTTCTTGAGGGGTACGCGCTTGGCGATGAAGCGGCCGGCGAGCAGTGCGAGCGCGGAGACGGACATGAGGGCAACAGACGAGCCGATGGCCGTGGACCAGGTGCCGTTTGTGGCGGCCAGATTGGCGGTGGTGATCTGCGTGAGGTCGCCCCACTCGCTGATGAAGACAGCCATGAAAGCAGTCGTGTACACGGGCCAGAAGCCGGTGACGGCCTTACCGCCGGCGTCCTCCTCCGCGTTGTCTTCTCCGCCGCGCAGCAGCATGAAGGCGCCGAAGGCGAAGAGGACGGCGGAGATGAGCTTGACGAGCCAGTCGGGCAGGAGGCCGATGGCACCGCCGGCGCCGACAGCGATGGCGACATGCACGATGAACGCACTTGAGGTGCCGAACCAGACGTAAAGGGGGCGCATGCGAGTGCCCATGGCCAGCGACGCGAACATCGTCTTGTCCGGGAGCTCGGCGAGGAAGATCAGCCCGAAGGCAGTGATGATCGCCAGAAGGTCGAGATGCATTCCGGGTGGCTTTCTATAGGGACCGGGCCCCGGATCTTCGCGAAGCGCCCTGTGCGGGGCGACGGGAGAACCCAAACGGCCCGGTATGACGGTTGCGCCGCACATAGTGCGGGCGCGTCAGTACCTGGCCGAAGGTCTCGCCCGCCCGCATGATCACACGGGCCCGGCCACCGGGAACCCGAGGGTTCCAGCGTGTCGACGACCGGTTTGCGGGGCTACTCCCCTTCGCTCCCGCCAGAATACATGGCCCCCGGTCGAGGCTCAGTTGCCGGCGTCACGTCCCGGAGCTGCCCGTACGAGCCGCCGCGTCGCAGCCGGGGCCCATCCGCCTGGCCTGGTCGCCTCAGGGGGCGAGGAACCCGGCGCCGCCCTGTGGACTAAACGGCCCGCCGCTGTATGCGGCTTGGGCATGCGCTTGTTCAGTCGTCCTGTTCCCATGATCCGGCGGGTTGGCCGTTCGCGCACTGCACTCGGAGTTCGACCTTGCCGGCGGCTCCCTCGAACTTCACTTCGGCGTGCTCGTCGGGTCCTCGGTCGACGCTTTCGACGCCGTATCCCTGCGCGGGGGCCCATGACAAGAGCCGCACCGTCGCGCCGTCGCACTGGGCGATGACGGTCCCGCCCGGAGTGGAGAACGTCTTCTTGGCCGCCGTGGCGGCGGGTGTCGGGGTGGTCTGGGCAGGTGTCGGAGTCACGGCGCCCGATGGCTGGCCCGGATCAGCCGACTGCGATGCCTTCGCGGCCGCGAGCTGCCGCTCGACCTGTTGCGGGGTGAGCACCCCGCCCTCGGTGGAGGCAGTGATCCCGTCACCGATGACCTGGACGGCGGCCAGGCCGGTGAGCGTGGCGGCCACGGCGGCGGCTGTCCAGCCGGCCAGGGCGAGGAGCGTGCGGGAAGGCATGCGTACGACTATGCCCCGGCCGTCGCTAAGGACAGCACCGGGGAACCCTAAGGGACGGTTAACGAGGTTGGCGGGGCCGTCGGCTCGGATAGCGTGCCTGCTGTGGTGCGCCTGCTGCTCATCGAAGACGACCCGACGATACGGACACCGCTGATCCGTGCTCTGCGCGAGCGCGATCATGCGGTCGCCGCCGCGCACACCGCGATGAGCGGCCTGCAGACCGCGCTGGACGAGCGTCCGGATCTCGTGGTCCTCGACCTCGGCCTGCCGGATCTGGACGGCATCGAACTGCTGCGCATGTTGCGTGCGGTCAGCTCGATACCGGTGATCATCGCGACGGCGAGGGACGACGAGACGGAGATCGTCCGAGGGCTGGACGCCGGCGCCGACGACTACGTGGTGAAGCCGTTCACCGCCGCCCAACTGGAGGCACGCATACGGGCAGTGCTCCGGCGGGGCCCCAACTCCCCGCAGAGCGCGGCCGCAGCCGTCGTGGGTGACCTGCGCATCGACCCGGGCACCCGCGAGGCGAGCCTTGCCGGCGTCATCCTTGATCTCACCCCCCGCGAGTTCGACCTCCTGCACCATCTCGCCAGTCGGGCCGGGCAGGTCGTCACCAAGCGGGAGCTGCTCACCGAGGTGTGGCGGGTGCCTTACGGCAGCGCCGACAAGACAGTGGACGTGCACCTGTCCTGGCTCCGTCGCAAACTGGGCGAGACCGCGCAGGAACCGCGTTATCTGCACACCGTGCGAGGAGTCGGAGTCCGGCTGAGCGCACCCGTGGACCGCCGATGAGGCGCCGCCTGACGCTGCTCGTCGCGGCCACCATGTGCCTGGCCCTCCTCGCGTTCGTGGTGCCCCTGGCCCTGTTGCTGCGTACGGTGGCGCAGGACCGCGCTGTCGTCACCGCGAGCGCCGATGCCCAGAGCCTTGTCTCGCTGGTGGGGACCGCTGACCCGGACACCCTGCGGATCAGCGTCGAGCACATGGCCGCCGGGTCACGGGCCCCGATCACGGTCTTCCTGCCCGACGGGTCGGTGCTGGGCACACCGGCACCACGCACCAGCGCCGTGCTGCTCGCCGCCCAGGCGGGAGTCAGCAGGACCGTGGAGAGGTCCGACGGCCGCGAGATCGTGGTGGCCGTACTGGGCCGGCCGGACGGCACCGCCGTGATCCGTGCCTTCGTGCCCGCCGCCGAACTGACCCGCGGGGTTACCCGGGCCTGGCTGGTGCTCGTCGGCCTCGGCGTCACTCTCCTGGTGCTCGGCCTGCTCGTCGCCGACCGGCTCAGCCGCGCTCTGGTCGGCCCCATCGCGGAACTGTCCGCCGTGTCCCACCGGCTGGCCGGCGCCGACCTCACGGCACGCGCCCGCCCGGTCGGCCCGCCGGAGCTGCGCGAGGTCGCCGGGGCGCTCAACCACCTGGCCGGTCGGATCCAGGAGCTGCTCCGCGAGGAGCGCGAGCAGGTTGCGGACCTGTCCCACCGCCTGCGCGCACCACTGACTTCCCTGCGGCTTGAGGCCGAGTCCCTGTCCGACACCGACGCGGCCCGGATCGCCGCGCGCGTGGACGACATGGAACGGGCGGTCACCGGCCTGATCAGCCAAGCCCGCCACCGTCGGGAGACGAACCCCGACGCGGCCTGTGAGGCGACCACCTCGCTGCGCGAACGGGTGGCCTTCTGGACCGTGCTGGCCGAGGACACCGGCCGCGCAGTAACCCTCGACGTGTCGGCGAGCGGACCGCTGCCCGTCGGGGTCCCCGCCGACGAACTCGACGCCGCCCTCGACGCTCTGCTGGGCAACGTGTTCGCCCACACCCCCGACGGCACCGCGTTCGCCGTCACCCTGGAGCCCAGGGCCGGCGGCGGAGCGCTGCTGACAGTGGCGGACGACGGCCCCGGCCTGTCGGCCGACCTGGTCCGGCGTGGTGCCAGCCGCGGCGGGTCAACCGGCCTCGGACTGGACATCGCCCGTCGCGTCGCCCAATCCAGCGGCGGGCGGCTGGATTTGGCGACCGGCCCGTCCGGCGGCGCCCGGGTGACGCTGGAACTGGGCCCGCCCTCGTCCGGCCCGGTCCGGGAGGGACAGCCTTAGCCCGCTCTTAGCACTGCCGCAGCGCGGCCCTATCCCGACTCGCGCGA
Organism: Streptomyces sp. NPDC127595; assembly: GCF_042671685.1. Classification (NCBI taxonomy): domain Bacteria; kingdom Bacillati; phylum Actinomycetota; class Actinomycetes; order Kitasatosporales; family Streptomycetaceae; genus Streptomyces; species Streptomyces sp. NPDC127595. Next base: position 1,394,781 of record NZ_JBHXWK010000001.1, on the reverse strand, counting down.
ACCTCCAAGCACCACACGGCATTCGTAGGAGGTTCGCCATGAAACGCACGTCCATGATCCTGCTCTCTGCGGGGGCGCTGGTTGCCGCGATCACCGGCACCGCTCTCGCTGGCGGCAACCGGGACGCAACACCCACCCAGAGCACATCATCGGCCCCGACCGTACCCGGGACATCCACCGAGATGCCGACGCCGGATGCGACGGCCGATGTGACGGTGAGTCCGACCGCGAGCGCGACCGCCGGCCCGACGGTGAGCAGCGGACGCGCCGGAGAGATCGCCCTCGCACACGTGGGCGGTGGAACGATCACAGAGATCGAATCGGAAGTGGAACACGGTCGTACAGCGTGGAGCGTGAAGATCCTCAAGAACGGCAGCCGGTACAAGGTGTACGTCGACCGGAGCAACGGCGAGATCACGAGGGCGGAGGGGAGTTCGGACGACGACGGGGCTGACGACCGCAACACCGGCGACGACGACAAGGGCCGCAGCAGCAGCGACGACAACGGCCGCGGTGATGACGACCGCGCCGGGAGCGACGACCATGGGGGCCATCACAGCGACGACGAGGCCGACGACCGCAGCGGTGGCAGTGATGACTAGGTCCTGCCTTTGGTTGCGATCATGATGTGGCTCCGCGGCTGCGGATCCAGATAATCGCTGCGCGTCAGTGGAAGGCGGTGAGGTGGCTTCGGGCGACTTGTCGTAGGGGGCGGGCGCGCGGCGCGGCGTTCGGCATCGTCGCCGCGCGGCGCGCGGCGCGCGGCGCGCGAACCGACCCGCAGCGATCCGTCGTCACCTCGCGTCGGGCCCGGCGACGCCGGTCTCCCGTCACCGCTGTGTCCCCCTGTCGTGAACGCTGCGTATCCGCCGTGCGTACCTGACAGGACACAGCGGACAGGCCCAGGCCCTGCCGTGGGCCGATCGGTGAGAAGGAAGACGGGTCGTACGGGCCTACAGGTGCTGCTCATCGAGGACGACGACACGATCACCGAGCCCCTGATCGAAGGACTGGAACGATTCGGTCTGTCGGTCGGCCGTGCCGCCACGGGCGCGGAGGGTCTCGCAGGGCCCTACGGAGACGTCGTCCTGCTCGATCTGGGGCTACCGGACATGGACGGCATCGATGTCTGCCGGGGCATTCGACAGGTCTGCGAGGCCCCATCATCATTCTCAGCACGCGGGGCGAGGAAGCCGACAGAGTGCTGGGGCTGGAGCTGGGCGCCGACGACTATCTGGCGAAGCCCTTCGGCATCCGTGAACTCGTTGCCCGCATTCGAGCAGTCTGCCGCCGCACCAGGCGTCACGACACAGCAGAGGACGGGCCGGACGCTCTTCTCGGCAAGGGCGCGCGAGGCGCGTCCGACGCATGGGGCATGTTCGACGTACAGGGCGGCCTCGATATATCGGTCACGCCGGCCCCGGCCTTCACCTCGTTCCCTCAGCCCGTCGCGCGAATGGCGCGGACTCTCCCAGGCCGCTGGTCGTGGACGTTCGCACGCGTCAGGTGTGGGTGGGCCGCACCCTTCTCGCCCTGACACCGAAGGAGTTCGACCTGGTGGCGTTGCTGTGTGAGGATCCGGGCCCCGTGTACTCGCGGGGTCAGATCCTCGATCGGATCGGGGACCCCCACTACCGGGGACCGACCAAGACGCTCGACACGCATGTGGGCGCCCTGCGCCGCAAGTTGGGGCATCCGGACTGGATTCAGACACTGCGTGGAGTGGGGTTCCGGCTTGCGGTGCATGAACCGTCGCAGTCACCGGGCGGTCCCGCCCGCGCGAGCTCCCTCGGGAGAGTTCTGCGGTGACCCGCCGCCTGTTGCTCAACCACCTGAGCATTGCCGTGCTGGTCCTGCTCTGCCTCGAATTGCCTCTGGGCTTCGTCTACTCACGAGCCGAACGGGACCGCATCATCGACGCCGCCCACGGCGAGGCCGCATCGGTGTCTGCATTCGCCGAACTGTCCTTGGCGGCCGACCGGGAGAAGCGGGACTTGCCCCGTCGGGTCGCCGAGTGTGCGCGGCGCATTGGAGGACAGGTGCTCGTCGTCAGCCGGGAGGGCGAGCTGATCGCCTCCTTCCACCCCATGTCCCAGACACAGCAGCGTGGGCGAGCACTCTGAGGTCGCCGAGGCGCTGGGCGGTCAGGCTCCACCGACATACGCACCTCCAGTATCGGTGGCGTGCAGTATCTCTCCGTAGCCGTGCCCGTCGGCCACGTAACGCCTCCCGCCGCCGTGCGGGTCACCGCTCGACTCCGTCGGCTACGAGGTGACGACGCGGTACGACGCGCTCGACCGGCTCGTCGAGCTGCGCTGCCCCGGCGACCGGCAGGGCCAAGGGCACCGGCCGGTGTTCCGCATGAGGTACGGCACGGGCGGTACTGTCACCGGCGTCACCGTCGACGGCGTGCCCTACATACACGAGCTGGCACACGACGCGCACGGCCGGCGGCTGCTCGCCCGGTATGGGAACGGCGTCCTCGTCCGATACGCCTACGACCCGGAAACCAGGCGGCTGACCCGGGTACGCAGCGAGGTAGGCACCCGCGCCACGGCTGCGGACGCACCCTGACCGGGACCTTGGACCGGGACCGGGGCGGTGCTGCAGGACCACGCGTTGTCCTACGACCTGGCTGGCAACCTCACCGGCATCGACGAGCGCGTTGTCGGATGCCGCGTCGCCGGCACGCCGCACGGGCGCGACAGCCTCGTCCGGTCCTTCGGGTACGACGCGCTCTACCAGCTGCCCGCCGCCACTGGCCGCGCCTGCGCCGTCGTCGCCGGCCCGCGCCCGATCGGGGACCTGCGCCGGTGCGGCGCATACGTCGCCCCGGCCGCCGCGCCCAGCCAGGCGAACGCCCCCGACCTCACCGAGCTCTACACCGAGGAGTACAGGTGGGACCCGGTCGGCAACCTCCTCGAGCTCACCTACCGCGGCGGCCGGACATGGACCCGCGGATGGGGGCTGGGTGGCCGGGCAACCCCGGGTTCGCAGAGCGCGCCGAACAACCGGGCCGCGCTGCTCGATGACCGCGCGATGGCCGTCAGGACGTGCTGGATGTGGGCCTTCCCCTGTCCTCGGTAGCGGCGACGTCGCATGCCATATCTCCATGGGCGAACTCGTTGACCGCGCCCTCCACTCCGGAGTGGACCGCGTAGCGGGTCTTCCACTCGAGCGTCTGCTGCTCGGTGCGGACGCGGAGTTGCAGGCGGCTCGCGATGAGGTGGAGATGCCCTCCGGCGATCCGCAGGCCAGCCGTCACCCAGCTAAGCTGAACGATCTGTTCAATAAATAGACGATTTCGTGCAGCGGAGAGCACTCATGGACACGGCAGGCGAGCGGGACGGGACAGTCGGCGGCACCCCGGCGCGCCCCGGACGTCCCCGCAGCGAAAAACGACGTGCCGCGATCCTGGCGGCAGCCGGCGACCTCATGATCGAAGGTGGCCTACGAGCGGCCACCATGGAGGCGATCGCCTCCCGAGCGGGGGTGGGCAAAGCCACGGTCTACAAGTGGTGGCCTTCGCGCGGGGCTGTCGCCCTGGAGGGGTTCATGCTCCGGGCGGCCAGCTCCTGGTCCCTTCCCGAAGACGCCACCGCGCCCGAGGCGTTGCGGATTCTCACGGTGGCCGCCGTGCGCCTGTTCACCCACTCGCCGGCCGGCCCTCTCATGCGCGCGTTGGCCGCGGACGCCCAGTCGGATCCCGAGATCGCCCAGGCGCTGCGTGAGCAGTGGCTCGGGCCGCGTCGCGCCGTGGCCGCCGAGATCATCCGCGAGGGCATCGAGCGCGGCGAACTGCGCGCGAACCTGGACCTGGCCGCCACCTTGGACCTGGTCTTCGCCCCCGTCTACTACCGGCTGCTCTTCGGTCACGAGCCTCTGGACGAGGCCTTCGCCGAAAGCTGCATCGATCAGGTACTGACAGGGATCGCCGTGAGCGGGAATACCCGGGCACAGTAGCCGCCTTATTCTGAACGCAATGTTCAGTAACTAGCTGCGGAGTGCTCATATGCGGCCTCACACCACGCCTGGCACCGCGACGCCCGACACCGAGCCGTCGGGCGGACCGGTGCGAGCTCGCTCGCTGCGATGGATCACCATCACCCTGGCGTTCGCCTGCGGGGCGAGCGTCGCCAACCTCTACTACGCCCAGCCCCTGCTCAGCCTCATCGGCCGCGCCTTCGATGTCGGCCAGGGCACGGCGACCATGATCGTCACGGCAACCCAGGTCGGATACGCGCTGGGCTTGGCCCTCCTGCTGCCTCTGGGCGACCTGCTGGAGAACCGGCGGCTTGCCTCCCGCACGCTTGTGCTGACCGCGGCCGCACTGGCGGTGGCCGCTTTCGCGCCCACCTTCTGGGTCTTCCTCGCCATGTCGGCCATAATCGGCGTGACGTCGGTGGTCGCGCAGATACTGATCCCCCTGGCCGCCCACCTGGCGCCACCCAAGGAACGCGGGAAGCTCGTCGGGCAAGTCACCAGCGGACTGCTGCTGGGCATCATGCTCGCCCGATCGGTGTCCAGCTTCGCCGCCGCTGCCTGGGGCTGGCGCAGCATCTATGCCATCTCCGCAGTCGCCATGCTGATCACTTCTTTCGCCCTGGCCAAGATGCTGGTGGTCCGCGAGCCCGCCCACACCGCCCGCTACGGGGCGCTCCTGGCATCGGTCATCCAGCTGGGCCGCACCGAACCGATCCTCAGGCGGCGGGCACTCACCCAGGCGTGCCTGTTCGGGGCCTTCACCGCGTACTGGACCGCCGTCACCTACGAGCTGGTCGAACGCCACCATCTGTCGCAGTCAGGCGTCGCCGTCTTCGCACTCGTCGGCGCGGCCGGAGCCGCCGCGGCCCCGATCGCCGGACGCCTGGGGGATGCCGGACACGGAACGGTGGCGCGCGCAACCGCCCTTGTCCTGGGTCTGGCGTCCATGCTCGTGGCCGGCTTGGGCGCCTCAAGCCTGATTGCGCTGGCACTGGGCGGAGTGCTGCTGGACTTCGCCGTGCAGGGTCACCAGGTCCTCAGTCAGCGGGACATCTACGCCGTGCGCCCGGACGCGCGCGCACGGATCAACTCGGTCTACATGACCAGCGTCTTCCTCGGCGGAGCCATCTCCTCGGCAGTAACCGGGGCCGTATTCACGCTCTGGGGCTGGAGCGGCGTCACCGTCATGGCGGCCGCGCTGATCGCCGTGGGCCTGGTCATCTGGGTTCTGGAGCGACGAACCGCACGCCAGGCGACGAGCTCCCCTGCCCCCCTGTGCACATCGACCTGATCAGCTGCCATGGTCGCGGGCCGGTTTCTGGGTATCCCAGCATGTCCGGGGCCCGACGGCACGATGGATGTCCGGGAGCCTCACCCCGCGGCCATCGTCACCGCGCAGGGCTGCAGCAGTGCAGTCGGCCGCTGCCGCCTTAGCGCCGGTTGGCATACCGAGCTGTTGGGCGTACTGTTCGAACAGCTGTCTGAGTGGGTAACGTGTGGGCATGGCGGTGTTCGAGGCTTTTCAGGTGAACCTGTGGTGCGACGACGTGGAACGCTGCGTAGCGTTCTTCCGTAGCCTCGGGATGCCGGAGAAATTTCGCTTCCCGTCCGACGGCGAGCTGCACCAGGTCGAGGTGGAGGCTGCTGGCGTCCGGATCGGGTTCAGCTCGGCCCGCGTGGGCAGCGAGCTTTTTGGCATCGCCACGACGCCCGGGGAAAACACTGAGGTCGTGTTGTGGTGCAACGATGTTGACGGCCTGCATCAGACCGCGCTCGCAGCAGGAGGAGAACCGCTGGCGGGTCCGACCGACTCGCCGGATGGACGTCTTCGATTTGCCTGGCTGCGCGATCCTGAGGGTCATCGCGTGAAGTTCGTGCAGAAACGCAGCTGAGTGACTGTTGTCGGTCCGATCTTGAGGGTGTGTCGAACGGGAGTCTCGATCGGGTGACCGCAGCCGGCCGCGTGTATGAGTACAGGGCCTCTTGGTAGCTCGGGGATGCGAAGCCGACCGAGATCCAGGAGACCCTGTTGCCGCAGTTGTACGCGCTCGCGCCGTTGGAGTTCAACTCGGCTGCACCGTCGTGTGATTGTGTCGCTCACCGGTTAGGAAACGCGGCCGATCACCCGGAACGTGTTCCGCGGTATCCCTCCGACATGACGGACGCGGAGTGGGCCGTGGTCCGGCCGCTGCTGCCGGAGCCGACCTGGCTGCGGGGCCGGGGCGGCCAGCCGGAAGCGTAGTGCCACCGGGCCATGCTGGACGCGGTCCGCTACCTGGTCGACAACCGGATCAAGTGGCGGGCGATGCCGGCCGATTTCCCGCCGTGGGACCGGGGCTACGCGTTCTTCCGCCGCTGGCGCGACCACGCCCTGGTCAGGGAGGGGTCAGCAGAGGCTCCTGCTCACTTCCCGCCGAAGCGTCCTACCCCGGCACGCCGCGCAACGGCCGCCACGGTCGTCGTACGAAGCGGCCCGAGCTCGCCACCGAACTCGACGCCGGTTGGCAGTGGTCTGGTCGACGCGGCCAAGTCCGTCACCGCCCGACGCGATGCGAGGCGGCCGGCAGCCACCGCTCCCGCGTCCGCCTCCTGAAGGACGTAATGCTGTGCTCGGCAAAAGACCTGCCGTAGTGCTCCGCGCGACGTCATCACAAGAGGACGACATGGACAAGCCCGAGCGGGCGGCAGCACAGGCGGCATCCCAGATCTCCGGTTCTCTCCTGGTCGTCGACGATGAACCCACCGTCCTGGAACTCCTGCCTGCGGCTAATCGCTCCTGGGAACAGACACGGCCGGAGCCTGCAGCATCCGTTGGCATCCGACCCAGTCGCCCCAGATCAGCGCCCTGCACGCGACGATCTTCGCTGTCGAAGGACAACTACCGTTTTCAGCGAAGCAAGCCGCTTTAAGCGACTGGGATGTCCGACAGGCGACCTTCCCCAGCGGCGCTCACAGCCGCTACTGGACGGAAGGGCTTCGGGGTCGAGTAGGAACCGCGACGAGAGTGCAGTTTGGTGTCACCTTTTTTGACACCGCCAGCGCGACCGCTCTCGGATTTCGTTCGGCAACGATCCGAACCGATGCACCGCTGGAGCTCGTCCCGGCAGTCGAAGGGTGGGCCGCCCGCCGACTAGCTCCGATCGATGGCAAGGCTCATCCTCAGATCGAACTGGCCCGTCCGCCATCAGTTCTCTATCGGGAACTCGATGCAAGGCGGACTTGCCCATACCTGAACCGCATCGATGTGGGGTGGCGCCCGCGTGCCCCCTCCGGGATCCATCTGGTGGCTCCCTCAACGTTCCTGGAGCACCTCGGCTGCCCGTGCCATGCGATCACTGTCTGTTCGTTCGTTGCCAAACGGGTGGCTCAACGTCGTCTCCACGTCGTTCGAAAGCCGTCCGAGCTCCCTTCGCTCTTCCGCCCGTGCGGCAACTCGTTCGATGGCGCACCTGTAGTGGCGCTGCCCGGCGTCCTGCGCCACCGTGGGTGCCGGACGCTGGGCAGCGCCGATCCGGGCCTACTGAGGGGTGAGGGTGAAGGACTGGGCAGTACCGCCGGAGCAGGTCCACTGCTGGAGCCGGGCGCCGTCGGTGGTGGAGGCATCGGTGACGTCCAGGCATTGGGCGGGATTACTGCGTGGCGTCAGGGTGTACGTCCCGCCTGCCTGAGGAACCGCCTTCCACTGCTGATTGGTACCGCCGCCGTAGGCCCAGAGCTGGATCTTCGCTCCGTTGCCGGCGCCCGTCCCGCCGGTGACGTCCCAGACGGCGTTGGCCGCGTTACGGCTGACGACCTTGTAGTAGCCGCTGTCGGTGGGCTGGAACTGCCACTGCTGGTTGGTGCTCCCGGACACGCAGGTCCACTGCTGTACGGCGGCGCCGTTGGCGGTCGAACCAGCCGCGTCGTCAGCGCACTTGCCGCTATTGGCGTTGGCGACCGTGTACCACTTCGTCGGGTCCACAGGCCCGCTGGTGCCCCCGCCGACGTCGGGCCAGATGTACGTGCCCACCGTCTTGGCGGGCAGCGTGCTGCTGACCTGCTGGCCGCCGGCCCGCAACGTGAAGGGCTGGTTGGAAGCTGTCTGGTTGACCACGACGGTCACCAGGCTGCCGTCGGGGTTGAGGAAGGCGACGTTGGTGACATTGCCACTGGTGCCGTTGTTCGTCTGGACCCGGGTGGCGCCGCGGGCGATGAACTTCGAGAACTGGCCGACGATGTAGTACTCGGGCAGTGCCCAGTACGTGTCCGGGTTGCTCGGCGACTGGATGAACATGGTCGGGTCGGGTGCACCGGACCACTGCTCCGGGCTGCGGTTCTGGTCGAGCATGGTGACCCAGTCCTGGTACATGATCGACTGATTGCGGAAGTACTGGACGATCCGGTCCGCGCCGGCGGTGCCCCACACGGCGCGCTCGGTCATGGCCACGTCCTTGGTCGGGTAGCTCGACTTGACCTGTCCCATGGCGGTCGGATCCCCGCCGTAGTCGTGGAAGGCGACGCCGTCGACCGAATTGAACGCGCTGCTGGGTGAGCCGGGATTGCCGAGGACCCCGGCGGTGTAGGACGGCCCTTCGCCGAAGTTGTGATCGAAGGCCCAGATCTTGGTCGCCGACGCGCCGTTGCCGTTCAGCTCCGTGCGCAGCGCGGTGGCAACCCTGCGTTCCTGGTCGGCGGTGAGCGTCATGCCCGGGTAGTCCGGCGGCGAGAACAGCGGTTCGTTCTGCATCGTGACGGCGTACAGCGGCAGTCCCTGGCCTGCGTAGGCGGTGACGGCCTTGCGCAAGTAGGTGGCGAGCACGGGGATGTTCGCGTCGGGAAGCGTGCCACCGATCAGGCTGTTGTTGTTCTTCATCCAGGCCGGGGGGCTCCACACACTGCCGAACAACAGCAGGTTGGGGTTGATCGCCTTCGCTTCCTTGAGGACCGAGATGATCTTGTAGTCGATGTCCTTCTGGATGGAGAACCGCGACAGGCTCGGGTCGGCCGCGCCGTCGTCGTAGGTGTAGAACTGCCGCGAGGTGAAGTCGCTCGAACCCAGCGGGATCCGGGCGATGTTGAACCCGGCACCGTTGACCGGATCGACGAGCTTGCGCAGCGCTGCGGTACGCGCGGAGGCACTCATCCGGGACAGGTTGTAGATCGTGGACTCCTCCAGCGAGGAGCCGACGCCCAGGACGGACTGGTAACGGGTGGCCGTGTCAGCGGTGATGGTGGCCGTGCCCGACGCGGTGACCGCGGTGAGGTCGGACTGTCGCGACAACTGATACTGGGTGGAGGCGAGCCCCGCCGCCGGGTTGGTGAACCAGTTCGCGTTGGCCGGGCCGAATCCCGAGGCGGTCGACTCCGAGCTGAAGTACACCTGAACGGGAGCGCCGACTGCTTGGGCCGACGGTGCGTTCACTGTGGTCAGAGCGACGGGTGCGAGCAGCGCGCCGACCGCCGTCGCCGTCAGCGCGAGCGTGGCCCGACGGCTGCGCACCACGGGACTGGCGGTCCGGGAGCGCGGTCGCCACCAATGTGGGTGTCTCAGAGGCACGGGAACTCCTGATCGGGTGGGGGATGTCGCCTGTCACTAGGTGTGAGCCGGTGAGACTCGCTCGTCCGACGCCGGGCGTGCGGTGCGGGCGCTGGATCGGGCGGGGCGTTCCGAAGGCGGGAGGCTGATGCGGCTGCGGCTGCGGCTGCGGCTGCGGCTGCGGTGGACGATCAGTGGGGTGACACAAGGGATTCACGACTTTTTACAAGCCGTGAACTTAGAGGGGTGCTGAAGTACCGTCAACCCTCGCGTCTCAACGGGCGTATCAGGTGTGGTGTCTCGGGACTGGTCGGTCGCTGTCGCCATGCGTCGCCCGGTGTCTGTGGGACAGCGCACGCTACTGGGGGCCGCCTCGGAGCGCGACGGCCGCCACGGCGCCGGTTTCCGCGATGTGCTCGCGTCGGTGCGCGACGTACGCGGCCCGTCAACACGAACCAGCCTGCGCCGCATCCTCGGCTCGTTCCGGCACGGCACCATGGCCCACGCACTGCCGCACTCCATCGTCACCGCGTTCGCCGAGCCCGGCCGGCAGATCGTGTCGATGTCCGACGACGGTGGACTGACCATGCTGCTCGGCGAGCTGCTCACCGTCGCCGAACACAACCTGCCGATCAAGGTGGTGGCGTCAACAACGGCTCACTGGGGATGATCCGGCTCGAGATGATGGTGGCCGGTTACCCCTCGGTCGACACCGACCACGGCGTCGCCGACCTCACGGACGGTCCGCAGTTCACCCTCTGGCAGCAAGTTGCGATGGTCGGGGTGGTCACGGGAGAGAACGTGGAGCATTCTGCCGTGGGCCTTCCGGGGGATCGGGCAACGCGCGGCCCGTAGGTGGGCGATCCAGGCCACCTGCTGCACCGCTCGTCTGTGACCATCCAGAAGCACCGGAAGAGAACGGCAGTGCCCGGAAGCGGCGCAGGTCGAGCTGATCGCCGGTCCCCGGGCAGGAACCCACCCGGGCCGTCACGAATGATCCGGATTAGGGAAAGAAATGCTTGATCCCATTGTGAGTTGGCACGCGCGGCCTGGAAACTCTGCTGGCGCGTCTTCGACGGTCGAGTCACGTGGTGGAGGGGTCATGAACTCAGCGGGCACCGTGCAGGTGGCGGTCAGACACATACTCAGTGACACGGTTTCGGGCGGGGTGATCAAGCCCAGGACGCGGACCATCGCCTGGTCCGACGGCCTTTACCAGCTGAAGCGCCCGGCCAAGGGCAAGCACACCGTGGAACTGGAGTGCCCCAACTGCTCGGCGTCCCTACTGGCCGAGGTACGCGACCAGACGTGGACTCGCATGGTCGGCACGGTGAACCACGTCCTCGCGCTGCTATGTCTGGTTCTCTTCGTCTCCGCCTTCGCCTACGCCGTCCACGAGGGCGGAAAGACCCTGCCTGAGGGGCAGTCGCTCCCGACTCTCTTCACTGTCAGCATCATCACCATCGCGGTGACGTTCGTAGCCGGGCCGCTGTTCTTCATCAGCCGGGCCTACAACGGCGTCAGCATGCTCGACGCGCCCAAGCCTCGCCGCCAGCACAAGATCACGCCGGTTCGAAAGGCCAGGCCGGTCACCCCCGGCGCGGCGGCCGGTCGCCGCTGATCGCGACCGGACTCGACGAACCGAAAGCTATACGCGGCCGCTCAGTTGGTCCGCCAGACAGGCCAGGTACATGGCCATGGCGGACCGGTGGTCGCGCAGACGGCATACGTCTTTTGTGAACCCGCAGGTCTGTGCTGGTGGGCCCTCCCTCCAAAAGAGCTACACCCAACTCAATCTGGCTGACCCGGACTCTCGTCATCGGGGCCCGATGCACCGACTGGTCCCACAACCGGGCCAGCTCGGACGAGTCCTGGCCGGATGGGCCGGGGAAGCAGCACCCAGGGCGTCGGCGTGGGGCGAGCTGAAGCGCACGGACCAGGCCGCGCCCCCGGCTGACCATCGAAGGTGGCCTGCAGCACCGTCCCTGCTGCGTACTCGTCGTTCTTGCTGTCGTCGGCGAACCGCGCGCAGTTACGGAAGCGTGTCGGGTTGCAGCCCGGCCAGTTCTTCTCGAAGGGTCGGGTTCGGCAGGTGGTCGGCCGAGAGCTGAGCGGGACCGGCCGCGCCCAGCACGGCAGTAGGGCCCGGACCGCGCGTCGCGGTCCGGGCCCTGCCCCATGCGGTGCCGCCCTGCGGCGGCGGTGCGTCAGCTCTGTGCGGCGTCGTCGCTCGTCCGTCCGCCGCCCTCGGCTGCGCCTACCTTTTCGCGCATCTTGCGCACCAGCTCCGCCTTCTGGTCGGCAGCACCCTGGCGGTCGAGGTTGCGGTGCGGACCGTTGTTCTGCCGTTCGGCGCGGGACAGCTTCTTGCGCTTGCCGCCGCCCATGCCCACGGGGTTGTTGATGTTCTTGCTCACGGTCACGGGTTCTCCCGGTAATGATGTCAAGTGATCTACGGATTCATCGGTGAGGGACGGGCGCGGCGACTTCGAAGGACGTCAGCAGTGGCCCATCACGCTCACTCGTAAATCAGCGTCTGGAAGAACATGACCATGACGTTACCCGGTGCCGTCGGCCTCGCACACCAGTTTTTCGCCGCCCCGGCGTTGACCCGGCCTTCAGCGAGCACCCGGGGTCAGCCGATTCCTTCCAGTCAGCCACCGGCCCATGCCCCCTCACATCACGGAGCCCCGCCAGATGGAGGGGAGCCAGCTGGGGTTCTGCAACTCCATTCCGGTCACGTCTGTCGGTAGCGGCTGAATCGTGGACCGTGGGCCTGGGTCTGCCGGACGGAGGATGGTGTCCCGCTGAGTGGTGCAGTCACCGGCCGAGCTGATCCGGTTCCTCTTGTGGAGGAAGGTGGTGGTCGTCTGGCGGGCGACGGTCGGCTGGAGCCGTCGGGCACGTGATCACCGGGCACGCACCGGTCCGTCCGCCGGTAGAGGTGAACGCGATCAGGACGGGAGCATTCGCCCCGAGCGGGCTCACGGCGATGAGGTCCCCGCTGTCCGGCATCCGCATCCACGCCATCACCGTGTCCAGGCTCGCCTTGTTGAGCCGAAGCACGATAGATGTCACCGGTGAGGGGCGCTGATCTGCGTCTTTGTGTCAGGTGCAGCAAGGCAGAGTTGTTACTGGATTTGCACGCTACTTGTCATCGGCGAGGGGCGAGGCAGGCTTGCTGTCACCGGATACGTCGCAGCCGGCGAGGGGTATGAGTCGGGTCGTTCGGGGGCCCGAAGCCGGCCGATCTGTCAACGCCGATTTTGGCTTGCCCAACGCCACTTCACAGCTGGTACGGGTCGGTGAGTCCGGTCACCGGGATACCGGAACGCCGGGAGATCAGTCCGGCGAGCTCACCTACGTCGCTGTACGTGGTGTTGAACCTCCACACAGCTTCGTGGCCGGTCACCCGCGCCGTGAACGCCACCTCGTAGGCGAAAGCGCTGCCCGCCGGGAGCGAGCCAATGGCGAACTGCGTCATCTCTCCCTCTATCGACCGGATTTCCGACCACGCCACGCTGACCACGCGTCTGCCGGCGGCATCGACGAAACCCTCCGAGAACAGGTAGAGCCCGCCACGCATGCGCTGAAACCAGACATAACCCCATGTGATGACGATCAGCAGGCCGACCACCACAACACCGCGGCCCCAAACGTTCTCCGGACCGTTGACCAGGAAGTTCATGACGACGACGAGGATCACCAGACACGCCGCCGCCCCACCGAGGCCGGGGCGGCGGCGCACCCGGTGCTCGAACTCGCCGAGGTTCGCGCGGGCGGCTCGGGCCAGCACGCGAAGCGCTGGCGTATCGGTTGGCTTGCTCGTCCCGGCCATCGGGCCATGCTAGTGCTGTGACCGGATTGGTTCTCCGGGTTGGCGGTACTGTCCGCGCATGATTCAGCCCCCCTGCACTTTGGAAGCGCTCGTTGTGCGCACCGACTTCTCGTCAGACGGTGCGTGGGGGACGCTCTGCGGGCGTCGCTGTTATCGCCCAACAAGGACGGTGTCTTCGCCAACGTCGCAGTCGTCGATGACCGGAGATACGAGGGTTTGGCATCCGACCAGGTCCTCGACCTGATCCCCGCGGAGTACTACCATCCGCTTCTTGTCTTAGCGGACTCTGAAGCCCTCGCCTCGCATGAACGGCCGCTCCGCGTGATGAACCTGCGGGGTGAGCGTGGGCATTGTGTCCGCGTTGTGGCAGCCCAGCTGTGGAGCATCGAGAACAACCTCTCGGGCGCGAACAGGGACTTCGAGGAGTTCGTCGGCGCCGTCGACGAGGACGGCGTCTTCCGAGGCTTCTGAGTCACTGGCCGCCAGGTGGTGTCAGGCTGCGGCGCGCTGGGGCGTCCACCTCAGCGGATGCCCTTCCCGATTCGGACGCGGGCGCGTTCCTGGCGTTCGGCGGCCAGGACGTCGCGGTGGCGGGCGTTGGCGTTGCGCCACCGCAGGCAGGCGTGCAATGCCCAGGTCTGCACGGTGTGGTTGGGGTGGTGGGAGTTGACGATGGTGAACTGCCGCAGTGGTCCGAAGTGGGCTTCGATCAGGTTGGCCCAGGAGGCGTAGGTCGGGGTGAAGCACAGTTGAAGGCAACCCCGTGGACCGTGGCACTGATCGCCGTGGGCGGCCTCGGATACGCGACCTACCTGAAGCGACGCGCGCCGGAACGGTACGCACTGCTGGGGCGGACGGTGCTGGAGGAGACGAAGGAGCATTGACTTGGTCTCCCTGCTGAAGGCAGGGAGATTCTGGCCTTCCGGTCCGGTGCTCTGCCTCTACGCGGCGCGAGCACCGGATTGGATTCCGTGGCTTCCTGCTTCATCGCGCTGCAGTCAGCGGCCGCTCATTCGGGGAGCAGGGGGAGGAGGTGGGGCATGATCTGCTGGAAGGGGTCCAGGGACTGGTGGGCGCGAGCGAGGATCGCGGCGCCTTCCCATGCGCTGAGCAGGAGCGTGGCGAGTCCGCGGGCCTGTTCCGCGGAGGAGACCCCGTAACCTTCCAGACCCTTTTGCAGGGCCGACACCAGCGACTCGTAGCCCTCGCGGCAGACCGCGGTGAGTGCGGTGGAGCCTGGCACCGAGTCGAGGGTGACGGTGGTGATCGGCATCCCCTCGGTGAAGCCGCTGTCCTGCAGATTGCGTGAGCAGTTCTCGAACAGCGCGGTGACCCATTGCCGGGCGGTGTGGCTGGCCTGGCAGGTGGCGTCGATGAAGGCCACCGAGTCCGCCGTGGCGATCCGGACGGCCTCGACCGCGATCTCCTCCTTGCCGCCCGGGAAGAGGTAGTAGACCGATCCGCGGGGCGCTCCGGACTCCTCGATGATCTGCGCCAGTCCTGTCCCCTTGAAGCCCTGGCGGCGCAGCAGTAGTTGCGCCACGCAAAGGATCTTTTCACGTGAATCCGACTTGGGTCTCGCCATGCCCGTAAGTATAGTGACCGACATAGCTATACCGATCACTATAGTAAGGAGCCTTGCCATGGCTACTGCCTTCGTCACCGGCGGTTCAGGGTTCGTCGGGAGCCGGCTGATCACGCGCTTGATCAAGCAGGGGTATGCCGTTCGCGCACTGGCGCGAAGTGACACCGCGGCCGGGAAGGTCGAAGACCTGGGCGCCGTCCCGGTGCGGGGGGACCTGACAGACGTGGCCGGACTGCGTGCCGCCGCAGCGGGAAGCGAGCTGGCCTTCCATTCCGCAGCCCGCGTCGCCGGCCCGGGCACCCGCAAGCAATTTTGGACCGACAACGTGGACGGCACCGCCAACCTCGTGCGCGCCGCTCACGAGGCCGGAGTGCGACGACTGGTCCACGTTGGTACCGAGGCAGCTCTCATGAACGGCCAGCCGCTGGTCGATGTGAACGAGTCGGCCCCGCTGCGGCCGGACTCGCGCGCCCCCTACGCCGCGTCCAAGGCGGCCGCTGAACAGATCGTGATCGAAGCCAACGGCAGTCTGGAGACTGTCGTACTGCGTCCGCGTTTCGTCTGGGGCGCGGGAGACACCTCGGTGCTGCCCGCGCTGGTGGATGTCGTCAACAGTGGCCGCTTCGCATGGATCGACGGTGGCCGGCACCTCACCGACACCACGCACGTCGACAACGTCGTGGAAGGGCTGATGCTCGCGGCCGAGCGTGGCCGCCCCGGCCAGGCGTACTTCGTGACCGACGGGACGCCCGTCGTCTTCCGCGACATCCTCACCGAACTGCTGGCCACCCAGGGCGTCTCCGCGCCGACCCGGTCGCTGCCCTACGGCGTCGCCAAGACGGTTGCCGCAGCCGGCGAAACACTCTGGCGCAGCCTGCGGCTCAAAGGCGCGCCCCCGCTCGACTACATGAGCCTTTGGGTGTCCAGCCGCGAGTGCACCATCGACATCACCAAAGCACGCACGGAACTCGGCTACCAGCCCATTAAGACCCAGGAGGAGGGACTGGCCGAACTGCGCTGACGCCGAACAGGAGTCAGAGGTGTCACTCAAGCGACTGCTGATCAGCACCCTGGCACCGCCCCCGGTCACCGGCCGCTGATTCCGTTGGGTGCAGATCTCAGTTCCCTGCGGGTGATCACCGGCAAGCTGGGAGCAGGCAAGTCGGCGCTGCTGAGCGTACTGGTGCGTGCGGCGCAGCTGCTGTTGCGCAGCGAGACGGAGAAGTGTGGTGGCGGCTGCCACACATACCGGCTGAGAACCGGCGCCCGGCGGTGGTCCACCCACGGCGGCGGAGCCTGGCCGAGATCGCGTACTCCCTGGCCCGGCCGGACAGCGGTGCGTCAAGGCCGCCCGCGAGGGTGCTCCCCGCTCTCGCGGGGACGGCCCCTTGCCGGAGCCGACCACACCGTCCTCGACTTTGATACGAACCGGTTTCACGGCTGTGGGGTCCCCGTACAAGGCAGCTCGTCCGGCCCGCCCGAGCGCGCTTTCCGCGCGGGCGAACCAAGCTTGAGACAGACCTGTCTGTTTCGAACAGACAGATCTGTCTCATCCGGGGTACGCTGTGGACATGACTGCAACGGACACTCGACCAGGCTGGGCAGTGTCAGCACGTCCCGGCGTGACGGTGCATATCGCGCTGCTGACCTCGATCAGCGCGATGTTCCTCGCGACCTCCAGCGCCCCGACACCGCTCTACGGCGTCTATTCCCAGCTGTGGGGTATGTCGGCGGCGGCGACATCGGTGGTGTTCGGCGCGTACGCCCTCGCGTTGCTGCTGGCCCTGCTGGTGTTCGGTCGGGTCTCCGACCACATCGGACGTCGGGCGGTCATCTGGCCTGCACTCCTCGTGCAGGTGGTGGCGATGCTCGTGTTCGCCACTGCTCAAGGAGTCGGCGAGCTGCTCGTGGGGCGTGTGCTTCAGGGTCTGTCCACGGGCGCAGGTCTCGCGGCGGTGGGGGCGGCACTGCTCGACACCGACGCCGAGCGCGGCCGGATCGCGAACTCCGCAGCGCCTCCGATCGGGTCGGCAGTCGGGGCTCTGGGATCGGCCGTGCTGGTCACATTCGGGCCCATGCCGACCCGCCTGGTGTACCTGGTGTTCGCCATCCTGCTGGTATTGCAGATCGTCGCGGTGTCGCGGTTGCCGGAGACCGCGCCGCGCACACCGGGAGCGCTGCGTTCCCTACAGCCCAGGCTGCACGCACCGCGCCGAATACTGGCGCTGCTGGGCGCCGCCGTGCCCGTGCTGTTCTCCGTCTGGGCCGTATCGGGTCTGTTCGGGGCGTTCGGCCCGCACCTCGCCGCCCTGCTCACCGGTTCGTCATCCCCCATACTCGGCGCCCTGCCCATCGCGATCGTCGGGGCGGTGGCCCCGGTGGTCGCGTTCTCCACCGCCGGGCTGGCCGGGCGCAGGTCGCTGGCATACGGCATCGCGGGCCTGCTGATGGCGGTCGTGATCACCGCGTTCTCGCTGCTGTTGGACCAGATGTGGCTCCTGCTGGCGGGTGCGGTGGTGGCGGGCACCGGATTCGGCTTCGGCTTCCGCGGGGCTATGGACCTGGTGCTGCCCGCCGTCGACGAGTCCGAGCGCGCCGGCACGTTGTCGCTGCTCTACGTCGCTTCCTACCTCGGGTTCGGCGTACCGGCCATCGTGGCGGGCATCGTGCTGCAGAGCACCGGAAACCTGACCGCGACGACGCTCGGCTACATCGCCGTCCTCGCGCTGCTCGCCGTGACGGCGGCCGGCGTCCTCCGCCTGACCGGCGACAAGGAAGGGACGAACTCGTGACCACTCGCATCACCGGCAAAGCGGCGTCGCACTCCCCCCGCGAACGCCTGCTTGCCTCCGCCGACGAACTCTTCTACAGCGAGGGTGTGCACGCCGTCGGCATCGACCGCGTGATCGAGCACGCCGGGGTGGCCAAGGCATCGCTGTACCGCCTGTTCGGTAGCAAGGAGGAGCTCGTCGTCGCGTACCTGGGCGCCCGGCACGAGCGGAATCTGGCCGAACTGCGCACCGCCGCCGGACGGCTCTCGGATCCTCATGACGGCATCCTCGCGGTGTTCGACACGCAGGCGCACTGGCTGCGGCGCCGTACGTATCGTGGCTGCGCGTTCGCGCGGGCCAGCGCCGAGCCCGCCACGGGCGTGCAGGTCCAGCGGGCCACCGACGCCTACCGTGCCGCGGTCCATGAGCTGTTCACAGAACTGGCCACCCGGGCAGACGTGCGGGATCCCGAGATGCTCGCCGCCCAGCTGGACATGCTGTTTCACGGCGCCGGTGTCGTCGTCCTCAGCAGCAGCAGGCGCAGCAGGCTGATCGCCGCCACACGAGCCGCCGCCGAAACGCTCATCGGCGCCGCCTAGCGTCGCCAACCAAAGGTCATCGGGTGCAGATCTTTGAGCCTTGGCCCACCTGCGATTTCGTATGGATTGAGTCCATCGTTGTCACGGAGCCATCGCGGCCGACCTTCCGGCCTGTCGTCGGCATCTGGCACGAGCGTGACCTGCGGGTTCTTGATTCACCACGGCTACGAGCGCGCCGGTCGTGATGATCCGGCGTCGGGACGACGCACGCCGACCCCTGACCAGGCCGAGCGCCCCACTGTTGTCAGGAGCCTGGAGGGACGTTCCGCAATGTTCGTGCGGAACGGACTCGGAGGCAGTCGTCAACCGGCGGTTGTCGACCCGCGCCCGCTGGGAGGAGCAGGGAATGTAGGGCAGTTCCGACACCGCCCGTGGGCCGCCGGCTTCGATACAGCACGCCATGTCCGCAGAAACGAAATCGAGCGGCTGATCAACCAGTTGAAGGCGAACGGGGCGGCGGCCACGCGTTTCGACAAGAGAGAGTACGTCAAGAGAGAGTGCGTCTCCCGCGGCAGCGTGGCCGTCGCATCCCGGCACCTGTGACTGTGCGCAGGACCCGTCGACGACCTAGCGCGAGCCGAGGAACTCGATCGTCCGCCGGGTCAGGAGCTTGGCGGCGTCCGGGTCGTAGGACGGCAGCGAACTGTCCGTGAACAGGTGCTGGTCCCCGGGGTACAGGAACAACTCCGCGTCGGCGCCGTCGGAGACGAGGGCGCGGGCAGCGTCGATGTCCTCGGCGAAGAACGGATCGGCTTCCTTCGCATGCACCTGCACCGGCACGCCGTTGGGCCAGGCCACGCCGAACTCCGAGACGGGGATGCAGGCCTGGAACAGGAGCGCGCCCTGTGCGCCCGCCCGCGTCTGCGCCAGCTTCTGGGCGGGCAGCACACCGAGTGAGAAGCCGGCGTAAACGGCGTCCTGCGGCAGGAGTTCGGCCGCGCGGACGCCACGCTCAATTATCTCGCCGAAGCCGAGCTCCTCGACGTAGCTCTGGCCCTCTTCGAGGGAGTCGAAGGTGCGCCCGTCGAAAAGGTCGGGCGTGTGGACCGTGTGGCCGACCGCGCGGAGCTCGTCGGCGAAAGCGACGACTCCCGCTGTCAGCCCCTGCGAGTGATGGAACAGTACGACCTCTGCCATGGCCCAAACCCCTTGCTGGTGGGTAGCGAATGATCCGGAACTCTAGAATAATCGAAGAGTGTCGAACAATCCCAGCCTCCCCGACTACGACCTCTCCGACGTCACAGATGTGACAGCCCCGGCCCAGCTCCGCGCGCTGGCCAACCCCCTGCGCAACGCCATCCTCGAGCTGCTCCTCGAACGCGCCGCGACGGTGACCGAACTGGCCTCCGCACTCGGCCGCCCCAAAAGCACGGTCGCGCACCACGTGAGCGCCCTGATGGATGCCCAGCTGCTGAAAGTCGTACGGACCCGCCGGGTGCGGGCCATCGACGAGCGCTACTACGGCCGCACCGCACGCATCTTCCGTGTCGGCGCTGTCAGCCCGACCGAGGAGGGCACCGCGCCGTACTGCAACAACGATCTCGCCACGGCCGCGGTCGAGTCGGCCCCCGCGCACCAGGCAGACGAACTCTCCTCGATCATGCGGCATGTGCGGATCCCGCGGGAGCAGGCCCACGAGTTCTGGGCGCGAGTCCTTGAGCTTGCCAACGACTACGCGCAACTGCCGCGCGGAGGCGACGTGGTGTACGGCTTCGCCGCCGGCCTCTACCCGACCGACCATCCGGCGCTGCCAGAGGCCGAGTCCGCGGCGGACTGACCTGCACTGCAGGTCGTGCCGTCCGGAGCCAAGGCCTGCAGCGGCCGGCCTTCACCACCGTGGCCCCAACTCAGACAGCAACCCCACCCTTCGAGCTGGACGTATCCGTCGTGCCGTGACGGCGATATACGTGCTGGACGGCACCCAGGCGAGGACGCTGGAGCCTGATCCGGCGGTCCTGGACAACTCACCGCTGGGACGAACGCCCGAACCGCCGGCCGTGATCCTTCGGCCCCGCTCCGTTCACTTCGGCAGATCGGCGGAGAGGAAGGGAGCAAGGAGCGCGAACAGTGCGTCGGGGCGGTCGAGGGGGATGATGTGGCCGCAGTCCCGGAGGTGGTGTCCGACCAGGTCATCGGCGATGGGACGGAGCTGGCGTTCGAGGCCGGTGCCGACGGGGTGCGAGCCGACAGCCATGGTGGGCATCGTCAAGCGAGCCGTCGCGACGGCGTCCTGTATCTGCTGCGCGCTGGTGGGCAGGGCCCGGTAATAGGAGAACGCGCAGCGCAGGGCCTCGCTGCCGGTGAACGCGTGGACGAAGGCCGCACGGATATCGTCGGGTACTCCTCGTCCGAGCGTCCCCGAGTCGAGGAACCAGTCGATGTACGGGGCCTCGTTGCGGGCCAGGACGGTCTCGGCGAGGCCGGGGACGGCGTGGAAGCCGAACCACCACGGGGCGCCGCCCGCGATGACGTGTTCTGCTCCGGGCAGGCGGCCGAGCAGTGCCTCCATCACGACGAGGCGCCGGACGAGGCCGGGGCGGCGCAGCGCGAGCAGGACCGCGGGGGCGGCGCCCGCGTCGATGCCCACCACTGCTGCCGAGGGCTCGCCGAGTGCGCCGAGCAGCCCTTCGGCGTCGACGGCGAGGGTGCCTGCGTCATAACCCTCGACGGCTCGTGTACTGGCACCGAAGCCTCGCAGGTCCGGGGCAATGACCCGGTACTGCCCGGCCAGTCGGCCCATGATGCCGCTCCAGAGTTGCCAGGTGTGCGGGAAGCCGTGCAGCAGGAGAACCGCAGGTCCGTCCCCGGCGATTGCGACGTTGAGCTGGATTCCGTTCGTCGCGATGCGGCGCAGTTGGTGTGCGGTGGTGGCGGGCATGACGACTCCTCAGACTGGTTACCATTGGTGACCACCGCACGATAGGTAACCGTCCGACCGCTGCCTAGACGGCACTTTCAGGGAAGGTGGTGAGCCGCAGGTGACCACCCAAGGAGCCCGGACCGCCGGTCGCGGGGTGCGCGGCGATCTGTTCGATCCCCAGTGCCCGACGCGGCAGTTGCTTGACCGCATCGGTACGAAGTGGATGTCCATGGCCGTCAAGACGCTCGCCGATGCCGCACCGGACGAGGTGCGCTTCGCGGAGCTGAGACGCCGGATGCCCGGCGTCTCCCAGAAGATGCTGTCCGTGACACTGCGAAACCTGACCCGCGACGGGCTGGTGTCGCGCCGGGTCGAACCGACCGTGCCGCCGCGGGTCTTCTACCGACTCACCCGACTCGGGCTGTCTCTGGAAGTCGCCCTTGCGGGGCTGCGGACCTGGGCGGAGGAGCACATGACCGAGATCGACTGCGCCAACGAAGCCGCCGACCAGGAGGTCGGCGAAGGATAGGCAGGCCGGATCCGCGCTCACCAATGGCGACTCGGCAGTCGATGCAGCCGGAGTCGCCGCCCCTGGTACCACGTAGGCGATGGGGGGGCTGTCGCCAGCACAGTGGCCGGCGGCGAAGGAACTGGCGAAGGACGACGGGGAGATGGCGTTCGAGGAACCGGCCGCCGGCGCCGGGCCTGCGGCCGCTGCGCGACCCGCACAGCGACGACGAGACGCACGACGGCGAGGACGGGCAGCCGCAGGCCCGTACCAGCGAACAGCGGTCCGGCCCGGAGCCACACCCACGCCTGCGGGCCGGACCGTTTGTACGAGTCAGGCTCAGCCAGTGGGCAGGATACGCAGGCGCGGCCTGCCCGAGTCGACGCCGATGACCAGGCAAGGAGCGGGGCGCGCCCGCCGCGGAACGGGATCCGGAACGTTCGACGTCCGAGCCGACGCGCACCGACCGGCTGCGGTCCGTCTGACAAGGGTGGCCGTCGTCGCGCGTCAGCTCCCCGCGAGGTCCAGGGCAATGTCCGTGATCATGTCCTCCTGGCCGCCGACCAGCTTGCGGCGACCCACCTCGACCAGGATCGCCCGGGTGTCCAGTCCGTACCTGCGGGCGGCGGCCTCGGCGTGCCGCAGGAAGCTGGAGTAGACGCCCGCGTAGCCGAGAGTGAGGGTCTCGCGGTCGACGCGGACCGGGCGGTCCTGAAGGGGGCGTACGACATCGTCAGCGGCGTCCATCAGGGGGAACAGGTCGCAGCCGTGTTCCCAGCCCATCGCGTCGGCGACCGCGACGAACGCTTCCAGTGGGCAGTTGCCCGCCCCTGCACCCTGTCCGGCGAGGGAGGCGTCGACGCGGGTGACGCCGTTCTCGACGGCGACGACCGAGTTGGCCACGCCCAGGGCGAGGTTGTGGTGGGCGTGGATGCCCAGTTCCGTCGCCGGGTCCAGGAGGTCGCGGTAGGCGCGGACGCGGTGACGGACGCCGTCCATCGTCAGTCTGCCGCCGGAGTCGGTGACGTACACGCAGTGGGCGCCGTAGGACTCCATCTGCTTGGCCTGACGGGCGAGTTCGGCGGGCTCGGCGAGGTGGGACATCATCAGGAAGCCCGCCACATCCATGCCCAGCTCTCGCGCGGCGGCGATGTGCTGGGCGGAGATGTCGGCCTCGGTGCAGTGGGTGGCTATCCGCACCGAGCGGACGCCCAGGGAGTAGGCCTGCTTGAGGTCGTGGACGGTACCGATGCCGGGCAGGAGGAGTGTGGTGGGGATCGCCTGACCTACGGCGCCCACGACCGCCTCGATCCACTCCCAGTCGGTGTGCGCGCCGACGCCGTAGGTGACGCTGGAGCCGGACAGGCCGTCGCCGTGGGCGACCTCGATCGCGCGGACTCCGGCGGAGTCCAGGACGCCGGCGATGGTGCGGGCCTGGTCGAGGGTGTAGCGGTGGCGGACGGCATGCATGCCGTCCCGCAAGGTGACGTCCTGGACGTACAGACGAGTCATCGGGACGCCACCTCCGGGGCGCGGCGGGCGGCGATGCGCTCGGCGGTGCACAGCGCTGCCGAGGTCATGATGTCGAGGTTGCCGGCGTAGGCGGGCAGGTAGTGGGCGGCGCCCTCCACCTCAAGGAAGACGGACACCTTCACGGCCTCGTCAGGGACGAGGGTGCGCAGCGGGTCGTCTGGGGCCACCCGCTCGAACTGCACCTTCTGCTTGAGACGGTAGCCAGGGACATACGTCTGGACGCGAGCGACCATCTCCTCCACGGAGTCCGTCACGGCCGCGTCGTCGCAGTCGCCGACCAGGCAGTGCACGGTGTCCCGCATGATCAGAGGCGGGTCGGCCGGGTTGAGCACGATGATCGCCTTGCCGCGGGCCGCGCCGCCGACCTTCTCGATGGCGGCGGATGTGGTCTCGGTGAATTCGTCGATGTTGGCTCGGGTGCCGGGGCCCGCCGAGCGGGAGGAGATCGAGGCGACGATCTCGCCGTAGTGGACCGGCGTGACCGCGTGCACGGCGGCGACCACCGGGATCGTGGCCTGGCCACCGCAGGTGACCATATTGACGTTCGGGGCGTCCAGGTGGGCGTCGCCGTTGACGGGCGGGACGACGTACGGGCCGAGGGCGGCCGGTGTGAGGTCGACGACCGTACGGCCGAGGCCGCGCAGCACCTCGTCGTGACGGCGGTGAGCGCCGGCGGACGTGGCATCGAAGACGATCGAGACGTCCTCGAAGGCGTCGAGCGCGACCAGTCCCTCCACACCCTCGTGGGTCGTGGCCACCTTGAGGCGGCGGGCTCGGGCCAGGCCGTCCGAGTCCGGATCGATGCCGGCCATCGCGGCGATCTCCAGGGATTCGGAGAGCCGCAGGATCTTGATCATCAGATCGGTGCCGATGTTCCCGGACCCGATGACGGCTACCTTCGTGGTCATGCTCCGACTCCCCCGGTGGCTTCGCCTGCGAATACGACCCCGACCGTGCCGAGGCCCTCGATGCGTGCGGCGAACTCGTCGCCCTCGGCTGCGACGGCCATGGGGCCGAGCGCGCCGGTCAGGACGATGTCGCCGGCCCTCAGCGGGTCGCCCAGGCCAGCCAGGGTGGCGGCGAGCCAGCGGGCGGCGGTGAGCGGGCTGCCCAGGCAGTCGGCGCCGGTGCCCTGGGAGACGGTCTCGCCGTTCTTGGTCAGGGACATCCGGACGCCGCGCAGGTCGACGCGGTCCAGCGAGACGGGTGTACCACCGAGGACGAACAGTCCACAGGAGGCGTTGTCGGCGACGGTGTCGACGATGGTGATGTCCCAGTCGACGATCCGGCTGTCCACGATCTCCAGCGCGGGCAGCGCGAAGGCGGTGGCACGCAGCAGGTCGGCGACGGTGGGGTCGTGGTGCGGCAGATCGGCGTCCAGCACCAGAGCTACCTCGGCCTCGACCTTGGGCTGGAGCAGCCGCCCGGCCGCGATCGGCGTACCCTCGCTGACCGCCATGTCCGCGAACAGTGCCCCGAAATCGGGCTGTGCGACCCCGAGTTGGCGCTGCACTGCGGGTGAGGTCAACCCGATCTTGCGGCCCACGAGCCGTCGGCCGGCGATCACGCTTCGCTCGACGTGGAGCCGTTGCACCGCGTAGGCGGTCTCGATGTCGCCGTCGGGGAGGAGGGCGCGGACGGGGGCGCAGGGGGTGCCGGTTCGGGTGGCTTCGGCCAGGACGTCGGCCACCTTGGTCACGAGATCGGTGCTCATGCCCACAGGTATAGGCGCCCGGTTCGGTGTGCGGCAAAATATGTTCCATGACGCGGAACAGCTCTCAGGGCAATATGCTCGACAAGGCAGTGTCTGTGCTGGACTGCTATCGGCCGAACGGTGGGGCGTTCCGCCTGACGGAACTCGCCAGGCGAACCAAGCTGCCCAAGACCACCATGTTCAGGCTCTGCGCCGACCTGGTCAGGCTCGGGCTGCTGGAACGGGACGCGGAGACCTATCGGCTCGGCGGTGTCCTCTTCGAGCTGGGGTCGCTCGTGCCGCGTCGGCACGATCTACGCGAAGCCGCGCTGCCGTTCCTCCAGGACCTCTTCGAAGCTACGCACGAGACCGTGCACCTCGGGGTGCGCGAGGGCCACGAGGTGGTCTACGTCGAGCGCATCCACGGCCACGACGTGCTACAGCTGCCGTCCCGGATCGGCGGTCGGCTCCCCCTCACGTGCACCGCGGTCGGTAAGGCCCTCCTGGCATTCTCGGGCACCGATTTGGTCGAGGAGGTGCTGGCCGGGCCGCTGCCGCAGCTGACGCCGCGGTCGATCACCGACCCGGCGAGGCTTCGGACGGCCGTCGAGCAGGCACAGGTCGCGGGCCTGGCCTACGAGGAGGAAGAGGCCGCGGCGGGGGTGAGCTGTATCGCGGCGCCCGTTTTCGACGGGCCGACCGCAGTGGCCGCGCTGTCGGTGGCGCTGCCATGCGCGCGGTTCCGGCCGGCTCAGCTGGCACCGGCGGTGAGGACGGCGGCGCTGGGGTTGTCGCGGGCTTTGCGGTCCGGCCGGTGAGCTGCTCGGGTGGGGGACGTTGGCCCAGGAAGGTGCGGGTTCCCCGTGTACGGCGGGTGCAGGTTGCCTACGGTTGCGCGGGCCCGCGCAGGGCACTGGCCGAGGAGATCAACTTGCATCACAGGCCCGTATCCACGTGGCCAAAGGCTCGCCCTGGTGCAGACCTACCTGGTGAGACGGGCATCGACTGATCCCGCCGCAACGGGTACGCGGTCTGAGCCGATTACGCGGCCGGCAATGCTTCGCAAGTCATCCCGAGCACCACGACCATGTCGTCGCAGTGCTCGGAAAACCTCATTACTCCAGCGCAGAAGAGAGCTGAAGCCCTGGCGTTATTGTCCGAGTACCTGGCTGTACTCCCTCCAGGTCTCGTCCGAGGCCGCGTTCGCGCCGCACGCGGGAATGGTGCCGTCCTTGTCCGCGGCCACGATGTAATGCTGACCGACCGTGAAGGTCAGCTGTTCCGGAAAGTCGGAGTCGCCGCTCACCAGGACCGTGTCCGTACCACCACCGCGCAGCCAGTGATCGACATGGAAGGAGACCAGGAACCCCTTCACGGAGGTGGCCGTCCCGTAGAAGAGCGTCGGGTACCCGGCCAGCTGATCGGGAACAGGTGCCTGGCACTTGGGGTAGGAGCCCCCTGCCACGGTGAGAGTCAGCGGGGCGCCGTCCGCAGTCGAGTGACCATTGCCGGAATTCGCTGTGATTCCCGCGGCGATGCCCCCGCCGATAAGCAGAGCGGCGGCCGCCGCGAGCCCGGAGAGACGTCGGCGTCCCCTTCCCGCGGTGACCTTCGCTGCGCGAGTTGTGGGGTCGATGGCGGTGCTTTCCGATTGGAGCACGGAGTCGGTTTTCAAGGCAGCCTCCACAAGACGATTGATGTCGGGTAGCGGAGCTCGTGAGGTCAGTGCCGGATCCCCAGCCCTCAGCAGGGCCAACAACTCGTCGTCATTCACTGAATGCTCCTTCCTTCATCCATCTTGTGTCCGGGGCGCTCGGCATTCTTTCGCCCCGGCTTCAGCTGATCGGCGAGTTTCTTTTTCGCCCGGTGAAGCCGCAAGCTCACCGCATTGGACGTCAGCCCGGTCACCTCCGCGATCTGCCGCGGCGCCAGCCCCTCCCAAGCCCACAGCCGCACCACCTCGCGATCCAGTTCCCCGAGTGCACCGAGCGCGGCGTGCAGGTCGCCGTGATCGACGGCCACTGCCGCAGGGGGCTGCTGAGCGAGCATCAACCGCTCCACCAGGCGGAGTCGGCGTCCATCCGCCCGGCGGGCATTGGCCAGACAGCCCCGTGCCACCCCGTAGCACCAAGGGAGTACCTCATCGCGATCGGGCAGGGAACCCGTTCCGAGCCCAGGTACATGGTCGATGCGACGCCACAGCACAAGCATCGTCTCGGACAGGACGTCCTCGACCATGTCAGGGGCCGTTCGCCGCAACAGATACCGGTGCACGGGTTCCGTCACCACGTGCGCCAGGCTTTCGAAGCGCGCGCGCCGCTGCCGACGCGCCTCCTGTTCCGTCATGGATTCCACGACCCGTCCGTGTCCGGCACCGGCCAACTCCTTTCATCAGCAGCGTGCCAGTCAGACATCGGGGCGGCGCGCGTCCCGCAGGACCCACAAGGAGCCTCTTGTCCCGGCAGGGAGATTCGATGGCATTCGGGGCGTGAGGGGTCCGGGGTGCTGAGGCGAGAACGCCCGATGCGGAACGTGCGCCCCTAACTCGACCTATACGGCATCACGAGCCGAGGCACGTCTGAGGGGTGGTTCGCTCAGGCTCAGTGCGTGGTCACGCCGCGCGTGCGTGTCTTGGTGTCCAGGGCGAACTGTGCGTCGTCGTACTGCTCCTTGAGCGTTGCGACGAGGTCTGCGACAGTCGTGCTCCGTTTGACGGCACCGATCCCTTGGCCTGAGCCCCAGACGTCCTTCCATGCCTTCGGCTTCGCGGTGTTGCTCGTGCCGAAGTCCATGGCGGTCGGATCCGACTCGGAGAGGTTGTCCGGGTCGAGTCCGGCGGCGGAGATGCTGCCGCGCAGGTAATTGCCGTGGACACCGGTGAACAGGTTGCTGTAGACGATGTCCTTCGCGGCGCTGTCGACGATCATCTGCTTGTACGCGGTCGAGTTGTTCGCCTCAGTGGTGGAGAGGAATGCGGAGCCTACGTACGCGAGGTCCGCGCCTGCGGCCAGCGCGGCCAGGATGGAGCGGCCGTGGGCGATTGCGCCCGACATCAGCAGTGGACCGTCGAACCATTCCCGGATTTCCTGCACAAGGGCGAACGGTGACTGCGTGCCGGCGTGGCCGCCGGCCCCTGCGGCCACCCCGATCACACCGTCGGCTCCCTTTTCGATGGCCTTGTGCGCGAACTCGTTGCTGATGACGTCGTGGAGCACGACGCCTCCGTAGGAGTGCACAGCGTCGTTGATCTCCGGCCGCGCACCGAGCGACGTGATGACGATCGGCACCTGGTGCTTCACGATCACGTCCATGTCCCGCTCGAGGCGGTCGTTGGAGCGGTGCACGATCTGGTTCACCGCGAACGGGGCGACGACGGCCTCCGGGTGCGCGGCTGCGTAGGACGCGTTCTCCTCTGTGATGCGGTCGAGCCAGTCGGACAGGAGCGAGGCGGGCCGAGCGTTGAGGGCCGGAAACGAGCCGATGACCCCGGCCTGGCACTGGGCTATGACCAGTTCGGGGCCGGAGGCGATGAACAGCGGCGAGCCCACGACGGGAAGCGTGAGGGGCAGCGAGAGAACAGGGGGCAACGACATGGCGAGTCCTTCAGCGGGTTGGGGGTCAGCCCTGTGGCGGGCGTGGCTCTCTGCGTCAGCCATCGGGTTCCGGACGTAGCTCTCTACGTCGGCCATCGTGTTCCGGGCGCAGCTCTCTACGTCGGCCATCGGGTTCCGGGCGCGGGTGCAGAGCGGATTCAGAACGCCGCCCGAGCACGACCTTCACGGCATCACGGGCCGACGTCCCACCCGCCGGTCTGCCCCGAAGTTGCTCGGAGGCCCGGGCCGAGACGCGCCGCTTCAAAGGCTGCCCCGCACAGAGTCCTCTGTGACGGGTCCCGTACGGATCAGGCCGGTGCCGGCGCTGACGCCGGTGGTTGCGGCTGCGGCGTGCTCGGTGTACATCGCGTCGATCTGCGAGGCGTAGTGCTCGCCGATGGGGCCGCGGCGGGTTTTGCGGGTGGGGGTGACGAACTCACTGCCGGGTTGCCAGTCCTCGGTCAGCACGATGTGGGCGCGGACCTGTTCGGGACGGGACAGGACAGCGTTGGCCGCGGCCAACCCCGTCTCGATCGCAGCGCGGACCTCGGGGTGCCGGCACAGTTCGGCGGGTTCGCCGTCGAGGCCGAGGCGTGCGGCGAAGGCGTTGACCGCCTCGGGATCGGGCACCAGGAGAGCGGTCACGAAGGGGCGGGCATCGCCGATCACGACGGCGTGCGCGAGCAAGGGAGTGTGGGCGAGGACGGCTCCCTCGATGACGGAGGGCGACAGGTTCTTGCCGCCCGTGCTGATCATCAGGTCCTTTTTGCGATCCACCACGGTGATCGCGCCGGTTGAGTCGATGGTCGCGACATCGCCGGTCCGCAGCCAGCCCTCGGCGGTAAACGCGGCGGCGGTCTTCTCGGGGGCGCCCCGGTAGCCACGCATGACGATCTCGCCGCGGACCAGCAGCTCGCCGTCCGCGGCGATCGAAGCTTCCACGCCCGGCAAGGGACGGCCCACCGAGGCGGCCGGGGCCTCACCGGGAGGCGAGTATGTCGCCATCCCCGACAGCTCGGACATGCCGAGGCCACTGCTCACCGGGATACCCAGGCCGCGCAGGTTCAGCAGCAGGCTCGGCGCGATCGGCGCGGCACCCGAGGCCGCCACCCGCAATCGGTCCAGGCCGAACCGCTCCCGCAGCGGCGCCAGTTCCCTGGAGTCCAACGCCGCCCAGCGGTCGGCGAGTTCGGCGGTGAGCCGGCCACTCTCGGCGGCCTCGGCGTAGCGCAGGCCGAGACCGGGTGCCTCGGACAGCGCCTGTCGGCGCACCTCGTCGGGTTCGCTGTCCGCTGCCTGTTCCAGGGCCGCGCGGAGGCCGTTGTGGAGGCGTTGCCAGATCTGCGGCACCGCTCCGAAGACCTGGGGGTGGACGTCGGCGAGGGCGGCGGCGATGTCACGGGGCTGGTCGACGGTCGTCAGCTCGGTTCCCGCGGTCATCTGTGTGTAGTGCGAGGACCAGCGGTCGGCGATATGAGCGGAGGGCAGGAAGGAGATCATCCGATCGCCGGCGTTGATGCCGAGCCGCTCGTTCGCGGCCGCGCACTGGGCCAGTTCGGCCCGGTGCGTGATCTCGACGCCCTTGGGCTGCCCGGTCGTACCAGAGGTGTAGATCAGCGTGAGTACGTCGTCCGGACACACGGAGCGCCAGATCGCCTCGAAGTCGAAGCCCTCGACCGTGCGGGAGGAGACGTCGTCCAGGGCCAGGGTCCCGGGGAAGACGCCGTCGACGGTGATGACCGTCGCGTCCACAGCGCGAGCCGGATGGTCGAGCACGGGCAGGAAGCACTCCTCCGTGATCACCAGGCGGGCCCCCGAGTCCGTGAGCAGGTGGGCGACCTGCTGGGGCGAGGAGGTGTTGTAGACCGAGAACGGGATGGCTCCGAGATGGAGGACGGCCGTGTCGGCGACGTGGAATGCGGGCCGGTTGCGCAGCATGAGCGCGACCGTGTCGCCATGGCGTACCCCGAGGGCCGTGAGCCCCCGGGCGAGCGCCCGGACCCGGTCGGCGTACTCCGACCACAGCAGCGTCGTCTTGCCACCGACGGTACGCAGGGCGACCTGGCCGGCCTGGCGCGCGGCGGTCCGCTGGAACGCCTCACAGAACGTGCGGGGGGCGGTCGGCAACACCGGGCAGCTCCTTTGCTGTCAGGGGAAACGGGCTTGATCGTGCGGGCGCCGAGCGAGGCGGCGGGGCGCGGTCAGGGGACACCAGCGGCCCTTCACGGAGCAGTAGGGCAGGCCGACTCTCCGCGACTCCCGATGTTGCGGGGTACACACCGGGCGCCGGACACGGCAACACCGTCGCCCCATTATTGGCGATCCGTCAATAGCTCCCGAGTGATTTCGTTCCAGTTTCTTGACGGGTCGCCAATAAGAGGCGCTCCGCCCGGCAAGGGCGAGCGAGGCGCCGGCACCTGTGGCCACTTACGCCCGCTTCGCCCCGGTCGCCCTGCGTGATCCCGTGGTGCCGGAGGCGGCGCCCGGTACGCTGCGGCTTCCGCCGACCGTCGTCGACGAGGGCCGTGAAAAGATGCAGCGGTGACAGCCTCTTCCTCCGCCGAAGGCCGGCCACGGATCCGGATGGAGCCGGAAGCCCGCCGTGACCAGATCATCACCTGCGCACGCCGCGTCTTCGGCGAGAAGCCGTACGGCGCAGTGTCACTGGCGGACATCGCACGTGAGGCCGGCGTCGCCCGAGGGCTGGTCAACCACTACTTCGGCGGCAAGCGGGAGCTCTACCTGGAGGTGCTGCGCGAGATGGTCGCCGTGCCTGACTCCGTCCTGGAGCGGCTGCCCAAGGGCACTGTCCAGGAGCGGGTGAGCGGCGTCGTCGACCGCTTCCTCAGCGTCGTCGACCGCAACCGCGGCATGTGGCTCGTCACCGTCGACGCGCTCTCGCACGGCCATGACCCCGACGTCGACTCCGTCATGCGGGAGGCGGAAGAGGTGACCGTCGACCAGACCCTGCGCGCGCTCGGCATCGACCCGGACACCGAGGCGGACGAACCGCTGCGCGGCATGTGCCGGGCCTTCGCCGCGATGACACGCTCCGCGACCAACGAGTGGCTCAACCGCGGCACCCTGAGCCGGGAGCAGACGTTCGCCCTGCTGGAGCGCACCCTTCTGCTGATCATCACGGAATTTGGGCCGGAGAGCCGCGGGGAGTGACGGGCGGAGGGCACGCGGCCTGTGTCGCCGCCCGGGCCGCATACCGGTCACCCCACAATTCGACGACGAGCTGCGCGGCGAGCATCTCAGGGCGGGAAGTGTGGTCGAGAGCCACACGGAATCCGCGATCCGGGAGCTGCTGTACGTGAGCAGGACGCAGTAACGCAAAGGCTGCTTCGTAGCGGAAGACTCGGACACTCTCGCGCTCAGCGGGCTTCGCCGGTCGCCATCAGGCGTGCCGCCTCGTGCACCAGCCGGGCGTGCAGTTCGAACAACGCCACCAGGTCGACGGAGTCCCCGCCGGTCTCACGCTGCACGAACAAGCCGTCAGCGCCTGCGAGGCCATAGATGGTCAGCGTCCGGATCGCGTCCTCGTCCAGCTCCGGGAAGAGGGTCCGCGCCGCCTCGGAGATCCTAAGGCGGGCAGTCTCCCGGACCTGGAGGAACACAGTCCTGCCCCGCGGCTCAACGGGCCGTCGCTCCAGGGCGAGCATGAGGCCCAGGCGCAGAAAGTCAGGGGCGTCGACCAGCGACTTCGCCAGGTTCGTGGCGAAGACGGTGATCCGCTCCAAAGTCGTGCCCGTTTCCTCACCCGGCAGCTCCATCGCGGCCAGCCACGTGTCGAAGCTGCGCTCGATGACAGCGGCGATCAGGTCGTCCTTGTCCTTGAAGTGCCAGTAGATCGAGCTGGCGGGCAGCCCGCACTTGACGCTGACGGCCGCGATCGAGGTGCCCTCGTACCCGCGCTCACCCGCGATCTCCACGGCGGCGTCGAGGATGCGCTGCCGCGATTCGATGCCGTTCGCGCGCTTCTTGCGAGTGACCTCGGACCTGGCCATGAGTACTCCCCTCCTGATCACGCCGGCTCTTGACTGCATCCGGCATCACGATTACCGTAGCACTCATTCCAATTGGAGCGATCACTACGGTAACCGGAAGATCGCAGCCCACGACCACGGCGCCGAGATCTCAGCGCGTGCCCGAGCCGTCTCCGTGGATCGAGAGCGCCCCGGCACCCACGCCGCCGCGCCCGTCGCGCGCAACTCCACCGCCGCCGACAGGCCCCACCCCGACAACAGCCCTTCGCCGACCCGACCGTCACAGCAAAGCGAGGAACGACATGACCACTCCGACCGTCCTGCCGACGATGCAGGAGACGACGTATGACGTCGACGGAAAGAAGATCTTCGTTGCGGAGACGGGCGACGGCCCGCCGGTCGTGATGCTGCACGGCGGCGGCCCGGGCGCCTCCGGTGTCTCCAACTACGCCCGCAACATCGCCCGGCTGGCCGAGAATTACCGGGTCATCGTGCCCGACATGCCCGGCTACGGCCGCAGCAGTAAGGGCGTCGACAGTGCCGACCCCGTCGGGTACCTCTCCCGCCACATCCGCGGCCTGCTGGACGAACTCGGCCTGGACAAGGTCCACCTGGTCGGCAACTCCTACGGCGGCGCCTGTGCCCTGCGCCTCGCCCTGGACACTCCCCACCGGATCGACCACATGCTGCTGATGGGCCCCGCCGGCGTCGGCACCACCCGCACCGTGCCCACCAAAGGCGCGAGGAGCCTGCTCGGCTACTACACCGGCGACGGACCGTCCCGGCTGAAGCTGGAGACGTTCATCCGCAACTACCTCGTCTTCAACGCCGCCAGTGTCCCGGACTCCGCCATCGAAGACCGCTACCAGGCCAGCATCGACCCCGAGGTCATCGCCTCCCCGCCCACCAGTCTTCCCTCCGGGCCCGGCGCACTTCGCACCCTGTGGAAGTCGGACTTCACCCGCGACCCGCGCCTGAGCCGACTGTCCGTGCCCACCCTCGTGCTGTGGGGTGCCGAGGACAAGGTCAACCGCCCCTCCGGTGCCCGCATGCTGGCCGACCGCATGCCCAACTGCGACCTGTACATGGTGGCCAACACCGGGCACTGGGTGCAGTTCGAGCGAGCCGAACTGTTCAACCGTATCTGCGCCGACTTCATGGGAGGCCGTCGATGAACACGTATGACACCCATGAGGGGCACGACGCCCCGTCGGTCTTCGGAGCCGTCCACCTCGGCTACATCATCATCGAGACCAACCGCTTCGCCGACTGGCGCCGCTTCGGCGTCGACGCCGTCGGCATGCATCACGACGCACTTTCCCGCGACCTGATGCGCTTCCGCCTCGACGACCAGGAGTGCCGCTTTCTGCTGCGGCGCGGCCCTGCCGAAGACGTCGTCACCACCGGCTGGCACATCGACGACCATCGCTCTTTCGAACAGATCGAGGCCCGCATCCGCGCCCACGGCGTGCCCCTCGTCGTCGGAAGCGACGAAGAAGCCGCCCTGCGCGGCGTCGAACGCCTGCTGCGCTTCCCCGGCCCCAAAGGCATCACCCAGGAGATCTACACCACCCCGGTGAAGTCCGCCGAGCCCCTGCGCATGCTCGCCTCCGGCTTCGTCACCGGTGATGCCGGCATGGGCCACATCGCCCTGACGTCCACCAGGCCGGCGCAGATCCGCGGCTACTTCAACACCGTCTTCGACGCCCGCCTGAGCGACTACATCGACGAGACCATGAGCGGCGTCAAAGTCAAGATCCGCTTCCTTCGCGTCAACGAACGCCACCACACCATCGCGGTGGGCAA
Source organism: Streptomyces sp. NPDC127595 (assembly GCF_042671685.1). Taxonomy (NCBI): domain Bacteria; kingdom Bacillati; phylum Actinomycetota; class Actinomycetes; order Kitasatosporales; family Streptomycetaceae; genus Streptomyces; species Streptomyces sp. NPDC127595. The sequence goes on along the minus strand of NZ_JBHXWK010000001.1, from coordinate 1,360,507 downwards.
CCCCCTCATCCTGCCGTTCGACCCGATCCGCACCCGCGTGCAGCACCTCAACATCCAGGCCGACACCCTCGACGACGTCGCCCTGAGCTACCAGCGCGTCCGCGAACTCGGCTTCGGCTCGCTGTCCGTCGGTCAGCACACCAACGACCGCGAACTCTCCTACTACGCCCGCACGCCCTCCGGCTTCGACTGGGAAGTCGGCTGGAACCCCATCGTCGTCGACGAGGCGACGTGGGAACCCAGCACCCATCAGGGCATCAGCGTCTGGGGACACCTCCCGGTCGGTCAGACCATCGTCGACAAGCTCGCCCAGTTCCGGGCCGGCGCCCGCTCCCTCGCCCACCCGGAGAACACCGTGCCCGCCCTCAGCGGTGCCGGTATCGCCGACGACTGACAAACCCACCCCACCGTTCCGGCGCGGGCCGCCACACCGGTACGACTCCCCCGGATCCGCAAGGCCTGCGCCGCTGTGCAACAACCGTCGACGAGAGCACATCCGGTCCGCCCAGCCGCGAGCCCACACCAACCCAACTGACAACCAATGGCGCGCTGTCCACCGCGCGGGCACCGATCGAGCGCTGGGTCGCACGACCGACCAGCGGAGCCGAAGTCGTCGTACGCCGTCAACCAGCGCAACGCCGCTTGGCCCTCCAGAGACCGCGGACGACTGCGACAGCCTGTGGAGCGGGCGCGGCCACCACGGCGATCCGCGGGCCTGGCCCGGTACGGCTGTGATCGTATCCGTCACCCGTCGTACGGCAGGCGCCGTACAGCCCATTGACGGTGCCGGGGGGATGTGCGGATGGAGCGCGCAAGACACCTTTGGCACGTCGAATTCGACGCCATGTCTTGCCCCTTCGTCGTCTCCCCACCAGCTTCCAGTGCGCGCGGACCGGCCGGAACAGTACCGGTGCGGCCCGCGGGAGGACAGAAAATGCAGCGCCATCTATTCGGCATCGCCGCCGCCTCCCTTCTGTTCGGGGTCACGGCCTGTGGATCGTCCGGAAATTCGGACGGCTCCGCGTCGGACAGCGGCGGCCTCACCAGCGTCAAGGTCGGAGTCATTCCGATCGTCGACGTGGCCCCCGTCTATCTCGGCCAGCAGAAGGGGATCTACGAGAAGTACGGTCTCAAGGTCTCGATGACCACGGCGCAGGGCGGCTCGGCCATCGTGCCGGGCGTCGTCAGCGGCCAGTTCCAGTTCGGTTTCAGCAACACGACGTCGCTGATGATCGCTCAGAGCAACGACATACCGGTGAAGGCCGTCTCCAACGGCGTGGCGACCACCGGTGTGGACGGCCACGACTACGGCGCGCTCGTGGTCAAGAAGGGCAGTTCGCTCAAGTCCGCAAAGGACCTTGAGGACAAGACGGTTGCCGTCAACACGCTGAACAACATCCTGGACACCTCGGTCCGGGAGTCCGTGCGCAAGGCCGGAGGCGACGCGTCAAAGGTGAAGTTCGTGGAGCTGGCTTTCGACCAGATGCCCGCCGCCCTGGAGAAGGGCCAGGTGGACGCCGCGATGGCAGTCGAGCCCGCGCTGACCACCATCCTGAACGCCGGGGGCGTGGAGATCGCGTCACCCTACGTCGACGTGGCCAAGGACCTCACCGTCGCCATGTACTTCACCTCGCAGACGTACGCGACGCAGAACCCCCAGGTGGTGACCAACTTCCAGAAGGCCACCGCGGAGGCGCTGGCCTACGCGAACAGCCACCCGGAGGAGGCACGCGACGCCGTCTCCACGTACACGAAGATCCCGTCCTCCGTCCTGTCGAAGGTGACACTGCCGAAGTGGCCGGCGGACATCAGCCGGTCCTCGGTGGAGACCCTGGAGAAACTCGGCGAGCAGGACGGCCTGTTCAAGACCGCCCCGGACCTGGACGCGTTGCTGCCGTGAGGAATCCGAACACCGCACTCGGGGCGGCGGGGCTCGCGGCCTTCCTCGCCCTCGCCGAAGCCGTGCCGCGGCTCGGCCTGGCCGCCGCCGACTACTTCCCGCCCCCGAGCAGGACCGCCGGCGCGCTGGGCGACGAACTCACCGACGCCGCCTTCTGGTCGGCGCTCGGGGACACGCTGACCGGCTGGATGATCGGCCTGGGCATCGCGTCAAGCGCCGCCGTCCTGTGCGGCCTACTCATCACCGTCGTGCCGTTTCTGCACCAAGTGACGGCGTCGACCATCGAGTTCCTGCGTCCCATCCCGTCGGTGGCCCTGATCCCGCTGGCAGTACTGCTGTACGGCAGTGAACTGCGCTCGGTGCTGCTGCTGGTGGTGTACGCGTCGTTCTGGCAGGTGCTCGTCCAGGTGCTGTACGGCGTCCAGGACGTGGACCCCGTCGCCGACGAGACGGCACGGTCGTACGGGCTCGGGACCTGGGCACGCATCCGGCATGTGATGTGGCCGACGGCCCTGCCCTACGTCATGACCGGGATCCGGCTCGCCGCGGCGGTGGCCCTGGTGCTGACCATCACGGCCGAACTGGTCATCGGAGCACCAGGACTGGGCTCGCTGATCGCGGTGGCCCAGGCGTCGCAGGCCGTGCCCGAGATGTACGCGCTGGTCACGGTGACCGGAGTGCTGGGGCTGCTGATCAATGTGGGGGCCAGGGCGGTGGAGCGGCGTGCGCTGGCATGGCATCAGTCCGTACGAGGGGAGGCCGCGCTGTGAGGGCGTACGCACGGCAAGTGCTGTTCGCGGCCGGCCTGCCCGCGGTGCTGCTGGGGCTGTGGTGGGTCGCGTCGGACGGGAGCACCGACCCGTTCTGGCCGCCGCTGCGCACGATCTTCCGGACCTTCTCCTCGGTGTGGACCGGTGAACGCCTGCGCACGGAACTGCTGCCCAGTGTGCTGCGCCTGACCTGCGGCTACGTGCTCGCGGGTGTCGTGGGCGTCGGCCTGGGCACCCTCATCGGCTCCCACCGTGGGGTGCGGGCCTTCTGCGAGCCCGTGCTGGAGTTTCTGCGGGCCGTGCCGCCCCCGGTGCTGGTGCCGGTGATCATGCTGTTCGCGGGCATCGGCGACACGATGAAAATCGTGGTGATCGCGAGTGGCTGCGTCTGGCCGATCCTGCTCAACACGGTCGAAGGCGTCCGCGCGGTCGACTCGGTGATGCTGGAGACGGCGCGTTCGTATGACATCCGCGGTGTCGGGCGGCTGCGCCACCTGGTGCTGCCCTCGGCGAGTCCGCAGATCGTCGCCGGCCTGCGCCAGGCCCTCTCCGTCGGCATCATCCTCATGGTCATCAGCGAGATGTTCGCCGCGAACAACGGCATCGGCTTCACCGTGGTGCAGTTCCAGCGCAGCTTCGCCATCCCCGACATGTGGACCGGAATCCTCCTCCTTGGCCTGCTCGGATTTCTGCTCTCCCTTGCCTTCCAGTTCGCCGAGCGGCGGGTGCTCGGCTGGTACCACGGCCTGCGCGCGTCCACCCGGCGGTCGTGAGTGAACATTCCGAAAGGGCGAACCATGCTCGACGTACGTGGTCTGGGGAAGACCTACGAGGGGTCCGGCCGACGCGTGGAGGCGGTCCGCGATCTCACCTTCACGGTGAAGGAGGGTGAACTCGTCTGTCTGGTGGGCCCGTCGGGCTGCGGCAAGACGACCCTGCTGAAATGCATGGGCGGACTGCTCGACCCGTCCGTGGGACAAGTCCTCCTCGACGGCGAACCGGTGACCGGTCCGCCGCCGGGCATGGCGATCGTCTTCCAGGAGTACGGGCGCAGCCTCTTCCCCTGGATGAAGGTCGGCGACAACGTCGGTCTGCCTCTGAAGCAGAAGGGGACGCCGAAGGCGAAACGCCGGGAGCTGGTCACCGACGCCCTGCGGTCGGTTGGGCTTGCGGACGCCGCCGACGCCTATCCCTGGCAGCTGTCCGGGGGCATGCAGCAGCGCGTGGCGATCGCCCGCGCGCTGGCCTATGAGCCCCAAGTCCTGCTGATGGACGAGCCGTTCGCGGCGGTCGACGCGCAGACCCGTGCGGACCTGGAGGACCTGGTCCGAGCGTTGTGGCAGGAGCGCGGGATCACCTTCCTGTTCGTCACACACGACATCGACGAGGCGGTCTACCTTGGCGAGCGGGTGATCGTTCTCTCCGCCTCGCCGACCGTCGTGCAGGACGAGCTCCGCATCGATCTGCCCGACGAACGGGATCAACTGCACACCCGAGCCACCCCTCGCTTCACCGAACTGCGGACTCATGTCTACGAGCAGATCCAGGCGGCGAAACGAGCCGTGCGGATACCCGGAGACGGGACCTCCGTTTTGCCGTAGGGTGACCGCATGAACGACGCCTCGATCCGGGTGGTCATCGCTGATGATCAAGCTCTGCTGCGGGGCGGATTCCGCATTCTGATCGACTCGGCGGACGATCTGGAGGTGGTGGGAGAGGCCGAGACCGGCCGCGAAGCGATCGAGGTAGTCCGCCGCACCACACCGGATGTCGTGCTGATGGACATCCGTATGCCGGAGTTGGACGGGCTGTCGGCCACGCGGGAGATCGCCTCGGATCCGGACCTGGACGGCGTCCGCATCGTAATCCTCACCACCTACGAGGTGGACGAGTACGTCCTCCAGGCCCTACGGGCCGGGGCGTGCGGCTTCCTGGGGAAGGGGATGCGTCCCGCGGAACTGCCGGAGGCCATCCGCGTCGCGGCGCGCGGCGACTCTCTGCTGTCACCCAGAGCCACGCAGACGTTGATCACCAGATACCTCGCGCTCCCCGACGGACCACTGCCCGTCCCGTCCGGGGAACTGGCCAAACTCACCGACCGCGAACGGGAGATCGTGGCACTGGTGGCCGAGGGACTGCCCAATGAGGCGATCGCCGACCACCTGGTCATCTCCCGCCAGACCGTCCGTACCCATGTGCACCGCGCCATGGCCAAACTCGGAGTCCGGGACCGGGCACAACTCGTGGTGATCGCGTACCAGACCGGACTCGTCCGCTCCGCGGCCACGGCCACCGACCGGTAGCCGGACCACGAACGCACTCCCCCGGCACGGTCTTGCGGCCAAGGGGCCGGAGCCGCGCTTCAGAGTTCCGTCCGGGACGCGGGAAGGAGCGTGTCCACGCTGAACTCCTCGCTGCTCTCCCGGATGTCGAGGCGACCTCCGACGGAGGCGGCCCGCTCGCGCAGGCCCAGCAGACCACGACCGGTGCCCCGGCGCTCGGGGAGTTCCGCCGAGGACGCCTCGGCGGAATTCCGCTGGGCCTGAACGCGGGTCACCGGGTTGACGACCGAGATCCGCAGCCGGTGAGCGGCGAAGGACAGGCGGACCGTCGCGGTCCGGGGCGTGGCGTACTTGAACGCGTTCGTCAGCGACTCCTGGATGATGCGGTAGCCGGCCATGCTGACGGCCGGACTCAGGCTGAAGGCCGTTCCGCCGCGCTGTATGTCGATCGCCAGGCCGACGGCCCTGAAACCGTCGAGGAGATCGTCGAGACGGTCAAGGGTGGGCATGGGCTCCGGAGGGAACGGCTCACCGACGGGCTGGCGCAGAACGGTCAGCATCGTGCCGAGTTCGGCCAGGGTGCTGCCGCTCGCCGTGATGACGTGCTCGATCGCCGCTTCGGCCGCGTCGGGCTCTCGGCGCAGTAGATGTGCGGCCGCTCCGGCCTGGAAGTTGATCACCGTGATGCTGTGGGCCACGATGTCGTGCAGGTCGCGGGCAAGCCGCAGGCGCTCCTCGGCCACTTGGCGACGCGCCTCCGCTTCCCGGGTCCACTCCGCTCGCAGGGCACGGTCCTTGATGGCCTGAATGTAGGCACGACGGTTCCTTGTGGCATCGCCAATGGCGGCGGCCGCGCCGAGCCATGCGATCAGGATGAGATTGGGCGCGTCGAAGAACTGACTCCCCGTCACCACAAGCGCGGAGACCGGGATGATGATCGCGGTGACCGTACCGATGATCAAAGCGCGGGGACGCGGAGCTGCCACCGCCGCGGAATAAAGGGCCACCAGACAGCACACGATTCCAGGACCCGGTTTCCCCATCCACAGCAGGGCGACAAGGAATACGGCGGTTGTCGCCACGAGTGCGCCCAACGGCATACGCCGTCGCACCGTCAGCGGCGCTGCTGAAAACAGGGTGAGCAGCATCGGGGCGAACACCGGAAGGCCCTCGCCGAGGAATCCCTCCAAAACGACGACCGCGCAGACGGCGGCAAGCAACCCGTCGACGAGGAAAGGGTTGCCGAGCGTGCGGCTCCGTATTCGGTCCGGCACACTTGTCATCGCCCGGCTCCGGCCGGTTTGCGCCCGCGGCAGAACGCGCCCACACAGTTCACCCCGTTCACGGTACGCGTCTCAACGGCCCGCGACACGCCGCCCGTCTCAGCGCACCGCTGTCGCCAGCCTGCGGCGTCCTCCCCATTTCCATGGGCACGACCTGCACCTTTGCGATATCCAGGGGGTCCGGCCGCCGGTTCGTCCTACGCCGGCACGCGTACGCGCGCAGCAGGATACGGCGGACGCCGTATGTGCGAGAGACGGCATCCAGGGGACGCGGGAACCGGTTTCGAGACGGCAGTTTGAACACGCCGCATCCCCCACGCGACAAGGCCGTTGTGTCTGGTTCGGTCTCCACCCATGTGCCGGGGAAGCTGCAAATACATCGGGACCCGCCGCCCAAAGGGCGCACAAACCCGCACTCCGACAAAGGTGATGATGTGAAGCGTCGAATCCTCCTTTCCGGCATGGCCGCCACCGCAGCCGGCGCGGCCACCGTCTGGTATCGCGGCGGGACGCAGAGCGCGGCTGCGTCGACCGGCAACTCGCTTGTATTCCCCAGGGATTCGCACACGACGAAGACCAAGACCGTCACGACGGCCGACGGCACCGAGAAGAGCGTCACCTACCGGTTCTGGGAGAACATCGTCTACGTCGCCAATCCCGTGGACGCGACCTACCAGTGTCTCAACGTCGAGGAGCCGGTCGAGATCGACGGGAGGGCCATCGACGCATCCCACGCTCCGATCTTCTTCTCCATTCCGCTCGGTGGTTTCCTGTCCGGCACGCCCGCCGGCCGTGGCGTTCCCGGCCCGAGCCCGACCACGAGCGACAGCGCCTCGCCCGATCCCAGCGCCACCCCGACCCCGTCGCCCACGACCAGGCCCCCGCTGCCGCCCGGGGCGGGCGACCAGGGCGACAACTCGGCACTGGCCCTCGCGGCCGGCTACGTCGTGGTCACCTCAGGCGCCCGCGGACGGGAAAACGTCAAGGACGGCAAGTACTACGGCAAGGCTCCCGCAGCTCTCGTCGACCTGAAAGCGGCGCTGCGGTACGTCCACAAGAACAGGGGCGTGCTGCCCGGCAACCCCAGCAAGATCATCACCAACGGAGGCAGCGCCGGCGGCAACTTCTCCTCCATGATGGGCGCCTCAGTGGGCAGTTCGCTGTTCGATCCCTATCTCCGGGAGATCGGCGCGGCCGAGGCGAGCGACGCGGTGTTCGCCTCCGCCGTCTTCTGCCCCATCATCGACCTCGGCAACGCCGACAAGGCCTACGAGTGGATGTTCGGCTCGGCCGAGCTGAACGGCGAGCTGGTCGACCAGACGGCCTCGAAGCAGCTGACCGCACAGTTCGCGGAGTACCAGGCGTCCCTCGGCCTCCATGGCGTGGGCCGGTTCGGCCGGGTGACGGCCGCCAACTACGACCGGTACCTGCTGGAGAAGTACGTCCAGCCGGCCGCGACCAGCCATCTGCTGGCCCTCTCCGAGGCCGACCGGACGACCTACCTGACCGCGAACCCCTTCATCAAGTGGGCGGGCGATAAAGCGTCCTTCTCCTGGGACGGATACATCGCGCACATCGCCCGGTCCCGTCCTGTGCCCGCCTTCGACGACAAGGCCATGGCACAGCCCGAGCCTGGCTACTTCGGCGACGAGACCCATGTCTCGCGGCACTTCACCACCTTCGGCCTGCGGTACGCGACCGGTGACAAGACCGCCACGGTCGACCGCGACATCCCGCACAAGGTCAAGCTGACCAACCCGATGACCTATCTGGAGGAGCGCAACCCGCGGCGGGCGAGGCACTGGTGGCTGCGGATCGGCACCAGCGACACCACACACTCCCTGACCGCGATCACCAACCTCGCCCTCAAGACGCAGAACCTCGGCGACGACGTCAACCTCAAGATGTACTGGGACGGCGGCCACGGCGCCAACGAGGACCCGGGCGATCTGATCAAGTGGATGGGCGATATCACCGGCTACACCGTCGGGTAGCACTACGGCGGCGAAAGCCAGCCGTACGCCTACGAACAACACCACCACCGGCCAGGCCATGACTCCAGGGGTCCGGGAGTCGCTCTACCGGCGGACCGCCGAGATCAGTCCGCCGGACCGCTCCTCACGCTGCGGCGGGGTGCTGATCGGGCGGCCGTAAGCGGCAGCGCGCTCGCGCAGGGTGTGGCTGTCGGCCTCCCAGCCGTGCCCGGCCAGCCAGCCCACCGGGTCGTCGGGCATCTCCGAAACCCACATGGACGCCGCCGATCCCAGCGCGGCGTCCGCGCCGAAGCGCTCGATCACGCCGCGCGAGCCCAATGTCAGTCCCAACCGACTGCCTGCCGCCGACTGCGTGCTGATCTGGGCCAGCAGCAGCTCCACCGCATCCTCCGGCAGATAGATCAGTAGCCCTTCGGCGATCCACGCGGTCGGCAGGGACGGGTCGTGCCCTGCGGCAGCCAACCCGCCTGGCCAGTCCTCACGCAGATCCACCACGACGGTGATCCGCTCGCAGCGGGCGACGGCCCGCTCCTGGCGCAGCACCGAAGCCTTGAAGTCCAGTGGCGCGGCGGTGTCGACCTCGAACAGGCGGGTGCCCTCGGGCCAGTCCATCCGGAAGGCCCGGCTGTCCATGCCGGCGCCGAGCAGCACGAACTGCCGGACCCCGGACGCGGAGGCCTGATGCAACAGGTCGTCGAGGAACTTCGTCCTGATGACGACGGAGAACGACACGGCCGACCGACGGCGGCGTGCGGCCGCGTCATCGGGCAGCGGCGACGAGGAGGGCCACAGGCCGCCGGCGGTGGCGAAGGCCTGTGCCAGTGGGTCGCGGAACAGCGCGTTCTCCCGCTCGGTCTCCAGCGCCCGCACCCCGGCCACCCCCACTGCCGTGGCCCACACTCCCGACGGCTGCACCCGCTCCTGCTCATCAGTCACCGCACCGGCCTAGAAGACCGATACACACTTTCTGGGGCGGGCAGGGTAAGGCGAGCAACGGCCGTTCATGCCTGGCCGGTTGGCATGGCGGGCACTTCACCCATGGCCGGTCGACCACAAGGGAGTACCGGTCTGCGCGAGGTTCAGGCTCCGGGCCGTACGACGCACTTCACGAACCCGGCCGGTCTTTCGGCGAGTTGGCGGAATCCCTCGTCGAGGTCGTCCAGTCGTGCCTCGTGGGTCAGCAGCGGCTCCAGGGTCAGCCGCCGGGCGGACATCAGGTCCAGGCCGTCGCGTAGCGCCTGGAGCTGGCGGTGGCGCTGCGGGGTGAAGCCGTTGACGATGGTGACGCCTCGGTACCAGAGCTCGATGTCCAGTGTGCGTGGGCCGTGGTGGTGGTAGCCGGCGACACACAACGTGCCGTGTTCCGCCGTGAGTTCGCCGGCCTGCCGCAGCCCTGCCGCCGATCCCGTGAACTCGACGACGATGTCGTACGAGCCGGGTTCGGCATCGGACGGCGCACACGCCTCGTGCGCGCCGAGACCGGTCGCGAGGGCACGGGCCTCGGTCCGCGGATCGACGCCCACGAGATGAACCGGCGCGGCGGCCGCGGCCACTTGGACGGCGATCAAGCCCATGAAGCCCAGCCCGACGACGGCCACCCGTCGCCCCGGAGTCCGCCCGCACCGGGACAGCGCCTCGACCACGCAGGCCACGGGCTCGCCGAGGACCGTGTCGGCGTTCAGGTTGAGCGGCAGCGGGAGCAGGTCCTTGGCCGGGACGTGAACGGTCTCGGCGAAGGCTCCCGAGGCGAATCCGGTGACCTGTTCCCCGACGGTCCAACCATGAACCCCCGGGCCGATCGCGCTGATCTCGCCCGACAGTTCGTGGCCCAGGCGCAGTGGCGTACCTCCGTCATGTCCTGTCCAGGCAGGCAGTTCGGATGTGCACAGACCGGACAGCGCCGTACGTACGACGACTTCGCCGGGGCGTGGCGGGGCGTCGGGGCCCTCGACCGTCTCACTTGTGCGGGCGGAGATCACCTGGGACCAGCGCATGTCAGTGACCTCCGTGAAGTGCCAGGTTCAGGGCTCCGCGTGCCGGCGGGGCGTCGAGCAGGTGCGGCGCGGTCCCTGGCAGATCGTGGGCGAGACGGTCGGTGACAGAGGTCCACAGGCGCTGCTGGGCGGTGATGACGCCTCCGGCGAAGACGACCGTGTCGGTGCGGGCTCCGCGCTCGGCCAGCCGTGTCACCAGGCCGGCCAGAGCGTTTCCCCCCTCCGCGATGACGTCACGGGCCAGTGCCGAGCCCTCGTCCGCCGCGGTGAACACCGCCTGGGCGTGACGCCCCCAGGTCTCCACGCCTCCGTCCCAGCTCATCGCGGCGGCCAGCCCGGGCAGGTCCGCTGCGCCGTAGGAGCTGAGCAGCGACTTCGTCAAGGGGTCCGCGGTGAGGTCGGTGCCGGTGTCGGCGTGGGTGAGGAGCGCGCGTGCTGCCTCGCGCACGAGAGCGGAGCCGGATCCCTCGTCGCCCAGGACCCAGCCCCAGCCTCCCGCGGACAGCCGGACGCCGGAGTCGCGATGGCGCCCGACAGCTATGGAGCCGGTCCCGGCGACGACTCCGATGCCGTGCTCGAACCCGGCCGCCGGGACGAGCAGTTCGGCGTCGTTGACGACGGTGACCGGAATGCCGCCCAGTGCGCTGCCCAGGGCCCGGGCGAGCAGTGAACCCTGCTCGGGCGTCTCGCACCCGTGGGCGCCGACGGCGACGCGGACGAGCTCCGCGTCGTCGGCGATGGCCCGCAATCGGGCGATGAGCCAGTCCGCCGCCCGGTGGAGGTCGCGGGTCTGCCAGCCGGTGCTCGGCAGGGTGACGTCGTCGGTCACGGTGTGGGCGACGGCGTCGGCGAGGAGGACCTGGGTCTTGGTTCCGCCGATGTCGACGCCAGCTACGACGGGCCTCATGCCGTGCTCTCCTCGGTCTCGGTGCAGCAGGTGCGGGCCTTGAACGGAGACGGAGCCGGAGCCGGAGCCGAGGTCGGGGTCGCAGTCGGGGTCAGGGTCGGGGTCGAGGTCGGGGTCGGGGTCGAGGTCGAGGTCGCAGTCGGGGTCGGGGGCGGGGGCGGGGTCATCCGACGGCCTCCTCCGTCTTGGTGTCGGCGTGGTGGAAAACGAAGTCCTCGATGTCGACGCCACGCGCCTGCGCCAGCGCACCCGCGAGTCGCTGCACAACGCTCGTCTGCAGGACCGTGCGGACCGGGAGGGAAAGGTGACCGGGGACCGGAGCGACGTACAGCAAGCCGACGCTTGTGACGGGGGCGGCTGTGAGAGCGAGGGTGGGGTGCCCCGCCTCGGCCAGCGTGCGGGCGAGGTCGAGTTCGCGGCCGTCTCCGACGGTGACATGCAGGGTTCGACCCGCCGACTCCATGGCGCCGTGCAGGTAGTTGCGGGTGACCAGCGCGGTGGCCGGGACCCGGCAGACCTCGCGCAGCAGAAGCGCTCCGGCCTCCGTGACGGATCCCGCAGCTCCCGAGGCGACGAGGTCCGCGGCGACCGTGTCGGCGGCTCGTGCCGCGAACTCGTCGACCGTGGTACCGATCGCCCGCTCCTGTTCCTCCATCAGCCCCGCGATGCCAGCCCATTCGGCGGTGATCTGCGCCGAGGATCGGCCGGCGAGGGCTCGGGCGAGCATCGTCAGCGCGATGAGCGTGCCCGTGTAGCCGACGGTGGAGGCGTAGCTGTCCGGTTCGCTGCCGAGGTCGATGCGAAGGGCCGCGCTCTCGGCGAGCGGGGAAGGGGCCGCGTTGACCAGGGCGGCGCGGTGTTCGGGTACGACATACGCGAGCGCGTCGAGCGTCTCGGTGCTGCGGCCGGACTGGGACACCCCGATGACAAGGTCCGCATCGGCGAAAGCCGTCTCGGGTACGAGGTCACCGGCGAGTGTGCGGCGGGCGGGCAGTCCATGCTCCTCCAGCAGTCGTACGGCCAGAGCGAGCGCGGCATGGCTGGCGCCGATGCCCGTGAAGACGGGACGTCGCGCTTTCAACACGCTGCCCAGTTCGTCGAGTTGAGCGGCGACGTGGGGCACGATCCGTTCCAGGGCGGCGGGCTGAGCCGCTCGGCCCTGGGCGTACGGAATGGTCCCTTCGGGAGCTGCGGGCACGGGAGTTCCTTTCGTGGGGGACGCCGGTGTAGGCGCCGGGATGTGGCTGCGGACGACGCCGGAGGCGCGGGAAGCGGCGGGGGTGACTGGATGTGAGTACGAGACCTGCGGCCGGCGGTATGACATGTACGAGGAGACGGACACGGGGGAAACATCCGCTCCACGCCAGGCGCACGGGTGCCCGGTGTCGGAGCGGGATTTCGGCCCCCGGCGCCGGACTCTCCGGCTCTCACATCCCGGGAGGGCGTCGCCTCAGGCGGACCCGCCCCGTGCGAACGATGTCCGCAGGCGGTACCGGTCACCCCGGTAGGTGATGGTGGTGATCAGCACGACCCGCCCCTTGGCGTCCGTCATCGCCGACTCCATGACGAGCACCGGCTCACCGGGAGCCATGTCCAGGTGCGGAGCCAGGTCGGCGGGACAGCCGCGCGACTCGACCATCGACTCGGCGTTGAGGGGTTCGGATCCGGCCGCGGTCAGCTCGTCCAGCATGGATGCGTGGGCGAAGTCGGTCCCGCCCAGGCTGGGCGCCAGGTTCAGCGGGACCCGCGAGGAGTCGACGCCGATGGGCAGCCCGTCGAGCAGCCGGACCCTGTCCAGACGGAAGAGTTCCGTCCCTGCGGCCACCCCGAACTCGTCGCCCTCGTCGAGCGTTGCCGGGCTGACGTCTGCGCTCAGCACCAGCGAGGAGGGCGTCAGCCCCTTGCGGCGTGCGGTTTCGCTGAACGACTCCAGGAAGTTGGGCCATTCCCGGTCGGTGCCGCCGCGTTCCGCCACATACCAGCCGCGTCCGTGCGAGGAGCTGAGGACCCCCTTATCGACCAGATCACGCAGTGCGCGCCGCAGCGTGACGCGGCTGATGCCCAGTTGCGCGCACAGCTCACGCTCGGCGGGAAGGCGTCGCCCGGCAGGGAGCGAACCGTCCTTGACCCGCTGCTCGATCACCGCGACGGCCTGGACCCACAGGGGTTCGTGGTGGTCCGCGGCGATGGGCGCCAAGGTGTCCTCAGGCGTCGTGTTCACCGTGTCCTGACCTTCCCTTGTTCCTGCTGCATGTGGTGCGGTGTCGATGTGCGAGTGGGTTCCGGCCCGTTGTGCGGTTCCGGTCCATTGTTCCATTCGGGTGCCCCGTTTCATCCGGCCAGCCGGTCGAAGGCCGCGTCGAGTTCCTTGTCGGTGACCCGGCGCCCGGGCTCGGCGTCGAACCGGTCGACGATGCCGACGGCGCCCTTGCGGAAGGGCGTGCCCGACGTGAACTGCGGGAGCAGCCGGTGGAGTTTGCTGTTGTCGTAGATGAGGGAATGACGGAAGTCCTCCGTGAGTACGGTCCCCATCCAGGGGATCTCGCGGCCGATGTCCTCGCTGGAGCGGTGCACGAGCAGTGGCTCGATGCCTGCGGCGCGGGCGAGCGACGTGTGGATGCCGTCCCAGGTGAGGATCTCGTCCGAGGTGATGTGCAGGGACTCTCCGGTGAGGCGGTCGTCGCCGAGCAGCCCGGTAAGGGCGTGGGCGAAGTCGCGGGCGTGCATGAGGTTCCACAGTGAAGTGCCGTCTCCGTGCACGACGGCGGGCCGTCCGCGCCGCCAGCGATCGATGACCGTCCAGCCCGCGAGGAGGGGTATGACGGTCTCGTCGTAGACGTGGGCGGGCCGGATGATCACTGCGGGGAACCCGTCGCGGTGGTGGGCGCGTTCCAGGACCTCCTCGCACTCCAGTTTCAACCGGGGGTAGTCGAAGTTCCCGGCACGGCGGGCCGAGGACTCGTCCACAGGGAGGCGGGGTGCGGGACGGGCGTAGACGGATCCGGTGGAGATGAAGACGTACTGTCCTGTCCTGCCGGTGAATCGGGCGACGTCGGCGGCGACGTCGTCGGGGTGGTAGCCGATGAAGTTGACGACGACATCGAAGAGTTCGGTCCCAGCGACGGCAGCGCTCAACGCGTCGGTGTCGCGGACGTCCGCATGGAGGGCCCTGACGTTCGGCGGGACCGGTCGCTGCGTGTCACGGCCGCGCGTGACGATCGTCAACTCCACATCCTGCTGGGCGAGTTCAGATACACAGGCGGCGCTGAGCACTCCGGTGCCGCCGAGAAAGAGGACGCGCATCGTGGGACTCACCTCTTTCCGCGGGCCAGTTCGCGCCCGACCAGGTGCGTGTAACTCCGGCCGAGCAGCTGGTACATGTCGTGGTGGGACCGGTCCATCTCCACGATGTTCCAGCGCACGGCCGGGTTCGCGCGGGCAGCGGCCTCCACATCCACGACACCGTCGCCGAAGGGCACCATGTAGTCGTCCATGCCGCGCGCCGGCCCGTCCTTGAGGTGGACGGAGACAAGGCGGTCGCCCAGCGACGCGGCAAGTGCTGCGGGATCGACTCCCCCGGTGTGGGCCCAGTAGGTGTCGAGCTGGAGGAGTACGCAGGGTTCCAGCGCGTCGAGCAGGATGTCGTACGCGGTACGGCCGTCGAAGACGTTGCGGAATTCCGCGAAGTGGTTGTGGTACGCGATGGTCATGCCGTGTACGGCGGCATTCGCGGCAGCGCGGTTGACACGGTCGGCACCCTGGTAGATGGCATCGACGCTGGTGAACTCCTCGGGCTCCAGGCTCCATACGAGGGTGTCGGCACCCAGCTCCTCATACGCATCGAGGACGTTGTCGGCGTCCTCGTCGACGGGGAAGGGGGCGTGAGCGCTGCACAGTGCGAGGCCGAGAGCATCCAACTCGGCGCGCACGTGTGCCGGTCGGTGCCCGTACAGGCTGATGGTCTCGACGGCCGGATAGCCGAGAGCCGCGACCTTGGCGAGGACGCCGAGCAGGTCGTCGGCCGCCTCGCTGTGCAGCGACCACAGTTGCGCGGCGATCACGGGCGGGGGTGATGTCGTCATGTGCGGTCTCCGATTGTGCGCCCGTTGCCCAGCGGCCAGCGGGTGGACCAGCTCTCCACGGTGTCCACGTCGTCGAGCCCGGCGGCCCAGAGCGCGGCCTGGCGCACCAGCTGCCGGAAGCCCGGGTTGCCCCAGGCGCGCGGGTCGTGGCCGAGAGCGCTGTAGCAGACGCGGCCCGCGCCGTGCTCGCGTACGTACACGAGTGGTTCGGGGTAGCCGTCGGGTCGCTCACGGTCGGCGAGGACCCGTACGTCTCCGGCGTACTCGAGGACGTAGTACTCGTCGTCGATGGCGAAGTCGTCCACATGGCGAGTGACGGGGTGATCTTCGCGGATCCGGACGTCGAACCTGCCCTCGGAGCCCGCGTCGCCGTGCGAGAGATACCGGGACCCGATGAGTTCGTACGCCGTGCGGTCCGCGTCCAGGCCACCCTCGCCGAAGCCGAAGAGGTTGCTGGCGTGCAGCACGACGAGGCCCTTCCCGGCGGCCACCAGGTCGGCCAGTGCCTTCTGCTGGCGCGGATCGAAGACGGTCGAGGAGCGGTAGAGGACGTACACGTCGGCTTCTGCGGTGGCGGGCATCGGGTCGGTGAAGCGGTCGAGGCCGACGGCGCGTGCCGTGGACAGTCCGGCTTCGGTGACGATCTCCTGGAGCGCCAGGGCGGCGCCGATGAGGTCGTGGTGGAGGTCGGTTCCTTCCACCACCACCAGGGCCGAGGCGGAGCCTCGCAGTTTCATCCGGGTCCTTCCTGGGGACGGCCGCGTGCGGGGCGCGGCCGTGCGGTGCGGTTACGCCTGCTGTGCGGACTCGGCGTACTCCTTGGCCATCCGGTCGCCGCCGTTCTGCTTCCAGGTGCGCACGGCGTCCTTGAGGCTGGAGGCGGGCGAACGGCCCAGGGTGACGGCCGTGATGGCGTCCCTCATCTGCTGTTCCAGGGACGCGCCCTTGGTGTTGAACGTCTCGGAGTAGAGGTGGACGGCCGGGTTGGGCAGCAGCGCCGGGGCGGCCTTGCTCTGCCACTCGTGGTACATGCGGTCGAC
This sequence comes from Streptomyces sp. NPDC127595, assembly GCF_042671685.1. Classification (NCBI taxonomy): domain Bacteria; kingdom Bacillati; phylum Actinomycetota; class Actinomycetes; order Kitasatosporales; family Streptomycetaceae; genus Streptomyces; species Streptomyces sp. NPDC127595. The sequence continues at coordinate 1,344,255 of NZ_JBHXWK010000001.1, read as the reverse complement.
GCCGGGCGCGCCCTGCGGATCGCACAGGACCTGCGGTCCGCCCGCGATGTAGGCGAAGCCGAGGTCCTGTTCGCGCTGGCCACGCGTGGTGAGAACGGCGACCTCGTCCTTGACGGTGTAGTCCTTGTCGCTGCCCTCGACGCCATAGCTGAGGACGAAGGACTCCTGCGAGCCGAAGGGGGCGGCGAGGTAGTCGAGGACGCGCAGAAAACGGTCGATCTTCGTCTTGTCGCCCGTCTTCTTCAGCATCGTGATGGCATACGCCCCGGCACCCTGCCAGTGGGTTGCCTTGCCGCCGTCCTTCTCGAACGGATCGATCAGGCCGAACTTCAGGTCGTGGTCGTCCGCGACGATGCCGACACCGCGGACGCCGTCCGCGATGACGGCGATCTTCCCGGAACGGAACAGCGCGTCGCGCTGCACCTTGCTCATGGTCGCGGTGTCGGGGTGGAAGTAGCCCGCCTTCTTCAGGTCGGCGAGGGCGGCGACAGCGGGTATGAACTGCTCGTGGTCGTAGTAGGTGACGAAACTGCCGTCGCTCTTCTGCGTCCACCGGTTGGGCACGCCGAAGATCATCATCATGCATTCGACGGTCAGCATGTCGCCGACGCCGCTACAGAACGCGTAGATGCCGGCCCGCTTGTCGGTGACCGCCTTCGCCATCTCCTTGAGTTCGGCGAGAGTCTTCGGCGCGGGGTTGGCGCCGGCCTGCTGCAGTACGTCGGTCTTGGCGAAGAGCTGGCTGGTGAACGGCGGGTCCGACTTCGGGACACCGTAGATGCGGCCGTTGAGATAGCCGTTGAGCCAGTTCGCCTCCTGGATGCCGGCGAGGTTGGGATACTTCTTCACGGCGTCGCCCGACAGGTAGTCGCTGAGGTCGGTGAACTGGGCCTCGGCGAGCTGGGGCAGGCGGGCCACGTTCATGGCCATCGGCACGGACACGACCTCGGGCAGGTCGCCACCGGCGACAAGTGCGGGGAACTTCGTGGCGAAGTCGGCGTACGGCACCCTGAGCGGCTTGAGCTGGAGGTTCAGCTCCTTGTTGAGCAGCTGCCAGTAGACGTTCTCGTCCAGCGGCGGGGCGGGCTGTCCGTAGGTCATGACCAGGAACTCGAACTCCTTGCCGTCCCCGGGCGCCTCCTTCACCGTGCGCGGGCCGTTCAGCGGGAAGGACTCGTAGACCGCCATGACGCCTTCGGCGGTGGCGGGCAGCAGGGGCTTCGGTGTGTTCGCAGGCTCGACGTACGTGGGTACGGGAACCGCCTTGCCGGCGGGGGCGGAGCTCACCCCTGAACCGCCCGAACACGCGGTCAGCGCGGACAGCGAAGTGGCGCTCAGCGCGGTGAAGGCGGCGCTCTTGAACAGGGTGCGGCGGCTGAACTGTGGGTTGATCGGCATTCTGTCTGTCTCCTAGCCCTTGATGGCCCCGGTGAGCATGCCTTTGGACATGTGCTTGCTGAGGAAGGGATACGCGCACAGGATCGGAAGCGTGGCGACGACGACGAGGGCCATCTGCACGGACTGGGCCGGCGGCTGGTCCTGGACCACGGCGGTCGCCGAGGTCGTACTGACACTGCTCGCCAGCACGAAGTTCCGCATGACCAGTTGGAGCGGCCACTTGTTCGAGTCGTTGAGGTAGAGCAGCGGACCGAAGTAGTTGTTCCAGTAGCCGACCGCGATGAAGAGGCCGACGACCGCGATCACCGCCCTCGACAGCGGCAGCACGATGGACGCGAAGATGCGCCACTCCCCCGCGCCGTCCATCCGCGCGGAGTCGAAGAGTTCCTGCGGGATGGCCTGGATGAAGCCCCGCACGATCACGATGTTGAAGGCACTCACCGCGCCGGGAATGATCAGGGCCCAGTAGGTGTCGAGCATGCCGAGCTGCTTGACCATCAGATAGACGGGGATCATGCCGGGCGCGAACAGCAGCGTGATCAGTACGAAGGACAGCAGTCCCCGCTGGAAAAGCGCCCCCCTGCGGCTGAGGCCGTAGGCGGCGAGGACCGTGCACAGGAGGCTGAACGCGGTGCCCACCACGGTGACTCCGACGCTCACCACGATGGACCGGGCGACACCCGTGCCGTCGAAGATCTGCCGGTAGGCCTCGAAGGAGACGCTGGTGGGCCACAGCACGTAGCCGCCGTTGGCGTCGATCTGCTGCTTGGTGGCCAGGCTGGTGGAGACGACCGTGAGGAAGGGGAAGATCACCACGGCGGCGATCAGGACCAGTGCAAGGCCCTTGAGGACGAGTGCGATCGGCTTCGGCTTGCCCTGCCACACAGGGCGGTGGACGGAGGTGGTCATCGCCGGTAGATCCCTTCCTCTCCGAAGCGGTGGGCGAGCTTGTTCGCGGCGAGGACGAGGGCAAGACTGACCACGCCCTTCAGGAGGCCCGCCGCGGTGGCCACGCCCCAGTTGCCGTCCTGGACTCCGTTGAAGTACACGAACGTGTCGAGGACTTCGGCCGCTCCGGGTCCGACGGCGTCGCGCTGGAGCAGGATCTGTTCGAAGCCGACGGTGAGGGCATCGCCCAGCCTGAGGATCAGCATCAGGACGATGATGGGGCGCATGCCGGGCAGCGTGATGTGCCAGAACCTGCGCAGCGCGCCGGCGCCGTCCATGGCGGCGGACTCGTACAGCTGCGGGTCGATGGCGGCGATCGCGGCGAGGAAGACGATGGTTCCCCAGCCGGCGTCCTTCCAGATGGCCTGCGAGGTGAGCAGGAGTTGAAAGGTGCCCGGGTCCGACATGATGTCGAGGCCGCTTTTCCCGTGGGTGACAAGAATGCGGCTGATGACTCCGCCGCCGCCGAGCATCTGCTGGAACAGCGCGACGATGATCACCCAGGACAGGAAGTGCGGCAGGTAGATCACCGACTGCACGAAGTTCCTCACCGCCGGCATCGCCACCGAGTTGAAGAGCACGGCGAGCAGGATCGGCACCGGGAAGAAGAGCAGCAGTTGCAGGAAGGTGATCTCGAAGGTGTTGGCCAGGGCGCCCCAGAAGAGGTCGTCCTGGAAGAGGGCCGTGAAGTTGTCCCAGCCGACCCACTGGGACTGGGTGAAGCCGAGGAACGGCACGTAGTCCATGAACGCGACGACGCTGCCGAGCAACGGTATGTAGGTGAACAGCAGCAGGACCAGGACTGCGGGGGCCGTCATCAGCAGCAACGGCGAATCCTGCCGCAGGCGTGTGACGAAGGACTTGGCACGAGCCGTGCCCGGCTGCTTCCCGGTCTGCTTGTGCGGTGGTGGGTGAACCGGCCGTTCCTGCAAGGACTCGGCCGGGCGTTGCTGCGCGGCATTGACGGTCATAGGGACCTCTCGACAGTGGGAACTGCGCAGGTACCAGAAGAGTTCGGGGAACGTACCACTTGAACCAAAGCAATACAACAAGTAGCGTCGCCGCGGGACTTGAGTGACGAACCCTCCACACCGTCGACAGTTGGGACCCGTCTTGGACGCCTTTCGAGCTCTGCTGCCCCGCCCCCGACGCGCCCAAGTCAGCTCCGGTCATTGCAGGTTGACCGCCGAAACACCCATCTCCGGAACCCATTCCCCGCTGGCCGGAGCCATGCTGCGGAGCTTTCTCTCCGAGCTGCTCCACGGCTCAATGCCGGGCATACCAAGCAATACCACTGAGGACACACAGGTATTGCTCACAGACGGGGCGGAGGGGCATGCCCCGGGCGCCTACACCCTGCGCGTCTCGCCCACCCAGGTCGACATCACGGCGGGCGGCACCGAGGGGGTCGCGCACGCCCTCACCACGCTGCGCCAACTGCTGCCGGACGCCGTCCACCGGCGTGCGGCCGGTCCGCCGCCCGAGGGGTGGCTGGTGCCGTGTGGGGTCGTCGAGGACGAACCCGTCTTCGCCTGGCGCGGCGGGATGCTCGACGTCGTACGCCACTTCTTCCCCAAGCGGACGGTCCTGCGCTACGTCGACCTGCTGGCCGCCCACCGCTTCAACCGGCTGCACCTGCACCTGTCCGACGACCAGGGCTGGCGGGTGGAGAGCCGCCGCCACCCCGAACTGCACACCACCGGCTCCTGGCGCACTTCCACCCGGCTCGGCCCCGGCGGCCCCGACGACGGAACCCCGCACGGCGGTTACTACACCCTCGACGACCTCGCGGAGATCGCCGACTACGCCCGACTGCGCGGCATCACCCTCGTCCCCGAGATCGACGTGCCCGGCCACACCTCGGCCCTGCGTGCGGCGGCTCCCCAGCTCGGCCGCCCCGGCGAGCCGCAGGCCGTTCTCGACACGGTGTGGGAGGGCGGCACCTCGGTCGCCCCGGTCGCGCGCACCGAGGCGTATCTGTGGGACGTGCTCGAAGAGATCATCGAGGCGACCGGTGCGCCGTACGTCCACCTCGGCGGGGACGAGTGCGCGATGGACTGGTGGGCCGAGGATCCTGAGGTGGCAGCGGCGATGGCGGCGGCCGGATGCTCCGAACCACGCGAGATGCACGGGCACTTCCTGCGCTCGCTCGGCCGGTTCCTGGCCGGGCTCGGCGTACGGATGATCGTCTGGGACGAGGGCTATGTCACCGGAGGCGTGCTGCCGGACACGATCGTCATGGCCTGGCGCGGCGACGATGCCTCGGGCCGTGCCGCGGCCACCCACGACGTCGTACGCTCCCCGCTGTTCCCGACCTACTTCAACTTCGACCAGTCGGACCTCGACGCCGAACGCCGGTCGGAGGGCGGCCCGATCACCCTGACCGACGTGGCACGCTTCGCACCCGCCCCGACCGCCTGGTCCGAGGAGCAACGGGCCCACGTCCTCGGCGGGCAGTTCCAGATCTGGACGGAGTGGGTGCCCGACGAGCGGCACCTGGACTATCTGGCCTTTCCGCGCGCCTGCGCTCTCGCCGAGGTCCTGTGGTCGGGTGGTGTCCCCGACCCTGCCGACTTCGACGCCAGGCTCGTACGCCACCTGCGGCGGCTCGACGCGATGGGCGTGGAGTACCGGCCGATCGCCGGTCCCCACCCGTGGCAGACCGGCGGCACCGGCGTATGGAAACGCTCCGAGCCCGGCAGAATCGCGGAGACCCGCAAGTGGCTCGACTCGATCTCCAACCAGCCGTGAGCGACCACCAGCCCGGAGGGATCCCCGTGACGAAGATCCTTGTCAGCCACATCGGCTACAACACGGCCGCCTCCAAGGGCGCGATCGTCATGCTCAACTCCCCGCAGGGGAGCGGCGAGCCGGCCGCCACGGCCACACTGGTCGGCGAGGGCACCCGGCGGGAACTTCCGGTCGGTCCGGTGGAGCGCGTCGACCGCTGGTCCATCGGCTCCTTCCGCCGAATCGACTTCTCCGATCTGCGCAAAGCGGGCGTGTACCGCATCGAGTACGGCACCGAGCGCTCCGCCGACTTCCGCGTCGACGCGACTCTCCTCCAGCGGAGCACGCTCTCGGACGTCCTGTACTACTTCCGCTCGGTGCGCTCCAGCGGCGCCATCGACCGCAAGGACCGCCACGCCCGCTTCTACGGGGACGACTCCGGCCGCACGGTCGACGCACGCGGCGGATGGCTCGACGCCTCGGGCGACTTCAGCAAGTTCCTCAGCCATCTCAACTACACGCGCATGATGAACCCGCAGCAACTCCCCCTCTGTGCCTGGGCGTTCATGGAGGTCAGCGACACTCTTGCGGACCGTCACCCGCGCCTGCACCGGGCACTCGGCGACCGCCTGCGTGACGAGGCGCTGTTCGGGGCCGACTTCCTGGTCCGCTTTCAGTCGCCGGAAGGCTACTTCTACACCGCGATCTTCGACGCCCTCACCAAGGACCTCGACGAACGCGTCATCAACGCCCCGCTCCAGGAGTGCGTGCGCACCCAGCGCTGGCAGGCGGCCTACCGTCAGGGAGGCGGCCTCGCGATCGCCGCCCTGGCCCGCGCCGCCACTCTGAACGACCATGGCGACTTCGACAGCTCCGCGTACCTGACCGCCGCCCGCCGGGGATTCGAGCATCTTGAGCTGCACAACAAGGAATACCTGTACGACGGCGAGGAGTCCGTCATCGACGACTACTGTGCGCTGCTCGCGGCCGTGGAGCTGCTGCGGGCCGGCGCCGGGGAGCCCGATCCCGTCGTCCTGGCCGCCGCCGAGCGCCGTACAGCCGCACTCACCGACCGCTACACCGACTCGGGCCACGGATTCGGTTATCTCCTGGGCGATGTGACAGGGCGTCCGTTCTTCCACGCCGCTGAATCCGGCCTCCCGGCCGTCGCCCTCCTGCGCTTCGCCGGCCTCTGCCCCGACTCCCCGCTCGCCCCGACCGCCCGTACGACGGCACTCTCCCTGATGCGCGACGCGGCCGCTCTCGCGGACGAGGTGGCCAACCCCTTCGGCTGTGTACGCCAGTATGTGCAGCCGACGGAATCCGCCCCGCGCACCAGCTTCTTCTACCCGCACGACAACGAGACCGGCTACTGGTGGCAGGGCGAGAACGCCAACATCTGCTCGGTGGCCTATGCGGCCCAACTCGCTGCCGAACTCCCCGACTGCCCAACCGAGTTGCGTTCCCGACTGCTGCGCCTGGCGGAGGACCAGCTGCACTGGGTGACCGGCCTCAACCCCTTCGACTCCTCCATGATCAAGGGAATCGGGCGGAACACTGTCGAATACCACCCGGACTATCCCAACGTCCCCGGAGGCATCCTCAACGGCATCACCTCCGGCTTCGAGGACGAGCACGACATCGCATTCATGCCCGACCACCACAAGGACACCGGCAACAGCTGGCGCTGGACCGAACAGTGGATCCCGCATTCGGCCTGGTTCCTGCTGGCCGCGGCGGCGGCCCGGTGACCGCTGCCGTGCCCTCCTCCGGTCCAGCCGTCGTACGCCCTTTTCATCCGGCCGACCTGCCCGGCATGTACCGGGTGTGCCTCAGGACCGGTGACTCGGGACGGGACGCGACACCGCTCTACCGCGACCCCGATCTGCTCGGCCACATCTATACCGCGCCCTATCCGGCCGCGGACCCCGCACTCACCTTTGTCGCCACCGACGACCTGGGCCCCCTCGGGTTCATCGTCGCCACCGCCGACACGTACTCCTTCGAGATGTGGCAGGAAGAGAACTGGTGGCCCGGTCTGCGCGCTCGTTACCCTTCCGCGCTCGCCGTGGATCCGGGGGACGGCACTCATGACTGGCGCCGCGTGGACCATCTCCACCGCACCCGGCCGCACCGTGACGACCTTTACGTCCGCCACCCGGCGCACCTGCACATCGACATTCTCCCCCGCGGACAGGGCAGCGGACTCGGTCGCCGTCTGATGAGCACGCTGACCGCAGCCCTGCGTGACAGGGGCGTACCAGGGCTGCACCTCGGCGTGGGCAGCGGGAACCCCGGGGCACGCGCCTTCTACCTGGCGGTCGGCTTCACCGAGCTCAGCCGCCAGGAGTGGGGCTCGCAGATGGTGATGACGCTGGACTGAACGGTGTGGCTGTGCACCGTGACGGCCCGCGTGTGGCCCTTCCTTCGGACCCGCGTTCCATCGAGATTCTGGCTACGAGCACGACCGCGGCCAGGATCTCCCGTTCACCATGACTCCACTCGACAGTTACGCAAAATCACGTACAGCGAACGGATCGTTGCGTCAGGCGTAGGAGTTGAACAGAATTCCCGAAGGCAACGCGTAGGCGAGGTTCTCGTAGAACGGGCCGTCCTTGATTTTGATCGTGGCGTCGCCGAAATTGGCGCCGCTCCACAGCGCGCCGCCTGGGAGACGAAGGCGTCGTGGAGTTCGAGGCGTCGTTCCCGTCGGATAACGGGGCGTTTGAACTGGTGGAGGAGGGCGAGCGCCTGCTCGACGACGTAGCGGAGTTTGTGAAGCTCCGCCTGTCGTTCGTAAAGTTCAGCTGTGTGGCGTGCCTGCTACCGGTTGGCCACGAGGAAGTCCTCCAGGATCTCGACAAACCGCGCCGGCTGCTCCTCGGCCGGGTAATGGCCGCAGTCGTCGAGGACGACCCCCGTGACGTCGTCGGCCGCCAGCCGCATCGTCTGGGCGGCATTCGCACCGCTCCACAGCGCGCCGCCGAGGGCGAGCACCGGCAGCGTCAGCCGGGTCTTGCTGCGCTGCTCGTTCTGCGCGATCGTCTCGTCCAGCGCCCGGTAGTACGCGAAGCTCGCCCGCAGCGCGCGAGGATCCGCGGTGATCGCGTCGACGTAGACATCGACTGCGTACGCGGGTATCGCGGTCGGGGTGGCGGCCTTGGTGGCGAACTGCCAGCCGAAGAAGAGCCGTTCCCGTCCCCGGACCAGTGCCTCGTTGAGGTCGGTGAGCCGGTTGAAGCCGAACTGCCAGAGCTTCAGGTTGGCCGCGGCCGGGCCGAAGAACGGCGGGGACGGCGTGAGGCCGGGGATCACTGCTTCGAGGATGGCGAGCCGGCCCACCTGCTCGGGGTGATCGGCGGCGAGAGCGTATGCGGTCCACGTACCGATGTCGTGGCCGACCACGTCGAACCGGTCGTGCCCGAGCCCGGCCATCAACGCGACCAGATCGGCGGACAGCGTGCCGGCGTCGTACCCGTCGTCGGGCTTGTCGGAGAGCCCGGCCCCGCGCGAGTCGACGGCGACGACGGTGTGCTGGCGGGCGAGCGCGGGCATCACCTCCCGCCAGGCGTACCAGGTCTGGGGCCACCCGCCGATCAGCAGCAGCGCCGGGCCGTCCCCACCGGTGACCGCGTGCAGCCGCAGCCCGTTCACCTCCACGAGCCGGCTGGTGAAGGCGTCGGTGAACCCGTCGGGCAGCCGCAGCGAACTCAAGCTTGTCGTGCCGTCGGCCGTACTCATCATGGAACGATCAGTGCAACTTGTCATGCCGACGACGATACGCATCTTGAAACGATCGGTGCAAGATGTGTAAGCTGACGAACCATGGCGGGCCGCAAGCAATTCGACGTGGACGAGGCGCTACGACGCGCGATGCACGTCTTCTGGCGCTGGGGCTACTCGGAGGCCTCGATCGACCGCCTGACCGAGGGCACGGGCCTGGGCCGGAGCTCCCTCTACGGCACCTTCGGCGACAAGAGCACCCTCTTCCGGAAAAGCCTCCAACGGTACGCGCAGACCTACCACCCGCTGTACGAGAAGGCACTGTCCGGCCCCCACCCGAGCCCGGGCGCCGTTGTGGCCGCCTACCTGCAGGTCACCCTGAACCGCATCGCCGACCCGACGGTCCCGGATGGCTGCCTGCTCACGGTGTCGGCAACACAGTTCCCGGCCCTCGACGCGGAGGGCCGGGCGATAGTCCGCGCCATGATCGACGGTTTGCGGGCGATGCTGGAGCAGGCGTTGCTGACGGCGGGGGCCGGTGAGCAGGAGGCGGCAGAGCTGGCGTTGTGCACGCTGGCGACGAACAAATCTCTGGCAGTGCTGAGCCGCGCCGGCTTCTCGGGCGAAGACCTGGCAACCGTCGCGGCAGCCGCCGCAAAGAATGCCAAGGCTCCGCCGAACCGGCCGGCCGAACCGTCGGGGCCGCGATAGGCGGGAACGACTCCGTCGCCAATGGATCTGCAGAGACCTTGGGGCAGCCGGCGGCTCGGCAGGAAGTGACTCGGCCCAGCTGTAGCCGCCCCGCTGCCCGACGATGCTCAGGTCACGAGCACAACGGCTTCATTGATGTCCATCGAACGTGTCTCCTTGCCTTTCTCAGAGGTCTTCCTTGTGTGAAGCATGCGCCCGCAGGAGGGGAGGAGCGGCAAGCTGACGCTCACCGGCCGCCGCCGGGCAGCCATTCGACCGCGACCGGCTCCTGCGGCCCAAAACAGACCTCGGGAACGCAACGGGACCACTGCCGTTCGAACCGTGAACCTCGCGACCCGTCCCGCGTGAACGGACCGCGTTTCCCCCGAGTGCCCGCGGCCGGACAGAGGACACACCGCCGGTTCGGTGATTCCTCATGCGGCCGGTCAAGGCCTGAGGGCACGGGGAGCGGGGTGAGCTCGTAGCACCGCCCGTCGCGTAGGAGCGCCCAGAGGGCGTAGACGCGGCGACGGACCAGCGCGAGGACGGCCTGGGTGCGAAGCCGCGATCGACCGGTGCCCGCGCTGCGGACACGCAGTTGGCGCGCTCACAGACGCCGTAGATGTCCCGGGTGACCTTGTTGTACGTCTGCTAGGGCGCAAGTGGTGTCGTGCTCCCTTCCCGGACGGACCGGTGAGACCCAGATCGGCCAGCCGTCCGAGGTGGCGATGACCTGTACGTCCCCACCGTGATGCTTGTGTTTTCCGGACCACCAGAGGTCTGCGCCGTTGAGGCCGGGGGCGGCGACGCGGTCGGTGTGGATGACGGTGCCGTCGCGGTTCAGGTGCGTCAGTCCGGCCGCTTTCGCGCGCCTCAGCGCGGTCGCGAGGTCCGGCGCCCCAGCCGCCAGAACGGTCAGCCCCTCGTGGAGGTAGCGGTAGGCGGTGGAGGTGGACAGGCGGTTGTCGCGGGCGAGTTGGGACATGCGGGTGCCGTCGCTGAACCAGCGCAGGATGAGCACCGCCTGGCGCAAGCAGCCCAGCGCGCGCCTGCCCTTGCGGGTTTTGGCCGCGATGCAGTGATCGCGCAGCAGTCGGGCCAGGTGCTCGGCGGTGGACCGCTTCACATCGAACGCGGCGGTGTATGTGACGCTGGTCGACACGTGAGGCCCCCGGTCGGATCTTTCCGTCGCAAGATCGTTCCTACCAGGGGCCGTACGACTGCCCTGACTTGGGGATCGCACGGGTCGCAGCCCCGAGGTGACGATCACAGCGACCGATGCGCGCTTACCGGGAAGGACTCAGCCTATGAATTTCTTTTGTGGGTACGCTTTGCAGCTGAGGCGTATGTCGTAGCTTGGGCACCAGCTCCACAGGTTTTAAGGCGCATTTCTGCCGTTCCCTCAGCGGGCGAGCCCGTTCTGCCCTCACCCCCTGAACCCCTGCCGGGTAACGCGTCGACCGCGAAGCGACGCCGCCCGTCGCACCGGGCGCAGGCCACGCCGAGGAGTGGCCTGGCCCACATGGGCCAGGATGCTCGTCAGCGAGATGCGCCTCAGTGGCACGCGGGCCCCTCGCCGTGCCCGCGTCCGTTGCTGCTGCGCGGCACGTCCAGGGTGGGATTGCGGTCGAAGAAGCCGACCGGCTTGAGCGTGAAGCCCGTGTAGTCGACGGGCATGACGGGCCAGTCCTCGGGGCGCGGGAAGTGAGTGAGCCCGAAGGTGTGCCAGAGCACGATGTCCTCGCCGTCCACGCTGCGGTCGGCTGCCGTCCAGGACGGCAGACCGGCGCCGCCCGGGTGCTGGTTGACGAGGTCGCCGGCCGGGTAGCGCTCGTCGTCGGCATGCCGGGTGACCCAGAGGTGCTTGGTCGCGAAGGCCGCGCGCAGAGTGACGGACGCCGAGTCGTCGGCGAGCAGGTTGGGCAGGGCTTCGGGCACAAGGGCGTAACCGACCGGCTGGCCCAGGCGGTTGGTTACCTCAGGGTTGACGATGTGCCAGACCCGGCCCTTGCTGCCGTCCGCCTGCCGCTGGGCCTGGCTCTCTCCGGTGAGGCGGGTGACCTGGCGGGCGAAGGCGTTGCCGTACGGGTTCTTCTCGCTGATGGGGATACGGACGGCGTCGACCTCGTCGACCGCGTTGCGCTGCCCGTCGACCGCCATGTCGAGGCGGGCCGAGAAGAGGTGCTGGTGGAAGGGGGCGCCAAGGCCGGGGGCGATCTCGGTGGCGAACTCCCGTCCCTCCTCGGAGTATCCGGAGGTGAAGACGACGCCGGTCGCCTTGGCCTCGCACTCGATGGTGCCGTCCAGGTAGAGGTACCAGTAGAAGCCGTAGTCGTAGTTGCCGACGGTGGTGAAGAAGGAGATGACCATTCGGCGTTGGCGACGGGTCTCGTTGGAACCCGCGAAGAGGTCGCTGTGCTTCCACAGCACCCCGTAGTCCTCCTCGTGCATGCAGATCGCGTTGCGGATGACGGAGGGCTCGCCGAGCTCGTCGGCGATGGTCACATCCGTGTAGTGGATCTCGCCCAGACAGTCGCAGCCCAGCTCCAGGGAGTTGGTGTAGCGGCCGAAGAGGTACTCGCCCTGGTCGAAGTAGTTCTGCCAGAACCGGACGGGTGAGGCGTCGGCGTACGGGACCACCATCTCGGCGATCGAGGCACGGTGCACCACGGAGCGATCTCGCCCCAACTCCCGGTCGTAGAAGGAGATCTGGTGAAGCGTCAGTCCTTCGCGGACGTTGAACCCGATGCGCAGCGACCAGTTCTCCCACCGCAGCAGCCCGTCCTCGACCGTGAAGGACGCGCCCTCGGGCTGGGTGATCTCGATGGGCTTGAGGGTGGTGCGGGCGGGGCCGGTGTACTCCGGGTCCTGGAAGTTCCCCGACTCCCGTGGCACGGCGAGGAGTTCGTGGTCGATGATCTCCATGACGGTGCGCGCGGTGAGGTCGACGTACGCCACCAGACCGTCCACGGGGTGGGCCCACGGGTGGTCCCGCTCATGGTCCTGGTGGAAGCCGAAGCTGCGGACGATCCGCCGGCCCGCCTCACCCTCGTATCCGTAGTGACCGGCCGAGAGCGGGCACGCACGCACGCTCTCCGGGACAAGCCCGCGCCGGGCGAGCGCCGCCCGCCACCCCTCGTCGGCGTCGAGGATCTCCTGACAGGTCTCGAATTCCGAGTCGAGGATAGGGAGTTGACCGGCGACAGACGTGTCGATCTTCTCGAAGGTGTCGATGGTCTCGCGGGTCACCGAAACGGTCAGGTCGTACGAGTCGCCGTTCGCCCGGTCGAGCAACATCACCCGCAGCCGCCGGTCGACGGGGCCACCCGGGGTGAACCCGAGCAGCTCGGCCTTGGCCGGCTCCTCGGGGCCGACAAAGACGAACCGTATGTCGCCGCCGAGATGTCCGGCCTCCTCCAGTACGGCACGGGCGGTGCGTATCTCCTCGGCGGTGAGCATCGCGAGGGGGTGGGTGGGCGTCATGTGCGTACTCCTCGAACGGGGACCCGGAAACAGCGGATCAGGCGGAGGCGGGCAGTTCGGCAGTCGCGGGCACGCGGTGCCTGCGAACCCAGCCGAGGACGAAAGCGGCGGGGAGCAGACCGAGCAGCAGCGTGGCGAGAGCCGCCGAACCACCGATCAGCAAAGGGAAGTTGAGTACGGTCAACACCAGCAGCGTGATCAGTCCGAGGCCGCCGAGCGCCGGCGCCCAGAGCGTCTGCCAGGAGCGGGTGTCGCCGGCGGAGCGCCGGAAGAAGACCAGGACGGCCGCGCAGGTCAGCAGCATCAGCACATCGACACCCGCGCTGGCGAGGCCGCCCATCCAGGTGAAGACCTCGGTGATCGGGTCCAGCCCCGCGAGGGCGAACAACGTGATCAGCACGGCCGCGCTTACCGACTGGGCCAGGGACGCGAGGTGCGGCGAGTGGTGGCGGGCATGGGCACGGCCGAGGCCAGCGGGCAGCGCGCCGCGGTCGGCGAGCGAGTGCAGATAGCGGGCGATCACCTGGTGGAAGGAGAGGACGCAGGCGAACAGGCTGGTCACGAAGAGCACTTGGGCGAGGTGTTCGGCGGACGAGCCGAGGTATCGGTGCACGGTGGCCATCAGCATGTTCTCCGGATCGCGTCCCGCCTCGGCGACGGCCTCCTCGTCTCCCCAGGCGGAGATCAGCGCCCAGCTGGACAGCGCGTAGAAGGCTCCGACGAGGACGAGGGCAAGATAGGTGGCGCGCGGGATGGTGCGGTCCGGGTCGCGGGCCTCGTCGCGGAAGACGGCGGTGGCCTCGAAGCCCAGGAACCCGGCGATGGCGAAGGTGACGGCGAGTCCCGGTGCTCCCGAGGTGAGCCGGTCGGGGCTGACCAGTGCGGTGGACAGGCCGTGGTCCCCACCGCGCACCAGGACCGCCGCGTTGAGCACGAGGACGATTCCGACCTCGCCGACCATCAGCACGCCGAGGACCTTCCCGCTGAGGTCCACCTGGCGCCAGCCGAGCACTCCGACCACCACGACGACCGCTCCGGCCCAGGTCCACCAGGGCAGATGAGGCCCGCCGTACGACTGGACGAGGCTGTCGAGCGCCACCCCGATGTATCCGTACACCGCCGCCTGGATCGCGGTGTACGTGACCAGCGCGAGGTAGGCGGACCCGAGCCCCGCGCGTCGGCCGAGGCCCTTGTCGACGTACGCGTAGAACGCTCCCGCTTCCTTGACGTACCGCGCCATCGCGCAGAAGCCGACCGCGAAGAGCAGCAGGACCACGCAGCAGACGACGAAGGCGGCGGGGAAGGCGGCACCATTGCCGAGAGCGATGCCGAGCGGAACGCTGCCACCGACGACGGACAGCGGGGCGGCGGCGGCGAGAACCATCAGCACGATGGAAGCCGTGCCGAGGGAACCGCGGAGGGCGGGCGGGGCGGTCGTGGTGGGCGGGCTCGCCGTGCTGGTCATCGCGGGCTCCTCTGCGATCGCGGTAGCCGGAAGCGGCCTGTGCCGCAGTCTCAACAGCGCGCGTTGCCGAGCCGTCACGCGTCGGTGAAAGCCCCCGGCGCGCCGAACGGGAGAGCTCCCCGCCCGCTTTCCCGTTCGGGAACACGCCCCGGCGATCTGCCGCTCATCCGGCCGAAACAGAGCGGTCCTACCGTGCGGTTCGGCACCACGGGTACGGAAGGGGCGGTTGATGAGCGTCCAGGGCACGGCTCCTTCTCCCCTCCTGCGCGGCCACTCCCCCGTCGGCGGCCTTGACCGGCGTTCCCTCGGCCCGCTGCCGGTGCTCGCCCAGTCCGTCTCCGCCGTCGCGCCGACCGCCGCGATGGCCACCACGCCAGGCCTGGTCAGGGCGGACACAGGGGTCTTCGCTGTGTGGTCGGTGGCGCTGGCGACGGTTCTCGCGCTGCTGGTGGCCACGTGCGTACGGACCTTCTCGCGCCGGATGGCTGCGCCGGGCGCCCTCTACTCCTTCACCGCCAAGGGGCTCGGCCCGGCCGCCGCGTTCTGCTGCGGTTGTGCGCTTCTGATCGGGTACGGGGTCCTCGCCATGGGCGCGCTGACCGGCTCGGGCCTGTACGCACAACAGTTCCTGGCCCGTCTGGACCTGTCACTCGGGCCACCCCAACTCACAGTGGCGGCGGTGGTGTTGGCAACGGGGACTCTCGTCGCGTACTTCCTCCTACGGGGAGTGCGGCTGTCCGCCGGGCTGACGCTGTGCCTGGAGGCGGCGTCGATCCTCCTGGCACTGACGTTCTTCGTGGTACTGCTGGTGCGACACGGCGCCCGTCCCGATATGCGGCAGCTCACCCCGCCGACCTCCGCGCTCGGCCCGGTGATGGCCGGTGCACTGCCCGCCTTCGCCGCCTTCATCGGCTTCGAGAGCGCCGCCGCGCTCGGCGCCGAGACCCGGCGGCCCTTCCTGACCGTGGGGCGGGCAGTGCGGTGGACCGTGGTCTGCTCCGCCGCACTGTTCCTGCTCGCCGTCTACGCCCAGGTCCTCCCCACGGCCGGGTCGACCTCCGTCCGGCTGCCCGCCCTGCTCGATCTGGGCGTCTCCCTCTCCTTCTTCGCCTGCGCCCTTGCGTCGGGCACCGCGCTCGTGCGGCTGCTGTTCTCGATGGGACGCGAACGGATGACCCCGCACCGCCTGGGCCGTACCCATCCCACCCACCGCACCCCGCACATCGCCGTCGCCCTGGTGCTTCCGGTACTTGTCCTCGTCCCGCTGGCACTGATCGCGGCAGGGACGGCGCCGCACGTGCTGTTCGCGCGCCTGGTGAACCTCTGTGTGTACGGATTCCTCACCGCGTACGCCCTGGTGTGCCTGGCCGCCCCTGTCTTCCTGCACCGCATCGGCGAGCTGACTCACGGTCCGGTGGCCGTCGCGGTGCTCTGCGTGCCGTCGCTGCTCGCCGTCCTGCTCGCCCATGCGGCGACCGGCGGTGCCCTCATCCCCTCACTCTTCGTGGCACTGATGGCGGCGGGCACGGCCTGGTTCCTTTGGATGAGCAGACGCGATCCGGCGAGCGTCGGGGCGATCGGCGTCTATGACGAGACGAGCGCCGCCGACGTGTTCCCCGGACCGCCACGGTGAGCGGAGAGGCGCTGCCACTCAGCGGCCGCCAACCCCGCGCCGTACGCAACGCGCTTTCGGTGCTCCAGCAGGTGGCACAGGCCGGGCCCGGAGTCACCGCGAAGGAGATCTCGGCGAGGCTGCGACTCGCACCCGCCACGACCTACCGGCTGCTGAATGTGCTCGTCGAGGAGGAGTACTTGGTGCGGATGCCGGATCTGCGGGGTTTCGCGCTGGGCCGCAGGGTCTCAAGCCTGGCGCCACCTCGCCCTGTACCACCCGAAGTCCCCGCCGCCGCGCATGCCGTGGTCGCCCGGCTGCGGGACCGGGTGCGCTTCGGCGTCCACCTGGCAGGTCTCACGGATGGCCGGGTCCACCTCACCGACCCGGATCCGGACCATCCGCCGGCCGACAACGGGCTGCTGAGGGAGCTGGCACGCATACGCGACGACGACGGAGCGGTCGTACGCCGCTTCGCGCTGGGCCCGCACCAGGCGTGTCTGGTTCGCCCGGTCCACAGCGCCGCGAACGGACGGCTGGCCGCCGCGCTCGCGGTGTGCGGGACGGCCGGCCGCATCGAAGCGCCCGACGACGTGCTCATCCACCACCTGAACGGCTCCGCAGAGGAGTTGACGCTCCTCGTGGTGTGAATCCCCCGACGTCTCGATCAGCAAAGTCCGGCGCAGCTTCTCCCTTGCCCGCAAAGGGAGTTGAAGCCGCTCGGCACGGCCGTCCGGCAGGAGGGCATCTCGCCGCCTGGACCTGTATGCCAAGAGCGGTCCAGCCTTCACGAATCAAGCACAAGCACCCCTGCCAGCAACGCCATGCCTTCACTATCTGAAGATATCCAACTCCCTTGAGCCACAATGATGTTCAATGGTGCAGACCTATTGACTGGACTCCTTCAAGTCCCGAAACATAGCGTCCTGATACCGGCCGCGTCCTTCCGGCCGGAAGCTGCAGGTGCGGGCTTCGCCGGCGAACGCCGACTGGCACACGCCGCCTGGGCCCGCCCGCGTTTCAGGAAGGCATCCCCCCACATGAATCACCGTAAGCATCTGCTAATTCATCGCCCGGACGGACATACGGACACCCCACGTCACCGTATGCGCCACCGCACTCGGTGGACGGCGCTCGCCGTGGCGGTCGCGGCATCCGCGACCGGCATGACCGCGGCCGCCTGGGCCGACGGCACAGACGGGAGCCCAGCAGCCGCGGCGGCCCCCGCCGCGGTCGCCCCCTACCTGTACAACGGCTGGGGCAGTCCCCCCGACCCCGCCGAGGTCATGGACGCCACGGGCGTCAGCTGGTTCACGCTCGCCTTCGTCCTCGACGCCGGCGGCTGCTCCCCGCAGTGGGACGGCAGCCGCCCCCTCACCGGCGGAGTCGACGAACAGACCGTGGACGCGATTCGTGCCAAGGGCGGCGACGTCGTCCCGTCGTTCGGAGGTGCGAGCGGCGCCAAGCTGGAACAGTCCTGCGCCGACGCCACGGCTCTGGCGGGCGCATACCAGAAGGTGATCGACGCCTACGGCCTCAAGGCGATCGACATCGACATCGAGGGCGACGCCTACAACGATCCGGCCACCCAGCAGAAGACCATCGACGCCTTGAAGCAGGTCAAGGCCGACAATCCGGGGTTCCTCACCTACGTCACCTTCCCCAGCAATCAGAGCGGCCCCGACGGCAGCATGATCCAGCTCGCCGCCGACTCCGGTCTGGAAGTGGACGGTTGGACGATCATGCCGTTCGACTTCGGCGGCGCCGGACAGGACATGGGCCAACTGACCATCCAGGCCACCGACGGACTCAAGAACGCCGTCAAGACCGCCTACGGCTACAGCGACGACGCCGCCTACCGGCACAGCGGCCTCTCCTCGATGAACGGCATCACCGACGTCAACGAGACCGTCAGCACAGGGGACTTCGAGACGATCCTCTCCTACGCCTCCGAACACCACCTGGCACGGCTCGCCTTCTGGTCCGTCAACCGGGACCGTCCATGCCCGGGTGCCTACCCCAACGACGACACCTGCTCCGGAGTCGCCCAGGAGCCCTGGCAGTTCACCGGCATCTTCGCCCGGTTCACGGGATGAAGGGGAGTACGACGATGTTCTTCGGCAGGAATCACGGGCCTCGCACCGGACACCGCAGAAGCCGACGCACCGCACGTTTCGCCCTCGCCCTGGCCGTCCTCGCGGGAACGGGCACTGCGGCATTCGCCCTGCAGAGCGCCGGTGCGGCCGCGGCCGAGCCCGACCTCGGCCCCAACGTCCAGATCTTCGACCCGTCGATGTCCAGCAGCGACATCCAGGGCAAGCTCGACTCGGTCTTCAGCCAGCAGGAGACCAACCAGTTCGGCGAGGCCCGGCAGGCGCTGCTCTTCAAGCCCGGCTCGTACGACGTCGACGCCAACGTCGGCTTCTACACCCAGGTCGCGGGGCTCGGCCTGTCCCCCGACGACGTCACCATCAACGGCGCCGTGCACGCGGAGGCCGACTGGTTCCAGGGCAACGCCACCCAGAACTTCTGGCGATCGGCGGAGAACCTCGCCGTCAATCCCACGGGCGGCGCGGACCGTTGGGCGGTCTCGCAGGCAGCCCCGTACCGCCGCATACACCTGAAGGGAGACCTGCAGCTCGACGACGGCGGCTGGTCCAGCGGTGGTCTGCTCGCCGACACCAAGGTCGACGGACAGGTCAAGTCCGGCTCGCAGCAGCAGTGGCTGTCCCGCAACTCCGAGTGGGGCAGCTGGAGCGGCTCCAACTGGAACATGGTGTACGTCGGCGACCAGAACGCCCCCGCCAACAGCTTCCCCAGCCCGCCGTACACCACGGTCGACCAGACGCCCGTTTCCCGGGAGAAGCCGTTCCTGTACATCGACGACCAGGGCGCCTACAAGGTGTTCGTGCCCGCGCTGCGCAAGGACTCCAGCGGCACGTCCTGGTCGTCCGGCACCCCAGACGGTACGTCGATCACGCTGGACGACTTCTTCATCGCCAAACCGGGCACGACGGCCGCCGAGATGAACGTGGCGCTGGACGCGGGCAAGCACCTCCTCATCACCCCGGGCGTCTACCATCTCGACGAGACGCTGAAGGTGACGAAGCCCGACACCGTCGTCCTCGGTCTGGGCCTGGCAACCCTCATACCCGACAACGGAGTTACGGCGATGTCCGTGGCGGACGTCGACGGGGTCAAGCTCGCCGGGCTGCTCGTCGACGCGGGCACGCAGAACTCCGCCACACTGATGGAGGTCGGCCCGCAGGGGGCGTCCGCCTCGCACTCCGCCGATCCGACGTCCTTGCACGACGTGTACTTCCGCGTGGGCGGCGCCGCCGTGGGCAAGGCGTCACAGAGCCTCGTGGTCAACAGCTCCGACGTGATCGGCGACCACCTGTGGATCTGGCGGGCCGACCACGGCGACGGTGTCGGCTGGGACACCAACACGGCCGACACCGGACTGGTCGTCAACGGCGACGACGTCACCATGTACGGCCTGTTCGTCGAGCACTACCAGAAGAACCAGACCATCTGGAACGGCGAGAACGGCCGCACGTACTTCTACCAGAACGAAATGCCCTACGACCCACCCAACCAGGACGCCTGGATGAACGGCTCGACCCAGGGCTACGCCGCCTACAAGGTCGCCGACTCCGTTCAGCACCACGAGGCATGGGGACTCGGCAGCTACTGCTTCTTCAGTGCCAACAACTCCATAGCCGCCGAACACGCCTTCGAGGTGCCGCAGACAGCCGGGGTGACGTTCCACGACATGGTCACCGTCTCACTCGGAGGCACCGGCACGATCCGCCACGTCATCAATGACACAGGAGGCCCCTCGAACTCGTCGAGCAATGTCGCCAATCTGGTCAACTATCCCTGAACAACGGTGAGTTGAAGGGGAAGTTCAGCGCCGGAGGGCGGGCGGGGCGAGGATCGCCCCGCCCGCCCTCTGCCGCACGAGCACAGAGCGCGAGTCCACGACGTCGCAGGACGCCCTCTGCGAACTCGTAGAGGAACCCCACCTTGCGAAACCGTTCGAATCCGTCGGCCTCGGCCACCGACCGCCGGGTCACCGAGCTCTTGCAGAGTGGCCACTGATCGGGTGATGATCACCCGGTAGTCAATCGGCATCCGCTTGACCAGCAGGACATCCATGATGAACCTCGACCGATCCCGCGCCCGACTTCGCCTCGACGCCGCAATGGATGGCCTGTCAGTCACCTTCCAGGGATGACCGCCCACCCCGACGAGCACAACTGCGAATGCCACTGGGGCAGCACGGAAGATCTTGCCCAGCTCAAGGTGGCGGACACAGCGAGGTCTACGACGGGACGGTCTCGCACAGAACCCGCAGGTCGTCGGCACCGTGGCCCCGGCGATCTCCAGACGTCCCAGGACCTCACCACGTATGCTCGGCCGATGACCGAACAGAAGATCACACAGGGGAGCCACGAGGGCCTGCTGGCAGGGCAGGTGGCGATGATCACGGGGGCGTCCAGCGGTATCGGTGAGGCCGCTGCACGGCTGTTCGCGCAGGAAGGCGCCGCGGTCGTCCTGATGGCGCGCCGTGGAGACCGGCTGCGAGCTCTCGCCGAGGAGATCACCGGCGCGGGCGGCCACGCACTGGCTGTCCCGGGTGATGTCACTCAGTCCGGTGATGTCCGCCGGGTGGTCGAGGCGAGCGTGGAGCGGTTCGGGAGCCTCGACTGCGCCTTCAACAATGCCGGTTACGCCACCGTCGAGGCTTCGCTCCACGAGACCGACGACGAGGTCTACGACCGCACGATGGACATCAACGTCCGTGGTGTCTGGAACTGCATGAAGCACCAACTGCCCGTGATGCTGGCCTCGGGCAAGGGCGGCTCCATCGTCAACACCAGCAGTACGGCAGGCCGTTACGCGACGGGCGCCTCGGTTCCCTACGTCGCCGCCAAACACGCCGTCCTCGGCATCACCCGTGCGTCGGCAGCCGAGTACGGGGACAAGGGCATCCGCGTGAACGCACTCGTCGTCGGCACCACCCGCAGCGAGATGATCGACGGAGCCGTGGCTCAGTTCCCGCACCTGGAGCAGGCGTTCATCGCCCCGCAGATCCAGAAGCGCATGGCGGCACCGCGGGAGATCGCGGAAGCCGCGGCCTGGCTGTGCAGCCCCCGCGCGTCCTTCGTCACAGGGGTGGCCATGCCGGTCGACGGAGGCATATCCGCTCAGGCGAAAGCCGGCTGAGCCGGACACAGACACCGTTGACCACCCGATCGCTCCCCGCAACCCACAAGAACAGCCGCTACAGACCTCACGGCAGCCCAGAGAGGTGGAGTAGCGTTGGCGGGCGACGGCTCCGGTCTCACATGGCGCCACGGAGCGCGGCGCGGGCGCGGCTCCCTAGTAGAGCTAGCCACGCGCGACGCTGCGCCTCGGTCAGCGGGAACCGAGCGCCGGCGACCGACCACAGGCCGACGTCCGTCGAGGATGCGATCCCCGATGCAAACGCCATCACCGACGGCCAGCGCCAGCCGAGCGGTGTTGCGAGCCGGGCTTATTCGAATAGAGCCTCGGCGCATTCGTCGACGAACGCGCAAAGCCGGCGAATAAGACTCAAGTAGAAGGGGGTGGGGTCCGACTCGCCCTGCATGTGAGGTGCATCCCTGAAGCCACTGCTGCCACAGGCCACCCGGTTCCCGGAAGCGGTCGGCTTGACCACCCCCAAGGTTCAGGTCGATGAACTGGAGAGCGCCCATGACGACGGTCTGGTCGTATCCGAGGTCAGGGCGACGGAGGTAGCGATCAAGGTAGGCAGCGAGCAGATAAGCGTCGCGCGTCGTTCCGAAACTGGCCAGGGCCACGCAATAGGCCAGCCCAGCACAGCAGACCTCGCTAGCCAGCAGGAGTTCCCCGAGGCGCTCACGGAACTCGGTCCGGCGGGAGACAGCTACGAGCCAAGCCGCAGTTCGTCGTTCACGCCAGCCGCCCTCAAGAAGCTTGGCGATCTCATCTGCGGTGATGAGTCCCGCGTCCTCAGGGAGATCTCGCATGAATCGGTCGCACGCAGGACTTCGCATGCGCAGCAAGCTGGCGCCGAGCTTCAGATAACGCCGCTCGGGCGTAACATAGCGGCGAACCAGAGCCAGCAACTCGGCATCGTCACGAGGATCGCGTATCACACGGCTGATCTTGCCTTGCTGGTGCAAAACGAGGCCATCCCATTCTTGCGCTCCTAGTCCGCCGCCCTCACCGGCACCAGCGCGACGGACTGGACGAAATTCGTCAAGCGCGACTGGACCGGGCCGCATCAGCAGCCCGCGAAGTGACAGCTGAGAAGTCGGTTTCCCTCGGGGGTGAGCCCCGGCATCATGGTCGTCGGTAAGTCCATACGCGAGAGGGGCGAGTGCGGCGGGTGCCTGGAGACGGGCAGGCAGATTTGACGGAGCTGTGGCAGCAGAGTTGGCCTAGTTGCCCTCCGGTTGGGTACAAGCTCCGTGACCCGTATCGGGACGTTTGGGTACGTTTTCACAGCTTGCCAGAGTCGAAGCGGTACGCGGACGACGAGAGCGAGTACACCGTCGTCCTGGAGCGCTACAACACCGTCCTCGATGAGTTGTTCGCTGGTGCGGACGTGTATGTGATCACTCCGCTCTGGACAACCGAAGCCGAGGTTCCGTCATCGCAACCCGTCACGGGCTATTGGCAGAGCTTGCTGGTGGAGGACGATCCTGACCCTGAGTTCCGCACGTACTGCCACCTCTTCGCCGCCCGCCGGCCCTGGCGGCGAGGCTGCATCGACGAGTCGCTCCGAGACATCGCCGACGACAAGGTGGCGGGCGTTCTCATCACCGACACCCGGATGCAGCGCATCCATCACCCCTACGACGGTGGCGCCGACGTCTTCCTCGCCACGTCCGAGGAACGGGACCGGGTGCGCGATCGGCATGCCGACTGGCTTTCCCGTCATCCGTCGGGTCTCTGACCGGTTCGGATCACTGCTCCACTCGAAATGGTCCTCACCGCAAGTACCGGGTTGAGAGGCTCCACGAGTTCCTTGGTGGCGACGGCCACGAGGCGCGCGGGCGCATCACCGTCCAGCAGGGCGCTCACGTACTCGATGGCCTCCGCAGGCGAGAGCATCGGCAGCCTCTGGCGCAGTGTCCGCACAGCGTGCATGCGTCCGTGTGTAGTGGCGACTACGCAGAGCGCATCGTGCAGGTCGTCCACTGCAGTGTGGACCGGCAGCCCACGTATTCGGGTCCGGTAGTCGTTCTCCCACTCCCCGGTTACCGCGGAGACGACGCCGATCTGGTGTAGTCCCCCGTCGACGCGGTCGACCAGGTAAGGCCCATTGCCGACCAGCATGTACTTCGAGTTCCGATTGCTTGCGAACTCCTCGGACTGCCAGGAGACGATCCACACCAGCTCGTGCTCCTCGACACGGACCACAGCCATCCTCACCGCGTCCGTGCTCACAGCCCGCCATTGCTGATAGTCGCGCTCCAGCTGTTCTTCGACAGCCCGAACGGCGGCTTCTCGCTCGATCACGCGTGCAGCATCCCGTACGGGCCCGGTTTCGACCAGCGAATTCCCACGGCTCAGGGCCACGCAGAAGGGGCCAACGAACCTTCTCGCCCAGGAATACGGCAGCTGCGGAACAAGTGCTCTGCGCCAGTACGACGACGGACAGCGCGTACAGCACCCGCAGCCGCCGCAGCTGCAACTCCCCCGCTCCTGAAAGGGAGGAATCGCTCGGTGCCGCGCCACGGTGGCCAGTCCCGGAAAGCCGGGCTCCACGCTTCGTGCCGAGGTCGACGTACGACTCTCCCTGACCTCCCTTGCGTTCCGCGTGACTTCCCCGGGCGCGGCGCCCGGCTGAACCTCCGGAGCCGGTGTTGCGTATCAATTCCAGAGGGACAGCTCAGGTCTCTACCACGGGACGGAAGGACAGCACCGTGCCCACACCGCCCGCGTCCGACTCACCGGACGACCGCCCCGTGCTGGAGCCCATCCGCGTGCTGCGCCCGCGCCGCACCGACGCGCTGGCCCAGTTGCTCGAAGACATACGCCAGGACAAGAACTACCGCAGCCACGAGGCTGTGGCCGCGCCCGTCCCCCACACCTGGACCGACGGGGAGACAGAGGAACTTCCGCCTGTCCCCGACGACAGGACGGAGCAACTCCCCGCGCCCGGCGGCGACGCCCGCCCGCCGCGCCCCGGCGGCCGCCCGCGCCTCGGGCCCGGACAGCGCCGGACGGCCGCGCCGATCGCGGTCGTCGCGGCGGCCGTTGCCGGCTTCGGCTGCTCTCTGCTGATCCCCAGCCCTACCGACGCCACCCCGGCCGCGCCCCCGCCGATCGCCTCTGCCGCTCCGACGCCGGTCGCTCCGGGCGCGGTCGGGGCCGCCGACGTCCTGACCAACCCCGGCTTCGAGTCGGGCAGCCTCTCGCCCTGGAGCTGCACCGGCAACCCGGGCTCGATCGTCTCCTCCCCCGTCCACGGAGGGTCCAAGGCCCTCCAGGGGACGGTGAATTCGAGCGACACCGCGCAGTGCAATCAGACCGTCGCGGTACGGCCGAACACCACCTACTCACTCAGCGGCTGGTTCCGCGGCTCCAACGTCTACCTGGGCGTGAACGGCGGTGCCTCCACCTGGACCACTTCCCCCTCCCAATACAGCCCACTGACCGTCTCCTTCACCACAGGCCCTTCCCAGACCAACGCCACGATCTACGTCCACGGCTGGTACGCACAGGGCACCTACTACGCCGACGACATCACCCTGGACGAGCCCGGCGGCAGCGGCGGTGGCGGTGGCGGTGGCGGCGCCTAGAACTGGTCGTCAAGTGATCTTGCGAGTCGGATCATGATCGGGTGCTACGTCGCCATGAACTGTCCTATAAGGTCCGCCAGTTCCAGGTCACCCCGCACCTCGCTCGGCGCGGCACCGGGCACGGCTCCGGCCTGGGCGTCTACCGCTAGCTCGTGGAAGGAGCGGTCGCGCTGCTGCACTGGTTCCGCCGCCTGCGCATCCGCTGGGAGATGCGCGACGACATCCACCCCACCACGCGTTCGTCGCCCTCGCCTGCGGCGTAATCCGCTGAGCGACGACTCCGCACCGCATTTTGTCCGGATCGAGCACAGGCGATGAGCTTGAGCAGATGGACTGCTCGACGCGCCAGAACGCACCCGTAGCAGTCGGGCCCGCGCAGGCTCACATCCGGGACCTCAGCACGTCGACCTCACAGCCCGGTGCGAACGGGTCGAAGCCATGCTCGCTCAGCCAGCGAACTATCAGCAGGCTTCGCAACGACCACCACGCGTGGATCACGTCGAGGTCGATATCGGTGCCATAGCCGGCGACGACGTCGGCGAGGTGCTCCTCGTGTCCGAGCGTGAAGGTGGCGAGGTCGTACAGGGCATCGCCCTGACCCGCCTCGGACCAGTCGATGATGCCCGTGACCTCATCGCCGTCGACGAAGACGTGCGCGATCTGCAGATCGCCGTGTGTGAACGCCGGAGTCCACGGCCGAAGCGCGGCCTCGGCGACCTGACGGTTGCGGGTGATCAGGTCGGCGGGCAGAACGCCGTTCGTCACGAGCAACTCGCACTCGTCGTCGAGTTCCGCCGCCAGCGCGACGATGCTCCTGCCGGCCTGGCCCGGCAGGGGCGGCAGCGGCGCGTCGTGCAACCTCCGGATGGCGGCGCCCGCCGCGGCCCATGCCGCCGACGACCCGGTCGACGGCCCGCCGAGGCGCCCAAGCGTCCTCCCCGGGACCGCGGCGATCGCAAGCACGGGCGGCTTGCACCACAGGACCTCCGGGGTCGGGACCGGCGCGAGGGACATCATCTCGACCTCGACGTCGATGCGCGCCTGATCGGCGTCCACCTTCAAGAACACGTCACCGACGCGCAGAGTCGCGCGCTCGGAATGGGCGACGACGACTTTGACCTCATCCATGGGCGACCAGTATCCCGGGGATGATCGCCGACGTCGCCAGGTTTATCGCATGCGATTACGCGGCTTACCGCGTCCCTCTACCCACGGCCCTCGTCCACGACACCGCCCCCTGACCAGGCCGAGCGCCACTACTCCTAGTCCGGCGAGCTGGACGTATCCTTCGTACCGTGACGGCGATATACGTGCTGGACGGCACTCAGGTGAGGACCCTGGAGGACTTCTGGCGACTCATCGGCGAGGCGGTCAACGGCCCTGGAGGCTACTTCGGCAAGAACCTCGACGCCTTCGCCGACTGCCTCAGCGGTGGCTTCGGGCAGCCCGACGACGATGACTACGCTGTCGAATGGCGTGACCACCAGGCATCCCGCGAGTACCTGGGCTATCCGGAGACCGCTCGACAGCTGGAGATTCGCCTCTCACGGTGCCATCCCACGAACCGTCCTGCTGTCAGCAAGGATCTGGCTGCGGCGCGAACAGAGCACGGGCCGACCGTCTTCGAATGGCTGATCACGATCTTCGAGGATCGTGCCCCTGGCGTCCTGCGGCTTCCGTAGTCACCAATACCTCGTCTCCACCGCTCCGGCAGGCGGCATGTGATCGGTGACTCTGCGGGCCGGGTGTCAACGGTTGGCGCGAGGCTTTGTGCCGTGGGCGTTGGCCAAGGCGAGAACTGCTCAGAGCACCACGGTTGGCAGACGCCGAGGACCGCACCACCACCTACGGCGAAGGGGCGTGACTCGTGGCACCAACGGTGCAGTATGTCGACGCTGTTGAGCATGGACGCGATTTCGGTGACCCGTGGCAGAGGCGGGCGGGCCGCCGCCGCGCTGCGGGGGACGGTCGCGACGGCGGCCCTGGTGTCCGGCGGACGGGCGGGGGTTGGCCGCCGGACGTTTTGAGGGAACGGTTCAGTTGCTCGTAGGACGGCTTCGGCCGTGACGGGCAGAGCATGGATCCGGCGCCTGGTGACGTGGAAGACCGCGTTCGCGACAACGGGCGTCAAGCCGATGTGGACGGCCTCGCCGCGGCCCTTGGCGCAGATCGGATCGGCCTCGCGGGCCGCGCCGTCGAGGTAGGGGCTTGGCGGAGGGATGGGCAATCGAGTCATCGGGTTCGGCGGACATGCCCTGCCTTCGGTGGGCGGAAGGTGAGGTTGCCTGCTCCGTTCTGTGCGGGGCAGGCAACCCGCATGGGTCGTCAATGGGTCGTCAATGGGTGGACATGTGAGCGGGACTCCTCGGGCAGCGGTGTCGCGCGCGGTGTGCTGAGGTTCGTGGCCCGGGAGAGCAGGAGTTCGTCAGCCTCCGATGTACTCCTGGAGCCACGGCAGCGTCAGTGCCCGCGTGGCCTTGGTGCCGATGTCGGCGGCGACACTGTCGTAGGCGTGTTCCATGAAGGGGAGTTCGACGTAGCTGTGGGTGACACCTGCAGTCGTCAGCTTGTCCGCGAAGGCCTCGGTGTGGTCGGCGAAGACGAGGTGGTCCCGGGAGCCCTGGACGATCAGGGTCGGCGGGGCGTCCTTGCTGATCTGGTTCACGGAGTCGACGGCCTCGTAGCGCTCCGGGTACTGGGCGGGGTCACCGCCGACGTACCAGTCGCCGGACTCCTTGCCGTACGCGCCCTCGCCCACCGAGGTGGAGAGATCGACCACGGGATAGGCGCCGATCGCGGCGTTGACCTTGGGCAGTTGGTCAGCTTTACCACAACTGGGCTCCAAGGTACCCGCGTTGGCCTTGTAGGCGACATTGATGGCCAGGTTGCCGCCCGCGGATCCGCCGAAGGTGGCCACGCGGTCCATGTCCAGGCCGTATTCGGAGGCATGTGCGGTGGCCCAGGTCATGGCGCAGCCGACGTCGGCGTCGGCGGTGTTCCAGGTGTGCTCGGTGGCGGTGGCCAGCCGGTAGTCGACGTCGAGGACCGCGTATCCCTGGTCGGCCAGCCAGCTCGTATAGACGGTGGGGCCGCGGCTGCCGCTGATGAAGCCACCGCCGTGGATGCTGACGACCAGCGGGGCAGCCGACGCCGATGCGGTATCCGGCAGGTACAGATCAGCCTTCATCTGTTCGCCGCCGAGGGTGGCGTAGGTGACGGTCCGGTCGGGCTCCCGGCCGGTCGCGCTCGCGGGCGTGGCCGGCGAGAACAGGAACCACTGGCCGGTGGCACCGTGTACCGAGATGACCTGCACGGTGGTGGTGGCCAGGGCGAGCAGCAAAGCTGTTCCGCTGATCGCGGAGAGGGCGAGGGGCAGCCGTCGCCGGCCATGGCGGCGCAGTGCGAACACACCCGCGCCCAGGGCCAGGGCCGCCAGCACGAGGGCCCATGAGCCGAGCACGTCCCGGGCTATGGCGACGACGAGGAGAAAGAGCTCGATCGGCAGGACGTTCAGGAACGGCGACCACCAGCTGACCGGCAGCACCGCCTGGAGCTGGCCGAGCAGAAGGAACAGGGCGAGGAGCAGGGCGGCCACCAGGAGCGCGCCCCGGGCGATGCGACCGACGAGGCCGCCACGCGACCTCGCGCGGTCCCTCCGGCCTCGTCCTGGTACGGGGGGTGCGGCGGTGGTGGTTGCGGGACCTTCGAGGTCGTTGCGCATGGTGGATCGTGTCTCTCGTGGTGCTGATCAGGGCGGGGCTGACAGCGGATGGCTGGGGGTGATGATCAGCATGAGAGTCGACCGGTACGAGGGCAACGCGTCGTCTGTGTGCACCCCCCGAACGGGGGGTCAGCGCAGGCGTTCCGGGCAGAGGGCGACGGCCACCAGAGCAGCACGGTTGGGCACGCCGAGCTTGCGCATGCTGGAGGTGAGGCTCGACTTCACGGTTTCGGCGCCGATGCCGAGCTTCGCGGCGATCTCCCGGTTCGTCGCGCCGAGCGCGACCTCGGCCAGGATCTCCCGTTCGCGGACGGTCAGGCCCGGACGTGCCGGCCGTCGATCACCCGGCGCCGCGGCCGGATCGGGCGGTACGCCGTCGATGGCCTCGTCGGTCAAGCGCCGGACGAGGGCTTCGAGTTGCTGCCGCTGGGGTCCGTCCGGAATCGAGGACGCGATGTGTACGAGTTCCGAGCAGATGCCGACGAGCCGACGACGCTCGGCCACGCTCGCCATCGCGTCCCCGGCCGCACGCCCGCCCTCCGTGACCGTCCCTCCCACCGCTGCCCGCAGGTTCTCCAGGCGGCGGCTCACGGCCAGCTCCTCGGCCAGGTCCCGCTCCAGGGCCCGTACGACCGTCATGACGTCGCCGATGACCCGGTCGCCGAAGACGCACTCATGGCGCAGAGCACCCCAGAGAACGCCCCGAGGGCCCCGGGGCACCCGGATCGGAACGGCGAAGGAAGCGCGGATCCGTTCCCGGCGTACGGCGTCGTCGTAGTCGTGGCTGATCCCGCCAGCACTGCAGTAGTCCTGGACCTGTACCGGTTTCGCCAGGAGCGTCGCCTTGCCGCCCAGCCCCGCGCCGACGGAGACACGCAGGTCGCGCAGGCCCTCGGTGGTGACGCCCACGAGCCTGTCGATGACCAAGTGGTCGGCGTCGGGGGCCATGAGAGCGCCCACGGCGAGATCGACGCCCGCCACCCGGCGCACGTCGTGGAGCAGCATGGTGAACGCTGACGACTGGGCTGCCGTGACGGCGGGATCGGACATGTCCTACGCCTCCCGGAGGACGTCGCACGCGTGCTGCGTGACTGGTTCGCCGACCGCCCGCCCGAAGGGGGTCGACGAGCATGCCCGCCCGGTGGTGGACAGCTCGGTTCGGACCCCCTTCCGGCGGACGGTCCGGTTCACGCCGTCGTGTCGTCGTGGGTGACTGTGACGACGATCTTGCCGACATGGCCGTTGACTGCCATGTAGCGGTGGGCCTCGGCGATGTCCGCGAGGTCGAACGTGCGGTCCACGACCGGAGTGAAGGATCCCGACGTGAGACCGGCGTTGACGAACGCGACGGCGCGGCGCAGGCGTTCGGGATCTGTGGTGATCTCGAAGAGAGTGTAGGTGCTGCTGGTCAGCGCCGGGTAGGACTGTGCGTTGGGCAGCGGGGTGGTGCGCTGGTCGAGGGCGCCGTAGACGACCAGGAAGCCGCCGGGGGCGATGCCCTGGGCGATGGTCTCGACGCCGGGGCCGGCGACCGGGTCGAAGGCGAGGCGGACGCCCACGCCGTCGGTGATCTCCTTGATTCGGGCGGGCAGGTCCTCGTCGTCGGTCACGATGACATGGGCCGCGCCGGCGTCCAGGAGACGCTGCTTCTTGGCTGCGCCGCGCGTGGTGGCGATCGGGATCGCGCCGACGTGGCGGGCGATCTGGATGGCGGCCAGGCCGACACTGCTGGAGGCCGCCGTGATCAGGACGTGGTCCCCGGGACGCACCCGGCCGCTCTCGGCAAGGGGGCCATAGGCGGTGATGTAGGCCATCCACACAGCCGCCGCCCGGTCGGGGGCGACGTCCGCGGCGCGCGGCACCACGGCCGAGGCCGGGACGATGACGTGATCGCCATAGGTGCCGTACTCGCTCTGCAGAAACGCCGGCACGACCGCGACCGGGTCGCCCTCGGCGAAACCGTCCACGCCCTCGCCGACCGCGTCGACCACGCCGGCGGCCTCATAGCCGAGCGAGGAAGGGAAGACCGGCTGGTCGAAGTAGCTGCCTTCGCGGAACATGATCTCGGCCCGGTTCAGGCCGATCGCGTCGACGCGGATCCGCACCTCTCCAGCGCCCGGGGCACTCACTTCTACTTCGTGGAGAGTCAGTACCTCGGGGCCGCCGAGCCGGTCGAACTGTACGAGTCGTGCCATGGCGCATCCATCCTGGGGACGGGAATGGGGGAAGTGCACCGAACTTGCCCGGTGCCGAGACTCACCTTGCCCCAAGCTTCGATGGCCGTCAAATCTCGACCGTCATCGAAATAATCATTCGGTGGAGGCGGCCATCACCGCCGACAGCAGGCCGGGGAACCGTTCCTCCATCTCGTCCGCACGCAGCGTGTTCATCTTCGACGTCCCGATGTAGTACTGCCGGACCACGCCTGCCTCGCGCAGCACGTTGAAGTGGTGCGTGAGCGTCGAGGGCGACACCGGAGCCACGAAGGTGCCGCAGCTCAGGTCCTCACCGGCCCGAACCAGCTGTGACACCACCATCCGCCGCACCGGATCCACCAGCGCCTCCAGGACCTGCTGAAGCGAGACCTCCGAAAGGTCGGGGTGCTCCACTGTCCGGACGGCGGTACGAGGGCGGGCCACGGTGACTCCTTGCGATGACGTCGATGCGCTCAGCCCATCGTACGACCGCCATCGAAAAGGACCCTTCGTCCAGGGCCCGCCCTCGGTCGGACTGCGATCGCCTACGAGCCCGATGTCGCCGGTGTCGCGCTCGGGTCCACCCCTACGACCAGGCTGCCGTGGACCCCGCGCTCGATCGCGTCCGGACGGTACGACAGATCGAGCAGGCCGTCCACGGCGCCGCCCCCGCCGTAGAACCGGTCCTCGTCGAGCGTCGTGCGCGTGAGGGTATTGGTGTTGTACGGGGCGACGTCGCCGCTGGCAAGGACCGCGTCTTCGGGGAAGTACAGCTGGCCCGTGTGGGCGACCTCTCCGCTTTCGTAGCCGTCCGGCGTCAGCTCACCGCCGACGTGCACCTTCACGTGGACGTGGACGGTACGGCCGATGTACCAACCCGGGAAGATGGTGCGGAACTCGACCTTGCCGTGGCCGTTGGTGATCTGTGAGCCCCGCAGGTACGTGAGGTCGTCGGTGGGAGGTATGTGCGCGCCGCCGGCCGGCGGTGGCGTGTCGTTGCCGATCTCGGTGTAGCCGGAGTAGACGCCCGTCGCGTCACAGCTCCATATGTCGATGGCGGCACCTCGCAGCGGCTCACAGGTGACCACGTCGATGAACGTGAGCCCGAGGGTGAACGGGATGCCGGTGCGGTCTTCCGTCAGGTCTCGCCGGAACAGGTCGTAGTCGAGGAAGTACGGGCCCTCGATGGCCTCGGGAGCGAGCGAGTAACAGGCCGGCGCGGTGGTCTCGGCCGACGCAACCGCCGAGGCCGATGCAGACGCCGAGGGCGCGGAGGCGGAGGCCGCGAGTCCGGCCACCGCGAGGCCCGCGCCGCCCGCGAGCAGCACCCGGCGCCTCGACGGGCCGAGCGGGTGGGGGGAGGAATCGGAGGACTGGGGGTGGGGTGTGTCCTGTGTCATGCGGCGGGACTGTAGTTGTCAACGGGATCAACGGGGCCTGTCCTCACGCCATTTGGTGGTCCTCGACCGCGGCATGTTTTCCCGGGTGCGACGGCGGAGCGCTTTCTGGGGCAGGGCAGCCGCAGGATCCGCGGGCGAGCAGTTCGGCGGGCAGCACGTCGCGTCCGGGCGGCAGGTCCGGGTCCCGCATCAGGCCGGTGAGTCGCATCATCGCGGTACGGGCCAGCTGTTCGACGGGCTGGCGCATCGTCGACAGGGCAGGGGTGCTGTACGCGCCGGCGGTGGTGCCGTCGAAGGAGACCACCGCGAGGTCGTCCGGGATCCGGATGCCCAGCTCGTGCGCGGCGCGCAGTACCCCGGCGGCCTGTTCGTCGGAGGTGACGAACAGCGCGTCCACCGAGCGGTCGTGAGCCAGCAGAGCGAGTGCGGCGCGGTATCCCTCCAGGCGTCCGTAGGAGCCGTGCAGCAGCGGGGCCGCGGCGGGCCGGGCCTGCCAGCCGGTGCGGCCTCCCGAGCCCGAGCCCGCCCGGAGGCCGGCCGCCTCCAGCGCGGTGCGCCAGCCGGTCACCCGGTCCGTGGTGGGGCGCAGGCCCAGCTGCCCGGCGATGCAGCCGATCCGGCGGCGTCCGTGACGGAGCAGATGCTCGGTGGCCTGATGGGCGCCACGTACGTTGTCCACCAGTACGTGGGAGATCGACGCCGCCCGTACCTCGCGGTCGACAGCCACACTGGGCACTCCGGTACGGGCGAGGCGTGCGTGCCACGGCTGGCCGCGGTGGGCCGGGGTCAGCAGCAGCCCGTCGACCTGGCGGTCCAGGAAGGTCTGGACGTATCCGGCCTCACGGTCCGCGCTGCCGGCCGAGTTGCCGACCAGCAGGGCGTATCCGGCTGCCCAGGCCTGGTCCTCAAGCGCCGTGGCCAGCTCCGCGAAGTACGAGTTGGCCAAGTCCGGGATGACCAGGCCGAGCGTCATGGTGTGGCTCAGGCGCAGTGCACGGGCCGCGCTCTTGGGACGGTAGCCGAGCTCGCGCACCGCCGCGAGGACGCGTTCCCTGGTGGCCGGCGCCACCGGGCGTGGGCCCTTGTTGAGTACGTAGCTGACGACCGAGGGGGAGACTTCGGCGAGTCGTGCCACGTCCTCGCGCGACGTCATGCGGCGTGCTCCTGACGGAACCGCCGGGCCTGTTCGACGTACCAGTCGATCACTTCGGGATTGGCCAGGGAGCCGCGGTTGACGGCGGAGTCCGGGTCGTGTCCGACGAAGAGTCTCTTCACCGGAATCTCGGTCCTCTTCTGCGCGTGGGTCACCGGCACGGCGGGCGCCACGATGATGTCGTCCGGGACGTGCCGGTGCGAAGTGCGCCCCCGGATCGTCGCGTTGACCCTCGCCTTGAGTTCGTCGGTGAGCCGGACGCTGTCGTCGAGGA
Source organism: Streptomyces sp. NPDC127595 (assembly GCF_042671685.1). Lineage (NCBI taxonomy): Bacteria > Bacillati > Actinomycetota > Actinomycetes > Kitasatosporales > Streptomycetaceae > Streptomyces > Streptomyces sp. NPDC127595. The sequence goes on along the minus strand of NZ_JBHXWK010000001.1, from coordinate 1,310,641 downwards.
CCACGAAGAGCGGCATCCAGTAACCGCCGTCCGGCCGCTCCACTCCGATGACCAGGGCGTCGCGGACCTCGGGAACATGCTGCAGCGCGGCGTATATGTCGCCGCTGCCGAGGCGGACCCCTTGCCGGTTGAGGGTGGCGTCCGACCGTCCGTGCACGATGAACTCGCCCTCGGGCGTCTCGGTTATCCAGTCGCCCTGGGTCCACACGCCTGGAAACTTCTCGAAGTACGAGCCGCGGTACCGCGCGCCGTCCTCATCTCCCCAGAAGAACAGCGGCATTGAGGGCATGGGGCGGGTGACGACCATCTCCCCCACCTCTCCGACGACCCGCTCCCCTGCCTCGGACCAGGCCTCGACCGCCACACCGAGCAGCGGTCCCTGGAGCCGGCCCAGGTGCACCGGTTCCAGCGGGTTCGAGCCGATGAACCCGCTGCAGATGTCGGTACCGCCCGTGTCGGAGCCGAGGTGCACGTCGTGCTTGACGTGGTCGTGCACCCATCGCCAGGTCGAGTCCGGCAGCGGCGAACCGGTGGACAGGACGGAACGGAGCCTGGACAGGTCCCACTCCTTGCCGGGCTCCAGCGCCGCCTTCTCCACCAGGGACAGATAAGCGGCGCCGGTGGCGAACATCGTCGCGCCGGTCAGCGCGATGATCTCGAACTGCCGGTCCTTGCGGCGGAAAGTGGGCGACCCGGCGTAGGTGACCACGGAAGCGCCGGACATGAGGTTGTTGACCAGGGTGTTCCACACCATCCAGGAGGTGTTCGCGGCGACGTAGTAACGGTCGCCCGGACCCATGTCCTGGTTCAGGCCGGTCCCCTTGAGCGCCTCCAGGGTCATGCCGCCGTGTCCGTGGACGATCCCCTTGGGCGCGCCGGTGGTACCGGAGGAGAAGAGGACCCAGAGCGGGTGGTCGAAGGGCAACCGGGCGAAGTCGGGTTCGACGTCGTCCGCCACGAGGGCGGCGAAGTCCAGGTGGCCGGAGTCCGTAGCCTCGCCCTCGGGCTCCAGGTGCCGCACGAGAATGGTGTGCCGCAGACCCGGCAGCCCGGCCTCGACCTCGGCCAGGTGGTCCAGCCGGCGGAACTCCCTGCCGTTGAACCGGTAGCCGTCCACGCCGATCAGGATCTTCGGTTCAAGCTGGCGCAGCCGGTCCAGGGTGGCCTGGGCGGACAGGTCGGGCGAACTGATCGTCCAGACCGCCCCGATGCTCGCGGAGGCCAACAGCCCGACGACGGCCTCGGGCAGATTCGGCAGTACGGCCGCCACCCGGTCCCCCGGTTCGACGCCCAAGCGCTTGAGGTGTGCCGCCAACGACGCGACCTGGGAGGCGAGTTGGTGCCAGGTGAGCTCGGAGACGGTGTCGTCCTCGTCGACGGTCAGCACGGCCGTGGTGTCCGCGAGATGCGGATCGCGCGCGTGGCGCAGGACGTTCTCGGCGAAGTTCAGCCGTGCGTGCGGGTACCAGACCGCTCCGGGCATGCGTTCCTCGGCCAGCGCCGGCCCTTGGAAACCCTCGCCCACCACTCCGAAGTACTCCCGCACCGCGCCCCAGAACTCGGCCGGTTCCCGGACCGACCACCGCCAGGCCTCGCGGTAGTCCGTCAGCCGGACGTCGCGGTGCTCGGCCACCCAGGACATGAAGTCCCACAGACGGGTCAACTCCCGTTGTTGCGCGGTGGGTTGCCAGGTGATCTGTCGGTCGTCCGCCGTACTGTCATGAACCGCGTTGCCGTTGGCCGACATCGTCGCCTTCCTCTCCTGTGCTGGTCGTCCGTCCCCGGCCCTGCCGAGACGCGAGCGCGAGCAGGTCCAGTACCTCCGTCAGGCCATCCGCCACGAAGTCCGGACGCCGGTCCGGCGAGGCCGCCGCGGCGTCGGCGGCGGAACTCGTGCCGGTGGTGACCAGGAATCCCAGGGCACCGGCGGACCTGGCCATCGCGCACTCCAGGTCGAGGTCGTCGCCGATGATGAGCATCTGCTCCGGCCTGACCCGCAGCCGTCCGGCCAGCAGGTCCAGGGCTTCTCGCGACGGTTTCCCGAGGACGCGGTAGGGGCGGCCCGTGACGTGGCTGAGGCCGCTGGCGATGAACCCGGACACGCCCACGTTCAGGCGGTGTTCGGAGGCGAACGACGGAGCGTCGGACGTGCAGTAGATCGTCGCGCCGGCCAGCACGGCCTCGGCGGCCACCTGGAGCTTGTCCCGGCCGAATCCGGTGTCCCAGCCGATGACCACGGCGGCCGCGCCCGTCGGTTCCCCGGCGATGGCCCGGTCCAGGTCCACCATGGGGATGCCGCGCTGCCGGAACTCCCCTTGCACGCCGGGGCCGCCGAAGACCAGCACGGGCCGCCCGGGGTGCCGGGCCCGTATCGTCTCCGCCGCGACCACGGCCGGTGTGAGCACTTCTTCGTCGCGCACATCCAGGCCGAGCGAGCGCAGGGTCTCGGCTATCCGGCCGGTGGTCTGCATGGAGCCGTTGGTGAACACGGCCATGCTCCGTCCAGTGGCCCGCACCAGGTCGATGACCTCACGGGCGCCGCTCAGGACCCGGCCTCCGTGGCCACTGGGACCGTCGGAGAGCACCAGGCAGCCGTCGATGTCGAACATCACGCCGCGCACCTCGGCGAGCCTGGCGAGCAGCTCCGCCCGCCGCTCCTCCTGGTGCACCATGTCCATCGCGCTCACCGGTCGCCTCCGGTCCCCGTACGGCGCAGCTCCACACGCTCCGTGCCCCGGGTCACCGCGAGGTACTTCCACCGCGGGAGCCGATGCGCGGCCCTGATGAAGTCCGCGACGCCCGTCACCGGGGCGGTGGCGTGGCCGACGCCGGTCGGGGACCAGCGCAGGGCCGGTCCGGCGGCGAGCATCGCGTCCACCTGGTCCTGCGGAAGGACCAGGCGCAACAGCAGCTCCTCCTCGGGCAGTTCACGGCCGGCCCGGCGGCCGTACTCCTCGCGCAGCTCGGCCAGGGACCTCTCGGCCGGGGGCACGGCCAGCTCTTGGGTGCGGGGCAGAGCGGCGACCCTCTCAGCGACCTCCGGCGCGATCTCTCCCTGCGGAGTGCCGAAGTGACCGAGGACGAAGCGCACCACCTCGTCGGGGACACGGCTGTAGCGTTCCTGGCCGGAGCCGGTGGCCAGTACGTTCATCAGCGCCTGGCTGCCCACGAACTGGCTGAACGGCGTGACCATGATCGGATGACCGAGCTCCGCGCGGACCCGCCCGACCTCCTCGATGACGGCGGGCAGCCGGTCCAGCATGCGCAGTTCGCCGAGCTGGCGTCTGAGGGTGGACATCATCCCGCCGGGGACCTGGTGCACGTGGAAGCTCAGGTCGTACTCGGTGGGCTCCCCTGCCGCCAGCCCCTGGGAGTCGGCGATGGCGTGGAGGATCTCGGCGGCGGCGGAGGCCGCGTCGCGGTCCGCGCGCACCGGGATACCGAGGGCGTCGAGGTTGCCCAGCAGGTTCTCCAGGCTGGGCTGGGCGGTGCCGTTGGCCAGTGGCCCGAGCCCGGTATGCAGTACGTCCACGCCGAGCTCGGCGGCCGCCAGGTACAGGTGGGAGGCGGCGCCGGTGGTGCAATGGCTGTGCAGCTCAAGGGACTTGTCACCTGCGGCGCGGCGGATGTCCGGGATCAGCTGCCGGGTGCGTTCCACGGTGAGCAGTCCGCCGGGGTCCTTGACGTAGACGGAGTCGACGTACGAACTGGCTTGATACGCGCGGACGTTGCGGGCGTAGCTTTCGTCGGTGTGGACTGGGCTCTCGGTGAATGTCACCGCCGCCACCACCCGCTCCACCCCCTCCTCCTTGGCCCAACGGGCCACCCGGAGCAGGGAGTCGACGTCGTTCATAGGCTCGGCGATCTGCAGCCGACGCAGCCCGTGCCGGGCCAGCAGCCGCAGCGCCATGCGCATCACGGTCTCGGAGGCCTTCTCCCAGGACATGAAGCGCATGCCCGTCGTGATGGCCGACAACGGGGTGTCGGGCATGACCGCGCGCATGCGCGAGATGCGCTCCCAGGGGTTCTCGCGGTGGAACTTCACGCCCATGGCGAGGTGGGTCGAACTGGTGAAGTCGATCGCCTCGTACCCCACCCGGTCCAGGAAGGGGCCGACGGCCTCTACCATGCCCGTTGTCAGTCCGGTGGCGCCCCACAGGCTCTGGTTGCCGTCCCGCAGACTGGTGTCGACCAGGCGAATCGTCTTGTGCTGCCGGCCGGTCCTCGTCGCGGCCGGCGCGTCGGTGGGCGCGGTCATCGGGCGGCCTCCTTTCGCTGGTTCTGCCGCTGTTCCCAGACCGGCCCGAACCACGAGGTGCTCACCCGGCCGTGGACGAAGTCCGGGTGGGAGAGCACGAATTGATGCAGCGGCAAGGTGGTGCGCACGCCGTCAAGGACCACCGATCGCGCCGCGGAGCGCGCGGCCGCCAGCGCGGCGGGGCGGCTGTGGGCGCGGACGATCAACTTGGCCATCAGGCTGTCGTAGTACGGCGGGAAGGCGTAGCCGTCCTCGACATGGGTGTCCACACGGATGCCCGGCCCGGTGGGCCACCGCACGTGGTCGATGACTCCGGGGTTGGGCCGGAAGCCGTCGTCCGGGTCCTCGGCGTTGATGCGCAGTTCGATGGCGGTGGCCGGCGGGACCGGCGGGACGTCGGGCAACTCCGGGTCCCGGCCGAGGGCCAGGCGCAGCTGCGCCGCCACCAGGTCGATTCCGTACGCCTCTTCGGTCACCGGGTGCTCGACCTGGATACGGGCGTTCATCTCCAGGAAGACCACGTCCTCGGACTCGGTGTCCACGAGGAACTCGACGGTTCCGGCGCCCCGGTAGCGCAGGGCCCGTACCAGCGCCCGGGAGGAGTCGTGCAGCACCGCGCGCCTGGCCTCAGTGAGCCCTGGCGCGGGGCATTCCTCGATGAGCTTCTGGTGTCTGCGCTGCACCGAGCAGTCCCGGTCCCCGAAGATCTGCGCGCCGCCTCCGCCGTCCCCGAAGACCTGCACCTCGACGTGGCGGGCCGCCGGGTAGAAGCGCTCCAGATAGAGCGCGCCGTTGCCGAAGGCGGCCTGTGCCTCGGCCGCTGCCTGCGGGGCCAGCCGGGCGAGTTCGGCGTCGTCGGTCACCAGGCGGATACCGCGCCCGCCGCCGCCGTGGACGGCCTTGATCAGCAGCGGATAGCCGATGGACGCGGCGAGGTGGACCACCGCGTGCGGGTCGTCCACCTCGACGGCGGGGGCCACCGGGACACCGGCGGCCACGGCCACCTTCCGGGCGCTGCTCTTGTCCCCGACCGCGCGGAGCGTCTCGGGCCGCGGGCCGGCGAAGGCGATGCTCTCGGCGGCCAGCAGTTCGGCCAGCTCGGGCTGTTCGCTCAGGAATCCGTAGCCGGGGTGGACGACGTCCGCGCCGGCGTGCACGGCGGCCTGGGCGACGTACTCCGGCCGCAGGTAGGACTGGCCGGCCTGCGCCGGGCCGATGACGATGACGCGATCGGCCAGCCGTGCGGCACGGGAGCCGGTGTCCGCGGTGCTGGCGGCCAGCACCGGGAGGGCTCCGATACGCCGGGCGGCGGCGATGATCCGCGTCGCGATCTCACCCCGGTTGGCCACCAGGACCACGGGGGCCCGGTCGTCGCTCATGACCGGCCCGCCTCGGCGACGACGGCGAGCGGCTGGCCGAACTCGACCTGCTCCCCGTCCTTGACCAGGAAGTCGGTGAGCGTGCCGGCGACCCCGGCGGTCACCGGGTTCATCAGCTTCATCACCTCGACGATCCCGACGGTGGTGTCCGGTTCGACCGTCGTGCCGGGCTCCACGAAAGGCGGCGCGCTGGGCGAGGACGCGCGGTAGAAGACGCCGATCATCGGGGCGAGGACGGGCGTGCCCTCGACGGCGGGAGTCGGGGTCGGTTCGGCTTCGGGCGCCTGGAGTGGCGGTGCGGGCCGCTGGTCCGGCGGGAGTTCCGCCGAGCGGGACATCCGCACCCGTACGTCGCCGAACTCGACGTCGGCGAACTCGTAGCCGCCCTCGTCCAGTTGGGCCACAAGGTCCAGGATGTCCTGCCAGTTCGGTGAGGCGTCGGTACTCATCGGGCTCCTCCCTTCGCGGCGGAGGCGATGAAGCCGAGCAGGTCGGTCGTGGCCTTGGTGGTGCCGTGGCCCTTGTCCCGTTTACGTCTGCGCCAGTTGGTCTCCGGCCTGGCCTGGAGCAGCATCACCCGGCAGGTGCCGTCGGCGTCGTGTTCCAGTGCCCACTCGATATCCTGCGGACAGCCGTAGTGCCGCTCCACGCGCAATGCGATCTCCGCGAGCTGCATCAGGTCGCTCTCGCCGAGACAGGCGACCTCACGACGGGACTCCGCCACCTCGCGAAGGATCACACCGCTGCCGTCCGGGGCGGGCACGTATTCATGGAGCTTGGTGGCAATCCGGCGCTCGGTGACCTTGGGGCCGGCCTTGGTCAGCCAGTACTCGTCGGGGGTCACCTCGCCGGAGACCACCGCCTGTCCGAGCCCCCAGCTGGCGTTGACGGCAATGACCGAGCGGTCGCCGGTACGCGGACTGACCGTGAAGGTGACCCCTGCGACGTCCGCGTTCGCCATGAGCTGCACCGCGACCGAGATCCTGGACGCCTCGTTGCCGTCCGTGTCCGACATGCCGCAGCGGTAGGCGATCGCCTGGGGCGTGTACAGGCTCGCCCAGCACTCGCGCACCTTGGCGACTACGGCGTCCGCGCCCACCACCCACAGGTAGGTCTCCTGCTGACCGGCGAAGCTGGCGGCGTCGCCGTCCTCGTCGACGGAGGAGGAACGGACGGCGACCGGAGTGCGGTCCGGGTCGCCCGTGCCACGGCGACGGACGGTCTCCCGGGAGAGCTCCAGGTAGGTCGCGCGGATGTCCTCCTCGACGGCGGCCGGCAGGTCCCCCTCCAGGATCAGCACGGTGGCCCGCTCATGGGCGGCCTGCAGGGACTGCGGGCTGTCGGGGTCTGCGCCGCGGACCAGATGCTTCAGCCGCTCGCGCAGGTCGGAGGCGTCCCTGGCGTCCTCGTAGGCGTCGACCGTCACGGCGAACCCGTCCGGGACGGGCAGACCGGCCCGGACCAGCTCGCCGAGGCTCGCGCACTTGCCTCCGACCAACGACCGGTCCGCTGCGCCGAGTTGATGAAAACTTCTGGTGTACTTTCCCACTGTTCGTCCTTGTCAGCCGAAGTGCATCCCGCGGGGCCCGGGTCCTACGGGACCTCGACGGTCTCTTCCAGGACGGTCACGGTGCCGGTGTTGCCGTCGACCCGGATCAGCTGACCGGTCGTGATGGCCGTGGTGCCGAAGCCGGTGCCGACGACGGCGGGAAGCTCGTACTCGCGCGAGACGATCGCGGCGTGGCACATGATGCCGCCGATGTCGCTCACCGCTCCGCGGATCCGGCCGAACACCGGGGTCCAGCTCGGGCTGGTGACCGGGGCCACCAGGATCTCGCCGTCCTGCACGGTGTCGAGCTCGTCCGGCCGCAGTACGACACGGGCGCGGCCCTCGGCGATGCCGGGCGATCCGGCGAAGCCGGTGAGGGTGGTGCCGTTCGCGTCGCCGTCCTGGGCGGCCAGCCAGCGCTCGACGGTCTCCGGGGTGATGCCCCAGAGCATGATGGTCAGCGGCTCGTCGACCCGCTCCGGGACCGGCCCCAGGGCCGGCGGCGGGTTCCACGCGCTGAGCGCCGCGTAGATCTCCTTGCGCCGCGCGATGATCTCCGGCCAGTGGTAGCCGCCCTGCGGTCCGCCGCCGGCGCCCCAGGACATCTGCAGGTCGACGATCGCCTCTTCGACCTCGGCGCGGCGCAGGAAGAAGATGTCCTCCACGTCCTCCCACAGACCCCACTTGCGCAGCAGGGCGCTGAACTCCCGCACCTTGTTCCAGAAGTTGGTGAGGAACCAGTGCTCCACGTAGAAGTTGTGGTTCTCCACGTACGGGAAGACCGTCCGCGCCAGACCGAGCGCCTCGTCGAAGCCGGGGAGGTCCTCCTCGTCCAGCAGCGATCGGTACTGCTCGACCACGGCGTCGCGTTCCGCCTGGAGCTTCTTGATCGGGCGGACGAGGTCGTCGCCGCCGCGCAGGCGGTCGATGTAGTCCCCGATGGCGCGGATCGGCAGGGTCAGGTCATCGATCCAGCTGCGGTGGGAGTGGTACATGCCCGAGCCGTAGGAGAAGTTGAACCAGGGGTCCTTGCTCTCCTCCAGGGCGGCCAGCCACTGTCGGCCGGCGTCGCTCACGCTCAGGCCGGTGACCAGCTCCTCCTCGGTGCCGGCCGCGCGGACGACGTCCCCGACGGACAGCGCCTCGGCCTTGCGGGCCAGTGCGCGCAGCTCGTCGTCGGGGCGGAACAGCAGTACGTCGATACCGCTGACCATCCGGGAGATCGTCTGGTCGTCGATCTCGGGGAAGTGGTCCTTGCACAGGGTGAGGAACTGCAGGTAGGCGGCGTATCCGAGGTTCAGGAACTCCGAGTGCAGCGTCCAGATCCGGTCGCCGTGCTCCAGCAGCCGGTGGTAGGCGGCGAGCAATTCGTTGCCCTGGGTGGGACCGCGCTCCTCCAGTACGCGCTCGATCGGCTCGAACTCCGACAGCGGGGGCACCTTGAGGTCGCGCACGGCCCGAATGGCGTCCGTGACACGGCTCTCCCACTCCGTGTACAGCGTGTCCCAGTTCCGGAAGTAGTGGCCGGCCCGCCGGCCGAACTCCTCGGCCCGGCGCGCCTGTTCGGCCGCGTCCGGGCTGGGGATGGTGGACATGTACGTGTAGCCGTTGACGATGCGTACGTCCAGGCCCTTGGCCGGCGGCAGGGCGAACACGCGGGTGTTGGTGACGCCGGTGCCGGTGAAGGCGCCGTCGACCGTGAGCTGGTCGAAGGGGTAGGAGACCTCCGGGTAGTGCAGCGAGTTGCGGAACCAGGTCTTCGCGGAGTCCTCCGCGCGCCGGCCGTCCAGGAACCGGTTGTGGTAGGCGTACATCTCCTCCCAGCCCTCGGCGCCGTCCGGAGTGGCGATCTCGTAGGGGTCCGGGAATCCGCGCTCCGGAGCGGGCGGGCCCGAAGGCGGGCCCTGGCTCCGTTCGCCGTCCGTCGTGGTCATGGCGGCTCCTTCACGTCTTCGGGAGGGGCTGGCGGCTGGACCCCACCATGAGCGCGGGTGGCTCACACAACCAAGAGGCCTTTTCACTCAGTAAAAAGAAATGACCCCGCGGTCTCTGATCGAGCACCTCGAACCATGATCTCTTCGCGAACCTTTCCATTCAGTGAAGTGGTGGTTACGCTTGTTTTGTCGCAACGACGAGCGGTCGGGAGGAGCGATGGCGATGGACAACAGCAACCCGGGCAAGTCGGTGATCCACCGGGCCTTCGCCGTCCTCATGTCCTTCGACGCAGGCCACCGGTCCATGACGCTTTCGCAGCTTTCGCGACGCAGCGGTCTCCCGGTGGCCACCACCTTCCGGCTGCTCAACCACCTGGAGGCGATCGGCGCCGTCGAGCGTGACGCGGCGGGCCGCTACAGCATCGGCGCCAGGATCTGGGAACTGGGCATCCTGGCGCCCACCCATGACGTGATCGGCAAGGGCTCGCGCCCCCTGCTGGTCCGGCTGGCGGCCAGGACCGGCATGCTCGTGCGGGTATTCACCTACAACGGCCACAGCGCGCTGTGCGTGGAGGAGGTCCTGTCCAACGGCGCCAGCTCTCCCGGTGGCGGACCGGGACTGACGCTGCCCCCTGCCGACTCGGCCGCCGGCTGGGTTCTGCTCGCCCGTATGACGCCCGCGGCCAGGAAGTCCCTGCCGCTGACCCGGACCCAGTTCGACCAGGTGGAAAAGGGCATCGCCAGTTTCGGGAGACAGGGCTGGGTACGGTTCGTGCACTCCGACGGACAGGCCGAGTACGCCGTCTCGGTGGACGCCGTGGACCGCCCGCCCATGGCGCTCTCCGTCAGCCCGCCGCCGCCCCGGACGGCGGGAGCCACGGCCGATCCCTCACCCGCCGTGGTGAAGTGCCTGATACCGGAGCTGCACAACGCGGCTCATGCCCTCGCCACCATCCTGGCAGGACCCGCCGATCCGCCGGGATCGGAGAGTTCACCCCCGTGCACCAACTCGAAGGGCAACGCCGACCATGAGCAGTGAGTCCCCCAACCCCCCGAAGTCCGTCACCGCCAGGGCGCTCGCCGTGCTGGCGGCGTTCGACGTCGAGCATCCGCGGCTCACCCTCAGCCAGCTCGCACGGCGCTCAGGACTGCCGGTCGCCACCGTGTACCGCCTGGCCGGCGAGCTGGAGGACGGCCGCTTCCTCGAACGCGACGGCGCCGGCCGGTACGGACTCGGCGTACGTCTGTGGGAGATGGGGGTACTCACGCCCCTCCACGGCCGGCTCCGCGAGACCGCCCTGCCCTTCCTGCTCAACCTCCAGTACGACTGCCGGGAGACCGTCCAGCTCGCCGTCTGCGACGGCACGGCGGCCATCTACATCGAAAAGCTGACCTCCGAGGTGTCCGTCCCCGTGGAGAACCGCATCGGCGGCCGGATTCCGCTGCACGCCACCGGCATCGGAAAGGCGCTGCTGGCGTTCAGTCCCGAGGCCTTCACGGAGGCGATCCTGGCCATGCCCCTGCAGCGGTACACACCCGACACCGTCACGGACCGCCGCACGCTGTCCCGCCAGCTCACACAGATCAGGCAGCAGGGCCACGCCCGGACCCGGCAGGAGTACCACCCGGGCTCCGCCTCCATCGCCGCGCCGGTCCTGGTCGGCGGGACCGCCAAGGCCGCCATCGGCATCGTCAGCTACGCGCTGCGCGAGGATCTGGACCGCTATCTGCCCTCCCTCCTCCAGGCCACCAAAGGCCTGGCCAAACGGCTGGAGGAGACGGCGGGCACGGCCTATCCGAGCCTCAGCGGCCTGGACCGCGAGTGACCGCCCGCTGATCCCTTCTTTCTTCTTTCGGGCGCGCTCTGAGCCCCGTACGAGTCGGCCTCAGAGGCTTATCTCGTCGAGCACCGTTGCTGCCAGCTTGGCGGCGCCCCGGGCGATCTTGCGGTCGAGCCGTCGGAAGACCTGCTCGGCGCGGATCGCCGGCCACTGCTCGGGAAGGTGTTCGGCCGGCAGATGCGGGTCCCAGCGGACGACCTGCAGCCAGTCGGTGTGCAGGAGGATCTGGCAGGCGAGCTCGTCATCCGCCGCGGCGGGCGGCGCGCTGGTGTCCCACTGGTCCAGGAACGCCTGGTAGCGGGCGGCGATGCCGTCGATGTCGAAGGCGCGGCGGACCAGATCGGCGGAGCCGGTGAGCCCCATGGGCCGCGCCTGGAGGGTGGTGACGTGGTCGCCGAGTTCGAGGGGTTCGAGGGCCTCCGCGACGTCTTTTGTGCCCGGGGCGATCCACAGGCCTCCCTGGAGCGAGGCGAAGCCGGCCCAGGCCAGCCGGGAGCGTAGGTCGTGGCGTGCGTCTCCCCGGTCGTTGGGCAGTGAGAAGGCGACCACGGTCCAGGTTCCGTCCCAGTCCCGGTTGACCGCGCCGGTGTCCCGGACCCGTCGGCGGCCGTCCTGCAACACCTGGACGGCGCGCTCGGTGAGCCCGAAGTAGGCCTTGCGTCCCCTGCGATGCCGCGTCAGCAGGTCACGCCTGGCCATGCGGGACAGAGTGGAACGCACCGCGTCCTCGGACACCCCCAGGCGGGCGAAGACGTCGATGATGCTCCCGGAGTACACGGCCACGTCGCGGTCCAGCACGTAGATGCCCAGAAAGCTGAACATCAGCGATTGCGGCCGGGCCGAAGTTACCGCGAATTGTTCGCCCTCGTCTTCGAATGTCACGCCAAGAGGGTAGACGAGGCGAGCAATGTTGGTCACAATCCTGACGCAGAGAAAAAACCTGCCCTACATCTCGGGGACGGCCGGTCGGACACCGACGGCCGTGGCGGAGGACGACGGACACGGCTGGAGACCGGCCGGGCCTGCCGCGGCCCAGACATCCACCGGGCGTACCTCGTTGCCACTTGCTGCGAGCGCCCCGTACCGGACGGGCATCCCCGTCATCCACCACAGGAGTCACACCCCGTTTCGGGCTGACCCATCTCAGCGACAGCAAGGGAGCTCACGACATGCAGGCCGCTTCTCCAAAACAGGCAACGCAGGATCCCTCGCAGTTGCGCCGGGCGGTGACCTCCAGCTTCCTTGGGAGCGTCATCGAGTACTACGACTTCCTGCTGTACTCCACCGCATCGGCGGTGGTCTTCGCCCACGTCTTCTTCTCCAACCTCAGCCCCGTGGCCGGCACCCTCGCCAGCTTCACCACCTTCGCCACCGGCTACCTGGCCCGGCCGCTGGGCGGGATCATCTTCGGGCACTTCGGGGACCGGCTCGGCCGCAAGCGGATGCTTGTGGTGACGATGTCCCTCATGGGCGTCGCCAGCTTCCTCATCGGCGTCCTGCCCACGTACGGCCAGGCCGGCACGCTGGCACCGGTCCTGCTGCTGCTCCTGCGGATCGTCCAGGGCGTGGCGGTGGGCGGCGAGTGGGGCGGCGCCGTACTTCTCTCGGCCGAGCACGCCACCGAACGGCGAGGGCTGTGGGCGAGCTTCACCAACGCCGGGGCCCCGGCGGGCATGGCGCTCTCCACGGTCGTCCTGTCCGCGACGTCGGGGGCCGTCGGCGAAGAGGCCTTCCTCTCCTGGGGCTGGCGCATCCCCTTCCTGCTGAGCGTGGTCCTGCTGGCCGTCGGCCTGTTCGTCCGGCTGCGCGTCACCGAAACACCGGTGTTCGCCGAAGCGGAGAAGCAGGCGGAGAAGAAGCAGGAATCGACGCCGCGCCGGACCTTTCCCCTGTTCGACGTGGTCCGCAACCACCCCCGGGTGCTGCTGCTGGGCATCGGAGTCGGCCTGGCCGCGTTCGTCTTCCAGGGCACCATCACCACCTACATCATTTCGTACGCGGTCCAGGGCGGCTTCGCACGGCAGACGGTGCTCAACAGCCTGGCGGTGTCCTCGGCACTGGCGATGTTCGGCATCATCGGCTGGTCGGCGCTGTCGGACCGCCTGGGACGGCGTCCCGTGGTCATGGCGGGCGCGCTCGCGGTGGGCGCCTTCTCCTTCGCACTGTTCCCGCTCGTCGACACGGGCAGCACAGCACTGCTGGTGCTGGCGCTCGTGGTCGGGCAGTCGCTGGTGCACCCGATGATGTACGGCCCGCTCGCCGCGTTGTACACGGAACTGTTCTCCACCCGGAGCCGTTACACCGGCGCTTCCCTCGGCTACCAGATCGCGGGACTGGGGGCCGGCTTCGCCCCATTGATCTTCACCGAGGTGCAGGCCGACGCCGGTGAGGGAGCGACGCTGATCATTTCTGTGATCATCGCCGCGTTCTGCCTGGTGACAGTGGTGTGCCTCGCCCTGCTCGGGGAGACCAGCCGCACCGATCTCGCCGACGGGTCCGCGGACGCCCCGCTACGGCTGCCCGTCGAGGATCAGGCGGAGGCTGCACAGCCTTCGTGAGCTTCCGTCCACGGCATCTGATCGGGGGCCGGTCCACGGCCCCCGATCAGTGAGATCACGAACGGAAAAGTCAGGGCCGCAGGGAGCGGCCGATGATCTCCTTCATGATCTCTGTTGTGCCGGCGTACAGCGTGCTCGCGCGGGCGTCGAGGAAATCGCGGGCGACGTCGTACTCCTGCATGTAGCCGTAGCCGCCGTGCAGTTGCAGGCCGCGTGTGACGACACGCTGTTGGAGTTCGGTGGTCCACCACTTGGCCATGGCCGCGTCGACGGCGCCGAGCCGGCCGGCGACGAGTTCAATGACGCATCGGTCGACGAACACTCGGGCGACCCGCACCTCGGTGGCGATCTCGGCGAGGGTGAACCTGTTGGCCTGGAAGTCGGCGACGGACCGTCCGAACGCGGTGCGCTCCGCCGTGTACCGAAGGGTGTTCTCCAGGGTGCGTTCCATGGAGGCGACCGCGGTGGCGGCGACGCTCAGACGCTCCTGCGGAAGGTTGCGCATGAGATGGGCGAACCCGCGACCCTCGTCCCCCAGCAGGTTCGCGGCGGGCACCCGTACATCCGCGAACGACAGCTCAGCCGTGTCCTGGGCATGCAGACCGATCTTGGCGAGCTTGCGTCCCCGCTCGAAGCCGGGCATGCCGCGCTCGAGCACCAGTAGGCTGATGCCGTCGCGGCCCGCGGCCGGATCGGTGGAGACGACGGCGATGACGAGGTCGGCGAGGATGCCGTTGCTGATGAAGGTCTTGACTCCGTTGACGATGTACTCGTCCCCGTCGCGTACGGCGGTGGTCCGTACGGCCTTCAGGTCGCTGCCGGTACCGGGCTCGGTCATGGCGATGGCCGACACCTTCCTACCGCTGCACAGGTCCGGCAGCCAGCGCTGCCGCTGCTCCTCGGTGGCCAGGTCCCTCAGGTAGGGCGCCACGAGGTCGTTGAAGCCGCTCAGATTCATGGTCACCGCGGGCGCTCCGGCGCGGCACAGCTCTTCGATGACGACGAGGTTGTAGCGGAAGTCCGCGACACCGCCCCCGCCGTACGCCTCGTCGATGTCGAGCCCCAGCAGACCCACGGCACCGGCCTTCTCGTACAGTTCCCTGTCCACCTGCCCGGCCTCTTCCCATGCCGGCAGATGCGGCTGGACCTCCTTGGTGACGAAGTCCCGCACCATTGCACGGAAATCCTGGTGGGCGGTGTCGAACAGGTCGCGGTCCATGGCCGGCAGTCCTTCGGGAGACGTGAGCGGTGGTGCTCGTCAGGCGTAGTGGCGGTAGATGGCCTGCGCGACGCAGGCGGGCTTGTCGGCACCCTCGATCTCCACGGTGAAGGTGAGCCTCATCTCGACACCGTTGCCGCGGGCCTCCTCGACGGACTCCACCGTGCCGTGAAGGCGGATCTTCGCGCCGACCTTCACCGGATGGGGAAAGCGGACCTTGTCCAGGCCGTAGTTGATGCTCATGGAGGTGCCCTCGACGGCCAGCAGCTGTCCGAAGAGCGGGATGATCAGGGACAGGGTCAGGTATCCGTGGGCGATCGGCGCACCGAACGGTCCGGTGGCGGCGCGCTCGGGGTCGGTGTGGATCCACTGGTGGTCGTCAGTGGCGTCGGCGAAGGTGTTCACCCGGTCCTGGGTGATCTGCAGCCAGTCGGTGCGGCCGAGGTCCGCCCCGGCGAGGGCCTTGATCTCGTCGAGTCCGGTGGCGGTGCGGGATGCGGTCATGGCAGGTCTCCTTCAGACAGCGTGATTCAGGCAGGGGTGCCGAAGTTGTCGCGGATACGGGGCTTGAGCAGCTTCCCGGCGCCGGTGCGCGGCAGGGCATCGGTGAAGACGATCGACTTGGGGATCTTGTAGCGGGCCAGGCGCCCTTCGAGGAAGGCGAGGATGTCCTCGACGCTCGCCCGGGCGCCGGGTGCCAGGACCACGACGGCACGGGGGACCTCGCCCCACCGCTCGTCCGGGACACCGATGACGGCGCACTCGCCGACGGCGGGGTGCTCGTACAGAACGTTCTCGATCTCGGCCGGGTAGATGTTCTCGCCACCAGAGATGATCATGTCTTTGGCGCGGTCGACGATGGTGACGTACCCGTCCTCGTCGACGCCGGCGATGTCTCCTGAGCGGAACCAGCCGTCGTGGAAGGCGGCGGCCGTTTCCTCGGGGAGGTTCCAGTACCCGCTCATGACGTTCGGGCCCTCCACGAGCAGTTCGCCACGTGTGACGTCCTCGCCTGCGGGGTCGATGACGCGGATGTCGCTGAAGAAGTGGGGAAGACCGGCGCTGCCGAGCTTTTCGAGGGCGTGCTCGGCGTCCAGCAGGCACACGCCCGGCGACGCCTCGGTCATGCCGTACCCCTGGATGAAGCTCAGCCCGCGCCGCTGGTAGGTGCGGATCAGCGCTTCGGGCACCGGGGCGCCCCCGCACAACAGCATCCGCAGTGACGACAAGCCGGCGTCGGCGAACCGGGGCTCCGCGGCGATCTGCTGGAACATGGCCGGCACCCCGAACATCACCGTGACCCGGAAGCGCTCGACCAGGTCGAGGGTGCGGGCAGGCGAGAACGACTCCTCGAGGACGAGTGTTCCGCCCTTGAGAATGGTGGGCAGGCAGGTCATGTTCAGGGCGGCCGTGTGGAACAGCGGCGCGGACAGCAGGGCCACGTCTCCGGCGGCGAACTCCCCGTCGACCAAGGTGTTCAGGCTGTTCCAGATGAGGTTGCCGTGAGTGAGCACGGCGCCCTTGGCACGCCCGGTCGTCCCGGAGGTGTACATGATGACCGCGGTGTCGGCATGCGTCACAGGGACGTCGAGAGACACCGGTGTGCAGGCGGCGAGGTCCTTGTCCAGGCCGTCCCCGACGGTGACCGGGCGAAGGGCGGAGCAGGACAGGGCGAACTGCTCGAAGTCCGAGGTGTGCACCAGCACGCTCGCCCCGGCGTCCTGGAGGCAGTGCCGCAGTTCGGGTTCGGCGAGCCGGGTGTTGAGCGGCACGAATACGGCCCCGAGTTGACCGGCCGCGAAGAAGGTCTCCAGGAAGGAGGGGTGGTTGGGGCCGAGGTAGGCGACGCGGTCGCCGGGACGTACACCGAGGTGGCGCAGATGGTGGGCCAGGCGGTTGATGCGACCGTGCAGTTGGGCGTAGGTGATCAGGACACCGCCGTGAATGACGGCGGGGCGGTGGGGGTTGTTGCGGACGCGTCGTGCGATCCAGGATCCGACGCCGTGGTTGCGCATACGGATGCCGTGCCTTTCGGGATGTTCCGGTTTCGGACGCGGGCGCAGCGGAGGCCGGTACCTCCAGGAACGCGCGCATGCGCGGCAGGCAGCCGCAGAAGCCGGGCACCGCTCATGGGCTTCCCGCCGGGCCGGTCCTGGGGCCCGGCCATGGTCAGTCCTTGTCGAGACCGAGCAGGCGCGCCGCGTTGTCCTTGAGGATGCGTGGCCTGACCTCGGGCTTGATGTCCAGCTTCGCGAAGTCGCCCAGCCAGCGGTCCGGGGTGATGACCGGGTAGTCCGAGCCGAAGAGCACCTTGTCCTTGAGCAGCGTGTTGGCGTAGCGGACGAGCTGCGGCGGGAAGTATTTGGGAGACCAGCCGGAGAGGTCGATGTAGACGTTCGGCTTGTGGGTCGCCACCGCCAGTGCCTCGTCCTGCCAGGGGAAGGACGGGTGGGCCAGGATGATCCGCAGGTCGGGGAAGTCGGCCGCCACGTCGTCGATCAGCAGGGGGGCGGAGTGCTTCAGGCGGATGCCTCCGCCGCCCGGCACCCCCGCGCCGATGCCGGTCTGCCCGGTGTGGAAGAGCGCCGGCACACCGAGTTCCTCGATGGCTTCGTACAGCGGATAGGCCATCCGGTCGTCGGGCGAGAAGCCCTGCAGGCTGGGGTGGAACTTGAAGCCCTTCACGCCGTACTCCTCCACCAGCCGGCGCACCTGGCGTACCGCCGCGCGTCCGCGCCAGGGGTCGAGCGAGGCGAAGGGGATCAGGACGTCCGAGTGGGCGGCGCAGTCCTCGGCGACCTCTTCGTTCGGGATGGGCGGGTGGCCCAGGGCGTGCTCGGCGTCGACGGTGAAGACGACGGCGGCCATCCGGCGCTCGCGGTAGTACTCGGCCGTCTCGTCGATGGTGGGCTGCCGGTGGCCGTGCGCGGCGAAGTACTTCTCCGAGGCGGCCATCAGCTCCGGGCTGAGGGAGTGGTGGCCCGTGCGGGAGACCTCCGCGTGTGTGTGCACGTCGATCGCGGTCAGCCGGGCCAGGTCCATGGGGACGGGGGCGGCCATGTCAGCCTCCCACCGGCGCCTGGGGCGCGGGGATGCCGAAGGTCTCGGGTTGCGCCCCGACATCGTCACTCCAGGCGGCGGCGATCGCATCGGCGCTCCAGCCGCCGTCGCGGAAGGCGGACTTCTTCTCCTGCGGGTGGGACCACAGCGCCAGCCGGTCCCCGCCGATGCCGATCGCCTGACCGGTGACTGCGGCCGAGGCGTCGGAGCCGAGAAAGACGACCAGGCCGGCCGCGTCCTCCGCGGTGCCCAGGCCCTCCTGCTTGCGCATCCAGTCCGGCAGCGGAGCTCCGGTGCGCTCGGCCTCCTCGATGGCGGGTGCGAAGGCCGGGATCGTCCTGGTCATCTCGGTGGCCGCCACGGGGATGACGGCGTTCACCGTGATCCGCGCCCGGGCCAGTTCCAGGGCCCAGGTTCGGGCCATGGCCACGATGCCGGCCTTGGCCGCCGCATAGTTGGTCTGGCCGAAGTTTCCGCGCTGTCCGGCCGGCGACCCGACCAGGA
This sequence comes from Streptomyces sp. NPDC127595, assembly GCF_042671685.1. Classification (NCBI taxonomy): domain Bacteria; kingdom Bacillati; phylum Actinomycetota; class Actinomycetes; order Kitasatosporales; family Streptomycetaceae; genus Streptomyces; species Streptomyces sp. NPDC127595. Next base: position 1,292,339 of record NZ_JBHXWK010000001.1, on the reverse strand, counting down.
TGATGCGTCCTCCCTCGCCCTGCTCGCGCATCCGCACCGCGGCCGCCCGAACACAGGTGAAGGTGCCGCGCAGGTGGACGCGGACCACGTCGTCGAAGTCGTCGTCGGTCATCTTCCACAGGACCTTGTCCCGCAGGATGCCGGCGTTGGTCACCAGCACGTCGAGCCGGCCGAAGTGCTCCACCGCCGCCGAGATCAGCTCCTCCGCCGCGGCGGTGGTGCCGACGGCGGCGGTCACTCCGAACACCTTGCCGCCGGCCGACTCGACGCTCTCCACCGCCGCGTCGACGACCTGTTGGTCCACATCGTTGACGACAACGGATGCCCCGGCAGCGGCCAGTGCGCGGGCATAGGCGAGCCCGAGACCGCGGCCGCTGCCGGTGACGAGCGCCACCTTCCCCGACAGATCCATGGAACTCCACCCTTCATTGACAGGATTCCTGGCTATTAACGACAGTCTCACAACTATCAGGAATCCTGTCAATGGTGCGGAGCGGGCCTCGGCACGGACCGAGTCGGTCAGGCGGCGAAGGGAACGGTCACGACCGGGAGCCGTCCGGGTGCGCAAGGTCGTACGGCCGCGGGTACGAGGCGGGCCGATAGGTCACATAGCGCGGCTCGCTCGCCGGATCCGCCTGCTGCGCACGGGAGTTGAGCGTGGCCGGCGAGGAGTCCCAGCGGCCGGTGTCCAAGCGGTGCTCCAGGGTGTCCAGGGCTCCGGCGATCTCGCCCGTCGTGAAGGTGCAGTGCCCGGGGCTGTCGACGTAGGCCTGGCTCAGCAGCGCGCCCGAGCCGCCGGCGGTGGCGGCCCGGCGGTAGGCGCTCTCGGCCTCAACGGGGATCAGCGGGTCGCCGGTGGTGTGGATGTTCAGCTGGGGGTCGGTGAGCCGGCCGTTGAAGACGCTGGTGTCCTCCATCCACTGGACGGCGGCAGGGTCGGCGGAGATACGGGGTGCGCGGTCGAGCGTCTTGAGGTCGGTACTCAGCGACAGACCCGCCTCCTTGTACAGCTCCGTCACCTCCTTGAACAGCGGGGAGTCCCGGAGCATCGCCGTGTAGTCGACGCCCGTATTCCAGGACACGTTGCCTCCGGCGCGGCTCTCGGCCTCCTGCCGCCAGGTGAAAGCGGACGTCTGGAGAAGCCCTGCGACGGCGGTGTACTGGTTGGCCTGCTGGGCGTCCCAGTCGGTGGGGCCCGGCTCGGTCTGCGTGGAGCTGTTATAGCCGGGGATGTTGTACAGGGCTGCGGCAAGAGCGACGCGGGCACGACCTTCGGGGGTCTGCTGGGCTCCGGCGGTCTCGGCGGCAAGGGTCGCGGCGGCGCTCTGCGCCTGCGCCCGGTCGGCGAATCCGGTGAGCGGGATGTCCGCGTCCGGCGCCAGCAGCGCCTTGAGCGCGAACGCCGGGTCCAGCGTGCTGTTCCAGTTCGCGACACCACCCTGCACCAGACCGCACATGGCGAGCGAGCCGTCGAAACGGTCCGCGTGCTCCTCGGCCAGTGTCGTCGTGACGAATCCGCCGTACGAGGTACCCCAGGCGATGGTCCGCTTCGCCGTGCCGAACTTGTCGGTGAACAGGTCCAGGGTGGCGAGTTGGTCGGGCACGGCGTCCGTGACCGCCCAGCCGTTCGTCGCGTACGAGGACCCGATGAGTGCGTACCCCTTGCCGAGAAGGGAGTCGAGGGTGGCCTTGCTGGGCGCGTTCTGGGCGGAGTTGGGGAATCCGGCGGGGACGTAGCCGTGGCTGTAGAGGAGCACGGTGCCGTTCCAGGCGGCAGGGACGTCCACCAGGTATGCGGCGCCGGAGGCGAGGTGGCCCTCCAGGTGGGTGTCCGTGGCGGCCTGTGCGGGCAGGGGGGCCAGAGCGCACAGGCAGAGGGCCAGCAGGGCGACTGGAGTTCTCATCGTGGGGGGGGTCCTTCCGGTGTCGGTGCGACGGAGCGGGAGCGGATGGAACTGAAGGGGCGGGCGCGCGACTCGCGCGGCGAGCCCGCGCCGACGCCCGGCAGCGGGTGAACGCAGAGCCGCCACCGGCGTACGAGGCGAGCGGGCCGCGCGCGATCAGCGGGCGAATACCGCGCAGCCCTTGGCGGCCACCTCATCCGGGACGGGCGGGTGGCGCAGCGCGCACTCGGCGTCGGCGGTGGTGGCCGCCGTCTCACCGTCAGACCACGGAACTCCAGCCTCGATTGACAGGATTCCTGCTAATGGGCGACAGTCTGGCGACCAACAGGAATCCTGTCAACAGGTAGGATGGATCTATCTTCTGCGGGGCGCGCAGCCTCTGCGCGTCCCGCGGACAGCCGAATGGAGGGCACCGTGTCGGAAGCCGCCGCACAGCCGACCGGTCAAGGCGTGAAGGCGCACCCTTCATTGCTGTACATGGTCAAACGCGTCGAACTCGTCGTGCGGGCACGACTCGACGAGCTGCTCAAGCCGGCGGGTGTGACCGCTCTGCAGTACACCGCGCTGACCGTGCTGGAGCGGCATGACGGCCTCACCGCCGCGCAGCTCGCCCGTGACTCCTTCGTTACCGCCCAGTCGATGGCCGACATGGTCCGCACGCTCGAGACCCGGGGCTATGTCGTCCGCCGCCCCAACACGGCCAACCGTCGCGAGCTTCTCATCGCCCTGACCGACCTCGGGCACGAACTCCTTGCCGAGTACGCACAGCCCGTGCGGGACTTGGAGCGGCGCATGACCGACGGTCTCACCACCGGCGAGACCGTTCAGCTGCGCGGCGCGCTCGACCATGCCTGGCGGCAGCTCTCCTGACAGGAACGGCCCGCCCAGCCGCTGACGGTGCCTCACCCGGGACGGGATGACACCCGCCCTGTCGGCTCAGCGCGCCCTTTCCCAGACCGGCGGGACGCCCGGGGTCAGCACGGAGTAGTCGGGCAGCTCACGCAGCGCCTGCTCCGCACCGCCCGGCGTGTAGACCGCGATGAGGCGCAGCTGCCGCCAGCCGGTGTTGAAGGTCGAGTGCAGCGTCCCCTTCGGCACGAACACGAAGTCCCCCGCCTTCACCGGGAACTCCCCCGAATCACCGACGGTCTGGACGCCCTCGCCGTCGATGAAGTACAGGATCTCGTCGGACTCCGGGTGCACGTGCCGGTCGTGCCCCTTGGTGGGGTTGATGATCACCTCTCCCGCGGTGGTGGGCGCCCCCGCGAAGAGATCGGCACTCACACCCCACTTGATGCTTCCCCAGTCGAAGACCTCGGTCGACAGCTCCGAGGGCACGCTGTGGCCCCTCGCCTCGAATGCGTTCACGGTTCGTCTCCTCATCGGACGCTGATGGCCTTGAAGTCCTCGGTCTGCCTGCGAATACCGGTTTCCGTGGGCAGGCGTTCGATCGAACTCGCGCCGAAGAAGCCCACGACCCCATCCGTGTGGGTGAGTACGTACTGTGCGTCCGCGGGGTCCGCGATGGGGCCGCCGTGGCACAGCACGAGAATGTCCGGGTCGACCGCGACCGCGGCGTCCCGGATCGCCTGGATCCGCTCGACGCACTCGTCGAGCGTGAGCGCCGTATGCGCGCCGATGCTGCCCTTGGTGGTCAGACCCATGTGCGGGACGAGGACGTCGGCGCCGGCCTCGGCCATGGCGGTGGCCTGGGCGGCGTCGAACACGTAGGGCGCGGTCAGCAGTTCACGTTCGCGTGCGGCTGCGATCATCTCGATCTCCAGGTCGAAGCCCATCCCGGTCTCCTCCAGGTTCTGCCGGAAGACACCGTCGATCAGCCCCACCGTGGGGAAGTTCTGCACGCCGGCGAACCCGGCTTCCTTGACCTGGTCGAGGAAGCGGCCCATCACCCGGAACGGGTCGGTGCCGTTGACGCCCGCGAGCACGGGCGTGTCCCTGACCACGGGGAGCACCTCGTCCGCCATCTCCATGACGATGGCGTTCGCGTCGCCGTAGGCCAGCAGGCCCGCGAGGGATCCCCGGCCGGCCATCCGGTAGCGCCCCGAGTTGTAGACGATGAGCAGGTCGATGCCGCCCGCCTCGGCCGACTTCGCGGAGATGCCCGTTCCGGCACCGCCGCCGATGATCGGCCGGCCTGCCGCCACGGTCTTCTTCAACCGTCCGAGCGCCGTGCTCCGGTCCATGATCGCGTTCCTTTCCGCCCACTCGGGGGTGGGCATCAACTGCTCGGCCATGCAAGCCAGTTACATCGAGGCGGGCCGTCACCGAGGCGAGGTGATCAACCGGTGCAGATGCCGGGCGGCAGCACGCCCGAACCCGGGATCGTTGATGTGCTGATCCACCTCGACGATCTCGGCCGGCGAACCGGTGAGCGCACCGCGCAGCGCGGCGAACAGTTCCTCGTCGGCCGTGGCGTCCCGGAACGGGCCACCCTCCTTGTCGATGCCGCTCACCCCGCGCAGCGGAAGAAGCACCGCGACCGGCCCTCGGGCGCGGGACACCTTCACCCCGATACGCCGGCCGAGCTCGGCGTTCTCCTCCGGCGTGGTCCGCATCAGCGTGACCGTCGGATTGTGGATCAGGAAGGTCCGGTCGTCGAAACCGGCGGGCACGGTCTCCCTCGGCCCGAAGTTGACCATGTCGAGGGCGCCCAGCGAGACGACCTGGGGGATGCCCTTCTCACCGGCCGCCTCCAGCCGGTGCGGCCCGGCGCTGAGCACACCGCCCGCGAGATCGTCGGCGAGTTCCGTGGTGGTCAGGTCGAGCACTCCGACGAGCCGGCCGTCGCGCGCGAGCTTCTCCAGCGCGCGTCCGCCGGCGCCGGTGGCATGGAAGACCAGAGGTTCGTAACCAAGGCCGGACAGCTCCGCCCGCGCCTCGTCGGCGGCCGGCGTCGTCAGGCCGAACATCGTCACACCGACCAGCGGCCGCTGCTCCTCGGCCGGTGCGCCGCGGCGGGCTTCCTGCGCCCCGGCCATCGCGGCGATCGCCGCGGCGGCGTTGTCGAAGACCTGCTCGGACAGGGAGTTGATGCCGGCGACGTCGACCACCGAGTGCATGAGCGTCACGTCGCTCTCGCCGACGTAGGGCGAGACATCGCCCGAAGCCATCGTGGAGACCAGCAGCTTCGGCACCCCGACCGGCAGGGCGCGCATCGCGCGGGACGCGACCGACGAACCACCGGAGCCGCCCACGGCGAGTACGCCGTCCAGCCGGCCCTCCGCGTACAGCGCGAGCGCCACGGACGCGGCGCCGACGGCCATCGCTTCCATCGCCGCGCCCCGGTCACCCGCCTTCCGCAGCACCGTGAGATCGGCCTGTCCGGCTTCGGCGACCGTCGCGGCGGTGACGTCCGCGTCCGATTCCGAGAACACGCCGACGTCGACCGTGAGCGTGCTCGCGCCGTGGGCGCGAACCCGGTCGGCGATCCAGGCGTACTCCTCGCCCTTGGTGTCCATCGTGCCGATGAGAACGACCGTCGCCATCGTGCCTGCCTCCTGCTCTCCTTTGAGCCCTGTGCCAGGCATTGTTGTCACGCGGGAGCATCCCCGAATGGTCCACTTGGGACCGAGTGGACCAAGCGGAGAGGCGTGCGATCGATGCGGACGAGCGAGGACGCGGAGCGGGTGGCCCGACTGCTCGGTGTGTGGCGCGACGAGGCGCCCGTGAGTGTTCCCCTCCGGGACGCGCTGGCCGAACTGATCGACGGCTCGTATCTGCCCGCCGGGTGGCGCATGCCCGGCCAGCGGGCGCTGGCGACCGCGCTCGGCGTGGCCAGGGGTACGGTCTCGCGGGCGTACGCCGAGCTCACGGCGAGCGGTCGCCTGACCGCGACACGGGGTTCGGGCACCTACGTCCGCGGAGCCGTCGGCCTGGTACGGCCCGACGAAGGGCGGCTGACCTCGTTCGGTGACGGAGAGGTGGTCGTCGATCTCTCCTCCGGGGCGCTTCCAGGCTCCGAGCTGGTCGCAGGCGTGATGCCGGAGGTCGGCAGGCAGCTGCGCGAGCGCCACCTCCAGGACACCGGCTACCACCCCGCGGGCCTGCCGGAGCTGCGGGCCGCGCTCGCCGCCCGCTTCACGGCGCAGGGTCTGCCCACGCGGGCGGAGCAGGTGCTGGTCACCGGGGGTTCCCAACAGGGCGTCTGGCTGATCGCGACCGCCCTTGCCGGGCCCGGCACGTCGACCGTCGTCGAGGACCCCAGCTACCGAGGCGCCCTGGAAGCGTTTGCCGCGGCGGGCGGACGCCTGCGGGGCGTCCCTTTCACCCCGGCGGGCATGGACCTGAACCTTCTCGAGGCCGCGGTCACCGACGCGGATCTGCTCTACGTACAGACCGCACTGCACAACCCGACCGGCATCCACCTGCCGGAGGCACAGCGCAGAGTCCTCGCCGACATCGCGGCCAGGCACGGCACTCTCGTCGTCGACGACCAGTCGCAGTCGGAGCTCGGCTGGTTCCGCTCCGACCCGCTGCCGGGGCTGGAACGGATGGCCGATCCCGAACGGCTGCTGATCGTGGGCACCCTGTCGAAGCTGTTCTGGGGCGGTCTGCGCGTGGGATGGGTACGAGGCCCCCGGGAGATCATCGGACGACTCGCGGCGCTGCGCGGCAGCATCGACCTGGGCGGACCGATCGCCGACCAATTGGCGGCACTGCAGCTGCTGCCCCAGGCGGACCGGCAACGGGAACTGCGCCGCGAGTTCCTGGCACGTCAGTTCGCGGTCACCGCGGAGGTCCTCCGGGCCGCCCTGCCCGGCTGGCAGTGGAGCACCCCTGTAGGCGGCTCGGGCCTCTGGACCGACACCGGTCAGGACGCCGTGGCCCTCACGCAGCGCGCCCTGGCACGCGGAATCCGGCTCACCGCGGGCCCGGCGTTCTCTCCGCACGGCGGGCACCGCACCTTCGTACGGCTGCCGGTATGGCACCCGCAAGGCCGGTTCGCCGACGCGGCCCAGGTCATCGCCGACCTGCAGAGCACCCGGTCTCCGTGACGGTCGGGATGCTCCGCATACTCTCCGCCACTGCACCTGCAGACAAGGCTGGAGATGGTCCCCTCGCCGGCCGCGGGGCCGGCGACGCGGTACCGCGCACACCTCCCCGAGAGTTCAAGCTCCCGGCACCCGGTCCAGGTCGATGGTGGTCCTGGCCACCCAGCCCGGCTCGGCGACCAGCAGGCTGATGTCCGCCTGCCCGAGGTCGACGTCGACGACGTAGCGGAAACCGGCGGACTCCGCCGCCGCGATCTCGCTCAGCTGCCCCGCCCGCACCGCGTGGACGACGCGGCGGCAGGCGGGGTCCGCCGACTGCAGGGCAGCCGTCAGCGTGTGCAGCAGGCGGGGCAGAACGGCAACCGGACAATCGTCGGCGATTCGCACCTCCACGTCGTGTGCGCCGACGGGATAGCTGTCGCGCAGGCGTCCCGCGGCGCAGCGCTCCAGGCGTACCTCCACGGTCACATCGTCGCCGCGCACGAGAAGGTCGGCCGAGTAACGCGTGCGGGTCTCCCGGACCAACTCCCACACCGGCCCCAGGGCAAGTCCTGTGGGAATCGCGGGTATCGAGATCATGTCAGTTCGCCTCGGTCGCGAGACGTCGTACGGCGGTCTTGTCCAGCTTCCCGGAGGCGTTCCTGGGCACGCCCGGAACGAGCGTGAGCCGCCTGGGGAGCTTGTAGCGGGCCAGCTGCCGGGCCGCGTACTCACGTACGTCCTCCAGGCTGATCGTCGCGTCCTCGGCGACGGTGAGCACCGCCGTGACGGACTCGCCCCACTGTTCGTCGGCGACCCCCACCACGGCGACGTCCACAACGCCCGGCATCGAGGCGAGGACGACTTCCACCTCGGCCGGGTAGACGTTCTCACCACCACTGATGATCATGTCCTTGAGGCGGTCGACGATGTAGAGGTAGCCGTCCTCGTCGAGGTGGCCGATGTCACCCGAGTGGAACCAGCCCTCCTCGTCGAATGCGGCGGCCGTGGCCTCCGGGTTGTTCCAGTATCCGACGGTGACGTTGGGGCCGCGCACGACGATCTCGCCGAACTGCCCTGGTTTCAAAGGCTCGTTGGTGACAATGTCGACAACATGGACCTCGGTGTAAGGCATGGCGATGCCCGCCGAACCGAGCTTGTCCAGAGTGTGCTCGGCCGGCAGGTGCGTGGCGAAGGGCGCGGTCTCGGTCAGGCCCCACGCCTGTTGCAGGATCACGTCGCGCCGCGCGTAGTGCTCGATCAGGGACGGGGGTACCGGCGCACCCGCGACCACGACCGCCCGCAGATGGCTGAGGTCCTGATCGGCGAAGCCCGGGACGCGGGCCAGCGCGGCGAACATCTGCGGCACCCCGAACATCGAGTTGACCCGGTGGGTGACCAGGTCGTCGAGACACTCCTGCGGGTCGAAGGCGCGGCGTACAACAACCGTTCCGCCGCGGACGAGGGCGCGCAGCGCGAAGCTGTTGAGGGCGCCGATGTGGAAGAGCGGCGCGGCGGCGTACGTCACGTCGCCGCGACGGGTGTCCAGACGCATGTCGACGTTCACGGAGTTCCACCAGGTGTTGCCGTGGGTCACGACGACTCCCTTGGGTGTCCCTGTGGTTCCCGAGGTGAACATCAGGATCGCCGGGTCGTCGGCGTACTTCGGTGTGATGACGGGACTCGGCCGGGCGTCCGCGATGAGCGACGACCAGGGCTCCCACCCCTCGGCCTCCCCGGCCGGTGCTTCCGGGTCGTCGTCCACCAGGAGGAAACGCGTCAACGCCGTTGCCCCACGCACCTTTTCCAGGCCGGCGCGGTGGCCCTCCTCGCAGACGACCACCTCGGCACCGCTGCTCGCCAGGACGCGCTCCAGTTCGGGTTCGGCGAGGCGGAAGTTGACCGGGACGAACACGGCGCCGAGCCGGAAGGCGGCCAGCATCGTCACCAGGAACGCAGAGCTGTTGAGACCGAGATAGGCGACGCGGTCGCCGTCGGTGACGCGGCTCTGTGCGAACACGCTGGCCAGACGGGCCGATCTGTCGTCGAGTTGGGCGTAGGTCAGGTCGCCTCCCGCGTAGCGGATCACCACGCTGTCGCCCTGGTGGGAGGCGTTGCGCGCCACCGCGGCGGCCGGGTTGAGGTCCACCCGGAGGCCGGAGTTGTGCGGGTGTGGTCTCGTCACGGTCGGCTCCTCGTTGAGCAGTGGTCTGAGCGTCGGTCGTCAGAGGTCGTCGCCACCGGCCGCGTTCGCGAATCCGCGGACGCCGATACCGCCGTCGACGGAGATCGCCTGGCCGGTGATGGGGCCGCTCTGTTCGCGGGCCGCGAGCAGAACGTAAGGTCCGGTGAAGTCGCGCGGATCCGTGCTGGAGTCGTGCAGCGGAATGGGCGGGGGCGGTGTGTCCGGACCGCGCCTGGCGAACGACGCCGAGATCGTGCGGTCGCCCAGGGCCAGGGACTCGGGGCCGCGGAGGTCGGTGTTCATCCCCCCACAGGCGACGCCGTTCACACGGACCTTGGGAGCGAGTTCGTAGGCGAGTTCTCGCATGAGGCCCAGGCAGGCGTGCTTGCTCGCCGTGTAGAGGGGGCCGCCGCCATTGACGTGGAAGGAGGCGTTGGAGAGGGTCATGACGATGCTGCCCCTGCTCTTCACCAGCTCGGGCCACGCCGCCTGGGCGGCCAGCAGATAGCCCTTGACGTTGATGGAGAAGATCTCGTCGAAGGCCGTGTCGAGTTCAGCGGCGCCGAGGCGGGTCAGCCCGCGCTGGTAGTCCCACACACCGGCGTTGGCGACGAGCGTGTCCAGCTTGCCGAACCGCTCGACGGTCTCGACGACGGCACGGTGCAGGGCTTCGGAGTCGCGCACGTCGGCCGTGACGGCGTGGATGCGGGACGGGTCCGGGGCCGCGCCTGCGACGTCGTCGAGCTGCGCCTTGTCCCGGCCGAGGATCGTGACCGAGGCTCCCTCGGCGAGGAAGCGCTCGGTGACCGCCCGGCCGATGCCCGAGCCGCCCCCGGTTATCAGGACGGCGTACCCGGTCAGCCAGCCCCCGGTCACGGCTGCTCCGTGAGGAAGCCGGAGACCAGCTCTTCGAACTCGCGTCGCCGCTCCAGCTGCACCCAGTGGCCGCAGCGGCCGAACACGTGCAGTTGCACGTCGCGGATCTGCTTGAGCATCAGCTGCGCCCCGTCGAGTGTGATCGTGCGGTCGTCGCGGCCCCAGAGCAGCAGGGTGGCCGCCTTGATCTTGTGGAGGTCGCGCCAGAGCGGGTCCATGCCACCGCGCTTCGCGAAGGACGCGTTGTAGCGGTGGTAGAAGGCGATGTGGCTCTCGTCGAGTGAGGCCTCGTAGCGGGCCCTGACGACGTCCTCGCCGAACTGCTTGTGGTCGAAGACCATGGTGCGGATGAACGCGGCCATCTTCTTCTCGGTCGGACCGCCGCCGTTGTAGTAGCGGAACATCTCCTTCTGCCCCTCCGTGGGGGTGGGGCCGACCGGCAGCCAGCCGCCGCCCGGGGCCATCAGGACCAGCCGCGTGACGCGGTCGGGACGCTGCTGGGCCATGGCGATCGCGGCGGCGCCGCCGAGGCTGTTGCCGAGCAGGTGGAAGGCGCCGATGCCGAGGGAGTCGAGTGCCTGGGTGAGAGCGTCGACGGTGATCTGTGTGATGGACCGCTCGTCCAGGTCTTCCTCGGTCGGGCGGTAACTACCGCCGAAGCCGGGCTGGTCCGGGAGGACGACGCGGAAGTGCCGGGCCAGGGCCGGGAGGTTCTGGTGGTAGTTACTGACGCCGGAAGCGCCCGGTCCGCCGCCGTGCAGCATCACCAGCACGGGCCCGTCGCCGGTTTCGGCGACGGCGATCTCACCCAGCGTGGTGGCCAGGCGGTGGTGCTTGAGTTCGAGGTCGGTCACGAGAGTTCCCATCGGAGAATGCCCGGTCAGAAGAAGGTCGAGATGTTCTTCGCCTGGAGGATGTTCTGGTCGAGCAGGATCGTTCTCCGGGCGACCCGCAGTCCGTCGCCGACCCGGCGCAGCACGTCCGTGCGGCTGCCGGCGAAGACGTTCTCCTCGCGTTCCAGGCGGTTTCGGTAGACGAGGAACGCCGAGCGCACATACAGGTCGTCCTCGGTGAACCCGGCGTTCTCCGCGGGGTCGATGTGCTGGGCCATCACGTTCGTCACCAGGTGCCGGGTGCGGGACGGCGGGTCCTCCGCCCACGCCATGCCCGAGTCGAAACGGCGGATGCGCCAGGCCAGACTCTCCCTGGTCTCGTCGTAGAACGCGGCCTCACCCCGCGCGGCCACCGACAGTGCCTGCTGGCGCCGGAGCCGGTTGGTGCGCGTGGGCATCCAGTAGTCGAGGTCGTCGGCGAGCAGGTCCAGCCAGTCGGTGTAGCGGCCGTCGTCGAGGAGGGCGGCCTCCTCGTAGTAGAACTGCTCGACTTCGAAGTGCGTCTCGCGGTCGGCGCGCGTCCCCGCGCGCGACCGGGTCAGCTCGGGGGTCGTGCTCATGGTGTCATTCGATCCCTTCTCCGCGTGGGGCGGAACGAGGTGTGCCGCACAGCGGCACGTCATCCGCGCAGCAGGCTGCGCAGGTTCACGGAGAGGTCCGTCAGCCGCCCGGCGTCGGCGGGGACGCGGCGGTCGATCATCCGGCGGGCAGCCCGTACGGCCGTGGAATCGTCGACGGCCGCAGCCGCCACGACATGTCCGTCGCGGAGGCCGAAGACCGAGAAGGCGGGGTCGTCGAAGGAACCGCGTACGACGGTCCGGTCGGCCCACTCCATGTGTCCGACCGCTTCGACGTGGCGGCCGTGGCGGTCCGTCCAGAACCAGGGGGCCGTCGGTGCCGGTGCGTCGGAGCCCAGGAGGGTGGCGGCAGCCCTGGCTCCGTCGTGCTGAGCGGCCTCCCAGTGCTCGGCGCGGGCCTCCCGCCGGGTCCGTGCGGGGTCGCCCACCGCGAGAACAGCGGGGTTGGACGTCACCTGCCCTGAGTCGACCACGATCCCTCGGCCGACCTCGAGCCCCGCCTGCTCGGCGAGCGCGGTCTGCGGCACCATGCCCACGCCCACCACGACGACGGCGTACGACCACTCCCCTGACCGACCCCTGAACCGCACCTCGATGTGCTCACCCCGGTCCGTGAAGGACTCCACGGCCGCCCGGACCGTCGTGACCCCCTTCCCTGTGTGCAGGTCGTGCAGCCAGCCGGCCAGCTCCGGGCCCAGCACGGGCTCCAGGGGTGCGGCCAACGGATCGACGAGGGTGACCTCGCACCCCAACTGGAGCGCCGTGGAAGCCACTTCGGCCCCGATCAGACCGGCACCGACGACGAGGACCGCGGCGCCGGGGACGAGTGCCGTGCGCAGCCGGTCGGCGTCCCCGGCGGTGCGCAGCACGTGCACGCGCTCGCTGCCGATGCCCGGGATCGGCGGCCGGGCCGCCCGGCCTCCGGTGGCGAGGACGACACGGTCGGCCGGCAGCAGGGTGCCGTCCGCGAGCTCGACCCTGGCCTCCCGTGGGCGCAGCGCCGTGACGGCCGTCCGGTTGACGAGCCGGATGCGCTGGTCGTCGTACCACTGCGAGGGCTGGAGGGCGATCTGCTTGATGTCCTTGGTGCCGGCGAGGAAGTCCTTCGACAGGGGCGGCCGGTCGTACGGGAAGTCGCCGACGTCGACGAGGGTGAGGTCGCCGTCGAATCCGCCCGACCGCAGGGAGCCGGCGGTACTGACGCCGGCGATGCCGCCTCCCACGATCACCACGCGCTCGGTCACGGGGCCTCGCCCGGGAGGAGGTAGACCTCGCCGTCGCGGACCTCGACACGGTGCGGGCAGGTGTTCCTGGTGGCGGGCAGTCCCTGCACCTCGCCGCTCTTCAGACAGAACTTGCTGGAATGCAGCGGGCACTCGACGAAGCCGTCCTCGACCCAGCCGTCGGCGAGTGAGGCGTCCTCGTGGGTACAGGTGTCGTTGAGGGCGTACACGCTGTCGTCCATGTCGCGGAGCAGGGCGATGTCGTCGTCGGTGCCGGTGACCGCCTTGTCGATGGCGATGCCCTCACCCTGGGGGATGTCAGCCAGGGCCGCTACTCGAATACCGACACCGTTGCTCATGAATGGTTCTCCTCGTGCCATGCGGGGGTGTTCATCAGTTCGCGCCAGCGGGCGTAGAAGGCCCGGCCCGCGGCGTCGCTGTAGAGCTCGCTGGTGGTGCCGGGGTGGCGGCCGTCCTCGCGTTCGGTGCCGATGCCCATCTGGTAGTTGAGGGCCACGCCGTTGGTGACGAAGCCGTGCGCGTTCGTCTGGACCTCGCTCCAGTTCTCGCCGTCGTCCTGTTCGAAGATGCCGCTGGGGCCGAACGTCCGCAGGTTGTACAGGCGTTGCGCTTCCCGGACCTCTTCGGGCATGGACTTGTCGACGATGGTCCAGGCCCATACCTCCATCCGGTCGGGGCCCTTGGGGTGCCAGACGCGGATGGAGCCGTTGACCGGCAGGTAGGAGAAGTTCGGGAAGACGGTGGCGTGCCCGTTCGTCAGCGGGCCCTCCACCCGGGCGTCGCCGAGCCGTGCCCGCAGGGCGTCGTAGTCCGTCCACTTGTGCACGGTCTGGGCGTCGAAGCGGTTCTTGGCGTTGACGGGGAAGCCCGCGCCGTTGCCATTCGCGTCCAGGTACTGGCGGCCCGTGCGGTGCACGACCTCGTCCTTGGGCTTCCGGCCGGCGGGCGAGAGCACCATGAGCGCCGAGGCGTGGCTCATGTTCACGTGGTACCAGTCGGTGGCGAACTGCTCGGCCGCGAGCTTCCAGTTGCCTTCGAGGGCCCATTTGTGGATACCGCCGACGACGACGGTGCCTTCGTCGTCGTGGTCGAGCATGGCGTCCATGTACCAGGCCATGTTCCCGAGGGACTCGCGCAGCGGGACCGGGTCCGGGTTCCAGGTGCCGAAGACCAGCCCGCGGTACGTCTCCACGTGCGGGACCTCCACCAGACCCCAGTCGCTTTCCGTGAACTCCCCGGGATAGCCGTCCTTGTTGGGGACACTCACCAGAGAGCCGTCCAGGTTGTAGGACCAGCCGTGATATGTGCAGGTGAAGTTGCGGGTGGTGCCGAAGTCGGCGCGGCAGACGCGGGCACCGCGGTGACGGCAGGAGTTGAGGTAGGCGCGGATACGGCGTTCCCGGTCGAGGGTCACGATGACCGGGTCCTCGCCCATGTATGTGGTGAGGAAGTCACCGGGCTTGTGGAACTGGTCGGTGTGCCCGAGGAAGAGCCAGCTCGGCGCGAAGACCCGTCGCAGCTCTTGCCGGTACAGCTCCTGGTCGGTGAAGATGACGCGATCCAGCAGGCCGCCCTCGGTGTCGACGAGCCCTGAGACGTCAAGGTTCCGTGCCAGTTCTGCCGGGCGCCGCAGTGCCCCGCGCGGGGCCTTGGTGGCCGCGCCCGGAGGTTCGATCGTCGAGGTCATGCCCCCAGGGAACAGCAGCAGGTCAGCGGGGTTCCATCCGGCGTTCCGTACGGTGGCACGCGGGCTGTCACAGGGCGTGTCTCCCGGGGGAGCGTGGCCGCATGCTTGCCGCCTCCGCTGTCTCCCAGAGTGCGACCGACCCGCTGGCCGGGCTGGTGCTGGGCGACGTTCCCCCGCCCGAACCACGGCCCGGATGGTCGATCGTCCGCGTCGCCTCCTCCTCGCTGAACATGCACGACCTCTGGACTCTGCGCGGCGTCGGTCACCCGTCGGACCGGCTGCCCATCGTCCTCGGCTGTGACGCCGCCGGATGGGACGAGGACGGCAACGAAGTCCTCGTGCACCCGGTCATCGCCGACACCGACGCCGGGCTGGGCGACGAGACACTCGACCCGGGACGGGCCCTGCTGTCGGAGCGGCACAACGGTGCCTTCGCCGAGTACCTGTCCGTGCCCACCCGCAACCTGATTCCCAAGCCGTCGTGGCTGTCCTTCGACGAGGCCGCCTGTCTGCCCGTCGCCTGGGGCACCGCCTACCGGATGCTGTTCACACAGGCCGGGATCCGCGCCGGCGACCGCGTTCTCGTCCAGGGTGCGGGCGGCGGTGTCGCCTCGGCCGCGATCAAGCTCGCCGTGGCGGCCGGTGCCGTCGTCTACGCGACCAGTCGGAGCGAGGACAAGCGGTCGCGCGCCGAGTCCTGGGGCGCGCGCAAGGCCGTGCCCACCGGCGAGCGGCTGCCCGAGCGCGTGGACATCGTGGTGGAGACGGTGGGCGAGGCCACCTGGTCACACTCGCTGAAGTCGCTCCGTCCTGGCGGCACGCTGGTGATCGCCGGTGCCACGAGCGGCACGAACCCGCCGGCCGACCTGGGCCGGATCTTCTACCTCCAGCAGCGCGTTCTCGGCTCGACCGGCTGCACTCGCGGAGAACTGGTCGGCCTGCTGAAACTGATGGACGCCACCGGTCTGCGGCCTGTCATCGACCGCACGCTGCCCCTGGACGAGATCCAGAAGGGCTTCCAGCTCATGATCGACGGGCGTCTCACCGGGAAGCTCGTCGTCAACCCGCCCGCGGCGAACGCCGTTCAGCAGCACACGCCACAAGGAGAGACGCCGTGACCGCTGCCGCCGTCGGGTTGTCCCACTCCCCCTTGATCGGGAAGAACGACCCCGCACCCGAGGTTCTGGCCGCCGTCGAGGCAGCCGTCGAACGCGCCCGCTCCTTCGTCCGCGCGTTCGACCCCGAACTGGTCGTCCTGTACGCCCCGGACCACTACAACGGCTTCTTCTACAAGGAGATGCCGCCCTTCTGCCTGGCCACCGAGGCGAACGCCGTCGGCGACTTCGGGTCCTCGGCCGGTCCCCTGTCGGTCGACACGCAGGCCGCGCGGGCCCTCTCGCGCGGTGTCCTCGACCGTGGGGTCGACCTCACCGTGTCCGCCCGTATGACCGTCGACCACGGCTTCGTCCAGCCACTGGAGGTCCTGTTCGGCGGCATCGACAAGATCCCGGTGGTCCCCGTCTTCGTCAACGGGGTCGCCACCCCGCTCGGACCGGTCAGCCGTGTCCGCGCACTCGGCACGGCCCTCGGCGAGGCCGCGTCCGAACTGGACCGCAGGGTGCTGTTCCTCGGCTCGGGAGGCCTCTCCCACGACCCGCCCGTCCCGGTGCTGGACGGCGCCCCTCCGCACGTCGCCGACGCCCTCATCGACGGACGCCCCCCGACACCCGAGCAGCGGGCCAGGGGCGAGGAGCGCGTGGTCCGGGCGGGCCGCGAATACGCCGCCGGCTCGACCGGGATGATCCCGATCAACCCCGACTGGGACAACCACGTCCTGGACACCCTCACGAGCGGCCGGCTGGCGGAAGTGGACGCGTGGACCGTGGAGTGGATGGGCGCCGAGGGCGGCGGCTCGGCCCACGAAGTGCGTACCTGGATCGCCGCGTTCGCCTCACTCGCCGCCACCGGCACCTACCGGGTGCCTTCCCTCTTCTACACACCCATCCCCGAGTGGATCGCCGGTTTCGCCGTGGCGACCGCCGAACAGGAGACGAGCCGATGACCCCACAGGAAGAGTCGGCCGCCGAGACCGCGGACCGGCTGGAGACAGCAGCCGCCAGGACCGCCGACCGACCGAAGACCACGGCCACCGAGACTGCGAACCGACCGGACACGGCAGTCACCAAGACCGCCGACCAACCGAAAACCGCGGTCACCGAGACCGCGGACCGGCTGGAGACGGCGATCACCGAGGCCGCCGACCGGCTGGAGGCCGCGGCCGCCAAGGCGGAACCCTGTGCCCCCGTCCGCGATCTGCTCGGCACCGGCGACATCCCCGCCGCCTACGCCGTACAGCGCCGGCTCACCGAGCGGCGGCTGGCAGCGGGATCCGTCGTCACCGGTCGCAAGATCGGTCTCACCTCGCCCGCCGTACAGAAGCAACTCGGCGTCGACCAGCCCGACTTCGGTGTCCTCCTCGCCGACATGAACGCGTCCGGCCCCGGGCCGGTCTCCCTCGCGAGGTTGCTGCAGCCCAAGGCGGAGGCGGAGATCGCCTTCGTCCTCGGCACCGACCTCGACGGGGACGACCTGGACACGGCCACCGTCCGGGCGGCGGTCGCCCACGCGGTGCCCGCCCTGGAGATCGTGGACAGCCGCATCGCCGACTGGGACATCACCATCGCGGACACGGTCGCCGACAACGCCTCCAGCGGTCTGTACGTCCTCGGCGACGCGACCGTACCGCTCGACGCCTTCGAACCGCGCGAGGCCACGATGCGGATGTACGCGAACGACGCGCTCGTCTCCGAGGGCAGGGGCGCCGACTGTCTCGGCGACCCGCTGGCTGCGCTGCTCTGGCTGGCCCGTACGGCCCGGGAGTACGGCGACCCGCTGCGCGCCGGACAGGTGGTGCTCGCCGGCGCGCTCGGCCCGATGGTCCCCGTGTCCCCCGGTGACATCGTCCGCGCCGAGATCTCCGGCCTCGGCACGGTGACCGCCACCTTCACGGATCTCACGAGTCAGGACTCCGCATGACCGTCACGACAGGCACGAACGACACCGCCGAAACGGCCGGTACGCGTAAGACCAAGGTGGCCGTGATCGGTTCCGGCAACATCGGAACCGACCTCATGATCAAGGTGCTCCGGCTCTCGGAGACCCTGGAGGTGGCGGCCATGGTCGGCATCGACCCGGACTCCGACGGCCTGGAAAGGGCCCGTCGCCTCAAGGTGCCCACCACCCACGAGGGCGTCGACGGTCTGATCCGCATAGACGGCTTCGACGAGATCGACATCGTCTTCGACGCCACCTCGGCCAAGGCCCACGTCGCCAACGCGGCCGCGCTCGAGCCCTACGGAAAGACACTGATCGACCTCACTCCGGCGGCGGTCGGCCCGTTCGTCGTCCCCCCGGTCAACCTCGACGACAACCTGGGCGCGGACAACGTCAACATGGTCACCTGCGGCGGCCAGGCCACCATTCCCATGGTCCGCGCCGTGTCGCGGGTGACGCCGGTCGCCTACGCCGAGATCGTCGCCTCCATCGCCTCGAAGTCGGCGGGACCCGGCACGCGCGCGAACATCGACGAGTTCACGGAGACCACGGCGGCGGCCATCGAGGCCGTCGGCGGCGCGCGGCGCGGCAAGGCGATCATCGTCCTCAACCCCGCCGAACCGCCGATGATCATGCGCGACACCGTGTTCTGCCTGATCGGCGACGCCGACCACGAAGCGATCCGCACCTCGGTCGCGGACATGGCGGCCGAGGTCGCCAAGTACGTCCCCGGCTATCGGCTGAAGCAGGAGGTGCAGTTCGCCGCCGTACCGCCGGACGAGCCCGTCCACACGCTGCTGCCCTCCGACGCGCCCCCGGTGACGACCCGGGTCTCGGTGTTCCTCGAAGTGGAGGGCGCCGCCCACTATCTGCCCGCCTACGCCGGCAACCTCGACATCATGACCTCGGCCGCCCTGCGCACCGCCGAGCACATCGCTCACCACGCGCGCCAGGGAGCCTCCGCATGACCACCAACCTGTACGTGCAGGACGTGACCCTGCGCGACGGCATGCACGCCGTACGGCACCGCATCGCGCCCGCCGAGGTGGCCAGGATCGTCGCCGCCCTCGACGCCGCCGGGGTCGACGCCATCGAGGTCGCCCACGGCGACGGTCTGGCCGGCGGCTCGGTCAACTACGGGCCCGGCAGCAACACGGACTGGGAGTGGATCGAGGCGGCCGCGTCCGTCCTCGAACGAGCCACCCTCACCACCCTGTTGCTCCCGGGCATCGGCACCATCGCGGAGCTGAAGCAGGCGTACGCCCTCGGTGTCCGCTCGGTCCGCATCGCCACCCACTGCACCGAGGCCGATGTCGCCGCTCAGCACATCAGCACCGCGCGTGAACTGGGCATGGACGTCTCGGGTTTCCTGATGCTCAGCCACCTGGCGGACCCCGGGAAGCTCGCCGAACAGGCCGGGCTGATGGAGTCCTACGGCGCCCACTGCGTCTACGTCACCGACTCCGGCGGCCGGCTCACCATGGACGGCGTACGCAAACGCGTCCGCGCCTATCGGGACGTACTGCGGCCGGAGACCCAGATCGGCATCCACGCCCACCAGAACCTCTCCCTCGCGGTGGCGAACTCCGTCGTCGCCGTCGAGGAGGGCGTCACCCGGGTGGACGCCTCGCTGGCCGGTCATGGCGCCGGGGCCGGAAACTGCCCGATCGAGGCCTTCGTAGCCGTGGCCACGCTCAACGGCTGGAAGCACGACTGCGACCTGTTCGCCCTCCAGGACGCGGCGGACGACCTGGTGCGTCCCTTGCAGGACCGCCCCGTCCAGGTCGACCGCGAAACCCTCACCCTCGGCTTCGCCGGCGTCTACTCCAGCTTCCTGCGGCACGCCGAGGCAGCCTCCCGCCAGTACGGCATCGACGTACGCACCATCCTGCTCGAAGTCGGCCGGCGCGGGCTCGTCGGCGGCCAGGAGGACATGATCGTCGACATCGCGCTGGACCTGGTGGGCTGACAGGCGGACGTACGGGTGGCCGCGGATCCCCGTCGGGTGGTGCTGAATGGGCGGGTGGTGGGCTGAGCCGGGCTGCGGTCACCGGCCCCCGGCGAGCAGGGGAAGCGCTGCGAAGGTGTGGTGCTCCCACAGCCGACGTGCGGCTTCCTCCGGATAAGGCGTGGTCGAGGGCTCGGTGTCAAGGACCCGGGTGAGGCGCCGGTCGACGTCGTAGGCGGGCCAGCCCGGCAGGCCGTCGACGGCGAAGGCCGACCAGGCCGAACGGATCTCGGCGGACAGCGCTTCGGCCTCCGGCGAGGACTCAAGCCCGAACCAGGCGGTACCGACCCCGCCGAAGTCGCCGAAGGTGAGCGGTACGTCCAGGCCGTGACAGGCGCCGAGGACGCCGCCGTTCGCCGGTGCGGGCCACGTCAGCTCGTACACGTGGGCCCGGCCGCCGCCGGCGAGGTGGGCCTGCGCGAGATGGAGCGAGGGCATGCGGAAGTTCCAGTCGGACTGGACGAGTTCGTACAGAGTCTCGTCGGACGCGTCGGGGAACGCGGCGCGGTAGGCCGCTGCCGGCTCCGCTCCGGGCCCGAACAGCCGCAGCGCGGTGGCGGCCTGCTTGGCCGTGATCTGCCCCACCTGGCCCCGGACGACGTGGAACAGCCGGAACTCGTCGCGGTTGTGACCGACGATCAGGGGCACCTCGCGTGCGGCGCCGTCGGCCAGTGCCCGCCAGGGATCCTGCGGCAGGACCTCGCCGTCCACGACCGGCGCGAAGGGCGTGGCAGTGTGCGCGACCACTCCCCAGCGGTCCTCGTGCCGCGCCATCGAGGGCAGGATCCCGGCGCCGGCTTCGGTGAGTTTGTGAGGGTCCACGTCGGCGAGGCCGGCGGCGGTCGGATGCAGACCGAGCGGTTCGACCAGGACGGACGCGATGTCCAACGCCAGCGCGTCGGAGAGGAAGGCCCCCGGCACGCTCTGCACGATGGCCCGGTGGAACAGCCCCTTGGCGCTGGGCATCGCCAGGAGCGCGGCGACGGATCCGGCCCCGGCGGACTCGCCGAAGACGGTGACCTGGCCGGGGTCGCCGCCGAACGCGGCGATGTTCTCCTGGACCCAGCGCAGGGCCGCGACCTGGTCGAGCAGGCCGCGGTTGGCCGGGGCGTCGGGGAACCGGCCGAAACCCTCCAGGCCGACGCGGTAGTTGAAGGTCACGATGACCAGGTCCCGTTCCCGGGCGAGGCGACCGCCGTCGTAGCCGGGCTCCGCGGACGATCCCGACGCGTAGGCGCCGCCGTAGATCCACACCATCACGGGGCGCCGCGCGGCCCTGTCGGGCGCCGGCGTCCACACGTTGACCGTCAGCCAGTCCGGCGAGCCCTTGGGACCGACGGGCGCGCCCGGGCCCAGGGGCGTCTGCGGCGGCCGCGGGCCGAACACGAGGGCGTCCCTGATTCCGTCCCACGGCAGGGCGGGACGGGGCTGCGCGAACCGGGCCTCACCGACCGGCGGCTGGGCGAACGGAATGCCGCGGAAAACGGCCAGGCCGCCCTCGGTGCGGCCGCGTACCGCACCCGCTGATGTCGTGGCCACGGGTGACGAGTCGGTGTTCACTGGAGCTCCTTCGGGTGGTTCCACTGCTGTGCGCGTCGGTCGGTTCGGAACAGAGGGAGGAGCGGCCGTCGTGCGCGGTCGCCCCGGAGACAGGGGATCAGCGGAAGCCGTCGGATCGTGAACACGGACGGCTCCCGGTGCGGGTTGCGGCGGTCCGCTGCCTCCGCCGACGGCAGGGCACGGTCACGTCGCGTGTTCGGCGGTGCGGAACAGGGCCGAGGATCTCCCGTGCGGGCCGAGCAGTTCGGACTCGGCGGCGGGCGACAGAGAATCCGGACGGGGAATCAGGGGTGGCCACGTCATGGCCGGACTCGGCGGCCTGCTGCGGGCGGCCGGACGCCTCGGTTTCTGGGTGAGGGAGCTGGGCGTCCTGCTCGCGATCAGGTACTCCATGGTGATTTCCTCGTCGGTGAGGACCCCGCGGTCGCTCTCGCTTCCGGGCAGGCTAGCACCATGACCCCCAGTCACACAGTGTCTGGGTGACTGGGGGTCACAGGGGTCAGCCGCGCAAGTGCTTGTCGAAGAAGTCGACCACCTGGCCGACCACCTTCTGCGTGGTCCAGGGTTCGGTCATCTCCGCAGGAGCGCCGACGGCCGAGTCGCCGTGCCCGGCGCCCGTGATGATGTAGCGGCTGCTGTCGACGCCCTTCGCCTGGAGCGTGTTGTTCAGTGCCAGCGTCTGGCTGGGCGAGACGAGGCGGTCCTGGTCGCCGTGGAAGATGAGGAAGGCGGGGTCGGAGCCGTCCGCGTAGGTCGCCGGGTCGGCGGCCTTGACCTCGTCCGTGTACTCGGCCACGGACTTGTCGGTGTCGGGGCCGTAGACCCACTTGGAGGTCATGTTGCCCGGAGTGACGTTGGCCTCCTTGGTCGGTTCGTCGAAGTCCGCGCCGATGGTGGAGAGGTTCGCCGGACCGAAGTCGTCGACGACGGCCTGGACCTCGCTGCTCTGGTCGAGGTTCTCGCCGGTCTCGAACTCCTTGGCCCCGCCGGTGGTGCCGGCCATGGCCGCGAGGTAACCGCCGGCCGAGTCGCCCCACACGGCGACCTTGTCGGCGTCGATGTGGTACTCGTCGGCATGGGCGCGCAGATAGCGCACCGCCGACTTCACGTCGGCGAGGCCGTCCGCGTAGGTGGCGCCGTCCGTTGTGGTGCGGTACTGGACGCTGGCCACCACGTAGTCCTGCTCGGCGAGGTAGGTCCGCCGGCTCAGCCCCTGCTCCTTCTGGGCCGACAGGAAGCCGCCGCCAGGGATGTAGATGACCAGCGGCTTGTCGCCGTCGGTCGTCGGCTCGATGATGTCGAGCTTCAGTTCCGATTTCTTCCCGTCCGTGGTGGGGCTCGCGTACACGATGTCGTTGTGCGACTCCACCTCGGTCGTGCCGCACTGGATCTGCGCTCCGGTGGCCGAGATCACCGTGCTGTTTATGGTGTCGGCCTTGGCCACGGTCGAGGCCACCGCGAGCTGGCCGCCCATGCCCGCGCCGCCGGACCCGCCGGAGGGGGCACCGGAGGGCGCGCCCGAGCCGCCACCGGACGGGGGCTGCTGAGGGGCTGCGGGAGCGGGGCAGGAGGCGGACCCGGCGGCCGCCGCCGAGGCGCCGGACTCGGCCTCGCTCGTTCCGCCGTCGCTGGAGCATGCGGTGAGGGCGAGTCCCAGGGCGGCCACTCCTATGAGTGCCCGGCCCATGACGAGTTTGGCCATGACGTTCCTCTTCCGTGTCTTCCTGTGCGCCGCTGTACAGCCGTGCGCGTGGAGCAGGTGGTCTGTGTGGAGGGAGCCCTATTCGGAAGGCGGCTCTCCATATATCCGACCGTAGCACGGGTCACTGGGTCACCCAGTGTCTGGCTGTCTCGGTGACCCATTGACGGTCGGTCGCGGATGATCTAGCGTCGGGCTGTTCCGGGCCGGTATGTCCGGCGCCGGTGCGCGGCGGGAGGAGAGAGGTATGGCGCGGGATTCCACGGGAGGCGGGGCGGACCGCAGGATCGGGCGGGGGCGGATCGCCGACCAGATCGTCGGCGATCTCCGGGAGGGGATCCTCAGCGGGGAACTCGCGAACGGATCACGGCTGCCGGCCGAGCGGGAACTGGCCGAGCAGTACGGCGTCAGCGGCTCGACGATCCGGGAGGCTGTCCGTGTCCTGGCCACGGTCGGGCTGGTCAGCGTCCGGCATGGTTCCGGCACGTTCGTCACCGCCGAATACGACACGATGCTCGGCATGACCCTCGCCTCCGTGGCGCGGCTGGAAGGCGTCGGCGCCGGCGAGGTGCTCGGCATGCTCGGAGCGCTGAGCCGTTACGCGGCCAAGACGGCCGTCGATGTGGCGACCGACGACGAGATCGCCTCACTGCGGGCGGCCGCCGAGAAACTCGCGGTGGTCGCCGACACCGACGGCACGCTGGAGGACCTCAGAACCTTCATGCGCCGCCTGTCGGAGATCTCGCACAATGCGCTGGTCATTCCCGTGTGCCGGCTTCTCGCCGATGTCCAGGTCGAGTTGGTCCTGGCGATGAGCGGCGGGGAGGTGTCCGAACTACGGCGGGTCGTCGGCGGACTGCACGCCGACCGGATGGCGCTCGTGGAGGCCGTGGAGAGCCGTTCCGCGCAGCGGGCGGCGAACGCCGTCGAGGCACACGCCGCGCACGCGGTCAGTCTGATCCAGTCGAGCCCTCGGGCCCGGAAGATCCAGGTCTCGGACCCGGGGTACTCCCAGCTGTTGGCGGGGATCCTCAAGAGCCGGCTCGACTCGACCATGCAGTAAGTCGGCGGCCGACCGTGGTGTCCGGGACGGGCGGGCCCTCGGGCAGAGCGCGAAGGTTCCGCCGGACAGCTCCGGTGCACGCCCGACGGCACGCGTTCCGGTCCACAGGCCGGAGCAAGCACGACGGCAACCCCTGCCGCTAGCTTGCCAGTTGACCGGTGCGCGGGCGTGCCGCTCGGGTGGCCCATGCCTGGGAGGCGGCGGCCGCGACACGGCGTACGTCGTTGCTCAGCCGGCGGGTGTCGATCTCACCGCATCGCCCGGCGACCGACACGGCGGCGACCGCGCGGCCACCGTGCCCCAGCACAGGCACGGCGACGCAGTTCAGGCCGAGCTGGCTCTCCTGGTTGTCGTAGCCGACACCCTCGCAGCGGATCCGATGGAGTTCTGCGGTCAACTCCTCGGCGTCGGTGATCGTGTGTTCGGTGAAGCGCTGCAGAGGTGCGGACGTCACCTGGACCGCGGCGGCGGAGTCATAGGCGAGCAGTACCTTGCCCACGGCGGTCGCGTGGGCGGGCAGCCGCCCGCCGATGCGGGAGGGGACCGGCGCCGGACGGTGGCCGTAGAGCTTCGCCAGATAGACCACGTCCGTGCCGTGCAGTACCGCCAGGTGGACGGTCTGCCGGGTGAGTTCGTAGAGGTCGGTCAGAAAGGGCAGGAGCCGGTCCCGGATTCCGTCGTAGCCCGGGGCGTACACGGCGCGGCCCAGATGGTGCAGCCGCTCCCCGAGCCGGTAGTCGGTGCCGACCCGTTCCACGACGCCGTTGCGCTCCAGCATGCCGAGCACGCGGTATGCCGTCGACTTGCTCAGCTGGGCCCGCCGGGCGAGCTCACTGACTCCCACTCCACTGCTGGCCCGGTCTCCGAAGGCGATGAGAAGGCTGATGGCCTTGTCGACTGCGGCCCGGTCGTCACGGGACGCACTGGTGACGGGGGTGGTCATGGTGGCTCACCTCAGCTTCGAGGGGTCCGCGTCAATTTCAGTACACGGCTTGGAAACTTCTATGTGACAAAGGATGCGAGCAACCCAGGCGTTCGTCAACAATGACGGCATGCATATTAAAAGTGACGCCCTGGCCCGCGAAAACGATCTGGTCGCCCGCAACGTCCGGCGTTTCCGCCTGGAGAGGGCCTTGTCACTGGGTGAACTCGCCCGCCGGTCCGGTCTGTCGAAGCAGACGCTGTCGAAGATCGAGCAGGGATCGGGCAACCCCACCGTGGAGACCCTCTCCCTGCTGGGCGCCGCCCTCGACATGCCCGTGCGACGCCTGCTCACCGAGTGGGGCACTCCGGTCTACGTCCAGCGGCACGACCAGAGCGAGTGGAGTGACACCCACCACTGGTCCCAGCGCCTGCTGGACGAGACATACGGCTCCGGCTACGTGCGCACGCTGGTCCTGCGCCTGGAGCGCACACCCGGGGAGCCGGCGACCATCGACCCGCACGCGCCGGGCACCCTGCACCACCTCTACGTGATCACCGGCAAGCTGCGCACCGGGCCGGTCGCCGAACCCGTGGACCTCGCGGCCGGAGACTTCGTCCACTTCCCGGGCGACGTCTCCCACCAGCTCTCCTGCCTCAGTGACCGGGTCACCGCCCACATGGTCACCACCGTCCCCCAGATCCGCCGGATCACCCCGACCATCACCAAGCCGGGCACCGCGGGTTAGTCACTCCCTTTTCACCACATCGCCCCACCTCGGCGCTTCGCGTTCCGCAGGGCGGCACAGGACATGGTCTCCCTGACTCCCTGGGGCTTCCATGTGCCCCACGTCACACGCGGCACCGATCCCCGGCCAGGGCCGGGGAGCCCGCTTCCTCAGGGAGTTCACGATGCCCCCACCTTCCACCGACCGGCCGCCCGCAGGCCGCTCTCCCCACCCCGGCAGGGGGTGACGCGGCCATGCTGGAAGTCGGCCGACTGGCCGTGCGCTACGGCAAGGCGCAACTCGCACTGCAGGACGTCACCCTCCAGGTCCCCGAGGGTGCGGCCGTCACCGTGCTGGGTGCCAACGGGGCCGGCAAGTCCACCCTGATGCGGGCCCTGTCCGGAACACTCGGGCATCATCGCGGCACCGTGGACGCCGGCACCATCACCTACAAGGGACGGTCGCTGCGCGGACTGGACGCCGCCGCCATCGTCGCCGCCGGGGTGGTCCAAGTACCCGAAGGACGGCGGATCTTCACCACCCTCACGGTGGAGGAGAACCTGCGGGCCGGCGCCGTTCTGGTCCGCGACCGGGCCGCCCGGGCCCGTACGCGCGACGAGGTCTACGAGCTCTTCCCCGTGCTCGCGCAGCGCAGGGAGCAGCGCGCCGGTCTGCTCTCCGGCGGCGAACAGCAGATGCTCGCCATCGGGCGCGCGCTGATGTCCCGCCCGTCCCTGCTGTTGCTGGACGAACCGTCGCTTGGCCTGGCGCCCAGAATCGTCGGGCGCATCGGCGAGATCGTCAGGGACATCAACCGGCAGGGCACCGCAGTGCTCCTGGTGGAGCAGAACGCGGCCATGGCCCTCTCCGTCGCGGACACGGCGTACGTCTTCGAGGTCGGCCGGGTACGCCTCTCCGGACCCAGCGCCCGACTGCGGGAGACCGACGAGATCCGGCGGTTGTACCTCGGCGGTGACGCCGGACCGGAGCCGCACGGACAGGAACAGCGGGAGCCGGCGAAGAGCGGCGAGCGCGCACTGGCGAGGTGGACGGGATGACCGGGGACACGATCCTCCACGTCGAGGAGGTCACGGTCCGCTTCGGCGGGGTCACGGCGCTCGACGCGGTCTCGTTCGAGGTCGCCAAGGGCAGTGTGCACGCGGTCATCGGCCCCAACGGGGCAGGCAAGTCCTCCTGCTTCAACGTCATTTCGGGGGTCTACCGCCCGATCACCGGTTCCGTCCGGTACACGGGACGCGAACTCGTGGGGATGGCTCCTCACCGCATCGCCGCCCTGGGCATGGCCCGCGCCTTCCAGAACCTGGCGCTGGCCGGCGGCCAGAGTGTCGCGGAGAACCTGATGGTCGCCCGGCACCACCTCACCCACGCAGGGTTCGCGGCCACCGGGCTGCGGCTGAGGTCCGCCCGGAACGAGGAGCGACGGCACCGCGAGCGCGTTCGCGAGATCGCCGAGTTCTTCGACCTGGGCGACCGATGGGACGTACCGGCCGGCCTGTTGTCGTACGGCGAACGCAAGCGTGTCGAGCTGGCCAGGGCGCTGGCGGCCGAACCCGAACTGTTGCTGCTCGACGAACCGGTCGCCGGGATGAACCACCACGAGTCCGAGGCGATGGCCCATCAGATCCGCCGCGCACGGGACGAACTCGGGGTGACCGTGCTCCTCATCGAGCACGACATGCCGATGGTGATGGCGCTGGCCGACAGGGTCACGGTCCTGGACTTCGGGCGCCGCATCGCGGACGGCACTCCCGCCGAGGTCAGCAACGACCCGGAGGTGATCCGCGCCTATCTCGGAACCGACGAGGCGACACCCGGCGAGGCGACGCCCTACGGCGCGGACGACGGCGAGCCCCCGACCGACAGCACGGAAGCCGACGGAACGACGACTGCGGAGCACGTATGACACGCCTACTGGAACTCCTCGCCGTGGGGCTGTCGCTCGGCATGCTCTACGCCCTCATCGCCATGGGGTTCGTGATCATCTACAAGGGCACCCGGGTCGTCAACTTCGCCCAGGGTTCGCTGCTGGCGCTCGGCGCCTACGCGGTGGCGCGGATCGCCCCATCGGCCGGCTTCTGGGCCGCGGCGGCGGCCGGGATCGCCATCACCGTCGCCGGAGCGCTGCTGATCAGATGGCTGCTCTCCTGGGCTCGCAGCCCTGACCACATGGCGTTGGCCATCGCCACGATCGGTGTCGACATCGTGCTCACCACCGACCTCACCCGGCGCATCGGCCCCGATGTCCTGTCCATGCTCGACCCGTGGGGCGCGGCCACCGTGCGGCTCGCAGGCGTCACCATCCCTCAGGCGCGTATCGCCGCCATGGTCGTCGCTGTCGTGATCCTCGGTCTGCTGCTCGCCCTGTTCCGCTACACCGGCTGGGGCGTCGCCATGCGGGCGGCGTCAAGTGACCCCGAGGCCGCGTCACTCATGGGAATCCGGCTCGGCCGGGTCGCGACGGTCTCCTGGCTGATCGGCGGAGCGCTCGCCGCGGGCGCGGGTGTCTTCATGTCCACGTTCCCGTCCGCGGGCCTGGACAGCCATTCGAGCACGATCGCACTCGCCGCGATACCCGCGGTCATCCTCGGCGGCCTGGACTCCACGCACGGCGCGATCATCGGGGGCGTCACGGTCGGCATGGCGAAGACCCTCACCGCCGGGTACGGCTCGGAACTCAGCTTCCTCGGCGCCGGCTTCGGCGATGTCATGCCCTACGTCCTCATGGTGGCGGTGCTCATGTGGCGGCCGTCCGGGCTCTTCGGCACGAGGGAGTTCATCCGTGTCTGACCGTACGATGCTCCTCCGCCGCGTCCTCCTCGCGGCCGGCCTGCTCCTGGCCTTGGCGATGCCCTTCTATGTGAGCGGGTTCTGGCTGCTGCTCGGTGTGCTGGTCATGGCCGCCGCCATCGGCGCCATCGGTCTCAACCTGCTGGTCGGCACCGCCGGCCAACTCTCCCTCGCGCACGCTTTCTTCCTGGCCGTTGGCGCCTACGGCTACTGCTGGTTCGCCGGAGCGCCGGGACCCGGAGGGGGCGGCATCACCCTCACCGGGCTCGAACTCCCGCCGCTGCTCGCGGCCGTTCTCGCGGTGGCCACGGCCGGAGCGGCGGGACTGGTGTTCAGCCCTGTCGCGGGCCGGGTCCGCGGGTTGTACCTGGGGCTCGCCTCGCTCGCCCTGGTGTTCCTGGGCCAGCATCTGCTGTTCAATCTGTCCTCGGTGACCGGGGGCTTCAACGGACGCACGGTGCCCGAACTTTCCGTCCTCGGCTTTGAGTTGACCGGCAGCGACCCGGAACTGACTCTGCTGGGCATTCCGTTCGGCGACCGGGAACGGCAGTGGTATGTGGCGCTGGTGTGCGTGGCCGCCGCGTACGTCTTCGCCCGGCGTGTACTCGCGGGCCGTCCCGGCCGCGCCCTGGTCCTCATGCGCGAGAACGAGACCGCCGCCGGTGTGGTGGGCGTGCCGGTGAGCCGCTACAAGGCCTCCGCCTTCGTCCTGTCGTCCATGTACGCCGGTCTGGCGGGCGTGCTGCTGGCCCAGGCGTTCCAGCGGGTGGTGCCCGAGTACTTCGGCCTCGCCCTCTCGGTCGAGTACCTGGCCATGATCGTGATCGGCGGCCTCGGCTCGGTCGGCGGAGCCGTCCTCGGCGCCGTCTTCGTCACCGGGCTGCCCATCCTGCTCAGCCACTACAGCGGCCTGCTCACCTTCCTCGCCGAGCCCGGAAGCTCCGGAGTCGACCCCGCGGTGGCCGCCCGCCTGGTCTTCGGCGTCGCGGTGGTCACCGTGATCCTCCTCGAACAGGGAGGGCTGACCGCCCTGGGCAGACGCCTGCGTCTCGCCGCCCGGCACCGGGCGAACGCCGCGGGCCCCGGGGATCCCAGCGGCACGCGGGTTCCCGTCGCCGGGGGTCCCGGCGGCACACCGGATCCCGTCGCCGAGGATCCGGTCGCCCCCACCACAGTTCCCCCGCAGGACATCACCACAGCCTCTTCCTGACCAGCTTCCGAAAGGGACTCCGGATGCTCACCAACTCGTTCGCCAGGCTCGGTGTGGCCGCTGCCGCACTGTCTCTCGTCGCCGTCGGCTGCAGCAGCAAGGCAACCGGGACCGACAGCTCCTCCTCGGACATCAAAACGGGGCCGGGCGTCACCGACGACACCATCACGCTGGGCGCGCTCACCGACCTTTCAGGGGTCTTCGGCGCCCAGGGAAAGATCATCGTGCAGGGCAACCAGCTCTACATCGACAAGATCAACGCCGCGGGCGGCATCTGCGACCGCAAGGTCGAACTCGTGGTCAAGGACCACGGCACGGACGTACAGAAGGCCGTGAGCCTGTACGCCGAGACGGAACCGGAGGTCCTGGGCTACGTCCAGATACTCGGCTCGCCCATCACCAGCGCACTGGACAGCGACATCACCGAGGCGAAGGTGCTGAGCGTGGCCACGGGATGGTCCTCCACACAGCTGAAGAACCCCAACCTGATCGTGATCGGCAACACCTACGACGTCGAGACCATCAATGGGATCGACCACCTGATGCAGGACAAGACATTGAAGGCCGGAGACGTCCTCGGCCACATCTACTTCGAAGGAGACTACGGCAACTCCGCGCTACAGGGCAGCACTTACGCGGCCAAGGAGCTGGGTCTGAAACTGGAAGGCATCCAGGTCAAGTCCACCGACACCGATCTCACCGCGCAGGTGACGACGCTCAAGTCCCGCGGCGCCAAAGCCATCGTGCTCAGTGTCGGTCCCCGCCAGACCGCGTCCGTGGCGGGCGTGGCCGCCTCTCTCGGGTACAACGTGCCCCTGCTCGGCAACACCCCTTCCTTCGACCCGTCGTTGCTCGCCACCTCCGCCAAGTCCGCCCTGGAGAAGAACCTGTCGGTGATGACCTCCATCGCCCCGTTCGCTTCGACGGACCCCGGACCGCTGGAGGTCGCCGAGGCCCTCCCCAAGAAGTTCCCCGACACGGAACCCAACAACTCCGTGAACCTGGGCTACGCCAGTGCCCTTATCTACTCCGAGATCCTGAAGAAGGCCTGTGAGAACAAGGATCTGACCCGAGAAGGCCTCAACACCGCGTTCCGGGAGCTGAAGAGCGTCGACACAGGTGGTCTCACGCCGGTGCTCGACTTCTCCATCCCCGGGCGACAGCCCTCCCGTCTGACGTATGTCGCCGCCGTCGACAGTTCGGTGCCCGGCGGGCTCGCCCCCCAGCAGTCGACGACGAAGAACGAGACGAGCGAGAACTACACGTCCGCGGGCTGAGGCGACCGGAACGGCCGCCGCCGACACGTTTACGGCCCGACGGTGGTGCCCGCACATCTCGTGCGGGCACCGGCTGCCGACGGGTCCTCGACGTGGGCCCCGGAAAGGAACAGCTCGTGGCACACGAGCCGCTCACACGCTTCTCCAGCCGCTCGAAC
The DNA here is from genome assembly GCF_042671685.1 of Streptomyces sp. NPDC127595. Classification (NCBI taxonomy): domain Bacteria; kingdom Bacillati; phylum Actinomycetota; class Actinomycetes; order Kitasatosporales; family Streptomycetaceae; genus Streptomyces; species Streptomyces sp. NPDC127595. Next base: position 1,261,495 of record NZ_JBHXWK010000001.1, on the reverse strand, counting down.
GCCCCACCTCCGGACACGGACCCGCCGTGAAGAAAGGCCAGCGATGAACGAGCAAGAGGCGACACTCCCCGCACGGCTCCGCAGACCGGTCACCTCCCCCGGCAGAACCGCGCGACGCGTCATGAACGTGGCAGCGCTCAGTGCGCTGCTCCTCCCCCTCGGACCCGTCGCCACCGCCAACCCGGCCACCGGCTCCACGACGTGCGCCCGGATCGCCGACAACCTGGTCTCCCAGCACCGCGTCCAGTCCGCGCAGTCGAAGATCGTGCCGGCCTCGGGCCAGTTGCCCGCCTACTGCCAGGTCGACCTCGTGGCGCAGAGAGCGATCAACGTCCGGGTGTCCCTGCCGCTCAGTGCCGCCGACGGCGGAACCGCCGGCGCGGTCACCGGCGCCTGGAACGGCCGCGTGCTCAACATGGGCGGCGGAGGTTACGCCGGGACCGTGCCCGACGTCTCCACGGCCCTGCGGCGCGGCGAGGTCGGCTCGGCGACGGACACGGGCCACAGCCGGGCCTGGTGCAACGCGACCAACCCCAGCACCGGGCTCACCAACGCCCAGCCGGACTGCGGTCTGGCCGGCGGTGGTTTCGTACTCGACCCGGCAGGAAAGCTCGTGACCTCACAGGTCGAGGACTTCATCACGCGCAGCCTGCACCAGCAGACGCTATGGGCGCTGGATCTCACCAAGCGCTACTACGGCAGACCCGCGCTGCAGAACTACTGGGTCGGCGCCTCGACCGGGGGCAGGCAGGGCTGGGAGATGGCGCAGAAGTACGGCGACCTCTACGACGGATTCCTGGTCGGTTATCCCGCGATCAACTGGAACCAGTTCATCGTCAACGAGGCCTGGCCCGCCGTGGTGGTCAACGATCTGCTGGGAGAAGCCGGACTGCCACCGGCCAAGAGCGACGCGGCGAACGCCGCCGCGATCGCCGCGTGCGACGCGGACGACGGCGTCGTCGACCAGACCATCGCCGAGCCGCGCCGTTGCGGCTTCGACGCCTCCGAGGTGGCCGGGTTGTCCCCCGCGCAGGCCGAGGCCGTCAACCTGATCTGGGACGGCCCGACCACCGCCGACGGCGGGCGGCTCTGGGGCGGCATCACGAGGGGGACGACCTTCAACGTCCTTCTGCCGGGCGGCAACTCGATGGGCCCGCTGATCGAGACGTACTTGCGCAACTGGCTCTACCAGGACCCGAACTTCGACTGGCGCGAGAAGCTGACGATGAAGAACTTCGCCGAGGCCGTCGAGCTGTCGTACCGGAAGTTCAGCACCACGGCCTCCACCGACAGCACGGATCTCTCCCGTGTCCGGGACAGCGGATCGAAGATCATCTTCTATCACGGCACCAGCGATCCCCTGATCGTGCCCTTCGGCTCCTACAACTACCAGCAGCGCCTGTTCGACCGGTACGGCGTCCAGCAGACGCGGTCGTTCGTGCGCACCTTCTACTTCCCCGGCGTGAGTCACACGGATCCCGTCCTCACCGGTGATGCCCCTGCCCAGGACCAGATGCTCGACGCGCTGCAGAACTGGGCCGAAGGCGGCGACGCTCCGAAGTCCTTCGTCCAGAAGGGCAGCACCGGCCGGACACGAACGATCTGCGCGTACCCGGACGTGGCGGTCGCGGGCGGAGACAAACAGTCCTGCCGGACCAGGACGAAGGTGCCCGCAGACCTCGCCGCCGCCTCCCGGACCTCCTGAACCTTCCGGAGATTCCCGAGATTCCGGGAGAACAGCTCGACGCCGGTCCACTGACGCACCGTCCGGCACGCGGAACCGGCATCCTGCGCGTCACTGGTGTGGTGAGGCCAGGATGCCGCGTGAGAGAGCGACAGTGACGGCTGCGGTGCGGCCGCTGACGCCCAGCTTGACGAACGTCCGCAGCAGGTGGGTCTTCACCGTCGCTTCACCGATGTACAGCTGCCGACCGATCTCGCTGTTGGACAGACCCCGCGCGACGAGGCCGAGTACCTGAACCTCGCGCGGGGTCAACTGCTCCCCGGCCGGCGCCTGCATATGGGTCACCAGTCGAGCGGCCACCAGTGGGGCGAGGACGGTTTCGCCCCGGGCAGCCGCCCGGATCGCGTCGGTGAGAGTACCGATCGGGGTGTCTTTGAGCAGGTAACCGGTGGCGCCGGCCTCGATCGCCGGCAGGATGTCGGCATCTCCTTCGTAGGTGGTCAGTACAAGCACGCGAATGTCCGGGTGCTCCTGGCGGATGCGCGCCGTCGCGGTGGCGCCATTGGTACCTGGCATCCGCAGGTCCATCAGGACGACGTCCGGGCGCGTCACGGAGGCCAGGACGATTGCCTCGTCGCCGGAGCCGGCCTCGCCGACGACCCGCAGATCGTCGTAGGCCTCCAGCATGCCGCGGAGGCCGAAGCGTACGACCGGATGGTCGTCGACGATCAGGATGTGGACAGTCATCGAGCCGGTTCCGCCCGCTCAGTGGTTGGGTGTGGAGCTGAGATCATGCACCGGCTGCAGGTTACGCGCCGCCTGCTCGGCCGGGGCCGGCGGCAGTTCGACCCGTACCGTGGTGCCCTTGCCAGGAGCCGATCGCACCGTGCAGGTTCCGCCGAGGCCGGCGGCGCGGGTGCGAATGCCGAGCAGGCCGTATCCACCCCGGACGGTGGCCGGGTCGAAGCCCCGGCCGTCATCGGTCACGGCCAGGGCCGTGAGGCCGTCCTCGTGGCGCAGCTCGATCCGTACCGTCGGGGCGTCGGCGTGCTTGCCGACGTTGGCCAGCGCCTCCTGCGCTGTGCGCAGCAGGGCGATGTCGGTGCCGGTCGGTACGCCGGACCGCTCGCCGACGATCGACACCTCGACGTGTGTACCCGTGTCGCGGGTGTGCCGGGCGGCGAGCCGGTCCAGCGCATCCGCGAGACTGCGCCCGGTCAGGTCGACCGGGGCCAATGCGGCGATCAGCGAGCGTGCTTCCGCGAGGTTCTCGCGGGCGGTCTTCTCCACGATGTCGAGCTGGCCGTCGGCGGCCGTCGGATCACGGAGCAGGGTCGTCCGTGCGACCTGGGCGAGCATGAGGATGCTCGTGAAGCCCTGTGCGAGGGTGTCGTGGATCTCGGCGGCCAGGCGTTCACGTTCGGCATGGACGCCTGCCTCGTGGCCCGCGCGTTCCAGTGCGGCCCGGGTCCGGGTCAGTTCCTCGATCAGCGCGGCCCGCTTGCGGTTCTGTTCACGGATGCCGGTCAGATAGGCGCCCACGAGGATCGTCACGGTCATGGGTACCAGAACGGTCACGCCGACCATCGCCAGCGTGTAGCGGCTGACGCCGGCCCTCGCGAACATGGCCCAGGCGAGTTCGGCGTAGAGAATCAACAAGAGCGGTAGACGGACCCGCCATCTCGCAACCATCACGAAGAGCTGTGGGCAGAGCGCGAACATCAGCGCAGCACCGATAGGGGCGATGGCGAGCAGCAGCGGAAACGCGACCGCCAGGACGCCGAAATAGGCCGCGCCCCAACGTTCGTCGCGGTTTTCCATGGCGAGCGGTGCGACCAGGGCGTAGCAGGCGACGATGACGGCGAGCGTGCCAAGGGCGAGCAGGCGTTGTCCGAGCGCCACGGTGACGTCGGCCGCAATGGCGACGGCAAGAGGTAGCGCAACGGCGCCGACGAGGACGTGCCATCCGACGCGGTAGCGGTATCCGAAGTCGACGGTGCTGCGCACGGCCACGCCCTACCCACCTTCGCCCGCCAGGATCTGGCCGCCAGTCTACGAGCGCCCACGTCCAGAGTGCCCGACTCGGCGCCGGGCAGCGTCCACGCACCGGTCGAGCCGCGCGTACGTCGATCGGTTGACGACGGGGTCCAACCAACCGTTGTCGCCGATGCGGCCGCGGAACCGTCAGGCTCGTTGTCGAGAACCTCGGCCCCGCATCTGGAGGTACCCCATGAAGAAGCACTGGCTCGTCCTCGGCCTCGGCGTACTGCTGATCTTTTTCGGCGTGACCTGGACCTTGCAGGGAATCGACGTCATGCAGGGCTCTGCGATGAGCGGCGTGACGCTCTGGGCGGTCGTCGGACCGATCGTGGCGATCGCCGGTCTGGTCCTGGTGGGTGTCGGCTTCGCCCGGCGACGCCGCGTCAGCCGATAGGCGCCGGGCAGATGTCCGGTATCGACACAGAGGCTCAGAAGACAGGCCGGCCGGCACCGCAAAGGCCGCCCAAGCAGTGGGACGGTGAGCTGGCCGGCGTCGCGGCCACCGCGCTCGCCCTGGGCGTCGGTGAGCTGGTGGCGGCCGCGACGGGCGGGCCGTCGGCGCCCCTCGTGGCGGTGGGTGGCGTCGCCGTGGACGCCGCGCCGACTCCGGTCAAGGAGTTCGCGGTCACGGTGTTCTACACGTACGACAAGCTGGCGCTGCAGGCGGGAATCGTGCTGGTGCTGGCGGTCTTCGCCGCGTTCATCGGTGTACTGGCCATGCGCCGGCTCGGATACGGGCTGGCCGGCGTCGCCCTGTTCGGGATGGTCGGCGTACTCGCCTCCGCCACCCGGCCCAGCGCCACGTGGGCCTACCCGCTGCCGACGGTGGCCGGTGCACTGGCCGCCGCGGGCCTGCTGGTGCTGCTGCGTCGCACCCTGCCGCGCCGTGCGGCGACATCGGATGGGGAGGACCTGCGGGAGGGCACCGGCCCGGACAGGGACGTGGCTGCACAGGAATTGCCCGTACCCGTGCCGGGGGGCCGTTCGCAGTCGTCGGATGCAGGCATCCCGGGGGTGGACGGCGCGCGACAGCCACCGGGGCGGCGACGGTTTCTCGCGCTGGCGGGCGGGGCGATCGCCGCGGCAGCGGTGGCCGTACCGGGCGGACGCCGACTCTGGGCACAGCGTGTGGCCGCGGCCCGGGCCGCGGTGGTTCTTCCATCCCCGTCGAGCCCGGCAGCGCCATTGCCCGCCAAGGTTTCCGCCGGCGTATCCGGAGTAGAGCCGTTCGTGACCACGAACGCGGACTTCTACCGGATCGACACCGCTTTGACGGTACCGCAGATGGAACCGAAGGACTGGCAGCTGAGGATTCATGGCCGGGTGAACCGGCCCCTGACGCTGACGTACGAGCAATTGCTGGCACGGCCCATGGTGGAGCGGTACATCACGCTGGCGTGTGTTTCCAATGAGGTCGGTGGCGAACTGATCGGTAACGCGCGGTGGTTGGGGGTGCCGATCAAGGATCTGCTGGACGAGGTCGAGCCGGACGAGGAGGCGGATCAGGTGGTGAGCCGTTCCGTGGACGGCTACACGGCCGGTACCCCCACGGCGGCGCTGCGTGATGGGCGGGACGCCTTGCTGGCGGTCGGGATGAACGGGGAGCCACTGCCGGTCGAGCACGGGTTCCCGGTCCGGATGGTGGTGCCCGGGCTCTATGGATACGTATCGGCGACGAAGTGGCTCACGGAGCTGGAGCTGAGTCGCTTCTCGGACTTCAGCGCGTATTGGGTACGACGGGATTACGCGGCGCTGGCTCCGGTGAAAACGCAGTCACGGATCGACACACCGGCCGCGGGCAAGCGTCTGGAGCAAGGTCTGGTGATGGTGGCCGGGGTGGCATGGGCGCAACATCGTGGGGTGTCGACGGTGGAGGTCCGCGTGGATCACGAACCATGGCAGCAGGCGCAGCTCGCGGCGGTGCCGTCGGTGGACACCTGGCGGCAGTGGAGTCTGCCCTGGCAGGCGACGCCCGGCAAGCACCGGCTGCAGGTACGCGCCACCGACAACTCCGGTCAGGTGCAGACAGGACAGGCGCACAAGCCGTTGCCCGACGGGGCAACCGGCTGGCACACGGTAGACGTCACGGTTGCCTGAGCGTTGCCCGACGGTACTTGAGCCCGGCCCGTCCTTCGCGGGGTTCGGCGGACGAGGCGGCTATCGCGCCACGCGGTAGCGGACGTAGACGACTCCTGAGCTGAAGGTGCGGGTCTCGACGAGTTCGAGATCCACCCGGCGCTCGCGTCGGGGAAAGAACGGAATGCCACCGCCCACCAGCACCGGGTAGACGATGGTCCGGTACTCGTCGATCAGACCCGACGCGGCCGCCTCGGCGGCGAGAGTCGCACCGCCGATCGCGATGTCACCCTCCCCCGGCTCGGCCCGCAACCGCTCGATCTCCTCCGCCAGGCCGCCGGAGACCAGGCGGGCACTGCCTTGCACCGCCGACAACGTGGTGGAGAACACCACCTTGGGGAGCGGATTCCAGATCCCGACCCACTCAAGTTGTGACTCGTCGAGCGATGGATCCTGGGCGGCGGTCTCCCAGTAGAGCATCGTCTCGTACAGCCGTCGTCCCAGCAGATGGACGCCGACTTCTCTCATCTCGTCGATCCAGAAGCGAAAGACCTCATCGTCAGGCCCCGTCCAGTCGAAGTCGCCGTCCGGCCCGACGATGTAGCCGTCAAGTGAGACGTTCATCGAATAGGTCACGCTGCGCATCAGAAGGCCTCCTCGGTGACGGGTTCGACAGTACGACCGGAGAACGCCGGAGAACTCATCGCGACCCGCTGGATCTCCCGGACCGAGCCACCTCACGAGGTCCTTGTGTTCCGGCCCGGCCGCCGTACACCTGAAGCCCGGCCACACACTGAGGGTGACCGGGGCCGAGCTCGCCTTCCTCACCGAAAAGCGCCTCTCTCACATAAGCATCCACTCCCACCCTGCCACCAGCGCGAACGAGCAAGCCCCACTCACATCCAACGGAGCTCTACGAGCCCGCGGTTCAGAAGGCGTGCGCCATCAGCTCCGCGAACAGCGCGTGCTCGTCGGCATCGAGGCCGCGCGAGCGGAACCAGCCGCAGATGTTGGCGCAGTCACGTTGGAGGAAGTTCATCCCGTTGAGGTTCCCGACCAGGTCGACGATCTGTGGCAGGTCGATGATGACCAGCCGCTCGCCCGCCGCCAGGATGTTGTACGCCGAGAGGTCGCCGTGCACGACACCGTTCTGCACCATCGTCGCGAGCGCATCGGTGAGTTGCTCGAAGTAGGCCGCCAGCAGCTCGGGTGAGGGTCGAGTCTGGGCGAGCCGGGGCGCGGTCGCCACGCTGCCGTCCTCGTCTACGACGGTGATCCACTCCATAAGGATCTCGGTGCCGTCGATCTGGACCGGGTAGGGAACCGGCAGCCCGAGATTCCAGAGCCGCACCAGCGCACCCCACTCGGACACCGCCCACTCGCCGGCCGCGACCTGCCGTCCGAAGGTGCTCTTCCGCTTGATGGCCCGCTCGTCACGTGAGCGCTTCATCGAGCGGCCCTCGGTGTAGGACGCGGAGCGGTGGAAGGTTCGGTGCTCGGGAGAGCGGTACCGCTTGGCCGCCATGACCACGCCGGCGGCGGGGTCGAGCGGGTCGGCGCGCTCGACGAGGTGGACGTCGGCCTCCTTGCCGGTCTTGAGGACACCGAGCTCGCTGTCGATCGCGCCCTGCGAGGTCACCACCCAGTCCGGGAGTGGCTCGGGGCCTCGGCAGAGGGGTTCGACGCTGAGCCAGGTCGACCAGCGCTGGCCGTCCTCGAGGTCGTCGTAGGAGTGGAAGTCGAAGACGAACCGGCCGTCGACGTCGGCCAGGCCGTCCGGCGGCAGGGCGTCGCGGTAAGAGTCGGCGATGAAGGCGTCAGGAAACGCCGGGTGCCGAGGGTGCTGCCAAAGATCGTCGTGGGACATCGCTGGAGGTGCTCCATGAGATGAGAGAGAGGCGGTCTGCGGGCAGGCCGAGGACAGTCGTGGTCACGGTCGTGCCTCCTCTCGTGGAGCACCGGGCAGCTCCCGATGTCTCGCCCATGGTGAAGGGCGGACATGGGGAGCTGCAACCGAATAAACCGGCCCAGGTAGAGCGGCTCCAGCGGTGCCGTGGGTTCCCGCGCGCTCGTCCGTACGGGGCTCGTCCCGGCCCTGCTTGCGCTGACACTGGCCGGGTCGTTGACGGCGCCAGACCGCGTTCGCCGAGCGGGTTTCGACGTCCGGTGCGAGCGGGACGGGAGACCCGTACTTCCCGCAGGACGGCACCAGCGGCATCGACGTGGTGCACTACGACCCACCCCGCTGCACGTTGTCCACCGCCTCCGACATGCTCCTCACGAGCACATACCGGCAGACCTGAAAGTTCCTACGAACTCGTTCCTCGAAGTCGGTTCTCCGGTTACACGGCCAACGGCGTTCCCCAGTTGCCCGGACACGGTGGCCCCGAAAATATGTCGCTCGTGCTCGCCTCATCCGCTAAGTTCGCGGGGTTGTTTTCACTGCGGGAGGGCCCATGAGTTCATGTGTGGGGTTCCGGCAGTTCCAGGCTGAGAGCAGGTTTCGTTATGGCATGTCGTATCAGTGAGCTCGTGCTCGGTTGCCGCGACCCCGAGGTGCTGGCGCGGTTCTGGTGCGAGGTCCTGGACTTCGTCGTGCTCGACCGCGAGGACGACGGCACGCTGGAGATCGGGCCGCGCGAAGGGTTCGGCGGTCCGCGGCCGACGATCATCCTCAGTCGCAGGGATGAGCCGGAGAAGGGCAAATCCCGACTGCACATCGACGTCAACGCCACCGACCGTGATCAGGACGCCGAGCTCGAACGCCTGCTGAAGCTCGGTGCGCGCCCGGCCGACATCGGACAGACAGGGCAAGAGCAGTGGCATGTCCTGACCGACCCTGAAGGCAACGAGTTCTGCCTGCTCAAGGCCCGTCTCAACCCACTCTGATACTCATCGGTCACACCCGGGCTGGACTTCCGGTCGGTGAAGGGGCCATGGAGTCAGTCTGGCCGACGCGGTGTACCCGATGCTGCAGGCCCATGTCTCCGCTCGCCGTCCGCAGAGACGGATCGAGGCGGGCCGCGTACCGCGCTCATCCCGCGGGCTCAACGGCCGGGGCGAGAGCCGGGGCCGACTCCGGCGACGAGTTGGACCGCAGGCCGCGGACGAGAGTGTTCCGACCAAGACCATCACCCGCTACGGGCATGTCGACCTTCTGCGTACTGATGAGCTGGACTACGTGAAGCTGGATCACAGAGTCTCTGAGCCGCTGAACCGCTGTTCCAGAATCTGACAGAGCGTGAGCGGAAGAACAGCGTCGCCGTCAGCCCAACCTCGGCCGCAGCACAGGGATACACCGCTGGTAGATGTCGCACCGGCAGGGCACGGCGAATTCCCAATGCAATCCAGGAGGCCAATGCAGCAGACTCTGCGGCATGACCATGAAGATGACCCGCATCAACCCCGGCCAACTGCACGAGCCCCCTGGCTACCACCACATCACGGTCGTGGAATCGGGCCGGACTGCGTTTCTTGCCGGCCAGTGCCCCCTCGACCACACTGGTGCTCTGGTCGGCCCCGGTGACCTCAACGCACAGACCGACCAGGTCGCAGCCAACGCCCTGACCGCCCTGGCCGCGGTCGGCGCTCAACCCGAGCACGTAGTCCGGTCGGTGATCTACGTAGTCAGCGACGACACCACCGTCCTGTCCGCGGCCTGGAACCGTCTCATCCACTCGCCCATTGGGGCCGCCTTCACCACCGCCTCCACTCTCCTGGGCATCGCCCAACTCGGCTTCACCGGACAGCTCATCGAAGTGGACCTCACGGCAGCACTTCCTGACTGACCGTGATCCAGCGACAGCCGAGCCGCACCGGTGCCAGTTCTGGGTCCGCTTCTTGTGAGAAGTGGCCCTGCGCTATGGCTCGGTAGCGAAGAGAGCGCCGACAGACGGCACCGGATCAAGCACAGAGCGAAGGCCGCTGAGCACCTGCGCCGCTGCTTCCAGTCCTCGGGGCAAGCCAGTTCGAGGCCGGCGAGCGCGGCGTCCAGGTCACGTCCGAGGTGTTGGACGGAGTGGCGAGAGTGGGCAGATCGGTGGTGGCGGTGGCCGCTTCGATCCAGTTCGGCAGCTGGTCGGAGTGCAGGTTGGCCGGCAGGGGCCGAAGAAGCGCGGGTGTTCAGCGAATGCCGGTGGTTCGGGGCAGTTCGAGGACGGCTTTGAGCTGGAGCCGGCCGCCTTTGGAAGGGGATCGGGGAGGGGAAGATCTGGCGCGTGATGGCGCGGGCTTGCGGGGGCAGGGAGCCAACGGTATGGGGCTTGCCGCGAAGATCCTTTGAAGCGCCGAAGCCGTACCGAATTACCGCGGTGCCCGTTCCCGTGGCCAACAGGGCGCTAGCGTCGGGTCCCATGATCGTATGGCTCAACGGCACCCACGGCGCGGGCAAGACGACGACCAGTGCACTCGTGCAGCAACTGATCCCGGATTCACGGGTGTTCGATGCCGAGAAGGTCGGTGAGACTCTCATGGACATCACGCCCGGGCTGCCCGGAGCCGGGGCGGAGAACTTCCAGCACTGGCCGCCGTGGCGGCCGCTCGTCGTCGAGACCGCCCGCCGCGTACTCGACTACACCGGCGGCACCCTGGTGATGCCCATGACCGTCCTGGTCGAGCAGTACTGGCGCGAGATCAGCATGGGCCTCGCCCAACACGACATCTCCGTAAGGCACTTCGTCCTCCACGCCGACCAGGACACCCTCCGCGCACGCATCGAAGGGGACGCTCATCTCGGCCCTTCTATGTTCCGCCTCAAATACCTCGAGCCCTACGCCGAAGCGGCCCGCACCTGGCTTCACGACGAGGCCGAAGTCCTCGATACCACCCACCTCACGCCTACCCAGACCGCCCAGCAGATCGCAAAGGCCCTCGGAAAATGAACTCAGAGTTGCGGCGGTTGTCCTTGCCGGTGCGGCGGCGGGTGGGGATCACGGTGCCGTCGATCAGCACGGCCTCGCCGCCGCGTTTGGCGATCCTGGGCAGGATGCGGTCCAGGCGCGGGATTCTGGCCGCCAGCAGGGCGACGACCTTGTCCGTCCCGCGCCGGATGGTGGTGGCCGGGTTGATGTTGCCGCCTGCCAGGTCGGCGGCGCGCCGGTCATGGCCCAGCACCGCGACCACAAGCACCACGATCCGGCCCGCGGGCTAGGACCGCCACCTGGATCCGATCGCCTTCACGTGCGTGCACAGCAGGTCAGTGACGTAGTCGACGGTGTTCGTGGACAGGAGCAGACGGCGCTGGTGGATAAAGGAGACGACATCCCTTTGTCGCGCGGCGTGTGTGCGGCGCCCGACGGCGTGTCCCATCTCACCCGTACCCCCGCATATAGGTATCCGCATGGTGGGCAGGCTTCGCCGTACACGCCAGCGTGTCACAGCAGTGGCGGACGACGTTCGGCCCAGGAGAGGTGGCAGCGGTCATGAAGATTCCCCGCACTGCCCATTCCGGCCAGCCGTGGCGGATCCACGAATTCACCGGAGACTTTCGGACCGAGGACGTGTGGTCCTTCCGCACCCCCGGCGCGGGACCGGACGACTTTCCCGTCATACTCGCCGCGATGCAGACAGCCGGCGGATTCGCCAAGCCGCCCCGCTCGGTGCGGTTCCTGTTCACGGTGCGCCAGCAGCTCGGTGCCCTCCTCGGTTGGGACAAGCCCAGGACGAGCCTCGGGAAGCGGGTTCAGCCACTGTATGACCGCCTGCCAGACAGTCTTCGTGAGACCGTCGACGTCTCCGACACCAGCGACGCCCCGTTCACCCCCGTGTACCTGCTCCACAACGAGTCTGTCCGCGAACTGGCGAACCAGACCTGCCACGCCGTCATGCACCTGGGGTGGGTGTCGACCGGAGGCGGCGCATACGAACTGCGGATGGCGATCCTGGTCAAGCCCAACGGCCGGTTCGGACGGGTGTACATGGCTCTCATCGCCCCGTTCCGCTACCTGATCGTCTACCCCGTGATCACCCGGCAGTGGGAGCGGGCCTGGCGGGACCGCGAGCTTCCGCCCACCGCGCACGCCGGTCCGCGACCGTAGTCGCCGCGAGCGTCACCACCATGCGTGGCCTCGCAATGGAACCGGCCGCCAGCACCCGACCGGGACCATTCCGGGATGGTACTGGCCGACCTCGCGCATTCGGCCGTCGCCAATATCCCTCCTCGGCAAGGGGCGGCGCTGCTAGCCCGCCGGCAGCGCGTCGGGCCGATGGCGGAGGCCCAGGTCCGGATCAGCAATGCGGACCGGACGCCCGCGCCAGAGGTGTCGCAGGGCTTCGAGTTCCGTCCGGGGGAAGTGCTCGCCCCACTTGGCGCGGTAACCGCTCTCACCGTAGCTCCGCACGACCTGATCGAAACAGCGGATCACGGCTCGGGCGAGCTGGTCGATACCGAGCTGGCTCGACCAGATCTCGGTTCCCTTGTTGTCGTGGTCGCGGCCATTGCGCAGTTCCAGTACGCGGATCCAGATGTCATCGCCTTCGCGGTAGAAGACCCACCGGTAGGCGGTCGGCTCGGCTTCGAACTGGGCTCGAGTCTCCGTCTCGCCCGCGACGAGGCGGGCCACCGCGGTCAGGAATTCCTCTGGTGCGTCACTGATGTAGGAGGCGGTGAGGTCAACTTCCGCCTGATGATCCCCGACTGTGCAGTCGGCCCACCCGTGTGACCCCAGTGTCCAGGTGACGCGCACGCCCGATGTCACTGCGGCTCCCCTGCGAGAAACCACCGGACGTCGGCCGCCAGGGCAGCCATCTGCTCGCCGGCTTCAAGCCAGGTGGTCACGGAGGCACCCCAACCGCCGGCGCCCTGCGGCCATGGCCGCAACGTCCAGGTCACGCCGACATGTCCGCCGGACCTGAAGACCGCTGAAATGCGCAGGTCCTGGTCGTGGGTCTGCCAGGTCCGTTCACCGTCCCATCCTCGGTAATCGGCAACGAGCCCCTCCAGGAACGGAGCGAGATCCCCGTCCCAGCCCCAGGCGACGACCTCGTTGACGCGAGCGGTCAGGCCCGGGGCCCGCAACTCGACGGCATAGTGCAAGGAGTCGGCGTCGAAGCTGAGCCGGTCGCAGAACGTCACGCCGACGGAACCATTGTCCTGGCATCTGACGGTCACTCTGGTCCTGTCGTCGATGTCGGCGTCCGGGGAGGTCATGAGCGGAACGCTAGGCGACCATCACCTGCGGCGTCACTCGGATTCATCGCCGGTGGGGCAGATGACAGCCTGAGCTACGGCAGCGTGTTCGGCGCAGATTCCAGAACCACTACCGCGGTCTCGGATGACCGCAGCGCGGCGTAGGTGTCCAGGTTCGTTTCGATCTCGCGCCAGCGGGCCCAGAGGCGTAGGCGCTCGTCGCCTGTCGCAGCGTGAGCTCGTACCAGCCGCCGCCCATCGAACAGATCGACGGTTCCGCCAGGGTGCGTCTGCAGATTGAGCCACCAGGCGGGCTCGCCCTCGCCCCATCCGTTCATCGCCGGCGAGACAAGGTTGGGGCCGTCCTCGAATTACGCGCCGACGACGCTGCGTTGTCGGCCGGTGCGGCGCCCGACGGTGGTCAGCCGCAGCGCGCCCCACTTGTTGGCGTGTGGTCGCCACAGCCCGATCCGGCGTCCGAAGACCCGGCACACGCCCCGAGGTACCGACCAGGCCAGACGGATAAACCACCGCGGCGGGAGACGCGGTGCCTTCGTCTCCCCTTCGACCGACACGGCGGCCTCCCCACCCCTGACCGGCTGCGGTCACGAACGCGACACTAGCCGCACCCGCCGAGGGCCGCTAGAACCGAGCGGCCGTCGGCTCAACTCCGGCCGTCAGCCTCGGCATCCCCACCGACTGGAGGACCTCAACTGTCGCATCGCCGGATTTGAGGAACGCGAGCGCGGGGACCGTGCCGCACAGTTGCGGTTCCTCCCATGCCACCCGGCGGCCTCGTGACATCAGGCGGCGCGCTTCACGTGGCGGACCAGCCACATCAGCAGGGCGTCCAGGTCGGCGCCGGCCGAGAGGACCCGGTCGACCGCCTCGGGGGTGTGCAGCCACTCCTCGTTGCCGAGGGACCGGGCGGCGATCAGCGAGCGGTGGCGCAGCAGATTCGTACGGGAATGGTCCGTCGGATAGCCGCGCGGGGGGCGTTTCATCACGTCCCCGGAGATGTCGTAGCCCTTCTTCCGTACGTCCTCCACGATGGCGGCCAGTTCTCGGCCGCTCCCCTCGGAGGCCACGGCTTCGCGGAACATGTCCACCTGGCCGGGATCGGGGTACCACCACGCGCCCTGGATCCGCAGGCCGTCCAGGTCGAACCGGAGGCCGATCTCGATCTTGCGGCCGAGCCGGATCACGGCGCCTTGGTGCTGCCACCACCAGGAGTCGGTGCGGTAGTGCCAGACGGAGAAGTCCTCGTACCGGGGGTCGGCGTCCGCGACCTCGTTCAGCAGGGCGATCATCGGCTGCCGGACCAGGCGTTCGCGGTCCGCGCGGCAGCGCTCGCGGGTCGCGTGGGTGGGTTCGCCCTGGAGCTGCCACAACACGTCCATGGCCTGCTCCGGCCAGCCTGTGAACTGTCCGCGCATGCGCGGAGGATAGCTCACCCGTGATCCTCACGCGGGGAGACTGAGACGGCAGGGAGCCATAGCCCCGGCCCTGGTGCGCGGGGCGCTGACGATCGCGGCGGACCGGTCCGACGCGTCCCTGGAGGAGCTACTGGCCAGGGTGCTCGTGAACACCCTCGTGGTGCGCGTCGACCTGGCGTGGGACATCACAACTAGGCCGTCGGCTCACGACGTTGCCCAATGCACTCCGAGACCCGGTAGCCGGGTCCTGGCGAGAGCCCAAAGAGTCTGCTTCATTTGCACTGAGGGGACATATACGTCTAGGTCTTCCGACCCAACCAATGGGCAGTACTGCCCTGTTATGCACCATTAGAGCAACAAAGTCCCTTGTCGAACTGAGATTTGATGTAAGTCTTCCCTTCGCGACACACGAATGTCATAGTGACGCGCTGCTTCAAGCAAAAGCTATGAATCTCATTCATTTCTTGAAGGAGGGCATTCGACGTGCCAGGGCCGCAGTCAACGCGGATAAAGCGGACGGGAAGGAACGGACGCACCGTCCAACTGCTTCCGTCCCGGCCGCGTTTGGCTCGGGCGGCAGCAGTCCCGCTGCTCATCCCCGAGACATCCGTGGCATCCGCGGCATCCCAGACGGTTGAGTCTGTCGAGTCGGTCGACTGCGTCGACACAGCCGCGACGACTTTGCCGGCGTCAGGGCCGCCGCCTTCGACGCCCGCGCAGTTACGACGCTGCGTCGCGGCATCCCCCGTGCCCAGCGGCTCGCAAACCCTGGCGACGCCGGCGTGACCAACCCGAACGCCACCTGCACGAACCGCTGGTGACGTCGGCTCCCGTGACGCGCGAGCCGCCACGCGGACGCCGAGGAGCTCGTGCACGCCGCTCACTCCCCCGGGTCAGTGACACGCAGTGTCGTGCCGCCCCGGCAGACCCACCTCCACCCACGACTCCTCGGAGAATCCATGCGTCTACGTCTCCCGCGCCCAACCGCATTCCGATTGGCGATCGGCGTATTGCCGGCACTCCTCGCGGCTGCCGCCGTTGGTGTCGGCGTGCTTCCCGCCTCAGCCGCGGCCGCGCCCGTCGTCTACTCCGTCGCCCCCAACGGGCAGGGCACCACCTGTTCGACCACGGCCCCGTGCGCGCTGCTGACGGCGCAGAGCAAGGTCCGGGCGGCGACAGCCACGATGACCACGGACATCAACGTCGTACTGGCCGACGGGACTTACCGCCTCAGCGGGGCTCTCTCCTTCGGCTCCACGGCGGGCGACTCCGCGACCGGCGGTCACACCGTCAGCTACCAGGCGGCTCCCGGCGCCCACCCTGTCCTCAGCGGCGGCCAGCAGGTCACCGGGTGGACCCAGGGATCCAACGGCGTGTGGAGCGCGAACGTCCCGTCCGGCACCGACACCCGGCAGCTCTACGTCGACGGTGTGCGCGCCAACCGCGCGTCCGGACCAGCGCCGACCACCTTCACCCGTACCGCCACCGGCTACACGACCTCTAACACGACCCTCGCCGGCTGGCAGAACATCTCCAACATGGAGTTCGTCTACGGCGTCGAGTGGACGCAGATGCGCTGCGGCGTCGCGTCGGTGTCGGGAACCACCGTCACGATGCAGCAGCCGTGCTTCGACAACTCCACGAAGAAGCAGTACGGCGTGAACGCCGACATACCGACCTCCATCGAGAACGCGAAGGAACTGCTCAACGCTCCGGGCGAGTTCTACCTCGACAAGCCGGGCCACACCCTCTACTACCTGCCCCGCGCGGGCCAGCAGATGAGCAGCGCCGACGTCGAGCTCCCGAGCCTGCAGAACGTGATCACGGGCGAGGGCACCGCCTCGAATCCGCTGCGCGGCCTGTCCATCAGCGGCATCACTGTCGCGTACGGCGGCTGGACCACCCCGAACTCGGCCGACGGCTTCTCCGAGGTCCAGGCCAACATGCGTCTGACCGGGGCGACCGCCTGGCAGAAGCAGGGATCGTGCGACCGCTTCTCCACCACTGATCCGGGCACCTGCCCGTACGGCAACTGGACGATGACCCCGGGCAACGTGACGTTCAGCTACACCGACGGGCTGAAGCTCAGCGGCAACACGTTCCAGCATCTCGGCGCCGCCGGACTCCAGTTGGGGCAGGGCGTCGCCAACTCCTCGATCACCGGAAACGTCTTCACCGACATCTCCTCGAACGGCATCGAGATCGGCAACGGCACCGACGCGAACCCCACTGACGTCAGCGTCATGCCCAGCGGCAACACCATCGCCAACAACTGGATCCACAACATAGCCGTCGAGTACACCGGCGGTGTCGGCATCTTCCAGGGCTACACCCGCAACGACACCATCACGCACAACCAGGTCAACAATGTCCCCTACAGCGGCATCAGTTCGAACTGGGGCTGGGGACGCACCGCCACCAAGACCACGGGCAACAAGATCACCAACAACCTCGTCTACGACTACATGCAGCAGCGCCAAGACGGCGGCGGTATCTACGTCCTGGGCCAGGAGGGCACCTCGCTCACCGACGGCCTGGTGATCAGCGGCAACGTCGTACGCGGCGCCGGCGGCGGCGGGTTCGCCATCTACACCGATGGTGGCAGCCAGTACGTGACCATGACCGGCAACGCCGCCTACAACGCCAACAACGCCTCCATGGGCGGCTGCAAGGAGGGAACCACCACCCCGTACGGCGACTTCTCCTTCACCGGCAACTACTTCGAGAACCTCACGCCCAACTGGGTCTGCGGCAACCCGAGCAACGTCAACGTCAGCGGCAACACCCAGGTTTCCGCGGACGGCGTCGGCGTACCGGCTTCCCTCCTGGCCAACGCCGGCCTGGAGACGGCGTACGCGGGCATCGCGGCGCCGCCGACCGGCGTGGCGCCGACCAACCTCGCGGCACACAAGCCGGCCGTGGCGCAGTTCCTCGACGGCAGCACCGCGCAGCTCCAGCCGGGGTCCCAGGTGGCGTACGCGACGGACGGCGACCCCGCCACGTACCTGCAGGCCAGCGGTCAGTTCAAGTGGCAGCTCGTGGTCGACCTGCAGCAGTCCCAGTCCCTGGGATACGTCACGGTCGGCATGCCCCAGGCCCACTTCGCCACCGACTTCCACGTGGACGCCTCGACCAACGGCACCACCTGGACCACCGTCGGCACCGTCAACAACAGCGGGTGGGGAAGCATCCCGGTCGCCTTCGGCACGCCGGTGACCGCCCGGTACCTGCGTGTCGTCGCCGACAAGCCGGACAACTGGAACCAGCGGGGCGACCAGATGGCGATCAGCGAGATCGGCGCGTACGCCCCGGCCGCCCAGGGGAGCAACAACATCGCGCTCAACACCCCGGCCCAGGCGCTGTTCATCGACGGAACCCAGGCCGATATGCAGCCCAACACCACGCCGGCGCTCGGCAACGACGGCAACACGTCGACCTTCGCGCAGGCTTCGGGACGCTACCGGTGGACGCAGCAAGTGGACCTCCAGCAGCCGCAGTCGGTCAACGTGGTGTCCGTCGTGATGCCCACCGACAAGTACGCGACCGCCCTCCACGTCGACGTCTCCGTCGACGGCTCGACCTTCTGGACTGTCGCACACCGCACTGACAGTGCCGGAGGCACCACTGGCATCCAACTGGACGTGCCTGTCACCGCCCGCTATGTGCGGGTCATCGCCGACCGCCCGAACTCCGGCGGCCAGACCGGAGGCCAGATGGCGATCAGCGAACTCGCCGTGTACGGCACCAAGTAGAAGCGAGCCGTAGCGGCGAGCACCCGGATCCGTGGCCCAGGCCGGGCTACGGATCCGGGTGCGATCCGCGGCTCCGACGCCCCCGACTCGTGTCCGGTGTTCGGTGTTCGGTGTTCGATCAGTTGTCAGGGGAAGGCAGCCGATCGACGGGTTCACCGTGTGCGCTGTGGGAGGGGAGGTCGGCCGAGGCCGCCTGGCGCAGGTGCTCGGCCATCGACGAAGTGGCGGTGGGCGAGGCGCGGTCCTTGACGCCCCAGGCCAGCAGATGGTGCCGGCGGGCCCAGGAGGCCTGCAGCTCGCACATGTCGAGTGGCTGATGAAGGTCGAAGGCGCGACGCGGCACCACGGCAAGACCAACGCCCGCGGCGGCGAGGGCGACAAGGACGTTGAGGTTGGCGACGGTGGTGCGGTACCGCTCCACCGGTGCGTGTGGCCCGAGGTGCTTCTCGATCCAGCGGCGCAGCGAGGAGTCGGCGTCGAGCCCGACAAGGGGGTGCTTGGCCACCTCGCCCGTAGGTCAGTGCGGTCCGCCCGGCGAGGATCCCTCCGGCCTGGCCGATCACGACGAGGGAGTCGTCGCCGATGGGCTCCAGGTGCAGACCGCAGTCGCGGGCCTCGTCGTCGAGGACGATGCCCAGATCCGCCTCTCCGTCGGCGAGCGTCCGCACGGTCCGAGGGGTACGGCTCTCGGACACCGTGACGTCGGCGTCCGGGTGCGCACGGAGGAAGGAGACCAGGGCTCGCGGCACGAGCCGATGCATCGCGGAGCCGCCCGCCAGCAGGATCAGCGGAGCGGTCGGGGAGCGGGTGTAGCTCGCAACGGCGCCTTCGAGCCGCGCGGTCTGGGCGAGCACGTCGCGGGCGTGGCGGGCCAGGGTCGTCCCCGCGGGCGTGGGCCGCACACCCCGCCGGCCGCGGAAGCGCGCCAGCGTGTACATCCCCGAGCCGCTCGCCTGCCGCCAGGTTGGCGCTGGCCACGATCTCACGGCCCCCTGCCGACATTCCCGCCGGCCGCAGTTCCCTTTACTACCCGACCAATCCAACCGAGCGGGCCCTGCACGAAGTCCAAAGCATGGCGTGAAACGATGGCCGAATGACGGCTACCGCACTCGCTTTCGCGATTCTCGGCCTTCTCGGGCTTGTCGGTTATCTGGGAATCTTCGTGGCCCTGCACGTGCTGCCCACCGGCTATCACCCCGTCCGGCACGCAGTCAGCGACTACGCCGTGGGCCAGTACGGTCGGCTGTTCCGCTTCGGGCTGCTGGTCTCCGCGCTGGGCGTCGCATTCCTGGCGGTCGGCCTCACCCTTGAGCCGGGTGCTCCGCCGCTTGCGGTGAGCCAGCTCGTCTTCCTCTTCCTGGTACCGGTCATGCGTCTCGGCATGGCCCTCTTCCCCACCGACCTGGAGGGCGAGAAACTCACCAACACCGGACGGCTGCACTACCTCTTCGCCGTCGCCGCATTCGCGTTCACCTACGCGGCGATTTCCGGAATGACATCTCGGCTGGAATCCCTGGCACCTTGGCAGTCGGCGTACGGACTGCTGTCCACTCTCCGCGAGATCGCCCTGGTGTCACTCATCCTCCTGATCGTGACGCTACTCCCCCGCCTGCGAAAGGTCTTCGGCCTGTTCGAAAGGGCGTTCCTCGTCAGCACCAACCTCTGGCTCATCACCGCGGGAATCCTCCTTGCCATCGCGACCACCTGACGGAGCAGCGACAGCTACCGGACCGTGTCCTGGACGGCCGGCGAAGGCATCGCGCGGGAACGCAGAACCATGAGCGAGCCTTCCAAGGTCGCCACCATGGCGAAGGGGAACCGATCGACCTCAAGACAGAGCGCAACGTCGTCAGGATGAACGCCCTGCCGAACCCCCTCCGCCAGTTCGACAGCGGCACGTGACTCGGCGGCTCGGCGGACGAACTCAGCAGCGTCCGTGCCTGCCTCGGTGGTCCTCCGAGCGATGTACTGAGCACACGCCAGATCTTCATCGGCCTGCCCATCCTCGCCAGTGACCACGAACGTGACGGTGTCACTCTCACTCGTCCGCAGGAGCCGAGCCGTTGCCTCCGCCACCACGAAGCCGGCGCACAGCACCAGCGGCGCCTCCTTGACCGCAAGGGCGCCGACCGTCCCAGCCGTGGTCTTCTGCACAACGGTCCGTCCGCCAAGGTCAATAGACCGCAGCATTCCCGGCGAGTTCACAGCGTCGAACCCGGGCGCGGGCGGACCGTCCTTGAGCGTCACCCAGTCCGGGTGTCGAGCCTTGAGCGCCAGGGCTTCGTCCAGCGACTCGGCAAGAACGATCTTCTCCGCCCCCTGGGCGAACGCCCAGGCAGCCACGGTGAAAGCACGCATGACGTCGACCACGACCGCCACTGAGGGGGTTGCGACCAGATCCGCGATACCAAGAAAACGAGCGTCCATTCGGACCATGATCGCGCATCACCCGAACCTTGTCCCGCGCCTCCTCGCACAGGTTCCCCCCGCCGGGTACCGGATCGGCGCGATCTCGGCCACGCCAACGCGCCCCGGCCCAAAAGGTCAGGTGAAGTGCTGCGCCTCGTCGACTACAGCAACCTTCCGATTGAATACTTGCCGAACTCGATCGCTTGCGACCGTTCCGCGTGAGAGGGGTTGGTCGCGGGCGCGGGCTAGGGAGGACACTCGTCCTCATCCACCTCGGCGAAGGAAGTTGGGTCCTGGGTTGAGGATCGGTCACCGGACGCGGTGCGCGAAGACGTCGTCGAAACCGTTGGTGTCCTCGGCCACGAGATCGGTGTCGATGGAGCTGAAGACCACGGTATGGCCGTTCGCTGAGACGGCCCCTCGGGTGAGCGATCCGTTCGCGGGCCCGCCGTCCGTGCCCGTACTCACGCGCCGGATCTCCCCCGTCCTCAGGTCGAGGACCACGACCGGCCAGGCCCAGCCGGCTTCGGCGGCCGGGTCGTCGGCTCCCAGCTCGTACGCCACATGGCGACCGTCGGCGCTGAGTTGGCCACCACGAGTGCCGGGCCGGTCCGGGTTGCCCGGAATCGCGATCGTCGTTCCGGAGTCCACGTCCCTCACGAACGAATTGCCCGCTCGGTCGTCGGAGGTGACGGACCCGCCGTTGAACTTCTCGAAGAGGACCCGTCGGCCGTCGCCACTGATCGACGGAGAGCCCAGGACCCGCAGGGGTGTCGTCCCGTCGTACGCGACATCGACGATCTGCTCCGTGCCGGTGGTGCGATCCTGTAGGAACACATGACCGACGTCGGGGCCCTTGGGGATGGGCCTGGTGAAGGTGTATGCGACGCGCTGCCCGTCGTCACTGATCGCCGGGCTTCCCGCGTAGTACACCTCGGGCTCGGTGTCGGGCCTGCTGACTCGCTCGGTCGTACCGGTGACCCGGTCGCGCACGTACACCCGTGACCCTTCGTCCGCGGTCGAGCCGGTCGGCCGGTACACGACGAACGCAACATGACGGCCGTCGGCAGTCAGCATGGGGGAACTGACCGCACCGGCCGCGAAGTCGTCCTCGGGCGGGGCGGCGAGTCTCTCGACAGCACCGGTCCGCAGGTCCTGGACGTAAGCGCTTCTCAACCCGGTGCCGTTGTCGTAAGCGGTGTAGGCAATCAGACGGCCGGTTCCGCTCAGCGACGGCGTACCCAATTGGTGGCCGGTCAGGACGACGCGTTGCAGCGATCCGGTACGCAGCTGACGTACGAACAAGTCAGACGAGCCCTGCGAGTCGCCCGGGACCAGGTTCGAGGCGGACGACACGAACGCCGCCACCCGGCCGTCCCTGCTGATCGCAGCACCGTTGGCGGAGGCGTTGGCCTGCGTGCCGTCCGCCGCCACGCTCAGCCGCACCGTGGGCGCTGCCGAAGGCACGGCGTGGGCCGCGGGCAGAGTCGTCATCATGAGTGCGGCGACCAGGGCGGACGCGGACGCGCCTGTCGCCACGCGAGTCACGCGAACGGAATAGGTCATGTCTCCCCCAGGGACATTCCAAGACACCCGACCCCCCGCCGGGCACACGAGGAGTAAAGCCCACCTCCCACTCCGTGAGCAATCCGATCGATTATGTACAACCCCCGGGGGCTCTGAGCCGTCCGCGCCAGACGGCATCGACGCACCCCGCACCCCGCACCCCGCACCCCGCACCCCGCACCGAATCGGGCAGTCAGTCGAAAGCGTCTGTCATGCAGTCCACCCGGCATCTGGCGGCCTCGAAGCGTCTACGGAGAGCCGCCGCTGCCTGTTCGCGCTCCACGTTGACGAGCCCGTGGTGCTGATGTGCCACGCTGATCACGTCGCCGACCGTGACAACAGCTGGTTCGTCCCGTGCAGCCCGCCGACGAGCCTCGGCGATGGCCATGTCCGCGGCCCGCAGCAGATTCCGGGATTTGTCCCTGGCCACGGCCGCCTGGGACCGTTTTGCCGAGAGAGGACGTAGGGCACGCCCCTTCCAGACAAGTCCAGCGACGGCAAATACGATGCCGAGCACTATGAACAGGACTCCGCCGGGATCGTAGGACATCGCCCCAGTCTCCAGCACTCGTGCAGTCCGCGGGAGCAACTCCGCTGTCCAGGTAAAACGTACCGAGTGTCCAACGGAACGCCCCCGTTGAGTTCCTGGCAATCCTCCGGAGTTTCTAGCCGACTTCCGCCCCGGCTCGTGAAAAGTCGTACGCGGCGAAGTCGGTGACAGGGACATACCCGATTCGCTGGTAGAGGCCGTTGCTGGTGGCGTTGGCCAAGTCCGCGAACAGCACGACCTCCGTCGCCCCCGCGGCCAGCGCGGCCCGGCTCACCTCGACCGTCACGGCGCCCGCGTAACCGTGACCCCGGAGGTGGGCCGGGGTATAGACGGGAGCCACCCTGATCTGGCCGGCGACCATCGGGGTCACGCCCGCCATCGAGACGGGATTACCGTCCGGGGTCTCCCAGAACGTGACGCGTCTGTCAGCGGTGCGTTCGCGGGCCCAGGAGTCTGCGTCCTTGGCGGGGAGTTCTCCGATGGCGGCGACGAACTCGCGGTACCAGCGCATCAGTTGCTCACGATCGTCTTCGCCCGCGACTCGCCCCCGCCCCTCTGGGAACGGCTCCGGTGCGGTGAGCGTGCCGAGGCGGTACAGGCGGAGCCGCTCGCGGAGCGTCGGCACCGCACCTGTGTGCCGCCGCCAGGCCTCGGCGAACGCGGTGGCGGTGGCGGTGTCCGCCCTGACACCGGGGAGGCGGTGCCCGAGGCCGGCCAGGCGGGCGGCGAGGCTGTCGGCATCCTCGGGAGTGAGTGGGGTGGGACTCAGGGCGCGGGGCGGGGTGCGGAAGAAGGTGGCGCGGACCTCGCCCGCTCGCTCCAGTCGGCCGAATACGGGGGCTCCGGCGCCGTACGCGTTCGCCCCGCGAGTTCGCAGCGTCTCGGTCACCGTCAGCGGCAAGGTGTGCAGGGCGGGGCGCGAACGCAGGAAGTCTCCGGTCCGGGCGAGGAAGTCGTCGACGTCTTCGGTGAGTTGCCAGTCATCCGGGCGCATGATTCATGATTCATCATGCTGTGGGCGTGCGCCCGTGGTTTTCCTCCGGCGGGACGGCAGAACCTCGTAGACGCCGGAGGCCGCCGGAGGCCGCCGGAGGCCGCCGGAGGCCGCCGGAGGCCGCCGGAGGCCGCCGGAGGCCGCCGGAGGCCGCCGGAGGCCGCCGGTCAACAAGCCATTTAGTTCGTGCAGTCTGCGGCCGCAGACGTATGCGGCCGCGATGAAGACCAAGCGGGGACGGCCTCGCCCCGTGCGTCGTCGAGAACGGGAAAGTTTCCACCGTGGCGGCGAACTCATCGTCCCCGCGCGGAAGCGGCACCCGTGGGCGAGCAGAGCACGGCGCGCACCGCTGTGGTCCTGGCTTCGAACTACCACGACCACAGCGGCCGAGAGCGGCCATCGCTCAGCCTTGCGCTCCTCGGGGCACCGGCTCAGGCCGACCGGCAAGACCGGCCTCTCCAGCATCGCGTGCCGTCCGTTGGGCCTTCGGCGAGCTGAAGGGATTCACGCGGCCGGGCCCGGACAAGGTGCCTGACTTGGCGAACGCCC
This sequence comes from Streptomyces sp. NPDC127595, assembly GCF_042671685.1. Lineage (NCBI taxonomy): Bacteria > Bacillati > Actinomycetota > Actinomycetes > Kitasatosporales > Streptomycetaceae > Streptomyces > Streptomyces sp. NPDC127595. The sequence continues at coordinate 1,237,313 of NZ_JBHXWK010000001.1, read as the reverse complement.
CCTCTCGGGGAAAGGGGGCGCACCGCTCAGTACTGCTCGGTCTCCACGAATCCGGCGTCCACGTCGTCACCGGCGCCGAAGGCGTCGGCAGCGGCGGTGGGGTCGAATCCGGGGGGGCTGTCCTTCAGGCCCAGGCCCATGCCGGCCAGCTTCGCCTTGACCTCGTCGATGGACTTCGCACCGAAGTTGCGAATGTCGAGGAGGTCGGCCTCGGAGCGGGCGACGAGCTCGCCCACGGAGTGGACGCCCTCACGCTTGAGGCAGTTGTACGAGCGGACCGTGAGCTCGAGCTCCTCGATCGGCATGACCAGATCGGCGGCGAGGGCGGCGTCGGTGGGCGAGGGGCCCATGTCGATGCCCTCGGCGTCGATGTTGAGCTCGCGGGCAAGCCCGAACAGCTCGACCAGCGTCTTACCGGCCGACGCCATGGCGTCACGGGGACGCATGGCCTGCTTGGTCTCGACGTCGACGATCAGCTTGTCGAAGTCGGTCCGCTGCTCGACACGCGTGGCCTCGACCTTGTACGTGACCTTCAGAACCGGCGAGTAGATGGAGTCGACCGGAATACGGCCGATCTCCTGGCCCACCTGCTTGTTCTGCACCGCGGAGACGTAGCCGCGACCGCGCTCGACGGTCAACTCCATCTCCAGCTTGCCCTTGCCGTTCAGCGTGGCGAGGACGAGGTCGGGGTTGTGCACCTCGACACCGGCCGGGGGCGCGATGTCGGCGGCGGTGACCAGACCCGGACCCTGCTTGCGCAGGTACATCACGACCGGCTCATCGTGCTCCGAGGAGACGACCAGCTGCTTGATGTTGAGGATCAGGTCGGTGACGTCCTCCTTGACGCCCGGCACGGTGGTGAACTCGTGCAGGACACCGTCGACGCGGATGGACGTGACCGCCGCACCCGGAATCGAGGAGAGGAGCGTACGACGCAGGGAGTTGCCAAGGGTGTAACCGAAGCCCGGCTCCAGCGGCTCGATCACGAACCGGGAACGGAACTCGTCGACGACCTCTTCGGTCAGGGACGGACGCTGAGCAATCAGCACGAGGTGTTGCCTCCAGTGGTTTGGCGCCCGCTATGTGACGCCGTTGACACAAGGAAGGGTACGGGGTAAGTGGGCGAGCGCGTCCGGATCATCGAGGAAGGCGCCTCCGACACTGGTCGCAGCGGGGGCTGCTCGCCGATCCGTACAGGCTGCAGGGGGTTCTGGATCACGTCACGGCCGGGGTTCCGGTGTGTCGTCGTTCAGCATTGGGCAGGCCGTGCGCCTGCACAACAAGGTGACTCCGCAGACCGTGCGACAGTGGGCGGACGGGGTCGGCTGCCCGTGGATGGGACGGTTCGGCGCGCAGTTCGCACAGGAGCACGCGGCCAGGGACGAACGCAGTGTTGACGACGGGCCGCCTGCCTCCGGGCGCACCCTCGACAAGCGTCAGAGGTCCAGCAGCTCCTCGTAGAAGCCCCCGAAACCCCGGTCAAGGTCGACGAGATGGATCTCCAGGATCCAGTGCAGGAGTCGGCCGGCCTCGTCCGTGCGTCGCAGCGGCTTGTCGTTGGCGGGCACGATGTGGGAGTCGACGTCCTCCCAGTCGTTGTGCTCGGGCGGGAACTCGCCCACCAGGTGGCCGGCGTGCCAGCCTCCCAGCTGCCAGCCCGCTTCGGCGGCCAGCCGCTCGACCTCGGCGTAGAGCTGCTTGCCGGTGATGTCCGGGTCCGCTTCGAAGGCGCGGCGCCCGCCCGCGAAGACGGTCGTCAGGTCGTCGCGGAGGCGGTGCTTCACGGGGTCGTCGCCGAGTACGAAGGTCCGCCCGAAGTCGGCCTCGAACTCCTCGAAGATCGGCCCGAAGTCGGCGAAGACGATGTCGTCCGCGTCGATGACCCGGTCCGGCGGGTTCTCACGGTAGGGCAGTAGGGTGTTCGGTCCGGACCGCACGATCCGCTTGTGCCAGTAGTGCGTGGTTCCGAACATCTCGTTCGCCAGGTCACGGACCCGGTCGCTGACCGCGCGTTCCCCTTGGCCCGCGGTGACCAGGCCCCGCGTCTCGATCTCGGCGAACAGCAGCGCCGCCTTGGCCTGGGCGTCCAGGAGCCGCGCCGCGCGTATGGATTCATCCGTCACGCTGCTCACCGTAGGAGTACCGGATTGATTTGGGCAACCGCATTGATCACGGGGGACGTCACTCCCCCGACCAGCCCTTTTTCGTACGGGTACGGTCGCGGTGGTCGTGCCGGATTTCCGGGCCGCTCCTCACATGCCCCGGAACACGGCTGTGTGGAGGGCGTAACCCAAGCTGATCGGACGGCGTGACACCCGCGCAACGGGCGCTTCGTAGCGTCGGCGGAGGAAGGATCCGATCATCTGGAGGGGCCGCCCGTGACCACGACCACCACTCAGGTGCGGACGGTCTGCTCGTACTGCGGTGTGGGCTGCGGGATGGTCCTCGATGTCGGGATGGGTCCCGAGGGGCGTCGTACGGTCCTCAAGGCGTCCGGCGACAAGGCGCACCCCGCGAACTTCGGGCGCCTGTGCACCAAGGGCGCCACCACGGCCGACATGCTCGCCGCCCCCGGACGGCTGACCACCGCGCTGGTGCGCGCCGAACGCGGGGCGGAGGCCGCGGCGGCCCCGTTGAACGCGGCGATCGCCGAGACGGCGCGGCGGCTGCGGGCGGTGATCGACGAGCACGGGCCCGACGCGTTCGCCTTCTACGTCTCCGGACAGATGAGCCTGGAGGCCCAGTACCTGGCGAACAAGCTGGCCAAGGGGTTCGTACGCACCAACCAGATCGAGTCGAACTCGCGGCTGTGCATGGCCAGCGCGGGCACCGGCTACAAGCTGTCGCTCGGCGCGGACGGCCCGCCCGGCTCGTACCAGGACTTCGAGCAGGCGGATGTCTTCCTCGTCATCGGCTCCAACATGGCCGACTGCCACCCCATCCTCTTCCTCCGCATGATGGACCGGGTCAAGTCGGGCGGCGCCAAGCTGATCGTCGTCGACCCGCGCCGCAGCGCGACCGCCGACAAGGCGGACCTGTTCCTGCCGGTCCGGCCCGGGACGGACCTGGCACTGCTCAACGGCCTGCTCCACCTGCTGTACGAGAACGGACACACCGACCCCGAGTTCATCGCCGCGCACACCGAGGGCTGGGAGGCGTTGCCGGAGTTCCTGGCCGACTACCCGCCTCATCTGGTCGCCGAGATCACCGGGATCCCGGAGCACGACATCCGCGAGGCGGCGCGGCTCATCGGCGAGGCCGGGGAGTGGATGAGCTGCTGGACGATGGGCCTCAACCAGTCCACGCACGGCACCTGGAACACCAACGCCCTGCTCAATCTGCATCTGGCGACGGGGGCCATCTGCCGCCCCGGCAGCGGTCCGTTCTCGCTGACCGGGCAGCCCAACGCCATGGGCGGCCGGGAGATGGGCTACATGGGTCCCGGACTGCCCGGCCAGCGGTCGGTGCTGGTGGACGCGGAGCGCGCCTTCGTCGAGGAGTTGTGGGAACTGCCCCCGGGCACGGTCCGCAAGGACGGGGTCGGCAGGGGCACCGTCGAAATGTTCCAGAAGATGGCCGACGGCGACATCAAGGCGTGCTGGATCATCTGCACCAACCCCGTCGCCTCCGTGGCCAACCGCAAAACCGTCATCGAGGCCCTGGAGAGGGCCGAGTTCGTCGTCGCCCAGGACGTCTTCGCCGAGACGGAGACGAACGCGTACGCGGATGTCGTACTGCCCGGAGCGCTGTGGACCGAGACCGAGGGCGTCCTCATCAACAGCGAGCGGAACCTCACCCTCGCGCAGCCCGCCGTGGAACCGCCCGGCGAAGCGATGGCGGACTGGCGGATCATCGCCGCCGTCGCCCGCGAGATGGGGTACGAGGAGGGATTCTCGTACGGCAGCGCGGAGGAGGTCTTCGAGGAGATCAAGCGCGCCTGGAACCCGAAGACCGGCTACGACCTGCGGGGCGTGACCTACGAACGCCTTCGGTCCACCTCCGTGCAGTGGCCGGCGGCGAGCGAGGACGGGCCCGACCGCAATCCCATCCGGTATCTGGACGTGGCGACCGGCATGCGCTTCCCCACGGCGAGCGGCCGGGCGGTGTTCCACGCCCGCCCGCACATCCCCACCGCCGAGATGCCCGACGAGGACTATCCGTACGTCCTGAACACCGGGCGGTTGCAGCACCAGTGGCACACCCTGACGAAAACGGGAAAGGTCGCCAAGCTCAACAGGCTCAACCCCGGGCCCTTCGTGGAACTGCATCCCGACGACGCCGGCGCGCTCGGCATCGCCGACGGTGACTCGGTGGAGGTCGCCTCGCGGCGCGGACGGGCGGTGCTGCCCGCCGTGGTGACCGACCGGGTACAGCCCGGCTGTTGTTTCGCGCCCTTCCACTGGAACGACCTGTTCGGCGAGTACCTGAGCGTCAACGCCGTCACCAGCGACGCCGTCGACCCGCTCTCCTTCCAGCCGGGGTTCAAGGTGAGCGCGGTGTCGCTGACGAAGGTGGCAACTCCGGTGTCCGTGGCGGTACTTCCAGCGGTCGCGGGCGGCGCGCGTCTCGGTGCCGCGGTGGGTCGGGCTCCTGCGGGTGCGGCCACACCGGGCGGGCTCGTGGGCGGGTTCGGGCTCGCGCCCGCGCCGCCGCCCGTGCTGGCCGAGCACGAGCGCCAGTACCTGATCGGCTTCCTCGCCGGGATCGAATCAGGCGCCCCTGGCGTGCCGGTGCTGCCGCCGGGCGCACCCTTCAGCCCCGAGCACGCGCTGTGGGTGAACGGTGTGCTGGCCGGGATGTACTCGCGGGCCGTCCCCGTAGCGCCCGCCGCACCCGTACGGGACGTTGTCGTCCTGTGGGCCTCGCAGACCGGAAACGCCGCGGAGTTCGCGGCGGCTGTCGCCGACCGGCTCATCACCGACGGGCACAAGGCCACCCTCGTCGACATGGACGATGCCCACCCCGGGAAGCTGCCGGCCGGCGCCGACATCCTGTTGATCACCAGCACCTTCGGCGACGGGGACGCCCCCGACAACGGCTCCGGCTTCTGGGCCGCCCTGACCGCTCCCGACACGCCCCGCCTGGAGGGCGTGCGGTACGCGGTCCTCGCGTTCGGTGACTCCTCCTACGACGACTTCTGCGGCCACGGCCGCCGTCTCGACCGGCGCCTCGACGAACTGGGCGCGGTGCGTCTGGCCCCGCGAACGGACTGCGAGCCCGACTACGAGCCCTCGGCCACGGCTTGGCTCGACCAGGTCCTCACTTCCCTGACCGATGCCCCGGAAACGCCCACAGCGCCTGCCACATCGTCCACTCCCCGACCGCGAAGGCCCGCTCCCGTCACCGCCCGTCTCACCGGCAACCAGCTCCTCAGCCGGCCCGGTGCCGGCAAAGAGGTGCGGCGCTTCAGCTTCGACACCCGCGACAGCGAGACACCGCTCCGCTACGAGGTCGGGGACGCCCTCGGCGTACGCCCCGTCAACTCCCCGGATCTCGTCACCGAATGGCTGGCCACCACCGGTCTCCACCCGGAGACCGCCGTGGATCTGAACGGCACCGGCGCGGTCCTCCTCCGCGAGGCACTGCACCGGCATCTGGACATCACCCGAATCACCCCCGACCTACTGCGCTTCGTCGCCGAACGCACCCACGACCGCGTACTGAAGAAGCTGCTGCGCCCCGACAACAGGGACGAACTGGCCAAGTGGTCCTGGGGCCGCCAGGCGGTCGACGTCATCGCCGAGCAGTCCGTTCGCGCGACGGCCCAGGAGTGGGCCGAGGTGCTGAATCCGCTCCAGCCCCGCCTCTACTCCATATCGTCGAGCCCTCTCGCCGACCCCCACCTCGTCTCACTGACGGTCTCCGTCGTCCGGTACGAGAACCCGGACGGACGACCGCGCCAAGGCGTCTGCTCGCCCTTCCTCGCCGACGCCGCCGCCGGCACACCGGTGCCGGTCTTCGTCCAGCCCTCGCCGAGATTCCGGCCGCCTGCCGACCCCGCCACCCCGATGGTGATGATCGGCCCCGGCACCGGGGTCGCCCCCTTCGTCGGCTTCCTCCATGAGCGCCGCGCCCTCGGCCACCGCGCGCCCAACTGGCTCTTCTTCGGCGAACAGCACCGGGCCACCGACTTCTACTACGAGGACGAGCTGACCGCCTTTCTCTCCGACGGCACCCTCACCCGCCTGGACACCGCCTTCTCCCGCGACCAACGGGCCAAGGTCTACGTCCAGGACCGGATCCGCGAACACGGTCCGCTGCTGTGGTCCTGGCTCCAGGACGGCGCCCACCTCTACGTCTGCGGCGACGCCTCCCGCATGGCCAAGGACGTCGACCAGGCCCTGCGCGACATCGTCACCGCCCATGGCGGTCTCGGCGAGGACGGGGCGGCCGCATACGTCAAGCAGCTCGCCGCCGACAGGCGGTATGTCCGGGACGTGTACTGATCAGTTGTGCGTCGGCGCGGGCAGCGCCGTGCGGGAACGCGGCTCGGTGGCCGCCGGCGATGCGGACGCCAGTTGGCATCAGTCGACGCGTACGGCACGGGCCAGGAAGTGTTGTTGGGCGTCCTCATAACAGACCAGGTCCCAGCCGGCCGACAGGTCGGACGGCAGTACGTATCCGGCCCACACGCGGCACACCCACGTCTCCCGCCCGGCCGCCTCCAGCGCGGCGCCGATCGCGTACGGACCCTCCACCGGCATGGGCTGCACCACCAGAGCAGCCACCACCGACCCCCTCAAGATCCGCCGATGCCATCCAAGTCTGGGAGAACTACGTCCAGGAGCTACGTCCAGGACGTGTAGCGGCCGTCGACCCGTATCGCGTTGATGCCGCTGATGTGCCGGGCGCCGCAGCGGTCCTGGGGCAGGACCAGTTGGGGGCCGGCCCGGTCGAGCGGCGTGCCGTCGATGCTGGCGGCGAGCAGGACCGGGGCCCGGCCGAAGTCGGGGTCGATCTCGGCCCAGGACAGGAGGGCGTGGTGGCCGTCCATGCCGGACACGGCGATGAGGAAGCGCAGGCGGTCCTTGCGTCGGGCGGGGTCGAACACGGGACCCGCGTCGGACAGCACGTCGTGCAGCAACGGTCCCGCGAAGCGGTGGTGCTGGGTACCGCTGGTGGCGCACTCGAAGCTGACCCGCACGCGGTGCTGGGGCCAGGCGAGCAGGTCGGGCACCGTCAGACGGGCCGGGCGCGCGAGGTCGCCGGTCAAGGCGAGCTCCGCCACCGGATCGGCGACCGATTCAACGAGGGACTGATCCACCGGCTATCACCTCCTGAATGACGGTACCCGGGAAACGTTCCCGCACAAACGCACATACCTATCTCTGCTCGGCAAACATCCGGCTCATGCGATGCAGGAGGGGGATTATCCATTGCATCTGCGGTACGCCCATCCCGTACGCGCAGCTGACGGGTCCGGGAGCCCGGCCACAGCAACATTCGGAGCGGCAGGGGTTTTCCCCATGAGCCTGAGCATGCGCAATCAGCTGCCCGGCACGGTCGCCGATGTCGCCACGGGGGACGCCATGGCCTCCGTCAAGGTCACGGTCTCGGGTGGCGAGTTGACGTCCGCGCTCACCAAGGACGCCGTCACCGACCTCGGCCTCACCGCGGGCTCCTCGGTCGTCGCCCTGATCAAGTCGACCGAAGTCCCCCTCGCGGTTGTCTGATCGGGGACGGGGGCCTGGTCCGCGCGACTCAGCTCCCCTGATGACGGACCGAGCTGCCATCACGTACGACCGGTTTGGTCCCCCAGCCCGGCGAAATGCATTGCCTTGGCATTGCGCAGGTCGGCATGCTCACAGCCGTGAACACCGCAGACGAATCCACCGATGCCACCCTCGTCATACCCGTCAGCGTGCGCGACCTGCTGCCCCGAGACCTGCCCGCTTGCACCTGGTCGGGCTCGGCCACCCATCTGCGGCAAATAGAGCGGGAGTTGGCGCGCGCTGCGGCCGGCGAGGTGGACTACCTGGCTGTATGCACCTCTGTGGATCTGCCGGTGGCCATCGGCGGTATCGATTACCAGGTTTCCGAGGAAGCCGGAAAGTTGTGGCAGTTCGCCGTGCTTCCGGCGATCCAGTCCCGCGGGCTGGGAACGCTGCTGGTCCGCGCCGCCGAGCGGAGGATCAGCGACCGCGGCCTGCGCAGGGCCGAACTCGCCGTGGAGGAGAACAACCCTCGCGCTCGCGCCCTGTACGAGCGTCTGGGGTACGTCGCGTACGGCCGCGAGCCCGATGCCTGGGACGAGGAAGGACCTGACGGGTTGGTCCGCCGCCACGAGACGATGTGCGTTCTCATGCGAAGGGACCTCTGAGCGCATGCCAGGTGGAAGGGCACGCGTCCGAAGCCGACCCGGCGGCTAATACGCAACTGCCAAATGCGCGCTGACAGCAGGAGAAGCTCCCCGCCGATCAGGCATTGGTCCGAGGACCGATGGCGTGTCGCGGCGGTACGCCGGGAGAGCCTCACCGTCGGCCGCGCACTCAGGCCCGGGTCGCCGAGGACCGCTCGACGGCCGCGCTGCGCGCCGGGGGATTCACGGACCTCGGGCAGGCACTGCGGACGCTGTACGTCGATGGGCAGAACGCGTCGAGGACACCGCGCACGTCCTCGCCGTCGGAAAGGGCAGGTTGGGACGTCTCCTGGTCGAACACGGCATCGAGGTCCGCCCCTCCGGGCAGAACTCCGCCGCCGGGCGGCAGGCACGCGTACAGCTCGACGACCGGGCCGCCGCTGAGCGCGTAGGCGCCCGGAACATCAGGGCGTGGCCGAGTGAGCGGACCGCCGGGGGTGCCACCCGTCGGGAGCTGGCAGCGGCCACCGGCCGTAGCGTCCCGTGGGTGTCGGCCCGCATCCGCTCCCCATGAGCCTCCACCGACCCCCTGCGCCGGCTACCTGCACGACGCCAGTCGGGGACATGGCCGGTGTCCGAGGCGGAAGCATCACCCTGGGCATCGAGTGATACCACTGATACCGTAGATACCATGTCGAATTCCAAGGCGATGAGCCTGCGCTTCCGCGATCCTGAGCAGCAGGCCGCCATCGCGGCCGCCGCGCAGCAGGCCGGAGTCAGCATGCAGGAGTACATCCTCTCCGCCGCATACGCGCGCGCGACCGCGGTCGAGGACCGCTTCCTCGCCGCTTTCAAGGACTCGATGGAGCGCAGCGGGCAGGCGTTCGCCCACGAGCCCAGCAGCTCCGACCCCGCTCCCGAGCAGCGGGCGGCCGAGCAGCAGGCCCGCCGGGAACTGCCGGCGGACGAGCAGGGCCACGCCGCGTGAGCCAGCCCGCCCCGCAACAGCCCCACCCCCTCGATGTGCCGTTCCTGCTGCACGCAGCCGGACTCCTCGACGGCGACCCTCAGGTCGACGACTACGGCCCGCTGTACGCCGCCGTCGCCCGCGCCAACGCCCGGGCGATGGAACGCGACGTCTACGGCTCCCTGTATCTCAAGGCCGCGTCCCTGCTGCAGACGCTGGTGAGGCTGCCCGCCCTGGAGCACTCCAACGAGGCCTTCGCCTGGCACTCCTGCGAGGCCTACCTCGCGCTCAACGGACACCGGCTCACCTACCGGCCGAAGGACGCGGTAGCGCTGGTCCGCGACGCCGCTGCCGCCACCGTCGGCGTGGGCCAGATCGCCCGCCAGCTGCGTAACTGGGCCACTTCCTGACGGCATCCCGCGCCCAAGGCGTGTATGTACGTGCTCACTTGACCAACCCGACGGTCCATGCGCGGGCGTTGCGCCGGGCGAAGTCCTGGAGGCGGTCGGCGGCCTGTCCGTGACCTTAGGTGACGAATCGCCACCGGCCCTTGAGCAGCTCCGATGTCATGACGGGGGCCGGGGTCACCACAGCAGCCACAGCAGCCACAGCAGCCACAGCAGCCACAGCGCAGACTCTTTGACTGGTTGTCCGCGTGGCCTATACCTCGACGGATGGGCACAATCGGCTGGGAGAGGAGACGCAGCGATGACCGAGTCCCTGATCGAGGTGGACGGCATTGAGCTGTGCACCGAGTCCTTCGGCGACCCGTCGGATCCGCCCGTTCTGCTCATCATGGGCACGGGGGCTTCGATGCTCTGGTGGGAGGAGGGCTTCTGCCGGATGCTCGCCGGGGGCGGGAAGTTCGTGATCAGGTACGACCACCGCGACACCGGGCGATCGGTGACCTACGAGCCGGGCCGTCCCGAGTACACCGCAGCGGACCTGGTTACAGACGCCACCCGCGTCCTCGACGCCTGTGAGATCTCGGCTGCTCACGTCGTGGGGGTATCGGCCGGAGGAGCGTTGGCGCAACTGCTCGCGCTCGAACACGCCGATCGCGTTCTCTCCCTCGTCCTGATCAGTACGTCCTCCGCCGTGCCCGACGACCGTGAACTTCCTCCGCCGACCGAGGAGTTCATGCGGTTCGTGTCATCCGCGCAGGTCGAGTGGTCGGATGCCGGGTCGGTGATCGACTACCTGGTCGCCTACGCGGTCGTTCTCTCAGGAGGGCAACGCCCATTCGATGAAGGTGCTGCCCGCAGTCTTGTACGTCGTGACGTCGAGCGCGCGCACGACTTCGCCGCCGTCCGCAACCACGACCTGCTGACGGACGACGCACCGCCACAAGCCCCGCTGTCATCGATCACCGTGCCCACACTGGTGATCCACGGAACCGCCGACCCGATGTTCCCGCTCGGGCATGGGGAGGCACTCGCACAACAGATTCCCGGCGGCACGCTATTGGCGCTGCGGAACGCCGGCCACGGGGTCGAGCGAGCCGACTGGCCGACGATCGTCCCGGCGATCCTCGAACATACCGCCAAGACTTGACGAGTTGGCCGTTCGCGTCAGCGGATGTCGTGGTCGGGGTGGGTCTCGTCGTACGCGTGCCGCGCCTCGGCGATGCCGGCACGGTGGGCGAGGGACCAGTCGGCGAGTGCCTTGACCAAGTGGGTCAGGCCGGCTCCGGTCTCGGTCAGGCGGTAGTCGACCTGGGCCGGGACGGTCGGATAGACCGTGCGCAGTACGAGGCCGTCGCGTTCGAGCCTCCGTACCGTGAGGGTGAGCATGCGCTGCGAGATGCCGTCGACGGCGCGCTGCAGTTCGCGGAACCGGCGTGGCCCGCTCGCGAGTTCAACGATCACGAGTACCGACCACTTGTCCCCGATGCGGTCCAGGACGTCGCGGATGCCGCAGTCGGGGTGGTCCTCGCGTCCGCAGGGGTCGAGGTCGGCGGGGGTGGTGGTTACCCCGGTGTGCGTGAGTGACATCAGACTGCCTTCTTGTGGCTCGTGGACGTGCGGTCAAGGATCAAGCGTAGTTACCGATGAGAACCACAACGGCAGATTGCGACTGACATGATTCTGGTGACCGGAGCGAACGGAAACCTCGGCGCGGCCACTCTTGCGGCGCTTCACGCTCGCGCCGTCGCCGCGACGGGCGGCAGCCGCACGCCTGGCGAGGGGATGCGGCGTCTCGACTTCGACGACCCCGCAGGTCTCGATCTCGCCGGCGTATCGACCCTGGTGCTGATCTCCGCCGGTTTCGCGGAGGACGACCAGGTCGTCGCGCGGCACGCGGCGGTCCTGGACGCCGCCGTCCGCGACGGCGTCCAGCACGTCGTCTACACAAGCCTCACCGGCGCCGGTGACCACCTCGGTTTCGCACTCGCGCACCGTACGACCGAACGCCTTGTCCGGAGCAGCGGACTGCCGTGGACGATCCTGCGCAACGGCCTGTACGCCGAACTCTTCGGCGGTCTCCTGATGTGGTCCGACCAAGGTGTGGAGTCCGCGTTCGGGGACGGCGCGCTGGCCGCGGTCGCACGCGAGGATCTCGCCGAGGCGGCAGCGATCGTTGCGGCGAATCCGACACCGCACGACGGACGCGTCTACGAGCTCGTCGGCACGTCGATCACGGCGGGACAGGTGGCCGCCCGACTGGGGGTCCCGCACCACTCCATCAGCGTGGGCGAGTACCGGCGCCGCCTCCTCGACGAGACACCGGGACTGCTGCCGTTCCAGCCGCCGATGCTCGCCTCGATCGCCACTGCCGTCCGGCACGGCTTCCTGGACGGCACGGCGACCGACCTCCCGGACCTCCTTCACCGACCGGCCGGCGACCCACTGGCTGTGGCCGTCGCAGCCGCGTCGGCGACGAGACCAAAGGCCGGCGTCTAGCGGCAGCAGTCAGGCAGCCGGCACCGACATGCGCGCTCCCGACGATCGTGGCGCGCGGACGCGTTCGACCGGGACCTGACAGTTGGCCCGCACTACTGCGGGCCAAGGGCTGCCTGCATCACGCCGGCCCCGGCTTGGTGGCGCGGACGATCGCGGAGTGCATGCCGTCGGCCACAGGGTGGGTCGGGGTGATCTCGACGTCGGTGAATCCGGCGGCTTCCAGGCCCTGGCGGTACTCGGCGAAGGAGAGCGCGCCGGCGATGCAGCCGACGTAGTCGCCGCGCTCGGCACGCTGCTCCGGAGCGAGAACGTCGTCGGCGACGACGTCGGATACGCCGATCCGGCCGCCGGGCGTGAGCACGCGGAAGGTCTCGGCGAAGACGGCCGGCTTGTCGGTGGACAGGTTGATCACGCAGTTGGAGATGACCACGTCGATGGAGTTCCCGGGCAGCGGGATGGCCTCGATGGTGCCCCTGAGGAACTCCACGTTCGTCGCGCCCGCCTTCTCGGCGTTGGCCAGGGCGAGTTCGAGCATCTCGTCGGTCATGTCCAGGCCGTACGCCTTGCCGGTGGGGCCGACGCGGCGGGCGGAGAGCAGGACGTCGATGCCGCCGCCGGAACCGAGGTCGAGGACGCGCTCGCCGTCGCGGAGTTCGGCCACGGCGGTGGGGTTGCCGCAGCCGAGGGAGGCGGCCACGGCCTCGGCGGGCAGGGTGTCGCGTTCGTCGGCGGCGTAGAGGGTGGAGCCGAAGTTCTCGTCGACCTCCACGGCCTGCGGTCCGCAGCAGGCGGTGCCGCCTTCGGTGACCTGAACGGCCGCCGCGGCGTATCGCCGACGGACGGTTTCGCGCAGGTCGGTGGACTGTTCGCTCATGACTCACTCCTGGGTGACGGGGCACGGTGGCGCCCCGGAACGGCTTGTATTGACGTTCGTTGATGCAACCTTGCGCCTTGGATCGGAAGACGTCAACATAGACGCATGTCGAAACAAGAGCTTGTGGTGATCGGCCAGGACGCCGCCTGCTGCGAGGGCCTGAGTGCCGCACCCCTGGACGAGGAACGTGCCGGGGAGCTGGCGAAGGTGTTCAAGGCACTGGGCGACCCGGTGCGGCTACGGCTGCTGTCGATGATCGCCTCGCGCGGGGAGCGCGGCGAGGTGTGTGTCTGTGAGCTGACCCCGGCCTTCGAGCTGTCCCAGCCGACGATCTCCCACCACCTCAAGCTGCTGCGGCAGGCCGGCCTCATCGACTGCGAGCGCCGCGGCACGTGGGTGTACTACTGGGTGCTGCCCGGCGTCCTGGACCAGCTCGCCGCCTTCCTGGCAACGCCGCAGACCGCCGGGGCGAGTACGTGAGCGCGCCGCTCGGCCGCCGCGTCGCCGCCGAAGCCCTGGGGACGGGACTTCTGGTGGCGGTGGTCGTCGGCTCGGGCATCCAGGCCACCGAGCTGTCGGACGACGTGGGCGTGCAACTGCTGGCCAACTCGCTCGCCACCGTCTTCGGCCTGGGCGTGCTGATCACGCTGCTCGGGCCGGTCTCGGGTGCGCACTTCAACCCGGCCGTCACCCTCGCCGCCTGGTTCACCGGCCGTCGTGGCAACACCGGCCCCACTCTGCGCGAGGTCGCCGCGTACGTTCCCGCGCAGGTTGCCGGGGCGATCGGCGGCGCGGTTCTGGCCGACGCCATGTTCGCGAAGCCGCTGGTGGCGTTCTCCACCCACGACCGCCATGCCGGGCACCTGTGGCTGGCCGAGGTCGTCGCCACGGGCGGGCTGATCCTGCTCATCTTCGGCCTGGAGCGCATCGGCCGCGCCGCCATGGCTCCGGCCGCCGTGGCCTCGTACATCGGAGCCGCCTACTGGTTCACCTCCTCCACCTCCTTCGCGAACCCCGCGGTGACCGTCGGCCGCGCTTTCAGCGACACCTTCGCCGGCATCTCCCCCGTGTCCGTCGCCCCGTTCATCGCAGCCCAACTGCTCGGTGCCGCGCTCGGGCTGGGCGTAGTGGCGGTGGTGTACGGACGTGTCGTGTCCGTGCGGGACGAAGTCGTCGTCCCGCACACCGAGCCCGAACTCGCCGCCTCCCCTCTGCAAGGAAACCCGCTATGAGCACCGCAGCCCCGAGTCCCTCCGTGCTGTTCGTCTGCGTCCACAACGCCGGGCGCTCCCAGATGGCCGCCGCATTCCTCACCCACCTCGCCCACGACCGGGTCGAGGTGCGCTCGGCCGGATCGGTTCCCGCCGACGCCGTGAACCCGGCCGTCGTTGCGGCGATGAAGGAGAAGGGCATCGACATCTCCGCCGAGACCCCGAAGATCCTCACCACCGAGGCGGTCCAGGCATCCGACGTCGTCATCACCATGGGCTGCGGAGACACCTGCCCGGTCTTCCCCGGCAAGCGCTACCTCGACTGGCAGTTGGATGACCCCGCCGGCCAGGGCGTCGACGCCGTCCGCCCGATCCGGGACGAGATCGAACACCGCGTACAGGGCCTGCTCACCGAGCTCGGCATCCCGACGACGGCATGACGGGCGCGCGCACGACGATCAGTCTCCGTGCGGAGGCGACGGCGTGCGAGACGGCACTCGACCGGGCGGCCGCTCACGCCTTCGAGGCAGAGCACGGAGTCGTGCTGCGCGTGCGACCCGTGGTCAGCTGGGCCGATTCCACCCTGCCGTTCACGACAGGTGGCTGTCGTTCTCGGGCAGGGTCAGCCCCAGTCGGAACTGGCCCTCGGCGGTCGCCACGATCGTCTCGGTGACGTCCCGGGGCTCCCAACCCAGCATCGAACGGGCCTTCTCGTTGCTGATGACGGGGATGCGGCCCTGCAGACCCGCGGCCTCCCGCAGGCCGGGCTCGGTCTTCGCGGCCTCGCGCATCTGCTCGATGGTCAGTTCGGCGGAGGGCAGTAGGCCGGCGGCGGAGGGGAAGTGCTCGCGAAGGATCTGCGCGATGCCGAACAGGCTGATCGACGGTCCGCTCACGGCGAGAAACCGTTCGCCCGCCGCCTTCGGGTGCAGCATGGCCCGCAGATGCAGGTCCACCAGGTCGCGTACGTCGACCACGCCGAAGTACATGATCGGCACCACGGGCATCTGGCCGGTCAGCATGCGGCTGACCAGTCCGAGTGAGCCGGAGGGCCGGTCGCTCAGCGGCGGGCCGAAGACACCCGTGGGGTTGAGGACCACCAGCTCGATGTCTCCGTGGTCGTGAACGTAGTCCCAGGCCGCACGCTCCGCGAGGACCTTCGACTTGTGGTACGCGGGCAGACCCTCGGTGTCCGGGTCGGTCCAGTCCGCCTCCGAGTAGTGGTTGCCGGGCTTCGCCGTGTACCCGACCGCGGCGAAGGAGGACGTCATCACGACCCGCTGGACCCCGGCCTTGCGGGCCGCGGAGAGGACCCGCAACGCACCGTCCCTGGCGGGGAGGATGAGTTCGTCCTCCGTCTCGGGCGGAGCAACCGGGAAGGGCGACGCAACGTGCAGTACGTGGCTGACTCCCTCCATGGCTTCCACCCAGCCCGCGTCGGCGCCAAGGTCGGCGACAGCGAACTCCAGCCGGTCCGCCGGGTCGACGCCGGCCTGCTGAAGTGCGGCCAGCACGCGGGCCTCGTGTCCGAGTTCGCGGACCGTCACACGAGCCCGGTATCCCTCGCGCAGCACCCCAGCGACCATGTGACCGCCGACAAAGCCGGTGCCGCCCGTGACCAGTACCGTCTCGCCTTCGGGAGTGGAGGCGGTAACATTCTCTGCTTCTGTGCCCATCCTGTTCAGTCCTTCAGTGTGCGAATTGTTCCATTACGTGCGTGATCGCTTCGGCGGCTCGGTTCTCGGCGACGGCGTCCCCGTGGACACGGGCGTCCCACATCTCCGCCTTTCGGCGCAGATACGTCAGGCGTAGTTGAAGCTGCTCGATGTCGGCTGCCAGCTTTTCCGCCTGTGCGGCAAACAGATCCCGCTGCTCGGCCGCCGCGGAGTGTCCTTGGGCGAGCAGGTCCAGGTAGCGGCGCATCCCGCTGACTGTCATCCCCGACGAACGCAGGCAGGACAGTGCTTCGACACGGGCCACGGTGGCCGGCTCGTAGCGGCGGTGACCGCTGGACTCGTCCCGGGCGACGGCTCCC
The DNA here is from genome assembly GCF_042671685.1 of Streptomyces sp. NPDC127595. Lineage (NCBI taxonomy): Bacteria > Bacillati > Actinomycetota > Actinomycetes > Kitasatosporales > Streptomycetaceae > Streptomyces > Streptomyces sp. NPDC127595. The sequence goes on along the minus strand of NZ_JBHXWK010000001.1, from coordinate 1,221,024 downwards.
AGCAGGCCGATCTTCTCGTAGTAGCGCAGCGTGGGCTCGCTGAAACCCGACCGTCGCGCCATCTCCTGAACGGTCAGACCCACTGCCTGCCCTCCGGTCCGTGCTGCCATGCAGGAAGCCTCCGATACTTGAAGCGCTTGAAGTCAAGCTCAGGCATGTGTGCCCCCGGTTTTCCGGGCCGTGGGGCCTGGTCTCCGATGCCATGATGATCGACTTGGACGCGTTCCTGCCGCTGGGACGCCTGGCCGGGTGACGGACTGCCCGGCCCGGTCACTCAGCACCTAGGTGCTCACGGTCTGGGCCGTCAGAAGAAGTCCGCCCACGGCTGGTCCCAGATCTGCTTCACGCACAGGACCAGGAAGAGCAGCCCGGCGATGGCGAGCATGGCGTTGCTGAGCAGCCCGTTGCGCCATTCGCTGGGCGTGCGGGAGGAGTTGAGGAGCCAGATCAGGGTGAGGGCGAGGAAGGGCAGGAAGGCGGCGCCCAGGACGCCGTAGAGAATCACCAGGCGGAACGGCTGGCCCTGGAAGAGCAGGACGATCGGCGGGAAGGTCAGCCAGAGCAGGTACGCACGGAACGGCCAGGACTTCTCCCGGGTGCCCGACGCCACTTCCTCCCCGGTCGTCCTGGTGCCGCGATAACGCTCGACGAAGTCCGCGAACATCAGGCTCACGCCGTGCCAGACGCCGATGAGCGAGGTGAAGGACGTGGCGAAGAAGCCGATCAGGAAGAACTTGGCGGTCGCCGTGCCGTACTCCGCCTCCAGGATGTCGCTCAGCTGGATGAGGCCCTGGTCGCCGCTCGCGATGGCGACATTCGCGGAGTGCAGGAGTTCCGCGCCGACGAAGAGCATCGAGATGACGAAGATGCCGGTGGTGATGTACGCGACGCGGTTGTCGAGGCGCATGACCTTCATCCAGCCCGTGTTCGTCCAGCCCTTCGCGTTCACCCAATACCCGTACGCGGCAAGGGTGATGGTGCCGCCGACCCCGCCGATCAGGCCGAGCGTGTTGAGGACCGAGTCCTTCTCGTCGGGGAGTACGGGGAGGAGGCCGGCGAAGGCGTCGCCGAGGTTGGGGGTGACGCGGATAGCCAGGTAGACCGTGACGACGAACATCACGCCCACCAGCACGGTCATGACCTTCTCGAAGACCTCGTACTTGTTGAACCACACGAACACCAGGCCCACCAGGCCGCAGATGACCGCCCACGGCTTGATCGACCAGGAGTCCGGGAAGACGTCGGGGAACAGCGCCTGCAGCGGCAGCGCGCTCGAGGACATCGCCGCCGCGCCGTACACGAAGCCCCAGATGACCACGTAGACGACGAAGAAGTACGTCGTCCACCGGCCCAGGCTCGCCCAGCCGTCGAAGAGGGTGCGTCCGGTGGACAGGTGCCAGCGGCCTGCCGCCTCGGCGAGGGAGATCTTGACCACGCAGCCGATGACCGCGGCCCAGAGCAGGGTGTAACCGAAGTTGCTGCCCGCGACGAGCGTCGCGACGAGGTCACCGGCGCCGACTCCTGTCGCGGCGACGACGATGCCGGGTCCGATGTACTTCCAACTCGACTTGCGCGGCTGGGAGATGGACTCCCCTGACACTGAGTTCCCAGTGGTCTCCGTCATGTGAATCAAGAAAGCGTAAAGAGTACGAGGCCACAAGGGCGCGTACTTCGATCACCACTCGATGTACACAGCGCCCGAGCAGGGCGACCCGCCTCGGGACGGCGACGGCGCCCGTGGGCCGGGAGGGCGGGGCGCGACCCTGGCTGCTCGGCCCTACAACGCTTGGAGTGCCCGTAGGCGGCGGTCCGGTCCTAGCAGCGTCGTTGCCAGTCGAGATCATCGAGATCGATCGGGCCGCCATGCGGTGTCCCGCGCTGCTGACGGTGACCACCCGGAAGACGGGGGAAACGGGCTGCAGGTCCAGCGGCAGCCCGGTCAGAGCGAAGTGCCCGAGGTGGTTGGTGCCAACAGGAGCTCGTAGCCGTCGGCGGTTGTCCGGGTACGGGGTTGTACATCAGGCCCGCGTTGTTGATCAGCACGTCGATCCGGGCGCAGGGGCCGCGCAGTTCCCCTGCCGCGGCGCGGACGCCGACTCGTCGCCATCGCGATCACCCCGTGATCGGCGTGGCCCTCACGACGAGGTCCACGTAAACACTTGTCGCTTTCCCGGGGCGGCCTCTGCCGCGCGGGCGCGTGCACAGTATGAACAGAACTGTGTGATCAATGGTGCGCGGACCGGTGTGTTCCTAGCATCACAGCGCTCGGCGCGATGGCGCGCCACTGGATTCAGGAGCGTTGTTTTGCCCAGACCCAGTCGGAACAGACCTTCCCGTACCGGATCCCTCATGCGACGTGGCGTGGCACTGGCCGCCGGTATCGCGAGCGTCGTCGTCGGGTCGTTGAGCGGCGTCAGCACGGCCCAAGCCACCCAGCTTCACCCCGGGCCGGCCGCGTGCCCCGCGAGCCTGGGTGACAAGGCCACCTGTTACACCGGCCAGGACGCCAACGGGGCCTACTACGCGATCGCCGTGCCCAAGCACTGGAACGGCTCGCTGGTCGTACACGCTCATGGCGGCCCCGACCTGGGTGAAGGGTCGGATCCGGAACGGAGCATCGGCGACCTGGATCGCTGGTCCGTGATGGTGGACGAGGGATATGCCTGGGCCGGTTCGTCCTACCGCCGTGGTGGATACGGAACGCGGATGGCTGCTGCCGACACGGAGAACCTGCGCCGTCTGTTCGTGGATGAGTTCGGCAAGCCGAGACGGACTTACGTGCACGGTCAGTCCTGGGGTGGGAACGTCGCCGCCAAGGTCGCGGAGGTGTACGGCAAGAAGAACGGCCCGTACGACGGCGCTCTGCTCACCAGCGGTGTCCTTGCGGGCGGCTCCCGCGGCTATGACTACCGCGTTGATCTGCGGGTGGTCTATCAGTACTACTGCCAGAACCTTCCGCGCCCCACCGAGCCCCAGTACCCGCTGTGGCAAGGGCTACGTCCGTCGTCGACCCTTACGACAGCGGGCCTGCGGGCCCGCCTGGAGGAGTGCACCGGATACTCCTCGACTCCGCAGGAGCGCACCCCGCTGCAGCAGCGCAACCTTGACGACATCCTCGCGGTCACGCACATTCCCGAGCGGACGCTGGAATCGCACCTGCGCTTCTCCGTGTTCACCTTCCGCGACATCGTGCACAACCGGCTCGGCGACCGGAATCCCTTCAGCAACAAGGGTGTGCGGTACTCCGGTTCGCACGACGACGAGGCACTGAATGCCGATGTCGAGCGTTTCTCCGCCGATCCCGATGCCCGGCGTGATCTGTCCTACGACAGCGATCTCACCGGGCGGGTTTCGATCCCCGTGCTCACCATGCACGCCATCGGCGACCCCACCGCGTTCGTCGAACACGAGGCCGCGTACCGGGCGAGTCTTGAGGGCGCCCATCGCGGGGCGAACCTGGTGCAGACCTTCACCGGTGAGAGCGAGCACAGCGCCCTGAGTGACTCGGAGTACGCCAACTCCATTGCCGCGCTGGCAGCGTGGGTGCGCACGGGGAAGAAGCCCACGCCGCGGTCCGTCGCGTCCTCGTGTGCCTCCTTCGACCGCACCTACGGCACGGGGTGCTTCTACGATCCCGGCTTCCGCCCGTCGCCGTACGCCTCTCGTGTCCTGCCGCGGCCGGGCGGGCTGTCATGGCCGGCCATGACGGCATCGCAGGAGAGGTCTTGGAGCCGGATTGACGGTGTGGGGATCGCCCCGTAGTACGCACAGCGCCGCCGGTCGCCGAACGGCCACCGGCGGCGTCCGGACACGCATCGCACCACCCACCGCGTCGCGAGTTCGGTGACGGACCCGCCAAGGTCAGGGAAGGTTGTCACCGAAGCCTACGAATCCTCAGGCCGAGGATCCGCTGTCGATGACCAGGTCGGTGCCTACTACCGCGCCTGCCGCGGGCGAGGCGAGGTAGAGCACCGCGGCCGCCACTTCTTCGGCCTCCGCGACCCGGCCGAGCGGGTTCTGTGTCTTCACCCGCTCGGCACGGTCGGCCTCGGTCTCGCCCGGCCGCAGCGACATGGGAGCGGCGGAGGCGCCGGGGCTGACCGCGTTGATGCGGATGCCCTGGTGGATGTGATCGAGAGCGGCGGCGCGGGTCAGCGCGGAGACCGCCGCTTTCGAGGTGATGTACGCGGCGGCGTTCGGGATCCGCAGGTGAGCGCCCAGGTTGGAGGAGATGTTGACGATGGTGCCGCCGCCGTTCTCCTTCATGTGGGCGATCTCGTGCTTCATGGCCAGCCAGACGCCGGTGACATTGGTACGCAGCACCGCCTCCCAGTCCTCCTCACTCACCTCGCCGACGGGTACGGCGGCGCGGAGTATCCCGGCGTTGTTGACCGCGATGTCCAGTCCGCCGAAGCGGGTGACGCTCTCGCGTACGAGGTTCTGGAGACGGCCGGAGTCGGTGACGTCAGTGGTGACGGCGGCGGCCTAGCCGCCGGTGGCCTCGATGAGACCGACCGTTTCGTCCAGCGACACCTTGGTGCGTCCCGCGGCGACCACGGATGCGCCCTCGGCGGCGAAGGCGAGCGCTATCGCGCGGCCGAGGCCGGAGCCCGCGCCGGTGACGAGGACGGACTTGCCGGTGAAGCGGTTCATGTCGGTGACTCCCTTGAGTGATGGACTACTTGGTGCGGTGGTTCAGCAGGGCCACGACGGCGAGGGCAATCCCCGTCACGGCCAGAGACCTGGCGTCGCTGCCGAGCGTGAGCAGGAGGGCGAACAGGACGGTGGGGCCGAACTCCATCGCTGTGTTGAACACGCCTCCCGCGAGTCCGGTCTGCTGGTGCGGTACGCCTTCGGTGGTGAGCACGGCGGCGCCCGCGAAGGAGGCCGCGGTACCGGCCGGCAACAGCACAAGGCCCGGCAGCAGTCCGTACGCGTACCCGGCGTGCGCATCGAGCCCGGTGAACGCGAGCAGGGCGAGCCCGGCCGCGCCCGTGCCCAGCCCTGCGGCGGTGACGGCTCTGGCCCCGTGCCGTCCGATGAGCGGTCCTGCCGCCCGGCCCGAGGCGATCAGCACAACGGCGAACGGCACGAAGGCGGCCGAGGTCTGCAACTGCGACCAGTCGCGCACCTGTTGGAGGTGGAGTGAGAGGACCACGAAGGTCATCGAGGTCCCGCAGGCGCTCAGCGCGACGGCCGTGAGGGCGAGGGCCCGCCGCCGGTCAAGGAGGAACCGGGGTGGGAGCAGCGGGTCGCGGGCCCGGCGCTCGGCGTACCAGAAGGCGGCCAGCAGCGCGGTCCCGCCGAGCAGTGGCACGAGCACGCCGGCCGATGACCAGGGCTGGGCGTTGGTGACGACAAGCCCGTAACTGGCCAGGGACATCCCGACGGTGGCGAGCAGAGCACCCGGCAGGTCGAGACTCCTGCCCCGGCTCGGCGCGGTGTCCGGCAGCAGCCTGGGTGTGAGGGCGAGGGCCGCGGTCGCCACCACGAAAGGTACGGCGAAGGTCCAACGCCAGGAAAGCAGCGCCGAGATGACGCCGGAGAGCAGATGGCCCGCAGTCGCGCCGAGCACCGAGAGGCCGCCCCAGGTGGCCATCGCCCTGCCGTACGCGGCGGGGGAAGGGAAGACGGCGCGCAGCACGGCCATCGCGGCAGGCGCGATCAAAGCCGCTCCCGCGCCCTGTGCGAAGCGCGCCGCGAGGAGCGCCTCGATGCCGGGGGCGAGCGGGGCGGCGGCCGAGGCGGCGGCGAAGAGGACAAGGCCCGAGGTGAGGGCGCGTCGGCCGCCGTAGCGGTCGGCGAGGCGTCCGCCGAAAAGCACCAGCCCGGCGAAGGTCAGTCCGTAGGCGGCGCTGAGCAGGATCAAGTCGGCGCGCTCCAGGCCGAATTCACGCCCGATGCGGGGCAGCGGTACGGCGATCGCGGCGAGCGTGAAGATCAGCGTGGTCTGGACGCTGCCAAGGAGGACGAAGGCAGATCGGTGCCGCAGGGTTGCGTCGCCGGCGGCGCCTGTGTCGGTCATGTCTCCCCTGATATTTGACCGATCGGTTCATTATTCGGGCATATGAAAGGGAGCCCGGTGGCTCCGATGAGGGTGGTTCAGTCCAGCAGGGCCAGCACCTGCTCGGCCGCGTCCCGCACCCGGGCGGAATCGCTCGACGCTTTGCCGACGATCCGAATGCCCTGCATCAGGACGAGCAGCATGCGGGCCAGCGCGCGCGGATCGCGGTCCTCGGCAAGCTCGCCCTGAGCCTGGGCACGTACGAGCGCGGAGTAGAGGAGGGTCTCGATGTGCTCCCAGCTGATCTCGACCCGGCGGGCCGCGGCAGGGTCGTGCGGGGCCAGCTCAGCCGCGGTATTGGTGACGAAGCAGCCGTTCAACCGCCCTTCCGGGGAGGCGGCTTCCGCGGCGAAGCGGCGCACCACCGCCCGCACCGCAGGCAGTGCGGGGCCCGGCTGGGACAGTTCGACCAGGAGAAGCGGGTCGCGCGATTCGGCGTACCGGTCCATGGCCTTCAGATACAGCTCGTGCTTGCTGCCGAAGGTGGCGTAGATGCTGGCGCGGCCGATGCCGAGGTGCTCGACGAGGTCGGCCACCGACGTCGCTTCGTAGCCGCGCCGCCAGAACAGCTCAAGGGCTGACTGCAGCGCGGCGTCCGGATCGAATTCCTTGGTTCTGGCCACGCCCAAGACCATAGGCGGATCTAGAACGTTCGGTCAATTAACTGGTGTGTGACAGGGTTCGTGAGGCTTCGATGAGGTGGGGTGCGGTCAGGCGGGCTGCCAGAGCTCGACCCGGTTGCCCTCAGGATCGGTGACCCAGCCGAATCGACCGACGCCTTCCATGTCCTGCGTTTCCTTGGCCACGTCCGCTCCCTTGGCGCGCAACTGCGCGAGCATCGCATCCAGGTCCCTGACCCGGAAGTTGAGCATGGTCTGCTGGGCGCGGGACCCGAAGTAGTCGGTGTCGGAGTCGAACGTCGCGAACACCGTCGGCCCGGCCCCCGGACGCCACAGGCCGTTCTCATCGGCGTCCAGGCCCAGGCAGTCGCGGTACCACGCGCTCAGGGCCGCCGGGTCGGCAGCCCGCATGAAATATCCACCGATTCCAAGCACACGTTCCATGCGGCCAGTTTGGCAGGACGGCGAACCGGCGGGCAGGCACCACACCATCGCCCGGCGGGAACGGCGTGGAGTGAATGAACGGGTCCGGTAGCGAGCCAAGGCTCCCGGCGGGTCTCCCCAGCAATCGGAGCCAGGCTGACGCGACCCCCACGTACCCTCTTCTCCGTGCCAGCCCCATCCCCCCATCACGTCGCCGTCCTCGTGCTCGAGGGTGCGAAACCTCTCGATGTCGGCATTCCGGCCCAGGTGTTCACGACCCGCGCGAGCATGCCGTACGAAGTACGGGTGTGCGGCGCGGCACCGGGTCTCGTGACCGGCGGCGACGGCCTGTCGTACTCCGTCGCGCACGGGCTGCACGCGCTTGAGTGGGCCGACACCGTTTTCGTCCCCGGCTACCGGTTCCCCGACCGCGACGACCCCCCGCCGGCCGTCGTCGACGCGCTGATCGCCGCCCACGACCGGGGGGCGCGGCTCGCCGCCATCTCGACGGGCGCCTTCGCGCTCGCCGCCACGGGGCTGCTCGACGGCAAGCGCGCCACGACGCACTGGCATTACACGCGGGCACTCGCGGCGAAGCGTCCGCTCGTCCAGGTCGACGAGGATGTGCTGTTCGTCGACGAGGGCAGCGTGCTGACATCGGCCGGCGCCGCCTCGGGCATCGACCTGTGCCTGCACATCCTGCGCCGCGACCTCGGGGTGTCCGCGTCGAACCACGCGGCCCGACGCCTGGTCGCGGCCCCCTACCGCAGCGGCGGCCAGGCGCAGTACGTACCGCGCAGGGTGCCCGAGCCGCTCAGCGAGCGGTTCGCGGCCACCCGGGAGTGGGCGCTGCACAGGCTCGGCGAGCCCCTCACTCTTGAAGCGCTCGCCCAGCATGCGGCGGTGTCGCCGCGCACGTTCTCGCGACGCTTCGTCGAAGACACCGGGTACACGCCGATGCAGTGGGTCATGCGCGCCCGCATCGACGTGGCCCGTGAGCTGCTCGAGCGTTCACAGCGGAGTGTCGAGCAGATCGCGGCCGACGTCGGTCTCGGCACCGGTTCAAATCTGCGGCTGCACTTCCAGCGCATCCTCGACACCACGCCGAGCGAGTACCGGCGCACCTTCACCCAGGGCGAGTAGCCCGCCTCCCACCACCTGGCGCGATCCTTGCGAACCGTGGCGATCACGCCACTGTCACCGCCTGGTGCCGCGCGGCAACCTGGTGGTGAACCCGAAGGGACACCACTTATGACTCGTATTGCCATCAACGGATTCGGCCGCATCGGACGCAATGTGCTGCGCGCACTGCTCGAACGCGACAGCGACCTGGAGGTCGTCGCCGTCAACGACCTCACGGAGCCCGCCGCCCTTGCGCGACTGCTCGCCTACGACTCGACGGCGGGCCGGCTCGGGCGCCCGGTGAATGTCGACGGGGACGCCCTCGTCGTCGACGGCCGTCGCATCACCGTTCTCGCCGAGCGCGAGCCGGCGCAGCTGCCATGGGCCGAGCTCGGCGTCGACATCGTGCTTGAGGCGACCGGCCGCTTCACGTCGGCCAAGGCCGCCCGCGCCCACCTCGACGCGGGCGCGAAGAAGGTACTGATCAGCGCGCCTGCGGACGGCGCGGATGTGACGCTCGCGTACGGCGTCAACACCGACGCGTACGACCCGGCCCTGCACACGATCGTCTCGAACGCCTCGTGCACGACCAACGCCCTTGCGCCACTGGCCGCGGTGCTCGACGATCTTGCCGGCATCGAGCACGGCTTCATGACGACGGTGCACGCCTATACACAGGAACAGAACCTCCAGGACGGTCCGCACCGCGACGCCCGCCGCGCCCGTGCCGCCGCCGTCAATATCGTGCCGACCACGACGGGCGCCGCCAAGGCGATCGGCCTCGTGCTGCCGAAGCTCGACGGCAGGCTGTCTGGCGACTCGATCCGCGTGCCGGTTCCGGTGGGATCGATCGTCGAGCTCAACACGACCGTCGCCCGCGACGTGACGCGCGAGGACGTGCTGGCGGCGTACCGCGCCGCGGCGGAGGGGCCGCTCGCCGGGGTACTGGAGTACTCGGACGACGCGCTCGTCTCCTCCGACATCACGGGCAATCCGGCCTCGGCGATCTTCGACTCGGCCCTCACCCGCGTCGACGGCCGCCACATCAAGGTGGTCGCCTGGTACGACAACGAGTGGGGTTTCTCCAACCGCGTGATCGATACGCTCCAACTCCTCGCCGCCGGCTGACAGGTAGCCAGGGCGACCCTGCGGAGCGCTGGCGCGAGGCCGTCGGCGCTTCTGCACTCGCCCCGCCGCCGTGCGGTACAGGGACACCCTGAAGCAGGGCCGGACCGGTCGTCAGCCGGGTCCGGCCCTGCTCGTTTCAGTTGTCCTGGCCACGACGTCCTCGGCTGGGCCGAGCCCCAGAAGGATCCGTCACTCCTGGTCGAAACAAGCGCCCCGCCGATACTCGCTTGCACCCCATCGGAACTCGGGTCAACGTCACCTGACACCTGACGAAGGCAGAGAAGATGACCAGCAGGACTCACCCCGTCGACCACGAACTCATCGAGGCCGCGGCGCACGTCGCCCGCACGCACTGCCAGGGCGACAACCACACCATGGCAGCCGCGGGCCGCGCCCAGGACGGCCGGATCGTCACGGCGGTGAACGCCTATCACTTCACCGGAGGACCCTGCGCCGAGTTGGTCCTTATCGGCGCGGCGGCCTCCCAGGGCATCTACGAGCTGGACACCATCGTCGCCGTGGGCGACCGCGACCGAGGCGTTGTTCCGCCGTGCGGCCGGTGCCGTCAGGTCCTTCTCGACTACTTCCCCACCGTCAAGGTCATCGTCGGCGAGGGCGAGCGCACCCGAACCGTCCCTATCACCGACTTGCTGCCCGCGAGCTATGTATGGGCCAACCATCAAGTCGTCACCGAGTAGACCGCGCCACCCGCAACGTTCCGGAAAACACCTCGCAACGAACCTATTGACTGTTTGCTATAGCAGGAGTCACGCTTACGACCATGAGCAATGCCCTCGGTCCCATGGAGACCACATCGCTGGCCGACCAGGCCTACCAGCGACTGCGTGACGCGGTGCGCGAGGGCACCCTGCGGCCCGGCGAGAAGATCACCGAACGCGATCTCGCCGCTCGCCTCGGCGTCAGTCCGACGCCCGTGCGCGAAGCACTGCGCCAGCTGGTGCACGAGAAGGTCGTCGAGCGGGCGGGGCCCCGGGCGCTGCGGGTCGCTGACCATTCCGCCTCCGCGCGCTCGGAGGTCGTGGAGGCGGAGGTGCGGCTCTCCGCCCTGATGGCCCGCCTGGCCGCCCGCAATGCCACCGACGCCCAACTCGCCGAACTGACAGAGCTGCTGGACCGGGCCGATCACCTGGTCGCCGAGACGGAGCAGGCGCTGGCAGAACAGGGGGAGGGCGCCCAGGTGACCGACCGGCTCACCGGCGTTTTCCGACTGCTGCGGCAGTTCCACCACCAGGTCGAAGCGTCCGCGGGCAACACCGTCCTCGAAGGCCTGCTGCACCAGGCCCGCGCCTTCAGTGACGAGGAGCGCCTGGACCTGACCTTCAAGCTCGCCCCGGAGCGGGCCGAGTCGTTCCGCCGCCGCTACCGCGAACACCGTGGCCTGCTCGACGCACTCCTCGATCGGGACGAGGACCGAGCCGAGCAGCTCGCCATGCACCACCACCGCGAAGCGCTGATCCAGCTCTCCAGCACCTGATTCCCCCGCCGGCCGACCGCTCGTCGACCCTGCGGGAGGTGGCCGACGAGTAGCCGCCCTTAGGTTGCTATAGCATATGGCAAGGAGCCGCCATGCTGCCCGAAACTCGTCCGCCCACTCCAGGCGGAGCACCGGCCACCCTTCACCAGGTGGCCGCAACTCCCACCCGGATGAGCGGCAGCACAGTCCTGTGGGTGACTCTGGCGGTGTTCGCCCAGGAATCGGTGTGGAACTTCTACGACGCCCAGGTCCCGGCCCAACTGCGCCAGTACCTGTCCTCCGCCGGCCTGGTGGGACTGATCATGGGCATGGACAACGTGCTCGGCGTCATCGTCCAGCCCACGATGGGGTATCTCTCCGACCGGCGGGCCGGCGGGCGCCTTGGCCGATGGCCGATCATCCTGGCCGGTGCCTGCCTCGCCGCGGTCCCCTTCGCGCTCATCCCCTGGGCCCGCAGCCTGCCCGCCCTCATGATCTGCATTTTCTGTTTCGCGCTCATCGCCAACGCCTTCAAAGGCATCACCGAGACCCTGGTCTCCGACTACGTCACGGTCGAGAACCGAAGCAAGGCGCAGGGGTTCATCAAAGCCGGCGTCAGCCTCACCATCGTCATCTCCTCCCTGGTCAGCCTGCTGGTGGTCGACCGCAGCCTCACGCTGGCCTTCGCCATCCCGCCGGCGCTGATGCTGATCATGCTCGGACTGTCCTGGATGTTCCTGGGCCGCCGCCACTCCCAGGTGGTCCTGCCCACACACGCCGGCCAAGCGACGGGCGCGGAGTTCTCCTCGCCTTGGGCGGTGGTCAAGGACCTGGCGCGGGATCCCTCCGGCTCCCGGATGCTGCTGATGGCCGGCGTCTTCTGCTTCGCCGGCATGTGGTCCGCGCTGCGCTCCCTGCTCACGCCGTACGGCATTGAAGTCCTGGGCCTGTCGCGTGGAACGGCCGGCGGCCTCGCACTGCCCGGCGCGGTCGCTTTCCTGATCGCGGTCGTGCCCATCGCGTACGCCTCGGGAAGGCTCGGTCAGGTCCGCGCGATCCGGTACGGCGTGGGTCTGTTCGTCATCGGCCTGCTGGTCGGATTCATCAACCCGAGCCCCACGATGACGATCGTCTGCATGGTCCTGAGCTCGCTCGGTTACGCCGTCTTCGCCGTCAACGCCCTGGTCGCGCTCTGGAGTCTGGCCCCCAACGACCGCGTACTGGGCACCTACACCGGCCTCTACACCGTCGCCTCGGCCTCCGGAATGGCCCTGGGCCCGGCGCTGCTGGGAGTCACCGTCGATCTCACCGGCTGGCGCTTCATGCTCCTGAACGCCGCGGTCTTCGGCGCCATCACCTTCGCCGTCTTCACCTGCCTCGCCCGCCAAGGCGCCACCAGGTCCATCCCACCTCACACGACGTGACGTACCGACAGAAAGCGCCCAGAGAGACCCTCATGGAATTCCGCATACTCGCCCCCACCGGTGCCCTTGGCGCCGGCTTCGACGCCGACGCCTTCCGGCGGGGCGTCGAGGCCCGTCCGCATGTCATCGCCTGCGACGCCGGATCCACCGACAGCGGCCCCGCCGCGCTCGGCTCCGGCACCCCGAAACTCTCCGCCCAGGCCGTCACCCGCGACCTGCGCCTGCTGCTCAAGGCCCGCGACACGCTCCAAGTGCCGCTGATCATCGGCTCCTGCGGCACCAGCGGCCGTGACACGGGCGTCGACTGGGTCGCGGAGTTCACCCGCTCCATCGCGGCCGAGGAGGACCTCCACTTCAGACTCGGCCTGATCTACTCCGACCAGTCGGCAGACCGCCTCCAGTCCCTGTACGACGAAGACCGCATCCGGCCGCTGCCCAACGCGCCGGAAATCGAGCGGGAGTTGTTCGCGCGCAGCCACACCGTCGCCATGATGGGCGTCGAGCCCATCCAGCAGGCCCTGGCCATCGGCTGCGACGTCATCCTCGCCGGACGGGCCAGCGACACCGCGCTGTTCGCCGCGCTGCCGCACATGCGGGGCGCCGATCCGGGCCTGACCTGGCATATGGCCAAGACCGTCGAATGCGGCGCGGCCTGCGCGATCCCGCCCTCCGCCAACGGCCTGCTCGTGCATCTGCGCGACGACCACTTCGACGTGACCACGCTCGCCGAGGGCAGCCGCCTCACCCCGCGCTCAGTCGCCGCGCACACCCTGTACGAGAACGCGGACCCGTTCCACATCCTGGAGCCCTCCGGCACGCTGGACACCACTCACGCAACCTACGAGGCCGTCGACGAGCGGACCGTCCGGGTCCGCGGCGCCTCGTACATGCCGGCCGACGGCTACACCAACAAGCTGGAGGGCGCCGAACTCGTCGGCCACCAGACCGTCATCATCGGCGGCGTACGCGACCAGGTCGTCATCCAGCGCCTGCCCGAACTCCTGCCGTTCGCCGAGAAGTACTTCGCGGCGAAGATCCTCGACGTCTTCGACGGCCAGGTCGACCCCGACACCATCGACATCAACTACCGCCTCTACGGAGCCGGAGCCGTCCTCGCCGACCACGAACCCGACGCACTCGACCCCGCCGAGATCGGCGTGCTCATCACGGTCACCGCTCCCGACCAGGCGACCGCGCACGCCATCTCCACCTTCGTGGCCCACGCCAGCAGCCATCTGCCCATCCCCGAGTACGACGGGCTGGTCTCCACCCTCGCCTACCCGTACTCGCCGCCGGAGATGGACCGCGGCCCGCTCTACCGCTTCACCCTCAACCACGTCGCCACCGGCGTCACCCCCCTCGAACTCTTCCGCACCACCACCGAGGAGCTGTAGCCCATGGCCACCCTGATCGACTACTGCTCCCTGGTCCGCTCCAAGAACGCCGGGCCCTTCACCCTCACCCTCGACTTCATGTGCCACGACGAACACACCTACCGGGCCCTCGTCGACACCGGCTTCCTCAACCAGGAACTCTTCGCCGGCCTGTTCGGCACCGACGCGGAGCGGATCCTCCTCGTCAACCACCCCCTCGCCCTCGCGGTGAAGGTCTCCCTGCCCCGCCCCACCGTCCAGGGCGACCTCCGCGACAGCGACTGCTACGCCGGACAGCAGTACGCCCCTCTCATGGCGATGAAGCTGCCCGAACTCCCCTGATTACGGGTGCGTCATGGGCCATCGGTCTCGGCAGGAGTGAGCGCCGGGAGAGCGACGGTGACGGTGGTTCCCGTTCCGGGAGTGGAAGCGACGTGCACGGTTCCGTGATGGGCGTGCACGATCGCCTGGACGATGGCGAGGCCCAGCCCGGAACCGCCCTGAGCGCGGCCGCGGCCGGCGTCGGCGCGCCAAAACCGGTCGAAGACGCGTGAGAGGTCTTCCGCCGGGATGCCCGGACCGTGGTCGGTCACCTGAATCCGCACCGTCGACGCCGTCGCTTCGACGCTGACGTTGATCGCGGTACCGGGTGGAGTGTGCTGGATCGCGTTCCCGACGAGGTTGTTGAGGACCTGCTGGAGACGGGGGCGGTCACCACTCACGTACACGGGTTGGGGTGCGGCCAGGTCGATGGCTCGGTCGGGTGCCACGACCTGGGCGTCCTGGACGACCGTGCTCGCCAGGCGGTGCAGGTCCACCCGCGCGGAGTCCAGGGGCCGTCCGGCGTCGAGGCGCGCGAGCAAGGAGAGTTCCTCGACCAGCAGACGCATTCTGCCGACTTCCCCGTCGACGCGTTCCAGGGCTCGGTTGAGGTCGGCAGGGTTGCTGAGACCGCCCTGGTTGTAGAGGTCGAGCCAGCCGGAGATCGTGGCCAGCGGAGTGCGCAGTTCATGGGAGGCGTCGGCGGCGAAGTCGCGGATCTGGTTCTCCGCCCGCGCCTGGGCGTCGAACGCGTTGTTGACGGCGATGGCGAGGCGGTCGGCCTCCGCGTGTTCCCCGTGGACGGGAAGCCGTCGGTCGCGGGCGCCCGAAGCGATGTCGTCGGCCGTGTCGGCCATGCGCCCCAGTGGTCGCAGACCGATCTTGAGGATGAGCAGGGCGATGGCGAAGGCGAGAACGAGGGTGATGCCGACGCTGGTTGCCTGGCCGGAGATGAAGTCGGCGACGGTGACCCGGTCGATGTCGGTGCGCATGGTGAGGATGACGGCGGAGGCGTCGACCACCCGGTCCGAGGTGGTGATGGTCAGGCCTGCCGTGGGGATCCGCAGGGCGAGCAGATCGGGCACCGCCGGATTGTCGTCGACGGTGACGACCTGGTCGAGGCGGTCTGCGGTCAGGGCGTTCATCTCCTCGGGCACGCCCGCACCGACCTGCTCGGCCACCCTGCCGTCGGCGTCGATGACCGTGATGCCGAGCAACGGCGCCACCAAGGTGGCCAGTTGCTCGCCGTCGACGGTCTGGGGCTGCTCCTGGAGCAGTTCGTGGACGCGGTCCCCCGCGTCACGCAGGGTTACTTCGGCCCGGTTGTGGAGATAGCTGCGCAGGGTCAGTGCGCTGGCGACGGAGTTGCCGATGAGCCCGGCCGCCAGTAGCGCCAGGACGCCGATCAGGAGGCGGGCGCGAATCGTTGTCAGCCGGTGCGGCTTGAGAGCGGAGAGCCACACGCGCGGCGCCTTCATGAGGTGGGACGCCGCAGGCTGTAGCCGATTCCGCGGACGGTGTGGAGCAGCGGTTCGCGGCCGTGGTCGATCTTGCGGCGCAGGTTGGACACGAAGCGTTCCACTACGACGGAGTCGCCGCCGAAGTCGTACTGCCAGACCGCTTCGAGGATCTGTGAGCGGGTCATGACATGACCTGGGTGGGAGAGCAGGAAGTGCAGCAGGCGGAACTCGGTCGGGGAGAGCTCGATCGGCTCCCCTGCGCGGTGCACGGAGTGACGTTGCTCGTCGAGTTCGAGGTCGGCGTACCGCAGGACGCCGTCGTCCACGGGGCCCGCGCTGCCCCGCGCGCGGCGGATCAGCGCCTGTAGACGGGCGCCGACCTCGACGACGCTGAAGGGCTTGGTGACGTAGTCGTCACCGCCGAGTCGCAGGCCGCGGACACGGTCCTCGATGGCGTCCCTGGAGGTCAGGAAGAGCACCGGCACGGTGATGCCGCGGGAGCGGATCAGCTGCAGTACGTCGAAGCCGTCACCGCCTCCGGGCAGGCCCACGTCCAGGACGATGACGTCGGGGGTGTGCCGGGACAGGCTGTCCAGGGCCTGCGGCACGTCGCCGGCGAGATGGACCTCGAACCCCGCGAAGCGCAGGGCCGAGGCCATCAACTCGCGGATGCCGGCGTCGTCGTCGACCACGAGGACCGTGTCCGGGGAGTTCATGAGAAGGCGTCCTAGTGCGGGCCGTGCACATACGTCACGGGAACGGGTTCGGTCCTGGTCGAGTCCAGCGGCCCGGGTTCGGCGTCGTCCAGGCGTGCGCCTTCAACATCCAGGTCGGGCAGCCACTTGTCCAGGCGACGCGGCAGCCACCACGCACCGTGCCCCAGCAGCGACATGACGGCCGGGACCAGCGTCATCCGGACAGCGAACGCGTCGATGAGGACACCGACCGCCAGTGCCAGGGCGATCGGCATGATCGCCGGATCGTGGCCGAACAGGAAGCTCGCGAACACAGCCACCATGATCAGTGCGGCGGCGGTGACCACCCGGGCGGCGTGCCGGGCGCCGCCGATGATCGACACATGAGGCCGCTTCGTCCTGACGTACTCCTCACGCATGGCCGAGACGAGGAAGACCTCGTAATCCATGGCCAGCCCGAACAGCACGGCCATCACGATGATCGGCACGAAACTGGCGATCGGCCCGGTGGAGGGCACTCCGAGCGGCCCGGCGAGCCAGCCCCATTGGAAGACCGCGACGATCGCACCGAACGACGCGCCGACCGACAGCAGGAAGCCGACGGTTGCCTTGACCGGGATGGCGATGGACCGGAAGGCCGCCATCAGTAGCAACAGCGACAGCCCGACGACCACGAGGGCGAAGGGCAGCAGCGAGGCGCTGAGTTTGTCCGAGACCTCGATGCTCACAGCAGTCTGGCCGGTGACGGCTATGTCGCTGCCGCTTCGCGCCGCAAGTGGGGTGACCTGGTCCTGCAGCCGGCCGACCAGCTCACTGGTCGCGGGATCACGCGGCCCGGTCTCCGGGATGACCTGTACGCGGGCCGCGGCGCCGTCGCCGGAATAGTCGACGGGGCTGATACGCGCGATGCCCTTCACGGCGGCCAGATCCTTGGCGACTTCCTGGCTCGTGGTCTTCAGGGTGCCGGACGGCGCGTCGGTCACCAGCACCACAAGGGGACCGTTGGCGCCGGGGCCGAACGCGTCACCGATCTTGTCGTAAGCCTGCCGGACCGCGGACGAGGCCGGTTCGCTGCCGTCGTCACTCAGTGCGAGTTGGAGCTGCGTCGCGGGGAGGGCGAGCGCGGCCAGCGCCAGTGTGACCGTGACGAGCGCCCGCCATGGCCGACGCACGACCGCCCCGACCCAGCGTGCCCCCATCGAGGGCTTGGCGGCGGGATCGTCCGCGTTGCGCATCCTGCGCGCGCCACGCGAGTCGGGCTTCGGACGCAGCCTCTCGCCGGCGACTGCCAGGAGGGCGGGCAGCAGCCCGAGCGACATGGCGACCGCGACGGTCACCGCTGCCGCGGCGCTCAGACCCATCGAGGTGAGTACGGGTACCCCGGCGACCGTCAGACCGGCCAGCGCGATGATCACGGTCAGTCCGGCGAACGCCACGGCGCTGCCGGCGGTCGCGGTCGCGCGAGCCGCGGCCTCCCGCACACTGCGGCCCTGTGCCAGCTCGGCGCGGTGGCGCGAGACGATGAAGAGGGCGTAGTCGATGCCCACCGCGAGGCCCAGCATGATGGCGAGCGTCGGCGCCTTGTCGGACACGCTCAGGACCGATGACAGGCCCATCAGCCCCGCCATGCTCGCCACGACCGCGAGCAGCGCGGTGATCAGCGGCATTCCCGCGGACAGCAGGGAGCCGAAAGTGATCGCCAGTACGGCGAGCGCGACGAGTACGCCGATCCCCTCCATCGGCCCCACCGGGGGCTTGGACTCCTTGTACGCATCGCCTCCGAAGAGCACGTCGATGCCCGCGGCACGACTGCTCGCCGCGGTGTCCTTGAGCGCGTTGAGGTCGCCGGCGCCGACGTCCTTGTCCTTGGGCACCGAGAACTCGACCTGGGCGACGGCGGTCTTCGCGTCCGCGCTCACCGTCCGGGTGCGCAGCGGGTCACTGACCGAGGTGACGCCGGGCACGGTGGCCGCGGCGGTCAGCGTCCGCTTCAGCGCGTCCGCATTCGCCGGGTCCTTGAACGACGTGCCCTCGGGCGCCTCGAAGACGACCTCGGCGCTCTGCCGGTCCGACGACCCGAAGTGGCGGTCCATCTTCTCCAGCGCACTCTGCGCGGCCGACCCCGGTATGTCCGACCTGGTGTCGAAGGTGCCGGCAAAGGAGACCCCGAGCGCGGCGATCGCGGCGACGACCAACATCCATACAGCCAGGACCGTACGGCGCCGGCGTACCGCGAACACCCCCCATCGATACAGCAGCACAGCCATGATCACAGTCCATTTCCGTCAAGAGGCGTCAGCCAGGGCCTCAGCAAAGCTGTGCTGCTTGACGGTTCAGCTCCGCTCAACCTGACGAATCCTTGACGGTTTCCGCGGGGGACGCCGACGTTGTACCGGAAACCGATCCGACGGCCTGTCGGATCAGGAGTGACCACGCGTCCCAGGCGACTGCCCCGCCGACGGCGGAGGTATTGGCGGCGGTGTCTGCGGCGTGGACGGGTCCTCGTCCCCCAGCTCACCGCGGAGGGCGGCGAGGGTGAAGGCCACCATGGAGGCCAGGAGGAGGAGGGCGAGCGGTCCCCAGATGGCGGGTATCGACCACAGCGGCCAGTTGTTGCCCGCCTGCGCCCAGAGCGTCAGGATGGCTGTGCCGCCCAGGCCGACGCCGTGCCACCGCACGACGGTCGCTGCTGCCCTGTGACGCCGGTTGCGCGGCGTGAGGAGTGGCCACACGCTTCCGACCAGGCCGGTCAGACCGAAAGAGATCAAGGCGAGCGCGCCGCCGAGGCGATCCTCGGGCCACCCCACAGGCCCGGCGGACGTTTGCTGCCGCTGCCCGTCGGCGTCCCGTACCTCGACGATCTGCCCGTGCCAGATCAGGCCGACGACCTTGTCGCCCGGCTCCATCCCCGACATCACCGGGTCGGTCTGCCGGAAGGTCACTTCCCACGCCTCACCGGAGGGCAGCAACAACTCCGCCTCCGGCGACTCGCGCCGCGATAGGCGATGCGCGTCGGCCTTCCGGACGGTGAATTCCTGCTCCCAGAGACACCCCGACGCCTCCACCGGGGCGGAGACGCACTCCGCCGCGGCATGGAAATCCCGCTCGCTCTCCAGCGCTCCACGGACCTCGAAGGCCATCGCCACCCCCGCGGCGACAGCCACGGCAGCGCACAGCAGCCAGACCACGGTCCCTATTATCTTGTGCTCCCCCGACCCCACCGCGCCTCATCGCCTTCCCCACGAGTTCTCTACCCGCGTATTTGAGCACAGCGGTCGGACATCGCCCCCTGCCGGCAGGGCGCGACCCATCAAGCCGGCCGAGTCCAAGTAACGATGAATCAGATGAATCAATCGATCACGGCGGCCCGCCAGCTCTCCTCGTCGGCGTCCAGGAGAGCCGTGGCGAGGGCGGGGCGTAGCAGCGGGCCGTGGTCGGCGGTGACTCTCAGGGCTGATGCGGCGGTCAGGTGCCCCAGGCGCAGGGAGCGGACCACCGGCAGTTGTCGCAGGAGGCCGCTGAGGAATCCGGCGGCGAATGCGTCGCCGGCGCCGACCGGTTCGGCGACGCGAACGGTCAGGGCGGGCACGCTGTGGGCGGTGGCCCCGACGAACGCGGTCGCGGCGCGGTCCCCGTCCTTCACCACGAGAACGGGCGGGCCAGGCAGGAGGTCGCGGACCCGTTGGGCATCGGCGATCCCGTCTCCCCACAGGGCCTGTGCCTCGTCGAGGCCGACGAGGACGATGTCGGCGCGATCGGCGAGTGGTCGCAGGACCTCGGCGGCGGAGCGGCCGGCCCACAGGGCGGGGCGGTGGTTGACGTCGAAGCTGACGGGCCACGGTCGGTCGGGCCGCAGCGCGTGTTCGACGAGGGCGCGGCAGCCCGGCGACAGGGCGGGGGTGATGCCGCTGAGGTGGACGAGCGCCGCCCCTGCCAACGCCGGGTCGTCGAGCACGTCGGGGGTGAGGGCCGAGGCGGCGGATCCGGCGCGGTGGTAGCGGACGCGGGTGCCGTGCACGCCGGGGTCCTTGACCAGTAGTCCGGTGGAGCGCTCCGGGTCGGTGCGGACGCCGCTGACATCGACACCGCCCGCGGCGATCCGGGCGCGGACGCGGCGGCCGAAGGGATCGTCGCCGACCGCGGAGACCCAGCGGGCGGGGATGCCGTGGTCGGCGAGGTAGAGGGCGACGTTCGACTCGGCGCCCGCAATGTCGACGCGCAGCAGATCCGCGCCGTCCAGCGGCCCTATGGGCTCGGGGGCGAGGGCGGCCATGGTCTCGCCGATGCAGACCACGGGGCCGGAGCCGGGGCGCAGTGGCCAGTGGGTGCTCAGGGTGAGCCTCCTAGGGGGTGTCGGGGCGAGCCGCCGAGGCGGGGGCGCGGTGCACCGCCGGGGCTGGAGCCGGCATGCAGTGGGTGCTCATGACGGGCTTCCTAGGGTGTGTTGGGGCGAGCCGCCGGGGCCGGGGCGGAATGCGCCGCCGGGGCTGGAACGGAGGGGACCGACGAGGCAGGGGCAGAGGACGCCGCCGGGGCCAAGGCGGAGGAAGCGACCGGTCGGTACGACGCGGCCGGAGCACCTGGCATATCCACCCGTACGGAAAAGACGGCACCGTCGAGCGCTCCTGGTGCCGCCAGGCCGATGCGCGCGCTGGTGACGAGGAGCGTACGACCGTCGAGGCCGCCGAGGCAGAGTCCCGCGGGCTGCCCGGCGGGCAGGTCGACGATCCTGTCGAGGCTGCCGTCGGGGCGGTATCGGTGGACCTGCCCGGTGCCCCAGACGGCGGTCCACACGCCGCCCTCGATATCGGTGGTCATGCCGTCGGGACTGCCGGAGCCGAGGGTGACGAAGGGCTCGGGGGTGCCCAGGTCGCCGCTCACGGGGTCGACCGGGTAGCGGCGGATGACGCCGCGGGCGCTGTCGGCGAGGTACATGACGGCGCCGTCGGCCCTGAAGGCCGGGCCGTTGGGGATCGTGATGTCCCGCAGGACGCGGGTGACACGGCCGTCATGGTCCAGCCGGTAGAGGGAGCCCGCGTCCTCCGTGGCCTCGTACGCCATGCTGCCCGCCCAGAACCGGCCGTGCGGGTCGGCGACGCCGTCGTTCATCCGCATCGGCGCGGGTGCGCCGTCCTCAGGTCGCGCGATCCACTCGACGCCGCCTGCGGGGTCGATGCTGCAGATGCCGGTGCCCGCCGCCGCGATCCAGTGGCCGGGGCGACCCTCCACCGGTGCCACGGCGCCCAGCGGGCAGGGCAGTTGGGCGAGCAGGGTGAGCGGCACGTCGGACCCGACCGGTACGGCGAGCAGTCGGCCGGTGAGGATGTCGGTCAGCACGGCACGGCCGTCCGTCCAGCGGATGCCCTCGCCCAGTTCGAGGCGGTCGGTTCCCAGGACCGCGGGGGCGGTCATGGACGGACCTCCGGGCGCACGACGCCCAGGAAAGTACAGGCCCGCTCGCACAGGACATTGAGGTCGCCGCCCGCGGCAGCGTCGCCGATCAAAGGCGATCCGACACCCACCGCTATCGCGCCCTCGCCCAGTCCGAGTCGGTCGCTCCCCAGGACCGCAGGGGCGGTCACCGGCGGGCCTGCGGGCGGACGACGTCCAGGAAGGTACGGGCGCGCTCGCGCAGGGCGCTGAGGTCGCCGCCCGCAGCGGCGTCGCCGATCAGAGGCGATCCGACACCCACGGCTATCGCGCCCTCGCGCAGGTAGTCGGCGGCCGCCGCCGCGTCCACTCCCCCGACGGGTACGAAGGGCAGGTCCGGGAAGGGTCCGCGCAGGTCCCGCAGATAGCCGGGGCCTCCGGCGCTGCCTGCCGGGAAGAGCTTGAGGGCGTCGGCGACGAGCCGCTGTGCCTGGAGGACGTCGGTGGGCGTCATCACTCCGGCGAGCACGGGGAGTCCGAGTGCCCGCCCGGTGGCGATGCCGTCGCTGACCGCCGGGGTGACAAGGAAGGCCGCCCCGGCCTTCTGGGCGGCACGGGCGTCGTCGGAGCTGAGCACTGTTCCGGCGCCGAGCATCGCATCGGGGCCGAGCGCGGCGCGGGCCCTCGCGATGACATCGAGCGCGGCGCGTCCGGAGAGGGAGACCTCGATGAGAGCGACGCCCTCCTCCGCGAGAGTGAGTACGGCGGCCAGCGCGGCGTCCGGGTCGCTGCCGCGGACGATGGCGAGCAGCCGGTGCGCGCGCAGCGCGGCGAGCAGGTCCATCCGAAATCCCTTCAGATTCATGGGGGTTCAGGGTCGTCGGGTCGCGGTGACCGTGAGCCGCCAGGCGACCTCTCCGGTCGGTGGCACGACGGCGGTGTCCCCATCGTTCGCCGCGGCGCGGTCGAAGACGCGGCCGAGCATCGGCTCGACACCGATCGAGCGGTAGGGCGCGCCCCGAGGGAAGCCGCCGAGGTTGCGCCAGAGGGCGACCGCGACTGGCTGCCCGTCGGCCTCGACGGACAGGTTGAGCGTGTCGGCGCCGTCGTGCACGGACACCCCGGAGGCGAGGACGACCGCTCCGACGGCGCTTCCGTCGTCCGGGCCGAGCCGGTCCAGCCGTACACCGTCGGCATTGGGCCAGGCGCCGGCGACCCAGCTGTCGCCCTCATCCGGGTACAGCCGAGTCACCGCCGGTCGCGCCACGCCGATCCGGGCGGCCGTCGAAAGGTCCAACAACGCGTGGGCCGCCCACACGAAGCGGTAGCCGGGCTCGGCGGCGAGCAGGTAGTCGGCGACGAGCGCGTCCCCTCGCGCGCCGATACGCCGGGTCAGGCGGAAGTCGGGACACTCCGCGACGTCCTCCTTCCCCGCCCTCCGCCAGGGCCGCGACCAGGCGTCCCCGTGGTCGGGCAGCCCGCGCACGGTGGGCACGCACTCCTCCAGGCCGCCGGCGTCGGCGAAGGGGTCGCCGGGCCGTACCGTACGTCGGCGGGGCTCGTCCCGGTGCCACAGCCACTCGCGGCCGCCCGCGGTCAGCGACGTCCAACGTCCGCCGCTGGCAAGGTCGGTGGTGACCCGGACCGGCAGCCGTTTGACGCTCACCATTCGGCGAAGGAGCCGTCTGCGTGCCGCCAGACGGGGTTGCGCCAGACGTGGCCGGACCGGTCGGCAGCGCGTACCGCGTCCTCGTCGACGGAGATGCCGAGTCCGGACGCCCCGGTGCGGTGCGCCTGGCCGTCGACGAAGCGGAAGGGCTCGGTGTCGACCAGGTAGGACAGCAGGTCGGCGTCCTTGTTGTAGTGGATGCCCCGACTCTGTTCCTGGATCAGGAAGTTGGGGGTGGCGAAGGCGACCTGGAGGCTGGCGGCCAGCGCGATGGGGCCGAGCGGGCAGTGCGGTGCCAGGTGGGCCCCGAAGGTCTCGGCGAGCGAGGCGATCCGGGTGACCTCCGATATCCCGCCGGCGTGCGACAGGTCCGGCTGGGCGACCGCGACGCCCGCGGTCAGCACAGGGAGGAAGTCGGCCCGCCCGTAAAGCCGTTCGCCGGTGGCCAGCGGCACGGACGAGGCGGCGACCAGTGCGGCCAGCAGGTGTGACTGCTCGGGCAGAACGGGTTCCTCGACGAACAGCGGGTGCAGGGGGGCTATCTCGTGGAGCACGCGGCGCGCGTTGGCGGCGCTGAAGCGGCCGTGGAAGTCGACGGCGACGTCCCGGTGCGGGCCCAGGGACTCGCGTGCGGCCGCCACGCGCTCGACGACGGCAGCCGTCTCGGCGGGGCTGCCGATCGGCGGGGTGCGCCCGGCGGCGTTCATCTTCACGGCGGTGAAGCCGGCCTCCACCTGTGCGGTGACCTCCTCCTTGATCCGCCCGGGTTCGTCGCCGCCGACCCAGGCGTAGACCCGTACGGTGTCGCGGACCGGGCCGCCGAGCAGGGTGTGCACCGGCACCCCGAGGGCACGGCCCGCGATGTCCCAGAGGGCCTGGTCGATGCCGGCGACGGCGCTGGACAGGACCGGGCCGCCCCGGTAGAAGCCGCCCTTGCTGAGCACCTGCCAGTGGTCCTGGATGCGCAGCGGATCCTGGCCCACCAGGTACTCCGCCAGCACCTCGACGGCTGCCCTGACCACCTCGGCCCGGCCCTCCACCACCGGTTCGCCCCAGCCGACGACACCGTCGTCGGTCTCGATGCGGCAGAACAGCCAACGGGGCGGGACGAGGAAGGTCTCGACGCGCGCGATCTTCACTGTGACTGGCCGTCCTTCTCCTTGGCGGAGCCGTTCGCGCTCTCGGGAGCGGTTGGGCCGCCGAGCTTGTCGAGGTCGCGCGTCGCCTGGTCGAGCAGGGCGCGCATGGCGGATTCCGCCGCGTCCGGGTCCCGGTCGCGCACGGCGTCGAGGACGGCGCGGTGGCTGGGGACCGGGTCCTCGCTGTGCGGGGCGCTGTGCACGAGCTGATCGCGCTGGGCCAGGCCCGACTCGATGACCATTTCCATGCGTTCGAGCAGTTCGTTGTGGGTGGCCGCGAGCAGCGCCCGGTGGAAGGCGAGGTCGGCCTCGACGGCGTCACTCGCGCCGCCCTCCTTGCCCATGGCGGTCAGTGCCGCCTCCAGCGCCCGGAGGTCGGCGTCGCTGCGGCGCGTCGCGGCCAGCCGCACGGCGGCGGGTTCGACGATGCCGCGGACCTCGCCGAGGTTGCGGAGCAGCGCGGGGTCAGCGCCGGTCCCCTTGCTCTCGGCGAACTGCCAGCGCAGCACATCGGCGTCGAGCAGGTTCCAGTCGGACCGGGGCCGGACGAAGGTGCCGCGCTTCTGCCGGGCGTCGACCATGCCCTTGGCCGCGAGGACCTTGAGCGATTCGCGCAGGGCGGTGAGGCTGACGTCCAACTCGCTCTGCAGGGCCGCCATGTCGAGCGTCGCTCCCTCGGGGATCTCGCCGCTGAGCACCCGGCGGGCGAGGGTCTCCACGGTCTGGCCGTGCACTCCGCGGCGGGCGTATGGCGTCATGTGTGTGCCTTTCTTGCTGGTCGGTCGGTGGCCGGAGCGGTCGGTGCTGTCAGGCGGAGGCCTTGGTGACGCTCCAGCCGCCGTCCACGGCCAGGGTGGATCCGGTGATGTAGGAGGCTTCGTCGGCGGCGAGGAAGGCGACGGCGGCGGCGACTTCCTCGGGGGTGCCGAAGCGGCGGGCCGCGGTCCCGGCGACGCTGAGCTCGCGGTCGGCCTGCGGGACACGGTCCCAGGCGGCGGTCAGGATCGGTCCCGGCAGCACGGCGTTGACGCGGACCTCGGGGCCGTACTCGACGGCGAGCTGGCCGCACAGCGACAGCAGCGCGCCTTTGCTCGCCGCGTACGCCGGGTGGCCGGGGATCCCCCGCTGGGCGTGGACGGAGGACACGAGCACCACGGCTCCTCGGTGCTCGCGCAGGTCGGGCAGCGTCGCCCTGACGCCCAGGAAAGCACCGGTGAGGTTGACCGAGAGCTGTCGTTCCCAGGAGGCGAGGCTCAACTCGTGGGCAGGTGCGACCGCCACCGTGTACGCGTTGCTGACCAGGATGCCCACAGGCCCGAAGCTGTGGGCGGCGGCGACAACCCGCACCCAGTCGTCCTCGCTCGCGACGTCGGCGGCGACGAAGAGGGCCCGGGCCCCGTCCCTGCGCAGCCGTTCGGCGGTCTCCTCGCCGCGATCGGCGGCGATGTCGACCAGGACGACGGCCGCGGCCTCCGCGGCGAGGCGTGCCGCGGAGGCCGCGCCGATGCCCGACGCGGCACCGGTGACCACGGCGACGCGGTCGGTGAAGCGGGCGGCTGGGTTCATGAGGTGGATCGTCTCCTGTCCGAGAGGGAGGTGGGGTTCCGATTCTTTCGCTGTCGTCACTGCCGGGCCAGGACGGTCAACTCCGCGTCGTGTCCGGCGGTCCAGGCGAACGGCAGCCCCGAGTGGAGCAGGTACGCGCCGCTGTAACGGGTGCCGGTTGCGGTATCGGCGTAGACAGCTTCCGGTGCGAGTCCGCGCAGCCGCAGTCGGGATGCCCGGCCGGGCACGAGGGGCGCGCCGTCGAGCGGGCCGGTGCTCCAGGCCGTCACCACCAGGCGGGCGCCGCCCTGTTCCTCGTACTGGATGCCGTACGTCGGGTCGGCGGGGCCGCCCAGCAGGTGGAGCTCGCCGTGGTGGACGACGTCGCGGACCTCCTTGTAGCGGGCGATCCACTCAGCGGCCTCGGTGCGCTGCTCCGGCGTCCACTGGCGGATGTCGGCGCCGATGCCCAGCACCCCGGCGATGGAGTTGACGAAGCGGAAGGCGAGCGAGCGGGGCCGGGGGTCGAAGAGGCCGGGGGCGTCGGTGACCCAGGAGCTCATGGTGTGCGGGGCGTGTGCGTGGAGGTAGCCGTACTGGATGCGCAGCCGGTCCATGGGCGCCGTGTTGTCGCTGGGCCACACCACATCGGTACGGGCGATGGTGGCGTGCTCGACGCGGGCGCCGCCGCCCGCGCAGCCCTCGACGGTGACGTGCGGATGGGCCAGGCGCAGGTGGTCCAGGACGCGCAGATAGCCGGCGACGTGGGCGGCGTCGAGGTCCTGTCGCTCCGGGTCCTCGCCCGCCGGGCGGCCGCGCTCGGTCGGCGGCCGGTTCATGTCCCACTTGAGGTAGCTGATGGCGTGGTCGCCGAGCAGCCGGTCGAGGGTGCCGATGACGAAGTCCTGGACGTCGTCGCGGCCGAGGTCGAGAAGGAGTTGGTTTCGTACGAGCGTCGCGGGCCTGCCCTCGATCCGGTACACCCAATCGGGGTGCTCGGCGTAGAGCTCCGAGCGGGGACTGATGCCCTCGGGCTCCACCCACAGGCCGAAGTCCATGCCCAGCGCACGGACGTCCTCGATGAACTGGTCGAATCCGCCGGGGAATTCGGCGGGGTCCGGATACCAGTCGCCGAGGCCACCGGTGTCGTCGGGGCGGCCGGGGAACCAGCCGTCGTCGACGACGAAGAGTTCGGCGCCGAGTTCGGCGGCGCTCTTGGCGAGCTCCAGTTGCCCTGCGGCGTCGACGTCGAAGCCGGTCGCCTCCCAGGAGTTGTAGAGCACCTTGCGCGGCCGGTCCACGCGCTCGCCGGTGAGGTGCCGCTCGTAGCGGTGCCACACGCGGGCCAACCCGTCGAGCCCGTCCGGGCTGAAGGCGCATGCCAGCCGGGGGGTGACGAGGGTGGCGCCGGGGGCGAGCCGGACGGCGCCCTCGTGCGGGACACGGCCCGCGCGGACTCGTACGGCGCCGCCCGGTTCGGCGTCGGCGGTGATCCGCCAGTTGCCGGACCACTCCAGGGCGATGCCGTAGGTGGGGCCGGCGCCCTCGGCTACGTCCTGGACCGCGAGCCAGGGGTGGTACGCGTGCCCTGCCGAGCCCTGGGTGCTCTCCATCTCGAACCGTCCGCGCTCCAGCACCACGTCCTTCAGCTGGAACTCCTGCGACCACTGCCCTGCCAGGTACGTCAGCCGCGCGCCGCCCTGGACGGGCACGTTGACGGCGGCGGAGTCGAAGCGCTCAAGGCGTACCTCGCTGTCACCGGTGCAGGTCAGCTCCGTCCAGCGCAGGACGACGTCGGTGCCGGGCCCCGTCTCGTAGCAGAGCGTCGTACGCAGCCCGAGCATGTCGTCGGCGAACTCCAGGCGCAGCGCCCGGTCGCCGTCCTGTGTCGCGCCGTCGAATCGCCACCAGCTGCCGCGGTCGCCGCCTGGGCATGCGGCGATCAGGTCGGCGCCGGTGAACGGCCGCAGCCCGTAAGGGATGTACTCGGCCGGGGCGGCGTCGGCGGGGGTGATGAAGTGGGTGCGCCGCGACCAGTCCATGGGCGAGGGCCCGTCCTCCGCGCCGTGCGGCCCCCAGGCGGCTAGCTCGGCCCAGCGTCCGTCGCCGCCGAGGGTGACGGCGTAGGTGGTGGTGTCGGTGCGGAGCAACCACCGTTCGTGCGTGGTCACTTGACGGCTCCGAGGTTCAGTCCGGCCACGAAGTGGCGCTGGAAGCGGAGGAAGACGGCCACCGTGGGTGCGGCGGCGATCACCGAGCCGGCCGCGATGACGTTCCACATGGAGACGTACTGGCCCTGCAGTCCGATGAGGGAGGCGGTGATGGGCATCTGGGTGTCGGTGCGCAGCACGGTGATGGCCCACAGCAGGTCGTTGAAGATCCAGGTGAACGACAGGGCGGTCAGCGCCGCCAGTGCCGGGCGGGCCAGCGGCAGGATGATCCGCCAGTAGATCTGCCAGGGGTTCGCGCCGTCGATGACGGCGGCCTGCTGAATCTCGCCGGGGATCGATCGCATGAAGCCGTGCAGGACGAAGACGTAGAAGCCGACTCCGAAGCCGACCTGCACACCGATCAGGGCGTACAACTGGTCGTAGATACCGAGCACTTCGCTGAGTTTGGAGACCGGGATCAGCAGGATCTGCGGGGGCAGCAGGTTGCCGCCGAGCATGAGCAGCAGCAGGACGCGCCGGAAGGGCAGGTCGTAGCGGCTGAGCGCGAAGGCCGCCATGGAGGCGAGTCCGAGCGAGAGCAGCACGGTCGGGATGGTGACCAGCATGCTGTTGATGAGGGCGCGCTGCTGGCCGCCGTCCACCCACGCCTGACGGAAGCTGTCGAAGGTGAAGGAGTGCGGCCAACTGCCCACGCCGTGGGCGGCGATGTCGTCGAACGTCCGGGTGCTGGTGACCAGGACGAGGGCGATCGGCAGCAGCCACAGGGCGGACAGCAGGCTCGCGGAGAGGTGGAAGCCGGCGGTGCGCCAGGCGCGGGCCCGGATGACGGGTCGGCGGGGAGCCGGCGGTGGTACGACGCTTTGGGTGACGCGCTCGGCGGTTTCGGTGGCGGTCATCAGTCGGCCTCCCGGAAGGCGCGCACGAGGTAGCTCGCGATGACGCCGAAGGCCAGCACGAAGATGACGACGGCGAGTGCGGAGCCGTATCCCAGTCGCAGGGACTGGAACGCGGTGGAGTACATGTAGGTGCTGAGCAGTTCGGAGGAGTGGTACGGGCCGCCGCGGGTGAGCGCCCACACCACGTCGAAGGAACGCAGCGAGTCGATGACGATCACCGACAGGACGACCGCGTTGACACCCCGCAGTTGCGGCAGGGTGATGTGCCGGAACTGCTGCAGGCGGGTGGCGCCGTCGACCTTCGCCGCCTCGTACAGCACGGGGTCGATGCCCTTGAGACCGGCCAGGTAGAGCACCATCACATAGCCGACCTGGCGCCACAGCGCGGGCACGATCACCGCGTAGAAGGCGGTGTCCTCGTCGGCGAGCCAGGCGTGCTTCCAGCCGCCGAGACCGAACGCACCCAGCACGTTGTTGATCAGACCGTCCGGCTGGTACATGGCCTGCCACACCAGCGCGGTGGCGACGAGTGAGAAGACCACCGGCAGGAAGAGCGCCGCACGGTAGAACCCGATGCCGCGCCGGTCCTGCTGGAGCAGCAGCGCGGCGCCGAGGCCGAGGGCGGCGGACAGCCCGCCGAAGAGCAGCAGCCACAGCACCGTGTTGACCGCGGCGGTGCGGAAGACCTCGTCGTGCACCATCTCGCTGAAGTTGCCAAGACCCACGAACTTCGGGGCCGACAGGCCGTCCCAGGAGGTCAGGGCGAGGTAGAAGCCCTGGAGGGCCGGCCAGAAGACCCAGAACGCCTCGGCGAGCAGCGGGACGAGGACGAAGGCCAGGACCACCGGGGGCACCCGCGTGGCCCTGGACCGTCGTGTGGAGCCGAGCAGAGCCATCGTCACTGGCTCCAGATCTTCTGTGCGCCGCGCTGCCAGGTGGTGAGGATGGAGCCGATCTCCTTGGGCTTGGCCAGGTAGTGCACGAGCGCCGTGTCCGCGGTCGGCTGGAGCGCGTCGCTGGAGTCCCGGTTGAAGAACTGCGTCACGTCGGTGGCGCTCTCGATGAGCTTGCGGCCTTTGAGGACCAGCGGCGTGCCGGCGTCCTTGGCGTCGGGGTGCGTGGGCAGCGCGGTGCCGGAGGAGTTCTTGAGGTACAGCTCCTGCCCCTCGGCGGAGGCCAGGTAGCGCAGCAACTCCTTTACGCCCTCGACGCGTTTGGTGCGGGCGCTGGCGAAGTACCCGTCGGTGGGCGCCTCTTCGGCGACCGGCACCTTCGCGTCGATGATGGGGAACTGGAAGAAGTCCAGGTCGTCCAGGGCGTCCTTGGGTGCGGCGTCGGCGAAGAAGGTACCGATGAGCATCATGCCGGTGCGGCCCTGGAGGAGGGCGGTGGTGGCGTCCTGGAAGGGGATCGCCGTTCCGTCGGGGTCGAAGTACGGGCGGGCCTGGTCCCAGGTGTCGAAGACCTTGCGGACCTCGGGGTCGTCGAAACGGTGCTTCCCGGCGAGGAGTTCGCGGTGGTACGCGGCGCCGTTGACGCGGATGTCGAGGTAGTCGAACCACGCGGAGGCGACCCACGGGGTGTCGCCGCCGGCGCCGAGGCCGATCGGCGCCACGCCCTTGCTCTTGAGCTTGTCGCACAGGTCCAGGAACTCGTCCCAGGTCTTGGGCTCCTGCACGCCCCACTTGGCGAAGTTGGACTTCCGGTAGAACATGCCCCACCAGTAGTAGCTGGTGGGCACGAAGACCTTCTTGCCGCTGGAGGCCGAGGTGCACAGGTTCTTCAGTGCGTCGGAGTAGCCGGCGAGTTCGGGCTTGTCCCAGATGTCGTCGAGACCCAGGAGCAGGTCCTTCTTGGCGTACGACTCGGCGACGGAGCCGGGGTACCAGGTGTAGACGTCCGGCGGGTTGGCCGAGGTGAGGTAGGTCGGCAGCTGGGTACGGAAGGTCTCCGACGCGACGGTGTTGAGCTGCGCCTCGGCGCCCCCGCGCTTCTCGAAGGCGGCGACGACCGCCTGCATCGCGGTCTTGGCCTGCGGGGAGGAGAGGTTGGACTGCAGGGTCACCGGGCCGCCGGACTTTCCTCCGGAGGCGGACGGAGTCTGGGTGACGCAGCCGCTGAGCAGCGCGCCGGTGCCGATCGCGCCCGCTCCTGCGAGGAATCTGCGGCGGGTGGCGTTGAAGGCGGTCATCTGTGCACTCCCTATGTGCCCACGGAACGGAGCTGAGGCCCCCTGACGGCCCGGCTCTTGGTGCGGCAGACGCAGCCTGTCGCGGGGTCCTGGCGCCGTCAAGATTAATTACTAATTTATTTCCCGGAGGGTGTGCTCCCTGGCCGAACAAGACCCGGAAGCACACCCGTTGATGCCGAGTGGTGCAGGCAGAGCGGGGTGAGGGAGCTCAGAGCCCGGTCTGGTGGACGCGCCCGTCCACCCCTCGGAAGGCGGCCAGCACGCCGCCGTCCGCCCCGGCGACCGCGCCGAGCGCGCCATCGAAGACACCGCTGCCGAACTCGGTGTTCTTGCTCCAGCCTGCCCAGCCGCCGGAGACGGTCCAACTGCGCGTCCAGAGCGTGTAGTCGCCGGCCCGCGTGTACAGATGGACGGTGTCGCCGGAGACCACCAGCGTCGGACTGCCGCTGATCGTGCCGCCGAGCGCGGTCCAGTCCGACCATGTGCCCGAGGTGTCACGGGACCGCCACCACACCGCGTCGTCGGCGGTGCGTACGGCCACGTGCAGGCGCCCGGCGTCGTCCGCGACGGCCGACGGGCGCCCGTAGAACGGACGGTCCTGCGGCGCGTCCAGCGAGGTCCAGCCGGAGGCAGGCCCGCGGGACCACACGGCTCCGTCCGCGCCGCGGCCGAACAGCGTCCAGTCGTCCGGGCCCGCGAAGGCCACGGTCGGCGCGTCCGTCAGCGTGCCGCCCAGGTTCTGCCAGCGGCCCCAGCGCCCGTCCGCGTAGACGCTCCGGTAGGCGGTGCTGTCGGTGCCGCGCACGAAGACGTCGATCCTGCCGCCGGCCGAGGCGTACGCGGCGGGCTGGCCGAGGACACGGCCGTGCGTCGGGCCGCCCAACTCGGTTGTCCTGGAGGCGGACCAGTCGCCGCCGCGCGCTGTCTGAGCGCGCAGCGCGCCGTCCGTGCCGCGGGTGAACACGGTGAGCGTGTCGCCGCCGCGCACCAGCGCCGGGCTCGCCGACGAGCGGCCGGGAAGCTGCGCGCCGGGGGCCTCGTCGGTGCCGGCCAGCTTGAGGAAGGCCGTGCCGTGCGCGGGGACACGCACCGTGTACGAGCCGGTGAAGGTGCCGCGCGAGATTCGCGCCCGCAGATCGCGCACGCCGACCTTGCCCGCCAGGCCCGCGTCGGCGAAGGTCACCGTACGGTCCTGCGCCTGGTCGGAGCGGTTGAGGAGGACGACCGCACGCTTGCCCGCACCCTCCAGCACCTTGCTGTAGACGTCGCCGACCGAGTCCGTCGCCACGCGGGCGCCCTGGATGCCCAGCCGGTCCTGGTTGACGGCGATGATCTCGGGGTTGCGCAGGGTGTCGATCATCGACTGCGGCAGGGTGCGCGGATCGCTGCCGAGCACGAGCGGCGAGGCCATCTCCGCCCACATCACGAACTGCGTGGTGGACTCCTCCTCCGTCAGTTCGTAGCCGCCCTCGGTGAGTTTGCGCATCGGGATGAGGTAGTCGGGGTCGTTCCAGTGCCCGGGCCCCTGGGCCTCGGGGTGCCAGGCATTGGCGTCCACGCTGCGCAGGATGTTCGGCCACTCCCCCGCGGTCGGGGTGCCCCAGGCGATGTCGGTGCCGGTGCGCCAGGAATCGGCGGTGGTGGGCCCGTAGACGAAGGCGTTGTGCGCGTCCTGCTCCGGGGTGTGTGGCATGCCCCAGTCGTCGGTGAGCGGGTTGCACAGGTTGAGCAGCATCTTCCGCCCGGACTTGGCGACGGCGTCACTGAACTCCTTGAAGGCGGGGCCTGGTTCGAGCCCGGCACCGATGCCGCAGAGGAAGTCGACCTTGATCGCGTCGATCTTCCACCCGGCGAACTGGCTGGCGTCCTCCTTGTAATGACCCCGGCTGCCCAGGCCGCACCACTTGCCGCCGTCGTACTCACCCGCGTCGGTGTAGATGCCCGCCTTGAGGCCGCGATTGTGAAGGTACGTCACCAGCGCGGGGATGCCGGAGGGAAAGCGCGTGGGGTTGGCCACGAGCCGGCCCGTCTCCGCGTCACGCGGCTGGTCCGCCTGCCAACCACCGTCCAGCCAGACGATGTTGTAGCCGCTGTCCCGCAGCCCGCTGCTGACCAGGTAGTCGGCGACCTTTCTGACCTGCTCCTCGGTCGGGGCGCCGAGCCCGTAGTAGGTGTTCCATCCCATGTACGGCGTGGGGGCCAGGCCACTGTCGTAGTACTGCGGCGCGCCCTGGTCGTCCCCGGCGTGTGCCGCCGGAACCGCCGACCCGACCAACACCACGACACCGAGTGCCGTCGTGGTCCGCCGCAGTCGCGCCGTCCCCGCACGTTGTGAAGCCACTGAAGTCTCCCGAGAGTTGGGTGCTCTGGGCACACTGCTCCGGACGTGCCGGGCGCCGGTGCCACGGCGGAAACTGTGGCCGGACCCCTCAGGGCTGTCAACATTAATTGCTAATTAACTTAAAAACGGGATCCAGCCTCTTGGGGATGCACCGCTTGCCCTACCTCAGAGGTAATCGTCTCGGCGCGCCCACACTGACAGGCTTGGTGATCTCCCCGCGTCGAAGGACGCGGACCAGGACAGAGAGGCCGGCCATGTCCATCGCCGCACCCATGAACACCCGCACTGTTGTTGAGGAGTTGCTGCGCAGAATCGGCGAGGGCGACCCCGCGCGCATCGCCGAACTGTATGCCGAGCAGGGCGATTGGAAGCTCGACTGGCCGGAGGCCGAGCACGGTCGCAGCGCCACGCCGTGGATCCGTCACCGGTCCACCCGGGCCGACGCGGCTGCCCACTATCGCGAGCTTGCCGAGCACCACCTGCCGGAGGGTGCGGCGACCGAGGTCGAGCGCATCCTCATCGACGGAGGCGACGCGGTCGTGCTCGGCGAGATCCGTCAGACCGCCCGGCCCACCGGACGTGCGTATCACGCGCGGTTCGCTCTCCATCTCACCGTCGAGAACGGCCTTGTCACCCGCCATCACGTCTTTGAGGACAGCCTGGCCGTCGCCCAGGCATTCGAGGCGGAGAGCCACTGAAAGGCCCCCGGGCCGCCCCACAGTGCGCAGACTCAGGGCCTCGGGGCGGCTTGCGCCGAGGGCGGCCCCACACGCAAGGCGGCGTTGCCCAGGGCCCGCCCCACCCCCATTTCCTTGCTTGACAAAGCATATACCCATCCAGGCATACTCGATGGCCATCAGCCCTGTGGTTCGCACGACGGAAGGCCCGCATGAACCTCGGCATCGCCATCGCGGATTTCACCCAGCCCGGGGGCCCGGCGGGCATCGCAGGTCACGTGGGCCGCCTCGCCCGCAGCGCGGAGGAGTACGGCTTCACGCGCATCGCCGTCATGGATCACCTCTTCCAGATCGGGATCGTGGGCGCCTCGGAGCAGGAGATGCTGGAGGCCTACACGACCTTGGGCTACCTGGCCGCGTCCACCGAACGCGCGGAACTTCTCGCCCTGGTGACCTCCGTCGGCTACCGCGAACCCGGACT
Organism: Streptomyces sp. NPDC127595; assembly: GCF_042671685.1. Taxonomy (NCBI): domain Bacteria; kingdom Bacillati; phylum Actinomycetota; class Actinomycetes; order Kitasatosporales; family Streptomycetaceae; genus Streptomyces; species Streptomyces sp. NPDC127595. Next base: position 1,186,440 of record NZ_JBHXWK010000001.1, on the reverse strand, counting down.
GCTGGCCAAGATGGTCACCACGCTCGACGTCCTTTCCGAGGGCCGCGCCGCCCTGGGCATCGGCGTCGGGGCCGGTTTCAACACCGCCGAGGCGCGCGGGCTCGGCCTGCCTTTCCCTCCGGTCGCGGAGCGCTTCGAGCGACTCGAGGAAACTCTTCAGATCTGCCTGCAGATGTGGAGCGAGGACGACAAGCCCTTCGACGGCCGGTACTACCGGCTCGAGCGCACCCTCAACTCCCCCAGCACGGTACGGCGACCCCGCCCGCCGATCCTGATCGGCGGATCCGGTGAGCGGAAAACCCTGCGGCTCGTCGCGGAGTACGCCGACGCCTGCAACCTCTTCCACGGACCCGACCTCCCCCGCAAACTCGACGTACTCCGCAGACACTGCGATCACGTCGGGCGCGACTACGCCGAGATCGAGAAGACGGTCCTGCTCCCCCTCGACCCCGGCGCACGGGGTGAGAACATCCAGGCCCTGCTCGCGGAACTCCGGCGACTGGACCACATCGGCATCGACCACGTCATCGGACCGATCCGCGGAGCCGACCAGCACGCAGCGCTGCAACTGCTCGGCGAGCGCCTGGTGCCGGAGGCACGGCAGATCTGACCAACCGCGTCACGCGGTCGCGAACGCCATTTATTTGCTTGCTAACGCAGCTATATAGGGAGACGCAGATGAGCAACACAAGCGAGGCCGATGTCGATGTCGTCATCATCGGCGGAGGTTCCGCCGGCGCCGCGCTCGCCGCCAGGATCAGCGAGGATCCCCAGCGCACCGTGCTGCTGATCGAGGCGGGACCTGACTATCCCGCCGGCCGGGTCCCCGAAGGGCTGCTGGCCCCGCAGCTCCTGGCCGACCCCGATCACGACTGGGGGTACACGGCGCGTGCCACCGACCGTGCCCCGAGCATCCCCGCACCGCGCGGCCGGGCCATGGGCGGCAGTTCCGCGGTGAACGCGGGTGTGGCGATCAGGGCACATGCGGCGGACTTCGCCGCCTGGGGAGAGCGCTACGGGATCAAGGGCTGGTCGTACGAGGAGGTCCTGCCGACCTTCAGGGACATGGAGAACACGCCGACCGGCGACGACGCCTACCACGGCCGTACGGGCCCCTTCCCCATCCGGCAGTGGACGTACGAGGAACTCACCTCTCCGCTACGGGCGTTCGTGGACAGCTCGGCTGACCTGGGGTTCCGGCGGAACGACGACTTCAATGCCGACCAGCAGGGCGGCACCGGCGGTTACCCGGTCAACATCGTCGACGGAGTACGCCAGAACACCGCCCTTGTGTATCTGACACCGCAGGTGCGGAGCCGCCCCAACCTGACGGTGCTGAGCGGCGTCACGATCGACAAGGTGGTCATCGAGGACGGCGTGGCGCGAGGCGTGGTGAGCGCGTCGGGCACGGTATACCAGGCCGGTGAGGTTGTGCTGTCCGCAGGGAGTTACGGCAGCCCTGCCATCCTGCTCCGCTCCGGTGTCGGCCCGGCCGAAGATCTGCGGGCTCTCGGTATCGACGTGGTCTCCGATCTCCCGGTCGGCCGCAGGCTGCAGGATCACCCTTTCTTCCACTCGCTGTTCGCCCTCGCACCCGAGCACCAGACCATGACGTCCGCCTTCCAGGCCCATCTGTGGTTCGCCTCGCGCGACGCGCACGCCGGCGAACTGGACCTCAGCATCGTCGCCACCCACCTGCCGGACGCCTCTTTCAGTCCCACCGACGGGGCGATCCTCCTCGCCGCCGCCCTCACCGGGCCGGAGTCGCGCGGCTCGGTGCGGCTGGCCAGTCGCGATCCCCACGACGCCCCGGTCATCGACAACAACTTCTTCGCGACGGCCAGGGACCGCGGTCGCATCCTGGAGGCGGTGAAGCTCGTACGCCGTCTGGCGAGCACCCCGCCGTTCGCCGGCACGGTGGCGGCCGAACTCGCTCCCGGTGAGGCGGTGCGGAGCGACGAGGAGCTGGCGGCGGCGATCGCGGCAGGAATCTCCACCTACGGACACCCGACCTCGACCGCGCCCATGGGAGGGCCCGGGGACGAATGGGCGGTCGTCGACGAGTCGGCGGCCGTGAAGGGGCTGACGGGACTGCGCGTGGTGGACGCCTCGATCATTCCCGAGGTTCCGTCGACCGTGACCAACGCGACCACCATCATGATCGCAGAGCACATCGCACGGCGCGTGTACGGGAGTTGACGAGACTCGGCGCCGACTCCTACGAACGCCCGGACAGGTCGGTGGAGTCGGCGTCGGCAGTCCACCAGGCGGGAGCGCATGCCACGGCCGCGTCGACCAGGTCGTCCTTCGTGACGGACGGGTCGTTGAGCCATGCCCTGATGGCGCCGGCGAAGCCATGGGCCATGAACTGCGCGATCACCTGACGGTTGGCGTCAGGGAGCCCCGAGCGGTCACCGCGGGCCATGAACTCCAGGGCGTAGTCGCTGAAGTGGTGCACAAGGGCGTCGTACACCCCGCTGTCCGCGGGATCCGCGAGGGCGTGCCGATACACCGCGATGAACCGCTCGACGTGGTCGGCCACCTCCTTGGTGGCCAGGCGAAGCAGCTCGCGGTCCGCGAATCCGCCCTGCGCACGCCGCTCATCCTCCAGCCGGTGGCCGTGCTCCAGGTCAGCCTGGAGCACCTGGATGAGCAGGTCCAGCGGGGTGCTGTAGCGGTTGTAGAACGTGGCACGGGTGACCCCGGCGCGTTCGGCCAGTTCGGCGACGGTGATCTGGGAGACGGGCCGCTGCGCGGCGAGGTCCACGATGGCCTGCCCGAAAGCCCGGACTGTGCGGGTGATCCGTGGATCGATCCGGTCGTTCAGCGTTCTGCCCTCCCTGTATTCACATTGCACCCTGCCATGATCAGTGATTTTATACACATGTCAAATAGTGCGTGGAAAGGAACCGTCATGGCCTCCCACACTTCGATCCCGCCGCAGGAAGCCGCCGACCGGTTGGCCATCCGCGAGTTGGTCGACACCTACGCACACTGCGCGGACCGACGTGACGCCAAGGGCCAGATGGCCCTGTTCACCAAGGACACCCGCTTCCTGGTGTTCATGGACGCCACGGCGACGGAGCCGACGCAGGAGCTGCACGGCCGCGAGGCCCTCGCCCCGGTGTTCGACAACCTCAACACCTACCGGACCACCACTCACTTCAACGGCCAGAGCACCGTCACCCTTGACGGGACCCGGGCGACGGGAGAGAGCTACTGCCTCGCCCACCACGTCTCGGTCGATGAGTCCGGACAGCGCACCCTCATGATCGCCTCGATTCGCTATCTCGACGAATTCACCAAGCAGGACGGCGACTGGTACTTCGCCGAGCGCCGCCTGATGGTCGACTGGACCGAGACCCGCCCCTCCGCACCCTGAGAGGTCAGAGGGCGGCTGTCTCGTCCCGCGCCAGTCGGCGTACGACGGCAAGTCCCCACGGGATGCCGAGGAGGACGACGAGTGCGAGCCCCAGGACCAGCGGGGCAGGACGTAGAGCGCCGAGAGCAACGGCCGCGAGGGCCACGACGAGACAGGTGCGGGCGAGCGGCCGGTACAGGTCACGGTCGTCCCGCCAGACCTCCAGGCCGGTCGCGAGGAGCATCGTCGTCGCGAGCACCACAGCGACGCCCCCGCACAGGACCCAGGCCGTTGCGACGGGCGTCCGGCTGTCGTGCGCGTGCTCTACCAGACCGACCATCGCGGCACCCATGGCGGTCAGCGCCGCCGTGAGCGGCAGGTGCGTGAGCATCCACTGCAGGGTCACCCAACGAGTGCGTCTGGGGCGGCGGTGTCCGACGAAGTCGAAGTACGTCCACCACACGCCGAATCCGACCACCACGGCCACGAGCCCGACCGCGAGGTTCATGGCGCTGGTCGGCTCGCCGGCCAGCCCGTTCACCACGCCCGTGACGGTTTCGCCGAGCACGATGATGATGAAGAGCCCGAACCGTTCGGTGAGCGCGTCGGTGATGGCGAGCGCCGTCATCTGGGCCGGCGCGGCTGCGACGGTCACCGCCGCGAACCCGACGAGGTAGGCGACAACCAGCAGCGCCCAGGTCAGCATGCGGGCGTCGGGCGACAGGAAGGCACTCGCGACGAGGACGACCGCACAGGCAGCAGTTCCCGTCACGTACAGCCGACTTGGCTTCCGGAACTCCGCCGTGCTCCCTCGGGAGGACAGCAGCCAGAGCAGAGCCAGTACGGCGAAGAGAACTCCAGCGGCGATGGCGAAATGACGTCCCTCCTCGCCGCCCGCCTCGGGGATGAAGGCCCCCAGCGGGACGAGGACGAGGATCTGCAACAGGAACAGGCTGCGCCCCCGGGCGTCGTCGTGGCCGTGCAGATCGTGGTGCAGCGTGCCGTTGAGCCAGGCGATCCACACCAGTGCGAACACCACGGCGAACTCGCTGAGCCCGTGCCAGGTGAGGTGGTCGGCCAGGTGGTGGGCGGCCTGGGCGACCAGCACGACCACGATCAGGTCGTAGAAGAGTTCAAGGGGGCCGACCACCCGGTGCTGCGGCTGTTCGCCATGGGCGCGCGGCGGTCGCCACAACTGACGGCGCACCCGGGCCCAGTTTCCTTGTCCCGAAGTCATGTCGGTCACCTCAGCCGTTGAGCGTGCCCGCCCGGTGCGCGCGGTTTCATGGCGTCTCCACACGAACTGGCTGGATCCCTTCTATTTGACACTTGTATATTAACACCGTCCGGAGCGTGCGCCGTCGGCACGCAGAAGGTCCCGGACACGGGGCGCGTGTCCGGGACCTTCGCGATCACCGTCTTGACTGACGAACGAGGCATCTCAGTCGAGCTTGTCGGCCACCGCTTCGAACTGCCTCGCCATGGTCGGCAGCGACCGACCGTCGAGCAGGTCCATGACCCGCTTGCGGGCACTCGCCAGGTGTATCGGATACGCCGCCTCAAGCCGTTTCAGCCCTTCAGGGGTGAGGGTCGCGACGTTCCCCCGCGCGTCCCCCTCGAAGCGCCGCTTGACGACCTGCCCGCGGCTCTGCAGCGATTCCACCACGCGGGTGATACGGCTGGCCGACAGCGCGGTCGCCAGGGCGAGATCCGCCATGCGGAGTTCCTGGTTCTCGGCCTCGGAGAGGTTCATCAGTACGACGTACTCGGTGAGCGTCAGCCCGGTCGAGCGCAGCAGATCGTCATCCAGCGAGCGCGGCAGCGCGACGATGATGCGCATCAGGGCACGCCAGAATCGCTCTTCCTGAGCGAGCAGGGGATCTTCGGCGGTCATCCCTGCAGATTAGCGTGCTCAAGCAAGGAATCTCAATGTGCGGCAACCTCTGCCGACTGGCTGGAGCGGGTCAGTGACCTTGCCGGCCCGACGTGTTCCGTGCAGGTTCGACCGAGGGCGCGCCTCCGGCCGCGATGAGTTCCGGCCGGATCGCGAGTCTGTTCTGGTGAGCGTCGTACGACGCCGTACGACGCTGCCCGGCCGGCGACACCACGGAGGACACCATGACGACCACGCCCGCCGACGCGAGCAGCGATCTCCCCGGCAAGCCGCCCGTCGTCGACCTGGCCACCTGGCAGGCGGCGCGCGAGAAGTTGCTGGTCCGCGAGAAGGCGCACACCCATGAGGGCGACGCGATCGCCGCGGCCCGCCGCCGGCTGCCGATGGTGGAACTCGACGGGACGGTCGAGGTCGTCGGGCCCAACGGACCGGTCCCGTTCCTGGACCTGTTCGAGGGGCGCGACGAACTCGTGGTCTACCAGCACATGTGGTACGACGGCGCGCCGCACCAGGGGCAGTGCGAGGGCTGCACCACCACGGCCTGGCACATGAAGGACGCCGTCTATCTCAACGCCCGGGGCGTCTCGTACGCCGTCCTGACCTCGGGCCCGTGGGACGAGGTGGCCTCCTTCGTCGAGTTCATGGGTTACACCCAGCCCTGGTACTCCGTGCAGGGCATGGACACACTGGCCGGTGGAGGAATGGGGCACATCAGCTGCTTCCTGCGCGACGGCGACCGCGTGTTCCTCACCTACTCCACGACGGGCCGCGGCAACGAGCCGGTCAACGGATCCCTCGCCCTGCTGGACATGACGCCCTACGGCCGCGGCGAGGCGTGGGAGGACAACCCCGAGGGATGGCCCGTGATCGGCGACGTCCGCGAGGGGCATCCGTCCGGCGGCGGTCAGGCCTGCTGGTACTGGCGCTCGGACGCCGACGGCGTCGCCACCTGGGGACCGACCAGCCGGCCCGTGCCGCAGTGGACCCGGCCCGGTGCGACGCCCGTGGAGACCCTTGGCCGACGCGGCCAACACCACTGACGGGGGGGGTGAGAGAGGCGCCGTCGGCTTCGGCTTCGGCTTCGGCTTCGGCTTCGGCTTCGGCTTCGGCTTCGGCTTCGGCTTCGGCTTCGGCGAAATGTGTCGGGGCCGTCCCAGTCAGCCGGCCGCTCCCCAATACACAGGGCGTCGGGAAACGAGCGGATCAGCCACCGACTGCAGCCCCTCGGCGAGCTTGTGGACCAGGGCGGGATCGAGCTGGTCCACGACTCGTCGGCGGGCGCTGGCCAGATGAGCCGGGTAGGCGCGCATCAGCCGCCGCCGGCCGGCTTCCGTGAGCACGGCCGTGCTCCCCCGGGCATCCGTCGAGTGACGTCGCTTCACCACCAGGCCTTGAACGCGCAGGGTCTCCACGAGCCGGGTGATACGGCTCGCGGACAAGGCCGTTGCGGCGGCCAGGTCGTTCATGCGCATGCAGTTGCCCTCCGTCTCGGAGAGATGCATCAGGACGATGTACTGCGTGAGCGACAGGCCCGTGGAGCGCAAGAGATCCTCGTCGAGCGCCCGGGGCAGCGCCACCAGCAACTTCTGCAGTGAACGCCGGAGGCGCTCCTCAGCACCGTTCAGCGGTTCTGGGGACGTTGGACCCGTTCGGCCCGCGACGTGCGGTGGTTGCTGTGTCGGCACCTCTCCCGCCCCCCTCTCTTCCGAGCTCCTGGCGAGAACACTCAAGCACAGGTTTTACTTGCTTGACAAAGCATTCCCCGTGGGGTTGAAAATACTTGCCAAAGCAAGCAATAGTGCCGCTACGGGTCGCACCAGCGGCAACGACGAGCGAGAGGCCAGAAGGGCATGAGCGTTCGACTGCCCCCAGCCGGGACCTACGAGATCGATCCAGCGCGGTCGTCCCTCGCCTTCACCACTCGGCACATGTTCGGCCTGGGCAAGGTGACCGGCACGTTCCAGTTGGAGTCGGGGAGTATCACGGTCGCCGAGCCGGTCACCCGATCCACCGCACAAGCCGTCGTCGAGGCGGGCAGTTTCCGGACCGGCACGCAGCGCCGTGACGACCATGTGCGCTCCCCCGCCTTCCTTCACGCGGACCGCTACCCCCGTATCGGATTCGAGTCGACCACGGTTGCTCGCGGTGCGGCCGGCGCCTGGATCGTCAAGGGCGTCCTCACCGTCCGCGAACACCGAGCACCTGTCGACCTGACGCTGGACTCCCTGTCCGTCGAGAACGGATCGCTGCGGATATCGGCCTCGGCGACGGTCGACCGCTACCGCCATGGGCTGACCGCTTCGAAGGGACTCGCAGCGCGTCGGCTTCGGCTCTCCCTGACCGCCATCGCCCATCCCGACCCCAGTACGGCGGCCCCCACCACCAGGACTACGGCGGCTCCCGCCGAAGTACCCACGACGACTCCCACCACCCGGACCACGGCGGCTAGAGCCGACGTACCGACGACGGCACCTGCCGTCGAGACCGCAGAACAGCGAGAGGAACTCCCGATGTCCCCCAAGATCGCAGTCATCTACTACTCGTCGACCGGCACCGTGCACGAGCTGGCGGAGTCGGTGGCCGACGGTGCCCGCAAGGAGGGTGCAGAGGTACGACTCCTGCGGGTGTCCGAGCTCGCACCCGAGGAGGCCATCGCCGCCAACGACGCATGGTCGGCACACGCCTCTGCCACCAAGGACATACCGGTGGCGACCGCGGCCGACATCGAGTGGGCCGACGCCGTCATCTTCGGCAGCCCCACCCGCTTCGGCAACATCGCCAGCCAGCTCAAGCAGTTCATCGACACGCTCGGTGGGCTGTGGGCGCAGGGCAAGCTGGCCGACAAGGTCTACAGCGGCTTCACGGCCACCGCCACCGCGCACGGCGGGCAGGAGTCCACGCTGCTCGCTCTCTACAACTCCGTGCACCACTTCGGCGGCATCCTCGTCACCCCGGGCTACACCGACCCGGTGAAGTTCGCCGACGGCAACCCCTATGGCACCAGCCATGTCAACGGTCAGGGAGCGATCCCCGTCGACGACACCGCTCGCGCCGCCGCCGTCTACCAGGGCAAGCGCGTGGCCGCCGTCACCGCGCAGTTCAAGGGCGCCTAGGAGTTGGGCGGTCATGTGCCGGCGGCAGCCCTGGGGCTGTCGCCGGCGCACGGCTATTTAACGCGGGAAAGCGTCAGTTGTTGCAGCAGAAGGGCGGCAAAGGCCGTGATGCAAGCAGTGGTTCTGGGCGTGGACCGGAAGATCGTGCTCGAGTCGAGGGCTGAGCCTGTGCTCCGTTCCGATCAGGTGATGGTGGATGTCGACCTGTGCGGGCTCTGCGGCACCGACCTTCACGCGCCGCGGATGCAGGAGGTCTACCGGGGCGGTTTCGTCATGGGACACGAGTCGACGGGTCGGATCAGCGGTGTGGGGGACGCGGTCGAGGGCTGGGAAGTGGGACAGCGTGTCGCCGTCAATCCCAACGGGAACGTGTGCGGGCGATGCGTGTACTGCGCCTCCGGTCGGCCCAACTTCTGCCACCAGGCGACGATGGAGACCGCACTGGGGCTCCAGATGGACGGAGCCCTCGCACGCCAAATGGCCGTATTCCCTGGCACGTTGAGGGCAGTGCCCGCGTCGATGGGCCGGCTCGAGGCGGCCTGGGTGGAACCCGCGGCCACCGCACTGCGTGCGGCGGTACTGGCCGGTGACCTCAAGGGCACCACGGTGGCGGTCTTCGGCGGAGGCCCGATCGGGCAGCTGGCGTGCCGCATCGCGGCCCAGCGGGGCGCGAACCACGTCATCCTGGTCGAGCCGGCTCCGGAGCGCCGCCGCTTCGGCCCGGCGTCACGTGCCGAGCTGACCCTGAGTCCGGCACAGGCAGGCGTCCAACTCGACACCTCCACGGTGGATGTGGTGTTCGAGTGCTCGGGAAGCGCCGCGGCCAGAACGGAAGCCCTCCGGCTGCTCACCCCAGGTGGGGTCCTGGTCAACGTGGGTGCGGGGCCCGGTGGCGGATTCGATCCCGACGTCGTTCTGCTCAAGGAGCTCACCATCCGCGGTTCGTTCGTCTACGGGGCCGAGTTCGACAGCGCCATCGAACTGCTCGCCCGCGGAGACATTCGCGTCGACGATCTCACCACGGAGATCGCGCCGGTCGAGGAGGCACTTCGAGCGATCGAGAACCTCCGCTCCGCAGAGGTCATGAAGGTGTTCATCGCGCCCAACGGATGACACCCACACCACAGTCCATCCCGCCAGGAGCATTGTGCAGCGCTCGGCCCGGAGTCTGAGGAAAGCACATCTTAGGCGTTTTCTCATACTCGGAAACATCCGGAGCGCACCAAATGAAGTGTTGCGCCCCGGAGGACCGCAGAACATTTATGAGTACGTCTCATATTCACCTGAGGGAGCCTCATTCATGAGGCATGGAAAGCGATTCAGGAATTTATCCGCACGGCTTCCATGCCTAGCATGAACACGTCCACGAAATCGCCCCCACAAGGGAGTAGAACGTATGCGTGTCACGTCTCTCAAAGCCGCTGCCATAGCGACGACTGCGTCAGTCGCACTGTTCGCCGGCGCCGCCGGTGCGGCAGAAGCAGCGCCCAGTGCAGCAAAGCACCGGGTTTCCAGCACGTCGAAGGTCAGCGCGGGCACTTCTGTCGCGACCAAGAGCTTCCACGGCGGCGCGGTGACCGTGACCGTCGACGCCAGTGGCTCCAAGAACATCAAGCACACCTGGAAGTTGAGCGTCGCGGGCAAGCAGTTCACCTCCGGAACCTACAAGGAGAACGACAAGAAGAAGACCTGGACCTTCACCAAGGTCCAGGCCGGTGAGCTCAAACTGTCAGCTCCGGCCGCCAAGGGCGAGGTCACGAAGATCACGCTTGAGTGGAACTGATCTCGGGCGGCCCATGACTCGTGCCCGTGCGGATCAGTGGTCCTTCACCCCCAGCCACCGGCCGCACGGGAACGATCGCCACACCATCGACGCGCACCTCACACGCCACGGGACTCGGCGTGCGAGGTGCGCGTCGCACTGTTTCGACGGCACCCGTGGGCCGGTGGTCGACCGCTCGGCAGACCCTTCCGCCCATTGCCGCAGCCCTCTCCATGAGAGAAGTCAGTCTTAGGGCCACCACAAACAGGGACGCAACACTGAGTGCTCAAGGTGCTTTACGGGCGGGACAGCCACCCACGGTTGAGACAGATCCCGTCAACAAGCACCGGTGGAACCGTCACTTACACGAAAGGCAGGAAGGCAATGCGCCGACTCTCACTGGGGGCTCTTGCGGTAATCGCCGCCGCGGCTCTGCTCACTGGCTGCAACGACAGCTCCTCGGAAGACGGCACCAGTGGGTCCTCGACCAAATCCACGGCACCGAGCAACGCCACCTGCGCACCCGCCAGTTCAAAGGCGGGCGATGACACACCAGGTGACTGCGACCACACAGGCAAGCCGGGCGAGAACAAGTAGAGAAGCGGCGGGATTCGCGGCCGCCACCGCCTGGACACTTTCTTAGAATGGTCACAAAGACCTCCACCATCCTGAAAGGCGCAGCACAGTCCACGTGTTGGGACTGTGCTCCAGGCCTCGGGTGTGATGAGAGGGTGTCCATGGGAACGATCCATCAGGTACCACCAGAACGGTCGCCGCAGCCCCCGGCCGCGACGCCCCCGCGTCCACAGCGATACCGGCCCGGGTGGGGTGATCTGCTCGGCACGCTCGCGATCTTCGCGACAGTCGCCCCTGTCGGTCTGTGGCTGCTCAATCACGGGCTGCCGGTCCCGCTGGGAATGAAGTCCACCGTCGGCATGCTGGGTCTGCTGTGCTCGCTCATCGCGACCCAGCTCATGCTCCTGCTGGTCGTCCTGCTCGCACGGATCCCCTGGGTGGAACGAGCTTGGGGACATGATCGCCTGGCCCGGCTGCATCGCTGGACCGGATTCGCGTCGTTCTGGTTCATGATGGCCCACATCGTGGCCCAGACCCTGGAGCGGGTCTCCCGCGACTGGTCGACCGCCTGGCAACGGACGTACGAGATCTTCGTTGTTGAACCGTGGATGCTCGCCGCCACCGTCGGCACCGTCCTCATCCTCGGCGTGATGATCACGTCGATGCGCTGGGCGCGCCGTCGGCTGCGCTTCGAGAGCTGGCATCTACTGCACCTGTACACCTACCTCGGCCTGATCTTCATCCTGCCGCACATGCTGGTGACGGGGCCGGAGTTCCATGCCCAGTGGGCACGCACCGCACTGTGGGGCGAATACTTCCTCGCCGCTGCCTGCATCCTGGTCTTCCGTCTCGGGCTGCCCCTGTACCGGTCGCTGTATCACCGCCTGCGTGTCGAGCAGGTGAGCACCGAAGCGCCCGGCGTGGTGTCCATCTCGCTGACAGGCCGTCGGCTGGACCGACTGCACGCCAAGTCGGGGCAGTTCTTCATCTGGCGCTTCATGGACGGACCCGGTTGGACCCGCGGTCACCCCTACGCCCTGTCCGCGGCACCTCAGCGTGACCGGCTCCGCATCTCGGTCCGGGAGTCCGGCGACGGCAGCGCCCGCGCCATCACGCTGCAGCCCGGTACCCGCGCCCTGATCGAGGGACCCTACGGCACCATGACCGCACGTCAACGCCGCTGGCCGAAGATGCTGCTCATCGCCGCCGGAATCGGTATCACGCCGCTGCGGGCCCTGTTGGAAGACACCTTGTACGACCCGGGCGAAGCAACCTTGATCTACCGCTTCAGCAGCGAGACCGACCGGCTCTTCACAACGGAACTGCAAGAGCTCGCCACCCGACGCGGCGTCGAACTGGTCCTGCTCCCAGGAGCACGCAGTCCCGACGGCTCATGGCTGCCTGCCGACTACGGTGCGGAACCCGACGAGATCGACGTACTGCGCCACGCCGTTCCCGAACTGGTCTGCCGCGACATCTACGTGTGCGGCCCTCCGCCGTGGGCCTGCGCGGTCCATGCCACGCTGCGGCGCGCGGGCGTACGCGAGGAAGACATCCACACCGAAGTGTTCGCCTGGTAACGGGCCCTGTCCCAAGGAGCGACGCCGTCATGCATCGCATCACCCTGTGGAGTGCTCTGGTCATCTCTGCCGTCGGCCTGGTCGTGTGCTACATGGTCAACGCCGGTGGTCTGACTGCCAACCCTGCCGTGCCCACCGACAACAACAATGCGCCGGGAACCCACGTGCCGGCTGAGACGGAGGAGAAGTAGCCGCCCGTCCTGCCCCCGCTGTGCGAGCAACGCCCCCTGGACTCACGGGAGTTCAGGGGGCGTTGCTCGCACAGGCCGAGCCCGGGGGGCCGCGAACCGACCGTCAATGGGTCGGCTGGGTCGAGGCACCCGTCTCCAGGATGTAGCCGACGCCCCGAACAGTGCGGAGCAGCCGCGGTAGGCCGCCCACTTCAAGCTTGCGACGCAAGTACATGACGTACACGTCGACGGTGTTGGACGTGGGTCCCCCCTGTTCGCCCCACAGCGATGTGATCAACCAGTCCCGTTTCAGGACCTGGCCGGGGCGCGCGAGGAAGAGTTCCAACAGGGCGAACTCGGTACGTGTCAGGTTCAGGTTGCGGCCGTCACGGGTGACCTGGCGATTGGTTATGTCCATGCGCAGACCACCGAAGGTCAGGACCGACCGACGAGATCTGGTGACCTCGCTGCGCCGCAGAAGGGCACTGATCCGGGCCATCAGTTCGTCGGCGACGAACGGCTTGAGGACGTAGTCGTCGGCACCGGTCTCCAGGCCTGTCACGCGGTCACCGATCGCGTCGCGCGCCGTAAGCATCAGTACGGGAACCTCGTCGCCGCGGGCGCGCAGCCGCCTGCACACCGTCAACCCGTCCGTGCCGGGGAGGAGTACATCGAGGACGATGAGGTCGGGGCGCAGCCGGGCAGCCGTCCTGAGCGCCTCTTCGCCGTCCGAGGCGAGGAGCACTCTGTAGCCGCGGCGGGTAAGGGTCATCTCCAGCACGAGGCGAATCGCCTGTTCGTCATCGACGACGAGAATGCTCGGGCCGTCGTGGGGGGTGGTCATTGCCATGTCTTGTTCTCCGAGGTCTGTCGGAACACGGAGCGGGCGGAGGCGGGGAAGATGTGCTGCGCCAGGGGCCGAGGTGTTGTGCCCGACCGGAAGAGGCCGGTGCACCGCAACTTGAGCCGCTGCGTCGCCAGGTACCTGCGGCTGTATGCCGGTCCACCTGTGGGCGCTGCTTTCCCTCTTGAGGCTCTGCGAGCTCACTGAACAGGACACTAGGCCGACTTTTTGAGGGCGCTATAAGAAAATTCAGACGATTACTGCCTGCACACAAACCTCACATCCCCACAGAGAATTACCGAGGGGCTTCAGCGTTCGCCGAGTTCAGGGAACGAAGATCGTGAGTGCCGAGCAGGACCCGACAGCCCGGGGCGCCGCGGCTCGTCAGGTCCGCGGGAGCGCTCCGCAGTGGCAGGTGGCGGATGCGGGTGCCAGGAGGTGGTGGACGTAGGCGGGTGGCAGGTTGGAGAGGACGATCTCGCTGCCGACCACGTGGGGGGCTATGGCCTCGCGCAGTGCGTACCGGGAGAGGGCCTGGCGGGGATGGACGCGTTGTATGGCGCCGCCTCCGAGGTAGCTGAAGAAGGAGAGTCTGCCGCCGGGGCGGAGGGATGCCAGGAGTTGGCGGACGACGGCTTCGATCTGGGCGGGTGGGAAGTTGGCGAAGGGCAGTCCGCAGACGATGGTGTCGTAGTGGCCGAGTTGCTGGTCCTGGATGAGACCGTGGTGCAGGCGGGTGCGGTGGGCGACGGGGGCCAGTCGTGTGTCGTGGCGCAGGGCGGCGGCCAGGTGGTCGGCGAAGGGGCCGTTGGCCTCGACGAGTTCGAGGGTGTCGTGCGGGCCCAGGCGGGGGGCGAGGTGGCGGGTGACGGCTCCGGTTCCCGGTCCGACTTCGAGCACGGCACGCGGCTGGTGTGGGGTGCCGGGCTGGACGTGGCGGGTGAGGGCGCGGCACAGGGCGGCTCCGCTGGGCGTGATGGATCCCGTCATTTTCGCGGTCCGGGTGAACTGCCGGAGAAAGGCCAGGGCTTCTGCCATTGCGGCTGATGCGGTGCGGGTCGTCACGTGGGCACCTTCGCGTTGCTGAGGAACGGAGTGGATTGAAGCTGGGGAATGTGCGGCGGCAGCGCGCTGGTGACGAGCCCTTCAGCGCATGGCGGTCACAAGGAAGACCTGCCGAGCGGTTCAGCGCAGGCCAGTCACAAGGAAGGCCGGTAAAAGCGGAGGGGTTTCGTGCCCGTGGTCCGGCCCAAATGGCCCGCAATGGCATCGCGTCACAAGCGGTGTGGTCCGCGGGAGGATTCACTGCGCTGCGTGAGGAATGGGCGGCGGCCGTACCGGCAACCCAGGTTGCCGAGTTCAGGCGCAAGGACGCAGGTGGTGCGCAGGTGAAGCGTGGCCGTCCCGGTCCAAGAGGTGACTCGGGAGGGCGAGTTGCTGGGACCGTCCGGTCGGTCGAGGACGATCCCAGCAGGTGAGGATGTACCCGGCGGTGCGGGTCTACTTGCTCTCGCCCGGCTTGCCGACATGCTCGCCGTCGCCCGGCGTGTCGTCTCCGGCCTTCGCCTGACCGGCAGGGGTTGCGGACGGGTCGGCGCCCGGGCTGGCAGGGGCCGTCGCGACGGACTCCTCGGTCTTCGTTTCGCCTCCCTTCACCCCGCTCCCCGAAAGGTTGAGCTGGTAGGCGAAGAGAAGGGCGCTCAATGCGAGCGTGGCTGTGAGCCATAGCGTGATGCGACGCATGATTACTCCTGTGATGTGTGAGAAGTGCGGTTGACGGGTGTTGCCGGATTACCAGGCGAATTCCTCGGTGTGCAGGCTGTCGCGATGCACACCGGCGGCCCTGGCCGCCTTGCGGACCGCTGAAAGCCAGGCCGGCGGACCGCAGACGTAGACATCGCGATGGGCGACGTCCGAGACGAGTTCCTTGAGCACTTCGGCGTCATCGGCCTGGGTGCCGACGCCGGCCGGCAGCCACGAGTCGTCGGCGCGGCGGCGACCTGGCATGAAGTGCAGTTCGACACCGCGCCGGCCGGCGAGCTCCCGGAGTTCATCGGCGAACGCCGCGTGTTCGGCTTCGGTATAGCGGTAGAGAAGGACGGCTTCCCCACGGGCGTAGGGGGTGTCCTCGAGCAGGGCGCGCATGGGGGTGACGCCGATCCCGGCGGCGATCATGAGCATCCGGGGGTGGCTGCGCTGCCGTGCCGTGAGGGTGCCGTAGGGGCCTTCGATCAGTACGCGGGTGCCGGGCTTGAGCCGGGCTTGCCGCTCGCTACCGTCGCCGGCGATCTTCACCGTGATCCTCAGGCGGTCGGCCGTGGGCGCCGCGGAGAGGGTGTACGGATTACCGCGGGACCAGCCCGGGCCGTCGAGGAACCGCCAGATGAAGAACTGTCCGGACTCGGTGCGCAGCCTGTCCAGCCGGTGTCCGCGCATGGTGACGGAGAAGATCCCCGGCCCCTCGGGACGTACCTCCGCCACGCGCAGGCGGTGATAGAGAGATCGCCAGGCGGGCCAGCCCAGCCGGTAGAGGACGGTGACGCCGGCGGCGAACAGATACAAGGTCCACCAGTAGGCGCGGGCCCAGGCTTCGTGGAAGTCGGCTCCGTCCTCCAGCATGTGCGGGAAGGTGAAGGCAACGCCCAGATAGGCGTACAGGTGGAGGAGGTGCCAGGACTCGTAACGCAGCCTTCGGCGGGCCGCACGGACCGAGGTGACGACCACCATGATCACCGCGATGGTGCCGATCGTGGCGAACAGCATCCACGGGTCGGTGATGAAGAGCTTCCACATTTCGTCCAGAGCGGCGGCCGGGTCACGGGAGATGCGCTGCACGGCGAAGAGGGCGATGTGCGCCATCATCAGCCAGAACGAGGCGAAGCCGATCCAGCGGTGGCGCCGGGTGAGCAGGTCGTGGCCCCAGGACCGCTCGACCCAGGGGATCCGGGCCAGGAGCACCACCTGCAGCAGCATCAGATCGGCGGAGACAAGACCGGTGAGCAGGCCGAGTGATCCGACTGCGGTGTCCACGGTGGTCAGGCTCAGCAGGCCCTGGTTGCGGATCCAGAGGAACACGACGGCGACCACTGAGGCGATGGCGGCCGGGCCCAGCAGGTCGGCGAGGCCGAACCGGAGGGCGCCCCGGCGCGGCGCGGGCGGCCTTCGGTGGCCGGCGGCCGCCGCGTTGGATGTGGTCATCAGTGGCTTTCCCTCAGACATGTGACGGGGCTGAGAGCACCCTGCTGGGCGCTTCGATGACCAGAGTGGAGGGCGTTTTTGTGGCGCCTTTAAGAAGGCACGGACAGCGGCGGGCGCCCACCGTTCTTAATCTGTTTTGTGAATGATCAGCCATGCTGTTCGCGGGCGGTTCAGACGGGCCCGTCCGTTTCGTCCGGGCTCCGTGATCCGCAACCGCCACAAGGCTCGGGTGTCTGCCCAGCACGGAAAGTGAGGGGCGATGTCAGTTTCCCGGCGAAAGCCGCTGGTGCTTGTCGTGGACGATGACCAGGGCGTCCGCCAGGCGCTGCGGCTGGGCCTGTCCGTCGAGGGCTTCGACGTCCAGGAGGCCCCGGACGCAGAGTCCGGTCTGGAGTCGATCACCACACAGCTGCCCTCGGTCGTCCTGCTGGACGTCGTCATGCCCGGCATCAGCGGAGTGGAGGCCGTACGGCGCATTCGGCTGCAAGGTCGCACGATTCCGGTGTGCATGCTCTCCGCACGCGACGAGGTCGACGACCGGGTGGCAGGACTGGCAGCCGGTGCCGACGACTACGTGGTCAAGCCGTTCTCGGTCGCCGAGCTCGCCGCCCGGCTGCACGCCCTGGTCCGCCTGCACGAGAGCAGCCAACAGCGCCCCCTCCTGTTGGGGGACCTCACCATCGAGCCCGCCCGCCGGGAAGCCACGCGCGCCGGTCGTGAGCTGGGGCTCACCACACGCGAATTCGATCTGCTGGTGACGCTCGCCCAGCGTCCGGGGCAGGTCCTGAGCCGCTCCCAGCTGCTGGAACAGGTGTGGGGATATACCTGGGACGTGGACACCAATGTGGTCGACGTCTTCATCGGCTATCTCCGCCGGAAACTCGAAGCGGACGGCGAGAAGCGGATCCTGCAGACAGTGCGCGGCGTCGGATTCGCGCTGCGGACATGAGGCTCCCCCTGCCGCGCAGCCTGCGCTCACAGATCACCGCGAGTGTCGCCCTCCTGGTGATGCTCGTGGTCGGCGCCTCCGGCCTCGTCATCGTGGACCGCATCGACCACCGTGACCGTACCGACGTCGACCGACAGCTCACCGCCCGCGCCGACAAGGTGCAGGGGGACGCCGACAAGCTGTTGTCGCAAGGAAACGGGGCGGACAGTCCCGGCAGTGACGACTACGGCGGCCTGCTGGTCGGCAGCCAGTCCCTGGTCCGGCTCGTTTCCGGGAATGAGATCATCACCCAGCGGGGTGATGAGCCCACGGCTGACATTCCCGTCCCGACATCGGACGGCCTGAGCACCGTCCGCGTCGGCGGCCAGTCCTGGCGGTCCTTCGTGCAGCCCCTCAAGGGCGACTCCGACGAACGTCTGCAAGTGCTGCAGAACCTCGACCCGATCGAGCAGCGACTGGCCGACAACACCAGAATCGTGGCCGTCGTCGCCGTACTGTCCATGTTCGTCGCGGCAGGCGGCGTCTGGCTGATCACCCGGATGATCCTGCAGCCGCTGCAAAGGCTGCGCACGGGAGCGCAGCGTATCCGCGCCGCCGACACCGATCAGCGGCTGCCGACGGTCACCGGGCCGCAGGAGGTGGCGGACTTGTCCGCATCCCTCAATCGGATGCTGGCCCAGCTCCAGACGAGCATGCACGCCACCCGCCGTTTCACCGCGGACGCGGGACACGAACTGCGCACCCCGCTCACCACCATCGGCATGAACCTCGAAACCCTGCAGCGCAATCCCCACCTGCCCGCCGCCCACCGGCAGGAGGCCCTCGATGCCATGGTCATGGAGCATCGCAGGATCACGGTGCTGTTGGAGGGCTTGCAGATCCTTGCCCGCGGTGATGCCGGTGCGCTTCCTCCGCGGGCCACGGTGGACCTGCCCGCACTGCTCGACGAGGCGGTACGTCACGCTCAGCACCGGCATCCGCTGACCACGTACAGCATGTCCGTCGCCACCGGTGGCGTTCCGCGCGTCGAGGGCTGGCCGGCCGGCCTGCGCATGGCCGTGGACAACCTGCTCAACAACGCGGCCCTGCACGGGCGGCAGCCCCAGGGGCAGGTTCACGTGTCGCTGGCGTGGGACTCCTCGCAGGCGCACATCTCCGTTGTCGACGACGGGCCCGGCATTCCCCCGGACCAGCGCGAAGCCGTCAAGGAACGCTTCGCACGGGGCCGCAGGCCACGCAGTCACGGCTCCGGTCTCGGGCTGGCCCTTGTGCAGCAACAGGCCGAGCTGCACGGCGGGACGCTGACCCTGGGAGACGCCGCCGGCGGCGGACTCAGAGCGACGCTGACCATCCAGCTGCACCGGGCCGCCGGGTCCTCCACCCACAGCACTCCCCCGGCGCACTCCCGACGGGGGTAAGTGTCTGTGGTGGGATCACGTGGATTCGTTGGCGTGGGCCCCGGCGGGTTCTGTCTTCCTGAGCCGGACACCGTGAGGTGCGCCGTGCAGTTCCGCATAGACGCCTCGGTGCGCGAGGAGCTCGTGATGTGTTCCGGTCTCCACCACCTGACCGTTGTTGAGCACCACGATGCGGTCGGCCTGGGGAGCCAGCTGCAGGTCGTGAGTGATCATGATGGTGGTGCGGCCGGACATCAACTGGCGTAGCGGGCCGATCACTCGACGGGCTGCCAGGGCGTCGAGTCCGGTGGTGGGCTCGTCGAGGATCAGTACGGGCGCGTCGCGCAGCATCGCCCGGGCGATCGCGATGCGCTGCAGCTGGCCGCCGGAGAGCTGCGCGGTGTGGGGATCGATGTGGGTGTCGTAGCCGTCGGGCAGTGCGGTGACGAAGTCGTGGGCGGCAGCGGCTCGGGCCGCGTGTTGGACCTCCTGGTCGGTGGCACCGGGACGTCCGCAGGCTATGTTCTCGTGGATGCTGTCGTGCAGGATGAGGGTTTTCTGGGGCAGCAGGGTGACGTTCTCGCGCAGGAAGGACAGGGCGACGGTGTTCAGGTCGACGCCGTCGAGATGGATGCCACCTGCAGTGGGGTCGTAGAAGCGCAGGAGCAGTTTGGCGATGGTGGACTTTCCCGCGCCGCTGGGGCCGGTGACGACGATGAACTCACCGGGCCTGGCGGTCAGGGACACGTCGCTGAGAGTGGGCGTGTCCTGTCCGGGATAGCTGAAGCCGACGCGGTCGAGCTGCACCATGCCGTGCACGCGCCATGGTGTGACGGCCTGGTGGGTCGGCGGGTCGGTGACGGCGGGCTGTGTGTCAAGGATGTCCAGCAGCCGTTCGGCGCCGGCGATGGCCGCGCTGATGGTCAGGCCCAGTTGGCCGAGGCTGCGCAGCGGAGGGTACAGGTAGCCCAGAAAGGCGGAGAAGGACAGGAGTTGGCCGAGGGTCATGCGGTCCTGGGAGATTTCCCAGGCGCCCAGTCCGATCACGCCGAGGACGCACACCGTCTCGAGAACCTCGACGGCCTGCTCGTAGAGTTCGCCCATGCGCGCACCGGTCACCGAGGCCCGCATCCACGCGCGAGCCTCGCGGCGCAACCGCTTCTCCTCGGCGTTCTTCCGGTTGTAGGCCTGCGTGAGCACCACGTTGCCGAGCGCCTCTTCGACGACCGAGGTGATGGCCCCGTCGGCGACACGTTCCTCGCGGGCGACGGCCTTGATGGGGGCGGAGAACTTCCGGGCCGTGAGCCACAGGACCGGTGCGAGCAGGAAGGTGGCCAGCGCCAGGTCCCAGCGCAGCCACAGGGCGGCGGCCGAGAACAGCACGACGTTGAAGACGGCGGAGACGATACCGACGACGCCGGAGACGACCATTTCCTCGATCGACTCGACGTCCCCTGTCAGCCGTTCCAGCAGGTCACCCTGGCGGTGTCTTTGGAAGAAGTCGGGTGGCAAGTCCTGTACGTGCCCGAAGACGTCGGCCCGCAGGCGCATGACGAAACGCTCCGCTGTCCACACGGCGAGGGAGTTGCCGGCGTACCCCACGGCGGCACCGAGGACCGCGACAGCAAGCCACTGGCCCGCGGGTGTCCAGAAGGCTTTCAGCGAGCCCTTCTGGAGCGCGTGGTCGGTCAGCTGGCCGAACAGCAGGATCGCGGCCGTCTCGCACAGCGCGGCGACGATGACACCGACACAGATCAGCACCAGCCAGCGCCGGTCACCCCTTGTCAGGGGCCAGAAGCGGGCGAACGCCTGCCCCATGGTGAGCGTGGGTGGCGTGTTCGTCTCAGCGCCGTCGGTGTCCCTCGCAACGGTGTGCAGTTGCAGTCCCGCCAGCGTCTGAGTGCCGTGGGGGCGCAGCAGGCCGGGGCGGCGGTGACGTCCTCGTACGGGGGGTGCTTGCGGCAGGCGCAGTTGCATCGTCTGCTGTTCGTCGTACGAGGTCACTGCCACTCCTGGATCGGCTTGGACATGCAGGAGGCGGGTCCGCGGCTCCGTGCCGCGGACCCGCCTTTCGTTCAGCGGCAGGTCAGTGCTTGATCGGACGCTTGTGAGTCTTCGGCTTCACCGTCTTGGCCTTGGCGGGCTTGGCCGGCTTGGCAGGCTTGGCAGGCTTCGTGGTCTTGACGGCGGCGATCTTCTTGAAGCTCATGATTCCTCCATAAGCGCAGCCCAACAGCTGCTCAGTTCTTCCGTCGGAGCCGTCCGGCTTCGACACGGAAAACACTAGAAGGCGTTCTTGAGGGTGGCTTAAGAAAGGGCTCCCGATTACCCACTTCAAAAGAATCAAAGAATATTCGACAAGCAGGATCCTGGAAATTCGCCGCTCGCCGGCGGCCCGAGCATGCAGAAAGCGGGCCTGCGACTGGCAGTCGCAGGCCCGCTTGCCCTCTCCGTTGAGGGTGAGGGGTTGTTCAGCTTGAGAAGGAAGGTCCGACCTGAGGTTACTTGATCGGGCGGGTCTTGCGGGCCTTCGCCGGCTTGGCGGGCTTGACCGCCTTGGCGGGCTTCACCTTGGCAGGCTTGGCGGGCTTGACCGGGACGACCTTCTGGAAGCTCATGATTCCTCCATACGCACAGCTCAGCGGCTGCCTAGTTCCTTCGCCGCAGCCGTTCGGCTTCGACACGGAAAACACTAGGAGGCGTTCTTGAGAGGAGTTTAAGGAAGCGGACTCCGAGGAGTTCTCTCCCTATTCTGAAGAACTCTAATGAATTAGAAAAACACAGGAACACCCACATCGGGCAGGAACCCGTCCGGCCCCGCCCCGTCAGCGACTCCCGCGGGCGTTGAGCCTGGCGGCCTGGCGCGTCAGGTGGTCGCGTTCGGCGAGGTTGGCTGCTTTTGGGGCGGCCTCGGCGTACAGCCGTGCCGCCGTCGCCAGGTCGCCGTCACGCTCATGGAGGTACGCCGCCACGGCGGTGTGCCGGGGCAGTGAGTCGTCCAGCGCCGCGAGCTCCGCCAGGCCGGCGCGCGGTCCGTCGGCCTCACCGACGGCCACCGCGCGGTTGAGCCGGACGACCGGGCTGTCGGTCAGACGCGCGAGTTCGTCGTACCACTCGACGATCTGCACCCAGTCGGTCTCCTCGGCGGTGGGCGCGTCGGCGTGGAGGGCGGCGATGGCGGCCTGGGCCTGGAACTCGCCCAGCCGGTCGCGGGCGAGGGCCGACTGCAGGATCCCGACGCCCTCGGCGATCGACTTGGTGTCCCAGCGGGCGCGGTCCTGCTCGGCGAGCGGCACCAGGCTGCCGTCGGCCGCGGTCCGGGCGGCGCGCCGGGCGTGGTGGAGCAGCATGAGAGCGAGCAGTCCCGCCACCTCGGGATGGTCGATCGCGGCCGCGAGCTGCCGGGTGAGCCGGATGGCCTCGGCGGCGAGGTCGACGTCGCCGGAGTAGCCCTCGTTGAAGACCAGATAGAGGACGCGCAGCACGGTGGCGACGTCGCCGGGCTGGTCGAACCGGACGCCGGAGACGGTGCGCTTGGCCCGGCTGATGCGTTGCGCCATCGTCGCCTCCGGAACCAGGTAGGCCTGGGCGATCTGCCGGGTGGTCAGTCCGCCGACGGCACGCAGCGTCAGGGCGACCGCGGAGGACGGTGTCAGCGATGGGTGGGCGCACAGGAAGTAGAGCTGGAGGGTGTCGTCCACCGCGGGCGCGGGCCCGGTAGCCGGCTCCTCCTCGACAAGGTCCTCACGCCGTCGGCGGGCAGTGTCCGCCCGGGTCTGGTCGAGGAACTTGCGCCAGGCAGCGGTGACCAGCCAGCCCTTCGCATCCCGCGGCGGGTCGGCCGGCCACACGCGGACGGCCTCGACCAGCGCGTCCTGTACGGCGTCCTCGGCCGCCGCGAAATCGGCTCCGCGGCGGACGAGGATCCCGAGCACACTCGGCGTGAGGCTCCGAAGCAGCGCCTCGTTCACTTCCGAGGTCACTCCGTGACCGTGGGCCGCACGCCATAGGCGGGACGCAGCTCCAGCCACTCGTGGATCGGCTCCCCGCCCTTTCCAGGGGCGGCCGACAGTTCCCCGGCCAGCTCGACCGCCCGCTCGTAGCTGTCGACGTCGATCAGCATCCAGCCGGCGATGAGGTCCTTGGTCTCGGCGAACGGTCCGTCGGTGACCGGCGGGCGCCCCTCACCGTCGTAGCGGACGAACGTCCCCTCGGGAGCGAGCGCCTGCTCGCCGACGAATTCGCCGGTCACCACCAACCGGTCCGCGAAGTCGCGCATGTACTGCACATGCGCCGAGATCTCCTCCGGCGTCCACTGCTCCATCGGCACGTCATTGACCGAAGCCGGAGCGCCGCGGTAGTGCTTGAGCAGCAAGTACTTGGCCATGGTGATTCTCCTCGGTGCTGGTGCGAGCCATTCTGGCCGCGTTCACTGCGGGGACGAAGCCAGTCACCGGATCTCGACATCGCCGTCCGAACTTTTCCGAGATTCGTCGAGGAGCCTGGGTGCGCTGTCTCACGGCCTCCCCGTCCGCGCCGTGGCGCGAGAGCAGGACGGAGCGACGCCTCCCAAGATCAGCGGCGACCGGGCAACTGAGTCAGAAGAGATTCCTCCCGTACGCCATTCCCTGTGGTCCTGGCGCGTCGTGGTGCGTTCGGACCCACGGCTTGTTCGGCGTGGTACGCCACTGATCGCGCCTGTTGCGACAATGGGCGGGTGAATAACGTGTCATCACAGAATCAGGATCGCCGAGGCCGGCCCAACTACGACCGTGAGTCTCTTCTCGAGATCGCGGTCGAGGTCTTCAACGAGCGCGGTTATGACGCCACCGGTATGGAGGAGCTGGCCAGACGCCTGGGCCTGAGCAAGTCCAGCATCTACCACCATGTCTCCGGCAAGGAGGAACTTCTGGATCTTGCCGTCACCCGTGCGCTCGATGCCCTTTTTTCTCTCATTGACGAACCCGATGCAGCCCAACTGCCCCCGACGGCCAGGCTTGAGCACATCGTGCGTGGGAGCGTCGAAGTACTCGCAGCCGAGTTGCCGTATGTCACCTTGCTGCTGAGGGTCCATGGGAACAGTGCCGCTGAACAGCGAATCCTGAAGCGGCGACGCGAGTTCGACCACCGGGTTGCCGAACTGGTCGAACTCGCGGCGGAAGAAGGAGGAATCCGTGCCGATATCGATCCCCATCTTGCGAGCCGACTGGTTTTCGGCACCGTGAATTCTCTCATCGAGTGGTACCGGCCGGACGGGGAACTGCCTGTGTCGGTCCTCGCCGACGCTCTCGCCACCCTCGTCTTCGGCGGCTTGCGGTCTCACGGTCACTCCGGCCCTGGCGACACTCCCCCGCGCACGAGTCGACCCCGCATCTGAAGCGAAGCCACCTCCGCAAGGAATTCGGTCGCGCCCCGTGAGGTGAGCCGATACTTTCCGTCTGAGCGCATCGAGGTTCGAGACGCGACCGCAAGGGGAGATCTGCATGGACGCTGAGGGTGCGTGGACCGACCGACTGGGCTTGCTGCTCGACCAGTTCGACAAGGCCCGGGAGATGGCCCAGGTGCGGCTGACGGGGCTCGGTGATGAGGAGTACCTGTGGGAGCCGGTCCCCGGTTGCTGGTCGCTCCGGCGCCGGGGCGAGGCGGCGACGCCCAGGGCGTTCGGGCCGGGCGAGTGGGTGCTCGATCTGGGCGCGGCGGACATCCCGGCGAGCGAGTACGCCGAGGTGGCCAGACAGGCCGCCAGTGGCATGACCGTCGCCAAGATCGCCGAGGACTGGAGCGTGAGCGTCGAGCGGGTCGAGCAGATCCTCGCTCACACCGGTGCGCCGGAGCCGGACATGGCGCCGATCACGACCATCGCGTGGCGGCTGGGCCACCTGCACTACCAGTTCGCGGGCGGATGGGAGTGGGCCTTCGGCGAGCGGCTGCAGGACCCGAAGCTGATGATCGACTTCTCGCCCTCCGCCGCCCTGACCCTCGATCGGTTCTGGCCTGTCATCGACCGCTGGCGCGAGAGCATCGGCGCCGTCACGGAGGAGCAGCTCGACACGGTCGGCTTCTCGCAGTACCCGTACGGTTCCGACCCGGACGACCCGTTCATCGGCGTGCTGTCGGGGACCAATCTCGAATTCATCCATCACATGGCCGAGATTGCGTTGCTCCGCGACCTGTGGCGGGCCCGCTTCACGGCCATCCTCTGAACGGTCGGCCGTACGACCGCCAGATTGCGTACGTAAACAGTGCGATGCAGCGCTTCCTGCCCGACGGGACCCGTTGCCGCTACCCCCCTGACCAACTGCCGGAAGGACAAGGGCGGTCCGCGAAAGGGTCCCCCGGAGCGGACGTCAGTCACCGACCGCCGTCTCTGGAGGACCCCGACCGTCAAGTCGTTCTACGGGTAACCAGCCACACACAGCCGAGGCTGATAAGCGTCACCGCCGTGAGGTAGAGGGCGATAGGTGTGGTGGATGACCAGCTTGTGTAGAGGCCTGTGGCAACGGTCGGCGCGATGCCGCCACCAAGGATCGCTCCCAATTGGTAGCCGAGAGAAGCCCCGCTATAGCGAATCTCAGCCCTGAAGAGTTCCGAGAACAGTGCCGCTATCGGCCCGTAAACGATACCCATGAATACCGCCGTCACCAGGAGTGCCAGCAGAATCAGGGCTGTGTTCGCGGTGTTGATCATTGGGAACAGGAAGAGCGCACACACGACAAGGCCTATGGAACCAGCTCTGAGCACCACCCGGCGGCCATGCCGGTCCGAAAGAGCGGAAGCCCATGGAATCACCGCGAGCCACACCAGGGACGCGATGAGCGTGAGGACAAGGATGCGGTTCCGGCTCAGTTCAAGTACGGCGGTCGTGTAGGACAGCAGGTAGGCCATGAAGATGTAGCCGACCGCGTTGATTCCGATGAACGCTCCGGCGGAAAGCGCGACTTCCTTCCAGTGCTCTCGCAGCACCGTCACGATGGGCATGCGCTGTTTCGTCTTCGACTGCTTGACCGCCTCGAAGTCCGGGCTTTCGGCGATGGTGAGTCGAATCACCAGGCCTGCCACGACCATGACGGCACTCGCCAGGAAGGGGACTCGCCACCCCCAGGCCAGGAAAGCGTCGCTGCTGAGATTGGTGGTGAGGCCGAGGAACACCAGGTTGGCAATGATGAGCCCGCCGGGCACGCCCATCTGCGGGAAACTGCCGTAGAAGGCCTTCTTTCGGTCCGGGGCATGCTCGACAGCCATGAGGACCGCGCCGCCCCACTCGCCACCGACCCCTATGCCCTGGATGAAACGGAGGGTCACCAGCAGGATCGGCGCCCAGACACCGACGGTGGCGTAGGTGGGAAGCAGCCCTATGCCCACCGTGGCCAGTCCCATGGTGAGCAGCGAAATCACCAGCATGGACTTGCGGCCGACCCGGTCACCGAAGTGGCCCATGACGATGCCGCCCACCGGGCGGGCGAAGAAGCCGACCGAGTAAGTGGCGAAGGCGGCCAGGGTTCCGGCTGCCGAGGAGACGCCGGGGAAGAACAGCGGTCCGAACGCAATTGCCGCAGCCATGCCGTAGATGAAGTAGTCGTACCACTCAATGGCGGTTCCGACGAAGCTTGCTGTTGCCACTCGCAGCGGGCGTACCTGCTTTGGTGTGACTGTCTCGGGTAGGTTTCGGTCGATGGCCACTGCTGTCTCCTGACAGGGTGAGCGATGCCGCCGCAGCTGTTCATCGGGGCTTGGGGAGAGAGATACCAAAGCGGATTTGGGGATAAACCCGCCCGATTGCCGATCTGATCGAGGCCGGCCTTTCGCTACCTCGATCAATGGCTGGATGCGCCCTGCCGACTTGCTCCTGAGCCCGGTTTCCTGGCACGCCTCGTGTCGTTGGACCGAGCTGGTCGACTCAAGCAGGGCGCTGCGCAACTGGGTTCCGCAGATTTCACTGGGTGAGTGATATCGACGGCGCCAGCAGCAGTCGGCGGAAGACCGAGGCAGGGTGACGCCCGGATCGCTCCCGCCAGCTGGAGATGGAGACTCTGCAGCTGAGTGGACTAGGCCTTTCATCATGTCGGCAGAGACTTCCAGGGCTGCGGCTGATCTTCGCCCCAGACCTACCGACCGAACGATTGGTCGTCTCGTGACTGGTAAGTAAAGGCAGCCATGCAACCGGTGTCAAGAGAGTGGAACGGATGGAAGTTTGCCCGTCCAAGAGCATCACTGGGGCAATCGTTTACTGGCGCCCCTCAACGCCCTGACTGTCGCAGGGATGGCCTTCGTCACCTCGGGCAACTCGGGGGCGGACACCGCCGCCAGAGGCCCGCACAGCCACGTCCTCCATCCGGACAACCCAGAGAAGTGACGCTCCGTCGGCGGAAGTCAGAAGAGGCAATCAGGCATGCCAACAACCCATGCAAGGTTTGCTGATTTGCATGGAAGCACTATCGAACGGCAATCGTGACCTTGCGCGGACGGCGGCTCGCGAAGAGACAGCCGTCGCGCAGGGGTGCCCCTTTGGTTCGCCGAGGGCGGTCAGCTGTCGTAGTCGACGGTCAGCGTCTCGGAGAGCGGGTACGTCTGGCACGTCAGCACGTATCCCGCATCGATCTCAGCGGTTTCGAGGGCATAGTTGCGGCGCATGTCCGCCTCGCCCTGCGTGACTCGAGCGCGGCAGGTGCCACAGACCCCTCCCTTGCAGGCGAAGGGGAGGTCCGGCCGGATGCGCGCGGCCGAGTCGAGGATCGTACTGTCGCGGGGCAGCCCGGCCGTGGTGGAGCGGCCGTCGAGGGTGATGGTGACCTCGCTGACGGGTCCGTCGGCCGTTGGCTCTTCGCGGCGGATCGCCTGGGCCGGCTCGTCGGCGAAGAACAGTTCCTGGTGCACTCGTTCGTTGGACACATTGAGTTTCGCCAGTACCTGCTGGGCGTCCCGGACCATCCCATGGGGACCGCACAGCCACCAGTGGTCGGCGCTGGGGACATCGATCAGTCCGTCGATGAGGGCATCGAGGCGCTCGCCGTCCAGGCGTCCGGAGAGCAGGTCGGCCTCACGGGGTTCCCGGGAGAGGACGTGTGCGAGCTGGAAGCGTGTGCGATAGGTGTCCTTCAGGTCGGCCAGCTCGTCGGCGAACATGACTGTGTCGGTGCGCCTGTTTCCGTAGAAGAGCGTCACCTTGGACAGGTCGTTGGACGCCAGTACCGACTCGGCGATGGACATCATCGGGGTGACCCCGGATCCTGCCGCGATGAGTACATGGTGACCTGGCCCGGTGAGGTCGGGGGTGAAGACACCTGTGGGAGCCATGACTTCGATGGTGTCACCGGCCCTCACCTCGTGGACCAGCCAGGAGGAGAACAGCCCTCCCGGCACCTCCCGCACCCCGATGCGAGGGGGTGCGCCGACGGGCGAGCAGATCGAATACGAGCGCCGTTCGTCCCGGCCGTCGATCTCACGGCGCAGCGTGAGTGACTGACCTGGCGCGAAGACGAACTCCTCCGCCAAGGCATCGGGGATCTCAAAGCTGACAGCGACCGCGTCTTCGCACAGGCGTTGCACACCGGCAACGCGCAGGGAGTGGAACATCGGGCGGCGCCTGCGTGCCCTTGTCGCGGGGGCACCGGAGGTCGGTGCCATCAGCTCTGCCATCAGATCTCCTTGACGTACTCGAACGGCTCATGGCAAGTGAGGCAACGCCACAGTGCCTTGCAGGAGGTGGACGCGAAACGCGATGTCTCCTCGGTATCCACCGACTGGCAGCGCGGGCACGGCACGACGTGACGGATCGGCGACAGGCTCAGCGGTACCGGGCCGGCGGGGCGTTGCGGTGTCCTCAGCGGTGGGGCGATGTCGTACTCGGTGAGTTTGCGGCGCCCCGCGGGGGTGATCCAGTCACTGGTCCACGGCGGGTTCAGTACCGTGCGGATCTCCACGCGTTCGAAGCCGGCCTCCTGAAGGCGGGCAGACACGTCCGCCCGCATCTCCGCCATGGCCGGGCATCCCGAGTACGTCGGGGTCAGGCTCGCGACGACCGTGCCGTCCTCCGCGATGGTGACATCGCGCAGGACGCCCAGGTCGGCCAGGGTGAGCATGGGCAGTTCGGGGTCGGGCACCTTCTCGGCAACACGCCGGGCGCGCCGGACGTCGGACAGGACGGTCACCATGTCGCCTCCGGGTGGGCGCGGGCCACACTCTGCAGTTCGGCCAGGAGGGGCGCGAGGTACTCGGTGTGCTCGCCGTGCCGGCCCGCTCCGGGCAGAGGCGGAACCTGCGGCATGGTGAGCCCGGCGGCGTCGAGGACCTGCTGAAGATCTGCCAGGACTTCGCTTCGCCCGTCGTGGGCCGAGAACAGTTCCGGCAAGTAGGGGGCCACGGCTGCCAGGGCGTTGTTGATGCGGCGGTGGGATTCTTCCGTTCCGTCTCCCAGGCGCACCATCCACTCGGCTGCGTACTGCCGGTGGTAGGCCAGTTCCTTCAGTGCCTTGGCGGCGATCGCCGAGAGTACGGGGTCCGGCGACGATTCGAGCCTTGCGAAGTGAGCGATACGCCAGCTGGAGAACACGAACAGCCGCACGATGGAGAACGCGAAGTCGCCGTTGGGAAGTTCGACCAGGCGGACGCTGCGGAAGTCCTCGGCGTCCCTGAAGTAGGCGTAGGCGTCCTCGGTGCGTCCGGTGCCGTCGGCCTGGCCGCAGCGGGAGTACAGCAGTCGCGCCTGGCCCAGCAGGTCGAGCCCGATGTTGGCGAGCGCCACCTCCTCCTCCAACTCGGGTGCCAGGGTGACCCATTCGGCGAGCCGTTGCGCCAGGACGAGGGTGTCGTCGCCAAGTGCACTGCAGGTGGCGGCCAGTTCGGCGGCATCGATGCCGTCGGGCACCGAGGTGTCCACACCGTGCAGCGGGTCCTCAAATCCGGTACCGAACGCCCAGCGGGCATCGCTGTCGTCGTGGCCCTCGGCCAGAGTCATGTAGACGTGGTCGTCACTCATCCCCGGCTCCTAGATGTGCGGGACATCGTCAGGGATGTCGTAGAAGGTCGGATGGCGGTACACCTTGTCCGCGCTGGGCGCGAAGAAGGGGTCCTTCTCGTCGCGTGTGGAGGCGGCGATGTACTCCGAGCGCACAGCCCAGATACTGACGCCCTCGTTGCGCCGGGTGTAGAGGTCGCGGGCGTGGGTGAGGGCCATCCGGTCGTCCGCTGCGTGGAGCGACCCCACGTGCACATGGTTCAGTCCGCGCTTGCCCCGGACGAACACCTCGTACAACGGCCAGTCCCGCTTCTCGTTCTCCGTGTCGCTCATGCAGCTGCCTCCTCACGTGCCCGGGCGGCCTGCTTGCTCGCGTGGGCGGTCGCCGCCTCACGTACCCAGGCGCCTTCATCGTGTGCGACCCTGCGCCGTTCGACCCGCTCCGTGTTGCAGGGGCCGTCTCCGGTGATCACCCGCTTCAGTTCGGCGAAGTCAGGGGTGCCGAAGTCGTGGTGGCCTCGTTCGTCGTTCCAGCGCAGTTCGGGGTCGGGCAGGGTGACGCCGAGCTTCGCCGCCTGCGGAACTGTCATGTCGACGAAGCGCTGGCGCAGCTCGTCGTTGCTGTGCCGCTTGATCTTCCAGGCCATGGACTGGGCGGAGTTGGGCGAGTCGTCGTCCGGTGGACCGAACATCATCAGCGAGGGCCACCACCATCGGTCGACGGCGTCCTGCACCATCTCGCGCTGACCGTCCGTGCCACGCATCATCGTCATCAGCAGTTCGTAGCCCTGGCGCTGATGGAACGACTCCTCCTTGCAGACCCGCACCATGGCCCGGGCGTAGGGACCGTACGAGCTACGGCACAGGGGCACCTGATTGCAGATCGCCGCACCGTCCACGAACCAGCCGATGACGCCCACGTCGGCGAAGGTGGGCGTCGGATAGTTGAAGATCGACGAGTACTTCTGGCGGCCGTCGATCAGTCGCCGGGTCAGGTCGGCCCGGTCCGCTCCCAGCGTCTCGGCCGCGGAGTACAGGTACAGTCCGTGGCCTGCTTCGTCCTGGACCTTCGCGAACAGGATCGCCTTGCGGCGCAGCGACGGCGCCCTGGTGATCCATTCGCCTTCCGGCTGCATGCCGATGATTTCCGAGTGTGCGTGCTGGGCGATCTGCCGGACCAGCGTCTTGCGGTACCCCTCCGGCATCCAGTCGCGCGGCTCGATCCGCTGGTCGCGCGCGATCGTCGACTCGAAGTGGGACCGCAGGTCCGGCTCGGTGTCGCCACCGGAGGACGCGACGGACTGTGCTGTAGCCATCTGTACCACCTTCCCTACCGACCATTCGTTCGGTCCATCATACGATGAGCCCTCCCCGGCCTGGCAAGCACCGGGGGTGTCAGCACCCGGAAAAG
Organism: Streptomyces sp. NPDC127595; assembly: GCF_042671685.1. Classification (NCBI taxonomy): domain Bacteria; kingdom Bacillati; phylum Actinomycetota; class Actinomycetes; order Kitasatosporales; family Streptomycetaceae; genus Streptomyces; species Streptomyces sp. NPDC127595. The sequence goes on along the minus strand of NZ_JBHXWK010000001.1, from coordinate 1,155,231 downwards.
GACGGCTGCTGTCCTGCCAGGAAGGCCCGCACCGCGGCGCGGTGATCCTCTGTGGCGCCCAGCCGCTCCTGCGCTGTGGCCTCACGCTCGAGTACGGCCTTCAGGTCCTGCCCCTCCGCGGCCCGCACCAGAGATTTGAGCTCGGCGTATGCGGCGGTCGGACCGTCGGCCAGACGTCGGGCCAGGGCGAGTCCTTCCGCGCGGGCGGAACCGTCCGGCACCACCCGATGGAGCAGTCCCCACTGCTGGGCTTCCTCGGTTCCGAAACGCTCCGCCAGAAGCGCCAGGGCAGTGGCGCGTGAGGGCCCGACGGCCTGAGCCAGCGTGGCGCTCAGTCCGCTGTCGGCGGCCAGCCCTATCGCGGTGAACGCGGTGGTGAAGCGTGCGCTCTGCCCGGCGACCCGGACATCGCCGCAGAGGGCAAGGCCAAGCCCTGCCCCGACACAGGAGCCCTCGATCGCCACGACCAGCGGACACGGCAGCGTGTGGAGGGCTTCCACCAGCGGGTTGTACTCGGCTCTCAGCAGCGCAAACGCGGTGGCGGGCTCGTCCTCAAGTGCCTGGGCGTGCTCCTTGAGGTCCTGGCCGACGCAGAAATGGTCACCCTGGGCCGTGAGGAGCACTGCCTTGATCTGCGCGCCCTCATGGTGTGCCTGTCGCACAGCGGCCAGCAGGCCGAGCCGCAGGTGGACGTCCAGTGCGTTGCGAGCCCTGGGCCGTTGCAGCTCGATCACGGCGACCGCCCCGTCACGGGTGTAGCCCACGCCGGTTGGCTCGCTCCCGGCGGAGTCCGCCGCCCTGACGGTCACCATGTGTAGAACCCCTGTCCCGCCTTCTGCCCGAGTTCGCCACGTGCCACCTTGTCCCGCAGCAATTGCGGTGGCGCGAAGCGATCGCCGAGTGTGGCATGCAGGTATTCGGCGATGGCGAGCCGCACATCGAGCCCGACCAGGTCCGTCAGCCGCAGCGGTCCCATCGGGTGCCGGTAGCCGAGCCGCATCGCGTCGTCGATGGCCTCGGGGGCGGCGACACCTTCTTCGACCATACGGATGGCTTCCAGGCCCAGAGCCAGGCCGAGACGGCTGCTGGCGAAGCCGGGGGAATCCTTGACGACGACGTCCTGCTTGCCCAGCGCCTTGGTCCATTCCAGAGCGGCTTGGACCGTGTGAGGAGCGGTGTCGGGGGCGACCACGATCTCGACCAGGGCGGAGGCCGGCACCGGGTTGAAGAAGTGCATGCCGAGGAAGCGTTCGGGGCGGCGGAGGACGGAGGCGAGGTCGGTGACCGACAGCGAGCTCGTGTTGGTGGCCAGCACCGTCGCCTCGCTCACCGCTTCCTCGGCCGCCTTGAGCAGGCGGGCCTTGAGCGCGGCATCCTCGGGAACGGCCTCCACGACCAGTGCGATGTCCGGGGGCAGGGCCTCCACTGTGGCTACGAGAGTCACGCGGCGGGTGACGAGCGCTGCCGGCTCGGCAAGGTGACCTCGCTCCTCAGCGCGCCTGAGGCCGGCACCGATCCGCTCCACCGCCGCGGCGGCAGCCTCCGTCCCGCTCTCCACCACCGTCACCACCGAGCCGGCGGCAGCGAAGGACTGGGCGATCCCCGAGCCCATGCGTCCGCCCCCGATGACTCCGACGGCCTTGGGCGCTGACGTCATGTCCGGCTCCTTCTGTCGAGAAAACGTGTCATGCGGTCCTTCTTGTCATCACTCTCGAACAGCACGGCCTGTGCCAGGTCGTCGGCAACGGGGTGGGCCCCGGGCGAGTCGACGACGAGCTTCGTGAGGCGCAGGGCCGTAGCCGACGAGCGCGCCATGCGATCGAGCAGCGCGTGGGCCTCCCCCAGCAGTTCCTCGGCCGGTACGACATCGATGACCAGGCCCGCGGCGTGCGCCGCCCGGGCGTCGAGGTTGCGGCCGGCGAGCAGGATCTGCTTGGCGACCGATTCACCGACCAGTTCGGGCAGGCGCCAGCAGGCACCCGCCGCCGCAAGAATTCCAAGGCCCGGCTCGGGATTACCGAAGACAGCGTCGGGGCCGGCAAGGCGCAGGTCGCAGGCGTAGGCCAGTTCGGCCCCGCCTCCCAGAGCCCAGCCGTCGACCGCGGCGAGCGTGGGCATGGGCAGCCGCCGGACTCGCTCGAAGAGCCGGCTGTTGATGCCCTGGAGAGCTTCGTCCCTGCCCCGCTTGAGCAGTTCGGCGATGTCGGCCCCGCCTGCGAAGACACCGCCGTGACCGGTCAGGAGAAGCAGCTTCGGGGCGCGTTCCAGTTCTTCGCACACCTGGTGCAGCTCGGTGATCATGCGGCCACTGATGGCGTTGCGGGCCTCGGGGCGGTGCAGGGTCACGACGAGCCGGTCCGTCCGCTCCTCCACCAGCAAGGTGTCGTACGACGCGGAGAGACTGTCGGCAGTCATATCCGCTCCACCAGGAGCGCGACGCCCTGACCCACGCCCACGCACAGGGTGGCGAGGCCGCGGCGGCCGTTCTCCCGCTCCAGCCGGCCGAGCAGGGTGAGGAGGATGCGGGCGCCGGAGCAGCCCAGTGGGTGGCCCAGGGCGATGGCCCCGCCGTCGGCGTTGACCTTCTCCTCGTCCAGCTTCAACCGCCGCATCACGGCGAGTGCCTGAGCGGCGAAGGCTTCGTTCAGCTCGATCGCGTCGAGGTCCCCGGTCTCCCAACCCGCGCGGCCGAGTGCCTTCTCGGTGGCCGGGACGGGCCCCAGTCCCATGAGGTTGGGCTGCACGCCGGCCGAGGCGGAACCGATGATCCGCGCCCGCGGTGTCAGTCCATAGCGGTCGACGGCTGCCGCGCCGGCCAGCACCAGTGCGGCGGCGCCGTCCGACAGCGGAGAGGAAGAGCCTGCCGTGACGATGCCGTCCTTGCGGAAAATGGTGCGCAGGGAGCCCAGCTTTTCCAGGGTCGTGGTCGCGCGCGGGCCCTCGTCCCGGGTCACGTGGGTGTCATTGACCGGGACCGGCACGATCTCCCGGTCGAAGCGGCCTGCCTCCTGCGCCGCAAGAGCTCGGTGGTGACTGCGCAGGGCGAAGGCGTCCGACTCGGCACGGGTGATGCCGTCCAGAGCCGCCACCTCTTCCGCGGTCTCCCCCATGGACAGGGTGATCTTGGGTGTCTGCGGTCCGGCGTCGTCGGCGACAGCCCGGTCCGCGGCCGCGAACTGCGGGTTGGTGAACCGCCAGCCCAAGGAGGTGTCGTGCACCTGCCCCGGCTTGGCCCATGGGGTGCCGGGCTTCTCCATCACCCAGGGCGCGCGGGTCATGGACTCCACTCCCCCGGCGACCACCAGATCGGCCTCTCCGGCGCGGATCGTGTGAGCGGCAGAGGCCACCGCTGTCAGGCCCGAAGCGCAGAGGCGGTTGACGGTGTAGCCGGGCACGGTGTGGGGCAGGCCCGCGAGCAGCGCAGCCATGCGTGCGACGTCCCTGTTGTCCTCACCGGCCTGGTTGGCGGCTCCCAGGACGACTTCGTCCACGGCTTCGCGTGGAATGGCGGAGCGGCGGACGGCCTCGGCGACGACCAGAGCCGCGAGGTCATCGGGGCGTACGGCGGCCAGGGCACCGCCGTAGCGCCCCTGGGGGGTCCGGGCTCCGTCGATCAGGTAGATCTCATCCGACATCAGGCGGACTCCTCATTGGGGGCTGGGGCAGGGCGGCGCGACTGCAGGGTCGCGAAGCGGCCGGCGACGAAGGCGGCGTCGGACAAGGTGGCAGTGGCCGCCGGGCTGGCGGCGCTGCCGTGGAAGTCGCTGAAGGCGGCCGACTGGTTGACGAAAACCCCACCGGTGAGGTTTTCCGAGAGGTGTACGCCGACGTCCAGCGCCGCCTCCTCGGCTGCCGCCAGGACCTCTTCCCTGGTGGAGTGGACGGCGGCGGTCAGTGCTCCGTGCTCGCGCACCGTGTCGCGGAAGACGGAGAGGCTGTGCTCGGTGGAGTCGGTAACGATGACGAAGGAGACCGGCCCGAACCACTCGCGGGTGTAGACGGCCCGATCGGTTTCCGGGTCGAGCCGTGCCACCAGCGGCGTCCGCATGGCAACCCCGGGGTACGCGGGGTGCGCGACGGCAGCCGACGCTCGGACCGTGCGGCCCAGGCCGGCAGCCTCCTCAAGCCGCTCGCGCACTCCCTCGTTCACGAGGGCTCCCAGGGTGCCGGCTGCCCGGGCCGGGTCACTCAGCAGCTGATCCAGCGCGGCGCCGAGGTCGGCCGCGAACTCGTCGGCGCTCTTGGCACCCTCGTCCGTGACAAAGCCTGCGCGGGGGATGAGGAGGTTCTGCGGGGTGGTGCACATCTGCCCGCTGTAGAGGGACAGCGAGAAGGCCAGGTTGCCCAGGAGGCCGCGGTAGTCGTCGGTGGAGTCCAGCACCACCGTGTTCACGCCCGCCTTCTCCGTGTGGACGGCGGCCTGGTGTGCGTGGGTCTCCAGCCAGTCGCCGAAGGCGGTCGAGCCGGTGAAGTCGATGATCCGTACGTCGGGATGCACGGCAAGGACACCCGCACTGCGCTCGTCCGGCTCTTCGGCGACAAGCAGCACCACATTGGGATCGAAGCCGGCCTCAGCCAGGACTTCGCGAGCGATGCGCACAGTGATCGCCAGGGGCAGGACGGCCCCGGGATGCGGCTTGACGATGACCGGATTGCCGGTGACGAGGCTGGCGAACAGGCCCGGGTAGCCATTCCAGGTCGGAAAGGTGTTGCAGGCGATCAGCAGCGCCACTCCGCGCCCGACCGGTGTGAACTTCTTGTCCATCACCAGGTGGCCGCCCTTGCGCTGGGGCTTGCTCCAGCGGGCTCGGACGGGGTGCCGTTTCTGCTCCGTCCAGGCGTAGGCCACCGCCTCCAGGCCACGGTCCTGCGCATGGGGGCCACCGGCCTGGAAGGCCATGACGAACGCCTGCCCGGTGGTGTGCTGCACGGCGTGGGCGATCTCGAAACTCGCGGTATTCAGCCGGGCCAGGATCTCCGCGGCCACGCCGGCCCTGGTGTCGGGTGTGGCGTCACGCCAGGAGGCGGCCGCGGCCTTCGCGGCGGCAACGGCGTCCTCGGACGCCAGGTGGGGGTAACTGATGCCCAGCGGGAATCCGTACGGCGAGGTCTCGGTGGGCGCGGCCCAGGTCTGGCCGGGGTGGCCGGGCAGGTCGAACGGGGTGCCGAGCTGACGGTGGAAAGCGGCCTCACCGTTCTTGGCGGCGTCTTCCCCGTAGAGGGACTTGCTCGGTGACTCGGGGTACGGCGACCAGTGATCCCGGGATAGGACCGCGGCGGCCGCCTGGTCGAGCAGTGCGCTGTGACGTGCGAAGCAGTCAAGATCCTCTGGGCTCTGTTGGAGCATACGGTCCCCCTCTTGACAGGCAGGAGTCTTGCTGGATTACTTGGCCTTGCCGCACGCTAACCGAATGTTCGGTCGGTCCACAAGGTGGTGGAAATGACGACCCAGGTAGACAGCACGACGCCTGATCCCGTCACAAGGATGTTCGCCGATGACGAGGCGTCACGAGGGCTCGGCATCGAGCTGCTGCAGCACGGCGACGGGGCTGCCGTGCTTCGGATGACCGTGACCTCAGCCATGGTCAACGGACACAAGATCGCCCATGGTGGCTTCCTGTTCCTGCTCGCCGACTCGGCCTTCGCATGCGCCTGCAACAGCCACGGACCCGTGACCGTCGCCGCGTCCGCCGACATCGACTTCATTGCGCCCGCGTACGAAGGTGATGTCCTGGTGGCCACGGCACATGAACGCACTCGGTTCGGCCGCAGCGGCATCTACGACGTGAGTGTCCTGCGCGGCGACGAAGTGATCGCGGAGTTCCGCGGCCGGAGTCGCACTCTGCGCAGCACGCAACATGAGGAGCCGCAATGAGCAGCGAAGTCATCGTGCCCGAGCACCTGGAAGCGCGCCGGGGAGACCCACCTCCCAGGGCATTGCTGGATGACGGCGAGTTGCTGTCGCGCGAGGAGATCAGGTCTCTCCAGCTCACCAGACTGCGCACGACGCTGCAGCACGCGTACGACAACGTGGAGCTGTACCGGCACAAGTTCGACGCGGCCGGAGTCAAGCCCGACGACTGCCGCAGCCTTGAGGACCTTGCCCGGTTCCCCTTCACCACCAAGGCCGACCTGCGCGACACCTACCCCTTCGGCATGTTCGCCGTCCCGATGTCGGAGGTGCGCCGCGTGCATGCGTCCAGCGGCACCACCGGCCGCCCCACGGTGGTCGGTTACACCGACAACGACCTCTCCATGTGGGCCGATGTCGTCGCCCGATCCATCCGGGCCGCCGGCGGCCGCCCGGGGCACAAAGTGCATATCTCCTACGGCTACGGCCTGTTCACCGGCGGCCTCGGTGCCCACTACGGCGCCGAGCGCGCCGGTTGCACCGTGATCCCTGCCTCCGGCGGCATGACCGCACGCCAGGTGCAGATCATCCAGGACTTCAAGCCCGAGATCATCATGGTCACGCCCTCGTACATGCTCACCCTTCTCGACGAGTTCGAGCGACAGGGCATCGACCCTCGCTCGACCTCCCTCAAGGTCGGCATCTTCGGCGCCGAACCCTGGACGGAGGAGATGCGCCGCGAGATCGAAGAGCGCCTGGACATCCACGCCGTCGACATCTACGGGCTGTCCGAGGTGATCGGTCCCGGCGTCGCCCAGGAATGTGTGGAGACCAAGGACGGACTGCATGTCTGGGAGGACCACTTCTACCCCGAGGTCGTCGATCCACTCAACGATGACGTCCTGGCGGAGGGTGACAGCGGTGAACTGGTCTTCACCTCGCTCACCAAAGAAGCCCTGCCCATCATCCGCTACCGCACACGGGACCTGACTCGGCTGCTGCCCGGGACCGCCCGGCCCGGATTCCGCCGTATCGAGAAGATCACCGGACGTTCCGACGACATGATCATCCTTCGCGGTGTCAATGTCTTCCCCAGCCAGGTGGAAGAGATCGTGCTGCGTACGCCCGGTGTGGCCCCGCACTTCCAGATCGAACTCAGCCGGCGGGGACGGATGGACCACATGACCGTCCGCGTGGAAGCACGGCCCGACAGCAATCCCCCTCAGCGCGCGGCCGCCACAAAGACCATCACTCAGGGAATCAAGGACGGCGTCGGAGTCACCGTCGAAGTAGCCGTCGTAGACCCGGAAACCCTGGAGCGGTCGCTGGGGAAGCTTCGCCGCGTGAAGGACACGCGTCGGCCCTGAGCGACCAGGGAATCCGTACGTCCTTCCCCCGCAGGGTCGACCGACTCCTCACGTTTACAGGGGTTGAGGGCCGGGGTCCTGTCCTTCGTGGGAGCACGGAATTGGTGTGCTCCCACGAAGGCACGTATCGCTGCCGTCGACAACGGCTCGCAGGTGTCCTGCTAGTGCTGTGCCGGCGTAACTTCGCCGGGTTTGCGCCTCGCCCTACCTCCGCCAGAACAAATGATGCGCAACGCCACTCGGGCTGGGCACGACCTCGAGATGGAACCGGTCGAGCAGGTCATCGGGTGACTCCCAGAGGCGAAGGCCTGATCCGAGCTTCACCGGCGAGACCGCCACGTGCAGGGTGTCCACGAGGCCGGCGGCAAGGAACTCCCTGACCGTGGTGACCCCGCCGCCGAGTCGGACGTCCTTGCCCTGCGCGGCCTCCCGCGCCCGTTCGAGGACAGTGATCGGGTCGGCGTCGACAAAGTGGAACGTGGTATCGGAGAGCGTGATCGACGGACGTACATGGTGGGTCATGACGAACACCGGGGTGTGAAAGGGGGGTTCGTCACCCCACCAGCCGCGCCAGTCGTAGTCGTGCCAGGGCCCCCGCTGGGGGCCGAACTTGTTGCGGCCCATGATCTCGGCGCCGATGTTGTGTGCGAAGTCCCGTGTGAAGTAGTCGTCGAGGCCTCGACTGCCCCCGGGGTCGGTGCGCATGGGCCAGCTCGCCGTGGCGCCGGCCCAGGCGAACAGCCTCGCGGGATCGACGTGGCCGAACGGCCTCTCGAGGCTCTGGTCCTCACCGGCACCGATTCCGTCACTTGAGACGTTGAAGTTCATGACTTTCAGTAGCTGGCCCATGTGTTTCCCTCGTCAGGTCCTGTCGCATCCTCGTGTGGCGAAGTGCCCCACATCAGTACGTCGAACGGGGCGCGGGCGGATCGACAGGGGGCGTAGCTTTTTTTCTCGCCGCGGATGCGGGCTGTCCTCGCTGCGCAGGCGCAGGTTCCAGTGCACCATCCCGGAGGAGGCCGACCAGGTCCGCAACGGCGAGAAGCCACGAAGCGGCCGCGCTGGTCGCGAGCATCGAACGAGTGGCGGTGACCAGCGCTGTCGTCACGGTCTCGGGACCAGCTGCACCCTACGGTCCAGAACGGCTGAATGAATACCGACGGACGTGTCCCGCATGTAGGCCGTCCGCAGTTCGTGCGCTTTCCGGTACTCCTCGGTTGCGAGGGCCTCGCGCATCTCCGTCTCGGACTCGAAGGCGATCCGCACGATCGCGTCGATCGGCTCCTCCTCCCCGTCCGTCGCGAGGTCGGTCAGGTAGTACTGCACGTACTCCTTGACCTGGGGAAGACCCGCGTAGGTCGGTCCGTACTCCAGTTCCATGAACCGGCGGAAGTCCTCCGTGGAAACCTCCGGACGCTTCCTGATCACCGTCATCAGCCTGAGCATGCCGCCACCACCTTCCTGAACACCTGTTCATTGCACGCTAACATGAACAGGTGTTCAATGACTCGGTGACCAAGGCAGACAACCGAGACCTGCGCTCCGAGCTCGTGGCCGCCGCGACCGCCATGCTGGCGGAGCCTCAAGCGGTGGCCGTTCCGTCGCTGCGCTCGATCGCCCGGGCCTGCGGGGTGGCCCCTTCGGCCGTGTACTGGCACTTCCCCTCCGAGGCGGACCTGCGCTCCGCGGTGCTCGACGCCGAGTACACCTCGCTGGTCGAAGCGGTCGAGTCGGCCCTCGACGCAACGGACGAGGCGGACAACCAGCTGGTCGTCGCCGGCGACGCCTACATCGCGTGGGGTGCGGCCCACCCGGGCGCGTACCAACTCCTGTTCGAGAGCAGTGACGCGCTGCCGGAGACCAGAGCCGCGCACGGCCCTCGTCTCCAGGCCCGCATCGTCGAACTCGCGCGGCTCGTCGACCCGGACGCACCCTTCGCCTCCGCACTCCTGTTGTGGTCGGCATGGCACGGTGTCGTCTCGCTACGGCTCCACAAGAAGAGCGAGTGGGACTGGGGAATGACCGCACAGGAAGCGAACCGCCGGCTGATTCAAGCGTTGGTGACCAACCGAGGCCGGTGAGCGGGTTACCGGTGACGCCCTGCATCAGGGTGCCGGCCGGCCCGGGAGCGACGCCGACCAACAGGCTCAAGTCCCGTGACCAACGCGGCGGGACGCCGTACCGGGCATGACTCCGCCGGTCCACCGAGTGCCGTAAGCCGACGTCCGAACACGCAGGACGCCAGGACGAGTTGGCGCCACGCCGCGGCCGGCCTCACGACAGACGCGACCGCCGGCACCCCCGCGGGCGGCCCCTCGCCTGCCTCGTCACAGAAGACCGGGGTGTGATCAACAGAGCTACCATGTGGATATGACTGAGAGTTCCCGGGGAAGCAAGCCGACGGATGGTGGCCGTCCCCTGAGGCGAGATGCCGCTCTCAACCGGGAAAGAATCCTCCAGGCCGCACGCGAGGTCTTCAGGCAGCGCGGGCTGGGGGTCACACTCGATGACGTGGCCCACCACGCCGGCGTCGGCGTCGGTACGATGTATCGCCGCTTCCCCACCAAGGAAGCCCTCGTACGCACCCTGTTCGAGCAGGATCTCGCGTTGCGGCAGGAGTCGGCCGAGAGGGCGCTCGCCCACCCCGACCCTTGGCAGGGCCTGGTCGACTTCCTCATGGACATGACCGGCGACCTCGCCGAGAACCGCGGCCTCCATGAAGTGATCATGCTGGGCAGCCACAGCTCCGGGCCCATGGAGAGAGCACGCGGAGGCATGCTCCCCTTCCTCGGAGCCTTGATCCGCCGCGCCCAGGAGAGCGGGGACCTCCGGGCCGAGGTGACCCCTTCCGACATCCCCGTCATCCAGCACATGCTGAGCGCCGCCACGCAGTTCACACAGGGCAAGCGGCCGGACATCTGGCGCCGCTACATCGAGGTCCTTCTGAACGGCCTCCGGGAGCGCCCCGACAACCCTCCCCTGACGACTCCAAGCCTCAGCAACGAAACGGTGGAGCAGGTCATGGGACTGGTCAGGCCCGCCGACGAACGAGAGTAGCGAGCCGGCGGCAGACCCCTGTCAGCGCTTGCATGCAGCCTCCGATCCGGAACCCAACGGCCGGCCGTAACGGACCCATTAGCGCCTTGACGCGTCGGGCGCCATGTGGCGTGCGCGGAGGTCCGCCCGCAAAGTCCAAAAGCGCTCTCAGCGAGCGAGAGTCCAGGCCCTGACCTCGCCATCCGGCTGAAGTTCTCGCCGCAGGCCGGCCGTCACAGCCTGAGTGGCCCTCAGGCGGGCTATCCATGTCCTGCGTATCGACCAGGGCGGTGATACCGTTGGGAAGTGGAGAGAATATCTCCGCTTATGGAGGAGGTTCATCATGACTGCGCGCAGCACGCTCAGCGTGATCGCAGGGATCACGATTCTCGGTCTCGGGGTGACGGCTTGCTCATCCGGGGGATCGTCCACAACAGCCGCCGGATCCGCGTCCCCCTCCCCCGCGACAAAGACCGTCGCCTGCCCAACGGCCTCCAGCGAAACCACGAGCACCGCTTCCTCAGGGGCATCCAGCGCCCCTCCCGCCGGGGCGTCGATTCCCGTGGCGAAGACGGTGAAGCCGGCCGACACCAGCAACAGCACGGTCATCACTCCGGACGGCCCGCAGATGGAGTGCACCAACATCGCGGTGACGACACACAAGGACATCACCTACTCGTCACCCACGGCCGACGGTAAGAAGCTCGACCTTAAGCTGGACCTTCAGGTGCCGGAGACGGCAGGCAAGAAGCCCTTGGTGGTCTACATCACCGGAGGCGGGTTCGTGATGGATGACAAGTCGGCCAACCTCGGCCAACGCACCTACGTGGCGGATCAGGGTTACGCCGTTGCGAGTATCGAGTACCGCACAACGACGACCGGCTCCACCTACAAGGACGGCGTCGCCGACGTGAAGTCCGCCATCCGCTTTCTGCGTGCCCACGCCGATGAGTACGGCATCGACACGACCAAGGTGGCCGTCTGGGGTCAGTCGGCGGGCGGATACCTCGCCGCCATGGCTGGTGCCACCAACGGGACGAAGCAGTTCGACTCCGGGGACAACCTCGGCCAGAGCAGTGACGTCCAGGCCGTTGTCGACGAGTTCGGCGCCGGTGACCTGGCAAAGACCGCCGACGACTTCGATGCGGCGACCAAGGCCACGTACATGGCTCCTGGCAGCTTCGTCAACGCGTACGTTTTCGGCCCCAACTCCAGCAAGACCGTCGCAACGGACGCTGCCGCGAACAAGGCAGCCGACCCGGCCACCTACCTGAGCTCGTCCTCCGCTCCGTTCATCCTGCTCCAGGGGTCCGACGACCACATCATCTCTTCCAGCCAGTCATTGATCCTTCTCGACGCTCTCAAGGCGAAGGGAGTGGGGGCCACGCGCTGTGTCGTCAAGGGTGCCAACCACGGAGACATGTCGTTCCTCGGTGACACCAAGGCCGGTATCCCGTGGTCCACACAGAAAGTGATGGGCACCATCACCGGATTCCTGGACAAGAAGCTCGAAAACTGATGTCCGGTGGCTGCGAGCGGGCCGGCGGTGAATTCGCCACCCCTGGCCTGTAGTCACTCGAGCGGACCTGCTGCCTGTCTCTGGGCCTCCTCCCTCGCCTACAACCACTTCCCCATGACCAGTAGTTGGTTGTCGTGTTGGTCATGGGGAGCGGGCGGTGGGACGGAACCGACTGCTCCGCGCCACGCGTCTCCGGTCGGCCTCGGTACATGTGATGCAGGGCACTTCGCGAATTCCGAACTTTCCGATGTCATTCCCGTCCTGTCGCTGACCCCGCCCGACCTCGATGGGAGGCCTCATGCCGTCCCCAATACCGTCGGCTCCGGAGGGTGGCAGGCGCCACGCTCAAGGATCCGACGCGCACTCTGCCGGTCGCCTCGTCGGGCGATCAGCAGAGTTGGCCCTCGTCGACAAGCTCTTCAGTTCGGCCGCCACGCGGGGCATCGCCCTCATGCTGACCGGAGAGGCAGGGGTGGGCAAAAGCGCTCTGCTCGATACCGCGGCGCTGCGAGCGTCCGAAGCGGGCTTCCAGGTTCTGCGTGTCGTCGGCTCCCCATTCGAACAGAGCGTCAGCTTCTCGGCCCTGAACCAGATACTCCAGCCACTGAGTGGCGAAATCGCCGCGCTGCCCCGGCGGCAGGCTGGAACACTCCGAGCGATCCGCGGGCTGTCCGAAGAGCAGCCGCCCCAACTGCTCGCCATCGCCGACGCTGTTCAAGTGCTGCTCTCCCGGGCTACCAGGAAGAGTGGTCCCCTCGCACTGGTCATTGACGACGTCGCATGGCTGGACCGGCCCAGCGCCGTGGTCATGGGGACCGTCGCCCGCTGTGTACGGAGCAGTTCCCTGGTCCTGCTGGCAGCGTCCAGGACCGGCGACGAGTCCTTCTTGAGCAACACCGGGATACCTGCGTACGAGGTGCAGCCCCTGGACGAGGACTCCGCGAACGAGCTGGTGGCAGAGCGGTTTCCGGCAATGGCGGCCAGGGTCCGCCGGCGTCTTGTCACAGAGGCCGGCGGAAACCCGCTGGCTCTGCTGGAGTTGCCCGTCACCCTCAATGAGGCTCAGCGGACAGAGCATGGACCGCTGCCGGCTGTGCTGCCGCTGTCCGAGCGGCTCAAGAAGATCTTTTCCGTACGGGTCAGTGCTCTCCCGGACGCGACACGGAGGTTGCTTCTGCTCGCCGTGCTGGACGGCTCAGGTGATCTGCACATCCTTGAACGGGCCGTGAGCGGCTCCGACGGCCTGACCGGGCTGGGCCCCGCCGAGAAGGCCGGACTGGTGCAGGTCGATCCCCTGACGAGCCGCCTCGTCTTTCGGCACCCACTCACTCGTTCCGCGGTCATGGAGTTGTCGACGAGCGCCGAGCGCCGGTGCGGACATCAGGCGCTGGCCGATGAATTCCCGGAAGGATCTGAGCGCCGGGCCCGGCATCTGGCCGATGCTGCGGTCGGCCCCGACGACCAAGTGGCCTCCCTCTTGAACGAAGTGGCCTACAGCACGCTGCGTCGTGGCGATGCCGTCGGCGCCATCACCACTCTGCTGCGTGCTTCCGAGTTGAGCAGCACGGGGACGGCGAAGGGAATCAGGCTGGCCGAGGCGGCCTGCCTAGGCGCCAACATCACCGGTGACCTCCGCAACGTACGCGCTTTACTGGACAACGCAGCGCTGGCTGACCCCATGAATGCCGGATCCCTCGCGGCCGCCGCGGCAGCGGCCAGCCAACTCCTCAATGGCGAAGGCGATGTGGACACCGCTCACAGGCTCCTCGTCGGCGCGATCGACAACCATGCCCGGCCGAGCCGAACAGACGACGACATCCTCGGCGAGGCGCTGCACGTACTCCTCCTGGTGTGCTCGTACAGCGGCCGACCGGAGCTTTGGCAGATTTTCGAGAGCACGGTGACACATACCCAACTGCACTCCCCCGACCTCCTGTTGCCAGTGGTCCGCGGCGCGTTCGGTGATCCCGCCCACGGGGCGCTGTCCGTGCTGGACACTCTCGACGGCCTCGTCATCGATCTTCATCGGGAGGCCGACCCCAGACGCATCATTCGGACCGCGATGTCCGCGGCGTACGTCGACCGCCTGCCCGGCTGTCGCAGTGCCCTGCGCCGGGTCATCGACGACGGCCGCAGTGGAGGAGCCATCGCCTCGGCGATCGACGCCCTCTTCCTGCTGGGGAACGACGCCTACACCAGCGGGCAGTGGGACGACCTTCCGGACGTCATCGATGAGGGTCTGCGCTGGTGTGCAACGTACAGCTACCGTCTGTCGGCATTTGAAGGCCGCTTCCTGCAAGGTCTGCTGGCCGCCGCGCAAGGTGACTGTCAAGGGGCACGGCAGACCGCCGACTGTCTCGTGTCCTGGGGGAACCCTCGCGGACTCGGTAAGTTGCGTCTGTACGCCGCCCACATCCGGGCTCTGTCCGCGCTCGGCAGCGCGGACTTCGAAGGCGCCTATCGCCATTTGAGGTCAGTGGGCACGCCCGGCCGGCTGCCGCCGCACATGCCCCATGCTCTGTGGCTCTTCCTGGATTTCACCGAGGCCGCCGCTCGCACGGGCCGCCACTGCGAAGCCACCGAACACGTCGCAGCGGTCAGGCGAAGCGACATCCCCTCCATCTCGCCGCGGCTGGCCATGATGACCGATGCCGCCGAGGCCGTGGCCACCCCTGACGTCATCGAACATGAACTGTTCGAGAGCGCCATCGCCGCCCCCAACGCCGAACGGTGGCCGTTCGACTGGGCGCGGATCTGCCTGGCCTACGGCGAGAGGCTGCGCAGAGCCAAAGCCGGCGTCGCGGCACGCGTCCATCTGGACGCCGCGCTCAGCACGTTCCAGCGCCTGGGTGCCAAGCCCTGGAGTACGCGGGCGGCGAATGAACTCCGGGCGAGCGGTATCCCCGTCGAGGCCGTCGTACCTGGTGAAGACCGGCACTACTCACTGCTGACTCCGCAGGAATGCCAGATAGCGCAGCTGGCGGCCACCGGGCTGACCAACAAGCAGATCGCCGCCCAGCTTTTCCTCTCTCCCCGCACCGTGGCCACGCATCTGTACAGCGTCTTTCCGAAACTGAACGTCACCTCTCGTGCCGGACTGCGCGACGCACTCAGCGGCCTGCCCCCGGCCGCCCGCGCCGGCTCCGGGAATGTACTGGGGTGAGTTGACGGTGCCGGTCAGATCGTCGGGGGCGCTCACTCGACCGTTGGCACGCGCGCGAAGCTCTCCTACTTGTCCTGCTTCCGGCGAACCATCTCGGTGATCCAGATTGGGGCGAACGGCGATGTGCAGCCCGGGGACGTCGGGTAGTCCTTGAGCACCTCCAGGCGCTCGCCGATGCCGATGGCACGGGCGCGGTGCTCGGAGTGTTCGATCCCGATCTGGGCCAGGCAGTGGTTCATCGCCCACTGCAGGCGATCCGGGGCGTCCTTCATCTCCGTCTCGATGATGTCGAGCAGTCCTGCGAGGTCGAGATCATCGGGCTTCTTCGCCACACGCTCGGTGGTCAGTGCCCAGCCGGCACTCGCGACCACCGGATCCGGATCGGCGGACCAGGCCAGTCGGAGTTCTTGGGAGTGCGGATTCTTCTTCACCACGTAGTTCACGAGCCAGTCGTGCACCTTGGGTGCGCGCGCCTCGCGCAGCATGACGTCCAGCTCGTCACGTTCGAACGCCTTCGGGCGGCAGATCAGGATCGCCAGCAGCCTTGCCGCGGTGTCGTCCGTCTCCCAGAGCCGGCACGCGAGTTCCTGCTGCGTCTTCAGCCGCTTCGCGAGCGCGCGCAGCTTGCTGAGGTTCACCCCGTGATCGTCACCGTGCTTCTCGTTCACCGCACGCGCCTTCGGGTCTTCGAGCTCGGCCAGCTCGGCCACCACCTCGGCCAACGCCGTCTCGGCCACCTCGGTCTCCTGTCCGTCGCAGGCGGGATTCAGCGTACGACGGGAGCCGGCCTCCCGTCGTACACGCCGGTTCGGCGACTGCCGCCGCCACGAAAACACACGTCGGGCAGGTCGCGACCTTCAGGGCCGGGGCAGGTGCGGTACACCTGCCCCGGCCCTGAAGCGCGGCTCAGACCCTGTTTCCGCGCGACCTGAGAGTCACAGGGCGCCTCGCGCCGTGCTGTTCACGAACCGTGTCACCGCGTGGGCGAAGTCTTCCGGCTCCTGGCAGGTGCGGGTCGTCCACCGGCCGGGAGGGGACCGGGGCTCGTAGCAGGGAACGGCTGGCATTGCACACGATCATCCGCAGCCACGCGCCCACGGACCCCGGCTCGCGGACGTCCCCGATCCGCCGCAGTGCACTCAGGGCCGCCTCCTGCAGCACGTCATCGGCATCGGCACCCGGCCCGGGAATGCTCAGCGCCACGGCCCGCATACCGGCCCAATGCCGTTCCAGCAACAACCTCAGAGCGGCGACCTCTACCGCCTGAGCTGCCCGCCTTAGCACGGCGTCCTCAGCGCGTGCGGCCCCGGCCACATCCCCGTTCACGAGACCCCCCTCCATCGCCTCGCCACATCCCCCAAGTGTGCCCAAGCCCAACGGCCCCTCCTAGGCGGGAGGGTGTCTCTGGTGTGGTCCGTCACGCGAACGACAGCCGGGTCACGCACCCTGCGCATCGGTGTCCAGGGATGTCGTCCGGCCGTCAGTCCCGGCCCGTAGGCCGTCCATCAGGAGTCCGATCAGACGGTCGGCCTGGGAGCGCCAGTCACCGGATACGTCCAGGCGGAGAAGGCCGCTCATGGCCAGCACCACGTCGGCCGTCCCGAGATCGGAGCGGATCGCTTTCGCGGCTGCACCTGCGGCGACGAGGGAGTCGATCGCGCCGAAGACCTTCGCGTAGGACTCGGAGGCCCAGCCTCCGCCGGAGGGATTCATGCTCTGCAGCGCTTCGGACATCTGCTGCTTGGTGACCAACAGGGCCGCCAGGCGTCTCATCCACTCCTTGAGCGCCTGGTCCGGCGGCAGCGTCTTGAGGAGTTCGTCCGCGGCCGAACACAGCTGATCCACCTCGTACTCGTAGGTGGCCAGGACAAGGGATTCCCGGTCCGGGAAGTGCCGGTAGAGGGTGGCAATGCCCACCCCGGCGGCCTTGGCGATGCCGCCCAGTGAGGCGTTCTTGCCCGCGCGGTTGAACTCGTCCTGCGCTGCGGCCAGCAGCTTCTCGCGGTTCCGACGAGCGTGGGCGCGTACCGGCTGCGGTGGCCCCTGACGTTCCTGCATGCGCACTCCCCGGACCCTCATGCCGCCCGGGCAGGCAGACATTCCGGCCCCTGCTTGCTTACCGGAGGACCCTCCGATAACGTTGTTAATACCGGAGGGTCCTCCGGTATCTCTGTCACCCTACAACCGTCCTGCGGGTCCGCACCCGCTCGCACCACAGCGGGACCACCGTGGACGACGAACGGAGACATCCCATGAACACGATTTCACTCGGCGACCTCACCACCTCCTCCCAGGGGCTTGGCTGCATGGGGATGAGTGAGGGATACGGCCCCACGAGCTGGGACGACGCGATCGACACCGTCCGCCGCGCCCTCGACCTCGGCGTCACTCTCATCGACACCGCGGACGCCTACGCCTTCGGTCACAACGAGGTCCTCGTGGGCCGTGCCATCGCCGGCCGCCGCGACGAGGTCCAGCTCGCGACCAAGACCGGCATCGACCGCACGGGCAGCGACGCCTGGGTGCTGCGCGGGGAGGCCGGCTACATCAAGCGCGCATGTGACGCCTCCCTGATGCGGCTGGGGGTCGACCACATCGACCTCTACTACCTGCACCGGCCCCCGCAGACCGCCGAGATCGAGGAGTCCGTCGGCGCCATGGCGGAGCTGGTGAAGGAGGGAAAGATCCGGCACATCGGCCTCTCCGAGGTGGACACCGCACTCCTGCGGCGCGCTCACGCCGTTCACCCGATCACGGCGGTCCAGAGCGAGTACTCGATCTGGTCCCGTGATGTGGAGACGACGGTTGCCGACGGCCTGCGCGAGCTGGGAGTGGCCCTGGTCGCGTACTCGCCGCTCGGCCGAGGCTTCCTGACCGGCACGGTGGATACGGCATCCCTGCCGACGGGTGACGCCCGCAAGCGGCTCCCCCGCTTCCAGACCACGGCCAACGAGGCGGTCGCGGACAGCGTCCGCTCACTCGCGGAGACCAAGGGAGTCACTGCGGCGCAGCTGGCCCTTGCCTGGGTGCATGGGAGCAGCGAGCGCCTCGGCGTTCCCGTCGTGCCCATTCCCGGAACGAAGCGCGTGAAGTGGCTGGAGCAGAATGTGGCCGCCGAGGGCATCGATCTGACCGCCGCCGAAGTGCGAGCGCTCGATGCACTGGCGGCCCAGGTGGTGGGCGGCCGTTACTGACCGATGTAGGTGCCGGAGTGCCGTGGCGCGGGAAGCCACAGCCCTCCCGGCCGACGGGAGGGGACTCACGATCCGGTCGTGTCGGCGAAAGGCCGCACGCGAGACTGATCCGCTACCCCCGCTCCGCCGAGCCGGAGGATGGACCTCCACCGAATCGGACACAGGGGCCCCTGCAAAACCGGACGCACGGACCTCTGCCGATCCGTACGCCCCGCCCTCTGCCGAACCAGGCGCACGGCCCCGCTCGCGAAGCCCCCCGAGAATGAGCCCCAGCCCGAACTCGAAGCGGTCGTCGAGGTTGACGATCTCCTCGACGGGCGTGGCGAGCAGCTGAGGGTACGTCTCGCCCGCGGCGGCGATGTCGAGTTGTCGAGAGCGCCGTCGCTCTGCCCCTGCTGTTCCAGGGCTTCCCCCAGGATGTAGCAGAAGACGGTGGACGCCGCCCGGAGAGCCGTGGCCCCGCTGAAGCCCGCCCGCTGCATGACGCCGACGAGACGGTCCGCGAAAGCCAGAGTGTGCCGTTTGGCGGCGTGGCTGCCTCCGACGATCCTGGCGCCGTCCTGCTGCGCGAGCAGAGCCCGCCGAAGTTGTCTGCCGAGGAGGACGACCTCCGCTTCCCACTCGTCCCCACGATTCTCCGTCAGGGCTTCGGCCAGGATCGCTTCCGCCAGCTCGTCGAGGAGTGCCTAGTTGTTGCTGAACACACGGTAGTTGGCGGGCAGTTGCAGCTTGGTCCTGTCCGCCAACCGCCTGGTGGTGAGTGCTTCCAGCCCACCGTCGTCGACAATCTGCAGAGCGGCGGCTACCAGTGCTCCGGCACGGCTTGTGGCGGAAGGCGGAGCACTGGCGGGTCCGGGTGAGGAATCCTTATGACTCGTCGGCACGTTGACGATGTTGTCGGCACCATTGCCATACCGGCGACAACAGCCGCTGACCGTACGGGCTGTGTCAGTACGTCCTCTCGGACTGCTGCAACTGGGCCGCGAGGGACACCAGGAGCGCATCATCGGCGTACCGCGCGCCGAGCAGCACTCCGATCGGCAGCCCCTCGGCGTTCCGGGTGAGCGGGACGGTGATCGAGGGCATGCCGGTGAGGTTGTAGACCCCGGTGTACGGCATGAACGCGGTCATTCTGGCGAACTCGGCCGCCGGATCCGCGTCGTTGCGCAACTCCCCGATCCGCACCGGTGGTTGGGCCAGCGCCGGGGACAGAATGACGTCATAGGCGGCGAAGAGCAGGTCGGTGAGCATCTGCCCGAGCCCGCGGAAGGTGGACAGCGCCGCGTGGTACTCCCGCGCGGACACCCCGTCGGCGACCTCCCTCAGATAGGCCGTGAAGGGCATCAGCTCGTGCTCCCGCTCCGGCCTCACCTCGTACGACGCCGCCTCCACCGACCAGACACGGGTGAACGCCTCGACGATGCCCCCGTCGGGCGGCATCTCCAGCTCCCCCACCTCATGGCCCAGCGCGGCGAGGGCCGCGGCGGCGTTGTCGAGCGCGTCCGCGCAGTCGCGGTGCAGGACAGCGCCGGGCACCATCGGGTCCCGCAGCACCACGACACGCAGCGGCCGGGGGTCACGGCGGGCGTGCTCCACCAGAGTCGCGCCACCGGGGTGCCCCGGCGCGGTGTAGACATCGCCGGGCATCGGCCCCGACATCACGTCGACCAGCGCCGCCGCGTCGGCCACCGTGCGGGCCAGCGCGCCGTGCACCGACAGTCCTGTGACGTCGGGGCGCATGGGCCCGTTGCTGATCCGGCCCCGGCTCGGTTTCAGTCCCACCAGGCCGCAGACGGAGGCGGGGATACGTACGGAACCGCCGGCGTCGGTGCCGTGCGCGAGCGGGGCGAGGCCCGCCGCGACGGCCGCCGCCGCACCGCCGCTGGAACCGCCGGGCGCGCGCCCGGGGCTCAGCGGATGGCGGGTCGGCGGCCCGAGCCGGTTCTCCGTGTAGCAGGGCAGTCCGAACTCGGCGGTGTTCGTCTTGCCCAGCATGACCGTGCCGGCCTCCCGCAACCGGGTGGCGACGTGGTCGTCGACATCGCTGACGTGGTCCGCGAAGGCCGCCGAACCCCAGGTGCACCGCACCCCGTCGACCTGGACGAGGTCCTTGATCGGTACGGGCACGCCATGCAGCACGCTGAGCCGCGTACCGTCCCGGCGAGCCGTCACGACCGCCCGCTCGGCCTGTTCCGCCTGGGCCCGGGCGAGTTCGGCCGTGACGGTGAGGTACGCGCCCAGTTCCGCGTCCCGCTCCTCGATGCGACCGAGGTAGTGGTCGGTCAGTTCGACCGGGGAGAGGTCGCCCTTGGCCATGACGGCCGCCTGTTCCAGCGCGGTCATCTCATGAAGATCGGACATCCCGTCAGATCCCCTTTCCGCCGCGGGCCAGCTTGACAAGGCCCGGGGCCAGGGCGGCGAGGGCGGCGACCCGGCGCAGCCGGGTGGTCACCCGCTGCCGGTTCGAACGGGCCTGCTGATGCACGTCGACGTACACCTCCGGGCGCACGGTCGCCCCGGAGAGCAGCTTGACCACCATGTGGGAGGTGAGGGCACCGAACATCATGGCGACATAGGTGACCTGCGGGAAGCTGTAGTCGGGCCGCCCCAGATTCGCCTTGACCTCGACGAGCATCTCCACCGGCACATAGCGCAACGGCACGGCCTTCAGCAGCAGTTGCCAGGACGTGAGCCGGTCCAGATCGGCCTCGGCGATCGCGCCGTCGAACGGCTCCTTGACGTACCGGTAGTCGTAGCAGCGCACGTACTGGGCGCCCGCGATGTCCCATCCGGTGACCAGCGGCAGCCGCCGCTCCAACGCGAGGCGGTGGAGCAGGTGTTTGGCCCGCCAGCCGTCCATGGTCGTCACGTCCACGCCGTCCACGATGACGTCGCAGTCACCGACCAGCGCCGCCGCCGTCTCCTCGGTGACGCCTTCCGGGAAGACCTTGACGCGGGCGTGCGGGTTGATGGCCTCCACCCGCTCGCCGGCGACCGTGGCCTTGTTGCGGTCGACGTCGGTGGCCGCCGCGCTCTGCCGGTTGAGATTGTTCACCTCGTACGTGCCCGGGTCGGCCAGTACGAAGGAGCGCACCCCCAGTCGGGCGAGCGGCTCGACGGCTGCTCCTCCGATGGAGCCGCATCCGGCGACGAGCACCGTCGCATCGCGCAGCACGGCCTGTTCGCCGGGGCTGACAACTCCCCTGTTGCGGGTGGTCAGTTCGCCGTAGAAGTCCTTCTCCCCGGTGTGGAGCTCGCCGGCTCGGAGCTCCTCCGCCTTCAACTCCTCGGCCTGATAACTGCCCATCTACGACGCCTCCTTCATGCGGTACGCGCCCGTGCGGCGGGCGGTCATGGCGGAGACCAGTCCCACGAGGGTCATCCCGTCCGGGCCGCCGCCGAGGTACTCCTCGATGAGGTCCATGTAGTCGCCGAGGTCGTCGTGGACGGGCGCCACGAAGGGAACGGCGTTGACCGTCTGGTCGTAGATGGGCGCCATGATGTCCGTCTCGGGCAGCCACGGCGAGGTGCCCCGGTCGACCTGGAGGTCGAAGCCGGTGAGGCGGAAGTGCCGAATCGCCACCTTCTCCTTGGCGTCGCCCAGCATGACGCGCATACGGCCCTCGGACGCCGCGATGACCCTGCCGAGGCCCAGCAGCAGATGCCAGGGCACGCGTTCGGTGGCGGGGCCGGCCGGCAGGTCGAGGTCGCGTACGAACCGCTTGATCTCGAAGACCTGGTGTGTGCTCAATCCCTCGGCCGCGAAGCGAGTCAGCAGGTCGATGTCGTGCGCCACCTCGGTGGAGAACCGCCAGCGGTCCGGGGCGTCGAGCGGCCGGGAGACCGGGTCCTGGGAGCAGCCGAGACTGATGTACCCGCGGATCCTGCCCGTCCGGGTGCACAGGCTGACGGTGTGCACGTTCTGTACGCCCTCCGGGTGCCGGACCGTCTCCCGGAAGACCGCGCGCTCGTAGACGAGTTGGGGTGATATCCAGCCGAGCCGCAGATACTGTACGAGCCGGAACCCCATGATCCCGTTGAGGTATCGCAGGGGGAGCTGGTCGTCCTCGACGGTGAGGGTGATCAGTTCGTCCCTGGAGTCGTACGCGACGTAGAGCGGGTCGCCGACGACGTGGTCGGGCAGGGACCGGAAGTCCAGGGTGGAGTGGAGCCGGATGATGTCCGCGAGGTACCGGTCCCGTGCCGGCAACTGGTCCGTCATATCAACTCTCCGGAATACAGGCTCTCGGTGACGGCGAGGGCCAGGACCTCGGGCGTGCCCTCGTAGATCCGGGCGCCGTAGGCGTCGCGCAGCCGCTTCTCCATGCCGAACGACTTCACATAACCACGGGCGCCGGTCAGCGACATGGCCATGTCGGCGACGTCGATGGCGACGCGGTCCGCGAAGAGCTTGGCCACCGCCGGCTCGTACTGCGGGGCGGGGAGTTCGTTGTCCACCTTGTGTGCCGCCTTCATGTACAGCAGACGGGCCGCGTCGACCTTCGCGGACATCTCGGCGAGCTTGAAAGCGGTGAACTGGTGCTCGCGCAGGGGGAGTCCGCCCTGGACCCGGGTGTCGCACCACTCGATGGCCTGCTCGAGGGCGCCTCGGGCCACGCCGACGGAGATCCCGGCGACGGAGGCGCGTGCCATGTTGCTCTGGGCGATATTGATGGCCATGCCGTCGCCCTCCTCGCCGATCATGTTCTCGGCGGGGATCCGGACGTCGTGGAACTCCAGTTCGCTGCCGAGGCAGAGCCGGTAGCCCATCTTGTCGGCGACCGGCCCGCGGACCACTCCCGGCAGGTCGAGCGGCACCATGAACGAGGTGAGGCCGGTGGCGCCCGGCGCGCCCTCCATGTTGGCGAACACCGAGGCGAACGCGGCGACCTGGGCGTTGGTGATGAAGCGCTTCTTGCCGTTCAGGACGTAGTGGTCGCCGTCGCGGCGGGCGGTCATCACATCGCGGGCGTGGACCGCGTTGGCCGGGATGATCAGGTCGCAGCCCGCCTCCTCCTCGGTGACCGCGTTGCACGCGAGGACCGGCGCGTCACCCGAGAACATCGGCAGGAAACGGGCCTGGAGCCGCGGGTCGCCGGAGAGCAGCACCGGGGTCTGCCCGAGCATGGCGGCGCCGAAGATGAGGGCGGTGCCGGCACAGACCGAGGCCACCTCCTCCAGCGCGACCGCGGCGCCGATCATGCCGAGGCCGAGGCCGCCGTAGTCCCTGGGCACGGCGACCCGGGTGAGGCCGAGAGCGTGCCCCTGGGCGACCATGTCCCAGTCGAAGTCGTCGGCCGGCGCCCCGTCGAGGGCGGTCACACGGGGAGCGACAACCTCCCGGGCGAATTCCCGTACCTGGAGACGGAGTTTCTCCACGTCACCGGGAAGTACGTCGAAATTGAGCTCGAGCACGTCGTTGTTCGTCATGTCTCTCCGAAACTCGGATCCGAATGCCAGGGGAAGTACCGAAGACCGCGTCGTGCGGTCCTTCGGGGTTCTCAGGCGGGAAGCCCCTCCTGCGCGGCCAGTTCCGGATACCTGTCGAATGCGGGCCGCAGGATGGGGACGAGTTCCAGCACTCGGGCGACCTTGCCGCGGATCCGTACCTTTCCGGTGGCGATGGCGGTCGGCATCATGAGCTTGCCGAGCCAGAGCTGGTGCGCGGTGTCGCTGGACATCTTGATCTTGACCGTTGCCTCTTCGGGCGCGTCGGCCCCCACTGTCAGCGCGTCCGCAGACACGTGCACGATGCACTCCGGGTCGCTCTGAGTCAGCCGGATGGTCAGGTTGCTCGCGCGCAACTGCGAAGTGAACTGCTCGTCCTTCAGCAGGATTTCGAAGAGCGTGCCGAACACTCGCTCAGCAACTTGGGTCGACTCGAAAACGGCCATGAATTCCTCTCCCAACAACGGTACCCAGCAGCGATTCCTGACAACGGACCGCTGTTTCGGCGTTCAAGCGCATCCTAGGAATCCCGATCGGCACGGACGGACGTATCGACAGACCGCGAAAAGGAAGAGGAAGGAAATTTGAAAGAGAACGAGCGCCCCCTATCACGCGCATGTACACGGGGTGATTCGGCGCGGCGTCCGGAGAGGGTGCCGTTCGCCACACTCAACGCCCCTCCCCCGCGCCTCAACACCCCGCGCGCAGACCGGAGATGGCGGGGTCGGACTGGCGGCCGCCGGCACCACTGGGCATTCGGGGCGTGGGCGTCGTAGATTGAAAGCGTGACAGTCGATCGTTCGCCCGCCATCGCCTCCCAGGAATGCCTCGTCTTCGGCCCGCTGGAGAACCAGATCATGGAGGTTCTGTGGCAGGCCCCCGGACCGATGACGGTCCGCGAGGTCCTCGGCGCGCTCAACGCCGGCCGTGAGACCCCGCTGGCGTACACGACCGCCATGACCGTACTGAGCCGCCTCGCCGAGAAGGGCGCGGCCAGCCGCACCAAGGCGGGCCGGAGTTACGCGTACTCGCCCTGCGTCGCGGACGAGGCGGCGATGGCCGTCCGTGACGTCATCCGCGACTTCGGGGTGAGCGCGGTCGGCCACTTCCTGGACGAGATCCGCAGCGAACCCGGCCTTCGCGAACGCTTCGAGAAGCTGCTGCACGAGGGCCCCGGCCACTGAATCGACGCTCTCGGACGGCATCGAGCGATCCGGTCTCTTTCAGGACTCCTTCGCCATTGCAGCGCACCCTCGCACCGCGAACTACTATGCTCGCGTAGTAGATTCACGGGGCGGCGCCTGGTGCGGGGTGCCCGCTCCTCTCACAGGAGGTGCGAATTGAGCACGACCTTATCCGCGGGCGCGGCCGCTCCCCGTCGCGGACTGATCATGACGGCCCTCGGCTGCTGTTTCCTGATGGTGATGATGGACAACACCATCCTGAACGTCGCCCTGCAGACGATCCAGGAGGACGTCGGAGCGACCAACGCGGAGCTCCAATGGGCCCTGGACTCCTACATCTTGTTCTACGCGGCCCTGATGTTCTCCTCCGGCATCCTCGCCGACGCCTTCGGCCGCCGCCGCGTCCTGGTGATCGGCCTCGTCGTCTTCGCCGTGGCCTCCGCACTGGCCGGCTTCGCCGACACCCCCGAGGAACTCATCCTCTGGCGCGGCGTGATGGGCGTGGCCGGTTCGGTCGTGCCGCCCGCCACCCTTGCGGTGATCAATGGCATCTACGCCCCTGAAGAGCGCGGCAAGGCCATCGGCATCTGGTCGGCGCTGGGCGGACTGTCCATCGCCCTGGGCCCGATCGCGGGCGGCTTCCTCCTCGAACACTTCTGGTGGGGCTCGGTCTTCCTCATCAACGTCCCCATCGCCGCCCTGTGCGCCGTCCTCCTGCTCCTGGTCCTCGCCGAGTCCCGGTCGGCGACCAGACCGCGCATCGACTACGTCGGCGTTCTGCTGTCCATCACGGGCATCGGCGCACTGGTCTACGGGGTGATCCGCGGCGGCGAGACGAACAACTGGACCGGCGTCGAGGCGCTGGGCACGATGGCCGCCGGTGTGATCCTGCTGGTCGTACTGGTCCTGTTCGAGAGCCGCACCGTGCAACCGGCCCTGGATGTGAAGCTGTTCCGGAACAAGTCCTTCGCCGCGGGCACCGCGAGTCTCTCCCTGTCCTTCTTCGCCCTGACCGGCGGAACCTTCCTGATGGTCTTCTACGTCCAGGCCATCCTCGGTCACACACCCCTCGAACTGGGGCTCATCCTGCTCCCGGTGGCCGTGGGCGCCGTCGTCTCAGCCATCCTGAGCAACCCGTTGGCCTTGCGGTTCGGCCCCAAGGCCGTCGTCACCACAGGACTGCTGCTGCTCACCCTGGCGTTCACGGGGCAGGCGACCATCGACGCCGACACGGCGCTGTGGTGGTACGAGATTCTGCTGGGCGTCTCCGGCTTCGGCCTCGGCCTGGTCATGGGCACCACCACGACGACCACGATGGCCGTCGTCTCGGCGGACAAGGCCGCCATCGGAGCGGGCGTCAACAACACCCTGCGGCAGATCGGCGCCGCGCTCGGAGTCGCCGTCCTCGGCTCGATCCTGTCTGTCTGGTACCGGAGCGAGTTGGGCAGCGCCGTCGACGTACTCCCGCAGGGCGTACGGGAGACGGCCTCGGAGTCCCTGGGCGGCACCATGGTCGCCGTCCGCGATCTCCAGGAGGCCGGTGGGCTGTCGGCCGAGGCGCAGCAGCAGATTCCCGGCCTGCTGGCCTCGGCCCAGGACGCGTTTCTCTCGGCCATGCACGTGAGCTTCGCCGTGGCCGCCGGGGCGCTGGCACTGGCCGCGGTGGTGGCCGTGCTGTGGCTGCCCGGCCGGATCACCCCGCCCACGGTCACGGACACCGCCGAGCAGCGGACTCCGGCGGACTCCCCCGCCGAGGCGACGCGGTAGCCCGTCCGGCCGTGGGGCGGGTCGGGGTCGGCCAGGGGTGCGGGTGCCGGCGTACGAATGAATGCCGACGCGTCGCACCCTGGCCGGCTTCAGGCACCCGGCCGGGGCAGGTTGCTGAAGCCGGCGTTGTACCTTCAGCGCCCCGGACGGATCACCGGCAACCGGCTCTCAACAGCCGGGGCTTCATCAGCCCGGCCCCTCACCGGCCTGGGTCTTCAGCAGAAAACCGCGCCCCCGGACGGTCTCTATGGCCAGCCCGACGGACACGACCTTCCGCCTGAGTCTCATCATGTGCAGGTCGAGGGCGTTCTGACTGGCGGACCGATTGGCCGAGAGGAGCCGCTCCGCCAACTCGGCGCGGCTCGCCATGCCCGGGCGACGCTGCACGAGCCCGCGGAACACCTCCGCCTCGGAGACCGTGAGCGGCAGGACCGCGCCGCCGTAGCGGAGTATCCCGTCCTCGTCCACGACGGGTGAAGCACTGTGGGAGGTGGCCTTGAAGTGCAGTGACGCGATCCGGGCCTTTAACTCCCCGGCCTCCACGGGCTGTCGTACCCAGTCCTCGTGCGCCCCCGCCAATTCCGGCACCCGAGCACCACGGGCCACCACGATGAGGCAGGGCAGCCCCTGCATCCGGAAGCCCTCCAGTTTTCCTGACTCGGCAGGCCAGCGGACGATCTTCACGTCCAGCGACTTCATGTCTTCCACGGATGCTTTCCCTCTCGTGCTTACTCGTGCTGTGGCACATGACGAAGCGGCGCCGGCCATCCGGACGCCTGCAGAACTGGCGGGACGAACCCCGAGAGACCAAGGGCACACGGCAGATGCGTCCCCGCCCAAGGTCGTCGAAGCCGAACGAAATACCCCGCCACTGCAGACACCAAACGAAACCGCATTCATGCCGGCTACAAATACAACCGCATAGAGTTGTCTCAAATCGGGCATTCCCAGCACAGGGAGAATGAGAATGCTGGAAAATGCGACAAACAAATCACGGCGGCGATTCCCTGTACGATCGGACCAGGCTCCCGCACGTACCACAAAGAGCAGAGTCGACACCCACCCCAACACACCGACCAGGCATTCTTTGCGGAAAATTGACCAAAGTGATTGCATGCGGGCCCCCCGCCCTCACACTTTAAACGTCTCAGCTATTGGCAGGCTGTCAATACGCACCCGCGCCCGCACTCTTTCACCCCTCGATTCACTCCCCCCTCCAAGGAGCTGCACAGGCAATTTAGCCTCGACGCTATCACTCTCCGCAACCGCCTCATGTAAATGCCAGCCAATTTTTAGGCGAAGGCGAAAGGTTCCAGGGCGAATGCACAAGGACTGAAAAATAGGGTGGTTTGGCCTGTTTCCAGCGACTGGCGGGGAGGCTGACCATCCGGTCCGGTGTGAGGGTGTTGCCCCGGACCGTGCCGGTGGGCCGGTGGGCCGGCGAGACGCCGCCAGGCCGGGACAGCACGAAATCCGGGGGGCTCCGTCGTAATGGCGTGGCAGGAACCGCCGCACGGTCCGGATCCCGGCAGGACAGGGCTGGGGCTACGCGGTCGTGGCCCGCTTGATGATGTCGGCAACCGCGTCGGGCTGCGACAGGTGCACGGAGTGGCTGCCCGGGACCTCCGAGACCGTTGCGCCGGCGCGCTCGGCCATGGCTCGCTGTGCCGGCGGGGGAATCATCCGGTCGTCCTCCGCGACGAGATACCAGCTGGGCTTCGTGCGCCAGGCAGGGCTGGTGACAGCGCCGGAAAGGGCGTCAACGCCCCATGGAACCTGCGAGTCGGCCATGAACTCCGCCTGCTCAAGCGGAAGATCCCCGGCGAACGACGCCGGGAACTGCTCCCGGTCCAGCAGGAGGTAGCCGTCCCGCGGCGGAAGGATCGGCGGGACGGGCGCGCCGGGCGGAGGATCGGCGATGAGGGAGTTGACGGACTCACCTTTGTCCGGGGCAATTGCTGCGACGTAGACGAGAGTGGAAACCTGAGCGTCCTGGCCGGCTTCGGTGTCACGACGCCGCCATAGGAGTGTCCTACGAGAGCGACCGGTCCCTCCTGAGCAGCGACCACCCGCAGAGTTGCGCCGACGTCGCCGACGAGCGACTGTGTCGGGTTTTGCACAACACTGACGCTGTAGCCGGCCTTCACAAGGCGGTCATAAACCGCCTGCCACCCACAACCGTCCACGAATCCACCATGAACGAGCACGACATTCCGTACCGCGATCTCTGCTGTCATTTTCCTGTCTCCGCCAGTAGACCGGCGACTCCGTTCTTCGAGTCACTTCGATCGTAATTTCCGGCGCTGCCGGTGGGCTTCCGTCAGATGACGTAGCGGCACGGGCTGAATATGACAGCGGTATCGGTCCCTGTCCGGCGGCCCGGCGCGGATACCCACCAGGTCAGGCCGCCGGGCCGGATTGGACTGGGATGTGTTCGTCGTCCCGCTGGAGTACGAATTCGACGGGAATGGCGATCTGCCTCGCCGTCCCGGCGAGAGAATTTGGCCAGAAAGAATCGAACACCGCAGTGGCGAGCCAGGGTTCGGCCGCCGTCATTCGACGATGCCTCCACAAGGAAATGCACAGAATGCCCCAAGGTCGCTCTGAGGCCCTGCCGTGCGACTCGCCGGCCTGTGACGTACGCCACACACCCCTCACCGAGCCACCAGCCGATGTCGGAGTCCTGTCGACATCCTCTGCGCCGTGCGGGGCCCGAGAGTATCTGGGACGTGGGCATGAAGAAGAGTTCAGACATTGAGCCGCAGCTTGCCAACTGCAGGGACTACTGGCGGGGTTGGGGAACATCGGAACGCGTCGACAGTGACCTGACCTACTACCGCAGTGGGTTTGCCGACGGCCAGCTCACTGGCGTTCTGCGGCTGTGCAGCAGCGATCAGCCGGACGACGCGGTCGGCCACGCCGTCGGCCGATTGGCCGGAGCCCCCTGGATGTGGTGGGTGGGGCCGGACAGCGCTCCGGACACCGCGGCCAGGCTCACCGGTCACAGGGCGGTCAGGCTTGGGGCCATGCCGGTCATGACCGTCCCCCTCGACAAGGTCGCTCCCGTCGACGGACCGGCAGACCTGAAGATCGAAGCGGTCGAAGGTATCGACGCGAAGCACACGGAGTGGCCGGCAACTACGTGGCGACCACCTCTCCGGACTGCCGGCGTCAGGGAATCGGAACGGCCCTCACCACGGCGGCCCTCGACGCGGGAAGAGAGCGCGGGCTGAGCGTCGGCACCCTCCAGGCCAGCCCGTCGGGTACTCCTGTGTATCGACGCATGGGGTTCTAGCAGGTGGGCGAGTACGAGTACTTCAGGATCTCCGCCTCCTGACGCCTCCGTACTGCTGGGGCTGCTTGCGGGTTGGCAGTCAGCGCGGCGGCTGGAGATCCGCCTGGGACCCACAGCCGCCGCGCTGCAGACGGAGGATCGGGGGCGCTGCGCCCCGGCGCCGAGGACGTCGACTGCCGGACGCGGACCTACGACTCCGGATGCGTCCTGCGGTATCCGACGGCGTCGGCCACCAGGCGCAGGCCTGCCGCTACGCCCCGGACGCCTGCTTGATCAGGTCGGCGACCGCGTCGGGCTGGGACAGATACACGGAGTGGCTTCCGGGGACCTCCACGGTCGTCGCCCCGATGCGCTCGGACATCGCCCGCTGCGCCGGCGGAGGGATCATGCGGTCGTCGGAGGCCACGAGGTACCAGCTCGGCTTGGTCCGCCAGGCAGGCTCCGTAGCCGCACCCCCGAGGGCGTCCACGCCCCACGGAACCTGCGAGTCGGCCATGAACGCGGCCTCCTCCAGGGGCAGATCACCCGCGAACGACTCGGCGAACCGCTCACGCTCCAGGAACAGGAAGCCGTCCTTCGGAGGCAGGATCGGGGGCACCGGGGCGCCCGGCGGCGGGTCGGCGATCAGGCTGTTCACCGACTCGCCCTTGTCCGGGGCGAAGGCGGCGATGTAGACGAGGGCCTCGACGCTGTCGTGGCGGCCGGCTTCCGTGATGACCACTCCGCCGTACGAGTGACCGACCAGCACGACCGGGCCTTCCAACCCGTCGATGACCTGGTGCGTGGCGGCTACGTCCCCTGCCAGGCTCAGCGTGGGGTTCTGGACCACACTCACGTTGTAGCCCTCGCTCACGAGCCGGCCGTACACCGCCTTCCAGCCGGAGCCGTCGACGAACCCACCGTGAACGAGCACGACGTTTCGGATTGCCGAGTTTGCGACCATTACCTTCACCTTCATCTGCGATGACCGTTTCATCGGGCTATTTGAGGCTAGAACGTCTTGGCGTCGGCCGCTTCTGTCAAATGACGTAAGTCCGGCCGCGGTGCCGGAAGAGCTGGGCCGGGGTCAGTTCGAGGACGCGTACCGGCACGCGTCAGCGGTCAGCCCCGCGGGCGAGCTCGCCTCCCACGTCCCCACCGCTCTGTTCCTCGTCATGGATCTCGTCGAGGCAGCCGTCCGCACGGACCGGCACGCCGGGGCGGCGGCTCATGTCGCCGCGGTACGCGGGGCGGGCATCGCTGCGATCTCGCCACGCCTCGCCATGATCGTGGAGGCATCGTCAGCGATCGCGACCCCCCGGCAGCCGGGCGCCCGAGCTGTTCGAGAAGGCCCTCGCCGTCCCCGGCACCGACCGTTGGCCGTTCGAAAGGGCCCGGGTTCAACTCGCCTACGGCGAGCGCCTCGCCGGGCGAGATCCGTCACCGAAGCCCGCCCCCCTCTCACGGACGCGCTCGACACCATCAAACGGCTCGGTGCCCGCCCCTGGTCGTCCCGGACCGGCAACGAACTGCGTGCGACGGGGCTGTCCACCAAACCCGCCGGGGGCATCGCGCCCGCGTCCCTGACGCCCCAGCAGCGGGAGATCGCGATGCTCGCGGCCGCCGGCCTCACCAACAAACAGATCGGCGAACAGCTCTTCCTCTCCCCGCGAACCGTCTCCGCCCACCTGTACCAGCTCTTGTAGTAGGGCACGGGCACCCCACTGGCCCCGGAATACCCGCCCGGGACACCTCCCCGCACCAACGGAGATCGCCGACCGGCCGAAGCCGCCCAGCGCCAGGACATGGGAAGAGCAGAGACCGGTCCGGCGGCAGGCGCCACGCCCGCCGCCGGCCTCAGTGGACCCAGGGAAAGCCGAGAGGCCTCAGCCCTGGGCCAGCTCCGCCACCGGCTGCCACTTCTCCCACGTCGCCAGACGCTGCTCGTAGTCCGCCCTGGCGATACCCAGTGGCGCCGTGCCGAAGAAGCACCGCAGCGGCGGCTCGGCGGCGTCCACGATCTCCAGGACGGCCGCGGCGGACGCGGTCGGGTCGCCCGGTGTGCCGACGCGCTGACGGCGCTCCTCCTGCACCTGCGCGTGGTACTCGGCGTACGCGGGCAACTGCTCGGACCTGCTCGACGACGAACCCGCCCAGTCGGTGGAGAAGCCACCGGGCTCGATCAGCGTGACCTTGATGCCGAACGGCGCCACCTCCTGGGCCAGCGTCTGGCTGATCCCCTCAAGGGCCCACTTCGACGCGTGGTAGATGCCGACCAGCGGGAACGCGCTGATCCCGCCGATGGAGGAGACCTGCAGAATGTGACCGCTGCCCTGCTCACGCAGGAACGGCAGTGCCGCCTGGGTGATCCACAGCGCGCCGAACAGGTTGGTCTCCAGCTGCGCGCGGGCCTCCGCCTCGGTGATCTCCTCGACCATGCCGAAGTGGCCGTAGCCCGCGTTGTTGACCACCACGTCCAGACGCCCGAAGCGCTCGTGCGCCTGCCGCACGGCGGCAAAGCCCGCGTCGCGGTCCGTGACATCGAGTTGCAGGGGCAGGAGCCGCTCTCCGTAGGTCGCGCCAAGATCGTCCAACGTGGACAGATCGCGTGCCGTCGCGGCGACGGAGTCACCGCGGTCCAGCGCCGCGATCGCCCACTCCCGACCGAAGCCGCGCGAGGCTC
Organism: Streptomyces sp. NPDC127595; assembly: GCF_042671685.1. Classification (NCBI taxonomy): domain Bacteria; kingdom Bacillati; phylum Actinomycetota; class Actinomycetes; order Kitasatosporales; family Streptomycetaceae; genus Streptomyces; species Streptomyces sp. NPDC127595. Next base: position 1,122,745 of record NZ_JBHXWK010000001.1, on the reverse strand, counting down.
CGGTGATGAGCCAGACCTTCTGTGTCATGGCGTACTCCCTCATGAAAGTCATCGCCCGCTCCGTCACGACGGCGCGGCCGTACTTCACCAGCGAACACCCTGGAGTGCGCTCGAAGTCAACTTCAGTACTCCCCCGGCGCCCGGGTGCCGTTCACGGCGACGCGGCGGCCCTGGGGGGTCTGGAGGGTTCTGGAGGGGTCTGGAGGGGTCTGGGAAAGTTCTTCACCGGCAGGAGCCCGGATCCTGTGCGATTGCCGGCAACAGGTACCCGCCCGTCAGGCCTCCGACCGAATTTTCGGCTGACGAGTCGTCAGCCATACACTCGCGCCCGGCATGAGGTCGACTTCGCGCGGCCGGCGGAACCCGAGGGGCCGCAACTGGTCCGCGTGACGGGCGGAGACCGTGATCGCGACGGCGGTCGCGGACTGATCGTCGACGGAGTGCAGCCCCGGGGCCAGCAGGTCGGCGGCGACGGTGTGGTCCCAGGCACTCGTGTCGTCCAGCGCGCCCGCGATGACCACCTTCCAGTGCGGCCCGTCGGGTCCCGCCTCCTTCAGCAACGCCGGCATGACCGGACGGTGCTGTGGGCTGATGGCGAGTTCACGGGCGAGAAGGCCGCTGAAGTACGTCTCGGGGGGCTCGGAATCGACGCCGGGCGGCAGCCAGACGGCGGCCGCGAGGAGCGCCCCGTCCTCCTGCTCGGCCACCCACACCTGGCCCTCTTCGAGGGCATGGTGGGCCAGCACCAGCCGCATGGCGCTCTGCGCCTGCTCCCAGTCCAGTGCGGAGCCGCCCGGAGCCGGGGCTGAAGGCGAGGCCGAGGGCGGGGCCGGAGCGATCAGGCGCACCACGGCGGGTACGTCCACCAGTCCCGCCGCACGCACGGACGTCCGAGGGCGCAGTTGAAGAGTCGTCATGTTCGTGTTCTCCATTTCAGATGGCCCGGCTTCAGCTGGCCCGACTCGCTCCGGTGAGGCCGCCCGCGGCCGGGTGTACCCGGCCGGTGGACGCAAACGCGGTGCGGAACAGCCGGGAGGGTCGCAGGCCCGGTGCGGCAACCGGCCTCGTCCGGCGTCGCAGGCGCGGTCGGCCGTCGCCGTCGTCGAAGCGGTCAGGGTGGTCGTCGTGGTCATGGTCGTGCTGAGGCTGGGGCCTGCTGAGCAGGACCACACCGCGGCCGGCCGCCGCGGCGCCGACGAGGGCGAGCACGGTGCCGGTCGTCCCGTACTGGAAGCCTTCGCCGAGCAGGGTGATGCCGATGAGGGACGCGGTGACGGGGTTGACCAGGGTGAGCAGGGCGAGCGGGCCGCCGAGGCCGCTGCGGTAGGCCTTCTGGGAGAGCAGAAGCCCGGCCGCGGCGAACGCGGCGGTGAGGACCGTCACCGCCGCCACGCTCCAGGACAGCGCCGGCCCGACGGCGAGCTTCTGAGCCAGTGTGGAGCCGACCCCCGAGGCGATACCGGAAGCCGCCGCGAAGGCGAGGCCGCCGAGGCCGAATCGGCCCGAAGCGAGCCGGACGAGCACCGCGACGACGGTGGCGGCGGTGAGCGCGACCACCAGGACCTCGGTGGCGTGCAGGGTGTTGTCCGGCGCGTTGCCCGAGGCGGTGGCGGTGAGCAGCGCGGTCAGCCCGACGAGGGTGAGGGCCATGCCGCGCCACTGCGTTCCCGAGGTCCGTCGGCGGGCGGCCAGCGAGCCCAGGGGCACTGCCGCCACGAGGGTCAGCGCGCCGAGCGGCTGCACGAGTGTCAGTGGCCCGTACCGCAGGGCGACCACGTGCAGCAAGGCGCCGGTGGCATTGAGAACGACCGACCACCACCACGAGCCGCGGATGAGGGCGCCGCGCAGGTCCGGCGTTCTGGCGGCGGTCCTCTCCTGGACCACGGCTGCTGTGGCGTAGCAGACCGCAGAGACCAAGGAGAGGGCGACAGCCAGGAACACCGGAGAGGTCGTCATCGCGCGGTCCGCGCCACGACGGTGACAACCAGGGCCGCGAACCCCGCCTCAGGCGGTACGTCGGGCTTGCTATTGCTGCGGCTGCACACGCCCCGAGCTCCCATCAATACGAAACGGTTTCGTACACATAAACTACGGTGACCTGGAGCGAAACGCAAGCGTTTCTTTAATTCGACGCTTGACGAACCCGCTCAGGTACGTCATTCCACGCCCGCCGGCACCCACTCCGGACGCCCGCCGCCACCTTCGACCCTCCCTCACGGCAGCGCGCAGGCTACGACGCCCAGGATTATTGTCGGCGGTATGGACGGAAATCGCCCAGGGTGGCGCCAGTGTCTCCTCGGCGGGGCGGTGTTCGCCGTCTGCATGGCCGGCACCACGCTGCCGACCCCGCTCTACAGCCTCTACCAGGAGAAGTTCGACTTCTCCGAGCTGATGGTGACCGTCGTGTACGCCGTGTACGCCTTCGGGGTCATCGGCGTACTGCTGCTGGCCGGCAACGCCTCGGACGCCGTGGGCAGGCGGCCCGTACTGCTGGCGGGCCTGGGATTCGCCACCTTGAGCGCGGTCTGCTTCCTGTCCGCCGACGGGCTGACCTGGCTGTATGTGGGCCGGCTGATGTCGGGACTGTCCGCCGGGCTGTTCACCGGGGCCGCCACGGTATACGTGCTGGAACTGGCACCACCCGGCGGCGCCGCCCGGGCCACGTTCGTGGCGACAGCCGTCAACATGGGCGGCCTCGGCTGCGGTCCGCTGCTCGCCGGAGTGCTCGCCCAGTACGCCGACTGGCCGCTGTACCTGCCGTTCGCCGTGCACCTCGTGCTGGTGGCCGGCTCGGCCCTCGTCCTGCTGAGCCTGCCCGAGACCGTACGGGAGCGACGGCCGCTGAGCACCGTACGGCCGCAGCGGCCGGGCGTGCCCCCTCAGGTGCGGGCGGTGTTCGGGCCCGCGGCGATCGCCTCCTTCGTGGGGTTCGCGCTGTTCGGGGTGTTCACCGCGGTCAGCCCGGCCTTCCTCGAGGAATCCCTGAACGTGGACAACCACGCCGTCAGCGGGCTTGTCGTCGCGCTGGCCTTCTTCGCCTCGATCGTCGGGCAGCTGCTGGTCGGCCGGGTCGGGGTCGGCCGGTCGCTGCCGCTGGGCTGCGCCACGCTCTTCCTCGCCCTTGCGCTGCTCGCGGGTGCGCTGCGGTGGGACCTGCTGTCACTGGTGGTGGCGAGCGCGCTCGTCGCCGGGGTCGGCCAGGGGCTGGCGTTCCGCGGAGCGCTGTCCGCGGTGGCCGAGGCCTCTCCCCCGGACCGGCGCGCGGCAGTGATCTCGATGCTGTTCGTGGTGGCGTACGCCGGCATCTCTCTGCCGGTGATCGGCGTGGGGGTGCTGACGGGCCCGATGGGCCTGGAGGGTGCGGGGCTGGTGTTCATCGCGTGCATGGCCGTCCTCGTCACGGGCGCCGCCGCCTATCTGCTGCGGCGACCGGTGCGAGTGAACGCGTGAACGCGTGCGGGCACGCCCCTTTGCCGCGCCCGCACGCACACCTGTCGATGGATTCGGCCGCCACCCGGATGCGTGGCGTGCTGTACGGCAGCGCATCCGCCCCGCCGTACACCGACCCCTGCCGACCCCGTCCGGGGCCACGCCCTCGTCGTCAGCCGCCCAACGCCGCCGAGACCACGGTCTTCGCCTCCTCCTGGACCTGACGAAGATGGTCGCTGCCGAGGAAGGACTCGGCGTAGATCTTGTAGACGTCCTCGGTGCCCGAGGGACGGGCCGCGAACCAGGCGCTGGCGGTGGTCACCTTGATGCCGCCGATGGACGCGCCATTGCCCGGAGCCTCGGTGAGTACCGCGGTGACGTCTTCTCCCGCCAAGGTGTCCGTGCTGACCTGCGCGGGCGAGAGCTTGGCGAGGAGGGCCTTCTCCTCACGGGTCGCCGGGGCGTCGATGCGCTCGTACGCGGGCTCGCCGAAACGTGCGGTCAGCGCGGCATAGTGCTCCGACGGCGTCTTCCCGGTCACGGCCGTGATCTCCGAGGCGAGCAGAGCCAGGATGATGCCGTCCTTGTCGGTGGTCCACACCGAGCCGTCGTGGCGCAGGAAGGAAGCACCGGCCGACTCCTCCCCGCCGAAACCGAGTGAGCCGTCGGACAGCCCGTCCACGAACCACTTGAATCCCACCGGCACCTCGACCAGTCGACGGCCCAGGTCCGCGGCGACCCGGTCGATCATCCCCGACGACACCAGCGTCTTGCCGATCCCCGTGTCCGCGGGCCACTGCTCCCGGTGGGAGTACAGGTAGAAGATGGCGGCGGCGAGGTAGTGGTTGGGGTTCATGAGTCCGGCGTCCGGGGTGACGATCCCGTGGCGGTCGGCGTCGGCGTCGTTGCCCGTGGCGATCTGGAAGCGGTCGCGCTGCTCGATCAGCGAGGCCATGGCATAGGGCGAGGAACAGTCCATACGGATCTTGCCGTCCCAGTCCAGCGTCATGAACCGCCAGGTGGGGTCGGCAAGCGGGTTGACCACGGTGAGGTCGAGCGCGTGCTGTTCGGCGATGCGTCCCCAGTAGGCGACCGATGCCCCGCCCAGGGGGTCCGCGCCGATGCGCACACCGGCCGCCCGGATCGCGTCCAGGTCCAGCACCTGCGGCAGGTCGGCCACGTAGGCGCCGAGGAAGTCGTAGCGGCCGGTGCCGGGAGCGGTCAGCGCCCTGGCGTAGGTGATGCGGCGTACGTCCTTGAGGCCGCCCGCGATGAGTTCGTTGGCCCGGTCCTGGATCCAGCCGGTCGCCTCGGAGCCCGCCGGGCCGCCGTTCGGCGGGTTGTACTTGAAGCCACCGTCGGCGGGCGGATTGTGGGAGGGGGTGACCACGACCCCGTCCGCGAAGCCGGCGGACCGGCCCCGGTTGTGGGCGAGGATGGCGTGCGAGACGGCCGGTGTGGGCGTGTAGCCGTCCGCGCTGTCGAGGAGCACCGACACATCGTTGGCCGCGAACACCTCCAGGGCGGTGACCTTGGCGGGCTCCGACAGGCCATGGGTGTCGGCGCCCAGGAAGAGCGGACCGTCGATGCCCTGGGCGTCGCGGTACTCGCAGATCGCCTGGCTCGTCGCGGCGATGTGGTCCTCGTTGAAGGCGGTCGCCAGTGACGACCCGCGATGTCCGGACGTACCGAAGGCGACGCGCTGGCCGGGTTCCGCCGGGTCGGGGTGCAGCGAGTAGTACGCCGTGACCAACCGGGCTACGTCGACGAGGTCCTCGGGGCCTGCCTGTTGGCCCGCTCGCTCGTGCGGCATGGGCGCGCACCTCCACATCGGTTGTTCTTCGTTTGCGGTCTCATCTTTCCTCATCGGAACTCCCCGGTCGCACCGTGGTGCGACGGTGGCCGAAAGCCTCGCCTGCCGGTGTCCTCGGGGCAGCACATCCGTCGGCCGAGGGGGCCGCTCGAGGCGACGGGCGGCTCATCACTCACGCGCTCCGTTGTGTCGCCCTCTGCCCTCGCCGTCCGGTGGCGGCGGCATGGGTGGGGCATTCCCGGCAGTGAGGTTCTCCAGCACCTCCACCAGATCCTGACAGGCCAGTTCCACGGAGCGCCTTGTGTTGCGCTGCTCAGTGATCACGGCCGAGAGGAGCAGTGCGGTCAGGGCCATGGATCCGTTGAAGGCCTGGAGTTTGAACATCAGCGCGGTATCACTCAGCCGCCCGAACGGACCGACCCGTTCCGTGGCCGCGACGGTGGCCGTCACGGAGGCGAAGAGGGCACAGAGCACACTGCCTCCCTGCGGGAAACGCAGCGCCGCCCAGACCAGCAGCGGATAGACGAGGAACAGCAGACTGATCGGGCTGTACGCGGCGAACGGCACGACGACACAGACGACGAGCCCCAGTATCACGGCCTCTTTCCACCGCGGCGCGCGCAACGGCAGGCGTATCCGGTACAGCATGAGAAGGACCGGGGTGACGATCAGGACACCCATCGCGTCGCCCACCCACCACGCCAGCCACACGGACCAGAAGTTGTGTGCGGCGATCTTGTCCGCGAGGACCAGCACGCCGACGTCGACGGTGGCGCTGATCAGCATGCTGCCGAGGGCCCCCAGGAACACCAGGGCAAGGCCGTCGCGCAGACGGCTGAGGTCGGTCCGGAAGCCCAGTCCGCGCAGCGTGAGATAGGCGCAGACCGGAGCCGCGGTGTTGGCCGCGATGATGCCGATCGCAGGCGCGGGGGGCTGGAGCGAGCCGAGGGTGATGACGACGAGGAGGGCGCCGATCGCGATCCCGAGCCAGCAACGGATCCCGAAGATCAACAGGCCCGCCACCGCCACGCCCGTGGGCGGCCAGATGGGCGTGAAGACCGCGCCTTCGACGGTGAGCCGCCGCATCAGTCCCAGGCGCCCTGCCGCGAAGTAGCACGCGGCCACGGCCAGCGTCTGGACGGCGACGACGACCGGTCGGCGCAGCTCGCGTGTACCCACCACAGCAGCAATCAGACACCCCCGCCGCCGCGTCGGCGAGGCGAGGCACCCCTCCGGCCTGCGGCGCCGTCGGTCCTCCGGGCGTCCCCCCCCTCCCGCGTCGCCGTCGGCCCTACGGCGTCCTCCGTCCTACCGGGCCCTCCGTCCTACGGCGCCCTCCGTCCTGCGGCGCCCTCCGTCCTACCGGGCCCTCCGTCCTACGGCGCCCTCCGCCCTACCGGGCCCTCCGTCCTGCGGCGCCCTCCGCCCTGAAGCGTCCACCGCCTACGGCGTCCTACGGCCGAAGGCCGGACGGCTCGTGGCCGACCACCAGTACGGCCGCGTCGTCCTCGTGTCCCACGCGCTCGGCGCCCTTGATCACTCCGGCGGCGAGTGAACCGGCCGACAGACCCGCCACGGCGGCGATGCCCGCGAGCCGCACCACCTGATCGAGCCCCTCGTCGACGCTCATCGAAGGACCCTCGACCACACCGTCGGTCAACAGCACGAACAGTCCGCCGGTGGTGAGCCGGTACCGGGTCACCGGGTACTCCGTGCCCACCTCCACGCCCAGCGGAGGACCGCCTTCGTCCTCGGTAATGCCGGACTTTCCGTCCGCCGTCGCCCAGACGCACGGTATGTGCCCTGCCCGTGCGCTCTCCAGCACTCCGGTGGACGGGTCGAGCCGCATGAAGGTGCAGGTGGCGAAGAGGTCGGTGCCGATGGAGAGGAGGAGGTCGTTCGTCCGGGCGAGGAGTTCTCCCGGCTCGCTCGTGACGGAGGCGAGCGCCCGCAGCCCGACCCGGACCTGGCCCATGAACGCGGCCGCCTCGATGTTGTGTCCCTGGACATCACCGATGGAGAGCCCGATGCGTCCGTCAGGCAGCTCGAAGGCGTCGTACCAGTCGCCGCCCACGTTGAGGCCGTAGCAGGCCGGTGCGTACTGGACGGCCACATCGAATCCGGGGGCGCTCGGCATGTCTCCGGGGAGCATGCCGCGTTGCAGCGCGATGGCCAGCTCGACCTGTGAGCGCTGGAACTCCGCACGCTCACGCGCCTGCGCCGTCAGCGACCCGAGCCGGGCCAGCAGCTCGTCGCCGTCGTCCGTCGGACGCTTGCGGGACATCGACCACCCCGGGAGAAAACCGCACCATAAAGGCAAAGGGAACATTACCCCACTATCGGATGATAACGACACAGCCGACCTGGTCCGGTATCGGTGCGTCCAGGCCGGCGATGCCCGGCAGAGGGGGCGAGACGCTCCCGGCGGACGTGCCTCCCGGGGAAAACGGTGGTGGGGGCGGGCGCGGGCCGGCCCCCCACCCGTTTTGGCGGGGGGGCCGTGCGCCCGGGGGGTGGGGCCCCCGCATGCGGGCCGCGCCCGGGGGGGGGCCCCCAGACCGGGCCCGGGGGGGGGGGGGGGTATTAAAA